>NZ_AP026972.1:0-1200000 GCF_027924105.1 Polynucleobacter sp. KF022
TAGAGAATTTTTTATTATTCACAAGTTATCCACAGCTTTTCCACGTTTTTTTACCTTGTGGATAACTTTGCGGGATCGCTACAATGGATCCTCCAAAAATATGAGCAACTTACACAATCCCCCCGCCTTGAATTCAATTAGCCCACTGGGGTTTTGGGACGAAGCCATTGGCATTTTGTCCCGCGAACTGTCGCCCCAACAGTTTAAAACATGGATTCAGCCACTAACACTCTTGTCTTTTATTGAAAGTGATGACTCACTGACAATTGGCGCCCCCAATAGATTTAAGTTGGACTGGATTAAGAAAACGTTTGCCGATCGGTTCCAAGAGTTGGCATCCCACTACTTTGGAAGGCCTATTAATGTGGGCTTTACATTGGCGACGGAGGCGAGCCCAGAGAGCAAAAGTGTTGTTGCACCTGAAGAGACACAACAAAAGGTGGTTGTTTCAGAGGTTTCAGAGCCTGTTATTTCTGTCGAAGATGGAGGTTTTGAAATTGAGGACCACTCAAAATTAAACCCAAATCTCACCTTTGAAACATTTGTTACAGGTAAAGCGAACCAGTTGGCAAGAGCGGCGTCTATTCAAGTTGCCCACAATCCAGGCACATCCTATAACCCCATGTTTTTATATGGCGGGGTGGGTTTAGGCAAAACACACTTAATTCACGCGATTGGTAATCACCTTCTAAAAGAGAAGCCTAACGCTCGAATTCGTTACATCCATGCCGAGCAATACGTTTCTGATGTGGTCCGCGCATACCAACAAAAGGCTTTTGATCGTTTTAAGCGCTACTACCACTCATTAGATCTATTGTTAATTGACGACATTCAATTTTTTAGTGGCAAATCAAGAACGCAAGAGGAGTTCTTTTATGCGTTTGAAGCGTTATTAAGCAATAAGTCTCAAGTCATCATCACGAGTGATACCTACCCCAAAGAAATGGCTGGTATCGACGATCGCCTAATTTCACGCTTTGATTCTGGGCTTACGGTGGCGATTGAGCCCCCAGAACTCGAAATGCGGGTTGCTATTTTGATGAAAAAGGCAATTAATGAAGGTATCCCCATGAGTGAGGATGTGGCTTTCTTTGTTGCCAAACACCTCCGCTCAAATGTTAGGGAATTAGAGGGCGCTTTGAGAAAAATCTTGGCGTTTGTTCGCTTTCATGGGAAAGAGGTCACCATTGAGGTTGCTAGAACGGCCCTAAAAGATCTACTTTCAATCCAAAATCGACAAATTTCAGTCGAAAACATTCAAAAATCTGTTGCTGACTTTTACAGCATTAAGGTTGCGGACATGTACTCCAAGAAGCGCCCAGCAAACATTGCTAGACCACGCCAAATCGCGATGTTTATGGCTAAAGAATTGACACAAAAAAGTCTTCCTGAGATTGGAGAGTTGTTTGGTGGCAGGGATCACACAACCGTTTTGCATGCTGTTCGCAAGATTGCAGACGAACGTGCTCATGACAGTCAACTAAACCATGAAATCCACGTTATCGAGCAAACCTTGAAGGCATAATTTTTGGGTTGTGGATAAGCCTATGGAGAACCATAGGGATAAGTTTGGGGATTACATGTGGATAAATTGTGGAAAGTCTCAGCTTCATGCAAAAATAGGGTGTTGATAAAAAGTTATCCCCGTTTTATGCAGTGTTTATACAAGAGTTTTCCACAAGTTTTTTAGCGTTTAATGTGTTGTTTTATAAAGGGTTTTTGACTTATCCACGGAATTTCAAACCCTTATTACTATTACTACTAAGATATATACAAGGATTTAAAAGCAATGCAACTCGTTAACACTTCTCGCGATAGCTTACTAAAACCCCTTCAGGTTGTTAGTGGAATTGTTGAACGCAGACATACACTGCCAATTTTGGCAAATCTCTTATTTAAGAAAGTAGGAGAGAAAGTTTCTTTTATCTCTACTGATATTGAAATTCAAATTACAACTAATGCGAATTTTGGTGTCGGTACTGAGGATGTCACAACTACTGTTGCTGCAAGAAAATTGTTAGACATTTTGCGTGCTCTACCTGAGGGACCAGTGTCTTTAAATCTTAAAGACAATAAGATGGTGGTTCAGAGCGGTAAGAGCCGTTTTTCTTTACAGACACTATCTGCAACCGAATTTCCTGTAATGCAAAGCGTCGGTGAAGTTACTGCTGCATGGAAGATGTCTCAGAAGAGCTTCCGTCAACTCATTAGTCAAGTGCACTTTTCAATGGCGCAGCAAGATATTCGTTATTACTTGAATGGTATGTTGTTGGTGATTGAGGGTAAAGAGGTGGTGGCCGTGGCAACTGATGGTCATCGTCTTGCGTATTCACAAGTTGAATTAGCCGAAGCGCCCACTGGCGCAGGTCAAAAACAAGAAATTATCATTCCCCGCAAAACTATTTTGGAATGCCAACATTTATTGGAGGACTCTGAAGAGCCTCTTGAAATTAGCTTGACCGCAAATCAAGTGAAGTTTTCTTTTGGTGATATTGAGTTGATTTCAAAATTAGTTGAAGGAAAATTCCCTGACTTCCAAAGAGTTATTCCAAAAGGTCAAAAAAACTCTTTAGTAGTTGGTCGAGATGCACTGCAATCCGCTCTTCAGCGTGCAGCCATTTTGACAACAGATAAATTTAAGGGTGTTCGTTTCTCTTTATCTCCTAATCGCATCACAATTCAATCAACCAACGCTGAACAAGAAGAGGCGCAAGAAGAGATTGAGACTGAATATGCTGGTGATGCAGTGGAGATTGGTTTTAATGTAAGTTACTTACTTGATGTTTTATCCAATCTTAAGAGTGAAAAAATTCAAATTAGTTTGGGTGATGCGAACAGTAGTGCTGTGATTACTCTGCCTGGCTCAGAGAGTTTTAAGTATGTTGTGATGCCAATGCGTATTTAACTTAGAAAAAAATGACTGAAGAAAAAAAAGTAGTAGAGCAGTACGGCGCTGCATCGATTCAAATCCTAGAGGGTCTTGAGGCTGTTCGTAAACGTCCTGGTATGTATATCGGGGATACATCCGATGGAACTGGCTTGCATCACCTTGTCTTTGAAGTTTTAGATAACTCTATTGATGAAGCTTTAGCTGGATATTGTTCAGAGATTACGGTTGTTATTCAAACTGATAACTCAATTTCTATTGTTGACAACGGACGCGGTGTTCCTACTGGTATTAAGTACGACGACAAACACGAACCCAAGAGAAGTGCTGCAGAAATTGTGATGACTGAGCTGCATGCAGGCGGTAAGTTTGACCAAAATAGCTATAAAGTTTCTGGTGGTTTACATGGTGTAGGTGTTAGTTGTGTGAATGCATTATCTAAATGGTTGAAGTTGACCATTCGTCGTGATGGCAAAGCTCACCATATGGAGTTTGCCCGCGGCGTTATTCAAAATCGTAACGTTGTTGATGAGAACGGTGTGTTGGTTTCACCAATTACGGTAACTGGCGATACAGAACTTTCAGGGACTGAGGTTCACTTTTTGGCTGACGAGACAATTTTTGGAAACGTAGAATTCCATTATGAAATCTTAGTTAAACGTATTCGTGAGCTTTCCTTCTTAAATAATGGCGTACACATTAAGTTGATTGATCAACGCACAGGCCAAGAAGAAGATTTTGCGTTTTCTGGCGGTGTTAAGGGATTTGTTGAGTACATCAATCAAACTAAAAATGTTTTGCATCCAAACATTTTTTACGCTGAAGGTGTTCGTCCCTCGGATCTTGGTGGTCAAATTACTGCTGAAGTGTCTATGCAGTGGAATGACAGCTTTAGTGAACAGGTGCTTTGCTTTACTAACAACATTCCACAACGAGATGGCGGAACCCATTTAACCGGCTTACGCGCTGCAATGACTCGTGTCATTAATAAATATATTGATGAAAATGAGGTTGCTAAAAAGGCTAAAGTTGAAATTTCTGGTGATGACATGCGCGAAGGCTTGGCATGTGTATTGTCAGTAAAAGTTCCTGAGCCAAAATTCTCCAGCCAAACCAAAGACAAACTGGTTTCTAGCGAAGTTCGTGGACCTGTAGAGGAAATTGTTGCTGAAGCATTGAGCGCTTATCTGCAAGAGCGCCCAGCAGACGCTAAGATTTTGTGCGGCAAGATTGTTGACGCAGCGCGTGCTCGCGAAGCAGCACGCAAAGCGCGGGACATGACTCGTCGCAAAGGCGCTTTAGATGGATTGGGCTTGCCCGGAAAGTTGGCGGACTGCCAAGAAAAAGACCCGTCAAAATCTGAGCTGTTTATTGTCGAGGGTGATTCTGCGGGCGGCTCTGCTAAGCAAGGACGCGATCGCCGCTTCCAAGCAATTCTCCCCTTAAAAGGCAAAATCCTAAACGTTGAAAAAGCCCGCTTCGACAAAATGCTCGCAAGCCAAGAAGTGGTTACTTTAATTACCGTTCTTGGTACGGGTATTGGTATTGAAGAATATAAGGCAGACAAACTGCGCTATCACCGCATCATCATCATGACCGACGCGGACGTAGACGGAAGCCACATTCGAACTTTGCTATTAACTTTCTTCTATAGACAAATGCCAGAGTTGATTGAGCGTGGCCACATCTATATCGCCCAACCACCGCTTTATAAAGTGAAGTTTGGTAAAAGCGAACGGTACATTAAAGATGACAACGAACTGAATCAACTGTTGCTGACAATTGCTCTTGAAACCGCCTCTCTACAAACACCATCCGGCGAAGTTATTGAGGGCGACGCATTAAACGAGTTAGCAAAACACTACCAAGTAATTCAGTCCATCGTTGACCGCTTATCTCGCACTATCGATGAAGATGCTTTGCGCGCCATTGCTTCAGGCACCTCATTAAATCTGGATACTGAAAAATCAGCCAATGAGTCCGCTAATCGTCTAAGACAAGCGCTAGCCGACTCTTTAAATCCATTGGCTGTGGCACCTGAAATCATTGTGCAAAAAGAAGATCGCACAGAGCGTTTCCGCTTGCTGCTGTCCCGCCGCATTCATGGAAACCTCAAGCTGTCTTCCATTAACTCTGATTTTGTCCATGGTGATGACTATCAAAGCTTAGCAAATGCCGCCGCCGTTTTGTCAGGCAAGGTGGTTCCGGGTTCCAAAGTTCGTCGTGGCGATCCAGACAAGAATCAAAAAGAGCAAACTATTGCAGACTTTAGGGCGGCATTTGCGTGGTTGCTAACTGAGGCTGAGCGCGTATTAAGTCGTCAGCGCTATAAGGGTCTTGGTGAGATGAATCCATCACAATTGTGGGAAACCACCATGGATGCAAGCTCAAGAACCCTCTTGCAAGTAAAGATCGAAGATGCGATTGCTGCTGACCAGGTCTTTACAACACTAATGGGCGACGAGGTTGAGCCTCGTCGAGCGTTCATTGAAAAGAACGCCCTGATTGCTCGTAACCTAGACGTTTAAAAATGGCAGCTAAAAAATTAAAACCACCAAAGGTGGACAGATCTTCCATTGTTGTTAAATCCTCCCCAATTCATGGCAAAGGTGTATTCGTAGCCAAACCCATTAAAAAGGGCGCGGCCATTATTGAGTACAAGGGCGAACGTATTAGTTGGAAGTTGGCTGAAAAGCGTCACCCGCATGACCCCAAAGACCCAAATCACACTTTCTATTTTTCATTAGAGGATGGCCGTGTGATTGATGCGAAATATGGCGGCAATGCCGCGCGCTGGATTAATCACTCATGCAAGCCTATTTGTGAAACCCGTGAAGACACCTTCGACGGCGAGCCAAGGGTCTTTATTTACGCCAAGCGCGCCCTCAAAGTTGGTGAAGAGTTGTTTTATGACTATTCATTAGATATCGAGGGAAAAATTACCAAGCAAATGAAAAAAGATTATGAATGCCGTTGTGGCGCTAAAAAGTGCCGCGGTACCATGCTAGCAACCAAAGAGAAGTAAAAATAACTTTCATGCTGTTTGTAACAATCCAAGAGCTAGAGGCGGCAATCAATTATTGGCGTAGTCAATCACCCTCCGAGGGTGATGAGCTGCGTCTTTGCCCTGAAGCTGCGGCGCTTGCCAAGCCTTATGCGCTCATGATTGTGCAGGGCGCACAGCGCATACCAGTAGATGTCCTTGATGAGCTTGCGCGTTCCGCAATTCAACAATTTCAAAAAATAGCTTAAACATTTTTTGATTATTTTGTCCGAGTTGTTTAGGGTTATTGCTATATATAGCGAAGCTATCTTGGAGTATTCTCATATTCTTGCTCCCAAGTAGGGGGTAGAGGGTATGAGATTGCAAGAAACAATATTAAAAACAATTGGACTAGGGAAATCATTTAAAGGATTTTCTGCGGTTACTGATGTGAACCTAGATGTCACTCGGGGAACCATTCACGCCTTGATTGGGCCGAATGGGGCCGGCAAAACCACCTGCTTTAATTTACTAACTAAATTTTTAGAGCCCAGTAGTGGTCAAATCTTGTTCAATGGTTTTGACATTACTAATGAGGCCCCCGCACAAATTGCGCGGCGCGGGGTTATTCGATCTTTTCAAATTTCAGCAGTTTTCCCACACCTCACGGTATTGGAGAATGTTCGTGTTGCACTGCAGCGAGGCTTGGGAACAGAGTTCCATTTCTGGAAATCCGGCGATTCGCTAAATGTTTTAAATGATCGTGCCTTGGAGCTCCTGCATGAAGTGGGGCTTGAGGATTTTGCGCACGAAGAAACCTTAAATCTGGCATATGGCCGCAAAAGGGCGCTTGAAATTGCAACCACGTTGGCTATGGAGCCGGAGCTCATGCTCTTGGATGAGCCAACTCAGGGCATGGGTCACGAGGATGTAGAGCGTGTAACCGAATTAATTGATCGTGTTGCCAAAGGGCGGACGATTCTCATGGTTGAGCACAACATGAAGGTGGTTTCTTCTATTGCTGACCGAATTACCGTATTGCAGCGCGGCTCAGTTTTGGCCGAAGGGTCCTATCACGAGGTTTCTAACAACCCATTGGTTGTTGAGGCCTATATGGGAAGCCATGGGGGAGACAACCTATGAGCACCATGGCATTAGAGGTTAAAAACCTAGAGTCTTGGTATGGCGAGTCACACATTTTGCACGGTGTAAATTTTGCCGTGCGAGATGGGGAGGTTGTGACCTTGCTTGGAAGAAATGGCGCCGGAAGAAGCACCATTCTGAAAACGATTTTGGGACTAACAAGCAAAAGAACTGGTTCGGTAGAGGTTTATGGTACCCAGACAATTTCGATGCCTACATACAAGATTGCGCGCCTGGGTGTCGGTTTTTGTCCCGAAGAAAGAGGGATTTTTGCAAGCTTAAGCACCGAAGAGAACTTGTTGCTTTTGCCGGAGATTGCCCCTGGCGGTATGGGTTTAGATGAAATATATGAAATGTTCCCCAATCTCTACGAGAGAAGAAATAGCCCTGGCACTCGTCTTTCTGGTGGCGAGCAGCAAATGTTGGCTATGGCTCGTATTTTGAGGACGGGCGCCAAACTTCTATTGCTTGATGAAATTACCGAAGGTTTGGCACCGGTTATTGTGCAAAAACTTGGAGAGGTTGTAACTAGTCTACGCAATAAAGGGTTCACCATTGTTTTAGTTGAACAAAATTTCCGTTTTGCGGCACCTTTGGCTGATCGCCATTATGTTGTTGAACATGGAAATGTGGTTGAGGTTGTAAGTCAGAACGAGCTTGCTGAAAAAGCAGCTTTATTAAATGAGTATCTAGGTGTTTAATGGATTTCTATAGGAGATGGCAATGAAGTTAAAGCAAATAACCGCGTGTCTGGTTGCGGCGACCATGTTTGGTTCAAACCCAGTGTTTGCGCAAGGCGCACCGAAGGTTAGTGGCGATGTTATTAAGATTGGTGTGTTAACCGACCTTTCCTCAACCTATTCTGACTTGGCTGGCCCGGGCGCTGTAATCGCGGCAAAGATGGCGATTGCAGATTTTTCTAAAGACGGCACTGTAATTGGCAAGAAGATTGAGTTAGTTAGCGCTGATCACCAAAACAAGGCCGACATTGCTGCAAACAAGGCTCGCGAGTGGTACGACAAAGACGGTGTTGACGTTATTGTTGAGTTGGTTTCAACCAACGTGGCCTTGGCTGTAATGGAAGTGGCCGAACAAAAGAACAAGATTACTTTGGTTTCTGGCGCAGCATCCTTGCCAATTACCAATGAAAAATGTACAGCGAACAATGTTCACTGGACCTATGACACTTATGCACTCTCAAACGGCACAGCTAAAGCCGTTGTTAAACAAGGTAAAAAGAACTGGTACTTCCTTACTGCGGACTATGCTTTCGGCGCAGCATTGGAAAGAGATTCAACCAACGTTGTTAACGCTAATGGCGGCAAGGTATTGGGCACTAGCAAGCACCCATTCCCAAACAGCGACTTTTCTTCTTACCTCTTAAAGGCCCAGGCTAGTGGTGCAGATGTGGTTGCTTTAGCAAATGCCGGTCAAGATACTATTAATAGCGTTAAACAAGCTTCCGAGTTTGGCATTAACAAAAAGCAAACTGTTGTGCCTTTGTTGATGTTTATTACTGACGTTCACTCTTTGGGTTTAAATGCTGCACAAGGCATGTACCTTACAGAAGGCTTCTACTGGGATAGAGATGAAAAGACTCGCGCTTTTTCAAAACGCTTCATCTTGCAACACAAGCGTATGCCATCTAGCGTTCAAGCTGGCGTTTACTCATCTGTTCTTGCTTATTTAACTGCCGTACAAAAAGCTGGTACTGATGACACCCAAGCGGTGATGAAGGCATTGAAGTCTACAAACATTGATGACGGTCTTTTCAAAGGCAAGATTCGTGCTGACGGCAAGTTTGAGCATGACATGTACTTGCTAGAAGTGAAGAAGCCTTCAGAGTCTACAAGCCCATGGGATTACTACAACGTGAAGGCAGTTATTCCTGCTGCTGAAGCAACTCAACCACTTTCATTGTCACGATGCAAGTTGGTTACTAACAAGTAATTGAACTCTATTAAGCATGTTTGAACTTCTTGGAATTACCCCTCAAGGGCTGGTTGCCCAGCTCTTGGTGGGGCTTATTAATGGCTCGTTCTATGCCATATTGAGTTTGGGATTGGCCATTATTTTTGGCCTTCTCAACATCATTAATTTTGCGCATGGTGCTCAGTACACCATGGGTGCTTTTATTGCCTGGATTGGTTTAACTCAAATTAGCCAATGGCTTGGCTTTCCTGAGCTATCAATCAATTATTGGTTTGCTTTAATTGTGGTTCCGTTGGTATTGGCGGGCTTTGGCTTGATCCTTGAGCGCACGATGTTGCGCCGTTTGTATCACTTGGACCATCTATACGGACTATTGCTGACTTTTGGTTTGGCGCTCATTATTGAGGGCATGTTCCGTCATTGGTATGGAATCTCTGGTGAAAGCTATCCAGCCCCAGAGATGCTGCAGGGCGCCATTCCCTTGGAGTCTATCGGCATTATTCTGCCGAAGTATCGTGTATGGGTGGTGGTTATCTCCTTGGTTGTTTGCTTCTCCACTTGGTATGTGATTGAGAGAACAAAGCTGGGCGCCTATTTGCGCGCGGGAACTGAAAATCCAAAGCTGTTGCAGGCTTTCGGTATTAATGTGCCTTTGATGATTTCGTTGGCTTACGCCTATGGCGTTGGCTTGGCTGGTTTTGCTGGCGTTTTAGCGGCCCCTATTTTTCAAGTGAACCCACTAATGGGCTCCAATCTCATCATCGTTGTTTTTGCGGTGGTAGTCATTGGCGGTATGGGCTCCATCATGGGTGCGATCTTGACCGGTTTAGGTTTGGGCTTGATTGAGGGTCTAACCAAAGTCTTTTATCCAGAGGCTTCCGGAGTTGTAATTTTTGTGATCATGGCAATTGTTTTGTTAATTCGTCCTGCCGGACTATTTGGGCGGGAGAAATAAATATGAATCCAAAAACAAAATTGCTCTACGGAATTTTGGTCCTCATTGGACTGTTATTGCCATTCCAAGATTTTATTTATCTTGTGTTTGCGATGAAGGTTTTATGTTTCGCATTGTTCGCATGCGCATTTAATTTGCTTCTAGGTTTTACAGGCTTGCTGTCATTTGGCCACGCTGCATTCTTTGGAACAGCAGCATATATCACCGCTTACTTTTGTAAAGAGGCCGGCCTTTCGCCTGAGTTAGGCATTGTTTTAGGTGTGGCTGGTTCCGGTATTCTCGGGTTCTTAATTGGTGCATTGGCGATTCGTAGACAAGGTATTTATTTTGCGATGGTGACCTTGGCACTCTCGCAAATGATTTACTTTTTAGCCGTTCAGATGCCATTTACCGGTGGTGAGGACGGCATTCAGGGTGTGCCTCGTGGAATGTTATTTGGTCTGATTGACTTAAAGAATGACGTTGCGATGTATTACTTTGTATTGGCCGTTTTCTTATTTGGTTTTGCGCTCATCATGCGCGCTGTTCACTCTCCATTCGGTCAGGTGCTCAAGGCCATTCGCGAGAATGAGCCGCGTGCAATTTCTTTGGGTTATGACGTCGATAGATTTAAGTTAATGTCTTTTGTAATTTCTGCAGCGCTGTCCGGCTTGGCCGGGTCCATGAAATCTTTGGTATTCCAGTTGGCCACACTGACCGATGTTCATTGGCATATGTCGGGTGAAGTTGTATTGATGACTTTGCTTGGTGGAATGGGAACTATTCTTGGCCCAGTAGTTGGCGCGGGAATTGTTGTTGGTTTGCAAAACTATCTAGCTAACATTGGATCTTGGAGCACAATTGCCACTGGATTTATTTTTGTAATTTGCGTTCTAGCTTTCCGTCGCGGCGTTGTTGGTGAAATCGCTGCGCACTTCAAAAACAAAAACTAATTTTTGTTTTTTCCTTTTATTATTTGGTTTTAGTGTGACGGCAATTTTTAATTGCGTCACACCCATTTAATTAAAAGAGACTCTCATCGAATTTTCAATTTATATCTGGCCACTGCTTTTAGCGATGGCTTTTTTTGCCGGGCTGGTTGATGCGGTGGCTGGTGGTGGTGGCCTAATTCAGGTCCCCGCTCTTTTTGCAGCCTACCCAGATGCGCCGCCCGCAACCCTGCTCTCAACCAATAAGGTGTCTGCGGTTGGCGGTACGCTCAATGCTGCGCGAAGATATTTACGGCACGTGTCTTTGCCGTGGGCTGTAGTTGGCCCCGCAATTGTTGCGGGTTTTCTTGGTTCGTTATTGGGCGCTAATGCGGTAAGCAACTTTCCGGCAGAACCACTTCGCAAGGCTTTGCCTTTTGTATTGTTATTTCTATTGTTGTACACCTGGTTTCAGCCTTCGCTCGGTGAGGCCCACGCGCCAAAAATCCTTGGACGCTTTCAACAGCTTAAGGCAGCAATTCTTGGTTTAACAATTGGTTTTTATGACGGCTTCTTTGGTCCGGGCACGGGCAGCTTCTTGCTGTTTGGTTTTGTTCGCTTCTTCAGCTTTGATTTTCTGCATGCTTCTGCTGCAACAAAGCTGGTAAACGTTGCAACCAATCTGGCGGCTATTTTGATGCTAGCCAGCCTTGGGCAAATTAACTGGACGCTTGGTTTTGCCATGATGATTGCCAATATTGCTGGCAGCCAATTTGGAAGTCGCCTAGCAATTAAGCACGGCAGCACCTTTGTTAGAAAGGCTTTTCTGGTTATTGTGAGCGTGCTCATTTTGAAGTCTGCCTGGAACGCTTATTTCGTCAATTAAATCAATTACTTAGAATTCACTCGTTCAATTTTCTAGGAATTTGTGATGTTTTGTTTCACGTGAAACAAACAAAATGCTATGATCATCGCCCTATCTGAGGCAAATCATGCGTTATTCCAAAAATTTCGATGTCATTGTGGTTGGTGGCGGTCATGCCGGGACTGAGGCTGCCCTCGCCTCTGCGCGCATGGGTTGTGACACGTTATTAATTACACATAGCATTGAAAATTTAGGCGCTATGAGCTGCAACCCTTCGATCGGCGGCATCGGCAAAGGCCACTTAGTTAAAGAAATTGATGCTATGGGCGGCGCTATGGCTGCCGCTACTGATGAGGCCGGCATTCAGTTTCGGATTTTGAATTCAAGCAAGGGCCCCGCTGTACGAGCTACTCGTGCCCAGGGCGATCGCGTTCTCTACAAAGCGGCAATTCGCCGTCGTCTAGAAAACCAAACCAATTTAAGTTTGTTTCAGGCTGCTGTTGATGACCTATTGGTTAAGGGTGATGAGGTGCAGGGTGTTGTTACCCAAATGGGCCTGGAATTTATGGCCAAAAAGGTGGTACTTACAGCGGGCACCTTTTTGGATGGCAAGATTCACGTTGGGCTAAATAATTATGCCGGTGGTCGCGCTGGCGACCCCGCAGCAATTTCTTTGTCTGCTAGGTTAAAGGAGTTAAAACTTCCTCAGGGCAGGCTTAAAACGGGTACCCCACCCCGAATTGACGGTAGAACAATAGATTTCTCGGTAATGTTGGAGCAGCCTGGGGATTTAGACCCTGTTCCGGTGTTTTCTTATTTGGGTCGTCCAGAGCAGCATCCTAGACAGGTTCCCTGCTGGATTTCTCATACCAATGAACGAACCCACGACATTATTCGTGGAGGATTAGATCGTTCACCAATGTATACCGGGGTGATCGAGGGGGTCGGTCCCCGCTACTGCCCTTCCATTGAAGACAAGATTCACCGCTTTGCCTCTAGAAATAGCCATCAGATCTTTCTAGAGCCAGAGGGATTAACAACTAACGAGTTTTATCCAAACGGGATCTCTACGAGCCTGCCCTTTGACGTGCAGTGGGATTTGGTTCGAAGCATCCGGGGCATGGAGTCTGCAGTAATCGTGCGGCCAGGGTATGCAATTGAATACGATTTCTTTGATCCGCGCCAATTGCGCCATAGTCTAGAGACTAGGGTTATTGGCGGCCTTTACTTTGCGGGCCAGATCAACGGCACCACGGGTTATGAAGAGGCTGCGGCGCAGGGAATGCTGGCCGGCATCAACGCTGGTTTAGCCGCTAAAGGAAAAGAGCCTTGGTTGCCTAAGCGTAGCGAGTCTTACATAGGTGTTTTGGTTGATGATCTGATCACTCGCGGGGTTCAAGAACCCTATCGCATGTTTACAAGCCGAGCCGAATATCGTCTGAGCTTACGGGAAGATAACGCTGATATGCGTTTGACTACTATTGGGCGAGAGTTGGGCCTGGTCGATGACTATCGCTGGGAAGTGTTTTGTAGGAAACAGGAGGCTGTTTCACGTGAAACATCTCGTTTGCAGAATATTTGGGTGGGCCCCAAGAGCGAGGCCGCCCCGTTTGTTTCTCAATTGTTGGGGCAAGATCTTTCCCATGAATGTAGTTTGGCTGAGCTTCTGAGGCGCCCAGGTATTACTTATGAGGCGATTACGGCTCTGGACAGCGGAATGTGGGCCCCAGAATCTTTGGATGAAGATCTCGGGCTGGCTGCCCAAATAAGCGACCAAGTAGAGATTTCGGTCAAATATCAGGGCTACATCGAGCGTCAAGCGACCGAAATTGCTCGTCAAGAACACAATGAGACATTTCCCCTTCCGGAATCGCTCGATTATTCACAAGTTGTTGGTTTGTCCAAAGAGGTTCAGCAAAAGCTCAACTTGCATAAACCAGAAACATTGGGTCAAGCAGGCCGCATTTCCGGGGTTACCCCCGCAGCCCTTTCCCTTTTATTGGTGCATCTGAAAAAGGGCTTGGGACGCACTCAAGAAACACATGAGTGAGGAGCTTCTTGCTTTAGGAATTGAGGATCTTGGTCTGAAATTAAGTGCGGCCAATATTGCCGATTTAGAGCAATTTTTACAAGAAATGGGACGCTGGAACCAGGTTCATAACCTCACGGCTATTGAGGGCGAACAAGATTCTGTGCGACTCCATCTTATTGATTCTATTGCAGTTTTGCCTGTAATGAGGCGATTTTTAAAAGATGCATCCCCTCGAATTGCAGACCTTGGTTCTGGAGGTGGTTTGCCGGCAGTTCCGATTGCGATTGTTCAGCCGGAGTGGCAACTTTCTTTGATTGAAGCCATACGTAAAAAGACGGCATTCTTGCAGCATGTGCGCGGAAAGTTAAAGTTAAAAAACATTGAAGTACTCTGTGAGCGAGTCGAGGTTGTTGCAGTGCAGCAACCAGCACAGTTTGATGCAGTCATTTCTCGTGCATTTACTAACCTGGCGCGCTTTTTAGAGCTGTCATTACCTTTTCTAAAGCCTGATGGTCTGGTATTTGCAATGAAGGCTAAGCGTGCAGATGATGAAATGAAAGATGTTTCCATGGAGGAGTGGCGCTTAGTCGCCGATGAGCCCCTACATATTCCCAATTTAGCGGTGGAGCGACGCCTTTTGGTGCTCTCCCCCGTGAGAAAATCCACCCTCACCCCTTAAGTAGACCCAAAAGTAGCTATGGCAAAAATATTCTGTATCGCAAATCAAAAAGGCGGCGTTGGCAAGACCACTACTGCCGTTAATTTGGCCGCTGGTTTGGCGGGGCTTAAGCAGCGCGTTTTATTGGTTGACTTAGATCCACAGGGTAATGCAACCATGGGGTCCGGAGTAGAAAAAGCCGAGTTAAATAGCAGCGTATACCAAGTGTTAATTGGTATGGCTTCCGTTAAAGAATGCGCACAGCGTTGTGAAAGTTCTGGCTATGACGTGTTACCAGCCAATCGTGATTTAGCCGGCGCTGAAATTGAATTGGTCGATTTAGATTTGCGCGAAGTGCGATTGAAGGATGCGCTTTCACAGGTCGCTGATGACTACGATTTTATTTTGATCGATTGTCCGCCCGCTTTGTCATTGTTAACACTCAATGGATTGTGCGCAGCAAACGGCGTGATCGTTCCAATGCAATGTGAATATTTTGCGTTGGAAGGATTGTCTGATTTGGTTAACACCATCAAACAAGTGCACGCAAATTTAAATCCAGATTTAGTCATCATTGGATTGTTGCGCGTAATGTTTGACGCGCGCATGACATTGCAACAACAAGTCTCCGATCAGTTGCTCGAACACTTCGGCGACAAAGTTTTCAAGTCCATTATTCCGCGCAACGTGCGCCTAGCCGAAGCCCCTTCCTATGGGCTTCCTGGGGTTGCTTTTGATAAGTCATCGCGTGGCGCAAAAGCGTATCTAGAGTTTGGCGCCGAGATGGTTGAACGCATTAAGCAGATGTAATTTTTAAAGAGAAAATATTGAACATGGTTGCTATTAAGAAAAAAGGCTTAGGTAGAGGTCTTGAAGCTTTGCTTGGAGAAAAAACCCAACAAGCCAGCCCATCCACCGACATTAACCGTTTACCGCTAACAGCTCTTCAGGCAGGCAAATATCAGCCGCGCCAAAAAATGGAAGCGGGCGCATTACAAGAGTTGGCAGAAAGTATTCGTGAACAAGGCGTGATGCAACCGCTGTTAGTTCGTTTGGTGGCCCCCGGCAAATATGAAATCATCGCTGGCGAAAGACGTTTTCGCGCCGCCACTATTGCTGGGTTAAAAGAGGTTCCTGTTTTAGTTTCTGGTGCAGATGATCAAGCCGCCGCCGCAATGGCTTTGGTTGAAAATATGCAGCGTGAAGATTTAAATCCTCTTGAAGAGTCCCAAGGCTTAGCCAGGTTGATCGAGGAGTTTGGTTTTACGCATGAGCAGGCCGCTAAGGCGGTAGGAAAATCTCGCAGTGCCATTACTAACTTGTTACGGCTGGCCCAGCTGGCAAAGCCGGTACAAGCCATGCTGCTGGCTGGTGACATAGACATGGGACATGCCCGCGCGCTACTTCCGCTTCCAGGCTCTAGTCAGGTTGCTCTAGCCCAAAGAATTTCTGCTCAAGGCCTATCAGTCCGTGAAGCGGAAAGAATGACAGCTGCTTTGGTGATTGCTGGCGGTCAAATAGGCGACAAAAAAGCTAAAAGTAAACCTGGTAGCCCAGCAAAAAGCGCCGATCCCGATATGCAGCGTTTAACCCAAGAAATAGCGGATTTAATTGGTTTAAGTACGGAATTTAAGCTTAAAGGCAACGGCGGAGAGCTCAGAATCCGCTTTAGTCAATTTGATGAGCTTGATTCCTTATTAAAAAAGTTGGGTATTGAGTCATAAATAAGGGCGAAAAATGTCCCCAAATCCTTTGACATATTGCAGTGCACACATTAAACTTTCGGGGCTAAATTGATTCCTCAAAAAAATCAATTTTCCGAGGTAAATGAGTGGGATGAGCCCGAAGAAGAAGTAATTCGGGTCTACAGCAAGGAAGAGATTGTTGCGTTGCAGCAAAGCAATGCGACAAAGTACCGAGCGCTTTCACCTTGGAAAATAGTGTTGGCTCAAATGTTGATTACGACTATCAGCATGGTGTTTTGGTCAATTTTTGGGGAGCCGGTAGGGGTAAGCCTTTATACTCAGTCGGCCTTTTTAGGTGGTTTAATTAGCGTCTTGCCCGCAACCCTATTTTTAATCAGGTTGGAGTTGGCAAAAAAATCGCAAATATTGAATCCAGGAAGATTTTTGGCGGCATTAGTTTCAGGCGAATTTATCAAAATCGTCGTGACTTTAATGCTGTTTATTGGGATTGCGTATTTAGTCCCAGGCGTGCTTTGGGTCCCCTTATTGGTGACTTACCTGCTTGCCTTGAAGTGTGTTTGGCTGGCGTGGTTGTGGCGCTAAGTAGTGACAATTGAGATTGAAACAAAGGACTAGTTAAGAGATGTCTAGCGAAGTAAACCAAGCCCACGGGGCAGCAGAACAAATGACGCCAACAGCGTATATTTCTGAGCACTTACAAAACCTCAACAATTCAGGTGGACAACAGACGTCCATTATTGATTTCAGCATTATCAATTTAGACACGATTTTTTGGGCATCCCTCATGGGTTTGCTCGCTGTATTTATTTTGTTGATTGCGGCTCGTCGTGCAACCCCTGGCGTACCAGGTCGTTTCCAGTGCTTTGTTGAAATGATTGTTGAAATGGCAGAGACACAATCTAAGAGCATTGTTCATGGCGATCGTTCTTACATTGCCCCGCTTGCACTATTTGTATTCTTTTGGATCATCTTGCTAAACACTTTGGACTTAGTGCCGGTGGATTGGGTATTGGGTGTAAATCATTTCATTGAAAGTTTTGGCGTGCATGTGCCACACCATAAAGTTGTGCCAACAACTGACCTCAATGCAACGATGGGCATGTCTATGTCTGTTTTGCTCTTGGTTTTCTTTTACAGCTTCAAGGTAAAAGGTTTTGGCGGATTCTTGCATGAGCTCGTTTCTGCACCGTTTGGCGCTAAGTGGTACTTGGCCCCATTTAACCTTGCTTTGAACATCATCGAATATCTTGCAAAAGGCGTTTCATTGGGAATGCGACTTTTCGGCAACATGTATGCCGGCGAGCTGGTTTTCTTATTGATCGCACTGCTAGGTAGTGTGTGGACATTTAATTTAGATTTATCCCTGTTCGGATTGGTGGGCCATGTTATTGCTGGATCAGCTTGGGCCATCTTCCACATTTTGGTTATTTTGTTGCAAGCCTTTATTTTCATGATGTTGACCTTGGTCTACATCGGGCAAGCGCATAGCCATCACTAAGATTTTTATTTTTAACTTATCTCTTTAACTTCAGGAGTCAGCAACATGCAACAATTTCTCGCAAACATTCAAGGTTTCACAGCAATCGCTATCGGCATCATCATCGGCCTCGGCGCGATCGGTGCTTGTTTAGGTATTGCATTGATGGGCGGTAAGTACATCGAAGCTTGTGCACGTCAACCAGAATTGATGGAGCCACTCCAAACTAAGATGTTCCTTTTGGCTGGTTTGATCGACGCTGCGTTCTTGATCGGCGTTGGTGTTGCAATGTTGTTTGCTTTCGCAAACCCACTGCTCGCAGTTATTAAGTAATTGTTTTGGCGTGGATGACCAAGGGGTCATCCAACTGTTCTCAACAATACTGAAAGGAATATCGTGAATCTGAACGCGACCCTATTCGCGCAAATGATCGTTTTCTTCGTCTTATGGTGGGTTGTTGCACGCTTTGTGTGGCCGCCGCTTGTTAAGGCGTTAGATGAACGTTCAAGCAAAATTGCTGATGGTTTAGCTGCTGCCGAGCGCGGTAAAGAAGCTCTCGCATTAGCCAGCAATGAAGCTGAGCAAGAATTAACAAAAGCACGCCAAGAAGGTGTTCAACGCGTTGCCGAAGCTGAAAAACGTGCACAAATGTCAGCCGAAGAAATTCGCGCTAACGCACAAGCTGAAGCAGCTCGAATCATTTCTCAAGCAAAGCAAGATGCAGATCAACAAGTAACTCGCGCTCGCGAAGTATTGCGCGCTGAAGTAGCTTTGTTGGCTGTTAAAGGTGCCGAGCAAATTTTGCGTCGTGAAGTTGATGCAAAAGCTCATGGCCAGTTGCTTGACCAACTAAAGGCAGAACTTTGATATGGCTGATTTAGCCACTATTGCACGTCCTTATGCGGAAGCGCTTTTTCAAAGCGCCAAGCCGGCTGAGCTTGCTGGATGTTTGGAGCAGTTAAACGAATTGGCGCAGCTTGCTGCTTTGCCAGAAGTTGCTGCTTTATCAAACAACCCAAAAGTATCCGCTGATGATTTGAGCAAGCTGCTCTCTGGCATGGTGAAGACCAAGCTTGATGGCAAGGTTGCTAGCTTTCTGAATCTTGTAAATCAAAACCACCGCTTAGCGGCTGTTCCTGAAATTGCTCATCAATTTGAAGCAATGAAAAACAAGAGCGAAGGCGCAGCAGAAGTAAACATTACCAGCGCATTCCCTTTAGAGGGTTCTGCGTTGAATGATTTGTTGTCAAGTTTGAAGAAGCGCTTTGGGGGTAAAGAATTGCGCCCAACTATTCAAGTTGACCCAACATTGATTGGCGGTGTTCGCATTCAAGTTGGCGACGAAGTAATGGATAGTTCAGTTAAGGCCCAGTTAGCTCAAATGCAAGCAAGTCTTGGCGCATAAGTGATCCCTATTAAGAACATACGAAATAAGACCCAGGAGTAAGTAATGCAACTCAACCCTTCCGAGATCAGCGAGCTGATCAAAAGCCGAATTAGCGAATTGGGCGTTGACTCCCAAGTTCGCAACGAAGGCACTGTTATTTCAGTGACCGACGGTATTTGCCGCGTACATGGCTTGTCAGGCGTTATGCAGGGCGAAATGTTGGAGTTTCCAAACAACACTATCGGCCTCGCGTTAAACCTTGAACGTGATTCTGTTGGTGCCGTAGTGTTGGGTGAATACACCCACATTAAAGAAGGCGACCCAGTTAAATGTACTGGTCGCATTTTGGAAGTTCCAGTTGGCCCAGAGTTGCTCGGTCGCGTTGTAAACGCGCTCGGTCAACCGATTGATGGCAAAGGCCCAATCAACACCAAGTTAACTGACTTTATTGAAAAAGTTGCTCCTGGCGTTATCGCACGTCAATCTGTTAGCCAGCCAGTACAAACTGGTTTGAAGGCGATTGATGCGATGGTTCCAATTGGCCGTGGTCAGCGTGAGTTGATCATTGGCGACCGCCAAACTGGTAAGACAGCTGTTGCGGTTGACGCGATCATTAACCAAAAAGGTAAAGGCGTTTATTGCGTTTACGTAGCGATCGGTCAAAAAGCTTCTACTATTGCTAACGTTGTTCGCAAGCTCACAGAATTGGGCGCGATGGAGTACACCGTGGTTGTTGCAGCGAGTGCTTCTGAGTCTGCAGCGATGCAGTACCTCTCTGCTTACGCAGGTTGCACCATGGGCGAATACTTCCGTGACCGCGGCGAAGACGCTTTGATTGTTTACGATGACTTGACCAAGCAAGCAGTTGCTTATCGTCAAATCTCCTTGTTGCTCCGCCGCCCACCAGGCCGCGAAGCTTATCCTGGCGACGTGTTCTACCTCCACTCACGCTTGCTCGAGCGCGCTGCTCGTGTAAATGCTGAGTATGTTGAGAAGTTCACTAACGGCGCAGTAAAAGGTAAAACTGGTTCTTTGACCGCATTGCCAATTATTGAAACTCAAGCTGGCGACGTTTCTGCATTCGTTCCAACCAACGTAATTTCGATTACTGACGGTCAGATCTTCTTGGAAACTGACTTGTTCAACGCTGGTGTACGTCCTGCGATTAACGCTGGTATTTCTGTATCCCGCGTTGGTGGTGCTGCACAAACTAAAGTTATTAAGAAATTGTCTGGCGGTATTCGTACCGACTTAGCGCAATATCGTGAATTGGCAGCGTTTGCACAGTTCGCGTCTGACCTCGACGAAGCAACCCGCAAGCAGTTAGAGCGCGGTCGTCGTGTTACTGAATTGTGTAAGCAAGCTCAATACAAGCCACTCCAAGTTTGGGAAATGGCTGCTTCACTCTATGCTGTTAATAACGGCTACTTCGATGACCTCGAAGTGAAGAATGTATTGGCCTTCGAAAAAGGTTTGCAAGATCATTTGAAATCTAAATACGCTGACTTAGTTGCTCGTATTGAAGAGACTAAAGACTTGAGCAAAGATGACGAAGCTGCATTGCGCGCCGCTATTGAGGATTACAAGCGTTCTGCCTCTTTCTAAGAGGGCTCGCATAAATCATGGCAAGCACAAAAGAGATACGATCTAAGATCAAGAGCGTGCAAAACACGCGCAAGATCACGAAGGCAATGGAAATGGTCGCCGCATCCAAGATGCGTCGCGCCCAGGAGCGCATGCGTAATGCGCGCCCATACGCTGAAAAAATTCGTGAGATTGTTGCCAATCTTTCTAAAGCAAATCCCGAGTTCCGCCCTGCTTACATGGCAACTCGTGAAGTGAAGAAGGTTGGTACGATTTTGGTTACGACAGACAAGGGCTTGTGCGGCGGTTTAAATACCAACGTCTTGCGTTTGATTGCTAACCAAGTGCGCGATTTGCAAGAAAACAATATTGAGATTGCGTACACCGCAATTGGTTCAAAAGGTTTGCAATTTTTGAATCGCTCAAAAGCAAAACTGATTTCTCAAACAATTCAAATTGGCGATACGCCGCATTTGGATGTTTTGATTGGTGCGATTACTACCCAATTGGAAGCGTTTGAGCGCGGCGAGATTGATGCTGTTTATTTGGCATATACCCGCTTCGTAAATGCAATGAAACAAGAGCCTGTTTTAGAAAAACTCTTGCCTTTGGAGGCAGAAGCTTTGACTCCAGAAGAGAAAACAGGCAACTCTTGGGATTACATCTACGAACCTGACGCAGAGTCCATTTTGAATGGCCTGCTTAAGCGTTACGTTGAAGCAATGATTTATCAGGCGGTTGCTGAAAACATGGCTTCTGAGCAGTCTGCACGTATGGTCTCAATGAAGGCCGCTTCAGATAATGCGAAGAACGTAATTGGCGAATTGCAATTGGATTACAACAAGACACGACAAGCTGCTATTACTAAAGAGTTGTCAGAAATTGTTGGCGGAGCGGCTGCGGTTTAAGCGGTCAGCGTTTAGGAATACGAAAGAATTCAGGAATTAAAAGCGGAGAAATGCGATGAGTAACGGAAATATCGTGCAGTGTATCGGTCCAGTGGTGGACATTCAGTTCCCACGCGACAAAATGCCAAACATTTATGATGCATTGACATTAGTTGATAGCGGCGAAAAATCATTTGCTGAAAAAGGGTTGACCTTTGAAGTTCAGCAACAAATCGGCGACGGTGTAGTTCGCGCGATTGCCATGGGTGCGAGCGATGGCTTGCGTCGTGGCATGGAAGTGAAATCTACAGGTAAGCCAATTTCTGTGCCAGTTGGCCCAGCAACTTTGGGCCGCATTATGGACGTTTTGGGTCGCCCAATTGACGACGCAGGTCCGATTGCAACTGAAGAGCGTCGCGCTATTCACCAACCAGCACCGAAGTTTGATGAGCTCTCCCCTTCTGTTGACTTGCTCGAAACAGGCATTAAGGTTATTGACTTAGTTTGCCCATTCGCTAAAGGCGGTAAGGTTGGCTTGTTCGGTGGTGCGGGTGTTGGTAAGACCGTGAATATGATGGAATTGATTAACAACATCGCTAAGCAACACTCAGGTTTATCAGTGTTTGCGGGTGTTGGTGAGCGTACTCGTGAAGGTAATGACTTCTACCACGAGATGAAAGAATCTAACGTTATCGACAAAGTGGCGATGGTGTTTGGTCAGATGAACGAACCTCCAGGCAACCGTTTGCGCGTTGCGTTGACTGGTTTGACAATGGCTGAAGCATTCCGTGACGAAGGCCGTGACATTTTGTTCTTCGTTGACAACATCTACCGTTACACATTGGCCGGTACTGAAGTTTCTGCGTTGCTCGGTCGTATGCCTTCTGCTGTGGGTTACCAACCTACATTGGCTGAAGAGATGGGTAAATTGCAAGAACGTATTACTTCCACTAAGACTGGTTCTGTTACCTCTATTCAGGCCGTTTACGTTCCTGCGGATGACTTGACCGATCCGTCACCAGCTACAACCTTCTTGCACTTAGACTCCACAGTTGTGTTGTCACGTGACATCGCTGCATTGGGTATTTACCCAGCGGTTGATCCATTGGATTCAACCAGCCGTCAGCTTGACCCACAAGTGGTTGGTCAAGAGCACTATGAAGTTGCTCGTGACGTACAGATGACATTGCAGCGCTACAAAGAATTGCGCGACATTATTGCGATTTTGGGTATGGACGAATTGTCTCCAGAAGATAAATTGGCTGTATCACGTGCTCGTAAGATTCAGCGTTTCTTGTCACAGCCTTTCCACGTTGCTGAAGTGTTTACTGGTTCACCAGGCAAATACGTTCCATTGAAAGAAACTATCCGTGGTTTCAAAATGATCTGCAGCGGCGAATTGGATCACTTGCCTGAGCAAGCGTTCTACATGGTGGGTTCAATTGATGAAGCCATCGAGAAAGCCAAGAAGCTTTAATCTAGGGAAATTATGTCAACCATACGCGTCGATGTAGTAAGTGCTGAGCAGTCTATTTTCAGTGGGGAAGCGAAGTTTGTTGCGCTTCCTGGCGAAAGTGGTGAGCTCGGCATTTTGCGCGGCCACACTCCTTTGATTACACGTATTCGTCCAGGTTCAGTTCGTATTGAAAAAGCTGACGGCGATGAAGAGTTTGTTTTCGTAGCAGGTGGCTATTTAGAAGTTCAGCCTGATCACGTTACCGTATTGGCAGATACTGCCATTCGCGGTCATGACCTCGATGAAGCTAAAGCTACTGAAGCCAAGAAGCGCGCTGAAGAAGCTATGCAAAATCGTGGCACTGACTTTGATTTGGCTTTGGCCCAGTCCGAGTTTGCAATGGCAGCAGCACAGTTGGCTGCAATTGCTCGTTTCCGTCGTAAAAAGTAATAGCCGGTCATCTCCTTGCTGTTAAATGATCGGTTTTTAAAAGCCTGCCTGGGCGAAGCGGTTGATCAAACACCGCTTTGGCTCATGCGTCAAGCCGGCCGCTATCTCCCTGAATACAACGCTACACGGGCCAGAGCTGGAAGTTTTCTAGGGCTCGCAAAAAATCCTGCCTATGCTACTGAAGTAACCCTTCAGCCTTTGGATCGTTATCCATTGGATGCGGCTATTTTGTTCTCCGATATTTTGACTATTCCCGATGCAATGGGATTGGGTCTGAAATTTACGGCTGGCGAAGGCCCAAGCTTTGAGCACCCTCTTCGCACAGAAGAAGCGGTTAAGAAATTACGTCTAGCTGATATGGATCAGCTTAAATATGTTTTTGATGCTGTTTCAGAAATTCGTAAAGCATTAATTCAGGATGGCAAACAGCGCGTTCCATTAATTGGCTTCTCTGGAAGCCCATGGACATTAGCTTGCTACATGGTTGATGGCTCTAGCGCTGATGATTTCCGTCATGCTAAAACCATGATGTTTAGTCGCCCTGACTTGATGCAGCATATTCTTGATGTCAATGCACAATCGGTTGCCGCCTATTTAACTGAGCAAGTAAAGGCCGGTGCACAGGCGCTAATGATTTTTGATACTTGGGGCGGGATGCTTCCAGATGGTTGGTATCAAAAGATATCTTTGGCGTCTATGCAAAAAGTGATTGCTATGTTGCCACGCGAGTATGAGGGTAGAAAAATTCCTGTGATTATGTTTACTAAGGGTGGCGCAATTTGGCTCAATGACATGGCGCAAGTTGGTGCTGATGTGATTGCGATTGACTGGACGATGTCATTAAGTCGTGCAAGAAAACAATTGCTCGCAATGAATAAGCCTTTAGCATTGCAAGGTAATTTAGACCCGCTAATTCTGTTCGCAGAGCCAAAACAAATTGCCGAACAAGCAAACCTCATTCTGGAAGATTTGGCGAGCGCACCAGCCCTTAAATCTGGCTTACATCCTTTAGATGGACATGTCTTTAATTTGGGCCATGGCATTTCTCAGTTCACTCCTCCTGAGAGCGTCACTGCACTGGCTGAAGCTGTCATTAATCGCTCTAGGTCACTCAGAACAAAGTCATAATCCTGAGTAGTCGCTAACTTGCCAATAATTTTTTTAACGAAAGTTATGCACAGATAGCGACAAAATTTGAAATTCAGTGAGATTGCGATTAAAGATGAAACTTCACATTCGAATATCTCTATAAGTCATTGATATATATAGAAAATAACAAAAAAGCTTTAAAAGAGTGCAAAAACGGAAAGCTGATAAATTAGTTTATAAATCAGAATCCTCGGATGATATCCACAGACTTATCCACAAGCTAAATAAGAAATCAGACGTAATTCATGGCCCCTCCAATCGTTGTTCAGGTCGTCGTTGACAAGCCCCTTGCTCAGGGCTTTGACTACCTGTGGGATGAGGGGTTACTAGGAGGCCCGCCAACTATTGGTGCGCTGGTAGAGGCCCCCTTTGGGCGTAGCTCGCTTGTCGGAATTGTTATTAAAGTAAGTGCTCACTCTGACTACGAGATTGATAAATTAAAAAAAGTTTCTAAGGTTGCCCCACTGCCCCCTTTAGACCCAGCAGTGCTGCGCTTAATGAACTTTGCTAGTCAGTATTACATCCATGCTCTTGGGGAAACCATTATCCCCACCATTCCACAGATGTGGAAAAAGCCGGATGACTGGGAAAAAATTCCAAAAAAGTTAGTTGCTGACGAAGAAAAGCAAAAGAAAAAAACGAAACAAGAAGCTGTTGAGGGATATGTCGATGAAGGCCATTTAAACGAAGGACAAAAACTTGCGTTAGAAAAATTGCGTGCCTGCCCCTCGAATAAATTCAAAGCAATTCTTTTACAAGGACAAACTGGAAGCGGAAAGACTGCAGTATTTTTAAATTGGCTCAGTGGAATTTTGCAAGATGCAGATGCACAAGTGTTGCTCTTGGTTCCCGAGATAAATTTAACGCCACAGTTAGAGCGCAGGGTACGCGCGTATTTCCCAGACAAAAAAATGGTCGTGCTTCACAGCGGCGTAAGTGAAAAAGTCAGAGGTATTGCATGGCACGATGCAATGACTGGCAAAGCCCAAATTATTTTAGGCACACGTCTTGCCGCTTTAACGCCGCTACCCAATCTTCGCGCTATTGTTGTTGATGAAGAGCATGACCCATCTTATAAACAACAAGACGGAATTCGTTACTCTGCACGCGATCTTGCTATTTGGCGCGCTCATGATTTAAATATTCCGATTCTCTTGGCATCCGCCACGCCATCACTTGAAACCTGGATAGCTGCTAGGGCTGGCCGCTATGAAAACATTCGCTTAGATCAGCGCTCTCAAGGTGCAAGCCTTCCCGAAGTGCATTTGGTGAACACGCGTGATCCACAAACACAATTTAGTCCTGGCGATGCAGAGAGACCAAAGTCTAAAAGCCTTATTACAAAAACGCTTGCGCATGCTGTTAGTCGGAATTTAGAGGGCAAGCAGCAAAGCCTAATACTTATTAATCGACGCGGATATGCGCCAGTTCTGAGTTGTGGCGCATGCTCATGGCTATCGAGATGCGAGCAATGTAGCTCTTATATGGTGCTTCATAAGGCCGGCGCTTTGGGTAGGAAATCCGTGCTAAGTTGTCACCATTGCGGTTTAGTGAAGGCGATTCCCAATCATTGTCCCGACTGTGGAAATGCTGATCTGAAGACTTTGGGACAAGGCACCCAAAAGGTTGAAGACTCTATTGAGGAGATGTGGCCCAATGCCCGGGTATTGAGGGTCGACACGGACTCAAGCAGAAAAAGCAAGGGTGCTGAAGAGCTTTTTCAGGAGATACATGCGGGGAATGTAGATATCGTTGTTGGCACCCAGATGATTGCCAAGGGGCACGATTATCAAAACATCGGCTTAGTGGCCGTATTAGATGCTGACAGTAGATTGTTTTCTCAAGACTTCAGGGCAGCAGAAAGATTATTTGCACAGCTGGTTCAGGTAGCTGGTCGTGCCGGAAGATCTGGCAAAGATGGTGATGCGAGCGGCGCAATTTATATTGAAACCCAGTTTCCGGAGGCAGCAGTCTTCCAGTTTTTGCTGCGTCACGACGTCGATGGATTTTTATCCTTTACGGCAAATGAAAGGAAAGAAGCGGGCCTGCCCCCATTTGCCTATCAGGCATTAGTGCATGCTGAGGCTAAAAGCCTGGATAAGGCCATTCAATTTTTGGGTACCTTGAAGGGATACCTAAAGTCTGGCGGCCATATATCTAAAGGCCTCAGAGTCTATGACCCCGTTCCCAAGGCCATGATGCGCGTGGCAGGCTCAGAGCGTGCCCAACTATTGGTGGAGTCAGATGACCGCAAAAACCTACAAGAAATTTTAGAAGCAGTAGATCGCTATTTGCGTGAGAATTCTCAGGGGCGCATTAGCAAGGAAGGTCGTATCCGTTGGCTTATTGAGCGCGACCCAATTTCAATCTAACTTTTAGGCCCCAGGACCTGCATTATATTTTTCTAAAGTTAAGAGCTGACCTAAATCAGAGGTAAGACTCGCATCAGATATGGGTTTGATTTTGAATAACCAAACACCATAAGGATTTTCATTAACAAGCTCAGGCGATCCATCCACTTCTTCATTAAGAGCAACAATTTCTCCGCTCACGGGCGCATGAATATCGCTCGCAGCTTTTACTGATTCAATCACTGCAATAGCTTCGCCCTGCTTGACTTGTTGACCAAGCTTTGGTGCTTGAAAGAACATGACATCACCAAGCGCCTCTTGGGCGTGGTTGCTGATGCCAACCCAGATTAGGCCATCATCTTCCTGATCGGCCCATTCGTGGGTTTCTGCAAATTTAAAAGTATCTTGGCTGTTCATTGTTTTATCCTTTAAGCACATTTTATGCCCACTCTCATAAAATGAATGATCATCAAATTATGAATTTATCTGCTGGATATATATGCCAATCAAATTAGGAATCGTACCTGTTACGCCTTATGAGCAAAATTGCTCCATCTTGGTTTGCCAAGAGACTGGCGACGCTGCGGTGGTAGATCCAGGTGGAGATATTGAAAAGATCCTTGATGGCGTTAAGCAGATGGGTGGAAGCGTTAAAAAGATCTTGCTCACTCATGGGCATCTTGATCATTGTGCAGCTGCCAAAGACTTGGCTGATCAGCTGGGCGTGCCTATTGAGGGGCCGCAGGAAGACGAGCGATTTTGGATTGATCAATTACCAGAGCAAACGGTGCGCTTTGGTTTTGGACATGCTAAAGTTTTTGAGCCTGATCGTTGGTTGAATAATGGCGATCATGTGCAGGTGGGCAATATTGATCTTGAAGTGTTTCATTGTCCAGGACACACTCCCGGTCACGTTGTATTTTTTGATAAAGAGGATCGTTTGGCAATTGTCGGCGATGTCTTGTTTGCCGGATCAATCGGAAGAACAGACTTTCCACGAGGTAACCACGCAGATTTAATTAACGCGATTAAAACAAAATTGTGGCCTTTGGGGGATGATGTTCAGTTTGTGCCGGGCCATGGACCCATGTCGACAATCGGCCAAGAACGAAAAACGAATCCCTATGTTGGGGATCGCGCTTAAAACTTTTTACTACTAGTGATATTAGGTTTTTGCTGAGCCGGTACGATGAGTACGGTTGTATAAACAGCTAGCGCAGATCCAGCGTTGCTTACGATTGCTTGTTGGAATCCAAGTGCCACCCTCAAGTCGTTTTTCACGGCTGCAAGAAGAGCAAAATTTAAGGCTCTGAGAGGTTTCTTGGGTAGCTGCTGGAGTCGAGGTAGTCATGGGCAATCCGGGTAAGGCAAATCTTATACAGAAGATCTATTTTACCCGTTTTGTCCCGCTGGGGCTGGGCTAAGCACAACCCGGACCGAATCTGCTGTTTTATTGCCATCAAAATCGAGCCATGCCTTGTTCTCAAAGTCGTATAGCTTGCATTTGCGAGCAGTATCGAAATACCAAGACCAGGAGAACTTTTGTACAAAAATACGCTCTGGAAGGATGGTCTC
The DNA here is from genome assembly GCF_027924105.1 of Polynucleobacter sp. KF022. NCBI lineage: Bacteria > Pseudomonadati > Pseudomonadota > Betaproteobacteria > Burkholderiales > Burkholderiaceae > Polynucleobacter > Polynucleobacter sp. KF022. The sequence goes on from NZ_AP026972.1 coordinate 28,386, forward strand.
TAGTGTCTGTTGGGCCTCTGGCAAGCGATAAAGCGGTACGCTCATATCGACGTGGTGGGCAGTATGCTCCATGATGTGGTGCATCAATTTGCCCCAAATCCAGTTAAAAGTCAGATGTACGGTTGTAGAGACAAACGGTTGAGCACGTAGCCACTCAGATTTCTTGTCATACCAAGATACCTTTGGGTGGGTATGGTGTACGTAGACTACAAATCCAATCATGCCGTTCCAGAACAAAAATGGAACTACAAAACCAGTGATTAAGCCAACCCAGATAGATTGTCCTGTAGCGATAGCGCCAGCGATTAAGCAGCCGATCCAAACAATCGCAAATGCGGTAACAAGCAGATTATCTTTTAGGAAAATTGGACGATCACCGGGTTTATTTTTTGCATTTGGGAAGTACTCACGTCTCCACCAAATTTCAATTAGGTAATAGAAAACAGGACCCCAGCCGCTGCGGTAAAGGCGCTCTAGAGCTTTACGCCATGCGGGAAGCGCGTCGAATTCTGATTTTGATAAAGGCGCCCAAACAAAGTCAAAACCCTTCAAATTTGTTTGGCCATGATGTACAACGTTATGACCAACATCCCACAAGCTATATGGTGTGAGTGATGGCAAGAATGCAATACGACCCAACACTTTGTTGAGTTCGCGATTAGGGGTGTAGCTTTGGTGACAAGCGTCATGACCCAGAATAAAGATGCGTCCTGTTACAAAGCCTGCGACCAAACCAAAAATAATTTTGAGCAGAATACTTTCAACAAAAATAGTTCCTGCAATGCAGCCAAGCCATAAGAGAGCATCGATTACTAGGAGCAAGATTGCACGCCCAGTTTCACCCTGTGCCATTGGAATTAGCCAGCTACGAATGATTTTTCGATGCGGTAATGGTGCCTCTGGCGGCAAAGGGTTGGTGAGGGAGGGCTCTGAAAGGGCGGTATTTAGATGTGTAGACACGATAAGAATCAATAAGTTAGGTGCAAATGATAGCGGTTTTCGCAATTTTTCGCATGATGTAAGTCAAAAACCCCTCTGTTTTTGGCGCGCCCGGCAGGAATCGAACCTGCGACCCTTGGCTTCGGAGGCCAATACTCTATCCACTGAGCTACGGGCGCCAGTGAAAATCTGGCTCCTCCCTATTGTAAGTGCCTATAACCCTACTCTCTAGTTATAATCACGGCAAAGCAACCCTAAAACCCGTCAAACGATAAATTCTTATGAGCAACGAGCACGGAAGTCTGATTAAGTCCCCAAAACAACTCATCATCATGGTGTTTGCAAGCTTTTTTGTGCCACTCATCATTATTTTGCTGTTAATGGTGTTTGTGAACAATGGCAAGCGCACCGATTCCTCTGCAAGTGCCGAGCAACTGATTAAGCCAGTAGCGCAGTTGAACTTTAAGGACGCTAGCACTCCTAAGGAGCTGCAAACAGGTGAGCAGGTTTATAAGGCGGTTTGTGCTGCATGCCATGCGAGCGGCGCTGCAGGTGCCCCTAAATTTGGTGATGCCGGTGCATGGGCTTCACGTTTAGGCAAAGGCTACGATGGTTTACTGACATCCGTCATTAAAGGTAAAGGCGCTATGCCTGCGCGGGGTGGAGCAGCCCCTGCTGATGTTAGCGATTACGAGTTAGGCCGAGCAGTTGTGTATTTGGCTAACTCTGCTGGTGGAAAATTGCCAGAGCCAAAAGCGCCAGCTGCTCCTGCTGCAAAATAATTTTTGTTGCACCCATTTAAAAGCTGGCCATGTGCCAGCTTTTTATTTTTAGCTATTCGCTTTTTGCATCCAAGGCAATTTGGTAGGCCTCTTTTTTTGTTAATCCCAAATTTTGCGAGAGGACTGAGGCGATTTCTTTACTTCCCATATAGGGGCTTAGCGCATTGGCCCACAGCAAGAGAGCCGCATGCTCAGGAGCCTCGTCACCATTGGCTGGGCGTCCTGCAACCACAATCACAAATTCGCCCCTAAGACTCTCCGCGCTTTCAAGCCAAGCAGCAACATTTTTTGCTTCTAGAGAAACAATGTCTTCAAATTTTTTGGTGAGCTCACGACAAACTAAAAGCTGACGATCAGAATCTAAATGATTTGCCAGCAAGGCCAAAGTCTCTTTGATATGGTGTGGGGACTCAAAAAAGATGCTGGCTTTTTTGCTGCTCGAAATATCTTGCAAGAAGTTGTCACGATCTTTGGTTTTGTTGGGCCAAAAACCTAAAAACTGAAAGCGCCCTTCTGCACTATGCATCACGGATCCTGCCGCTGAAATTGCGCTAGATACTGCGCTTGCTCCAGGAACGGGAATGACTCGCAGCCCTGCTTTTTGAACTTCATTTACCAATCTTGCCCCAGGGTCTGAAACGCCTGGTGTGCCGGCATCAGAAATATAGGCCCAACGTTCATTATTGGAAAGGTGCTGGATAACCGTTTGAGCGCCGCTGATTTCGTTGTGCTCATGCAGTGCCAAACACTTCTTATGAATTCCAAACTGCTGGAGTAATGCCGCACTATGTCTTTTATCTTCACAAGCAATTCCATCAACCGCATTTAATACGTGCAGGGCGCGTAAAGTAATGTCGCCTAAATTCCCGATAGGTGTGGCCACCATGTAAAGAGCCCCAGCAGGAAGATCCTGCTGTTTTAAAAAATCAAATGAGCCAAGTTCCATGAAGCTGCCTGATAAAAGTTAAGTAATTAACAAGAGAATACGTTGCTTTTGAGATCGGGTGATTGCTGGTGAAATTGGGGCATCTTTGGCGCATAATATTGCTATGGAAAAAGATCTTAACGAACGTTTGCGCAAGCGCGCCTCCCAGCATTTTCTAGACAGCATTGCTGTTAAGCAAGAGGCTGAGAAGCTGCTTCCCGAGTCAGTTGCCCTGGGTGTATTGGCAATGGTCGAATGTCTTCGTGCTGGCGGTAAGGTAATGGCTTGCGGTAATGGCGGTTCGGCAGCAGATGCTCAGCACTTTGCGGCTGAGCTTATTGGCCGATTTGAAAGAGAACGTCAAGAACTGGCAGCGATTGCTTTGACAACTGACACTTCTATTCTGACAGCCGTTGGGAATGATTACAGCTATGACGAAGTTTTTAGCAAACAAGTTCGTGGGCTTGGAAAAAAAGGTGACATCCTGCTGGGAATTTCTACATCCGGTAACTCAAAGAATGTTGTGAAGGCAATTGAAGCTGCAAAAAAGATGGGAATCAAAATTATTGCCTTGACCGGAAATGGCGGCGGAAAAATTGCTCAGCTGCTAGATAAAGATGACATTCATTTGTGCGCACCATCAACTCGCACTGCACGCATACAAGAAACCCATTTGGTTTTACTTCACGCTTTATGTGATGGCGTAGACCATGTTTTGCTTGACTAAAAGTTATTGATACCTCAACACAGAAAAACCCCCAATGAAAATTTCATTTCTTAAAAGATTATTTCTCGCCGCTCTTATTGCGTCTCAGGTTTCAGGTTGTGCGGTAGTTGCTGTTGGTGGAGTTGCTGCAGGCGCAACCGTGATGGCAGATCGTCGCACGCCAGCTGTGCAGGCCATCGACAAGGGAATTGAATTAGAGGCAGAGAATGCTCTGTCAAAACGATTCGGTGATAACGCACATATTAATGTCACGTCATTTAACCAAAAAGTATTGCTGACTGGTGAAGTAAAGGATGCTGACATTAAGGCCGCAGCTGGGGCTTATGTAAAAGCAATGAAGAATGCGCGCTCTGTATTTAATGAGTTAATTATTGGACCCAATAGCAGCTATACATCTCGTGCAAATGATTCTTATCTAGAGTCTAAGATCAAAACCCAAATGATCTTTACTGATCAACTGCCTTCTAACTCGATGGCGATAGTGGCTGAAGGCAGCAGTGTTTATCTGATGGGTATCTTGACCCAGGGCGAAGCAGATCTTGCGAAGAAGGTTGCCAGCAATACCAATGGTGTCAAAGATGTTTATGTTTACTTTGACATTATTTCTGATGCAGAAAAAGTGCGCTTAGAAAAACAAGGTAAAGCCGATCAAGAACAACCAAACAGCCCGCCAAAATTTCAATAATTTTTTTGAAGGTGGCTAATGTTTAAAAAGCGAGTAGCTGTAGCAACAATTTTTTTGTTTACATCGCTCGCTTTTTTCGCACCTATTGCGCAAGCAAGCGCTGAAGATGAAAAAGCATTCTCCATTGCAAAACAAAACGCTTGCTTAGGTTGTCATGCAATCAATAAAAAAATTGTTGGCCCAAGCTTTCAGGCGGTTGCAGAAAAATATAAGAGCGATCCAAATGCTCAAACATTTTTAAAAAATAAAATTGCCAAAGGGGGCACGGGCTCTTGGGGCGTTGTGCCAATGCCTGCAAATGCAAAATTGAATGAGGCGGATCTATCTGCATTAACAAGTTGGATATTGCGTGGCGCACCCAACAAAAATTAATGCAGAATTAATTAACGCGCGAGTCCGGGTCTACCCAAAAACCACCACCATGCTTGATTGGATTGCTTGAGGTTTTTCTTTAGTACGTAATCCATATCAGCCCACTGTTCGTTTGCAGCTTCTTCCACAATGGTTGCGGGACTTGCCGGTGGTAACTTTAAGCAGGCATCGGCATCACCATAAGCAAACTCAACTGTCATGCCAGCCTTTTGCGCCAAATGCATCATTGCCTTATTGTTTGCAAGGCAGTGAACAAACAGCGTTTCAATGCGAGTATTGCGCGAATGGACAGCTGAACGTTGCAATAGCGCTGTGCCTAAGCCCTGTCCACGCCCTTCTGGCAAAACAGAGACACCAAATTCAGCAGCTCTCGCTTGTCCTTTATGTTCTGGCAAATAGGCCAGATGTGCCATGCCAATGAGTTTTAAGTCCAAATCAAATACGCCAAAAATAGAGTCTTTATTGAAATCAAGGTGTTTTACATAGTGGCGAATGACTTCATCAGGGGTTTGTGTGCCAAAGCGTAAGCGCCTATCTTCATCATTTAGTTGTAGCAAATGATTCAGGATCTCTTGCCTGTAACCTGCGTGTAGCTCGCGAACGGGCACAGCCTGCCCTGCCGTATATGGGCTAGCAGGTAAGTGACTATTCGCTAATTTATTGTGCATAGCAATATATTAGCAGGAATTAGAATAATTTTCAGGGTTTTCCCTAACATGTGGCTTCTATGCCATTAGCCATGAAGCGGGGCTTAAAAAGAGGATAAATTCCTCAACCCACCCACAAAAAACTTAAAAATAGAGAGCATTTAGAAAAAAAGATAAATTTTTTTTGAAAACTAACCCATTGTTTTTATTGAATTAATTTAAAAAGTAGGAAAAAACCCTGCCTTTTTTGAGTAAAAGAGTACGAAAGGTGTTGACGACCCTGAAAAAGTGGGATATAGTCTCACCTCTCTGCTGAATGTTTTTTGAAACAAGAAACAAGTCAGCCCTCTTTAAAAATTAGTCAACCGATAATTGTGGGTACTAAGTGAAAGCATCCAGTCCTTCGGGACAGATGTAAATAAATAGTACTCATAGACAGTAAAAAGATTTGGTTTTATTACCAAGTCAATTTCTTGAATGAGTGCGACGATCCGCAAGGATCACAGGAATTGAACTGAAGAGTTTGATCCTGGCTCAGATTGAACGCTGGCGGCATGCCTTACACATGCAAGTCGAACGGCAGCACGGGTGCTTGCACCTGGTGGCGAGTGGCGAACGGGTGAGTAATACATCGGAACGTACCTTATCGTGGGGGATAACGCAGCGAAAGCTGTGCTAATACCGCATACGCCCTGAGGGGGAAAGCGGGGGATCGAAAGACCTCGCGCGATTAGAGCGGCCGATGCCTGATTAGCTTGTTGGTGGGGTAAAAGCCCACCAAGGCGACGATCAGTAGCTGGTCTGAGAGGACGATCAGCCACACTGGGACTGAGACACGGCCCAGACTCCTACGGGAGGCAGCAGTGGGGAATTTTGGACAATGGGGGCAACCCTGATCCAGCAATGCCGCGTGAGTGAAGAAGGCCTTCGGGTTGTAAAGCTCTTTTGTCAGGGAAGAAACACCGGCTCTAACACAGTCCGGGAATGACGGTACCTGAAGAATAAGCACCGGCTAACTACGTGCCAGCAGCCGCGGTAATACGTAGGGTGCGAGCGTTAATCGGAATTACTGGGCGTAAAGCGTGCGCAGGCGGTTATACAAGACAGGCGTGAAATCCCCGGGCTTAACCTGGGAATGGCGCCTGTGACTGTATAGCTAGAGTGTGTCAGAGGGGGGTAGAATTCCACGTGTAGCAGTGAAATGCGTAGATATGTGGAGGAATACCAATGGCGAAGGCAGCCCCCTGGGATAACACTGACGCTCATGCACGAAAGCGTGGGGAGCAAACAGGATTAGATACCCTGGTAGTCCACGCCCTAAACGATGCTGACTAGTTGTTCGGGATTTACATCCTGAGTAACGTAGCTAACGCGTGAAGTCAGCCGCCTGGGGAGTACGGTCGCAAGATTAAAACTCAAAGGAATTGACGGGGACCCGCACAAGCGGTGGATGATGTGGATTAATTCGATGCAACGCGAAAAACCTTACCTACCCTTGACATGTCACTAACGAAGTAGAGATACATTAGGTGCTCGTAAGAGAAAGTGAACACAGGTGCTGCATGGCTGTCGTCAGCTCGTGTCGTGAGATGTTGGGTTAAGTCCCGCAACGAGCGCAACCCTTGTCTTTAGTTGCTACGCAAGAGCACTCTAAAGAGACTGCCGGTGACAAACCGGAGGAAGGTGGGGATGACGTCAAGTCCTCATGGCCCTTATGGGTAGGGCTTCACACGTCATACAATGGTGCATACAGAGGGTTGCCAACCCGCGAGGGGGAGCTAATCTCAGAAAATGCATCGTAGTCCGGATCGTAGTCTGCAACTCGACTACGTGAAGCTGGAATCGCTAGTAATCGCGGATCAGAATGTCGCGGTGAATACGTTCCCGGGTCTTGTACACACCGCCCGTCATACCATGGGAGTGGGTTTTGCCAGAAGCCGTTAGCCTAACCGCAAGGGGGGCGACTGCCACGGCAGGGTTCATGACTGGGGTAAAGTCGTAACAAGGTAGCCGTATCGGAAGGTGCGGCTGGATCACCTCCTTTCTAGAGAAAAGATGCTGGATCTATAGTGCCCACACTTATCGGTTGACAATAAAAGCCACGGGTCTGTAGCTCAGCTGGTTAGAGCACTGTGTTGATAACGCAGGGGTCGTAGGTTCAAGTCCTACCAGACCCACCACCAGCCAGAAACAAGACTTAGTGGGACGTTGGGGGATTAGCTCAGCTGGGAGAGCACCTGCTTTGCAAGCAGGGGGTCGTCGGTTCGATCCCGTCATCCTCCACCATCATCTAAATGTCAAAACTAAGCAATTTTTTATTGTTTAGTTTTGCCATTTATGGCTGTTCTTTAAAAATTTGAGTAAGCAAAGTGTCAAATGTTTCTTTGAGAGGACATTTGACAATGTAATAAGGGTAAAGATTGAATCATCAATCAGTAATACAAACGAGTTTTACCAAGTTCTTAACAAAGTACTTACAGTTTGGATTACGGCAAACATGTCAGAAGTAGAAGTAAACCTGTAACAGGTACTAGCAATGGTGCTCGTTATAGGATCAAGTGAATAAGTGCACATGATGGATGCCTTGGCGATTACAGGCGACGAAAGACGTTATAACCTGCGATAAGCCCCGGGGAGCTGGTAAATAAGCTTTGATCCGGGGATTTCTGAATGGGGAAACCCACCACTTTTGTGGTATCCATACCTGAATACATAGGGTATGAGAAGCGAACCTCGTGAACTGAAACATCTAAGTAGCGAGAGGAAAAGACATCAACCGAGATTCCCAAAGTAGTGGCGAGCGAAATGGGAAGAGCCTTCTAGTGATAGCTCAGTAATTAACAGAATGGAATGGAAAGTCCAACAATAAAGGGTGATAGTCCCGTATGTGAAAATTATTGGGTGGTACTAGGCTAGAGACAAGTAGGGCGGGACACGTGAAATCCTGTCTGAATATGGGGGGACCATCCTCCAAGGCTAAATACTCGTAATCGACCGATAGTGAACAAGTACCGTGAGGGAAAGGCGAAAAGAACCCCGGGAGGGGAGTGAAATAGATCCTGAAATTGTGTGCATACAAACAGTAGGAGCCTCGTAAGGGGTGACTGCGTACCTTTTGTATAATGGGTCAGCGACTTACATTCAGTAGCAAGCTTAACCGAATAGGGAAGGCGTAGCGAAAGCGAGTCCGAATAGGGCGCTAGTTGCTGGGTGTAGACCCGAAACCAGTTGATCTATCCATGGCCAGGTTGAAGGTGCGGTAACACGTACTGGAGGACCGAACCCACTAACGTTGAAAAGTTAGGGGATGAGCTGTGGATAGGGGTGAAAGGCTAAACAAAACTGGAAATAGCTGGTTCTCTCCGAAAACTATTTAGGTAGTGCCTCGTGTATCACTGTAGGGGGTAGAGCACTGTCATGGTAGTGGGGTCCATTGCGGATTACTGCGCCATAGCAAACTCCGAATACCTACAAGTGCAAGCACGGGAGACAGACATCGGGTGCTAACGTCCGGTGTCAAGAGGGAAACAACCCAGACCGCCAGCTAAGGTCCCTAATATATGCTAAGTGGGAAACGAAGTGGGAAGGCTAAAACAGTCAGGAGGTTGGCTTAGAAGCAGCCATCCTTTAAAGAAAGCGTAATAGCTCACTGATCGAGTCGTCCTGCGCGGAAGATGTAACGGGGCTAAGCATATAACCGAAGCTGCGGATCACAGTAATGTGATGGTAGGAGAGCGTTCTGTAAGCCTGTGAAGGTGTCTTGTAAAGGATGCTGGAGGTATCAGAAGTGCGAATGCTGACATGAGTAGCGATAAAGGGGGTGAAAAGCCCCCTCGCCGTAAGCCCAAGGTTTCCTGTTCAACGTTCATCGGAACAGGGTGAGTCGGCCCCTAAGGCGAGGCAGAGATGCGTAGCTGATGGGAACAAGGTTAATATTCCTTGACCATTGTTAGATGCGATGGGGGGACGGATCGCGGAAAGTTGTCCGGGTGTTGGAAGTCCCGGTTCTTGCGTTGGAGATGGCTATTAGGTAAATCCGGTAGCGTAATTCAAGGGCGTGAGACGAGCGAATTTATTCGCGAAGCAATTGGAAGTGGTTCCAAGAAAAGCCTCTAAGCTTCAGTCTAACAAGACCGTACCGCAAACCGACACAGGTGGGCGAGATGAGTATTCTAAGGCGCTTGAGAGAACTCAGGAGAAGGAACTCGGCAAATTTGCACCGTAACTTCGGGATAAGGTGCGCCCTTGTAGTTTGACCGTGAACAACGGGAGGACGAAAGGGTTGCAATAAAAAGGTGGCTGCGACTGTTTAATAAAAACACAGCACTCTGCAAACACGAAAGTGGACGTATAGGGTGTGACGCCTGCCCGGTGCTGGAAGATTAAATGATGGGGTGCAAGCTCTTGATTGAAGTCCCAGTAAACGGCGGCCGTAACTATAACGGTCCTAAGGTAGCGAAATTCCTTGTCGGGTAAGTTCCGACCTGCACGAATGGCGTAACGATGGCCACACTGTCTCCTCCTGAGACTCAGCGAAGTTGAAATGTTTGTGATGATGCAATCTACCCGTGGCTAGACGGAAAGACCCCATGAACCTTTACTGTAGCTTTGCATTGGACTTTGAATCGGTCTGTGTAGGATAGGTGGGAGGCGTTGATAACAGGATGCTAGTTCTGTTGGAGCCAACCTTGAAATACCACCCTGATTTATTTGAGGTTCTAACCTTGGCCCGTTATCCGGGTCGGGAACAGTGCATGGTAGGCAGTTTGACTGGGGCGGTCTCCTCCCAAAGTGTAACGGAGGAGTACGAAGGTACGCTTGGTACGGTCGGACATCGTACCTAAAGTGCAATGGCAAAAGCGTGCTTAACTGCGAGACCGACAAGTCGAGCAGGTGCGAAAGCAGGTCATAGTGATCCGGTGGTTCTGTATGGAAGGGCCATCGCTCAACGGATAAAAGGTACTCTGGGGATAACAGGCTGATACCGCCCAAGAGTTCATATCGACGGCGGTGTTTGGCACCTCGATGTCGGCTCATCTCATCCTGGGGCTGTAGCCGGTCCCAAGGGTATGGCTGTTCGCCATTTAAAGAGGTACGTGAGCTGGGTTTAAAACGTCGTGAGACAGTTTGGTCCCTATCTGCCATGGGCGTTGGAGATTTGACGGGGGCTGCTCCTAGTACGAGAGGACCGGAGTGGACGTACCGCTGGTGTACCTGTTGTTTCGCCAGAAGCATCGCAGGGTAGCTATGTACGGAAGAGATAACCGCTGAAAGCATCTAAGCGGGAAACTTGCCTGAAGATGAGATCTCCCGTAGGTTTAACCTACATAAAGGGTCGTTGAAGACCACAACGTTGATAGGTCGGGTGTGGAAGTGCAGTAATGCATTAAGCTAACCGATACTAATTGCCCGTTAGGCTTGATCCTATAACCAGCACTATTGTGTTGGATGTTTGCCAGATTTAATCTGCATCCTTATTACATGCTTACTCAAATAGAGTTGTTGATTTAATCAGCAACTCGACCCTCTACGCCCGGTGACCATAGCGAATTGGAACCACTCCTTCCCATCCCGAACAGGACAGTGAAACGATTCTACGCCGATGATAGTGCGGATTACCCGTGTGAAAGTAGGTAACTGCCGGGCACCAATGCGACGCCCAGACCCTTTTAGGTCTGGGCGTTTTTACTTGTGCAAAGCGTTTAGAGAGATTGACAGAAACTCCATTTGGAGTCAGAATATTGGGTTCGCGGAGGGGTGTCCGAGCGGCTAAAGGAGGCAGACTGTAAATCTGTTGGCTACGCCTACGTAGGTTCGAATCCTACCCCCTCCACCAGATGTGCGGGATTAGTTTAATGGTAAAACAGCAGATTTCCAATCTTCGGTCAAGAGTTCGATTCTCTTATCCCGCTCCAGAATTTGTTGCATTAGATTACGCCCATGTGGCTCAGTGGTAGAGCACTCCCTTGGTAAGGGAGAGGTCGGCAGTTCGATCCTGCCCATGGGCACCATGTTTGGTTTTATTAATTATGTATTTCGTGTTTGGTTTAAGAGTTAACTAAAGGCAGATTAAAAATGGCAAAAGAAAAGTTCGAGCGGACAAAACCGCACGTAAACGTAGGCACCATCGGTCACGTTGACCACGGTAAAACCACATTGACAGCAGCAATCGCAACCGTGCTTTCTAAAGCATTCGGTGGCGAAGCGAAAGCATACGATCAGATCGATGCTGCTCCAGAAGAAAAAGCACGTGGTATTACGATTAATACAGCGCACGTTGAGTATGAGACAGCGAACCGTCACTACGCTCACGTGGATTGCCCAGGACATGCTGACTACGTTAAGAACATGATTACTGGTGCTGCTCAGATGGACGGCGCAATTTTAGTTTGCTCTGCTGCTGACGGCCCAATGCCGCAAACTCGTGAGCACATCCTCTTGGCGCGCCAAGTGGGTGTTCCTTACATCGTCGTGTTCTTGAACAAGTGCGACATGGTTGATGACGCTGAATTGCTCGAGTTAGTTGAAATGGAAGTTCGTGAGCTTTTATCTAAGTACAACTTCCCTGGCGATGACACACCAATCATCCAAGGTTCTGCTAAGTTAGCTCTCGAAGGCGACGAAGGCCCATTGGGTAAAGAAGCCATCATGAAATTGGCTGAAGCATTAGACAGCTACATCCCAACTCCAGAGCGTGCTGTTGACGGCGCGTTCTTGATGCCAGTAGAAGACGTGTTCTCCATCTCCGGTCGCGGTACTGTTGTTACAGGCCGTATCGAGCGCGGTATCGTTAAGGTTGGTGAAGAGATCGAAATCATCGGTATCAAACCAACACTCAAGACCACTTGTACTGGTGTTGAAATGTTCCGCAAATTGCTCGACCAAGGTCAAGCAGGCGATAACGTTGGTATCTTGTTACGCGGTACAAAACGTGAAGAAGTTGAGCGCGGCCAAGTATTGGCTAAGCCAGGTTCAATCACTCCACATACTCACTTTACAGCCGAGGTTTACATCTTGGGTAAAGACGAAGGTGGCCGTCATACTCCATTCTTTAACAACTATCGTCCACAGTTTTACTTCCGTACAACGGACGTAACTGGTTCAATCGAGTTGCCAAAAGACAAAGAAATGGTAATGCCTGGTGATAACGTAACAATTACCGTAAAACTCATCGCTCCTATCGCGATGGAAGAAGGTTTACGTTTTGCGATCCGTGAAGGTGGCCGTACTGTTGGCGCCGGCGTGGTTGCAAAGATTTTGGCTTAAGTAGTTTTTTATAAAGGGGTGTAGCTCAATTGGCAGAGCGTTGGTCTCCAAAACCAAAGGTTGGGGGTTCGATGCCCTCCGCCCCTGCCACGATTTGAACTGAAAGCAATATGTCTCAACAAACAGCAAGTCAATCTGAAGAAAAAAGCAGCTGGGTCTCTGGACTCGCTGCTTTAATCGTTGTCGCCGCGTTAGTGCTTTACTACACGCTGGTTGACCAGTCTATGTTGGTTCGCCTGGCTGTTTTGTTTGGCGGTATTGCGGTTGCAGTTTTAATTGTGGCGATTTCACCGGATGGGCGTCGCTTTATCGCCTATGCCAAAGATTCTTGGTATGAAGTAAAAAAGGTTGTTTGGCCGACTCGTAAAGAGACTACCCAAATGACTCTAGTCGTATTTGGCTTTGTTCTGATCATGTCCTTGTTCTTATGGATTGCAGACAAATTGATTGAATGGCTAGTTTTTTCAGTCTTTTTAGGCTGGAAGTGAGTAAAAAATGATTGATTCTGAAGTAGCCGCAAATCCACAAGCTACCGGCAATATGCGCTGGTATGTTATTCATGCTTATTCCGGAATGGAAAAGAGCGTGAAAAAAGGCCTTGAAGAGCGTATTGCACGTTCTGGTATGCCTGAGAAATTTGGTCGTATTTTGGTTCCCTCCGAAGAGGTTGTGGAAATCAAATCCGGTACAAAATCAGTTTCTGAGCGTCGCTTCTTCCCAGGATACGTCCTGATTGAGATGGAAATGACCGATGAGAGCTGGCATTTGGTGAAAAACACGCCAAAAGTGACCGGTTTCGTAGGCGGCGTTCGTAACCGCCCAAGCCCGATTTCTACTGCAGAAGTCACCAAAATCATGGATCAAATGCAGGCTGGGGTTGATAAACCTAAGCCCAAGACCTTGTTTGAGGTGGGTGAGATGGTTCGCGTTAAAGAAGGTCCGTTTACAGACTTTAACGGAAACGTTGAGGAAGTGAATTATGAGAAGTCAAGATTGCGCGTTTCTGTTACAATTTTTGGCCGCGGTACCCCAGTTGAGCTGGAGTTCGGCCAAGTAGAAAAGATGTAAAAACAAGGACTTAGTCCAGTTTTGCAGTGCAGTGGCGGTAGAAGTAAAAACAGTTTTAGATGGTTATTTAGTTTTTGTATTTAACCGAGGAGCGGAGCTAGAAAGCCAAAAACTAGCGAAGCGTTTACTCAACAGCGGTCTTTCCTAATGAGGTTAGGCGCGCTTTTAGGAGCAACACATGGCAAAGAAGATTATTGGCTTTATTAAGCTGCAGATCCCTGCAGGTAAAGCAAATCCATCACCTCCCGTAGGTCCAGCATTGGGTCAACGCGGCCTCAACATTATGGAATTCTGTAAGGCGTTTAATGCTCAAACTCAGAGCATGGAACCTGGCCTACCAATTCCAGTCGTGATTACAGCGTTCGCTGATAAGAGCTTCACATTCATCATGAAGACTCCTCCAGCAACCATCATGATTAAGAAGGCTGCGAAGATCGAAAAAGGATCACCACGTCCCCATACCGATAAGGTTGGTTCAATTACTCGTGCTCAAGCGGAAGAAATCGCTAAAGCAAAAATGCCAGACTTGACAGCAGCCGATATGGACGCAGCTGTTAGAACTATCGCTGGTAGCGCCCGTTCCATGGGCATCACTGTGGAAGGTCTCTAATCATGACTAAGTTATCTAAACGCGTAAAAGCAATTCAATCTAAAGTTGATCGTAACAAGTTCTATTCATTAGATGACGCATTGAACCTCGTTAAAGAGTGTGCAACTGCTAAGTTTGATGAGTCTATCGACGTTGCTGTTCAGTTGGGTATTGATGCTAAGAAATCTGACCAAGTTGTGCGTGGCGCAGTAGTGCTCCCGGCTGGTACAGGTAAGCATGTTCGTGTTGCTGTTTTTGCACAAGGTGAGAAAGCTGAACAAGCTAAAGCTGCTGGTGCAGAAATCGTTGGCATGGAAGATCTTGCTGAACAAATTAAAGGCGGCAAAATTGATTTTGATATTTTGATCGCATCTCCAGACACAATGAAAATTGTTGGTACTTTAGGTCAAGTATTGGGCCCACGTGGTTTGATGCCAAATCCAAAAGTTGGAACAGTTACTCCTGACGTCGCTACTGCAGTTAAAAATGCAAAAGCTGGTCAAGTTCAGTTCCGTGTGGACAAAGCCGGTATCGTGCACGCAAGCATTGGCCGTCGTTCATTCGAACCAACTGCATTGAAATCCAACTTGCTCGCATTGCTTGAGGCTTTGAATAAAGCAAAACCTCCTGCATCTAAGGGCATCTATTTAAAGAAGGTTGCCGTAAGCAGCACCATGGGTGCAGGCGTACGCGTAGACCAAGCATCGTTACAGGCTGCAGCTTAATTAGCTTGTAACAAAAAAGAACTTTGGGTCGACTCCCGCTCTTTGAGTGAGAGTCGAACATCAAAGACCGTTGGTGAATTAGTTGCTATTACAGAGTTAATTCTTAATCGTTACGAAAGTAATAGCCAGCGCAGATGGCGACCCTGAAAAGATTTTCACAAGAGACTTTGTGAACAAATGATCAGACGCTGGTGTGTAACCCCAACTGGAAACAGTTGGTTTTTATGGAGTTAAACCGTGCCTTTGAATGTACAAGACAAAAAAGCGATTGTTGCTGATGTCGGCGCTCAATTGGCTGGAGCCCAAACTGTCGTGCTCGCTGAATACCGTGGTATTCCAGTAGAGCAGTTGACAAAGCTACGTGCTAGCGCACGTGACCAAGGTGTATATCTTCGCGTTTTGAAGAACACATTGGCACGCCGTGCTGCACAAGGCACACAGTTTGAGCCTCTTGCTGATTCGATGGTTGGCCCCTTGATTTACGGCATTTCTGCTGATCCGATTGCTTCGGCAAAAGTATTGCAGAGCTTTGCTAAGACTCAAGACTTGCTAGTCATTAAAGCTGGCTTATATAACGGCAAGTTGTTAGACGTTGCAGGTGTAAAAGCTCTCGCAACAATTCCAAGCCGCGACGAGTTGTTATCTCAGTTGTTAGGTGTGATGTTGGCACCGGTATCTGCGATGGCTCGCGTATTGGGCGCAGTAGCAGCACAAAAGGCAGCTGGAGCACCCGCTCCCGCAGCAGCACCTGCAGAAGCAGCAGCCCCAGCAGCAGTAGCCGCTGAAGCCGCTCCAGAAGCAGCCGCTGAGCCTGCAGCCGCAGCCCCAGAAGCTGGAACAGAAGCAAACAAAACCCCTGCCGCTGAATAAGCGACAGATTAACTATTTAAGTATTAGGAGCTAAAAATGGCGATTACTAAAGAAGAAATCATTGATGCAGTAGGTAGCATGTCCGTTATGGATTTGAACGACTTGGTTAAAGCGTTCGAAGAGAAGTTTGGAGTTTCAGCTGCAGCTATGGCTGTTGCTGGTCCTGCTGGCGCAGCTGGTGGCGATGCTGGTGGTGCAGAGCAAACAGAATTCACTGTTAACTTGCTCGAAGCTGGCGCAAACAAGGTTTCAGTAATTAAGGCAGTTCGCGAAATTACTGGTCTTGGCTTGAAAGAAGCTAAGGACTTGGTTGACGGTGCACCGAAGCCAATCAAAGAAGGCGTTGACAAGAAAACTGCTGAAGAAGCTAAGAAGAAGCTTGAAGAAGCTGGCGCTAAAGCAGAACTTAAGTAATAAACACACTGCTGGCGCCTCTCAAAAAGGGGCGTTAGCCATGTTGGGTTTGACCTCTAGAGGTCAAACCCGATTTCATTTCTGATTGAAATCGGGTTTGCCTTCTGATACGACTGCAGAATGCAAGTTTGGTCGGACACTAGATCTATCGGTTTAGTGTTGTCCGCCAGTGATTGGTAGTGGCCAATCGCCAAATCTTTGTACAGTCGCTGAATTCGGAGATGAAATGAACTATAGCTTCACCGAACGCAAGCGAGTCCGTAAAAGCTTTGCTAAGCGAGTAAACAACCACCAGGTTCCGTACCTGATCGCAACGCAGCTGGAATCCTACGCTAAATTTTTACAGGCTGATAAGCCGGCAATGTCTCGTCTTACTGAGGGACTTCAAGCTGCCTTTACATCAGCATTCCCAATTGTGTCTAACAACGGCTATGCACGTATGGAATACGTGTCTTACCAGTTATCACAGCCACCATTTGACGTTAAAGAATGTCAACAACGTGGCTACACATACCACTCTGCCTTACGCGCAAAAGTTCGCTTGATTATTTATGATCGCGAAGCGCCTACTAAGGTTAAAGAGGTAAAAGAGAGCGAAGTCTACATGGGTGAAATTCCACTCATGACAGAAAACGGCTCTTTTGTAATCAACGGTACTGAGCGCGTGATCGTTTCTCAGTTGCACCGTTCCCCAGGCGTGTTCTTTGAGCACGATAAGGGAAAGACACATAGCTCAGGTAAGTTGCTGTTCTCAGCGCGCATCATTCCTTACCGTGGTTCATGGCTCGATTTCGAGTTTGATCCAAAAGATATTCTTTATTTCCGCGTTGACCGTCGTCGTAAGATGCCTGTCACTATTTTGCTCAAAGCAATTGGCTTAAACAACGAACAGATTCTTGCTAACTTCTTTAACTTTGACCATTTCTCATTGACTGCTAATGGTGGTTCAATGGAATTTGTGCCAGAGCGTTTGCGTGGTCAGTTAGCCAGCTTTGATGTGCTCGACAAGAATGGCGTTGTAGTCATTCAAAAAGACAAGCGTATCAATGCAAAGCATATCCGCGAACTTGAAGCTGCAAAAACAAAAACAATCGCTGTACCAGATGACTATTTAATTGGTCGTGTAGTTGCACGCAATATTGTTGATCCAGACTCCGGTGAAATCTTGGCTTACGCTAATGATGAAATTACTGAAGAGTTGTTGGCGACATTGCGCGATGCAGGTATCAAGCAGTTAGAAACCATCTACACCAACGATTTAGATTCTGGTGCGTACATTTCACAGACATTGCGTACTGACGAAACTGCAGATCAAATGGCTGCTCGTATCGCCATCTACCGCATGATGCGTCCTGGCGAGCCTCCAACAGAAGATGCTGTTGAAGCCTTGTTCCAGCGCTTGTTCTATAGCGAAGATACCTACGACTTGTCACGCGTTGGCCGTATGAAGGTCAACAGCCGCTTGAACCGTCCAGAAATGGAAGGTCCAATGGTTCTGTCAAACGAAGATATTCTCGACACCATTAAGTCCCTAGTAGATTTGCGTAACGGCAAAGGCGAAGTAGACGATATCGACCACTTAGGTAATCGTCGTGTACGTTGCGTTGGCGAATTGGCAGAAAACCAATTCCGTGCTGGTTTGTCACGTGTTGAGCGTGCGGTTAAAGAGCGTCTCGGCCAAGCCGAAACAGAAAACCTCATGCCGCATGACTTGATTAACAGCAAGCCAATCTCTTCTGCTATTCGTGAGTTCTTCGGCTCTTCACAGTTGTCCCAGTTTATGGACCAAACCAACCCACTCTCAGAGATCACGCACAAGCGTCGTATTTCTGCATTGGGACCTGGTGGTTTGACCCGCGAGCGCGCAGGCTTCGAAGTGCGCGACGTGCATCCAACCCACTATGGACGTGTTTGCCCAATCGAAACTCCAGAAGGACCAAACATTGGTTTGATCAACTCACTCGCGTTATTTGCGCGTTTGAATGAGCATGGTTTCCTTGAGACTCCATACCGTAAAGTTGCTAACAGCAAAGTAAGCGACGAAGTGGTTTACCTCTCTGCGATTGAAGAAGCGAAGTATGTGATTGCTCAGGCAAATGCAACTATCGACAAGAGCGGTAAGTTGGCTGACGAGCTGGTTTCAGCCCGTCAAGCTGGTGAAACCATGATGGTTAGCCCAGAGCGCATTGATTTCATCGACGTTGCTCCTAGCCAGATCGTTTCTGCTGCTGCCTCACTCGTTCCATTCTTAGAGCATGATGATGCGAACCGTGCGTTGATGGGTGCGAACATGCAGCGTCAAGCGGTTCCTTGCTTGCGTCCAGATAAGCCATTGGTTGGCACAGGTTTAGAGCGTATTGTTGCGGTTGACTCCGGCACTGTCGTATTGGCAGCGCGTGGCGGTATTGTTGATTACGTTGACGCGAATCGTGTTGTGATTCGTGTGAATGATGATGAAACTGCAGCTGGTGAAGTTGGTGTGGATATTTATAACCTCATCAAGTACACCCGTTCAAACCAAAATACCAACATTAATCAACGTCCAATCGTGAAGGTTGGCGATCGTGTAGCCCGCGGCGACGTAGTTGCTGACGGTGCATCTACCGATTTAGGTGAGTTGGCTTTGGGTCAAAACATGACTGTGGCATTTATGCCATGGAACGGTTACAACTTCGAAGATTCAATCTTGATCTCTGAGAAAGTTGTTGCTGACGACCGTTACACCTCTATTCACATTGAAGAGTTGTCAGTGGTTGCGCGTGATACCAAGCTTGGTTCAGAAGAAATTACTCGCGATATCTCCAACTTGGCTGAGTCACAACTCTCCCGCTTGGATGAGAGCGGTATTGTCTACATTGGTGCTGAAGTTGAAGCTGGCGACGTATTGGTTGGTAAGGTAACTCCAAAGGGCGAGACAACTCTCACCCCTGAAGAGAAGCTCCTCCGTGCGATCTTCGGTGAAAAAGCATCTGACGTAAAAGATACCTCTTTGCGCGTTCCATCAGGAATGATCGGTACTGTTATCGATGTTCAAGTCTTCACCCGTGAAGGTATTGAGCGCGATGCCCGTGCACAGTCAATCATTCAAGAAGAATTGCAACGCTATCGTTTGGATTTGAACGACCAGTTGCGTATTGTTGAAGGCGATGCCTTCATGCGTTTAGAAAAACTGTTGATTGGCAAAGTTGCCAATGGCGGTCCTCAGAAATTAGCTAAAGGCACTAAGATCGACAAGGAATACCTTGCTGGCTTGGATAAATACCATTGGTTTGATGTTCGTCCAGCAGATGATGAGGTTGCCTCACAAGTTGAAGCGATTAAATCTTCTATCGAAGCGAAACGCAAACAGTTTGATGAAGCCTTTGAAGAGAAGCGCACCAAGCTTACCCAGGGCGATGATTTGCAACCTGGCGTAACGAAGATGGTTAAGGTGTACTTGGCTGTTAAGCGTCGCTTACAGCCTGGTGACAAGATGGCCGGTCGTCACGGTAACAAAGGTGTGGTTTCTAAAATCGCTCCAGCTGAAGACATGCCATTTATGGCTGACGGACGCCCTGTTGACATCGTCTTGAACCCATTGGGTGTTCCTTCCCGTATGAACGTTGGTCAGATCTTGGAAACCCACTTAGGTTGGGCTGCTCAAGGTATTGGTAAGCGTATCGACGAGATGGTTCGTCAACAAGCTAAACAAGCTGAACTCCGTAAGTTCCTCAAACAGCTTTACAACGAAACAGGCCGTATTGAAGACATCGACAACTTCACTGACGAGCAAATCACAGTATTGGCTGAGAATCTCCGCCAAGGCTTGCCATTTGCAACTCCAGTGTTTGACGGTGCTACAGAAGCAGAAATCGGACGTATGCTCGAGTTGGCTTATCCAGAAGAAGTAGCAACTTCTTTGAAGATGACGCCTTCACGTCAGCAAATGATTTTGTGCGACGGCCGTACTGGCGATCAGTTCGAGCGTCCAGTAACTGTTGGCGTAATGCACGTCTTGAAACTCCACCATTTGGTCGATGACAAGATGCATGCTCGTTCAACCGGACCTTACTCTTTAGTAACGCAACAGCCATTGGGCGGTAAAGCTCAGTTCGGTGGTCAGCGCTTTGGTGAGATGGAAGTCTGGGCCCTCGAAGCATACGGTGCTTCATATGTCTTGCAGGAAATGCTGACAGTGAAGTCCGATGACGTCGCAGGCCGTACCAAAGTTTACGAAAACATCGTCAAGGGCGAGCACACGATTGATGCTGGCATGCCCGAATCCTTCAACGTGCTGGTAAAAGAAATCCGTTCGTTGGGTATTGACATTGACATGGAGCGCAACTGATATGAAAGCATTGCTCGATTTATTTAAGCAAACGCAGGGCGAAGAGCAGTTTGATGTCATCAAAATTGGTCTCGCATCTCCTGAGAAAATTCGCTCATGGTCTTTTGGTGAAGTACGCAAACCAGAAACCATCAACTACCGGACTTTTAAGCCCGAGCGTGATGGTTTGTTCTGCGCCAAGATTTTTGGACCAACCAAAGACTACGAGTGCTTATGCGGTAAGTACAAGCGCTTAAAGTTCCGTGGCGTTATCTGCGAGAAGTGCGGTGTTGAAGTTACTCTCGCTAAGGTACGTCGTGAGCGCATGGGCCACATTGAGTTGGCAGCCCCTGTAGCGCACATCTGGTTCTTGAAGTCCCTGCCATCCCGTTTGGGTATGGTTCTCGATATGACTTTGCGTGATATCGAGCGCGTTCTCTACTTTGAAGCATATGTAGTAGTTGATCCTGGCATGACTCCTGAAGGCGCAATGAAGCGTGGTCAGATCATGTCTGAAGACGAGTACATTGCTAAGACTGAAGAGTATGGTGACGGTGCATTCACTGCCATCATGGGCGCGGAAGGTATTCGTGATCTCTTGCGTTCGATTGATATCGATCGTGAAGTAGAAACCATTCGTGCTGACTTGAAAGCTACTGGTAGCGATGCCAAGATCAAGAAATACGCTAAGCGCTTAAAAGTGCTCGAAGCGTTCCAGACTTCAGGCATCAAGCCTGACTGGATGATCATGGAAGTATTGCCAGTATTGCCACCTGAATTGCGCCCATTGGTGCCATTGGATGGCGGTCGCTTTGCTACCTCCGATTTGAACGACCTTTATCGTCGCGTGATTAACCGTAACAACCGTTTAAAGCGTTTGTTAGAGTTGCGCGCCCCAGAGATCATCGTTCGTAACGAAAAACGTATGTTGCAAGAAGCGGTTGACTCATTGCTCGACAACGGTCGTCGCGGTAAGGCTATGACTGGCGCTAATAAGCGTCCTCTCAAGTCCTTGGCTGAGATGATTAAAGGTAAGAGCGGTCGTTTCCGTCAAAACTTGTTGGGTAAACGTGTTGACTACTCAGGTCGTTCAGTCATCGTGGTTGGACCTACATTGAAATTGCATCAGTGCGGCTTACCAAAATTGATGGCCTTGGAATTGTTCAAGCCATTCATTTTTAACAAGCTTGAGACTTTGGGAATTGCAACCACTATCAAGGCTGCGAAGAAAGAAGTTGAAAGCCAGACTCCAATCGTTTGGGACATTCTCGAAGAAGTGATTCGTGAACATCCAATCATGTTGAACCGTGCGCCTACATTGCACCGTCTCGGTATTCAGGCTTTCGAGCCAATGCTGATTGAAGGTAAGGCAATCCAATTGCACCCATTAGTTTGCGCGGCATTTAACGCGGACTTTGACGGTGACCAAATGGCGGTTCACGTTCCTTTGTCGCTTGAAGCGCAAATGGAAGCACGCACATTGATGTTGGCTTCGAACAACGTATTGTTCCCAGCTAACGGCGAACCATCAATCGTTCCTTCACAGGACGTAGTGTTGGGTCTGTACTACGCTACACGTGACAAGATCAACGGTAAGGGCGAAGGCATGGTTTTCGCCAACATTACTGAAGTAGTACGTGCATACGAAGCAGGTCAAGTTGAATTGGCTTCTCGTGTTGCTGTGCGTATTACTGAGTATGAGATCGTGGACAAGAAGGCAGAAGGCGATGCGCGTTTTGCTGAGAAGACCAAGATCTATCAAACATCAGTTGGCCGTGCAATCTTGTCTGAGATCTTGCCTAAAGGCATGTCTTTCGAGGAAATCAACAAGCCTTTAAAGAAAAAAGAAATCTCACGTTTGATCAACACATCATTCCGTAAGTGCGGTTTGCGTGAAACAGTCATTTTTGCTGACCGCCTCCTGCAGTCTGGTTTCCGCTTGGCAACCAATGCTGGCATCTCTGTTGCGATCGACGATATGTTGATCCCAACATCTAAAGAGCGCATCATCACTGAAGCTTCTGCCAAGGTTAAAGAGTATGACAAGCAGTTCATGTCAGGTCTCGTAACCAACCAAGAACGTTATAACAACGTGGTTGATATTTGGGGTGCCGCAGGCGACCAAGTTGGTAAGGCGATGATGGATGAGTTGTCACACGTTGACGTACTCGACCGTAACGGCAAGACTGTTCGCCAAGAATCCTTTAACTCCATCTACATGATGGCGGATTCCGGTGCGCGTGGATCTGCAGCGCAAATTCGTCAGTTAGCTGGTATGCGTGGTTTGATGGCTAAGCCTGATGGCTCCATCATTGAAACCCCAATTACTGCGAACTTCCGTGAAGGCTTGAACGTGTTGCAGTACTTCATCTCAACCCACGGTGCTCGCAAAGGTCTGGCTGATACAGCATTGAAGACAGCGAACTCTGGTTACTTGACACGTCGTTTGTGCGACGTTACTCAAGATCTCGTGGTGATCGAAGAGGATTGCGGCGCGACTACTGGCGTAACAATGAAGGCGCTTGTTGAAGGCGGCGAGATTATCGAAGCATTGCGTGACCGTATTTTGGGTCGTGTATGTATCGGTGACATCGTTCACCCTGACACACAAGAAGTGATCGTTCCTAACGACACATTGCTTGATGAAGATCACGTTGATCAAATCGTGGCATTGGGCATCGACGAAGTTAAAGTTCGCACAGTATTGTCTTGCTTAACTCGCTTTGGCTTATGCGCTAAGTGCTACGGACGTGATCTAGGTCGCGGTGGTTTGGTTAACGTTGGTGAGGCAGTTGGTGTTATCGCTGCTCAGTCGATCGGTGAGCCAGGCACACAGTTGACGATGCGTACCTTCCACATCGGTGGTGCAGCGTCACGCGCCTTGGTTGCAAGCAATATTGAAGCCAAATCTAACGGTGCTTTGAAGTTCTCCGGCACGATGCGTGTTGTGAAGAACGCGAAGGGTGAGCAGATCGTGATTTCACGTTCTGGTGAAGCCTTGATCGTTGATGAGAACGGCCGCGAGCGCGAGCGTCACAAAGTACCTTACGGCGCAACTCTCTTGTTGAAAGAAGATGCGGCTGTTAAGGCTGGCGCAAGCTTGGCGACATGGGATCCATTAACACGTCCGATTATTTCTGAGTACGCTGGTATCGCTCGCTTCGACAACGTCGAAGAAGGTGTAACTGTTGCTAAGCAGGTTGACGAAGTTACCGGTCTTTCCACTTTGGTGGTGATTGACGGTAAGCGTCGTTCAGCAGCAAGCAAAGGCGTTCGCCCAATGATCAACTTGGTTGATGAAAAGGGCAATGAAGTCATGATCGCTGGTACTGATCATCCAGTAAACATTGGCCTCCAGGTAGGCGCTTTGATTACCGTTAAAGATGGTCAGAAGGTTGAAGTCGGTGAAGTATTGGCACGTATTCCAATCGAATCACAGAAGACTCGCGACATTACCGGTGGTTTGCCACGCGTTGCAGAATTGTTCGAAGCACGTTCACCAAAAGATGCAGCTGTATTGGCGAAAGTTACTGGAACAGTTTCCTTCGGTAAAGAAACCAAAGGTAAACAACGTTTGGTGATTACTGATATGGACGGTGAAGCCAATGAATTCTTGATTCCTAAAGAGAAGCAAGTTCTCGTTCACGACGGTCAAGTTGTGAACAAGGGCGAGATGATTGTGGAAGGCCCTGCTGATCCACACGACATCTTGACTCTCAAAGGTATCGAAGAGTTGGCAATCTACATCGTTGACGAAGTTCAAGACGTTTACCGTCTCCAAGGTGTGAAGATCAATGACAAGCACATTGAAGTTATCGTGCGTCAGATGTTGCGTCGTGTTCAGGTAACTGATCCAGGCGACACATCATTCATCACTGGTGAGCAAGTTGAGCGTTCTAAGTTGTATGACGCTAACGATGCAGTGATCGCCCAAGGTAAGCACCCAGCTCAGTTCGATAACGTGTTGCTAGGTATTACTAAGGCATCCTTGTCGACCGACAGCTTCATTTCAGCGGCTTCTTTCCAAGAAACCACCCGTGTATTGACCGAAGCCGCAATTATGGGCAAGACCGATACACTCCGTGGCCTCAAGGAAAACGTCATTATTGGTCGTCTGATCCCTGCTGGTACCGGCTTGTCTTATCGCCGTGCACGCAAGGTCAGGGAGCAATTCGAGCGTGATCGCGCTCAAATGATTGCCGCCGAAGAGGAAGCAATGGCCAATATGCCTGTAGAAATCGAGGCTGAAGTCGTTGCTCCTGCTGGGGAGGCTGATCCAAGCTAATTTGGTAATTCTGGCCATAAATGGCCAGTTTTTTCCCCATTTGGTTGACGGAAAAGGCTGGCCAAGCTAGAATGCTGAGTTCTACTGATTCAGAAGAGGGTCTTTTTGACCTAGAAATTCTCTAAGTCATTGATTTTCTTGAAGAAAGCAACAAAGAAGTACTAACCGAGCTATTTTATGCCAACAATTAATCAATTAATACGCAAGCCAAGAGCAAAGCTTACCGTTAAAAGCAAGAGCCCTGCGATGCAAAACAGCCCGCAGCGCCGCGGTGTATGTACACGTGTGTACACAACTACTCCTAAAAAGCCTAACTCTGCGCTACGTAAAGTAGCCAAAGTTCGCTTAACCAATGGTTTTGAAGTGATTTCATACATTGGTGGTGAAGGCCATAACCTCCAGGAACACTCAGTAGTGTTGATTCGTGGTGGTCGTGTAAAGGATTTGCCAGGTGTTCGTTACCACATCGTTCGTGGCTCACTTGACTTGCAGGGTGTTAAAGACCGTAAGCAGGCCCGTTCTAAATACGGTGCTAAGCGCGCTAAGAAAGCTGCTTAATTTTTAGTAATTAAGCAGTGTAGTTTTTTGTAGTAAGTCATTGTTTGTCAGACTTAAAAGACAAGTAAGTGGCTGTTCCGTCTAAGAAACTCCTTAGATAGTAGGACAGCCGGAGCGGATGATTCATGTGAACATCCCTAACTGAACTGAAGGAGTAGTTATGCCACGTCGTCGTGAAGTTCCCAAACGGGAAATTTTGCCGGATCCAAAATTCGGCAATGTAGAAGTAGCTAAATTCATGAACGTCCTTATGTTGGACGGCAAGAAATCGGTTGCAGAGCGTATCGTTTACGGTGCCTTTGATCACATCGAGAAAAAAGCGAATAAAGAACCACTCGAAATTTTTTCAACAGCCATGGGCAACGTTAAGCCAATGGTTGAGGTAAAGAGTCGTCGTGTTGGTGGCGCTAACTATCAAGTTCCTGTTGAAGTTCGTCCGTCACGTCGTTCCGCTTTGGCAATGCGCTGGTTGCGTGAAGCCGCTAAGAAGCGTGGCGAAAAATCTATGGCTCAACGTTTAGCCAACGAATTATTAGAAGCTGCTGAAGGTCGTGGCGGCGCAATGAAGAAGCGTGAAGAAGTTCACCGTATGGCAGAAGCTAACAAAGCTTTCTCACATTTCCGCTTCTAACCAAATAGTAAAGAAAAGGCACCAACAGTGGCACGTAAAACCCCTATCGACAAATACCGCAATATCGGTATTTCTGCGCACATTGACGCAGGTAAGACAACAACTACAGAACGCGTTTTGTTCTACACCGGTGTTAATCACAAGATTGGTGAAGTTCATGACGGTGCTGCAACCATGGACTGGATGGAGCAAGAGCAAGAGCGTGGTATCACGATTACTTCTGCTGCTACTACAACATTCTGGAAGGGCATGGCAGGCAATATGCCTGAGCATCGTATCAACATTATTGATACTCCAGGACACGTAGACTTCACCATTGAAGTTGAGCGTTCAATGCGTGTTTTGGATGGCGCTTGCATGGTTTACTGTGCGGTGGGTGGTGTTCAGCCACAATCTGAAACTGTTTGGCGTCAAGCTAACAAGTATCAAGTTCCACGTTTAGCATTCGTAAACAAGATGGACCGCACTGGTGCAAACTTCTTCAAGGTCTACGACCAAATGAAGACTCGCCTCAAGGCAAACCCAATCTTGATCCAAATTCCTATCGGCGCAGAAGAAAACTTCAAAGGCGTTGTAGATTTGGTAAAAATGAAGGCCGTGTATTGGGATGAAGCTTCACAAGGCACTAAGTTTACCTATGAAGATATCCCGGCTGAATTGCAAGCTTCCGCTGAAGAGTGGCGCGAGAAGATGCTCGAAGCTGCAGCTGAAAGCTCAGAAGAGTTGATGGAAAAATATCTCGGTGGTGAAGGCTTGACCGAAGATGAAATCAAGAAAGCGTTACGTCAACGTACTATCGCTAACGAAATCGTTCCAATGCTGTGCGGAACGGCGTTTAAGAACAAAGGCGTTCAGGCGATGTTGGACGCTGTAGTTGAATTGCTGCCATCACCTCTAGATGTGCCACCAGTTCCATGTGAATTAGAAGACGGCACTCCTGCAACACGTAAAGCTGACGATGCTGAGAAGTTCTCTGCATTGGCATTTAAGATCATGACTGACCCATTTGTAGGTCAGCTCATTTTCTTCCGCGTTTACTCAGGCGTAATGAAATCTGGCGACACAATCTACAACCCAATCAAGGGTAAGAAAGAGCGTGTTGGTCGTTTGTTGCAGATGCACGCAAACGAACGTGAAGAAATTAAAGAAGTGTTCGCTGGCGATATCGCAGCTGCAGTTGGTCTAAAAGATGCAACTACAGGCGAAACATTGTGTGATCCAGATAGCATCGTTATTTTGGAGCGCATGGTATTCCCAGAGCCTGTGATCTCTCAAGCTGTTGAGCCTAAGACAAAAGCTGACCAAGAAAAAATGGGTCTTGCCTTGAATCGCTTAGCACAAGAAGATCCTTCTTTCCGTGTGAAGACCGACGAAGAATCAGGCCAAACAATTATTTCCGGTATGGGCGAGCTCCACTTGGAAATTTTGGTTGACCGTATGAAGCGTGAATTCGGTGTAGAAGCAACTGTTGGTAAGCCACAAGTTGCTTACCGTGAAACGATTCGCAAGAACTGCGACGAAGTTGAAGGTAAGTTCGTTAAGCAGTCTGGTGGACGCGGTCAATACGGTCACGTGGTCTTGAAGTTAGAGCCACAAGCCCCAGGCAAAGGTTTTGAATTCGTTGACGCTATTAAGGGCGGTGTAGTTCCACGTGAATACATCCCTGCAGTTGAAAAAGGCATTATCGAAACATTGAACTCCGGTGTCTTGGCTGGTTACCCAGTCGTAGATGTCAAAGCCACTTTGTTCTTCGGTTCATACCACGACGTTGACTCCAATGAAAACGCATTTAAGATGGCGGGTTCTATGGCTTTCAAAGACGGTATGCGTAGAGCGGCTCCAGTGTTGCTAGAGCCAATGATGGCTGTTGAAGTTGAAACGCCAGAAGATTTCATGGGCAACGTAATGGGTGACCTCTCATCACGTCGCGGTATTTTGCAAGGTATGGATGACATTCCAGGCGGCGGTAAGATCGTTCGCGCTGAAGTGCCATTGGCAGAGATGTTTGGTTACTCAACTGGCTTGCGCTCGTTGACCCAAGGTCGCGCTACTTACACCATGGAATTTAAGCATTACGCAGAAGCACCTAAGAACGTAGCAGAAGCAGTTATGGCTGCTAAAGCGAAATAATTAATTAATTTTTGAATATTGACTAGCTAAAGAAGGCAGACAAAAATGGCAAAAGAAAAGTTCGAGCGGACAAAACCGCACGTAAACGTAGGCACCATCGGTCACGTTGACCACGGTAAAACCACATTGACAGCAGCAATCGCAACCGTGCTTTCTAAAGCATTCGGTGGCGAAGCGAAAGCATACGATCAGATCGATGCTGCTCCAGAAGAAAAAGCACGTGGTATTACGATTAATACAGCGCACGTTGAGTATGAGACAGCGAACCGTCACTACGCTCACGTGGATTGCCCAGGACATGCTGACTACGTTAAGAACATGATTACTGGTGCTGCTCAGATGGACGGCGCAATTTTAGTTTGCTCTGCTGCTGACGGCCCAATGCCGCAAACTCGTGAGCACATCCTCTTGGCGCGCCAAGTGGGTGTTCCTTACATCGTCGTGTTCTTGAACAAGTGCGACATGGTTGATGACGCTGAATTGCTCGAGTTAGTTGAAATGGAAGTTCGTGAGCTTTTATCTAAGTACAACTTCCCTGGCGATGACACACCAATCATCCAAGGTTCTGCTAAGTTAGCTCTCGAAGGCGACGAAGGCCCATTGGGTAAAGAAGCCATCATGAAATTGGCTGAAGCATTAGACAGCTACATCCCAACTCCAGAGCGTGCTGTTGACGGCGCGTTCTTGATGCCAGTAGAAGACGTGTTCTCCATCTCCGGTCGCGGTACTGTTGTTACAGGCCGTATCGAGCGCGGTATCGTTAAGGTTGGTGAAGAGATCGAAATCATCGGTATCAAACCAACACTCAAGACCACTTGTACTGGTGTTGAAATGTTCCGCAAATTGCTCGACCAAGGTCAAGCAGGCGATAACGTTGGTATCTTGTTACGCGGTACAAAACGTGAAGAAGTTGAGCGCGGCCAAGTATTGGCTAAGCCAGGTTCAATCACTCCACATACTCACTTTACAGCCGAGGTTTACATCTTGGGTAAAGACGAAGGTGGCCGTCATACTCCATTCTTTAACAACTATCGTCCACAGTTTTACTTCCGTACAACGGACGTAACTGGTTCAATCGAGTTGCCAAAAGACAAAGAAATGGTAATGCCTGGTGATAACGTAACAATTACCGTAAAACTCATCGCTCCTATCGCGATGGAAGAAGGTTTACGTTTTGCGATCCGTGAAGGTGGCCGTACTGTTGGCGCCGGCGTGGTTGCAAAGATTTTGGCTTAAGTTTTACTAGTAATCAATATTTAGCGGTTTGCTAACCGGTGACATCAGTGCTGCTGATGTCACCGAGCTCTTTAGATGTATAACGTGGCAGCACCACAACGCTCTTTGGAATTAATATGCAAAACCAAAAAATTCGTATTCGCCTTAAAGCATTTGATTACCGTTTGATCGACCAGTCTGCAGCTGAAATCGTTGATACAGCTAAGCGTACTGGTGCAGTTGTTAAGGGTCCAGTACCTTTGCCAACTCGTATTGAGCGCTTTGATATCTTGCGTTCACCACACGTGAACAAGACATCTCGTGATCAGTTAGAGATCCGTACCCACCTCCGTTTGATGGATATCGTTGATCCTACAGAGAAAACTGTAGATGCTTTGATGAAATTAGACCTTCCAGCAGGTGTGGACGTCGAAATTAAGTTGCAGTAATTTGTTGTTTCCGGTCTTTTTGCTTGTCAAGATCGGTATTTCGGGATAGAATCTAAGGCTTCGCTCAATTATTTGAGCGAAAATCTTAGTTTTATCAGCATCAAAAACGTTGTAAGTTATTGATTTAGAAGTACTTTTACTTGTAAATCACTTAAATTAATTTTGCCGACCAATCGAAGTCGGCGTGGAGCATGAATATGAGCTTAGGCTTAATCGGCCGCAAGGTCGGCATGACCCGTCTATTTACGGACGAGGGGGATTCAATCCCTGTGACCGTAATTGACGTGAGCGACAACAGAATCGCTCAAATCAAGACCCAGGCAACTGATGGCTATGATGCTATCCAGTTGGCACATGGTACACGTAGAGCTACTCGCGTTACTAAAGCAATGGCTGGTCACTTCGCCAAAGCTGGTGTGATGGCTGGTAACGGTCTCAACGAATTCCAATTAGACGCAGCAAAAATCGCAGAAATGACACCAGGACAAGTAATTCCTGCTGACACTGCATTTACTGCTGGTCAAAAAGTGGACGTACAAGGCGTGTCTATCGGTAAGGGCTACGCAGGTACCATCAAGCGTTATCACTTCGCTTCTGGTCGCGCATCTCACGGTAACTCACGTTCACATAACGTACCAGGCTCAATCGGTATGGCGCAAGATCCAGGCCGTGTTTTCCCTGGTAAGCGTATGACCGGTCACTTGGGTGACGTTACACGTACAGTTCAAAATTTAGTCATCGCACGCATTGATGCAGAACGTAATCTCATCATGGTTAAAGGCGCTATTCCAGGTGCCCCAGGCGGTAAAGTTATTGTTACTCCAGCGGTTAAAACACCGTTGAAGAAGAAATAAGGAGAGCGAATATGGAACTTAAGCTTCTCCAAGATAACGGTACTTTAGGTGCGGGCGTACAAGCTTCACCAGAAGTATTCGAACGTGAATATAACGAAGCATTGGTACACCAAGTTGTAGTGGCTTACCAAGCAAATGCACGAAGCGGTAACCGTGCACAAAAAGACCGTGAGCAAGTTAAGCACACAACCAAGAAACCTTGGCGTCAAAAAGGTACTGGTCGTGCACGTGCTGGTATGAGCTCTTCCCCGCTGTGGCGTGGAGGTGGTCGTATATTCCCAAATTCTCCAGAAGAGAATTTCAGCCAAAAAGTAAACAAGAAAATGTACCGCGCTGGTATGAGATCAATTTTGTCTCAGTTAGCTCGCGAAGGTCGTTTGAATGTAGTTGATCAATTTTCTCTTGACGCTCCAAAGACTAAAGTTTTAGCTGACAAAGTTAAAGCAATGGGCTTGGATTCAGTCTTGATTATTGTTGATCAGGTGAGCGAGAACTTGTACTTGGCATCACGTAACTTGCATAAAGTTGCTGTATGTGAGCCACAGCACGCTGATCCATTAGCTTTGGTTCAATACAAAAAAGTATTGGTAAGCAAAGCTGCGATCGCAAAAATTGAGGAGTTGCTGAAATGAGCCAAGTCCGTAAAAATGATCACAACCTGATGAGGGTTCTGCTTGGACCGGTTATCTCTGAAAAAGCCACTATGGTTGCAGAGAAAAACGAACAAGTAGTTTTCCAAGTAGCTCGCGACGCAAATAAGAGCGATGTCAAACAGGCAGTTGAGTTGCTCTTTAAGGTGCAAGTTGACTCAGTTCAAATCGTAAATCAAAAGGGTAAGCCAAAGCGCTATGGCCGTTTTGAAGGTCGTCGTGACCACACTAAGAAGGCCTACGTAAGCTTGAAGCCAGGTCAAGAAATTAACTTTGAAGCGGAGGCGAATTAATCATGCCTTTGATGAAGACAAAACCGACCTCACCAGGTCGTCGTTCAATGGTCAAGGTGGTAAATCCTGACCTGCATAAAGGTAAGCCTTTTGCAGCGTTGGTAGAGCCACAGTTCCAAAAAGCGGGTCGTAACAATAATGGTCACATCACCACTCGTCATAAAGGTGGTGGTCATAAGCATCACTATCGCGTTGTTGATTTCAAACGCAACGACAAAGATGGCATTCCAGCAAAAGTTGAACGCTTGGAATACGATCCAAACCGTAGTGCAAATATTGCATTGATTTTGTTTGCAGATGGTGAGCGTCGCTATATTCTGGCTGCAAAAGGTATGACTGTTGGTCAGGCGTTGATGAGTGGCTCTGAAGCCCCAATCAAATCTGGCAACAATTTGCCTATTCGCAATATTCCAGTTGGTAGCACTATTCACTGTGTAGAAATCATGCCAGGCAAAGGTGCACAAGTTGCACGTTCAGCCGGTGGTTCAGCAGTATTGTTAGCTCGTGAAGGTGTATACGCTCAAGTGCGTTTGCGCTCCGGTGAAGTTCGCCGTGTTCTGATTGAGTGCCGTGCCACTATTGGTGAAGTTGGTAACGAAGAGCACAGCTTGCGTCAAATTGGTAAAGCAGGTGCAAATCGCTGGCGTGGTATTCGCCCAACCGTTCGCGGTGTGGCAATGAACCCAGTAGATCACCCACACGGTGGTGGTGAAGGTAGAACTGGCGAAGGCCGTGTACCTGTATCTCCATGGGGCACTCCAACCAAAGGTTATCGCACACGTCGCAATAAGCGTACAACTTCGATGATCGTTCAACGTCGTCAAAAACGTTAAGCGATAAGGATAAATAGATATGACACGTTCAGCTAAAAAAGGCCCATTCTGCGACGCCAGCTTAGTAAAAAAAGTTGAAGTTGCACAAGCCAACAAAGACAAAAAGCCGATCAAAACTTGGTCACGCCGTTCAACAATCCTCCCGGACTTTATTGGTCTGACGATTGCTGTACATAACGGTCGTCAACACGTTCCGGTATATGTATCAGAAAACATGGTGGGTCATAAGTTAGGCGAATTTGCCTTGACCCGTACTTTCAAAGGTCACGCTGCTGACAAGAAAGTAACGAAGAAGTAAGGGGATGATGATGGAAGTTAAAGCTATTCACAAGGGTGCCCGCATTTCTGCGCAAAAGACACGTTTGGTCGCCGACCAAATTCGTGGTTTGCCAATTGCTCGCGCATTAAACATTTTGAACTTCAGCCCCAAGAAAGCTGCCTTCATTGTGAAGAAAGTTGTTGAGTCCGCAGTGGCCAACGCTGAACACAATAAAGGTGCTGACATTGATGAGCTCAAGGTTTCAGCAATTATTGTTGATAAAGGCACTTCATTGAAGCGCTTTACCGCACGCGCTAAGGGTCGTGGCAATCAAATTGAAAAACAAACTTGTCACATTAGCGTGACCTTGAGTAACTAAGGAAAGATATGGGACAAAAGATAAACCCAACCGGATTCCGACTCGCGGTAACGAAGAATTGGACATCACGTTGGTATGCAAACAATACTGACTTCGCAAAGATGCTGAAAGAGGACGTTGATGTCCGAATCTATCTTAAGAAGAAGTTGAAGAATGCGTCCGTAAGCAAAGTAGTGATTGAGCGTCCTGCAAAGAACGCACGTATCACTATCTATAGCTCACGTCCAGGCGTTGTAATCGGTAAAAAAGGCGAAGATATTGAAGTGCTCCGCCGCGAATTACAAAAGCGCATGGGCGTTCCAGTTCACGTGAACATCGAAGAAATTCGTAAGCCTGAAGTTGACGCGCAATTGATCGCTGACTCTATTACTCAACAGTTAGAGAAGCGCATTATGTTCCGCCGTGCTATGAAGCGTGCAATGCAAAATGCAATGCGTCTTGGTGCACAAGGCATCAAGATCATGTCATCAGGCCGTTTGAATGGTGCTGAGATTGCTCGTCGCGAATGGTACCGTGAAGGTCGCGTTCCACTTCATACATTGAAGGCTGATATTGATTACGCAACTTCAGAAGCGGAAACAACATACGGCATCATCGGTGTAAAAGTTTGGGTATACAAAGGCGACACATTGGGTCGTGGTGCAGAACCTCAAGTAGCTGCTCCATCTGCTGAACCAGCTGCCGAAGAAAAGAAAACTCGTCGTGCTCCAAGCAAGACAGCTGCTCGTAAACCAGCTGCTGGCACAGACAAGCCATTAGTTGCTGCTAAACCAGCAGTAAAGCGTGTGCGTAAGGTTGAAACACCTGCCGCAGATACGCAGAAGTCAGGAGAGTAAGCATGCTACAACCAAAGCGTCGCAAGTATCGTAAGGAACAAAAAGGCCGTAACACTGGCGTGGCAACACGCGGTAGTTCTGTAGCCTTTGGTGACTTTGGATTGAAGGCCGTTGGCCGTGGTCGTTTGACTGCTCGTCAAATTGAGTCAGCACGTCGTGCAATGACTCGTCACATTAAACGTGGTGGCCGTATTTGGATTCGCATTTTCCCAGATAAGCCAATTTCACAAAAACCTGCTGAAGTACGTATGGGTAACGGTAAAGGTAACCCAGAGTACTACGTAGCTGAAATTCAACCAGGCAAAGTGCTCTACGAGATGGACGGTGTTGATGAGCAATTGGCGCGCGAAGCTTTCAAGCTTGCTGCTGCTAAGTTGCCTTTACAGACCACTTTCGTGATTCGCCACTTAGGTTGATCGGGATAGAGATTATGAAAAATACAGAATTAGCATCAAAAGATCTGAACGCTTTAAATGCAGAGTTGACCGAGTTGCTTAAGACCGGCTTCAAGCTCCGCATGCAAAAAGGCACTCAGCAACTCACAAATACCAGCCAATTGGGTAAAAATAAGCGCGACATCGCTCGTGTGAAGACTTTTATCGCCCAAAAGACTGCACAGAAATAAGGAAAAAGGGATATGACAGAATTATCTAAACCCTTGCGCCGCACCCTCGTGGGACGCGTTGTTAGCGACAAAATGCAAAAAACTGTGACGGTGTTGGTTGAGCGTCAAGTTAAGCATCCAGTGATTGGTAAGTACGTTGGCCAGTCCAAAAAGTACCACGCTCATGACGAAGCTGGCACATACAAGATGGGTGATACCGTTGAAATAGCTGAATCTAAGCCAATTTCACGCACTAAATCTTGGGTTGTGACCCGTTTAGTTGAGGCTTCAAAGGGTATTTAAAGAAATATTAGGGATTTTGGCGAAGTTTCTTCCCAAATCCCTGTTTTACGTAGTAGAATAGAAGGCTTCTCTGGTTTTATTGGAGAAGCAGTGTTTTTCATTAATTCCGGGTTTTAGCTTTCGTTAAAACCCATAGACGGAACCAAGACTGTTTGCCTTTGGCCAATAAGTTGGGGATTAGAAATGATACAAACCGAAAGTAGATTACAGGTTGCCGATAACACAGGCGCCAGTGAAGTGTTGTGCATCAAGGTATTGGGCGGCTCTAAGCGTCGTTACGCCAGTATCGGTGATGTCATTAAAGTGACTGTAAAGTCCGCTGCTCCACGTGGCCGTGTAAAAAAAGGTGACATTTATAACGCCGTAGTAGTGAGAACTGCTAAGGGTGTTCGCCGTCCAGATGGTTCATTGATTAAGTTCGATGGCAACGCTGCGGTATTGCTCAACGCAAAGTTAGAGCCAATTGGCACACGTATCTTTGGACCAGTGACGCGCGAGTTGCGTACTGAAAAGTTCATGAAGATCGTTTCTCTCGCCCCCGAAGTTATTTAAGAGGCTGATATGAAAAAGATTCGTAAAGGTGATTCCGTAGTTCTGTTGACTGGCCGCGATAAGGGCAAGCAAGGAACTGTTACAGCCGTTCTCGAGAACAAATTAGTGATCGAAGGCGTAAACATTTATAAAAAGAGCGTTAAGCCAAATCCAGCAGCCGGTGTTACTGGCGGCATGATTGACAAGACGATGCCTGTTCACATTTCTAATGTGGCTGTGGTTGACGGTAACGGCAAACCATCACGTGTTGGTATCAAACTCGTGGACGGTAAAAAGCAACGTTTCCTCAAAACCACTGGCGCAACTTTAAGCGCATAAGGGGCACGGAGAAATTATGAGCACACGTTTTCAAGAACACTATCAAGCTAAAGTAGTTGCAGATTTGATTGCCAAGTTTGGTTACAAGTCTGTAATGGAAGTTCCACGTATCACCAAGGTAACCCTGAACATGGGTTTAGGCGATGCAGTGAACGACAAGAAAATTATCGAAAATGCAGTTGGCGATTTAACTAAAGTTGCTGGTCAAAAGCCAGTGGTAACTAAAGCGAAAAAAGCGATTGCAGGTTTCAAGATTCGTCAAGGTTACCCAATTGGTGCCATGGTGACATTGCGTGGTGCACGCATGTACGAATTCTTGGATCGTTTCGTTACTGTTGCATTGCCACGCGTACGCGACTTCCGCGGTATTTCTGGTAAAGCATTTGATGGCCGTGGTAACTACAACATCGGCGTTAAAGAACAGATCATTTTCCCTGAAATCGAATACGACAAGATTGATGCCCTCCGTGGTCTCAATATCAGTATTACGACGACTGCTAAAACCGACGAAGAAGCAAAAGCTTTGTTGGCAGCATTCAAATTCCCTTTCCGCAATTAAGAGGCTAACGTGGCAAAACTATCCCTGATTGAGCGCGAGAATAAGCGCGCAAAAACTGTAGAGAAGTACGCTGCCAAGCGTGCTGAACTCAAAGCGATCATTGCTGATCAATCACGCAGCGATGAAGAGCGCTATGAAGCTCGCTTGAAGCTACAGGCACTTCCACGTAACGCAAGCCCGATTCGTCAAAGAAATCGTTGTTCATTAACCGGTCGCCCACGTGGCACATTCCGTAAATTCGGTTTGGCTCGTAGCAAGATTCGTGAAATCGCCTTCCGTGGCGAAATCCCCGGTTTAACCAAGGCCAGCTGGTAAGCGGCGAAAGAATTAGGAGAACTCATGAGTATCAGCGATCCAATCG
This sequence comes from Polynucleobacter sp. KF022, assembly GCF_027924105.1. Taxonomy (NCBI): domain Bacteria; kingdom Pseudomonadati; phylum Pseudomonadota; class Betaproteobacteria; order Burkholderiales; family Burkholderiaceae; genus Polynucleobacter; species Polynucleobacter sp. KF022. Next base: position 64,770 of record NZ_AP026972.1, read on the forward strand.
CCGACATGTTGACCCGGATCCGCAATGCGCAAGCAGTGCAAAAGCCGTTAGTCACAATGCCGTCGTCAAAAGTTAAAGTAGCCATCGCAAAAGTTTTGCAAGACGAAGGTTATATCGAAAGTTTTGAAATCAAAGGTGAAGCAGCTAAGCCAGTGCTCCACATTGATCTCAAATACTATGCAGGCCGTCCTGTTATCGAGCGTATCGACCGTGTATCTACACCAAGTCTGCGTATCTATAAAGGCCGTCATGACATTCCAGAAGTAATGAATGGCTTGGGCATTGCAATTATTTCAACCCCTCAAGGCGTAATGACAGACCGTAAAGCACGTGCAACAGGCGTGGGCGGCGAAGTTATTTGCTACGTAGCTTAAGGAGCGAAATATGTCCCGCGTAGGTAAATCACCAATTACAGTTCCTAAGGGCGCTGAAATCAGCATCAACGGTGCAAACATCACAGTTAAAGGTCCATTAGGCACTTTGACACATAACTTGCATCCTTCTGTTGGTTTGAAACAAGAAGATGGCGTATTGACAGTTGTTTTAAATAACGACACACCAGAAGCTGGTGCACAGTCAGGTACAGCACGCGCTTTAGTGAACAACATGGTTGTTGGCGTAACTACTGGCTTTGAGCGCAAGCTTAGCTTGGTAGGCGTTGGTTACCGTGCTGCTGCTCAAGGCGAAACATTGAAATTGCAGTTAGGTTTCTCACACGACATTATTTACAACCTCCCAAAGGGTGTAAAGGCTGAGACTCCAACTCAAACTGAAATCATTATCAAAGGTTCCAACAAGCAGCAAGTTGGCCAGGTCGCAGCTGAAGTTCGCGCATACCGTTCACCAGAGCCATACAAAGGCAAGGGTGTTCGCTACGTGGATGAGGTTGTGCATCTGAAAGAAACTAAGAAGAAGTAAGCGAGATTAGAAAATGAATAAAGACGAATCCAGACAAAGACGCGCTAGGCAGACTCGTATTCGCATTGCCGAGGCATTGGCAAATCGCTTAACAGTTATCCGTAGCAATACTCATATTTCTGCTCAGGTTTATAGCCCATGCGGAACCAAGGTTGTAGCAGCTGCTTCAACAATGGAAAAAGATTTGCGCCAAGCGATCAAAAACGGCGGCAACGCTGAAGCGGCAAAACAAATCGGCAAGTTAGTTGCTGAGCGCGCTGTTAAGGCAGGCGTTGTTGATGTTGCGTTTGATCGCTCCGGTCATCGTTACCACGGCCGTATTAAGGCCTTAGCTGAAGCTGCGCGTGAAGCCGGCCTGAAGTTCTAATAGGGTTTAGGAAAAAACATGGCAAAAATGCAAACTAAGATGCAAAACGAAGAGCGTGATGATGGTCTTCGCGAGAAGATGATCGCTGTTAATCGTGTAACTAAAGTGGTTAAGGGTGGTCGTATTCTCGGCTTTGCTGCACTCACTGTAGTTGGCGATGGCGATGGCCGCATCGGCATGGGTAAAGGTAAGTCAAAAGAAGTTCCGGTTGCTGTTCAAAAGGCAATGGACGAAGCTCGTCGCAAGATGATCAAAGTTACTTTACGTAAAGGTACTTTGCAGCACACTGTTACTGGTCAACATGGCGCGTCACGCGTTTTGATTTCTCCAGCTAAAGACGGTACTGGAATTATTGCTGGTGGCCCAATGCGCGCGATTTTCGACGTAATGGGCGTAACCAACGTGGTAGCTAAGTCACTTGGCTCAACAAACCCATACAACTTGGTTCGTGCAACCATTGACGGTTTGAGCAAGATGAGTACTCCTGCTGAGATTGCTGCGAAGCGCGGTAAATCAGTTGAAGAGATTCTCGGCTAAGACCAAAAGATTAGGAATCTATAAATGACAACATCTAACTCCAAAGTCAAACTGCAATTAGTACGCAGCTTGATCGGTACACGCGAAAGCCATCGTGCAACTGTACGTGGCTTAGGCCTAGGTCGTATCAATTCAGTTTCTGAATTGGAAGACACTCCAGCTGTTCGCGGCATGATTAATAAAGTTTCTTATCTAGTTAAAGTCATTGGCTAATAACTAGCAAGTAAATAGGCGAAGAATATGCAACTCAACACAATTAAACCTGCAGAAGGCTCTAAGAAAAACCGTCGTCGCGTTGGTCGCGGCATTGGTTCTGGTCTTGGTAAAACTGCTGGCCGTGGTCACAAAGGTCAAAAATCCCGTTCTGGTGGTTTCCACAAGGTTGGATTTGAAGGCGGTCAGATGCCTATGTATCGTCGTTTGCCAAAACGCGGTTTCGTATCTTTGACACGTCGTCACGTTGGCCAAATTACTTTGAACGACTTAGCAAAAATCAACTTGCCAGAAGTGGACCTCTTGGTATTGAAGGCTCACGGCTTTGCTGGTGAGCAGATCAATGCAGTTAAGGTGATCAAGACTGGCGAACTCAAGATTGCTGTAACCCTCAAGGGCATTACAGCTACTGCTGGCGCGAAAGCTGCTATTGAAGCAGCTGGCGGCAAATTGGTTGAGTTAGCTTAATAGGCCTTTTAGTAAATATGGCATTAGCACCTACCAATAACGCAAGCACTGCAGCAGCAGGTGGCAAGTTTGGCGAATTACGCCAACGCTTAGTCTTCCTGGTGTTGGCTTTGCTCGTGTTCCGTTTGGGTGCGCACATTCCTGTTCCTGGCATTGATCCGGACCAGTTGGCACAGTTGTTCTCAGGCCAAAAAGACGGCATTTTGGGAATGTTTAACTTGTTCTCAGGTGGCGCTTTATCTCGCTTTACCGTATTTGCTTTGGGAATCATGCCTTACATTTCTGCATCGATCATCATGCAGTTAATGACTATTGTTGTACCTTCTTTAGAGGCTTTGAAAAAAGAAGGTCAAGCTGGTCAACGTAAGATTACCCAGTACACCCGCTACGGTACAGTGTTATTGGCTACATTCCAGGCATTAGGTATTTCTGTTGCCTTGCAAGCGCAACCGGGTTTGGTTATTAACCCAGGTTTGATGTTTGAATTGAATACTGTAGTGACTTTAGTAACCGGCACAATGTTCTTAATGTGGCTCGGTGAGCAAATTACTGAGCGCGGTTTGGGCAACGGCATTTCTATTATTATTTTCGGTGGCATTGTTTCAGGTCTGCCAAATGCTTTAGCAAGCTTATTAGAGTTGGTTCGTACTGGCTCAATGAATATTGTTTCTGCACTGCTGATCGTTGTAATTTGTGTGGCAGTGACTTATTTTGTGGTGTTTGTCGAGCGCGGTCAGCGCCGCATTTTGGTGAACTATGCAAAGCGTCAAGTTGGTAACAAGATTTACGGCGGCCAGTCTTCTTATTTCCCATTGAAGTTGAATATGGCAGGTGTTATTCCTCCAATTTTTGCTTCTTCAATCATTTTGTTCCCTGCAACGATTGCTGGCTGGTTTACATCAGGCGAGCCAACCAATATGTTCAGCAGAATGATTAAAGACTTGGCTGCAACTTTGGCACCAGGCCAACCTGTGTATACGATTTTGTATGCAGCTGCGATTATTTTCTTCTGTTTTTTCTATACCGCATTGGTATTTAACAGCCGTGAAACGGCTGAGAATTTGAAGAAGAGCGGTGCATTTGTTCCAGGTATTCGTCCTGGCGACCAAACAGCACGTTACATCGACAAGATCTTGGTGCGTTTAACTTTAGCTGGTGCAATTTATATGGTTCTGGTTTGCTTGTTGCCAGAATTCTTGGTGTTGAAGTACAACGTGCCGTTTTATTTCGGTGGTACTTCATTGTTGATTATTGTTGTTGTTGCAATGGATTTCATGGCTCAAGTTCAGTCATTTGTTATGCAACAGCAGTACGGCTCTTTGATGAAAAAAGCCAACTTTAAGATGGGCGCTTAACTGAATGTCTAAAGACGATGTAATTCAGATGGCGGGAGAAGTTGTAGAGAATTTGCCGAACGCGATGTTTCGCGTGAAGCTGGAAAACGGACATGTGGTTCTAGGGCACATTTCTGGAAAGATGCGGATGCATTACATCCGTATTTTGCCGGGAGATAAGGTGACGGTGGAGATGACTCCTTACGACCTGACGCGCGCCAGAATCATTTTCCGTGCGAAGTAAAGATTAAGTAGTACCTATTTTTAAGAGGTGAGTTATGAAAGTTTTAGCATCCGTTAAGTGTATTTGCAGAAATTGCAAGATCATTAAGCGCAAACGCGTTGTGCGCGTGATCTGTTCTTCAGACGCACGTCATAAGCAGCGTCAAGGCTGATCTGGTTAATTAAGAGGAAATCTCATGGCACGTATCGCTGGGGTAAACATCCCAAATCATCAACATACTGTTATCGGTTTAACAGCAATTTTTGGTATTGGCACAACTCGTGCACGCAAAATTTGTGAAACCACAGGTGTTGCAATCGACAAAAAAGTTAAAGACCTTACTGACGGTGACTTGGAAAAGTTGCGTGATGAAGTGGGTAAATTCATTACTGAAGGTGACCTTCGTCGTGAAGTAACTATGAGCATCAAGCGTTTGATGGACTTAGGTTGCTACCGCGGTGTTCGTCATCGTAAGGGCTTGCCTGTACGTGGTCAACGTACTAAGACTAACGCGCGCACCCGTAAGGGCCCACGTAAGTCTGGCGTGCAACTGAAGAAATAATCAAGAAAGTTTATTGACATGGCAAAACAACAATCCGCTTCCGCCGCTTCACAGCGCGCTCGTAAGAAGGTTAAAAAGAACGTTGCTGACGGTATTGCACACGTTCACGCTTCTTTTAATAACACCATTATTACGATCACTGATCGTCAAGGAAATGCGCTTTCATGGGCAACTTCTGGCGGCCAAGGCTTCAAGGGCTCACGTAAATCAACACCTTTTGCTGCTCAGGTAGCTGCAGAAGTTGCTGGTAAGACAGCCATTGAATGCGGTATTAAGAACTTGGAAGTTCAGATCAAAGGCCCAGGCCCAGGTCGTGAATCAGCTGTGCGTGCATTGAACTCATTGGGCATCAAGATCACTGAGATTCAAGACGTAACCCCAGTTCCACATAATGGTTGCCGTCCTCCAAAGCGTCGTCGTATTTAAGCTTGGAAGTTGGCAGTACAACAGTTTCAGTAGTTTTTTATTAAAGCCCACTGTTCGCCTGATTTAAAGGGCGAACTCACCGCCGGTCGCAAGACTGCGGCAAAGAAAGGAAAGCATCGTGGCACGTTACTTAGGGCCTAAGGCCAAATTAGCACGTCGGGAAGGTACCGACTTATTTTTAAAGAGCGCACGTCGCGCCCTGTCAGACAAGTGCAAGTTAGATACTAAGCCTGGTCAACATGGTCGTACATCTGGCTCAAGAACATCTGATTACGGTAATCAATTGCGTGAAAAGCAAAAGGTTAAGCGTATCTATGGCGTTTTAGAGCGTCAATTCCGTCGTTACTTCGCAGAAGCTGAGCGTCGTAAGGGCAACACTGGTGAAACATTGCTCCAGTTGCTTGAGTCACGTCTCGACAACGTGGTTTATCGCATGGGCTTTGGTTCAACACGCGCTGAAGCACGTCAGTTGGTTTCTCATTGCGCAATTTTGCTCAATGGTAGCCCTGTCAATATTCCATCTATTCAGGTTAAGCCTGGCGATGTTGTTGCGATTCGTGAAAAAGCGAAGAAGCAAGCGCGTATTACAGAATCACTCAATTTGGTTGGGCAAATGGCAGCTGTTACTTGGGTTTCAGTTGACGCAGCCAAGCTCGAGGGAACATTTAAGCAAGTGCCTGACCGCGAAGATATTAGCGGTGAAATTAATGAAAGTTTGATCGTCGAATTGTATTCACGCTAATTAGGCACTCTCAAGGAAAAAATATGCAAACAAATTTGCTCAAGCCAAAGATTATTTCTGTTGAAGCGCTTACCGCCAACCAAGCTAAGGTTGTTATGGAGCCGTTCGAGCGTGGCTATGGCCACACACTCGGAAATGCATTACGTCGTGTACTTTTGTCCTCGATGGTTGGTTATGCACCAACTGAAGTAGCTATTGCAGGTGTTGTTCATGAGTACTCCACATTAGATGGAGTTCAAGAGGACGTAGTAAATCTCTTGTTGAACCTCAAAGGTATCGTATTTAAGTTGCAGTCACGTGACGAAGTTACTATCAATTTGCGTAAAGAAGGCCCAGGCGTTGTTACTGCAAAAGATATCGATTTGCCACATGATGTAGAAATCATGAACCCTGATCACGTGATCGCTCACTTGTCTGCTGGTGGCAAGTTGGATATGCAGATCAAGGTTGAAAAAGGTCGTGGCTATGTTCCGGGTAACGTACGTCAGTACAACGACGAAGCTACTAAGATCATTGGCCGTATCGTGTTGGATGCTTCATTCAGCCCGGTAAGTCGTGTTAGCTACGCTGTTGAATCTGCTCGTGTTGAGCAACGTACCGATCTCGATCGTCTCGTAATGACCATCGAAACAAACGGTGTGTTGTCTCCTGAAGAAGCAATTCGTCAAGCAGCTAGCATCTTGGTTGATCAGTTGGTTGTATTCGCAGCCCTTGAAAGCAGCGAAGTTTCTGGTGATTTAGCACCAAGCCGCTCTTCAATGGTTGATCCAATGTTGATGCGTCCGGTAGATGACCTCGAGTTGACAGTTCGCTCTGCAAACTGCTTGAAGGCTGAGAACATTTACTACATCGGTGACTTGATTCAACGTACAGAGAATGAATTGTTGAAGACGCCTAATCTAGGCCGTAAATCTTTGAATGAAATCAAAGATGTATTGGCGGCTCGTGGCTTAAGTCTTGGCATGAAACTCGAAAGCTGGCCTCCAGCTAACCTCGAGAAATAATTAGAAAGGAAGCATCATGCGTCACGGAAACGGCTTACGCAAACTAAACAGAACATCATCACATCGCTTGGCGATGCTGCGCAACATGTCCAATTCACTTTTGGAGCACGAAGTCATTAAAACGACTTTGCCAAAAGCCAAAGAATTGCGTATGGTTGTTGAGCCTTTGATTACCTTGGGTAAAAAAGACAACTTAGCAAACCGTCGCTTGGCATTCAATCGCACACGTGATCGTGATATCGTAGCCAAGCTCTTCACAGAACTCGGCCCACGTTACGCAACACGTCCAGGTGGCTACCTTCGTATTTTGAAGTTTGGCTTCCGTCATGGCGACAATGCACCTATGGCATTGGTTGAGTTGGTGGATCGCCCTGAAGTTGAAGAAACAGCAGCAGTAGCTGAAGAGGCTTAAGTCTCACGGTTACAGTAAAAAGCCAGGCTTCGGTCTGGCTTTTTTCATTTATCAGGTTATAAATACAGAATGTCTAAAAACATACCATTCAATCACAGCAAGCTTTTGGTGGTGGTTACCAGCCTTCCTAGTTTGGATGCTGCTAAGGGCTTAGCCCGTGCTTTAGTTGAGCAGAATTTAGCTGCTTGCGCGCAGCTGACTGAGGGTATTCATTCGATTTATCGCTGGGAAGGCAAAATTTGCGAAGAGCAAGAAGTGTTGTTATCTGCAAAAACTATCGAAGCAAAGTGGCTTGAGATATTGGCTTTTATTCAAAGTGCCCATCCTTATGACCTGCCTGAGATCTTGGCTTTTTCACCAGAGCAGCATGAAAGACAGTACGGCGCATGGGTCGAGTCTGAGGTAAATTCGAAGTCATGAAATTACATTCTTTCTTGGTAAGAATTTTTGCGGTCTTGTTACTCCTCTCTGCGCAAGCATTTGCTGCGCAAGATTTCTTGCCCCCAGAAAAAGCATTTCGGGTGGAGGCCACTTGGTTAGAAAATTCCAATCAAGTCGAACTGGAATTTCTGCCTTCTAAAGGTTATTACATCTACCAAGAGTCTTTAAAGTTCCAAGCAGGCTCACAGGCTGAGAAGCTAAGTAATATAAGGCCTGCAGTGCCACCGGGCATAGAAAAATTTGATGAAACTTTTCAAAAAAAGCTTCAGGTATACAAAGAACCATTCTTAGTTTTTCTAGAGATTAAGCCTGCAGTTGGGCAGCCTGTTCATTTGGAGATCACTCTTCAGGGTTGTGCAGAGGCAGGCATTTGCTACCCACCCATGACCCTTAAATTTTTACTTGCTGGACCTGGCGTAAAAGCAGCACCAATTCCAGAAGCATTAGATGGCATTCCCTCGTCAAGCGTGAAGGCAAATGACCAATTTAGTTTGGCAGATTTATGGCGTGAGCGCGATAACGTTAATGCCATCAGCCGCTTTTTAGAAAACACTTCAACTGCGTATTTATTTCTAGCATTCTTTGTATTGGGCCTGGCTTTGGCATTCACGCCTTGCGTGCTTCCCATGTTGCCGATCCTATCCAGCGTAATCTTCGGGACTCAAGATGGCAAAGCTATTTCAAAGGGCCGTGCTAGCGCCCTAGCATTGGCCTACGTCTTAGGTATGGCTTTGGTATATGCCTTGGCAGGCGTGCTCATGGCGGCTCTGGGGGGCAGCGTACAGCGTGCCTTACAAAGTCCTTTTGCGCTCGCTACTTTTGCCCTATTGCTATTAGCCCTATCTGGCAGTCTATTTGGCTTGTATGACTTACGTCTGCCCCAATCATGGCATCAGCATGTCGATAGGTTAGCAGGGCGTCAAAAGGGCGGTAGCGTATTTGGTGCCTTTGCTTTGGGGGGTATTTCCACGCTGGTAGCCAGCCCCTGCATTACGGCTCCTTTAGCAGGCGTTTTAGCCTTTATTGCCCAAACCGGTTCTATGAGTTTGGGTGCGGGCTTACTCTTTGTAATGGCGCTAGGAATGGGATTACCACTGTTATTTATCGCTGTTGAAGCTCGCATCTTGATTCCATCTACTGGAATCTGGATGGTGTGGTTACAGCGCACTCTAGGTGTTTTATTGGTTGCAACGGCTGCTTGGATTGCCTCGCCATTGCTGCAAAATAATGACGCTTCTGGAACTGCAAAAACAGTTAATGGTCAGAGTATTCACCAAGTTGGAAACTTGGCTTTTATTGTGATTCAGTCGCCGGCGCAGCTTGATATTCAATTGAGCAAAGCCAAAGAAGAAAAGAAACTAGTCCTCTTGGATTTTTATGCTGATTGGTGCATTAGTTGCAAAGAAATGGAAGTCAATACTTTTGCAAATCCAGAAGTCAGTAAGGTGCTAAAGCAGTTTGTTTTATTACAGGCTGATGTCACTGTAAACAGCCCTGATAACCAGGCTTTGCTGAAGCGCTTTGGTTTATTTGGTCCCCCAGGCATTCTGATCTTTGATCAAAATTCGCAAGAGCAAAAAGATCAACGTGTGATTGGCTATATGCCACCACAACGTTTTATTGAGCGCTTAAAAAACGTGTTGAAAAACTAAAGCAGCTGAGTAACTATTGAATTATTTCTTAGCTGCTTTAATGAGTCGCGCCGCTTCCAGCGCAAAGTAAGTCAGAACACCATCGGCACCAGCACGTTTAAATGCAAGTAGTGATTCCATCATTACAGCATCGTAATCTAACCAACCATTCTGTGCAGCGGCTTTGAGCATGGCATATTCACCGCTCACTTGGTATGCATAAGTTGGGTAATCAAACTCTTCGCGTACGCGTCGCACGATATCTAAATAAGGCATGCCAGGTTTGACCATCACCATATCAGCACCTTCATTGATATCGAGAGCCACCTCCCGCAAAGCCTCGTCACCATTGGCGCAATCCATTTGGTAGGTCTTTTTATCCGCCTTGCCTAGGTTCTTGGCAGAGCCTACGGCATCTCTGAATGGGCCATAAAACGCTGAGGCGTATTTGGCAGAGTAGGCCATGATGCGAGTGTGAATAAGTTTCCTTTGTTCAAGCGCTTCACGAATTTTTCCGATGCGACCATCCATCATGTCTGAGGGTGCGACGATATCGACGCCAGCCTCAGCTTGCGCAATCGCTTGTTGAACTAAGATTGCGGTAGTTTCATCATTGAGAATGCGACCTTGCTCATCAAGAACACCATCTTGACCATGGCTTGTATAGGGATCAAGTGCTACATCCGTCATGATGCCTAGATTGGGAAAGCGTTTTTTGAGTTCGCGAACGGCTGTTGGAATAAGACCATTTGGATTAAATGCTTCTTTACCATCAGGCGTTTTTAGTGAGGAGTTGATCACCGGAAAGAGTGCAAGAACTGGAATGCCCAAATCAATACACTCTTGCGCAACTGGAAAAAGCAAATCTAAAGACACTCGATTTACACCTGGCATTGAGACAACGGCTTCGGATTTGCCTTGGCCTTCAAGCAGGAACACCGGGTAGATAAAGTCATTGGCAGAGACACTGTTCTCTTGCATAAGGCGGCGTGACCAATCATCACGACGCATGCGGCGAGGACGATGCCCTGGAAAATTAAGCAATGAATTAGCTGGTGATTTCATCTTCTTTAGTCTCTGCTTCAAATAACCATTTAATAACAATATTGTCGGCCTCTTCAAGGCCTATTCGTTTGGTGCTTGAAAATAATTGTGCCGTAAGTTGCTTGGACTCACCATTGCCATCGGGCAAAGCTGGGTCGTATTGCTGCAATTGCTTGCGGACTGCCTCAAGCGCATGCTTGCACTCACTTTTATTGAGTTTGTCGCATTTGCTGAGCAAAACATGAATTGGCTTGCCAGTAGGTACAAACCACTCAATCATTTGCTCATCCAAATCGGTGATACCGCGCCTAGAGTCCACAATGAGGATCATGCCTACCAACTGCTCTCGCTCCTGCAAATAGTCGCTTAGCAGGGAATTCCAGTGGTATTTGGTTTCATGGTTGACAGCTGCATAGCCATAGCCTGGCAAGTCCACCAAGTAGGCTAGGAGGTCATCTTTGGCAAAAAGGCCGAAATAGTTGATATGTTGGGTGCGGCCAGGCGTTTTACTGGCAAAAGCGAGTCTTTTTTGGTTGCAAAGGACATTTATAGCGCTGGATTTACCAGCGTTTGAGCGCCCAGCAAAAGCCACCTCACGCAGGGGCGTAGCAGGCAGGCAATGGGTGTCATTGACTGTGGTGGCGAATCGGGCTTGAAAGAGTTTAGACATGTCCAGAAGCTATTGTAAAATCACGCAAAATCATGAAATATCTCATGGTGTTGGGTAAAAGGTTGTAAATGCAGGGCCCAAACACTTTTAGGAATTTTTGCCAAGGTAAACATAATGCGTCAAACCTCTCAAATCTCCAAATTAACTAGCTTACGTGCTGGTTTTGCGGCTCTCTCTATTTTCGCCTTGATTGGCATTTCTGGCACAGTTTTTGCTGCCGATGCGGCTCCGGCTGCACCTGCTGCTGAAGCTAAGGCTGCTGTTCCAGGCAAGCCAAAAGTTGATGCAGCGGCTGGCGAAGCTCTGTACTCCAATGGCGATCCTTCGCGCGGCGTTACAGCTTGTCTTACTTGCCACGGCCCTAAAGGGCAAAGCGCAGTTGCTACTTGGCCTAAGTTATCTGCCCAACACGCAGCATATACAGCCAAGCAGTTGAAAAACTTTAAAGAAGGTACTCGTGCTAATCCTGTGATGATGGGTATGTCAGCCACATTGACTGAACAGGATATGCAAAACATTGCAGCTTACTTAGTTAAGCAGCCCGTTTCTTTGGGTGTTGCTCAAGACAAGGCAACCATCGAGTTAGGTCAAAGTATTTACCGCGGCGGTATCGCAGCAAAGGGTGTTCCAGCATGTGCAGCTTGCCATAGCCCAACAGGTGCTGGCATCCCTTCACAGTACCCACGATTAGGTGGTCAATGGGCTGATTACTCATACGCACAATTGGTTGCGTTTAGTAACGGCACTCGCAAGAATGGTCCAATGATGACAGCTATTGCAGGCAAGATGTCAGATTTAGAAATGAAAGCAGTTTCTGACTACATTGCAGGCTTACGTTAATTAGTAACAGCAAAAAAACAAAACCCCGCTCTTGCAGCGGGGTTTTTATTGCCTAAAACTTTACGACGTTATCAACTGATGCAAATTATTAACTTGGTAAAACTGTTTCCGAAGAGAATAAATCTGCAGTATTTTCGCGAGCGCGAATGACATAAGCATTTTTTCCATCAACCATAATCTCAGCGGGTTTAGGGCGTGTGTTGTAGTTGGACGCCATTACAAAACCATAAGCGCCAGCAGAAAGAATGGCGAGAAGATCACCTTCTTCAATAGCCAGATGACGATCTCTTCCTAGCCAGTCACCGGATTCGCAAACAGGACCAACAATGTCATAAGTTAAGGCTGTTGCTGTTTTATTCTTTACTGGGACAATGCCGTGATGCGCTTCATATAAGGCTGGACGCATCAGCTCAGTCATTGCGGCATCCACAATGCAAAAGTTCTTTTCAGCACCTGGCTTTAAATATTCCACCGTGGTTAGGAGTACGCCAGCATTACCAACTAATGATCTGCCTGGCTCAAGAACAACATCCAGATGGCCAAAGCCACGTTCAGCTACGCGATTTAATAAAGTGTTTGTAAAGTCGGTAATGTCTGGCGGAGTTTCATCGCTATATGAAATTCCGAGGCCGCCACCTAGATCTAGATGGTGAATAACAATGCCTTCTTTTTTCAGTTGTGCAACAAGATCCAATACTTTATCGAGCGCATCTAAGTAAGGCGCAGTAGTGGTAATTTGTGAGCCAATATGGCAATCAATACCGACAACATCAATTTGAGAAAGTTGTGACGCTTCACGATATGTTTTTAAAACCTCGTGATAGGCGATGCCAAATTTATTGCCCTTCAATCCAGTGGAAATATAAGGATGAGTTTGTGCATCCACATCCGGATTAACGCGTAAAGAAATAGGGGCGCGCAGATTTAGCTCAGAGGCAACCCGATTGATTTTATGTAGCTCGGCGATGGACTCAACATTGATGCATTTCACGCCAGCCTTTAGGGCTGCGCCAATTTCAGAGGCGGATTTACCTACGCCAGCAAATACCAGGCTTTTCGGGTCTGCACCAATGGCTAACGCACGCGCTAATTCGCCGCCACTAACTAAATCAAACCCAGAACCCAATTTTTTAAAGCAATCAAGCACTGCTAAATTGCTATTGGCTTTCATGGCATAGTGCACGCGCGCACGACGTTTGCCATTGCTATCAACACAGGCCTTATCGTATGCCTGATAGGCCTCTGTTAATGCTTTTTTGCTATAGACATAGAGCGGAGTGCCAAACTCTTTTGCTAAATCAGCCAGTGGAATTTCTTCGGCAAACCAGTTGCCATTACGTTCCGAAAAACCGGATAACTGAGGAATTGGAAGTGCTTTGCTTGTCATTACTTGGCCGTTGAAGGATTACTTGGGCTGGCGGGTGTTTGGGGTGGGTAGAGTTTGCCTTTGGGTTCAGGCTCTGTGGGAGCCGGAGGAGCAGATGGCACATTGGGCAAAAATAGCGGTCCTCTTACCCCACACCCAACAAGGGATATTAAAAAGCTAAGGCAGAGGGCTCTATTAAGAATCGCTATCATGAATGTCTCTAAAACGAATGATTGAATATAGCATGCAGGACTCCAGTATGAATCCAAATAATTCAGGCACAGAAACCATTGATGACAAGCAGTTTTATCAGCTGGGAAGTCAGCTACTGCATTCCATAGAGGCGGCGCTAGAAGCTGCAGATGATGCGTTAGATCTGGATTTAGACGTCGAGCGCCAGGGTGGTAACGTCATCAATATTCGTTTTAAGGATAGAAGCGTCATCGTGGTGAATACTCAGCCACCTTTGCATGAAATTTGGGTAGCCGCAAAATCAGGCGGATATCACTATCGCTGGGCTGGCACTGTGGCCAAGCCTTTATGGCTGGATACCAAAACAGGCAAAGAGCTTTTAAGTGATTTATCAGAGTTTGCTACTGCTCAGGCAGGCCAAGAAATAAAGGTTGCCCTTATTTAAGCGGCGCCAGTAGCTTTCAATGTTTCAATGACCTGGTCATCAGCGACACTCTTAATCTGGGCTTTACCAATCTTTTCTAAAACTACGTAACGAATTTGCCCGCCCTCAGTTTTTTTATCAACCTGCATCAGCTCCATGTAGCGATCCCCACCAAACTTAGGTGGGGTAATTGGTAGGTTCATCGATTGGATGATTTTGGTGAGGCGCTGGACATCGGCTTCACTGATGTAGTTAAGGCGGCGCGATAAATCGGCACCTAACACCATGCCGCAACCAACCGCTTCGCCATGTAACCATTCGCCGTAACCCATGCCTGCTTCAATTGCATGTCCAAAAGTGTGACCAAAGTTCAGGGTTGCGCGAATGCCCCCCTCTCTTTCATCTGCGGACACTACTGCAGATTTAATTTCGCACGAACGCAAAACTGCGTGACCCATGGCGACAGTGTCACAAGCCAATAATGCCTTTGCATTAGCCTCGATCCAATTTAAAAACTGCGCATCGGCAATAGCACCATGTTTAACCACTTCCGCAAGACCGGCGGAGAGTTCTCTGGGGGGTAAAGTCTTTAAAGTATTAAGGTCTGCAATCACAGCAACGGGCTGATGAAAGGCGCCAATCATATTTTTACCAAGCGGATGGTTGATGCCAGTCTTTCCGCCTACAGATGAATCCACCTGAGCTAGCAAGGTTGTTGGTACTTGAATAAAGCGAATGCCACGCATGAAGCTGGCTGCAGCAAATCCAGTCATATCACCAATGACTCCACCGCCTAAGGCAACCAGCATTGTTTGACGATCAGCGCCAAACTTCAACAGGTCATCAAAAATAAGCTGAAGGTTTTTCCAGTCTTTATAAGACTCCCCGTCAGGTAACGCAATCGTTCTAACAGGCTTGCCAAAAGTATTTAGAGTCTTGGTCAGACGCTCTGCGTAAATTGGGGCAACCGTAGTGTTGCTGACGATGTAGATAGAGGTTGCTTTTGCACAGGCGCTAAATAGGTTAGGCTGATCAATGAGGTCTGTGCCAATATAAATTGGATAACTGCGATTACCAAGATCAACTTCAAGTGTTTTCATCATATTCTTCAAGCGGAAAGTTCAAGCTGCATAATTAAGGTGTTGACCAATTGATTAACACTTGGTTTACCAGTTTCAATAACGTGGTCAGCAATTTCGCGATAGAGGGGATCGCGAATAGCGTATAAATTTTCTAGAATTTTTTTGGCATCGCCATTTTTAAGAAGTGGACGTCCTTCACCACCCTTAGTGCGATGCCAAAGCTCAATTGGATTTGCGTGCAAATAAATGACGGTCCCATGATCACTGAGTGCTTGACGATTTTCTGGCAATAAAACAGCGCCACCACCAGTTGCCAAAATAATGTCTCTTTCATTGGTGATTTCACGAATGGCTTGAGCCTCTCTTTTGCGAAAACCCTCTTCACCTTCCATTTCAAAAATGACGGGAATTTTTACGCCACAGCGTTCTTCGATGACATGGTCGGCATCTAGAAATCGACGCCCTAATTTTTTGGCTAGGACTTTACCGACGGTCGACTTCCCGGCGCCCATTAGGCCGATCAGAAAGATATTGTTTGTCGAAGAGTTCACCCCTCGATTTTATTAGGGTTTGTCGAGAACAGTCGGAGTTAAAAAGACTAGCAGCTCAGTTTTATCTTGCAATTTGGATTTATGGCGAAAAAAATGGCCAATCAGCGGAATATCCCCCAATAAAGGGATCTTGACTTCATCCTCTCGCTCGGTTGTCTGAAAGATGCCGCCAATGATCGCTGTTCCACCATTTTCTACAGTGACCTCGGAACTGAGGCTTTTGGTGTCTATGGCATACCCTTGCTCTGTTTTCATGCCCACTGTGTCCTTATTGATTCCTACTAGCATTGAAATCTTGCCATCTGGATGAATTTTGGGAAGGACTTCGAGGCGTAAATTAGCCTTTCTAAATTGCAATTTACTGCCGTTTTGATTGGAGGTTTGATAGGGAAGTTCGGTGCCTTGTTCAATTGTTGCTTTGACTTGGTCGCCCGTCATAATGCGGGGATTGGACAGTATTTTTCCTTGACCCTCTGATTCCAGGGCAGATAGTTCTGCTTGCAGAATACGGTTAGCATTTTTAGACACTAAAGTTGCAGCCACGGTTGCTGGATTGAAGCCGCTTAACCCAGTGCCACCTAAGTCAAGATTGCCTGTCAGCTTTTGATTGCCGGCTCCATTTGCTTGATATCCCAGTTTGACCCCTAGCTCTCTAGCAAAGCGTTCATCTGCCTCCACAATCCGAGCCTCTATCAGAATCTGTCTTGGACTGTTGATGTGATCTCCACCAAATGGAAGAGCTGCATCCTCACGACGAAACTTTTGGAAGGCCTGGATTTCTGCATGGGGTCCGATCCAATAGATATCACCATTGCGTACGAGTCTCAAACCACGGCTGGCAATAATAGAGTCCAGCGCGGTCTGCCAAGGAGTCTTATGGAGGTCGACTGAAATCTTTCCTTTGATTGATTCACTTATTAAAAAATTGGTATTCCCCAATTTAGCTAAAACCAGTAAAAGATCTCTTATTTCTATCTCAGTAAATTGCAGGCTAATTGGTCTCAACAGGTGATTTTGTGAAGGCGCGTTTCCGCCTGCTAGATTAGGTAAAAAAAGCATCAACAAAGCAAGCAAAATAGTGATGCTGTTTAAGTGGCATTGAAGAAAATGCAGGGTGCGTTTCATTCGCTGTGGGGGGTCTTCAGAGCTAGCGATTTGCCCTGGGGGTGACTAAAGGTTGCCATGCCACTTTCAATGCTGTTAAGCTGCCAGTCACCCAAAACTCGAGCCCCTTTTTCGAAAGCGGCATTCCCCTTTCCTGTACTGAAAAATGCTTGATGAGAGTCGCCCATTTGAGCGGCCCCCAGGTAGCGCCAGCGGCGTAATTCAGTCTCATGGGAGGGCACCGCTGGCCTGCTGGAAACTTTAATTTCAGGCTTTCGATTCATTAATGAGTGAATACTCACTTCTATTTCTTCTATTGCCATATATAAATCTTCCTGATTTTCATGAAATTCATTACGCATGAAGGCTATTTCCTTTTTTAGCTCAGATATGAGTTTTTGAGATTCCTCCTGAGCGCTTTTGGAGCTCTGATCAAGGGCGATATAGGTGAAAAAGCTCACAACTGCTACTACTATCAAGACCCCAAAAAAGAGGGTAATTAATCCACCTAGGTTTTGAATGGAGCTCGGGATTTGAAGCTTAGAAAAGGGGCTAAAGAAAGAGCGATGATTACTCTGGACTGAGTCAACTCTGGGCGTGCTTTGTTGGGGTCGAGGTTTGCGAATTCCATGGGGGTCGGGTATGGCAGGATCATCGCCAAGCTCGCTCAAAATTTCGTCAAAGGATTCGCTGGAAATGTGTCGTGCAGGCATGACCATATTCTTCAGTTTTGCAGCCTGAAAAGACATCGTTCTGGTTTGAAGACTGCGTCAGAAATTAGGCCTTGATGCACCCCAAAACGAGGAATTTGGAGCTTTTAGGTAAATTGACCAAGCACCCTATAATTTGGGCATATGGCCTTAACTCCTAAAGACAAGCCGCCCCTGAACCAACGTCCCGTTCGTCCATTCGAAAGACGTCCTCGGCATACACGAGTTGAGCCTGGTTTCCCGCACAAGAAATCAAGCAATCCGCTGGTAAAGGCCTTATTAATTATTGGCGTTGTTTTTGCTTTAGTGGTTACCTTGCTGATGGGGTATGCCTTTTTGGTAGCAAAACCCAATCTGCCGAAGATCTCTGCCTTAACCGACTACAACCCTAAGACACCTTTGCGTATCTATACGGCTGACAAAGTGCTCATTGGTGAATTTGGCGAGGAGCGTCGTAAGGTAATCCCATTAAATGAAATTCCTCAAAGCATGCGAAATGCTGTTTTAGCTATTGAGGATGATCGCTTCTACTCTCACGGTGGCGTGGACTACGTAGGAATTTTGCGGGCAACATTAACCAACTTACGTGGCAACCTCTCGCAGGGTGCCTCAACTATCACCATGCAGGTGGCGCGCAACTTCTTCTTGAGCAACGAGAAAACTTTTAGTCGAAAAATCTATGAAGTTTTATTGGCCTGGGAAATTGAGTCGCAGTTAACCAAGGACAAGATTCTTGAAATCTATATGAATCAGATTTTCTTGGGGCAGCGGGCTTACGGCTTCTCAAGCGCAGCGCAGATTTATTTTGGTAAAGAATTAAAAGACATCACGATTGCTGAGTCGGCTATGTTAGCGGGCTTGCCAAAGGCGCCTTCAGCTTACAACCCAGTTAGCAATTTCCGTCGCGCAAAGATTCGTCAAGAGTACATTCTTCAGCGTATGCGTGATCTGGGGTATATCACACCAGAGGAATATCAAAAAGCGATGATTGAGGAGTTACATATTCGTGGCTTGGGCAATGAGTTTGCGGTCCGCGCAGACTTCCCGGCCGAGATGGTGCGCCAGTTACTGTTTACGCAATATGGTGAAGCTATCTACTCCCAAGGAATTGATGTTTACACCACCATTTTGAAGGCCGATCAAGACGCAGCTTATAAGGCGGTACGTAAAGGAATTTTTGAATATGACCTACGCCACGCTTATCGTGGGCCGGAAGGTTTCATAGATCTTCCGCAAGATCCTGTAAAGCGCCAGCGTGCAATTGATGAGGCGCTACTTGCTTATCCTCAGTTGGATGATTTGCAGTCTGGTGTTGTGCTTGACGTTAAGCCTAAGGAAATGCAGGTCATGATTTCAACTGGCGACACCATCACCATTAAGGGTGAGGGCATGAAGTTGGCATCCGCATCCCTTACCGATAGCACTCAGCCTAAGAAGCGGTTGCGACCAGGTGCGGTGGTACGACTGTTGTCAGACGGCGGAATTTGGAAATTAGCACAACTGCCACAGGTTGAGGCTGCGTTTGTGTCTATGAATGCAGAGACTGGTGCGATCCTGTCTCTGGTGGGTGGTTTTGATTTCCGTCGCAATCAATTTAATCATGTGACGCAAGCGTTGCGTCAACCGGGCTCTTCTTTTAAGCCATTTATCTATGCGGCAGCGATTGAAAAAGGTTTTTCACCCAGCACAATGGTGAATGATGCGCCCTTATCAATCGGTAGCATGGAAACAGGTAGCCAGGCCTGGGAACCAAAAAACTATGATGGTAAGTATGAAGGCATGATGCGCTTGCGCAACGCGCTGGCTAAATCGAAGAACTTAGTTTCAGTACGGATCATTCGAGCGATTGGTCCTTCTTATGCGCAGGAATATATTCAGCGTTTTGGTTTTGAACCAGAAAAGCATCCCCCTTACTTAACGATGGCTTTGGGTGCGGGTTCGGTTACGCCATTACAAATGGCTTCTGCTTATAGTGTCTTTGCAAATGGCGGCTACCGCGTAGATCCATTCTTGATTGATAAGATGGTCGACTCTAAAGGCGCTGTCATGTTTGAAGCAAAACCTACTCATGCTCGTGAAGATGCGCCACGTGTATTAGATGCGCGTACTGCTTTTGTAATGGATAGTATGTTGCAAGAGGTAACTAAGTCAGGCACTGCAGCTTCTGCTCGCGGTAAGTTAGGGCGCAATGATATTGCAGGTAAAACAGGCACAACGAACGATTCTCATGATGCTTGGTTTGCTGGATACAATCCAAAAGTGGTTGCTGTTGCATGGATTGGTTTTGATAAGCCAGCGAGCTTAGGCGATCGTGAAACCGGTGGCGGTCTTGCTCTACCAATGTGGATTTCTTATATGGGTACAGCATTAAGAGAGATTCCTCAGCAGGCTCGTGAAGTTCCAAGTGGTGTTACACAAGTTGATGGGGACTGGTTTATTCCAGAGTTTTCTAACAGTGGTGGTGCGCGCGAACTGCAATAGTTCGCTTTTAAGATGGCACGGCAAGCGCGCACTGTAATACCCGGCCAAGCAATGCATGTGATGGTCCGCGGTAATAACCGTGAAACCCTTTTTTTTAGCGATGAAGATCGTCGCACTTATTTAGAGTGGTTGCGTGAGGCGGCTAGGCAATTTGGTTGCGCAGTTCATGCCTTTGCTTTGATGCCCAATCATGTTCATCTGTTGATGACTCCACAGAGCGAAGATTCTCTTGCAAAAACAATGCAATCTCTGGGGCGACGTTACGCACAGTATTTCAACCAACAGCATCGTCGCTCGGGGACCATTTGGGAGGGAAGGTATCGCTCATCTTTAATAGACCCAGATTATTTTTTGCGTTGTCAGCGCTATATCGAGCTCAATCCGGTGAGAGCTGGTTTTGAATCCAATCCTCAAAGTTCTACTTGGACTAGTTTTTCAGCACATATTGGTGAGAGTTCGGAGTCTTGGTTAGTGGATCATCAATATTTTTGGAGGCTGGGTAATACCCCCTTTGAAAGGCAGATGAACTGGGCAAGCTTTGTTAAGGAAGGCGCCCCCCATTGGGAGGACCGTCAAATTACCGAATCGTTAATTCGATCCAAGCCTTGGGTGAGTGACATTTATGCAAAAAAGCTCTTCAAGGATGCCCCAGAGATGACTGTCATTCGGCATCGAGGGCGACCAAGAAAAGTAAATGTTGTAAATTCAACAGCTTAGAGCAATAAAAACCCCCTGAATTCACTTTAGGGCATTGAATATTCTGACTCTGTCCCCATATAAGTAATTGATATTGGTGCGGCATACAAATAAATGGGACAGACTCATTTTATTTCTATTGCATCGGTATGGGTATTCACCTATATTTGATCCTCCAAAAGTAATTAGGCCTTTGTCGCCCCTCGGAAATACTATGACTACACAATTAAATAATGATCTTCGTCCAATTGCTCAAGGTTTATATGACCCTAGAAATGAGCATGATGCTTGCGGCGTAGGATTCGTGGCACACATCAAAGGCAAGAAATCTCATGAGATCGTTTCTCAGGGATTAAAGATTCTCGAAAATTTAGATCACCGGGGAGCGGTAGGTGCCGATCCTCTGATGGGTGACGGCGCTGGTATCTTGATTCAGATTCCGGATACTTTGTATCGCGAAGAGATGGCTAAGCAGGGTGTGACCTTGCCACCATTAGGTGAATATGGCGTTGGCATGATTTTCTTGCCAAAGGAACACGCTTCACGTTTAGCGTGTGAGCAAGAATTAGAGCGTACCGTTCGTTTAGAAGGACAGGTAGTTTTAGGTTGGAGAGATGTTCCGGTGGATGTGAAGTTACCGATGTCTCCAACAGTGCAAATGACGGAGCCATTTATTCGTCAAATTTTCATTGGCCGTGGTCGTGACATCATGACGACTGATGCACTCGAGCGTAAGTTATATGTGATTCGTAAGACAGCAAGTCACGCTATTCAAGATTTGCACCTGAAGCATGGCAAGGAATATTTTGTTGCTTCAATGTCTGCTAGGACTATTGTTTATAAGGGTTTGCTGTTGGCTAACCAAGTAGGCGCTTATTACCAAGATCTACAAGATAAGCGTACTGTGTCAGCGCTTGCATTAGTGCATCAACGCTTCTCAACCAACACTTTCCCTGCTTGGGAATTAGCGCATCCATATCGCATGATTGCTCACAATGGTGAGATCAATACTGTTAAAGGAAATGTCAATTGGGTGAATGCACGTGAAGGCGCAATTAGCTCCCCAGTGCTTGGCGATGATTTGCAAAAACTCTGGCCATTAATTTATCCAGGTCAGTCAGATACAGCCTGTTTTGATAACTGCTTAGAGTTGTTAGTGATGTCTGGTTATCCATTGGCTCAAGCCATGATGATGATGATTCCAGAGGCGTGGGAGCAGCACACATTAATGGATGACAATCGTCGCGCTTTCTATGAATATCACGCGGCAATGATGGAGCCATGGGATGGCCCAGCAGCAATGGCATTTACCGATGGTCGTCAAATTGGCGCAACATTGGATCGCAATGGATTGCGCCCAGCACGTTATTACGTGACTGATGATGACCTCGTCATCATGGGATCTGAGGCCGGTGTATTGCCGATTCCTGAGAGCAAGATCGTACAAAAATGGCGCTTGCAACCAGGCAAGATGTTCATGATCGACATGGAGCAAGGTCGCATCATTGATGACGTTGAATTAAAGAATGCAGTTTCCAAGGCTAAGCCTTATAAGAGTTGGATCGACGCTGTTCGTGTGAAGTTAGATGAAGTGGATGCCAGCAAAGTGGACTTGGTTGATGAGAAAACAACTATTCGTCCGGCTGCTAAATTGTTAGATCGCCAACAAGCATTTGGTTACACCCAGGAAGACATTAAGTTCCTCATGGCCCCAATGGCCATGAATGGCGAAGAGGCTATTGGTTCAATGGGCAATGACAGTCCGTTGGCAGTTCTTTCTAATAAGAACAAGCCGCTCTATAACTACTTCAAGCAATTATTCGCGCAAGTTACCAATCCTCCGATTGATCCAATTCGCGAGAACATGGTGATGTCATTGGTCTCTTTCATTGGACCTAAACCTAACTTGTTAGACACTAACAACATCAATCCACCAATGCGCTTAGAAGTAAGTCAGCCCATTTTGGATTTTGATGACATTACTAAGATTCGTCACATTGGTCATTACACCAATGGTAAGTTCCGCTCTTATGAATTGGATATTTGCTATCCAGCTTCATGGGGTAAGGCTGGCATTGAAGCGCGCTTAGCTTCACTGTGTGCTGAAGCAGCAGATGCAGTGCGTTCCGGTTACAACATCCTGATCGTGAGTGATCGTCAGGTTGACGAAAAGCATGTGGCTATTCCAGCGTTATTAGCAACTTCCGCAATCCATCAGCATTTAGTACAAAAAGGTTTACGCACTAGCGTTGGCCTAGTAGTAGAGACTGGAAGTGCGCGTGAAACACACCACTTTGCACTCTTGGCTGGTTATGGCGCAGAAGCAGTTCATCCATATCTCGCCATGGAAACCTTGGCAGAGATGGCAAAAGGCTTATCTGGTGATTTGTCTGCTGAAAAAGCAGTGAAAAACTTTGTGAAAGCAATTGGCAAGGGCTTGCAAAAAGTCATGTCCAAAATGGGCATCTCCACTTACATGTCTTATACCGGATCACAGATTTTTGAGGCCATTGGTTTAAATCACGACATCATTGATCAATACTTCAAAGGAACGCCATCAAATGTTGGTGGTATCGGTGTGTTTGAGGTTGCTGAAGAAGCATTACGTATGCACTCATCAGCATTTGGCAATGACCCCGTGTTAACCAATATGCTTGATGCTGGCGGTGAGTACGCTTTCCGTATTCGTGGGGAGAACCATATGTGGACTCCAGACACGATTGCGAAGTTACAGCACTCCACACGTATTGGTGCAGAAAAGGGCTACCAGACCTATAAAGAGTACGCCAACATCATTAATGATCAAACTAAGCGTCAAATGACTTTGCGTGGTTTATTTGAATTCAAGATTGATCCAGCAAAAGCCATTCCGTTAGACGAGGTAGAGTCTGCAAAAGAAATCGTTAAACGTTTTGCAACGGGCGCGATGTCTTTGGGTTCGATCTCTACAGAAGCACACGCTACCTTGGCAATTGCTATGAACCGAATTGGCGGCAAGTCCAATACTGGTGAAGGCGGCGAAGATCCAAACCGTTATGTGAATGAACTCAAGGGCATCCCCATCAAAAAGGGCGAGTCTTTAGCCAGTATCTTGGGTAGCGATGTTGTTGAGGCTAATATCCCATTGCAAGATGGTGACTCTTTGCGTTCTAAGATTAAGCAAGTTGCTTCTGGTCGCTTTGGTGTCACCACTGAGTACCTACGTTCTGCGGACCAGATTCAGATCAAGATGGCACAAGGCGCTAAGCCTGGTGAAGGCGGTCAATTGCCGGGCGGTAAGGTTTCTGATTACATCGGTAAGTTGCGTTTCTCAGTGCCAGGCGTCGGTTTGATTTCTCCTCCTCCGCACCACGATATTTATTCGATTGAAGATATTGCACAGTTGATTCATGACTTGAAGAACGTCAATCCAAAAGCCGACGTTTCTGTGAAGTTGGTATCTGAGGTAGGCGTTGGAACTGTTGCAGCTGGTGTTGCGAAAGCTAAAGCAGACCACGTTGTGATCGCTGGCCATGATGGCGGTACTGGCGCATCCCCACTGTCTTCAATCAAGCATGCTGGTTCTCCATGGGAGCTTGGTCTCGCTGAAACACAGCAGACATTGGTTCTCAATGGCTTGCGTAGTCGTATTCGTGTTCAGGCTGACGGCCAAATGAAGACTGGTCGCGATGTAGTGATTGGTGCTTTATTGGGCGCAGATGAATTTGGTTTCGCGACAGCTCCATTGGTGGTTGAGGGTTGCATCATGATGCGTAAGTGTCATTTAAATACCTGCCCAGTTGGTGTTGCTACACAAGATCCAGAATTGCGTAAGAAATTCTCTGGCAAACCAGAACACGTTGTGAACTTCTTCTTCTTTATTGCCGAAGAAGCTCGCGAAATCATGGCGCAATTGGGCATCCGCAAGTTTGATGACTTAATTGGTCGCGTTGATTTATTAGATACCCGTAAAGGTATTGAGAACTGGAAAGTACACGGCTTAGATTTCAGTAAGATTTTTGCCGAGCCAAAAGTTGCTGCTGAAGTTCCGCGTTATCAAGTATTGACACAGGATCATGGTTTAACCAATGCACTTGACAATATCTTGATCGAAAAGAGTGAGCCTGCATTAGAGCGTGGTGAGAAAGTGTCTTTCATTGTTCCGGTGAAGAACGTAAACCGTACTGTAGGCGCGATGCTTTCTGGTGAAGTAGCTCAACGTTATGGTCATGCAGGTTTGCCAGATGACACTATCCACATTCAGCTGAATGGCACGGCTGGTCAAAGCTTTGCAGCTTTCTTAGCGCGTGGCATCACTTTAGATTTGGTTGGTGACGGCAATGACTACGTTGGTAAAGGTCTATCCGGTGGCCGCGTAATTGTTCGTGCTCCCCATGAATTCCGTGGCGATACTGCGAAGAACATCATTGTGGGTAATACCGTTCTCTACGGCGCGATTGCTGGTGAGGCATTCTTTAACGGTGTAGCCGGTGAGCGTTTCGCAGTGCGTAACTCTGGTGCAACAACGGTTGTCGAAGGTACTGGTGACCATGGTTGTGAGTACATGACCGGTGGCACAGTAGTCGTATTAGGCGCAACAGGACGTAACTTTGCCGCAGGTATGAGCGGTGGTATTGCTTATGTTTACGACGAAGATGGTTTGTTCGATAAGCGTTGCAATACCAGCATGGCCACTTTGGAAAAGGTGCTGCCGTCTGCTGATCAGATTGCCAAGATGCCTAAGTCTGAGTGGCATGCCCCTGTCGATGTTAAAGATGGTGGCGAGCGCTTAACTGACGAGCAAATCTTGAAGGGCTTGATTGAACGTCATTTCCGTCACACCGGCTCTGAGCGCGCTAAAGCAATCTTGGCTGATTGGGAAAATGCCCGCAGTCGTTTTGTGAAGGTTCTCCCAACTGAGTACAAACGTGCTCTCGGTGAGTTGTGGGAAAAAGCTCAAAATAAAACTGTTGCAGCTTAAGCCGCTGAATTAATAAAGACATTAAGAAAAGATACTAAGGATTCGATATGGGTAAAGTCACTGGATTTATGGAGTTTGAGCGCGTAGATGAAAAATACGAAGCGCCAGTTAAGCGTCTCCATCATTACAAAGAGTTTGTTGCCGCTTTAACCGATGAAGAAGCGAAAGTTCAAGGTGCGCGCTGCATGGATTGCGGTATCCCATTTTGTAATAACGGATGCCCAGTCAATAACATCATCCCTGATTTCAATGACTTGGTATTTCATAACGATTGGAAGAACGCATTAGATGTTTTGCAATCAACTAATAACTTCCCAGAATTCACGG
This sequence comes from Polynucleobacter sp. KF022, assembly GCF_027924105.1. Taxonomy (NCBI): domain Bacteria; kingdom Pseudomonadati; phylum Pseudomonadota; class Betaproteobacteria; order Burkholderiales; family Burkholderiaceae; genus Polynucleobacter; species Polynucleobacter sp. KF022. Next base: position 90,495 of record NZ_AP026972.1, read on the forward strand.
GCCGCATTTGCCCAGCTCCTTGCGAAGCTGCTTGTACTCTAGGCATCAATAGCACTGCGGTAGGCATCAAATCTATTGAGCACGCCATCATTGATAAAGGATGGGATAGCGGTTGGGTTAAGCCTCAGCCATCCAAGACCAAGACCGGTAAAAAAGTAGCGGTAGTTGGCGGCGGCCCTGCAGGTATGGCAGCTGCACAGCAATTGGCTCGTGTTGGTCACGATGTGACTGTGTTTGAGAAGAATGATCGTGTTGGTGGCTTACTGCGTTATGGCATCCCAGACTTCAAAATGGAGAAGTGGTTGATTGACCGTCGCGTAGAGCAGATGCAAGCTGAAGGCGTGAAGTTTGAAACGGGTGTGTTTGTTGGCAAAGAAGCGATTGGTGCTGAAGTAAAAAATTACTCCACTAAAACCGTATCTCCTGAGCAGTTGATGAAAGATTTTGATGCTGTAGTGATCACTGGTGGCGCAGAGCAGCCACGTGATTTGCCAGTCCCAGGTCGTGAGTTAGCCGGTGTGCACTATGCGTTGGAATTTTTGATTCCACAGAACAAAGAAAATGCAGGTGATTTCAAGAACGAAATTCGTGCAACTGATAAGCATGTTGTGGTTATCGGTGGTGGAGATACGGGCTCTGATTGTGTGGGCACATCAAATCGCCACGGCGCAACCAAGATTACTCAGTTCGAGTTGCTCCCGCAGCCTCCTGAAGAAGAAAACAAGCCTTTAGTATGGCCATATTGGCCAACGAAGTTGCGTACATCTTCGTCTCATGAAGAGGGTTGTGATCGTGACTGGTCAGTGGGAACAAAGCGCTTTGAAGGTAAAGACGGCAAAGTAGAGAAATTGATCGGCGTTCGTTTGGAGTGGAAAGACGGCAAGATGTCAGAAGTGCCAAATTCTGAATTTGAGATCAAAGCAGATCTGGTACTTTTGGCAATGGGCTTTGTATCCCCAGTGCAGCAGGTCCTCAATGCCTTTGGCGTAGAAAAAGATGCGCGCGGCAATGCTAAAGCGACTGTAGATGGTCAAAATGCCTATCAAACGAATGTTCCTAAGGTATTTGCGGCTGGAGATATGCGTCGCGGACAGTCCTTGGTTGTTTGGGCGATCCGTGAAGGCCGTCAATGCGCTCGTTCAGTAGATGAGTATTTAATGGGGTCTTCTGTTTTACCTCGATAATGTCGAGGATATGAACAGTGGCCAGCCAAACTCCTTGGATGTAAGCAAGCAAGCTGCAGGCGAAGTTGTCGTCTCTATTAAAGACGTCAACTTTTCTTATGCTCCAGGAGAGCGGCAAATTTTGTCGGGACTCAATATGGAGTTTCGACGCGGCCAAGTAGTGGCAGTAATGGGTGGTTCTGGTTGCGGTAAGACTACTATCCTTCGTTTGATCGGCGGTCAATATACCGCCCAATCAGGCCAAGTGCTGTTTGAAGGACAAGATATTGGCAAGATGAGCGGCGCTGAGTTGATGGCAGCTCGTCGACGAATGGGCATGTTATTTCAGTTTGGCGCTTTGTTCACCGATCTTAGTGTTTTTGAAAACGTTGCCTTTCCTTTGCGTGAACATACTGATTTAAGCGAAGAACTTTTGCACTCATTAGTATTGATGAAACTCAATGCGGTGGGTTTGAGAGGTGCGCGCGATTTAATGCCTGCACAAATTTCTGGCGGCATGGCTAGACGGGTTGCGCTTGCAAGGGCGATTGCTTTAGATCCGCCGCTCATCATGTATGACGAGCCATTTGCTGGTCTTGATCCTATTTCTCTTGGAATTACAGCACGCTTGATTCGTGATCTTAATAATGCCCTGGGAGCCACGAGTTTATTGGTTACTCATGATGTTGAAGAAACCTTTGCCATTGCAGATTATGTTTATTTCATCGCGAATGGCCGCATTGGTGCAGAAGGAACTCCTGAGGAGTTAAGTCGTTCAACGGATCCTTTTGTTAGACAGTTTTTAGATGCAGCTCCAGATGGCCCTGTGCCTTTTCACTATCCAGGAAAAACTTTGGAAGAAGATTTTGGAGTGAGATCTCTGTGACTACACTATTAAATCTCTTTGGCGATCTTGGATTTTTTGTTCGCCGTAATTTAAGCAGTCTTGGATTGGCTGCCCGCATGTTTGTCGCAGTGATCATGCGCTCAGGATTCTTGCTTAAGAGACCACGTTTAGTGATTGATCAAATTTTGTTTGTTGGCAATCATTCTTTTGTCATCATTGCAGTCTCGGGTTTGTTCGTTGGTTTTGTTTTGGGCTTACAGGGCTACTACACCTTAAATCGTTATGGCTCAGAACAAGCACTTGGTTTATTAGTCGCTTTGTCTTTGACTCGTGAGCTGGGCCCAGTCATTACGGCCTTATTGTTTGCCGGTAGAGCCGGAACTTCATTAACGGCTGAGATTGGCCTAATGAAAGCTGGGGAACAATTGACTGCTATGGAGATGATGGCGGTGGACCCCTTGGGGCGTGTGATCGCACCACGACTCTGGGCGGGCATTATTTCTATGCCTATCTTGGCAACGATCTTTACCGCAGTAGGTGTTTTGGGTGGTTATTTGGTTGGCGTTCCACTGATTGGGGTTGATTCGGGTGCTTTTTGGTCTCAGATGCAGGGTGGGGTAGACCTGTTTTCAGATATTGGCAATGGCTTGATTAAAAGCATGGTATTTGGTGTGGCGGTAACTTTTATTGCCCTTTACCAAGGTTATGAATCCAAACCTACGCCGGAAGGCGTTTCGCAAGCGACTACCCGTACGGTAGTGATCTCTTCTTTATCGGTTTTAGCTTTAGATTTCTTGCTAACCGCGATGATGTTCTCAAATTAGAAAGAATAAACTGGGGCTCTTATGAGAAAAAGTGCAATTGATGTTTGGGTAGGAATCTTTGTTGCCATTGGTTTGCTGGCGGCGCTATTCCTCGCGCTGAAGGTCGGAAATATGAATGCAGTGTCATTCGCTCCAACATACAAAATTTCTGCACGTTTTGACAACATCGGCGGCCTGAAACCTCGTGCACCTGTTAAAAGTGCTGGTGTAGTCGTTGGCAGAATCGCCAATATTACTTTTGACGATAAGACATATCAAGCAACAGTAGTGATGACGATTGAAGACTCTTACAAGTTTCCAAAGGATTCTTCAGCCAAGATTTTGACATCTGGCTTATTAGGCGAGCAATACATTGGTCTTGAGGCAGGCGGCTCTGATGATATGTTGGCGAATGGCGAGAAGATTTCTCAAACTCAGTCAGCGATTGTTTTGGAAAATCTGATCAGTCAGTTTCTCTATAACAAAGCGGCAGATAGCGGTCAGGAAAAGGGCGCATCAAAATGATGTTGTCTGTTGTGCGTAAGCTCAAGGCAGCCATCTTGCTGAGTTTGGTTGCTGCCATGGTTGGTTGCGCTTCGATTCCTGCTGGTGCAGAGCGCTCCCCCCAAGATCCTTGGGAGCCATTCAATCGCTCCGTATTTGAATTTAATGAAGGCTTGGATGCTTACGTACTCAAGCCAGTGGTTGCTGGGTATCGTTTTGTTTTGCCTGAATTTGTTCGCGATGGCATTTACAACTTCTTTAGTAACTACAGTGATATCTACACTGCGCTGTATAACTTGCTACAAGGTAAGCCTGGTTATGCATTTAGCGATCTGATGCGAGTGATGGTGAATACAACCATGGGCTTGGGTGGTCTGATCGATCTAGCTACACCAGGCGGACTTGAAAAGCACAAAGAAGATTGGGGTCAGACTTTAGGTGTATGGGGTGTTCCTTCTGGCCCTTATGTTGTTTTGCCTTTCTTTGGCCCAAGTAACGTGCGCGATACTTTTGGAACGGTTGCCGATTTAGAGTCCGATTACTTATTTAGACTCTTGCCAAATGTTGCCCTACGCAATAGTTTGACTGGTTTACGCGTCGTCAATGCGCGAAATACGTATTACGAGGCTGGCGATTTATTGGATGGCGCTGCAATTGATAAATATAGCTTCATGCGTGATGCTTATATTCAAAGACGGGCATATCAAATCAATGAGGGTCGCGATGATGAAGAGCCTCTCATGCCGGTTTATGAAAATCCGTATCAATGAGCAGTCAGCTAATGTGGTTTGAAGCGACTAAAATGAGTCTCAATACAAAAAAGATGGCGGGCAGGGAATATGAAAATTTTTAAAAGAATCTACAGCTTAGTTTTGGTGAGCACACTATTCGCATCCGCTGCCGTTTTTGCTCAAACCCCCGATCCATCAACGCCGCCGGATGCTTTAATTAAGATGGTCGTTACAGAAGTAATGGCAACAGTGAAAGCCGACCCTGATATTCAAAAGGGCAATATTCCTAAGATTGTGGATTTAGTTGAAAAGAAAATTGTTCCCTATACCGATATGCGTCGTACGACTGAAATGGCTATGGGGCCTAATTGGAAAAAAGCAACGCCTGAGCAGCAGGCGCAATTAACCTCCGAGTTTAAGAATTTATTGATTCGCACTTACTCTGGCGCTTTGAGCCAGTTGCGCGATCAAACTGTTCAATTTAAGGCGTTGCGCGCAGCACCAGACGACAAAGAAGTGGTTGTGAAGACGGTTGTATTGGGACGTGGCGATCCAGTGCCCTTGGACTATCGCCTAGAGAAAACAGCCAATGGCTGGAAAGTCTATGACATGAACATCATGGGTGTTTGGTTGGTTGAAGCCTACCGCAATCAGTTTTCTAATCAAATCAGCCAAAACGGCATAGAAGGCTTGGTGAAGTTCTTGCAGGATCGTAATAAACAATTAGCTACTGCTAAACCAAGTAATTAATTGGTAAGCAAAGACATCATGCCCTTTCTTTTGCCAAAAACCGTTACACAAGAAAATGCCTTGCAGTTGCAAAAAGAAGGTTTGCTGAATAGCCCTAGCTTGCAATCGATTGATTGTTCGGCGCTAAAAGATTTTGACTCGACTGTATTGACTGTATTATTGGCATGGCAGAAAAAGCTTATGACTGAAGGAAAGTCTATTTCAGTGGAGCGCGCACCAGAGAAGTTGAAGGTCTTGGCTGGTGTTTATGGTGTTGCAGCATTGCTAGGTTTATAATGGCAATGCACCCTGCAATATCTATTCAAAATATATCTAAGCAATACGGAGCACTCCAAGCATTAGATGATGTTTCTCTAACGATTGAGCCTGGTGAGTTTTTTGGTTTATTGGGCCCCAATGGTGCTGGCAAAACTACTCTCATTTCTATTTTGGCTGGCTTAGTTAGACCTAGCTATGGTCATGCAGCCATTATGGGCGCCGATGTTCAAAAAGGTTTTCGTGACGCGCGCCGTATGTTGGGCGTTGTTCCTCAAGAGTTGGTCTTTGATCCTTTCTTTACTGTGCGTGAGACTTTACGGTTTCAGTCCGGATACTTCGGGATACGCAATAACGATGCATGGATTGACGAGATCATGGCAAATCTTGATCTCACCTCCAAGGCGGATAGCAATATGCGCTCTTTGTCTGGCGGTATGAAGCGTAGAGTACTTGTTGCACAAGCATTGGTGCATAGACCGCCAGTCATTATTTTGGACGAGCCTACCGCTGGTGTTGATGTGGAGTTGCGTCAATCGCTCTGGCAATTTATTAGTAGACTCAATCAGGATGGCCATACGATTGTTTTGACAACGCATTATTTGGAAGAAGCTGAAGCTCTATGTCAGCGCATAGCCATGCTGAAGCAGGGCAAGATAGTGGCTTTAGATACCACTGCTAATTTATTAAGTCGCTATGGATCTGTCAAAAAAGACGGGGAAGGTAAAACCGATTTAGAAGAGGTCTTTGTCAATATTATGTCCGGAGGTGCTTTATGAAGCATGGACTAAATAGACCTGCATTGCAATATGGCAGCGGTTTTCCAACTCTTCTCTTTAAAGAAGTAAAACGTTTCTATAAGGTTGCATTCCAGACAATTGCAGCACCGGTTCTAACCGCTGTGTTGTATCTGATGATCTTTGGCCATGTACTTGAAGGTAAAGAGATTTATGGCCGTCTCAGTTATACGGCTTTCTTGATTCCTGGCTTAGTCATGATGAGTGTTTTGCAAAATGCGTTTGCAAATACTTCTTCTTCTTTGATTCAATCCAAGGTAACAGGTAACTTAGTATTTGTTTTATTAGCCCCCTTGAGTCATTTTGAGTTTTATGCTGCCTATATTCTGGCTGCTGTATTCAGGGGTATTGTGGTTGGTCTGGGTGTGCTCCTGATTACTTCTTGGTTTGCATTCCCCGCGCTCGAATATCCATTATGGATTTTGGTGTTCGCATTCTTGGGCGCGGCAATATTGGGAAGCTTGGGATTGATAGCTGGCATCTGGGCGGATAAGTACGACCAGTTGGCTGCTTTTCAGAACTTCATCATCATGCCTGCCACCATGTTATCTGGCGTTTTCTACTCTATTCATTCGTTACCGCCAGCATGGCAAGTGGTATCCCACTTCAATCCTTTCTTTTATATGATTGATGGGTTCCGCTACGGTTTTTTTGGGGTCTCTGATAACTCCCCTTGGAGTAGTTTGGCGATTGTGTTTTGCTTCTTTGTAGTGGTCTCAATCATTGCATTGCGCTTGCTACAAAAGGGCTATAAGCTCCGTTACTAATTATCGATACCCTGGATTCATTAGGAGAAAAAATGTTACCTACCCCTGAACAAATTGAAGGCTATATCAAGCAAGGTATTCAGTGCACTCATATTCAAGTGGAAGGCGATGGCCAGCATTTTTTTGCAACTATTGTTAGCCCCGAGTTTGAAGGTAAGCGTTTAGTGCAGCGTCATCAATTGGTTTATGGTGCTATGGGTGATCGCATGAAGGCAGAAGTACATGCTTTATCCATTAAGGCATTCACACCAGAAGAATTTGCTCAGAATTCAGCAGCATAAAAATCACATTATTAATTATTAAGTTTTTACTGGAATCGTTTCATGGATAAATTACGAATGGTTGGCGGAACTCCTCTCAACGGAGAGGTAGTGATTGCTGGCGCTAAAAATGCCGCGTTGCCAATTTTGTGTGCTTGTCTATTGACCGATCAACCGGTTGTTTTACGCAATGTTCCTGACTTGCAAGACGTACGCACCATGCTCAAGCTTTTGCAGGAGATTGGTGTCACAGTAGACTTTCCAAATGCTAGCGATCGTAGTCATATGGTCTTGAATGCAGCAGTCATCAAAAGCTCCGAAGCCACCTATGAGATGGTAAAAACAATGCGCGCTTCTATTTTGGTGCTCGGACCATTGTTGGCCAGAATGCATAGCGCGAAGGTATCTTTGCCTGGTGGCTGCGCGATTGGTGCACGTCCGGTAGATCAGCATATTAAGGGCCTCAAGGCCATGGGCGCGAGCATCAAAATTAAGAGCGGCTATATCCAGGCCGAAACAAAGCCTCAATCAGATCGATTGAAAGGCGCTTCGATCTTGACCGATATGATTACTGTGACTGGTACCGAAAATTTATTGATGGCCGCAACTTTGGCTTCGGGTACAACAGTTTTAGAGAATGCTGCGCGTGAGCCTGAGGTTGGCGACTTAGCGGAATTGCTGGTGAAGATGGGCGCCAAGATTTCTGGCATCGGTAGCGATCGCTTGGTAATTGAAGGTGTCGAAAAATTGCATGGCGCAGAACATTCGGTAATTCCGGATCGCATTGAGGCTGGAACATTTTTATGCGCAGTGGCTGCAACTGGTGGCGAGATTACAGTCAAGCACTGCCGCCCTGATACCTTAGACGCAGTTATTGTGAAATTGAAAGAAGCCGGTCTGCAAATGGAGATTGGCTCCGATTGGATTAAGGCATCCATGAAGGATCGTCCTAAAGCGGTCAATTTCCGCACCTCTGAATATCCCGCCTTTCCAACAGACATGCAGGCACAGCTGATGACAGTGAATGCAATTGCAGCTGGCAGTTCAATGATTACGGAGACGATTTTTGAGAATCGCTTTATGCATGTGCAAGAGCTCAATCGTCTGGGTGCGGATATTGCAATCGAAGGCAATACTGCAATTGCCCAAGGAGTCGAAAAACTCTCCGGTGCCATCGTAATGGCTACAGACCTACGTGCCTCAGCTAGCTTGGTGATTGCCGGATTGGCTGCCCAAGGAGAAACCCAGGTGGACCGGATTTACCACTTGGATCGTGGCTATGACCGTATGGAACAGAAGTTAACCCTTTTAGGTGCCAAGATTGAGCGCATCAAGTAAGGCTGATGGATAATTAGTCCATGAAATTGACTTTAGCCCTCTCCAAGGGTCGCATCTTCGAAGAAACCGCAGAGATCTTATCCAAGGTCGGTATTGTGCCGCTGGAAGATCCGGAGAAATCTCGCAAACTGATCATTGAGACTACCAATCCAGATGTCCGTTTAATTATCGTCCGCGCATCTGACGTTCCAACATACGTGCAATTTGGTGGCGCTGATTTTGGTGTTGCTGGTTTGGACGTATTAATGGAAAAAGGTAGCGATGGTTTATATGTCCCTTACGACTTAGACATCGCAAAGTGTCGTATGTCTGTAGCAGTGCGCGAAGGGTTTGACTATGCTGCAGCAGTTAAGCAAGGGTCACGCCTAAAAGTTGCTACAAAGTATGTCAACTGCGCACGTGATCACTTCGCCAATAAAGGCGTGCATATCGATACGATTCAGTTATATGGATCAATGGAGCTTGCTCCATTGGTAGGTCTAGCCGATGCTATTGTTGACTTGGTTTCTACAGGCAATACGCTAAAAGCGAATGGTTTAGTTGAAGTTGAGCCTATCGCTAATATCAGCGCTCGATTGGTAGTGAATCAAGCATCTTATAAGCGTAAGCGTGCTCAGCTGCAGCCTATTTTTGAGTTGCTGAAGTAATCAGTAGCCACGAGAAGTCTTTTCATGCCTGCAAACATCAACGTTAAGCGCCTTAATAGTAAGGATGCGAGCTTCAGAGAGATTCTGTTGTCCAGCCTTTCTTTGCCATCGGCTGATGATGAGGCAATAGATACTGCAGTAGTAAAAATTTTGGCTGCAGTGAAAGATAAAGGCGACGAAGCAATTCTTGGTTTTACAAAACAGTTTGATCGTTTAAATGTTGCAAGTGTTTCTGAATTAGAAATTCTTCGCCAAGATTTAGAGCAGGCTTACCAATCTTTATCTGTTGAGCAAAAAAGTGCCCTAGACGTTGCGGCGCAAAGAGTTCGCGCTTATCACGAGCAGCAAAAGATTGAAGCGGGTTGTCATTCTTGGGAATATGAAGAGAAAGATGGTACGCGCTTAGGTCAAAAAGTAACCCCCTTAGATCGCGTTGGTATTTATGTGCCGGGCGGTAAAGCGGCTTATCCATCTTCAGTATTGATGAACGCAATTCCTGCCAAGGTAGCGGGTGTTGCTGAAGTCATCATGGTGGTGCCCACTCCAGACGGAGCGCGCAATCCATTAGTTCTGGCGGCAGCCTTTCTGGCTGGGGTTGATCGTGTCTTTACGATCGGCGGAGCGCAAGCGGTTGGTGCTCTGGCCTATGGAACCAAAACAATTCCTTCGGTCGACAAAATTGTGGGGCCGGGCAATGCCTATGTAGCTGCAGCAAAGCGCCGAGTATTTGGTACGGTAGGCATCGACATGATTGCGGGCCCATCAGAAATATTAGTGCTCTGCGATGGATCTACTAACCCTGATTGGGTTGCAATGGATTTGTTCTCACAGGCTGAACATGATGAGCAAGCGCAATCCATTTTGCTTTGTCCAAATGCTGCATATATTGAGCAAGTACAGGCTAGCATTAATAAGCTATTACCAGAAATGCCAAGAGCCAAAGTGATTGAAGCCTCACTTATAAATCGTGCCTTATTGATTCAGGTTAAAGATATGGCAGAAGCCTGTGAAATTGCGAATGCTATTGCTGCCGAGCATTTGGAGATTTGTGCTGCTGATCCACGCAAGTGGGCCGAGCAAATTCGCCATGCTGGCGCTATCTTCATGGGTAGCTACACCAGTGAATCACTTGGTGATTACTGTGCCGGACCCAACCACGTGTTGCCGACTGCGCGTACTGCACGCTTCTCTTCACCGTTGGGTGTTTACGATTTCATCAAGCGCTCAAGCATGATTGAGGTGAGTGAGGCCGGTGCACAAACTTTGGGTGCAGTAGCTAGTACTTTGGCTCACGGAGAAGGCTTGCAGGCCCACGCCCGCGCAGCTGAGATGCGCCTTAAGAAGTAAGTTCAAAAACGCTCGAACTTACTAAATAAATTAACTCAGTATTTCCTTTAGAGCGGCGACGAGTTCGCCGCTTTGTGCATCAGTGCCAATCGTAATACGCAAGAAATCTTCTATGCGTGCAGACTTGAAGTGGCGCACGATAATGCCGCGATCACGTAATGCTTGATAGAGCTCTACACCAGCATGCTTTGGATGCCGCGTAAAAATAAAGTTGGCAGTTGAAGGTAGTGTTTCAAATCCCAAAGCATTGAGCTGCTCAATTAACTGAGTGCGAGTTTGTATAACCTTGGCAGACGTTTCTTCCAGATGAGATTGATCTTCAATGGCTGCAATCGCGCCTGCTTGAGCAAGTCGTCCTAACGGATAAGAGTTAAAGCTATTTTTTACTCGCTCCAATCCTTCAATTAAATCTGGATGACCAACAGCAAAGCCAACGCGCAGGCCGGCTAAGGCACGTGATTTAGAAAGCGTGTGAACAACTAATAAATTTTCTGGGCAGTGTTTGCTGCGCAATAATGGAATACAAGACTCGGTGCCGTAATCTACATAGGCCTCATCAATCACCACTACAGAGTCTTTGTTTCGAGACAGCAAAGCTTCGATTTCAGAACGAGGGATTGATCTACCGGTTGGAGCATTTGGGTTCGGAAAAATAATCCCACCGTTAGGAGTTTGATAATCAGCCGTGTTGATCTCAAACTGGTCACCTAATGGGATTGTTTGGTAATCAATTCCAAATAGCTTGCAGTAGACCGGATAGAAGCTATATGTAATATCCGGAAAGTTGACGGGCTTACTTTGTTTGAGAAGCCCAGCAAAGACATGCGCTAAAACTTCATCTGAGCCATTGCCTAAAAATACTTGTTTTGGATCTAGGCCATGCAATTTGGCGATGGCTTGTTTGAGGGCTGCACCTTCTGGATCAGGATAAAGGCGCAAATCCGCAGTGTTTTGACCTTCAATAGCAGCAAGGGCCTTTGGCGATGGGCCGTAAGGGCTTTCGTTGGTGTTGAGTTTGACCAGCCGCTGCATTTGCGGTTGCTCCCCCGGAACGTAAGGGGTTAGGGTTTTAACAACGGGGCTCCAAAAACGGCTCATGTGGGGTCTCAAGTCAAAAATCGGGATGAAAGTGCAGCAATATCGATATTTAAATCTTCTCTAGGAATGATATTATGAGGCTTCAATCAACACTTCGCCTCGCGGCGCAATGAAGCATGCGGCAAGCCGACGTTACCCGAAACACTTCGGAAACCAAAATTCAGATTTCCATCAATTTGGATGGTACCGGTAAGGCTGAACTAGCCTCCGGCGTTCCTTTTCTTGACCATATGTTGGATCAGATTGCCCGTCACGGCATGATTGACCTCAAAGTGGTTGCTAATGGCGATACCCATATTGATGATCACCACACCGTTGAGGATGTTGGGATCACCTTAGGCCAAGCCTTTGCTAAGGCCGTAGGAGATAAAGCTGGCATCACTCGTTATGGCCATTCTTATGTGCCCTTGGATGAAACCCTTTCTCGTGTAGTGGTCGATTTCTCTGGCCGCCCTGGCTTAGAATTTAACGTGCCATTTACTCGTGCTCGTGTGGGTGACTTTGACGTCGATCTCAGTATTGAGTTCTTCCGTGGTTTTGTGAATCACGCAGGAGTGACTTTGCATATTGATAATTTGCGTGGCATTAATGCGCATCACCAGATTGAAACTGTCTTCAAGGCCTTTGGACGCGCTTTGCGTATGGCTTTGGCAGTGGATCCTCGTGCTTCTGGTTCTATTCCTTCAACCAAAGGCAGCCTCTAATCTAGATCTTCTAGTTGCCCGTTAGATAACAGCAAAGATAGGCTCAATTTTGGCGCAAACCATTGCGATCGTTGATTATGGAATGGGTAATCTCCGTTCTGTGTATCAAGCATTTCATCATGTCGCACCTGATGATCATGTGTTGATCGCACATCAACCAGAAGAGATTCGTACGGCTGATAGAGTAGTGTTGCCTGGTCAAGGTGCGATGCCCGACTGCATGAAGCACCTAGACGACTCTGGTTTATTAGAAGCCTTGTTAGAGGCGTCAAAAAATAAGCCACTCTTAGGCGTATGCGTTGGCGAACAAATGCTATTTGATAAAAGTGCAGAGGTTCGCGCTACTGAGCAATGGACACCATGCCTGGGCTTAATTCCTGGGGAAGTACGTCGCTTTGATTTAATAGGTAAGAAGCAACCGGATGGATCTGCCTATAAAGTGCCACATATGGGCTGGAATCAAGTTCGTCAGGATCAAAAGCACCCGCTATGGGATGGAATACCTGATTTGACGAGCTTTTATTTCGTGCACAGCTACTATGTTGTGCCGCAGCGCAAGGAAGATACCGCTGGCTCTACTGAATATGGCGATTGGTTTACTTCTGCGGTGACGCGAGATAATATTTTTGCAACTCAATTTCATCCAGAAAAAAGTGCAGAATACGGATTAAAGCTTTATCAAAACTTTGTTTCTTGGCAACCTTAATTTAATTTACTCTTTGCTATGCTGCTGATTCCCGCAATTGATCTAAAAGACGGCCACTGTGTTCGACTCGAACAGGGTGACATGGATAAAGCCACAGTTTTTTCTGAAGACCCAGGTGCAATGGCGGCACATTGGATTAGCAAGGGAGCGCGCCGTTTGCACTTAGTGGATCTCAATGGCGCATTTGCGGGTAAGTTAAAAAATGAATCTGCTATTAAATCTATTTTGAAAGCAGTCGGAGATGAAATCCCCGTTCAGCTAGGTGGCGGTATTCGCGATCTCGAAACTATTGAGCGTTTATTAGATGACGGAATTAGCACTGTCATTATTGGTACTGCAGCCGTTAAGAATCCAGGATTTGTACAAGATGCTTGCACGGCTTTTCCAGGACATGTCATGGTTGGCTTAGATGCGCGTGATGGCAAAGTTGCAACGGACGGTTGGAGCAAAATTACTGGTCACGAGGTCATTGACCTTGCCAAGAAATTCGAAGACTGGGGCGTTGAAGCCATTATCTATACTGATATTGGTCGTGACGGCATGCTCAAGGGCGTCAATATTGATGCCACAGTAAAGTTGGCCCAGGCTATTCGTATTCCGGTAATTGCAAGTGGTGGCTTATCAAACAATCAAGACATTGATGCGCTTTGCAAAGCTGAAGAAGAAGGTGTTATGGGCGTGATTGCTGGCCGCTCAATTTATGCTGGCGATCTAGATCTTGCAGCTGCTCAAAAATATGCTGATGAGTTGACGCTGAAATATAAAAAGAAAATTATCTAGTGTTAACTAAGCGAATTATTCCTTGCCTTGATGTCACTGCAGGGCGCGTAGTTAAGGGTGTGAACTTCGTTGGCCTACGTGATGCAGGCGATCCTGTCGAAATCGCTAAACGTTATGACACACAAGGTGCAGACGAGCTAACCTTTTTAGACATTACCGCTACATCTGATGGGCGCGATCTAATTTTGCACATCATTGAAGATGTCGCATCACAAGTATTTATTCCTTTGACGGTTGGCGGCGGTGTACGCGCTGTTGCTGACGTACGTCGTTTGCTAAACGCTGGCGCAGATAAAGTCAGTATGAACTCTTCTGCTGTGGCAAATCCAGATTTGGTTTCTGATGCAGCTGCGTATTACGGTTCGCAATGTATTGTGGTGGCAATTGATGCCAAACAAACAGAGGCAGGTAATTGGGAGGTATTTACCCATGGCGGTAGAACTGCTACTGGTATGGATGTAGTTGAATGGGCCAAAGAAGTTGCTAAGCGTGGTGCAGGTGAGATTCTATTAACCAGTATGAATCGCGATGGCAGCAAAGATGGATTTGACTTGGCGCTTACTGCCGCTGTAAGTGATGCAGTATCCGTTCCAGTTATTGCTTCTGGCGGGGTTGGTAATTTGCAGCATTTAGTTGATGGCATCACCAAGGGGCATGCAGACGCTGTACTGGCGGCAAGCATTTTTCACTATGGTGAGTACACCGTTGGACAGGCAAAGGAATATATGGCTGCCCATGGAATTCCGGTTCGGATTTAATTAATCCCAGGCTTTTTAGTAAGTTTGTGCCATTGCCTGTAAAGTTTAGGTATGAGTAAATCTCAAAGCACCTTCAAACCCATTCAAGATCTTCAGGCTGGTTCATGGCTTGATGCTGTCTCATGGAATGAGCAAGGCTTGGTTCCGGCCATTGCCCAGGAGGTAGGTAGCAAAGATATCTTGATGATGGCTTGGATGAATCGAGATGCGCTTTTAGAAACTTTGCGTTTGGGCGAAGCGGTCTATTGGACTCGCTCTAGACAAAAGTTATGGCACAAAGGCGAAGAGTCTGGCCATACCCAAAAAGTAAAAGAAATTCGCTTAGATTGTGATGGCGACACGATTTTGCTTTTAGTTGAGCAAAAAGATGGTATTGCTTGCCATACCGGTGAGCATAGTTGCTTCTTTTTACAGTGGGACTCAGTAAAGGCTGCCTGGGTTGATGAGTCCGAGAACAAAAAGTAAAGCGCATGCTTTAACTTAAACGACATAAAATGATTAAATGACTAGTTCTGCAAATAAACCTTCTAATTTAGACTCTGCATTTGCCCATTTAGCAGATGTAGTTGATCAACGTCGTGATGCGTTTAAGGCTGGGCAAGCAGATCCTAAAACCTCCTATACCGCTTTGCTCTTTTCAAAAGGTGACGATGGAATTTTGAAGAAGATTGGCGAAGAGGCGACTGAAGCGGTAATGGCTGCAAAAGATGCGCGTAACTCAAATTTGGCGGCTGACCAGCAAAAGTTGCTGGTTGGTGAAATGGCTGATTTATGGTTTCACTGCTTAATTGCCCTGTCTCAATTTAACCTCCGCCCAGAAGATGTGATTGCCGAGCTTGATCGCCGTTTAGGAACCTCGGGTATTGAAGAGAAGGCTGCTAGAAAAGCGGCTGGCAAAGAGTAATCGCGGAATAACTCTGGAATAACTACGGAATAAGCATGTCACACGACCCTAATTGCCTGTTTTGCAAGATTTCTGCGGGTTTGATCCCTTCCCAGAAGGTCTACGAGGATGAGGAAATCTACGCTTTTAAAGATATCAATCCTGCAGCCCCAATCCATTTTTTGATGATTCCTAAAAAACATATACCCATGTTGGAGTCTTCGGAAAGCGTAGATATCCCTTTGCTGGGTAGAATGATGGAATTAGCACCCCGTCTTGCCAAAGAGCAGGGTTGTCGTCCCGGCAAGGATGGCGGCTTTAGATTGATGGTAAACAATGGTGCGGATGGTGGGCAGGAGGTTTATCACTTGCACTTACATGTGATGGGCGGTCCCCGCCCCTGGAAAAAATAATCCTAGGAGATTAAAGATGGGTTCATTTAGCATTTGGCATTGGTTAATTGTTTTGGTTATCGTGATGTTGGTATTTGGTACCAAAAAATTGCGTAACATCGGTCAAGATTTGGGCGGTGCTGTTAAGGGTTTCAAAGATGGCATGAAAACCCCTGAAGAGTCTAAAGAGCAAATTCAACAAAGTTCTGCAACAGCAGAAAAGACTGTTGATGTTCAGGCTAAAGACGTCAACAAATAATCAATCAATATTTGAAGCGCAATAGAAGCTCATGCAGCTAAAAAATGACTGAGTTAAATGATTGATCTTGGAGTTTCAAAGCTTGCGCTAATTGCCGTAGTTGCCTTGGTCGTTGTTGGACCAGAGCGTTTACCAAAAGTAGCCCGCATGGCAGGAAATTTATTTGGGCGCGCGCAACGCTACATGGCTGATGTCAAGTCTGAAGTCAACCGCCAAATGGAAGTCGAAGAATTTAAAAAGTTTCGAGAAGAAACGACCGCCACACTCAAAGAAGTTGAAAATAGTATTGGCTCCACCGTTCAAGAGGCCGGCGCTAACTTGAGCGATCAGGCTGACATCTTTGAAACTCATTTCGAAAAACCACCGCTGAATGAAAAAGAAGTGTTCGGTAAAAGCAAGCGCCAGGGCCGCAATAGCTGGGGTGTGCGTCGTGCCGCAAGGCCGGTTTGGTTTAAGCGCTCTGCAGGCATTCGTACTCGTGTGCAATCTGGGGCTGCCCGAATGAAGCGTTTTCATCATACCGCTGGTAAATAAAATATAAACGCATGACTGAAAAGAATTCAACTGAAGACTCGGGGTTACAAGAAACATTTCTATCCCACTTATTTGAATTGCGTGATCGCGTAATCAAGTCTGCATTAGCAATCATTGTAGTTTTTGTGTGCCTCGTTTATTGGGCCCCAGATATTTTTCATTTATTTGCACAGCCTTTACTTGAATCATTGCCAGCAGGCGGCAAAATGATTGTGACCGACGTCACGGGTTCATTCTTTGTGCCGATGAAAGTCACCATGCTTGTGGCATTTTTGATTGCGTTACCAGTGGTGATGTATCAACTCTGGGCTTTTATTGCACCAGGCCTCTATCTGCATGAAAGAAGGTTGATACTTCCTCTAGTGGTGAGTAGCTACAGCTTATTTATTATTGGTATGGCCTTCGCCTACTTTTTGGTATTCCCTACGGTGTTTAACTTTATGGCCAGCTATAACGCTCCATTGGGTGCAGAGATGTCTACTGATATCGATAAATATCTTGGCTTTGCCATGAATACCTTTTTGGCATTTGGTCTTACTTTTGAAGTTCCTGTGGTGGTAGTTGTTTTGGTACGCATGGGTATGGTGCCGCTGGCCAAGCTAAGAGAGATTCGCCCATATGTGATTGTTGGCGCTTTTGTGATTTCAGCAATCGTGACTCCGCCAGACGTACTGTCTCAATTACTTCTAGCTATCCCTATGACACTGCTCTACGAGCTAGGCCTTTTGATTGCCCGTTTTTATGAGCCCAAGCCATCAGAGGATGATGTTGCGTCAGAGAGCTCTACTACTTAATTAGTAGTTGCTTCGGTCGCTTGACCTGCAAAGGTCGCCTTCAACCAGTCGGTTGCTCGATCAAAACGATAGCGTCTTTGGCGAAGATTGCCCTCCAGGTCTATTTCAGAGCCCGCAAAAGCTTTGCCAGCCGCTAATAGGGCGCGACGTTGTTGAATAGTTTCAATCTGAATCAATCTAGGTAATATCTTCGGTAGCTCCCAGCGAATATCGACGACAACGCAGTGCTCATGTTGCAGCTGACCCACTTCGCATAGCAATAATTCTGCTTTGCTGAAATTAAATTGGTTTGCAATGATGAGTCGATGACATAACAAGAGCCAATCTTCATCTAGCTTATGTTCGGAATGGTGATTTAGCGCCTGCTCTGCAAATTGAGCCAACTCAAACCATTCGTTTTTCTTTGGATCCGAGCAACTTTCCAAAATCTTGCTCAGCAAATCTTTTGCTTCTGGTACTCCTTGTTGATGCGCCTGCCAAACCCAATAAGAGGCTTGTAGTCCGCGAACCTTTTCTTCAGACTTTTCGCGCTTGCGCCATAGATTGGCACCTTTGCGTAACTGTGCTTGCGCATGACCAAGGTCAGCGGCGCGATCAAAGCAGCGATCACTTTCTGCTGCGTTGTATCCAGAAAACTGTGGACGTCGATAAATTTCGCCAAGTGCATACCATGCATCGCGATCGCCATCTTTCGCAGCAAGCTCTAACCAATGTGCTGCTTTTTTAAGCGAGGCATTGGATTTTGTTTCGGCTGACTCAACCCTGTCGTCGAGTTGTGCAAGTCTTAAGCCCAAAGTAAGCTTTGCAATAGTTAGACCAAGTTCAGCCGCTCGAACTAAAGCCTCTTCATTTTGTTCGTCTAACCAAACATTCCACAAAGAAGAGAGCGCCTCATTTTTTGGTTGGAGCTTGATGAGCAATTCTTTTGCATTGGATGCGTAAGTTGAGCTTCCTTCTGCTAGTTCGGCCAAATAATTTTTTGCTAGTTTTTGAAGGCCGCCAAAATCCAGCGCAGAAATTTTCTCAACAGCTGTAACACCGCTAGATTTTTTAAGCCAATCAGATAACTGGGATTGAATGTCTTGATGCTGTGGATTGATGAGTAAATTCACTAGCTGCCACTTTGCTGCTGAGGCATGCTCTAAATCATGATTTGCT
Organism: Polynucleobacter sp. KF022; assembly: GCF_027924105.1. Taxonomy (NCBI): domain Bacteria; kingdom Pseudomonadati; phylum Pseudomonadota; class Betaproteobacteria; order Burkholderiales; family Burkholderiaceae; genus Polynucleobacter; species Polynucleobacter sp. KF022. The sequence goes on from NZ_AP026972.1 coordinate 108,770, forward strand.
TCAGCAAGCCTCCAAAATGAGTCCCAGCCAAACCCAAATGCAGGGGAATTAAAGGTTTCAACTAAAGGGATGGAGGCAACTTGAGCCAAGGCTTTAAGAATTTCAGAGCTACTTGAGCTTTGATCTTCAAGTGCCTGATTTGTAATAGAAAAATAGGATTTCTCTAGCCAAATCAAGGCATTAGCAGGCTGAATAGGCGTTTTATAGGCACCTGTTAGGTATGCATTGGCCAAATTTTGTTGCGCAGAAACATCACCCAATCGGGCTGAACTCAGGATTTTTAAGAATTCACGGCTTGCCATATGACAATTTTGGCATCTGAGGCCTATAAAAGACAGAAAAGAGGGGGCTTGTTGCCGAGATACAACGAAGAAAGCCAAAAAACTACCTTTTGACAAGCAAAAAGAGCTCCTAAATACCCTGACCCCCAATCTAGTAGGGCAAAACAAGCAAAATTCAATGGTCCCAGTTTTATTTGGGCATTACTTTTAATTTTTGGAGATTTAAAGAATGAAAAAATCGCTATTTGCTATCGCAGCTACAACAGCATTTGCTGGCGCAGCTCAAGCTCAATCAAGCGTAACCGTATACGGTCTTTTGGACGTTGGTTATGTTGGTTACAACACACGTGCAGCTAACTTGCCAACAACAACTGGTGCTCCATCAGGCGTTGTAAGCAAGACAACAGGTAACGCATTCTCATCATCTGCAGAATCTACTTCACGTTTGGGTTTCAAGGGTACTGAAGATTTAGGCGGCGGCACTTCTGCTTTCTTCACTATCGAACTCGGTTTGACACCTAACGGCGCACAAAACGTTAATACTGGCGCTACACAAAACCGTCAAACTTTCGTTGGTTTGAAGAAGAATGGCGTTGGCCAATTCGCATTGGGTACTCAGTACACAACAGTTCATAACGCTGTTGCCGCAACTGACCCAGGTCAAGCTAACAACATTGCTGGTAACCTTATTTACCCAGCTATCACTGAAGGTGCTGGCTCTGCTGAGAACTCAACTGGTGCAGCTTACACAGTTCGTACAAACAACCAGTTATCTTTGAAATCAGCAACATTTGCTGGCTTCACAGCTAATGCAATGCTTGTTGCTAACAACAAGAACTCTAACCAAACTACTGGTACATCTACACAGCCAAACACAGCTTCTAGCTTAGCTTCTAGCTACACTTCTGGCGGTGTTAATAACCAAAACGGTTGGGGCTTGGGTGTTGATTACGCAATTCAAAAGTTCTATGCAACTGCTAACTACCAGGCTTTGACTTCAAAGCAAGCTTACAACCCATATGCATCTTATGCAATGCAAGCTTCTACAGGTGCAACAGTTACTAACTCTGCTATTACCAATACTGGTTTCCCAACAGTTGGTTACGCAGGTGGTGCTTCAACTCCTGGTACAAACGTACAAGACAACCAGTTCTACGTAGCTGCTACTTATGACTTCGGTATCTTGAAGGCATACGCTCAGTACATCGATCGTAAAGTTTCTGCACAACAGAACAGCAATTTCTACCTCAAGCGTTCTGCTGAGCAGATCGGTGTTCGTAGCTACATCACTCCAGCTATCGAAGCTTGGGCTTCTGGTGGTATGGGTCGTTACACAGGTTACGGTGCTAACACTGCTAACTTGACAGCATGGCAGATTGGCTCTAACTACTGGGTCAGCAAGCGTACTAACTTGTACGCAATCTATGGTCAAACTGGTACATCAAACACTTCATTGCCAACAGCTTTGAATGGTTCACAGACTATGGGTACAAACAATCCTAGCTCTACAAACATCAGCAACTACGCTGTTGGTATCCGTCACACTTTCTAATTTAATGCTAGCGTAAGCTAGTTAGAATTAGTTAGGCATTAAATTAACCCACCGTGGTAACACGGTGGGTTTTTCTTTATTGGTCTCTGGATATACCTGCTTGCGAGTCCTTCGATTAAGATAAGTTTATGAGTCCTCAAATTATTCAATTACTACAAAAGGCAACACAAGAGATACAGGCCAATCAGCTTGATTCTGCCAAGCTAATCTTGGAAGAAGCATTAAGAATTGATAACAAGCAAACGGAGATATTGCGTCATTTGGGAGTAGTTGCTGCTATTGAGGCGGATTGGGAGGAGGCTTTGAGATATTTTGACCTTGCCATTCAGTCTGATCCAAATAACTTCCTTGCGCTGAGTAATCGCGGAAATATTCTGAAGTTATTGATGCGTTTTGAAGAGGCTCTGCAATCTTATGAAGCGGCGCTCCTGTTGAATCCTTCCGATGTCAGCGCTCTATGTAATGCTGCTGTCATCTTTAATCTGCGCCATGAATATGGGCTTTCACTTGCTTGCAGTGAAAGGGCAAGCGCCATCAATCCTGAGTCTTTGATGGCCTGGGAGGAGATGGGGAAAACCTATTGGCTGACGAAGCATTATGAGAAAGCAATTGATGCTTTTGATCGAGTCATCGCCTTAGATCCCGGCAATCTGAATGCTTGGCTCTCTAAGGGAAATATTTACGCTGAGGATAAGCAATTTGCTTTGGCTCAGACAGCATTTCAGAGGGCATATGAGATTGCCCCTCAATTGGATTACTTGTTTGGCATAAAACTGCAAAATGCCTTGCAGATGTGCGATTGGTCAAATTTGCAAGATCAGACTCGGCAGCTCATAAGTGGGATACAGGAGGGGCATAAGGTTGCCCTGCCTTACAACGTATTTACCTTGTTGGATGATCCTGAATTGATCAAGAAGGCGATATCTATTTACGCCAATGGTATTCAGGGGGATATCAAAAGAGAGGGCATTTCCTCATACCCAAATCATCAAAAAATTCGTTTGGGCTATTTCTCGGCAGACTTTCATGATCATCCTACGGCTCACTTGATGGCTGAATTATTTGAAAGCCATGACCGAGAAAAGTTTGAATTAATCGCATTTGTTTTTGGACGCAATCAGCCAGATGAAATGCGCTCAAGACTTGTGAAGGCATTCGATCAGTTTATCGATGTTGAACACAAAGCAGATCAAGAGATAGCAGCCCTCTCTCGGGAGTTTGAGATTGATATCGCGATTGATGTAAAAGGTTTTACCCAGGAGGGTAGGGCGCCTATTTTTATGTATGGAGCCGCACCCATTCAGGTCAGCTATTTAGCCTTCCCTGGCACTATGGGTACATCATGCTTCGACTACGTTGTTGCAGATCCCGTTTTGATACCTAAAGATGCTCAAAATGGCATGGTTGAAAAGATCATTTACTTACCAGATAGCTATCAGGTTAACGATAGAAATAAAAAAGTTTCTTTATCTGCAAAATCAAAAGAAGACTATGGTCTACCATCTTCAGGATTCATATTTTGTTGCTTTAACAATAATTACAAAATTTTGCCCTCAGTATTAGATGGTTGGATTCGAATACTCAATGCAGTAGATGAGAGTGTGCTTTGGCTTTTTGCTGATAATCCCTTTGCAGTAGCTCATTTGAAAAAGGAAGTCGCGATAAGAGGGTTAAATCCAGATAGGATTATTTTTGCGGGGCGCATTCCTTCAGCAGAACATATAGGCAGATATCAGTTAGCAGATTTATTTTTAGACACATTTCCTTGTAACGCACACACTACAGCTAGTGACGCCCTATGGGCTGGACTACCGGTGCTGACATTAGCAGGAAAATCCTTTGCTGCCAGGGTGGCTGCGAGCTTATTGAATGCTATAGGGCTACCTGATTTGGTAGTCAACTCCCAGCAAGAGTATGAATCTTTAGCTATCGAGTTAGCGACTCATCCTGAGAAATTACAGGTAATAAAGAACCGTCTTAAGCAAAATTTATTAACAGCACCATTGTTTGATACACCACTCTTTACTAAAAATTTAGAGAGTGCTTATATGGAAATATACAAACGTCATCAACAAGGCGTCCCACCAGAACATATTTATATTTCTTAAGTTGGTATTTTTGCGACGGTTATATCTTGAGGTGGTTGATTATTCGCTGAAAGTATCTGTGCTTTTATCAGAGCTTGTTCAAGATTCTGTACAAATAGTTTGCTATTAAAAAGGGGTCTAGTATTCTTATTGGCGATTAATTTCTTTTTTATTTCATCTAGCTTGCTACTTTGTGACCCCAATTCAATTGCCTGCTCCTCATAGCTCGCAATAGATTGGTGAATTAATTCGGGTAGATTGAGGCTTGTAAGTAGGCTTGAGGCAACCCGACTTGGGAAGGATGACCCCTGCAAAGTGAGTACTGGGACATCCATCCAGAGGGCATCACTAGCAGTTGCGCCAGCATTGTAGGGGTTGGTATCCAGAAATAAATCAACGATCCCATAGCAGGCAAGGTAGTCGGCCCTTGGCTGGCGCTCCATAAAAATGAGTCGTTTGGTATCTAGGCCTTTACTGATTGCATGGGCTTTGAGGTTGGCAACAGCCTGTGAATTTTCTGCAAAAAGCAATAAAACAGTATTGTCCGTGCTTTTTAATATTCTTAGCCAAGAGTCAAAAATAGGCTTTGTAATTTTAAAAACATTATTGAGATTGCAATAAACAAATTGATCCGCTGCAATTCCAAAATCTTCTTTTGTGAATACTTTGGTTCCGGGGGCTCGTTTAGAGTCATTTGCCTGATAGCTCGGCAGGTAAATAATTTTTTCGGTATAAAAATTTCTGAGCTCATTGGGAATAATGACTTCATCAGCGATGAGGTAATCCATATACTCAGCACCCATCGTCCCTAGAAATCCAATGTAGCTCATTTGAATAGGGGCTGCTCGTAGTGCAAAGATTTCGGATCTAGCGTTCTCTGTATAGCCACACAAATCAATTGCAATATCAATCTGCATCTCTCTGGATAAGAGGGCAATTTCTTCGGGGGTTTTATTGGCAACATCAATGAATTGGTCAAATGAGGCGCGTAGCCTTTGGCGCATTAAATCTGTGGTCTCTTTGCCAAAAGAAAATGCATAGACCTCAAACTGGCTTCGATCATGCAGTTCAAAGACTTCTGCCATTAAATACGAAACTGGGTGTTCATGAAAGTCCGGCGAAAAGTAAGCGATACGAATTCTCTGATTCGTATGTTTTGGTATTGGACCTAACCTAGGATCGCTGGGGTAGTTGCTTTGTGCAAACAGCGTCGCTGCCTTTTGACTTAGGGCTGGTGAGTCAATAAGTGCCGATATGGGTAGTGGAGAAATAATTTTTTCACCATGATCAATGCCATTGATTAATCGATGTTCTATTTCTTGTATTCCCTCCCACATACACATTCGCATGCGGGTATAGATACAGTCCCCATACAAAAATTCAATCCCAGGATTGAGGGCATAGGCCTTTTCAAAGCAAACCAATGCTTCGGGATATTTTTTAAATGCACTTAAATCAATACCGAGATTAACCCATGCTTCTGAGTGTGAAGGATCGGCGCTAACAGCCTTTTGATAAAAGTGAATAGCCTTATCTAATTCATATTGATCGTCATAAAGTCTACCGATGTTGTATAGCAAATCTGCAGATTGGTCATTAATAGAAGCAGCTTTTAGAAAATATTTTTGAGCTTCAATCTTTTGACCCATCAGCGCATAGGTGGCACCCATATCGTGAAGAACTTCAAAGCTATGGGGATCAAGGGCTAAAGCTTTTTTAAGGGAAACAAGTGACTCAGGGTATTTCCCTAAGGCAAGATAACTCGAGCCTAATTCATAAAAAATGATGGGGGAGCTCACCCCCTGATTAATACAGTCGCTCAGAAGTTGAACTGACTGATTCTTGTCGGGAAAGGAGTTGGCGATCTGCGTGAGTAATTGGGTGGAATCTGGATGTCCAGTTTGGATCTTTAATATCTCTAGTAATTGCTGAATGCCAGCCATTAATTGGCCAGAATTCAGCAAGTCCAAGGCTTTTTGATAGCTACTTGAGATTGAGGGCTGATTCATGGTCTTATTTTAGGGGGTAAGACTGATAGTTTTTGGTGGCCCTCCCTTGGAAAGTATGGTTTGGGTGGATTAAATTGAAAAAGTCTGCTAAAAATGAACCTCGAGATAAAAATAATATCTATTAGCGTATCTAAATAAACATAACTCAACAACACTGGGACCCTTTTTAAAGAGGCAATTTATTATGCAAAATGTGAAATCCAAATCTTTCCTCTATTCAGCACTCTTTGTGATGGCTGCACCATTAATGATGGCATCCTCCAGCGCAAATGCTGCAAGTGCCACTATGGATAAGATTAAGTCTAGCGGCGCTGTCACTATGGGCGTACGTGAATCTTCTATTCCTATGTCCTATACCACTGGCGATAGCCGATTTGATGGCTACCATGTAGAGATCTGCCGCATGATTTTGGGCGATATTAAAGACAAGCTAGGCATGAGCACATTGCGCATCAATTATCAGCCAGTGACTTCGCAAAATCGTGTGCCATTGGTGCAAAATGGCACGGTGGATATTGAGTGCGGCACAACTACCAACAATACTGCCCGTGCAAAAGATGTTGGTTTTGCTAACACTCTTTACGTTGAAGAAGTACGCATAGCAGTTAAAGCTAATTCAGGCATTACTTCTATTTCTCAGCTGGCAGGTAAAAAAGTTGCCACTACCACTGGAACTACCTCTGTTCAGCTATTGCGTAAGCATGAAAAAGCAAACGGCGTGAACTTTGATGAAGTGTTTGGTAAAGATCATGCAGATAGCTTCTTGTTATTGGAGTCAGGCCGTGCAGACGCTTTCGTAATGGATGGCTCAATTTTGGCGGGTAATATTGCTAACTCGAAGAATCCAAAAGATTTCAAAATTGTTGGCGAAGTGCTTGCTACTGAACCAATCGCCATCATGGTTCCGAAGAATGACCCTGAGTTCAAGGCTGCCGTGAATGCTGCTATTGCGAAGATTGTTGCTAATGGCAAGATGCCTGGACTTTGGAATAAGTGGTTCTTGTCACCAATTCCACCAAAAAATATCGTAGTAGGTCTTGAGCTATCCCCAGCCACTAAAAATGCTTGGGCCAACCTCAACGACAAGCCTGCGGAAGACTACAACAAGAAGTAATTTAATAAAAATAAGTTTCTTATATGGCATTAGATTTAGGTGTTTTTTGTAAAAGCACCTTAGATGGAGAAGTAGTTGAACACTGCTTCTCCTCTATCTTTGGACTTGCTCAAAATGCGGATCCCAGTTATCTGGACTGGCTGATGAAGGCCTGGGGCTGGACGCTGGCTGTTGCAGGCCTAGGACTTGCGATTGCTTTGATTTTGGGTGCCGTTATGGGTACGCTGAGAACGCTACCTGATAACGGAAGAGTGAGTAGGGTATTGGTCAGACTCTCAACCGCCTGGGTTGAACTGTTCAGAAACATTCCTGTTTTGGTTCAGGTATTTCTTTGGTACCACGTTATTCCCGCTTTTGTTCTTCCCTTAAAAGCGCTTCCCTCGTATTGGCTCGTCAGCATTGCTTTAGGGTTTTTTACATCTGCACGAATTGCAGAGCAAGTGCGTGCTGGTATTCAGTCTTTACCAAGTGGTCAAAGAGCTGCGGCAACCGCACTTGGACTAACAACGCCCCAAGCTTATCGGTATGTCATCTTGCCTATGGCATTGCGTATCGTTATTCCTCCGCTGACCTCGGAGAGTATGAACGTGATTAAAAACTCATCCGTTGCATTTGCGGTGTCCGTTCCCGAGCTTACTTTATTTGCTATGCAAGCCCAAGAGGAGACCTCTCATGGCGTTGAGATTTATTTAGCAGTGACTGCGCTGTATGCCTTATCTGCTTTTGCAGTCAATCGAGTGATGACGTTGATTGAAAAAAGAAGCCGAATTCCTGGGTTCTCTGCCGCATCTAATGATGCAAGTCTGGCTCATTAAATGGTGATGATATGTTGAGCTTAGATCTAAGTTTTTACAATTGGGAGCTGTTTACAAATTACATTCTGAAAGGTTTGTTATTTAGCGTACAGCTGACAGTCATTGCCACTATTGGTGGCATCGTAGTGGGTACTTTTTTAGCGCTGATGAGGCTTTCCGGTAAGCCGTTTTTAGTTTATCCCGCTACTTTTTACATCAACACAATGCGCTCCATTCCATTGGTCATGGTGATCCTTTGGTTCTTCTTGTTGATTCCGATGTTGATCGGTAGGCCCATTGGAGCAGATTTATCTGCAACGATTACCTTCATTGCATTTGAAGCAGCTTTCTTTTCAGAGATTGTCAGAGCGGGTATTCAGTCGGTGCCTAAGGGTCAGATGTATGCAGGCGAAGCCTTAGGAATGACCTATGGACAAAATATGCGTTTGGTAGTTTTACCGCAAGCATTTAGAAACATGATCCCTGTTTTTATGACGCAGACCATCATTTTGTTTCAAGATACCTCTTTGGTCTACGCGATTGGAGCCTATGATTTATTAAAAGGTTTTGAGATTGCAGGTAAAAATTATGGCCGTCCAATTGAAACCTATATTTTGGCTGCCGCTACCTATTTCATCATCTGCTTCTCTCTATCTAAAGCGGTACGCGCCATACAGGCAAAAGTTGCCATTATTCGTTAATTATTTTTTTGATCGCTACACACTATATAGACCATCATGATTGAACTTCAAAACGTTTCTAAATGGTATGGCTCCTTTCAGGTTCTGACGGACTGCACTACGTCAATTAAAAAAGGTGAGGTGGTGGTTATTTGCGGCCCTTCTGGTTCTGGGAAGTCGACTTTAATTAAAACCATCAATGCGTTGGAGCCATTTCAGTCGGGCCAAATTTCAGTTGATGGCATTAATCTGCATGACCCTAAAACCAATCTACCTAAACTGCGTGCTCGGGTAGGTATGGTATTTCAACACTTTGAACTTTTCCCGCACCTTTCTATCACCGAGAATCTCACGCTTGCCCAAATTAAAGTATTGGGACGCACGGCCGATGAAGCAAAAACTCATGGCCTTAAGTATCTCGAGCGAGTTGGATTAATTGCGCAGAAAGATAAGTTTCCAGGTCAGCTATCTGGCGGTCAGCAACAACGTGTTGCCATCGCACGTGCTTTAAGTATGGATCCAATTGTGATGCTGTTTGATGAGCCTACCTCTGCCCTTGACCCTGAAATGGTTGGTGAAGTGTTGGATGTGATGGTAAAGCTTGCCAATGAGGGTATGACGATGTGTTGCGTTACTCATGAAATGGGTTTTGCACGCAAGGTTAGTCATCGAGTGATCTTCATGGATCAGGGGCGCATTATTGAAGATTGCAGCAAAGATGAATTCTTCGGCAATCCAGACGCGCGCTCGCCGAGAGCAAAAGACTTTTTATCCAAAATACTGGCTGGATAAATCTAGCGGAATAGTCTCCGCCGTTAATTCATTGTTTTTGGTTTGGGCCTTTTGCCGGCTTGAACCTTAAGCTCTAATTCTTTATCTTTGCGTAAGATTTTGAGAGTAGCCTCATTGCCGGGGCTAATTTGTGCAATCTGATTGAGTAGCTGCCTGACATCTTTGGTGCTATTGCCATTGACAGCAACTAAAACATCCCCAGGCTTGACGCCACCCTTGGCTGCGGGCCCACCCTCCAGAACTCCAGATAAAAGAACACCAGTGGTATTTTTAGGCAATCCTAGCGATTCAGAAAGCTCCTTTGAGAGGTTTTGAGGTTCCACCCCAATCCAGCCCCTTGTCACACTGCCGTTACTGAGGATCGATTCCATGACCTGCTTTGCAAGGTTAACTGGGATGGCAAAACCAATCCCCATAGAGCCTCCATTTTTGGAATAAATGGCAGTGTTAATTCCAATTAAATGACCACGTGTGTCTACTAATGCGCCGCCAGAATTTCCGGGATTAATTGCAGCATCCGTTTGAATAAAGTTTTCAAAAGTATTGATGCCTACATGATCACGACCTAGGGCAGAAATAATTCCTGAGGTCACTGTTTGACCAACTCCAAATGGATTTCCAATGGCGAGCACTACATCACCCACATGAATGGATTCCACTTTTCCTAGTGTGATTGGTGTTGGTAATTGTTTGGCATCAATCTTTAAAACAGCAATGTCAGTTTCTGGGTCGCTACCAATTATTTTGGCTTTTACTTTTCTTCCATCGGCAAGCGCTACATCAATTTCATCTGCATCACTAATGACATGGTGATTGGTGAGAATAATGCCTTCGGGGCTTACTAGTACCCCAGAACCAAGACTGGAGCTGGGCTCCGCGTCTGGTGGTTGATCGCCAAAAAAGAATTTAAAAAAAGGATCGGCCGAATTATTACCATTACCTTTGCGGGTTTTGGGTGTTACATTTGCCTTGCTTGTAAAAATATTGACTACTGCAGGCATCGATTTTTTGACAGCCTCATGATACGAGCCAGGACTGACTGCGGAGTTGTCGTAAGTGCCTTCCTTAAGGGTGACGCTCTCCACCATCGAGCCCATTTGTCCATTCGATAGCCAACTTGGTTTAAGAGTGGCAACAATGAACAATGCAGCCATCAAAATGGTTACTGATTGTGCAAATAGCAACCAGATTCGATTCAACATTTTGGATTGAGCGTACGCAGATTATTTTTTGAGGCTGTCACGAATCTCGCGAAGCAAAATCACATCCTCTGGAACTGGCGGAGGAGGAGGCGCATCCATTAAACGAATTCTATTCACCACTTTGACCATTTGGAAGATGACGAAGGCCAAAAGAATGAAATTGATCGAAATGGTGATGAAGTTGCCATAGGCAAAAATGGGTACCCCAGCCTTTTTAAGGGCATCAAAGGTTCTTGGGACACCCTCTGGGATATGGCCAAGGACAAGAAAAAGGTTCGTAAAGTCGATATGACCCCCTAAAAGGGTCGAAATCACGGGCATAACGATGTCATTTACCAGGGAATCGACAATTTTCCCGAAAGCGCCGCCAATAATGACGCCGACTGCCAAATCAATCACATTGCCCTTTACAGCAAAGTCCCGAAACTCCTTTAAAACGCCCATAAATGCTTTCCTTTGAACATGGATCCAGATTAACCCGAAATTAACCCCATAACTTTCTTGCTTACCCCACTTTTTACTTTAAAATCCTATCTTTAAGCAATTTCCACCCATAAATACCCTTTTTAGGAATTTTGTAAATGAGTGACAAGCCCTGTATGGACAAGGATCGCCGTAATTGGTTGATCGCCACTTCGGCGGTTGGCGGTGTAGGCGCAGCTGCAGCCCTTTACCCTTTTGTGGACAGTTTTGAGCCTTCTGAGCGTGCTAAAGCCGCCGGAGCCGCTGTTGAAATCGATATCGCTGGCATGCAGCCGGACGAAATGAGGATGGTTGAATGGCGCGGCAAGCCTGTTTGGGTGGTTCGTCGTACCCCTGAGCAAGTTGCTGAGTTATCAAAGATTGATAGCGAATTGGCTGATCCAGATTCTTTGCGTGACCCAGCTCAATTTACGCCTCCTTACGCCCAAAATCAGTGGCGCTCCATTAAGCCTGAGTACCTTGTAGTTGTGGGCATTTGCACCCATTTGGGCTGCTCTCCTACCGCTAAGTTTGAATCAGGTGCACAACCTTCTTTGCCTAATAATTGGCCAGGCGGCTTCCTTTGCCCATGCCATGGTTCGACATTTGATATGGCCGGCCGTGTATTTAAGAACAAACCAGCCCCAGACAATATGGAAGTACCGCCGCATATGTATTTGAGCGATACCAAGATTCTGGTTGGCGAAGATAAGAAGGCCTAAGGAGAGATAAATGGCATTTCACGAAAAAGAAGTTCCTGCAGACGCTTCAGCCGCCGTAAAGTTAATGGCATGGGTTGACTCACGTTTGCCTGTTACAGACGCATTCAAGCGTCATATGAGTGAGTACTACGCTCCTAAGAACCTGAATTTTTTCTATATCTTTGGTGCATTAGCTATTGTGGTTTTGGCAATTCAGATCATTACTGGAATTTTCCTAGTGATGAACTACAAGCCAGACGCAGCTAAGGCATTTGAGTCTGTCGAATACATCATGCGCGAAGTGCCATGGGGTTGGTTGATTCGCTACATGCATTCAACTGGTGCCTCAATGTTCTTCGTAGTGGTTTATCTACATATGTTCCGTGGCTTGATCTACGGCTCCTATCGCAAGCCACGTGAATTGATTTGGATTTTCGGTTGCGCAATTTTCTTGTGCTTGATGGGTGAGGCGTTCTTTGGTTACTTGCTCCCATGGGGTCAAATGTCCTATTGGGGTGCACAAGTAATTGTGAACTTGTTCTCAGCGATCCCATTTATTGGCCCAGACCTATCTTTGTGGTTGCGTGGCGACTATGTTGTTGGTGATGCTACCCTCAATCGTTTCTTTGCATTCCATGTGATCGCTATTCCATTGGTATTGATTGGACTAGTTGCTGCTCATATTCTTGCGTTGCATGAAGTGGGCTCAAACAATCCAGATGGCGTAGAAATTAAAGAGAATTTAGATGCAAACGGTCATCCAGTTGATGGCATTCCGTTCCATCCTTATTACAGCGTTCACGACGTCATGTACTTGGGCGGATTCTTAATGGTATTTGCTTGTGTCGTATTCTTTGCGCCAGAGATGGGCGGATACTTCTTGGAAGCAAATAACTTTATTCCGGCTAATCCATTTGTAACGCCAACACATATTGCTCCGGTCTGGTATTTCACGCCGTTCTACTCCATGTTGCGGGCAACGACCACTAACTTCTTATTGCCTTTGTGGATCTTCTTGGCAGTCATTCTTGGAATGTTTGCGAGAAGTTCAAGCGATAAAAAAGTGAAGGGCGCATGTGCCGCAATCGCAGTGATATTGGCCGCTGGCTTCTACCTGTTTGATGCTAAGTTTTGGGGCGTTGTGATCATGGGCGGTTCTGTTGTCATCATGTTCTTCTTGCCTTGGCTTGATAAGTCACCAGTGAAATCAATTCGCTATCGTCCACAGTTCCATAAATATATTTATGGTGTGTTCGTTGTGAGTTTCATTATCTTGGGCTACTTAGGTATTGAGCCACCATCACCAGTATTCGAAAAGATTTCTCAGATTTGTACGATTTATTATCTGGGCTTTTTCTTGGCAATGCCTTTCTGGAGCAAGCTTGGTACGTTCAAGCCAGTTCCAACGCGCGTTACTTTTAAGCCCCATTAATTCACGCCTGAGATATCAGCAAAGAGAAACTAGGAACTAGCATGAAACGAATTCTGCAAACTTTGATGGGCGTCTGCCAAGCAACAGTATTGGTTGCGGCCCTCGGCTTTGGTGTTAATGCCAATGCAAATGAAGGTGGCTTTCCTTTAGATAAAGCCCCTGATCGTGTAAGTAGCAATGCCTCATTACAAAATGGCGCAAAGATTTTTGTGAACTATTGCTTAAATTGCCACTCAGCAACAAGCATGCGTTACAACCGCTTACGCGATATCGGTTTGACAGATCAGCAAATTAAAGACAATTTGATTTTGACTGATGCCAAGGTTGGCGATCTGATGACGATTTCCATGACACCTAAAGAAGGTAAGGCATGGTTTGGTAAGACTCCGCCAGATTTATCTGTTGAGGCTCGTGCCCGTGGTATCGACTGGCTCTATACCTACTTCCGCACTTTCTATAAAGATGACAACACTCAAACTGGATGGAACAACTTGGTATATCCAAACGTGGGTATGCCGCATGTTTTATGGCAGTTGCAGGGTGAGCGTGCTGCGAAGTTCGACGAGCGCAAAGATCCTCATGACGACAGCAGGGTTGAAAAAGTATTTGTAGGCTTTGAGCAATTAACCCCAGGCACAATGAAGTCACAAGAGTACGACGACAATATCGCCGACTTAGTTGCTTTCATGTCATGGATGGCTGAGCCAGTGCAATTAGAGCGTAAACGCCTTGGCGTAGTAGTCCTCTTGTTCTTGGCAATCTTCACCATCTTGGCTTGGCGTTTGAACAAGGCCTACTGGAAAGATATTCACTAATTAAATGAAATGAGCTCTACAAGTAGAGCTCATTCGTGATGAGATTTAACGCTGATGTGCGTTTGTTGTATTGAAGTAGAAATTTAAGGAAATAAATTTATGATGGTGTTGTACTCGGGTACTAATTGCCCATTCTCGCAACGCTGCCGTTTGGTGCTTTTTGAAAAAGGCATGGATTTTGAAATCCGCGATGTTGACTTGTTTAATAAGCCAGAAGACATCTCCGTAATGAACCCTTATGGCCAAGTGCCTATCTTGGTTGAGCGCGACTTAATTTTGTATGAATCTAACATCATCAATGAATATATTGATGAGCGTTTCCCTCATCCACAATTGATGCCGCCTGATCCAGTGGCGCGCGCACGTGCACGACTCTTCCTTTTTAATTTTGAGAAAGAGTTGTTTGTACACGTAGCAGCTTTGGAGAACGAAAAGGGTAAGGCTGCTGAGAAGGTTCATGAAAAAGCGCGCTTAGCGATTCGCGATCGCCTGACTCAGTTGGCGCCAATATTTGTCAAAAACAAATATATGTTGGGTGACGAGTTCTCAATGCTAGATGTTGCCATTGCTCCATTGTTATGGCGTCTTGAGCACTATGGCATTGATCTCTCTCGCAATGCTGCTGCCTTACTGAAATACGCTGAGCGTATTTTTAGTAGACCTGCATACATTGAGGCATTGACTCCTTCTGAGAAGGTAATGCGCCGCTAAGTTTTGCTAGCGGTTCATTACTAGTCGGCATGTCTGACATTCCAAGTAACAAACCCTATCTAATCCGTGCTCTACATCAGTGGTGCACGGATTTTGGTTTTACACCCTTCATTGCTGTATTTGTTGATGCTCGGGTGGAGGTTCCTATGGAGTTTGTTAAGAACGATGAAATTGTCCTTAACCTGTCACTTGAGGCTTGCCATCAGCTCCAGATGGAAAATGATTGGATTAGCTTTCAGGCCAGATTTGGTGGGATTCCTCGAAAAATTATGGTGCCAGTAAGCCATGTCCTGGCCATTTACGCCCGGGAGAATGGTCAGGGTATGTCTTTTCCATTTGACCCAGCGCAGGCCCGTGATTTGCATATTGCCGATGCCTCGGATGGAGCCCCAGAAAAACCTAAATCTTCAAGACCAGCCTTGAAGGTTGTGAAATAGGCTAAAATATATCCCGTTGCCCCTTTAGCTCATCTGGTAGAGCAACTGATTTGTAATCAGTAGGTGGTCTGTTCGAGTCGGACAAGGGGCACCATAAATACAAAGCTCACTGCTACAAACAGTGAGCTTTTTTATTAATCTTTAGAAAGGCACATTCGCTTTTCATCGAATATTTTCTAAAGTAGTATAAAAATATGCCAACTTTCAATGTATGCAAAATTGCGATAAACGATTTTCATCATTTATTTGATGATGTAGCGTTATCTGTGGCTGCTTCATTGAGGGATCTAGGGTACGAGTGCAGCATGACTGTGAATGAAATGCGAGCAGATGCAATCAATCTTTTGATTGGCTCCATAATGTTCAACGACACTCTCATCTCTAGCCATCTAACGCAGCCTTATATCGTTTATCAAATGGAAATTTTAGATGACCATCAGGGTCATCTAAAAAATTACCCAAAGTACTTAGATTTCTTATCTAGAGCGCTATCTGTTTGGGACTACTCACCTAAGAATTTTGAATACCTTAAATCAAAAGGGCTTAAAAATTTAGCTTATGTTCCCCCAGGTTATCACCCTGTTTGTGAAAAGTTTTCTTGGCAGGAGTCGCCACACGAGTTTGACTTTTTGTTTATCGGTTCATTAAGCTCCCGGCGCTCAGAGTTTCTGCAGACTCTCATCAACAGGGGATATCGTGTGGGCGCCATCACCCAAAATAATGGTGCGTTTGGTGAAAATCGAGATCAAGTAGTTGCGAATTCAAAAATCATCGTCAATGTACATTGCTTCGATGACCTTGATGTTCTTGAAACAGTCAGAATTTCTTATCTGCTATCCAATCATGCTGTAGTTATTTCAGAGGCTTCTGATCATGACCCTTATCAAGGGGCGGTTGGATATGCGAGCTATAAGGATCTTGCCGAATACTGTATATCGGCATTACAGGATGAGTCCGGACTTAAAGAACGATCAAACCGAGGTTATATGGCTATTAAAAATATTGATATGCCATCGCTAATAAAGCAAGCTTTACTAAGTATTGATGCTCATCAATTACAGGGGAAGTAGGCCCACTAATGAGCTATAAAAAAATTGGATTTGATGCGGGCCTAATGTCTCTCAGAGGCACCCATGTGGCAATTTTTGATTATGCAATCCAAAATCAAAAAATATTAGGAAATGAGTCCATTGTTTTTTATGATCGCCGTTCAGAAAGCATTCAGCCAGCTGTCTTTGAGAAGTTTAAAAAAGAACTCGAATTAGTTCCATACGATCATTTTTCGGATTTAAAAACCATTGCTGATCGCGGGGTAATCGATGCAATATATTTGATTAAATCCGGTGAGCGAGATGACTATATGTTGCCAGGAGTTCCTAATTTGATTCATGCAGTCTTCCCGCAAAAGGTTAGTGAGATTCATGGCGATATTTATGCCTATGTATCTAAGTGGTTAAGCGAAGAATGTTCGGATGGAAAGATTCCATTTGTACCTCATATTATCGATTTGCCAATTCAGGGAGACTCACAAAGAACGAGTCTTGGTATTCCTAAGGAGGCGGTTGTCTTTGGATGTTATGGCGGTAGTGATAGTTTTAATCTTGATTTTGTGAAGAGGGTAATTGCCGATCTCGTTGATAAAAATTCACAGATTTATTTTCTATTCATGAATATTGATCAATTTATTGACCATCCCCAGGTGAAATTTCTTCCAGGGAACTCAGACCCGATATTTAAATCCAGCTTTATTAATACCTGCGATGCCATGATTCATGCAAGGGGTATTGGAGAGAGCTTTGGTCTCGCCTGCGGTGAATTTTCAATGCACAATAAGCCGGTAATTACTTATGCACTCTCGCCCCAGAGAAACCACATTGATGTTTTGGGGTCCAAGGCAATTTTGTATAAAGGCCCCAATGATCTGCGAGAGATCTTCTTGAGTTTTGATAAAGCCGCAGCTCAAAAACAAAATTGGGACTGTTATTCCCAGGCTTTTTCGCATTCTGCCGTGATGAATAAATTTGAGTCGGTTTTCTTGAGTGATGATTCGTTAAAGCGCGCAGAAATTGCTATTAGCATTTTTGATAAGGCAGCAATCCAGGGAAAGCGTTTTAGAAAAAAACTTCGTAGCCTATCTCGCAAGCTTTATTTATAGTCCGCAGGGACTAGTCCAATAAAGACACCTTTTTTGTTTCCGGTAAGTAGAGAATGGCAACAATGGCTGCAGTTGCCAAGAAGATCGTTGGATACCAAAGACCTGCACTATCACTTTGCCATCGCTGGTTAAGCCAGGTAACAATGAAGGGTAGTAAACCACCAATCCATCCCGCCGCTAGGTTGTGAGGTAGCGTTGCTGCACTATTTCTAGTCTTTGCAGGAAAGAGTTCTGCCAGCATTGCCGTTTGCGGTCCAACAACTAAAGCAAGCGCTAGAGAAAGACCACTAAGCAGCATGGCAATCAGGATAAAACCGAGGCCATTACTTGGATTTAATAAATATTGCATGCCAACCGTTTTGAGCAAATGAAATGCCGGCAAAATAAAGATTGACCCCAAAAGAAGGCCGCTAACGACAACTGGCTTGCGACCAATTTTGTCGGATAGCCAGCCTGCAAAAATTGTCAGAGGAAATAGCGTAAGCGTTGCATAAATACTGAGCTGGTCAACTAATTCCGGCGCAAGCTTTACGGAGGTTTTGAGAAAAATCGCTGTATAGACTTGTACGCAAAAGAAAAGTACTGCACCGCCTGCCGAAATACAGAAGAAAAGCAGAAACATTCGCTTGCGAGTGTGCGGGTCGCGAAAATTATTGAGTAGGGGGCTCGCAGGTTTTTGTTGGGTCTTACTCAGCTCTAAAAAAACCGGTGTTTCTTCTAAAGCCATGCGCGCTTTGAATGCAATCAATAACAAAATGATGGAGATCCAAAAAGGCACCCGCCATCCCCAAGATTGAAATTCTTCTGGGGAGAGGTAGCCTCTAAGAAATGCAATTTGCAGGGTGGAAAACAAAATCCCAAGTGGGCCCATGAGTTGCAGAAAGCTGGTTTTGAATCCTCTGTAATCATTTCCAGCATGCTCTGTAAGGTAAACAGCGCTTCCGCCGATTTCACCGCCTGCTGAGAGTCCTTGGAGTAGCCTTAAGCTGACAAGTAGGATTGGCGCCCAAATTCCAGCTTGAGCATAAGTTGGCAAAAACCCAACGCAAACAGTTGCAAAACCCATTAATGCGATGGTGATCATAAATACAGGCTTTCGGCCGATACGATCGCCCATAGAGCCAAAAAGAGCTGCCCCCATAGGCCTCACTACCATCCCAACCCCAAACGTCGCTAGGCTGGCCAATAAGGCTGTGTTGGGATCGCTGGAGGGAAAGAAGAGCGGGGCAAAAACCACGGCAAGAGTGGCAAAAGTGAGAAAGTCATACCACTCTAAAAAGGTGCCAAAGCAGGCTGCAATTGCCACTTTTCGATAAGAGGGGGAATCTTTTTTAGACATTAAGTTATTGATTTAAATGGGTTTTTAAGTTTAACTGAATATATTTGTTGCACAGCATCAAATAATTCTTGATTTGTCATTTTCGTTCAGTTACAGTTCTATGGTGCAGTGCAATATTTAAGGCAGTCTGCAATTCCCTTAAATGCACTTAATGAACAGTTGTACCACTTAATTTCTGGAGAAATACATGAACCAAGATCAAATCACCGCAAAATTGTCCCAAATTAACAGCAAGGGCCTCGAAGCTACATTTTCTTTGAGCGAAGCTGCTTTGGAAAATGCTCAAAAATTAGCTGAATTGAACTATGCAGCCTCTAAGGATGCATTGGTAAATACACAAGACGGCATTCAGCAAGTATTGACAGCTAAAGATCCTAAGCAAGTTACCGAGATCTTCACTGCTGATGCATTGCAAGCTGCTGGCAATCAAGCCGTTGCTTATCAAAAGAAAGTAAGCAAAGTATTGCGCGATAGCAATAAAGAATTTGTAAATGTTGTTGATGCCAGCATCGACCAGTTGCAAGATGGCTTCCAAGATTGGATCAACACTGTTGCTGCTAACGCACCAGCCGGTTCTGATGCTTTCTTATCTTCATTTAAGACTGTATACGGTAGTGCATTGCAAGGTTTTGAGCAGTTCCGTGCTGCTAGCAAAGAGGCATTTGCTACTGCAGAGAAAACAGCTGATCAAGCAATCGAAACAGTACAAGGTCAAATTGCTCAAGTGAAGAAAGCTGCTACACCTGCGTCACGTAGCCGTAAAGCTGCTTAATTTAGCACTACTTCAGATTTAGATTTATTAGTAAGCCTAAAAAAGAAACCCCGCTTAGTGCAAACTAGGCGGGGTTTTTATTTGGATGTTATTCAAAGTCCGAAGAGGACTCAATTAAGGGTGGGGCCAGGTTCTTACTGGGCTTGACTCCAAGCTCCCGCACTTTCTCAGCAGAGCGTATCAGGTTGCCCTTACCAGTCTTTAGTTTATTGAATGCATTGTGATAACTGGTTTGTGCTTGATCCAGTCTTTGTCCAAGCTTCTCAAGATCATCAACAAAGCCAACAAATTTATCGTAGAGATTGCCACACTGTTTTGCAATCTCTAATGCATTGCGATTTTGGTGGTCCTGTCGCCAGAGATGGGCAACCGTTCTGAGTGTTGCCATTAAAGTACTTGGACAAACTAAAACAATATTTTTTGCTAGTGCTTCTTGGTATAGATTGGGTGCAGTCTTAAGTGCGAGCAAGAATGCTGGTTCAATCGGTACGAACATTAAAACGAAGTCCACAGAGCCCACTCCATAAAGAGAGCTGTAGTTCTTTCCAGAGAGGCCTTGGATATGTTGGCGCAGAGATTGTATGTGTGCAGCTAACTCTTGGTCTGCAGTATCGGGATCTGTGGTTTCGGCATGTCTTGCGTAAGCCGTAATCGACACTTTGCTATCAACGACCAGACTCCTACCTTCCGGCAGTTTAATAACAACGTCTGGTTGAAGGCGTGAACCATCAGTTTGGGTATGACTATCCTGAACTAAATACTCCTCACCCTTTCGCAGGCCGGAGGATTCCAAAATAGATTCCAGTACCAGCTCTCCCCAGTTACCCTGGACCTTGGAGTCGCCTTTTAATGCCTGGGTGAGGGAGCGGGTCTCATCTGACATGCGCAGATTGAGATTGGCTAGGCGCTCAATTTCACTTTTGAGTGCATGGCGTTCGCGCGCTTCATTGCCGTAAGAGCTACTAACTTGCTCCTTAAATTCGGTGAGCTTAGTTTGCAAGGGCTTAAGAAGGGCATCTAAGCTAGCTGCGTTTTGTTCGGTAAAACGCTTGGATTTATCTTCCAAGATTTCATTAGCTAAATTTTTAAACTGATTCGTTAGTGCTTCTTTAGCTTCATTTAGAGATTCAATTCTTCCCAAGCCTTGCTTGCGTTCAGAATCCAACTCTGCCTCTAGTCGGATAGCATTTTGGAGTGCCTGATCACGTTCAGCACGAAGACTTTGGCTAAGTGCAAGCTCTGTTTGGATCTGTAGCTCAGTACGAGTAAGAGCAGAGCGCAAATTGAGCGCATAAACTAAAAGGCCTGCACATAATCCTAGGGGCAGGCCAAATAGTAAGAGAGAGCTTAGGTCAAAGGTCAAAACAAAAAAGATTGATTAGGCTTTAACGAGTTTTTGTAGTTCACCGGATTGAAACATTTCCGTCATAATGTCAGATCCGCCAATGAATTCACCGTTGATATAAAGCTGAGGAATTGTTGGCCAATTTGCATATTCCTTAATACCTTGACGAATTCCTGCATCTTCCAAAACATTCACTGTATGTAGCTTTTCAACTCCGCTAGCACGCAAGATATTCACGGCATTCCCAGAAAAGCCGCATTGGGGAAACTGTGCAGTCCCCTTCATGAACAAGACTACAGGATGGCTAGTAACGATTTCTTTAATTTGTGCTTGTGTGTCCATATATTCTTTCTACTAAGTTTCTACTGCAGCGGTCTTGTTGCAAAGACAGTTTAAAAATAGGGTTTGGTTGATTTTAAGACTTAATATGAAAAAGGGTTATTTCACCTTATTTTCTGCCAGATGCGACTCGGTAATGTCCGGCCAAGTCTAAATGGGTCTGAATATTACTTAACCCAGCTAGCTTCATTAGGGCCACTACGGCATCCGATTGGTCAAACCCATGCTCGACCGCAATCAAACCGTTTGGATTGAGGTGCTGTTTAGCCTCAGAAATAATCATCTCTAGGCAACTAAGTCCATTTTGATGGTCGGTAAGCGCCGAGAGAGGCTCGAAACGGAGGTCGCCTTGTTTTAAGTGTGGATCTTGAGAGTCTATATATGGAGGATTGCTAAGGATGACGTCAAAGGTGGTGCCAGCTTGTAAAGCCGTATACCAGCTGCCCTGGAAAAATTGCACTTGATCAGCAACCTTTAGTTGCTTCGCATTCGCTTTAGCAATTTCTAAAGCCTCATGAGATTGATCTGTCGCAGTAACAATTGCTTGTGGGGCTTCATGCGCGATTGCAAGGGCGATTGCTCCAGAGCCCGTGCCCAAATCCAATATTTTTGCTGGAGCATTTAATCGATTGATTTCCTCTAAACCAACTTCAACCAATAACTCGGTTTCAGGCCGTGGGATCAAAACACCGGGGGCAATGTAAAGCGCGATATTGTAAAAACCTCTTTTACCGATGAGATACGCAATGGGTTCACCCAGAAGTCTCTTGGATTCGAGCGATTTCCATTCATTTAGTGCTTGCTCGTTAAGCTCTAGTTCATCTTGTGATAGCAGGGCGGAGCGTGGAAGCTTGTAGTACTTCTCAAGAATGTAAGCCATCAGTATTTTTGCTTCAGCAGGATTAAGTGCCGTGGCACTTAATAATGTTCGCAGACTAAAGTCTTTACTCACAGATTAGTTATCACCTAGTGCAGCCAGTAACTCCGCTTGATGCTCTGAGGCAAGAGCATTGCATAAATCATCAATGTCCCCATCCATCATCGCATCAATCTTGTAAAGAGTAAGGTTGATGCGATGGTCTGTGATACGACCTTGTGGAAAGTTATAAGTACGAATGCGATCACTACGGTCGCCTGAGCCAATCAGAGATTTTCGAGTCTGCGCTTCTAATTGGTGTTTCTCGCGCTCGCGGGCATCCATGATGCGTGAGACTAATACTTTCATGGCCTGCTCGCGATTGCGATGTTGGCTACGATCATCTTGACATTCAACTACCGTACCAGTGGGCAGGTGAGTAATGCGTACTGCGGAATCTGTTTTATTGATGTGCTGACCACCAGCGCCGGAAGCGCGGAAGGTATCAATGCGTAATTCTGCGGGATTAATTTTGACTGCCTCAAGCTCGTCTGCCTCTGGCATTACAGCAACAGTGCAAGCAGATGTATGGATGCGACCTTGTGTCTCTGTTTGTGGAACTCGTTGAACACGATGGCCACCAGACTCAAATTTCAGACGAGAATAAACTGCTTGGCCTACAAGACGTAACACCACCTCTTTATATCCACCTAAATCTGATTCGGCAGCGCTCACTACTTCCACTTTCCAACCTTGACGTTCAGCAAAGCGGGTATACATGCGCAGAAGATCACCGGCGAATAATGCGCTTTCATCACCGCCAGTGCCAGCACGAATTTCTAAAAAGACATTGCGTTCATCATTTTCATCTTTAGGAAGCAGGAGCTTTTGTAATGTGTCCTCAAGCGCTTCCATGGTAGCCAAAGCCTGCTTTTGTTCTTCGTCGGCAAAGTCTTTCATCTCAGGATCTTTGCGCATGTCTTCTGCTGCTTGAGCGTCTGCCTCTGCTTGCTTATACAGGCCAAACTGCTCTACTACAGTAGCGATATCGGAATGTTCGCGCGTGAGCTTCCGATAGGCATCCATATCTTTGGTTGCTTCTTCGGAAGTTAATAAGGAATTAAGTTCGGCTAAGCGTGTGTCTAGATGGTCTAGCTTAGCCCGCATGCTGGGCTTCATCTAATGATCTTCTGGTTTGGAGTGCGAGGCAAATAGTTTTGGTAACAACTTTATCAAGGCGTCACGCTCAGCGCCATTGGAGTGTTGCAGTGCATGGAGTGAGCCATGCAAAAATTTATTGGTGAGACCTTGAGCCATCGCATTCAGAACTTCTTGTGGATCGTCGCCGCGCATTAAACGTTTCATTGCGCGCTCAAGTTCAAGCTGGCGCAAACGTTCACCTTGTTGCTGAATATCTTGAATGAGTGGGACAGCATTGCGGCCTTGCATCCAATGCATAAAGTTACCAACACGATCTTCGATGATTGCTTCTGCCTGACTTACTGCTGCTTGACGTAAGTTGGCGCCAGTCTGAATCATGACTCCCAAGTCATCGACTGTGTAGAGATAAACGTCATCCAAGCGTGAGATCTCTGGCTCAAAGTCACGAGGTACCGCTAAGTCAATCATTACCATTGGCTTGTGGCGGCGCTGTTTAAGAGCGCTCTCCACCATACCAAGACCAATAATTGGCAGTGATGAGGCGGTGCTAGACACAATAATGTCGAACTCGTGGAGTCGTCCGGGCAACTCTGAGAGCTTAAAGGATTCAGCTTCTACATCCTGTGCAGAAATAGAGTCTGCCAATTCTTGGCCACGCTCAATAGTGCGATTTGCAATCGCTACATTTTTTGGTTTACGCGCAACAAAATGAGTTGCACATAAAGTAATCATCTCACCTGCACCAATAAACAAAATTTTCTGATCAGCAATTTTTTCAAAGATGCGTTCGGATAGCCGAACAGATGCTGCAGCCATGGAAATAGAGTGGGCGCCGATTTCAGTTGAACCACGTACCTCTTTGGCGACTGCAAATGTTTTTTGAAAGAGTTGGTTGAGATAGGTTCCTAAAACGCCAGCGTCATTTGCAGTGCGAACCGCATCTTTCATTTGACCTAAGATTTGAGTCTCGCCGATCACCATCGAGTCTAAGCCGCATGCCACTCTGAATGCATGTCGAACTGCATCGGATTGTGGCAAGGAATAAATATGCGGCTCAAGACTACTTGGCGCGAGTTGTTGGGTTTTTGCTAACCAATCAAAAGTCGCCTCATGCAAGATACCTGCGGCACTGTCATCATTGGCAGCGCAATACACTTCCGTGCGGTTGCAAGTCGACAAGATTGTGGCTTCGGGCAGCCCAGCATGATTCGCGCCAACTAAATGATGGCGAAGATCGTGCAACGCTTCTTGGAGAAATTCGGGGTCAAAGGCGACCTTTTCCCGAATGGCGACCGGCGCTGTGTGATGATTGATGCCGAGTGTCAACAACTTCATAATGGCGATTATAGATTTGATGGCAGCATTAATGGGGGTATCAATGGGGTTTTTAGCTTTTCTAGTGATTGGGGGTATTTCCGGGGTATCAGCCTGGATTTTTTATCCCGGACCCTCTCACGGCTTTAGGCCATGGAAGATCCTTGTAGTCTTCTTCCTCGGCTTTGCGGCAGCCGCTGCTAGCTCATTTTTAGGGCAATACTGGGGTATTTTTCAGTCAGGGCAAATTCTGGAGTGGGCTAGTGCTATTTTTATCTCTTGCGCGGCAGGATGCCTATTTACCGCTCTAGCTAAATAAGTCAGTTTGTACACCCTCCACCCACTGTATGGGCGAGAGCTGGCAATCTTTGAGCCATTGATTGGCCTGAGTGAAGTGTCGGCAACTTGCTTTGGCGCCAGGCTCTAAAAATGGCTTATTAGTCTTATATACGCCAAGACCTGATGGATGCGAGGATTGCAAAATCAATTGCTTCTGACCGTTTTCAATCAGTGGGAGTTTGGACTGGGCGTGACCACCCCAAAGCATCCAAACTAAGTTTTGTTTTTTCTTGGTAAGGGCGCTGATTAAAGAATCAATCAAACTTCTCCATCCCAAATTTGTATGACTGCCTGCCTCACCCAATTTCACGCTCAAAGCGGTATTCAGGAGAAGTACTCCTTGTTTGGCCCAGCCGTGCAGATCCCCATTTGGCAAATGGCCGTAACCTTCCAGTGCAAGTGCTTTGCTGATATTGCGCAGTGAGCTCGGAAAAGCGCGCGAATTGATGCCAATTTCAGGGGGGATGGAGAATGCCAATCCTTGGGCTAATCCTGGTGAGTGGTAGGGGTCTTGTCCCAGAATAACTACTTTTACTGAATTTACTGGCGTGAGTTCGAGGGCTTTAAAAAAGTTGTGAGGCTCCGGCCTTACAACGCTCGAGTCAAGATCTAGTTCAGCTTGCAAATTCTTTTCTAGTGATTGCCAATCTATCGACTCGAAATAGTCTCCCAGTAATGCGCGCCAATCACTGGGAATATCGTCTTTTGAAAATAGCGCTTTCAATTTCGACTAAGCATCTTTTTTAGGTATCAATTCATATTGTGCAGGCACCGGAACTGATTGCAGAGATACCATACGCTCATGCTCTAGATCATCGCGATAGAAGGTCATGCGAGCATTAGAATTTTCAGCAAGGCTACCCAAGACTCTGTCCCAGCGTGCACTGGTAATGCGTTGCCCATCAACGCTGGCCAGTAAGTCACCAGCTGATAAGCCTGCAGCTTGAGCAATGCCGCCATCGAGTACATGAGTTACCTTAAGCCAACCATTGGCATCTGTATGTCGCATGCCAAATTTCAACTTGAGTTTTTCAAGTGTTGTTTGAGGTTTAAGTTTTACCGCAACTAAATTGGAGTCAATCCATTTTTGGATTGGAATATCCTCCACCCCAAACACATAACGTACTTTTATGTCGTTCCAGGTTTTGCTAAAGCCGTCACCTAGTAATTCCAAGAGCAAATTATCTAAACCATTTTCTGTAATGCCCTCAAGAGTGATGCCATGCTTTTGCCAAATGAGGCGCATGAGGTCATCTAGAGATTGTTTATTCTTGGAAAATGCGCGGATCTGTAAATCAAGACCGAGGGCTAGTAATGCTCCCTTGCCATAGTAGCTAACAACTGAATTTGGAGTATTTTCATCTGCCTGGTAATACTTGGTCCAAGCATCAAATGAGCTGTCAGCTAGACTTTGCTTTTGACGCCCGGGGCCACGCAAGATACCGTTCCAGTTATCAGAAACAAGTCTGAGGTAAGTTTTTAGGTCAATCCGCTTACTGCGCAACAGTTGAAGATCATCGTAATAGCTGGTGAATCCTTCAAACACCCAGAGCAGGCGAGTGTGATTTCTCTTAGCTAGATCGTAAGGTTGAAATACTTTTGGCTGAATACGTTTGACCAACCATGCATGGAAATACTCGTGGCTGCATAAACCTAAAAATTCTCTGTAAGAAGATTCTTCAAAGAGAATATTTTCTTGGGGAATTTGATCTCGCCGACACAGTAATGCAGTGCTATTGCGATGCTCAAGACCGCCATACCCATTTAAGACGGCATTCACTAAAAACAGGTATTCACCAAAAGGCGCACGTTTAGTTTTTGGTTCAAATAACTCAATGGTGCTGCTGCAAATTGCATGTAGATCATTCGCAAGACGCTTAGAGTCGACTATATGATTGCATCCTTGAATGGCCATGCGGTGAGCCGTACCATTTGATTTCCAATGCACCAGCTGAAATTCGCCCATCGCAACAGGATGATCAAGTAGATCATCATAATTTCTTGCCAGATAAAAACCAAATCCACGCCCATCAGTCTTGGCCGCTCTTAAAGTAGTTTGAACTGTCCAATGATCAGCAAAAGCTGCTTCAGGTGCGGTAATGGCAAGCGAACAAGGTAAATGCTCTTGCCCTTTGACTGCCAAACAAAGACTAGTTGCGTTAAAGAATGCGCGTTCAGAATCCAAATAGGCTGCGCGCACTGAGGAATCAAACGCGTAGACAGTTGTCAATATCTCAATAGGGTCATTCACTGGCGGTAGGCGCCAATGGTCATTATCGATTCGTTCTAGTGCGATTTTTTTCTTCGCGCCAATTGCAGAGACTGCTTCAATCGACTCTATATGTTTACTGAAATCACGTATTAAATAGCTTCCCGGAATCCAAGTAGGCATTTGCAACACCTGGCCGCTGGGATCGGGATTAGCAATATGTAACTTGACTCGAAAGCGATGACCATGAAGGTCGGCCGGCCAGACCGTATATTGGATTGCAGGTAAGTCGGCGATATTCATAGTGCTTATTTTAGTGAGTTAAATTTCTTTTCGATATCGGTAATTTGTACAGCACCAGGGAAGCGGCTGCCATCAGTAAAGAATAATGTTGGTGTACCCGTAACTCCATAAGTCTTTGCAAAGGCCATATTCTTATCTAGCGGTGTACTGCATTCCCCCTTGCCGCTTGGCGCAATACCGTTAATCATCCAATCCATATAGGCCCTATTCGCATCTGGAGAGCACCAAATTTGTTTTGATTTCTGTGCAGAGTCCGCAGATAGGATTGGGATTAGATAGGTATAGATGGTCACGTTATCCAATTGCTGCAGTGATTTTTCTAGACGCTTACAGTAGCCGCAGTTGGGATCAGAAAATACAGCTAGCTGACGACTTCCATTTCCGCGAACATTTTTGATCGCATTGGCAGGACTTAAGTCACTCCATTTAATTCGATTTAAATCAGCCTGTCTTTGCTCTGTAATATTTTTGCCAGTTGCAAGCTCAATAATTTCGCCTTGAATCAAGTACTTTCCAGAGTTATCCGTATAAAAAATATCATTGCCAACCAATACTTCATATAAACCTGATACCGGCGCGGGTGAAACACTTTTTACTTTGGCGTTCGTACCCAGTTTCTTCTGGATTTCTGTTTTTATTTGTTGCTCTGGTTGCGCATGAGCTATTCCAGCACAAAATAGCATGGCACCAATCACGACAAACGTAGATAAGAATTTATTCAAAATCAATTTCCCCTAAAGCGCGTTCAATGAGGCGCTGTTTTATAAAGTGACTTTTGTTGACAAGACCTAGACCCCAGTTACGAAGTTGTCGTTCTGTATTACTGCTAGCAGAAAATAATTTTTTGAGTTTATCGGTAACCCATAACAGAGCGCTGGTGTCGCCTTGGCGTTGTCGTTCATAGCGACGTAGCAACACGATGTCACTTGGTGAGCGAAAGGATTCTCTCTTGCCTAAAATATTCAGTAACACAGCAACATCCCGTAAGCCTAAATTGAGGCCTTGTCCTGCCAGTGGGTGCATCACGTGGGCCGCATCACCGATAAGGACAACCTTCGGAGAGGCTTCTGGGCCAATAAAGCGTTTGGCTCGAATTTTTCGCAAAGGATAAGCAGCTGGTGTGGAGTTTAGAGTGAGTTCACCAAGTTGTTTCGCGATAACACCATTCACAATGGTGCTGAATTGATCTCGCCATTGATCTTGATTTAAGTTTAATAAATAGGCTGCGTGCTCAGGGGATGTAGACCAAACCATGGAAACTTGTTTTCCTGGTAAGGGGAGCATGGCCACAATATCACCGCCTGGCAAAAACCACTGGAATGCTGTTTCTAAATGCGGGTAGGTGCAAGTCCAATTGGCAACTACCGCACTTTGCGAATAACTCTCTTCGCTAACATCAATACCAAGCTCATTGCGAATGGGTGAGTTAGCACCATCTGCTGCTATGACTAGTTGTGCGCGAATACGGTCACCATTTTTTAAATGCAGAGTACTTCCGTCTGCATCTACATCAATCTTTTCCACTACATCACTGATACGTTCTAACTTGTTCTGAAAGCGGGATGCTTGATCAAGTGTGTGCTCAATTAAATTGGATTCTCCAATCCAAGCAAGTTGTGGTGTACCAGCTTCGAATGCCGAAAGATGAAGTTGGTCATCTTTTTCGCCTCGATCACCATAAATTCGCATATCTCGAACAGGCTGAAGACGGCTGTGATCAATGGCGTCCCAAATTTGCAAATGGGCTAGTAATTTTTGGGTGCCGGGAGAAAAGGCATAGATTCTTTGTCCCCACTGGACGCCTTGCGGATTAGGGACGTTTTGCCCTAAATCGGGTGCTATTTCAATGGTTTGAAGGCCAAGCTGAGCTAAG
Source organism: Polynucleobacter sp. KF022 (assembly GCF_027924105.1). Classification (NCBI taxonomy): domain Bacteria; kingdom Pseudomonadati; phylum Pseudomonadota; class Betaproteobacteria; order Burkholderiales; family Burkholderiaceae; genus Polynucleobacter; species Polynucleobacter sp. KF022. Next base: position 137,844 of record NZ_AP026972.1, read on the forward strand.
CCCAGCGCACAGGCCTTACCAGCAATGCCTCCGCCGACCACGACAACATCCGCCGCACGCATTGGGGCGGAGTGGTTGGGGGATTTGGATGGGTAATTTGGCTGCACTTCTGACATAACTCGATGATATCGAAACAAGCCCCTTTACAATAACGCTATGTCTTTGAAATGTGGCATCGTCGGCCTGCCTAACGTCGGCAAATCTACCCTCTTTAATGCGCTTACCAAGGCTGGAATCGCAGCGGAAAACTATCCTTTCTGCACGATCGAGCCTAATGTGGGCGTTGTTGAGGTTCCTGACCCCCGTTTGGCCGCACTGGCTGAGATCGTGAAGCCTGAGCGCATCCTGCCGGCAGCAGTCGAATTTGTCGATATTGCTGGTCTAGTGGCTGGCGCCTCAAAAGGTGAGGGTCTTGGCAATCAGTTCTTAGCAAATATTCGAGAGACGGACGCCATCACCCATGTGGTGAGGTGTTTCGAGGATCCAAACGTCATTCACGTTGCTGGAAAAATCGATCCCATTGCTGATATTGGGGTGATTGATACTGAATTGGCTCTATCTGATTTGGCTACGGTTGAAAAAACCCTGAATCGCTCCAGTAAGGCTGCAAAGTCTGGTAACGATAAAGAGGCAGCAGCTTTAGTTGCCGTGCTCACTAAAGTACAGGCTCACCTAGATTCTGCTTCGCCAGTTCGCAGCTTAAATCTTAGCGATGACGAAAAATTACTAATTAAACCTTTATGTTTAATTACTGCTAAGCCCGCAATGTATGTTGCTAACGTAAAAGAAGATGGCTTCTCAAATAATCCACACCTTGAGGCTGTCAAGCAACATGCCGCAAAAGAAAATGCTCCAGTCGTAGCAGTTTGTGCTGCGATTGAGGCTGAAATTGCAGACTTAGATGAAGCAGACAAGACTGAGTTCTTGGCTGACCTAGGTATGGAAGAGCCCGGCTTGGATCGCGTGATCCGTGCAGGTTATTCATTGCTGGGCTTACAGACTTACTTTACCGCTGGTGTTAAAGAAGTTCGTGCTTGGACTATTCATGTGGGCGACACAGCGCCTCAAGCTGCCGGCGTTATTCACACCGACTTTGAGCGTGGATTTATTCGCGCCCAAACCATTTCTTATGATGACTTTGTTCAGTTTAAAGGTGAATCAGGTGCCAAGGAAGCAGGCAAGATGCGCGCCGAAGGTAAGGAGTATGTTGTGAAGGACGGGGACGTATTGAACTTCTTATTTAATGTCTAAATTATTCTGATCCAATAAATAAAAAAGCCCTGAAAAGGGCTTTTTGCTTATGCGGCCAAGAGAGGCTAGGGTGCTTATCAGCCAGCTTTAGCAGCCTTTTCTAGACACTTAGAAATTTCCTCATAACGTTTTAGCGCCATCTTGGTAGGCAGCACTTCTTTTTTACGACCATCTGCATTGGCTGCCATTTTGATATAACCCATTACGCTCAGATTTTTGAGGCGCCCATGCAATGTGGCTTGCGAGCCTAAATCAGCGAGTGAAATTAAGTCACCAACCAAAATTGCCTGTTTTGTATGAGCGCATGCGACGATCTTATCGAGCAAGCTTTCCTCAATGCAATCAAGCTTCTTGCCTGGGTTAATACGATCGATAGCATCAATCAGGTTGAGAAATTTAATATAAGACGAGGTTTTTGGAATTGGCATTTTTAGAGAGTAATTATTGTGTATTAGCTTTTGAGCTAACATGAGTTTATTCCTAGTTACCAATCTTAGCAATTGACGCATATCAATTAAAAATAATCCATACTGATTGCAATGTCTAAATTCTTCACAGTTTCTTCAGAATGGTTAATTGGATGCGCTATTAGTGCGATGGCGTACACATTTCTTTTTTACTTCAATGGATGGTTAACGGAAAGTTTAGTTTTTGGCTTGGGCGTAAATTGGATTTATTTGCCCGCCGGATTGCGTTTATTTCTTACCTTGATTTTTGGTTTACCTGGCGCTCTCGGAATCGCAATCGCCTCTTTCCTAATTAGCTACTACGGCGACTTCCCGCATGAATTAACGCTTTGCATTGGCGTTGGATTGATTTCAGGATTTGCACCGTACTTAGCCAGATATTTTGTATTTAGTAATCTTCGGCTGGAATCAGATTTAAGTAATCTGAATTTCCCAAAAATCATTGCTTGTATTTTGATCTATTCCTTACTCTCAGCAGGCTTACATCAATGGTGGTTTTCTACCATGACTCTAGAGGATACGGGAAGCATCAATCACTTTGCGGTGATGTTTATTGGTGATGTATTGGGTTCACTGCTGCTAATCACTTTGATCAAATACTGCTTGGATCTATTGAGAAAAGTTAGGAAAACAGCTCACTAAGAGCGGCGCCGGGGTCCGCGGCACGCATAAAGGCTTCGCCTACTAAGAATGCGTTTACTTGGTGTTCACGCATGAGCTGAACATCATTGCGGCCCAATATTCCAGACTCAGTTACCAAAGTTTTATGGCTTGGAACCATTGACAGCAGTGATAGCGTAGTTTGCAGCGTGACCTCAAAAGTTTTGAGGTTGCGGTTGTTGATGCCAAGCAAAGGCGTCTTAAGCTCTAAGGCTTGCTCTAACTCTGGGGCATTGTGAACTTCAACTAGAACATCTAGGCCTAGCTCATGAGCGCAAGCTTCTAAATCTTTCATTTGATTTAATTCAAGGCAGGCCACGATTAACAGAATTGCGTCTGCACCAATCGCACGAGCTTCATAAACTTGATAGGGGTCTATGGTGAAATCTTTGCGTAGCACGGGAATACTGCACGCTGCTCGAGCCTGCTGAAGATAAGCGTTGCTGCCTTGAAAGTAATCTACATCCGTTAGGACGGATAAACAGGCGGCACCATGTTTTTCATAAGACTGCGCAATCTCGGCTGGCGCGAAGTTCTCACGCAAGATGCCTTTACTTGGACTTGCTTTTTTAATCTCAGTAATGACTCCAGCATTGCCGGCAGTAAGCTTTTGTTCAATCGCTTGAATAAAGCCTCTTGGCTTCAGAAGTGCATCCTGATTATTCGCCTCTGCCTGTTCACGTTGGTTAGCAAGTGATACTTTTTGAAGGCAGTTAGTAACCTCAATCTTTTTGGTTGCAACAATTTTGTCGAGAATATCGCTCATGAATGATGACTTATTTAGATTGAGTTGCCGCAACAAAGGCATCTAACTTTTGACGAGCGGCCCCTGATGCAATGGCGGCTCTAGCTAGTGATATACCACTAGCAATATCTTTTGCTACCCCAGCTACATATAGTGTTGCGCCAGCATTAAGGCAAACAATATCGCTTGCAGGGCCCAACTTGCCATCAATCACATCTAATACGATCTGTTTAGATTCTTGGGCATTAGCTACCTTGAAGCTAGTGGTCGGAGCAGTAGTTAATCCAAAGTCTTTTGGATGAATTTCATATTCACGTACCGCGCCATCTTTGAGTTCTCCCACCAAGGTGGAGCCCTCAAGGGAAATCTCATCTAGACCATCGCGACCATAGACTACCAGCGCATGTTCCATTCCCAGGGCTTGCAGTACGCGAGCTTGAATACCCACGAGGTCTGCATGAAATACGCCCATCAGAATACGTTTGGCATCTGCGGGGTTGGTAAGTGGGCCTAAGATGTTAAAAATGGTTCGTACACCAAGTTGCTTTCGGATTGGCACCACATTTTTCATTGCTGGATGATGATTTGGGGCAAACATAAATCCTGCGCCTACCGTTGAAATGCATGTAGCCACTTGTTCGGCAGACAGCGCGAGATTCACGCCAAGCGCTTCCAATACGTCAGCGCTACCTGATTTGCTGCTCACACTACGATTGCCGTGTTTAGCAATCTTTGCTCCTGCACCTGCGGCCACAAACATTGCTGCAGTAGAAATGTTAAATGTGTGTGCGCCATCACCGCCTGTGCCAACCACATCTACTAAATGACTGCGGTCTGCTACCTGTACTGAAGTTGCAAATTCACGCATCACCTGTGCGGCAGCCGCGATTTCGCCAACAGTCTCTTTTTTAGTGCGTAAAGCTACTAACAAGCCAGCCACCAACTCTTGTGACATCTCTCCGCTCATGATGAGGCGCATCATCGCTGTCATCTCATCATGAAACAATTCGCGATGTTCTATGCAGCGTTGTAGGGCTTCTTGCGGAGTGATTGACATAGCGCTGTGATTAGGGTGGATTACTTGTTTTGTAAAAAATTCTTGAGCAAGGCATGACCATGTTCAGAAAGAATAGATTCTGGGTGGAACTGTACGCCTTCAACAGCTAGCTCACGATGCCTTACACCCATGATTTCACCATCAGAGGAAGTTGCAGTTACCTCTAGCATGGCAGGCAAAGAACTTTTTTCTATGGCAAGAGAGTGATAGCGTGTGACCTTAAATGGATCGGGTAGATTTTTAAATACACCCACTCCGGTATGGTGAATGCTGTCGGTTTTCCCATGCATCACTTTTTGGGCGCGAATGACTTTACCCCCAAATGCTTCGCCAATTGCCTGGTGCCCTAAGCACACCCCGAGAATTGGAATCTGTCCGGCATAACGTTTAATAGTTTCTATAGAGATTCCGGCTTCAGCTGGGCTACATGGTCCAGGTGAGATGCAGATGCGCGCAGGATTAAGCTGAGCAATATCCTCAACAGCAATTTCATCATTACGAAATACTTTTACCTCTTCACCGAGTTCTGCAAAGTATTGAACGAGGTTGTAGGTAAATGAATCGTAGTTATCAATCATTAGGAGCATCAAGTCCTCCTTGTACTAAATCTGCGGCAGTAAGTACTGCACGTGCTTTGGCTTCTGTTTCTTTCCACTCGGCAGTGGGATCAGAATCAGCGACAACGCCTGCGCCGGCCTGAGAGTGCAACATGCCATCGCGAATAACGCCCGTACGAATAGCAATGGCGACATCCATATCACCTGAAAAGGAGAGGTAGCCTACTGCACCACCATACACACCGCGCTTCACAATTTCCATCTCATCGATGATTTCCATTGCCCGGATTTTTGGCGCGCCAGACAAAGTGCCTGCTGGGAAGGTAGCTCGCAATACATCCATATTGCTCATATTGTCTAAAAGATTACCCTCTACTGAGCTCACAATGTGCTGAACGTGAGAGTACTTCTCAATAGACATCGAGTCAGTTACTTTTACTGAGCCAGTTTTTGCTATCCGACCTACGTCATTGCGTGCCAAATCAATCAGCATGACGTGTTCAGCGATTTCCTTAGGGTCTGCCAATAGCTCTTTAGCCAAGCGTTCATCTTCCTCAGGATTAGCTCCGCGAGGGCGGGTGCCGGCCAGCGGACGTATGGTCACAATCTTCTCGGCAGCCCGTTTTTCTTGGCGAACCAGAATCTCAGGGGATGAGCCCACAATTTGCATATCCCCAAAGTCATAAAAGTACATATATGGGGACGGGTTGAGTGAGCGTAATGCTCTGTAGAGCGCTAAAGGAGAATCGGTGAATGGTTTGCTGATGCGTTGACCAATCACTACCTGCATACAGTCGCCAGCCAAAATATATTCTTTGGTTTTCAGGACCGCAGTTTCAAAATCTGCGGCCTTAAATTTACGAATGAGATCTGTTTTGCTGCTTGGTAAAGATGCTGGCATATTTGCTGGCTTACCAAGACAAGTCATTAATTCTTTCAAACGCTCTTGTGCTTTTTCAAAACTGTCTGCAACACTGGGATCTGCATAAACAATGAAGTAAATTTTTCCGGCGACGTTATCAATCACTGCCAACTCTTCAGTCAACATAAGTTGAATATCGGGCACACCTAATTCATCTGGAAGTTGATGATGCGCTAATCGTGACTCGATATAACGGACAGTGTCATAGCCAAAGTAGCCCGCTAGGCCACCACAAAAACGTGGCATGTCAGGCTGCAGTGCTACCTTGAAGCGTTTGAAATAAGTATCAACAAAATCGAGTGGATTCTCATGATTCGTCTCAACGATTTTTCCATCGGTCACGACTTCATTCATCGGTGCACTAGGTGTGCCAACAGTTTTGATGATCGTCCTGGCAGGCAGACCAATAAAGGAGAAGCGCCCAAAACGTTCGCCACCTAAAACGGACTCTAATAGGTAGGTATTTTTCTTGCCGAATGCTTGGCTCAGTTTGACGTAAAGTGACAATGGAGTTTCAAGATCAGCCAAAACCTCTTTAATGAGAGGAATGCGATTGAAACCCTGTTTAGCTAAAGCATTAAATTCTTCACGTTGCATTAGGATCTTCCAGACTTTCCTAATTCAGCACGCATTGCTGTGATTACATCTGCATAATTTTCTTTGCCATAAATCGCTGAGCCTGCAACAAAAGTATCAGCACCTGCTTTTGCTACTTCGGCAATGTTGTCCACTTTAATGCCGCCATCCACTTCAAGACGAATATGTCGACCAGTTTCTGCTTGATAACGATCTAGACGTGCGCGCATCTGAGCAATTTTATTCAGAGTGCTTGGAATAAATGATTGACCGCCGAATCCTGGATTGACTGACATCAGTAATACGAGATCAATTAATTCAAGAGTGTGATCGAGATGATCTAGCGGAGTTGCTGGATTAAATACAAGACCTGCTTGACAACCCTGGTCTCGAATGAGATTCAATGTGCGATTGACATGAGGACTTGCCTCGGGATGAAAGCTAATTAAATTTGCACCCGCTTTAGCAAAGTCGGGCACGATGCGATCCACAGGTTCGATCATGAGGTGCACATCAATCACTGCAGGCTTGCCATCTTTTATTGCGTAAGGGCGAATAGCCTCACAAACCAAGGGGCCAATAGTGAGATTGGGTACGTAGTGGTTATCCATCACATCAAAGTGAATCCAATCAGCGCCCGCCACTAAAACGTCCTGTACTTCCTTACCTAGACAGGCGAAGTCAGCGGACAAAATCGACGGAGCAATGACAAATTGACTATTTGAGGATATTTTTTGGCTTTCCATCCCTAGATTCTAGCTTGCAGTTGGCCTTAGGATGGAGCAGAATTCGAGCATGAATCCCCACGAAATGAGCATTACGGTCAAAGCCCAGTATCTTCCAGAGCAATCTGACCCCGATAACCGCCAATTTGCCTTTGCCTATACCGTCACCATTCGAAATACTGGTACGGCCAGCATTCAGCTCATTGCCCGCCATTGGTTTATTACTGATGGGGATAACGATGTTCAGGAAGTACGGGGCTTGGGGGTGGTAGGCCAGCAGCCACTATTGAGGACTGGGGAACATTTTGAGTACACCAGCTGGGCAACCCTGCCTACGCCCGCAGGAACCATGCGCGGGGAGTATTTCTGCGTTACTGAGGACGCCCAGTTTTTTCAGGCCCCCATTCCTGAGTTTGTCTTGGTAATGCCGCGCACCCTGCACTAAAAAGGGTCGCAAAAATGCTATTTTTTACCTTTGCCTGTCCAGAGGACAATAAATAGCAGAAGTCCTAAGGCAAGAGCGCCCTCAAAGACAAACAGTAGCATTGGATATTCATCGAGTAAATTGGCGATCATGATTTGTAAATTTAAATTTGTTGTATTAAGTGTATTCGCAATTCTGCTCACGAGCTTGATTGCAGGATGTTCTACTCCCCCTACTCGCGGTGCGGGATTTCGCTCCAGTAGCTCGGGTGCGTCACCATCGAGCTACAGCTCTTCCATTGCCAGTTTCAGCGCAGTATCTTGGCAGGCCTTGCCGGGATGGCAAGAAGATGACTTGTCTCAAGCATGGCCTGCATGGTTAAAAAGTTGCGATGCCCTACGCAAAAAAAATAGTGAAATCAATTGGCGTCCGGTATGCGCTCAAGCAAGTAATGTTTCAAGTCGTGATGCGCAATCGATTCGGAAATATTTTGAAAGTAATTTTCAGGCCTATGAAATTCGCACTAGCTCTGGAAGTGATACCGGTTTGATCACCGGCTATTATGAGCCGGTGATCAGTGGTTCGTTAACTCGCACCAGTACTTACACTGTTCCTCTTTATAGTTACCCAAGTGCTTGGCGCAAATCAAAACCTAATCCCGGCCCAACCCGTGCAGAGCTAATAAATTCAGGGGTTTTAAAGGGCTCGGAAATTGCTTGGGTACAAGACCCAGTTGAAGCTGCCTCCATGCAAATTCAGGGCTCGGGAAAAATTCGTCTCGAGGACGGCAAAATTATGCAACTTGGGTTTGCTGGAACAAATGAACAGCCCTTTAAATCATCGGCACAATGGTTGCTTGATCGAAAAGAAATCACTCGTAGCGAAGCAACCATGCAGGGTATCTCGCAATGGGCTAAGCGAAATCCTGAGCGTGTGAATGAAATGCTCAATGCTAATCCCCGTTTTGTCTTTTTTAAAGAAACCTTTGGCACTGTTGGTGCTCTGGGTGTGTCATTAACTAGCGAGCGCAGTATCGCGGTTGATCCCCAAGCAATGCCTTTGGGGGCTCCAGTGTTTCTTGCAACCACTAAACCGCTGAGCAACCAGTCTTTACAAAAACTGGTAATGGCCCAAGATACGGGTAAAGCGATTGTGGGCGGCGTCAGAGCAGACTACTATTGGGGATCAGGAGATTCTGCTGGAGAGATGGCGGGTCGCATGAAACAAAACGGTAGGATGTGGTTGTTGCTTCCGCGTTAATAGTGTACTTATTATTGAAAGAAATTCATGAGCTACAAAACAATTTTGACTGAAGTAGACGGTAGAGTTGCCACGATTACTTTGAATCGTCCTGAGGTGCTCAATGCGTTGAATGATCAACTGATGGATGAGCTTGGTGCTGCGTTGTTGGCATTTGACGCGGACGATAACATTGGCTGCATGATCATTACTGGTAGTGAAAAGGCATTTGCAGCCGGTGCAGATATTGCTTCAATGGCGAAGTATGGTTTGAAAGACGTTTATCGCGAAGACTTTATTACCCGTAATTGGGAAGAGATTAAAAAAGTCCGTAAGCCAGTCATTGCTGCAGTCTCTGGCTATGCTCTAGGTGGTGGGTGCGAGTTAGCGATGATGTGCGACACCATTATGGCTGCTGATAATGCGAAGTTTGCTCAACCCGAGGTGAAGTTGGGCATCATTCCTGGTGCGGGTGGTACACAACGTTTGCCCCGCGCTGTATCAAAAGCCAAGGCAATGGACTTAGCATTAACAGGGCGCATGATGGATGCTGCAGAAGCTGAGCGTTCTGGATTGGTTGCCAGAATATTTCCTCAAGCAGACTTGCTAAAAGAAGTGAAAGCAATTGCTAAGGGAATCGCGGATATGCCTTTATTGACTGCCATGATGGTCAAAGAGAGTATCAATACTGCATACGAAACGACCTTGTCCGAAGGAATTCATTTTGAGCGCCGTCTGTTTCATGCCTGTTTTGGTACAAACGATCAGAAGGAAGGTATGGCTGCGTTTATGGAAAAACGCCCAGCCAAATTTACTAATTCTTAATTAAAAGAATTTAGATTTTCTCTAGGAAGCGTTGAGCTAATTTGACCCAATAGCTCACGCCCACTGGAATCAAAGAGTCATTGAAGTCGTAGGAGGGATTATGTAGGTGGCATGGACCCATGCCGTGACCTACGGAGCGATGATCGCCATCGCCATTGCCCAGGAATACATAGCAACCTGGCTTCTCCAGCAACATAAATGCAAAATCTTCAGCGCCCATCGTAGGATCGATTGAAGCATTAACATTTTGCTTGCCCACCAATTCGCTCATGACTTCAGTAGCAAATTCCACTTCATTCGCATGATTAATAAGTGGCGGGTAATTTCGTGCAAATGTAATTTCCGCTTGGCAATCGAAAGCGCTCGAAACGCTGTGAGCAATTTCTCGTAAGCGTTGCTCAATGAGGTCCAACACATCTAAAGTGAAGGTGCGGACTGTGCCGCCGATAAAGGCGCTATCAGGAATAACGTTGCTAGTTTCACCCGCATGAAATTGGGTGATCGATAAAACAGCCGCATCCACAGGGCGTTTATTGCGTGTAATGATGCTTTGTAATGCAAGTACTACTTGTGCACCAGCAAAAACTGGGTCAGCGCTATTGTGGGGTAAGGCTGCGTGACCACCTTTACCTTTGATAGTAATTTCAAACGTATTACTAGAGGCCATCATAGGTCCAGGCGTTACGCCAAAGTGACCTTCTGCTAAACCAGGCCAATTGTGTAAACCAAATACGGCATCACATGGAAACTCTTTAAAGAGTCCATCTTTGATCATTTCATTTGCACCGGCACCACCTTCTTCAGCAGGCTGAAAAATAAAAATTACCGTGCCTTTGAAATCGCGGTGATTTGATAAATACTGTGCAGCACCAAGAAGCATAGCGGTGTGACCATCATGACCACAGGCATGCATTTTTCCTGGATTTTTTGAGGCATGTGCAAAGTTATTGTGTTCTTGAAGTGGCAGTGCGTCCATATCGGCACGTAGACCAATCATCTTGCCTGGGCCTAAGTCACCATCTAGGCGACCCACTACGCCAGTTTTTCCCATACCGCGGTAAACGGCAATTCCCCAGCTGGAGAGTGCTTCTGCTACCAAGTCGGCTGTGCGATTCTCTTCAAAACGCAATTCAGGATGCGCATGAATATTGCGTCTAATTTCTTGAATAGCTTCTGCGGAGTCAGTAATTTCTGGGATTAAATGCATCCCTTCATCTTATCCGAAAGTCTTTTGCGATGCCTTTGAATGCTGACGGATGCTGATTATTGCTTGGGTAATTGAATGTGCTGTGCAGCAAATTTCAAAGCATCAATTGAATAAGGGCTATTAGCAGCTTTCCAAAGCTCTTTTGGGAGGGGTGGAATAAGACCTAAAAATGGCGCTCCAATTCTGGCTTGCAAGGTTTGTAGGTTTTCTTGCAGTAGCGGCATTTCTTCGCTAAGAGCATTGGCTACCCATCCAGAAATCTTTAAATTACGTGCCTTGATTGCTTCATAAGTCAGGATAGCGTGATTGATGCAGCCTAATTTCATACCCACCACGAGAATAAGTGGCATATCAATGATTTTTGCAAACTCTCCAAGGTCTTCATCTGCATTCAGTGGAATGAGCAAACCGCCAGCACCTTCAACCACAATGCAATCTGCATGTTGGTGAATATTCTGAAAAGCTTGATGCATCAAACTCATTTCCAGTTGAATTCCCTGCTTTTCTGCTACGAGGTGGGGAGCGGCGGCTTGATCCAGCACATAAGGGCAAAGATTGAATTCATTAGAGCCAAGGTTTGATGCAATGCGCAGCGTTTCCAAATCCTCGTTGAGGGTTATTCCCTGTGCATCTTTGTAGGTGCCGGCGACAACAGGTTTAAAGCCAATGGTTTTAATGCCTTGCTCACGCAACTTCAGGATGAGAGCGCCACTTACCAATGTTTTGCCAACCTCGGTATCTGTGCCGGTAACAAAGAATCCAAACTGCTTATTCATCAGATGCCTTTTGGATTGCTGCTTGTTCTATGGTCTTCAAAGTGGTGATTAGCTGACGTAAATCTGCTTCGCTATGATTGGCAGAAAAGGTAATCCGTAATCTTGCACTCCCAATAGGAACGGTGGGTGGGCGAATGGCTGGAATCCAGTAACCTGCTTCGTCTAATAATTTGGCGGCTAATAAAGCATTGGCGTTACTACCCAAAATGACAGGCTGAATGGCAGTGCAAGAGGAGACTTTTTCCCATTGAGAAAAATGCATTTCATCTTGCCAAATACGAATGAGTTGATTCAGTTGGGCGCGACGATTGCCTCCCTCATCCCCCTCAATAATGTCTAAACTCTTTGTGAGTGTGTGCGCTATTGCTGGTGGCGTAGCAGTACTGTAAATAAACGGACGGCCTTTTTGAATTAGCCATTCAATCAAGGTTTTGTGTGCACAAACAAAGGCGCCACTAACACCAGCAGCCTTGCCAAGTGTACCGATATAAACAATGCGTTCTGAGCAGATATTTTCCTGTTCCAAAATGCCATGCCCTTGTTTTCCGAGCACGCCAAAGCCGTGCGCGTCATCTACCAATAGGAGCGCATCATGTTGCTCTGCGAGCTCCAATAGTTTCTTCACGGGAGCGAGGTCGCCATCCATGCTAAAGACGCCATCGGTAACGATCATCTTGAGATCACTTTGATCCGCCTTTAGTAATTCGCTTAAAGTATTTACTTCCTCATGATCAAATAAGCTCACGCGTGCATTTGACTGTGCGCTTGCGAGACGAACACCATCAATTAGTGAAGCATGATTTAGCTTTGCAGAGTAAATGCTGATATACCCTTGTGGTGCAAGCCTTGCAAAGGCTGTAATAGCTGTCAGGTTAGTAAGATAGCCGGTGCTAAAAAAGAGCGCGCGTGCATCTGGGATATGTTGCTTTTGGAAAGCAGCTAACTTGGCTTCAAGAATCTCATGAGCAACACTGTGACCGCTAATGAGATGGGAAGCGCCGCTACCAACACCATATATCTTGGCACCTTCTGCAATGGCTTGAATTAAATCGGGATGGTTTGCGAGCCCTAGATAGTCATTGCTACAGAAGGCCTTTAACTCACGCCCATTAACTACGGCTTTGGTGTCGCATGGGGATTGAGTCGCTTTGAGTTTTCGCTTTAGTAGTTGCAGATCTAAATCCGCAATTTGATCTTGAGCTAAACGAAGGGCATTAAATGAGTTCGTCATGCTAATGTCTTTTCTAGGGCAAGCTTTACTGCGCTACCCAATTGCATCGCTTCTTCGGATGACAAAATATATGGGGGCATCACATAAATCGTGTTGCCGATAGGTCTAATTAATATTCCCTTTTCTAAACTATGAGCAAACATAGTTCGTGCAAAAGTTTTTGCGTCCTTGAGACAATCATTTTTAATATCGAATGCCAAAATCATTCCCTGCTGCCGCCAATGCTCGATACGTTCATCGGTCTTTGCCCACGCAAAAGCTTTAGCTAAATCCTTTGAGCGCTCAATATTTCTTTCCAATACATTTTCAGCTTCAAAAATCTCAAGGCAAGCCAGAGCAGCAGCGCATGCTAGTGGATTGCCGGTATATGAGTGGGAGTGTAAAAACCCTTGCGATGTTTGGTCACCATAAAATGCTTGGTAAATCTGCTTGGTAGTAAGACATAGAGATAGTGGCAAGTAGCCGCCACTAATTCCCTTGGAAAGGGTTAAGAAGTCTGGCCAGATACCAGCGTGCTCACAGGCGAAAAACTTACCGCTCCGCCCACAGCCAACGGCAATCTCATCTGCAATCAGATGCACTTCATAGCGATTGCATAGCTCTCTGACTAGGCACAGATATTCGGGAGAGTGCATAGCCATTTGTCCGGCGCATTGCACTAAAGGTTCGACAATAAAGGCGGCTATCTGTTGATGCTCTTTTGCAAATAACTCTTCAAGCTGTTTGGCTGCGTGTTTTGCCACATCTTCTGCGGTCTCACCAACTTTTGCTTTGCGTGCATCGGGGGAGGTGACTGTGTAGACATCTTGAAGCAGCGACCCGTAAGCTTCTCTGAAAATGGCTACGTCAGTTACCGCTAATGCACCTAGCGTTTCTCCGTGATAACCATTTTCTACACAAACAAACTTTTTCTTTTGTGGTTTGCCATTGAGCTGCCAATAGTGATGACTCATCTTCAGCGCAATCTCCACAGCAGAAGCGCCATCAGATGCGTAAAAGACGTGGCCTAAATGATGATTGGTAAGTGCCGACAGTTTTTCGGATAACTCCACTACTGGTGGATGCGTGAATCCTGCGAGCATCACATGCTCAATTTTTTCTAGCTGCTCTGTAATTGCTTGATTGATACGTGGATTGGAGTGGCCAAATAAATTGGTCCACCAAGAGCTAATAGCGTCGAGCAGGGCATTGCCGTTTTCGTCATATAACCAAGCGCCCCTACCTTTTGTAATGGCAACCAGCGGAAATGACTCATGCTGTTTCATCTGAGTGCATGGGTGCCAAACTGCGGCTAGGCTGCGGTCAACAAGGGGAGCTTGATTTAAGTCAGAAATAACCTTCATGTTTGATATTTGACCACTAGTTTTCCCAATTTCAGGCCTGTATCTGTTATGTTTATGCCTTGAATCTACCTAATTTCTGGAATTTGCCCATGCAGGACACTCAAACCGTTGAAAAACCTTTAACCCAGTTCAAATCGAAGGCTGAATTGCACCAGGGTGCAAATACAGAGATCGTGGCAGCTGGAGAGTGGTCCGTGGCTCAAATTGAGGCCTTATTTGCGCTTTCCTTTAATGAATTGATGCTCAAGGCCCAAGAGACTCATAAGGCTTATTTCCCTGAGGGTGATGTGGAATTGGCTACCTTGTTGTCAATCAAGACAGGTGGTTGTCCTGAGGATTGCGGCTATTGCCCTCAAGCTGCGCGTTATGACACCGACGTTAAGGCCGAGAAGTTGATGGGCTTGGACGAGGTTTTAGAGGCTGCCAAAGCAGCCAAAGCGGCTGGCTCTAACCGTTTCTGTATGGGTGCTGCTTGGCGCGAACCTAAAGACCGCGATATCGAAAAAGTCACTGCCATGATCAAGGGCGTAAAGGCCTTAGGACTTGAAACCTGTGCCACCTTGGGCATGCTGGAGGCCGATCAAGCTCAGGCGCTTCAAGAGGCTGGTTTGGACTTCTACAACCATAATCTAGATACCAGTGAAGACTTTTACCGCTCAGTAATTTCTACTCGGGGCTACCAGGATCGTTTAGATACGATTTCAAACGTCCGTGCTGCTGGTATGTCAGTGTGTTGTGGCGGCATCGTGGGTATGGGTGAGTCTAGAGAGCAGCGAGCTGCTTTTCTTGCGCGCTTGGCTAATTTGAGCCCTTACCCAGAGTCGGTACCTATTAACCATTTGGTGCCGGTTGCTGGTACACCATTGGCGGACCAAAAACCCCTTGATCCACTTGAGTTTGTGAGAACCATTGCAGTTGCGAGAATCACCATGCCTAAAGCCCGTGTACGCCTTTCAGCAGGCCGTCAGGAGCTGGGCAGAGCTGTTCAGGCCATGTGCTTCTTGGCTGGCGCTAATTCGATTTTCTATGGTGAGCAATTACTCACTACTGGCAATCCAGAGGCCGAACAAGACCGTGAGCTCTTGGCTGAGCTGGGTCTAAAGACTAAGCAAAGCAGTAAAGCAGAGGTTTTGATCTAACTTTTCTCCAGAATGTCCCCAATAGATCGTCTTATTCTGGAGTTTGACACCGCCCTTCGGTCGGTTGTTGGGGGCGCCAATGCTCAAAGGCCTATTCCAGGGTCAAATTTAGCGAGTAACTCAGGGTTAAATGCCGCTGAACGAAAACATGCTGCAGGTCTCATGCGAGTAAATCACGTTGGCGAAGTTTGTGCTCAAGCGCTATATCAATCACAAAAATTAGTTGCACGAAATCCAGAAATTCAGGAGATGCTGAATCACTCAGGTCAAGAAGAGATGGATCATCTTGCGTGGTGTGAAACTCGCCTCCAAGAACTTGGTTCGCATACGAGTTATCTTAACCCGTTGTGGTATGCAGGATCCTTTGCAATCGGCATGGCAGCAGGCTTAGCGGGTGATAAGTGGAGCTTAGGTTTTGTGGCTGAAACAGAAAAACAAGTTGAGAATCACTTAGAAAGTCATCTCCAAAAATTGCCAAAAGATGATCAACGCTCACGCGCAATTGTTGATCAAATGCGCGTTGATGAAATTGCTCACGGACAAGCTGCAAAAAATGCAGGCGGTGCACATTTGCCAGAACCTGTTCAGAAAATAATGCAGGCAATGTCTAAGATAATGACCACTACTGCTTACAAAATTTAAAACTGAAATACGATTAATTCTTAAAAATTAATTTCTGATTAATTTTGATATATTTTTTTGATATTACTGTTTATAAATACAGTATATTTTGGGATTATCTAGCCCAATAGCTAAGATCTATTCTTAAGTATATTTTCCAAGCCATTGTTTCAAGTAGCTATTTTACTAACACCATTTTCTGAACACACGACGCTAAGTGTTTGTAAACACTAGAGAAATTCCTAAAAAAACTCCTAAAAACACTTGACCCTCTTAGTGCGATCCTCTAAAGTGGGAGGAAGTGTGAAAAAGTGGGGTAAATGGTGTTTCAAGGTGCGTCAGCTCTCAATTTAGATGCAAAAGGCCGCATGTCTGTGCCGGCAAAGCATCGTGACGCCCTGTTGGTTCAGGGCGAGGGCCGAATCACGCTCACAAAACACCCCGATGGCTGCCTACTTCTGTTCCCAAGGCCTGAGTGGGAAACCTTCAGAGCGAGAGTTGCACAACTTCCAATGGATGCTCATTGGTGGCGTCGAATCTTCTTGGGTAACGCAGCGGAAATGGATTTGGATAGTGCTGGTCGCGTATTGGTCAGTCCAGAATTGCGCGCAGCAGCTGGCATAGAAAAAGAAGTGATATTGCTTGGCATGGGAAGTCACTTGGAATTGTGGGACGCAGCTACATACGCTGCAAAAGAACAGGCTGCGATTGCGCAAGGCATGCCTGAAGCACTCAAGCAATTTAATTTTTGATGACAGGGTGCTATGAACATAACTCATCGCCCAGTGTTACTGGCCGAGGCGGTGACGGCGCTAGTTGGTGGCCCACTGATTCAAAATCAAAATGCAGCAAAACAAATTCTGGTAATCGATGGAACCTTTGGGCGTGGCGGTCATACTCAAGCACTGCTCAAAGAATTGAATCCATCAGCACGCATGATTTCTTTCGACAAGGATCTGGATGCGATTGCAGTAGCGCAGCAGATCAACGATCCACGTTTAAAGATTGTGCACGACAGTTTTGCGCAGATGGATCAGTACGCAGAAACAGAATCGGTCGATGGAATTTTGTTGGATTTAGGAATCAGCTCGCCGCAAGTGGACGAAGCACATCGGGGATTTTCATTTCGTCGCGAAGGTCCGCTCGATATGCGCATGAATACCGATCATGGTTTGACGGCAGCAGAGTGGTTGGCGCAAGCACCGGTGGAGGAAATCACGCACGTGATTAAGACTTACGGAGAAGAGCGCTTTGCATATCAGATCGCTAAAGCCATTGTGGCCAAGCGTGAAGAAGGATTGTCACCAAAAACTACGACAGAATTAGCAAGTCTAGTTGCTAGTGTTGTACGCACACGTGAAGCAGGGCAAGATCCTGCAACCAGAACATTTCAAGCTCTGCGCATTTTTATTAATCGCGAGCTAGAAGATTTAGAGCTCGGTTTAAAAGCGGCATTGAAATTATTAAAGCCTGGCGCCAGACTAGCGGTGATTAGTTTTCACTCTCTTGAAGATCGAATTGTGAAGCAGTTTATGCAGGCACATGCAAAAGTAGAGGTCCCACGTGGCCTACCTGTGCGTGATAGAGATCTGCCGCAAAGTGCACTGGAAATTATTGGTCGTATTAAGCCAAGTAATACCGAGGTTTCTGAGAATCCGCGTGCACGTTCAGCAATTATGCGTGTTGCTGAAAAGCGTATGGGAGCAGTTGCATGAATCGCGCAACATTGACATTGCTTGCGCTGCTATTAATTTGTGCGCTATCACTAGTGGCAGCCCAGCAGCGCGCACGTAAGTTATTTATTCTGCAGGAACGTGCGCAAATTGAAGAGCGCAAGTTAAATCAAGAATGGTTGCGACTCGAGTATGAGCAACGCAATCTTTCAAAGTCAGCACGCATTCGTGATGTTGCTCGCAATCAATTGCGCATGTCCCCAATCTCCCCAGAGCGTACTTTGTACTTGAGGGAGACCAAATGAGACCAGTTGGTTTTTCTACTACACCAAATTTAGTATTGCGTCTGCCAATGTGGCGGTCTCGTTTAATGCTATTCCTCTTATTCTTTGTTTTCATGATGCTATTACTGCGCGCATTTTGGATTCAGGGACCGGGCAATGCATTTTATGAAGCCAAAGGTGTGCGTGGTACTCAGCGGGAGCTGGAGCTACCTGCAAGTCGTGGAAAAATTTTGGATCGTAATGGCCAGGTGATTGCAACCAGCTTAGAGGCCAAGTCAGTTATTGCCTATAACGATACAGTTCCAGATGATTTGGCCGCTGACAAAGTACAAAAGTTAGCTAGCCTTTTGCAGATCAGTGAAGCAGAGTTGCGTAAAAAATTAAAGGAAGAGCGTAAGCAGATCTTCTTAAAACGCCAGGTTGATCCAGCAATTGCGCAACAAATTAAGCAATTAGAAATCCCAGGCATTGGTTTGAATAATGAATATCGTCGCTTCTACCCAGAGGGCGAGGCGATGGCGCACGTGGTTGGCTTTACAAACGTTAACGATAAAGGCCAAGAGGGTATGGAGCTTTCGAGAGAGAAAGATCTTGCCGGACACCCAGGACAGAGGCGTGTAGTGGTTGATCGTCTCGGGCGCGTTGTCGATGAAATGGCTGTTTTGCAATTGCCACAAAATGGCAAGGACTTGAATCTTTCGATTGATAGCAAGATTCAGTTCTTAGCCTATAACGCTGTGAAAGATGCAGTTGAAAAGCATCACGCTAAAGCAGGTGGTGCGGTAGTGCTTGATACGCAAACGGGCGAGATCTTGGCTTTGGCAAATTACCCGAGTTATAACCCGAATGATCGAAGAGTGCTAACAGGCGAGCAATTACGCAATCGTGTATTGACGGATACTTTTGAGCCTGGTTCAACTATGAAACCTTTGACTATTGCAATTGCTTTAGAAAAGGGGGCCGTTAAGCCGGACACCAATATGGTGATTGGTGCGAAATATTTAATTGGGCCTAAGCCAATTACGGATACGCACCCCTATGGAAATCTAACGGTCTCTCAAATTATTCAAAAGTCTAGCAATATTGGTACAGCAAAGATTGCAATGAATAGTCTTTCCGCTGAAGAGATGTGGGATTTCTATACGGCAGTTGGGTTTGGTCAGGCCCCCAAAATTGGTTTCCCTGGCGCCGTTGCCGGAACGGTTCACCCGTTTAAAAAGTGGATGCCGACAGATCAGGCGCGCATTGCATTTGGTTATGGTATTTCCGCCTCTTTATTTCAGGTTGCACGCGCATACACAGTATTTGCTCGGGATGGTGAATTAGTGCCTTTGACAATTGAACGTAGTCCAGAGTTCAAGCCAGGCACTAAAGTCCTTTCTCCAAAAACTGCAATTGAAATGCGCAGCATGATGGAGTCTGTTACCGAGCCCGGTGGTACTGCTATTAAGGCGCAGGCTGAAGGATTCCGTGTTGGTGGCAAGACTGGAACAGCGCATAAGTTAGTTGGTAAGGGGTACGGCAATAAATATCGCGCTTACTTTGCTGGTTTAGCTCCCATTAGTGCGCCGCGGATTGTGGTTGCAGTGATGATTGATGAGCCTACTGGTGGAAGTCACTACGGTGGCGACGTAGCAGCTCCTGTGTTTTCAACAATTGTGAGCGAAACACTCCATACCTTAAACGTTTTGCCAGACAACAAAGTCAAGCAAATGGTATTGCAGGATAAGAGTCCACAGGAGATTCAAGCTGCAAATACCCAAGTTCAACATGTGGTTTTGAAGCGATGAGGGTGGACTTGAAAATAGACACCAATCACTTGATTGACCACTTACACACTTTAGCGAACTCTTCCGCAAAAGTGTGTGCGGATAGTCGCCAGATTCAGTCTGGCGATATCTTTTTTGCATATCCTGTGGGTCATGGCAATGCATTGCGCGATGGCCGTCAATTTATCAATGCTGCTTTGGAAGCTGGTGCAGCAGCCGTAGTGTTTGATCCGGAGGGTATGGGTAATCAATTTGTTGATCATCCACAATGTTTCGCAGTTGCAAATCTTGCTGCACACGCAGGCCAATTGTGCTCGCAGTGGTATGAGCACCCTAGCAAGGAATTAAGCATCATCGGTGTGACTGGTACTAATGGGAAAACGAGCATTACTCAGTGGCTCGCCCAAGCTTTAGATACTAGCAATCACCGCGCTGCGGTTTTAGGCACCTTAGGTACTGGCTTTCCGGGATCTTTAGTTCAAACTGGCTACACCACTCCAGATGCTCCAAAGTTACAAACTCAACTAGCAGAGTTGCGTACTGCTGGAGCAAAGCAAGTTGCTATGGAAGTGTCTTCACATGCGCTTCATCAAGAGCGAATTGCTGGAACCGAAATTAATTGTGCAGTCTTCAGTAATCTCACGCAAGATCATTTGGATTACCACGGCAATATGGCCGATTATGCTGAAGCAAAAGCAAAGCTATTTCAGCAGTCTGGGCTTAAGCACGCGGTGATCAATTTGGATGATGTATTTGGCCGTGAGTTAGCCATGAACTTATTGGCGAAAGATGGCCTGAAGGTATGGGCATATGCATTGTCTCCAGCAGCATTTTCGGGTTTTGAGAAGTTTGGTCAGCGCCTACAACGTAGTTATGCAAAAGATTCAGTCCTGAGCGGGGCGGGTTATCTCTCCACTTTTATTTGTGATGGCCTGGGAAGTGTCCAGCTTCATCTTCCTTTGTTAGGTGAATTTAATTTAAGCAATGCCCTTGCAGTATGGACGGTATTGCTTTCGCAAGGTATGAGCTGTGAGCTTGCGTCACAAAAGGTTAGTCAATTAAATCCAGTGCTCGGTCGCATGGAGTTAATTCAACTTGGCAAACCTCAAAAAACAGAAGGTTTGTTGGCAGTTGTGGACTATGCACACACCCCGGATGCTTTAGAGAAAACTTTGCGCGCCTTACGCCCTATCGCGGATCAACGTGGCGGAAATATTTGGTGTGTATTTGGTTGTGGTGGTGATAGAGATGTCGGCAAGCGATCGTTGATGGGCGCTGTTGCTGAGCGTTACGCCGATCAGGTTTTGATTACAAGCGACAATCCGCGGTCAGAAGATCCACAGGTCATCATGCAGATGATTCGTGATGGTATGAGATCTGAAGCACAAAATGTTCAGATGATTGCTGATCGTGCGGCTGCCATTATGGCTGCCATTCGTCATGCAGGTCCTCGCGATATTGTATTGGTTGCTGGTAAGGGTCATGAGACTACCCAAGAAATCAATGGTAAGAAATTTGATTTCTCGGACCAAGAACATATTCGCTTAGCTGCTGGGGGCGGAATCTAATGCCCATCATGACAATGCTTGCGCAAGCACAGGCTATGCTGCCTGGAAGCACATTAATTAATGCTTCCACTGACACTGCCAAAGAATTAATTATTTCTCGAGTAGGTACTGATAGTCGCCAAATTGAGCGTAATGAGTTATTTGTGGCTCTAGTGGGCGAGCGTTTTGACGCGCATGACTTTTTATCTGATGTAGCGAAAGCAGGTGCAGGGGCTGCGTTAATTAGTAGCCAGGATAAATGTCCGGCAGACTTACCAGCCATTTGTGTTTCCAATACTCGTGTTGGTTTAGGAAACTTAGCCAAAGCATGGCGCGTCAATCATCCAGTTCCTTTGGCATTAGTTACTGGTAGCAATGGTAAGACTACTGTTAAAGAAATGATCGCATCGATTTTTAAGGCTGCGGTTGGCGAACAACATACCTTGGTAACTAAGGGTAACTTAAATAACGATATTGGCTTACCTTTAACACTATTAAAGTTACGCTCCACTGATCGCCTGGCAGTTGTTGAGCTGGGAATGAATCATCCAGGCGAGACTGCACAGTTAGCTGCAATTGCACAGCCCAATATTGCGTTAATCAATAATGCCCAACGTGAGCATCAGGAGTTTATGGCAACGGTAGCGGCCGTAGCTGAAGAGCACTCGGATGCAATTCGTGCGTTGCCAGGTGACGGTGTTGCTGTATTTCCAGCGGATTCAGAATTTTCAAATGTGTGGCGACAAGCTGCTGCCGGTCGTAAAGTAATGGATTTCGTTCTTTCATCTGCGCAGAACAAGGTGTCAGCCGCAGTAACTGGCACCCTATTAAGCAATGGGTTAGTACAGATTAAAACTGAACAAGGCAGCATCGAGGTTCAGTTGAATACCCTAGGAAGCCATAATGTTCGCAATGCTTTAGCGGCAAGTGCGGTAGGAATTGCTGCTGGCGTAAGTCTTGAAAAAATTAAGCAGGGACTCGAATCCTTCTCGCCGGTCAATGGACGTATGCAAGCTAAGGCGATCGATTCAAATCGAACCCTCATTGATGATAGCTACAACGCTAATCCCGATTCTGTGCGAGCAGCGATCGATGCCTTAAAGCAATCAGGCAATTTATCTTGGTTGATTTTGGGTGATATGGGTGAGGTTGGTAATCAAGGCCCTGAGTTCCATCGTGAGGTAGGTGCATACGCGGCTGAGCAGGGAGTCAGTAAGCTGTTTGCTCTAGGTGAGCAGTGCCAATTTGCACTGCAGGGATTTAACGAGTCCGCTAACAATAATGCAACTTCATTGCATGCAAAACATTTCGCAGATATGGATAGTTTGATTGTGCAATTAAAAGATGCACTTCATGCTCAGTCCAGCGGCAGTAATCAGCATTTAAATATTTTGGTTAAAGGTTCACGGTTTATGCGCATGGAGCGTGTAGTGCAGGCCTTGTTAGAGGAGGCTAAAACATGCTCTTAATGTTGGCGCAATGGTTGCAGGATGACTTCGGATTTTTCCGGGTGTTTAGCTACATCACTTTTAGAGCGGTGATGGCAACGGTGACTGCATTGTTAATTGGTTTGGCTGCGGGACCTTGGGTTATTCGCAAGCTCACTGCCTTAAAAATGGGTCAAGCAGTAAGAACAGATGGACCGCAAACGCATTTAGTGAAATCAGGCACTCCAACAATGGGTGGTGTTTTGATTTTGATTGGTATCTTTATTTCATGCATATTGTGGGCAGATCTTAGCAATCGATTTATTTGGATTGTGATGATTGTTACCTTTGGCTTTGGCTTGGTAGGTTGGGTAGATGATTACCGTAAAGTGGTCTACAAAGATCCTAAGGGTATGGCCTCGAAAGAGAAATTCTTTTGGCAAACCTTGATTGGTTTATTTGCTGCAATCTATCTCGCATTCTCTGTTTCTGAAGTTAACAACCTCAAGGTGCTGCAATTGTTCTATGAGTGGCTCAGAAGCGGCTTTGCTTTAGACCTACCAGCAAAAACGAACTTGCTATTACCGTTTATGAAGGAAGTAAGCTACCCATTGGGAATTATGGGCTTCATTATTTTGAGTTACTTAGTAATTGTTGGCAGTAGTAACGCTGTGAATCTAACTGATGGTCTTGATGGTTTGGTCATCATGCCGGTGATTCTGGTGGGCGCGGCTTTAGGTGCTTTTGCCTATGTGATGGGTAATGCGATTTATGCGAAGTACCTCCTCTTCCCTTATATTCCTGGCGCTGGCGAATTAATGATTTTCTGTGGTGCTATGGGTGGCGCAGGCTTAGCTTTCCTTTGGTACAACACTCATCCAGCCCAAGTATTTATGGGGGATGTGGGTGCGTTAGCTTTGGGTGGTGCACTCGGCACTATTGCTGTCATTGTTCGACAAGAAATTGTCTTATTTGTGATGGGCGGCATTTTTGTTGCTGAAACAGTTTCAGTCATGCTCCAAGTATTTTGGTTCAAAGTAACTAAAAAACATTTTGGCGAGGGCCGTCGCATTTTCCGAATGGCGCCACTACATCATCATTTTGAATTGGGCGGTTGGAAAGAAACACAAGTAGTTGTGCGTTTCTGGATTATCACCATTCTTTTAGTCTTAATTGGCTTATCTAGCTTGAAGTTACGGTGATCCAAAAGTAAATATGTTGATCTTAGAAAATCCCTTCGCTAATTCAGCTTTCATGACTGATGAAGGCTATCAAGCACCAAGCCGATTCCTCATTTTAGGTTTGGGTGAATCTGGTGTCGCCATGGCTAAGTGGTGCTTGCGAAACGGGGCCGAGGTGCGCCTTGCAGATACTCGTGACCCATCATCATTCAGTGATCGTCAGAATGCTTGGCTAGAAGAACTTCGTATTGCAGGCCTTACAGATATTTGTTTTGGAGCTTTAGTCGACGACTTGCTCAAAGGCGTTGATGTAATTGGTATTAGCCCTGGTTTATCGCCACTACAAGATCCAACTTATTCTTTCTTGGTAAAAGCTGAAGAAGCTGAAATCGACGTTTGGAGCGAAATTGAATTTTTTGCTCGTGCAATTTCAGCTTTAAGCCGTATGGTGCAGGCACAAGAGTCCAGTTATGAGACTGCAGTATTGGCAATCACTGGCACCAATGGCAAAACAACCACTACCGCATTAACAGGGCAACTCTGTGAGCGTGCTGGCAAGAAAGTAGCTGTTGCGGGCAACATCAGTCCAGCCGCGTTAGAAAAGCTCATGAGTTGCTTAGATTTGGCAGATCAAATTGTGGATATGCCAGACGTATGGGTCCTCGAGTTATCTAGCTTTCAGTTGGTCTACACCCACACATTAAATGCTACTGCAGCAACGGTTCTCAATATTACTCAGGACCATTTAGATTGGCACGTAGATATGTCGGCTTATGCAGAAGCCAAGTCAAGAATATTTGGCCCCGATACAGTGTGCATTCTGAATCGCGATGATTCATTGGTGATGGGATTACTTTCTGAAGAGCAGAAAGCGGAGAAGTCTATTGTGACTTTTGGCTCTAATCGTCCAGATGAGCAAGGTGCCTTTGGTATAGAGCATGACTTGCGTGCTGGCGGCATTGATTGGTTAGTCTGGGCTGAAGTTGATGAGGATGTAGAGCCCAAGCCTAAGCGTCGTCGTAAGTCCGCAGTTGTAGAGGATGATGAGCCGTTACGCCTTAAGCGTTTAATTCCGGCTGATGCATTAAGAATTCGTGGTCGACACAATGCGTTAAATGCCTTAGCTGCGCTTGCCTTGGCGCGTGCAGCGAAACTACCGATGAACGTGCTCTTGCATGGTTTACGTGATTATCATGGCGAGCCTCATCGGGTGCAAAGCATAGCGATTGTTCGTGATGTTGAGTATGTGGATGACAGTAAAGGTACTAATGTAGGCGCCACAGTTGCCGCATTAAATGGTTTGGGTAATAACGAATTAGGTAAACGTATTTGGTTAATTGCTGGTGGAGATGGTAAAGGGCAAGATTTCAGCCCACTTCGTGAACCAGCTTTGCGTTTTGTAAAGGGCGCCTTCGTAATTGGCAAAGATGGTGTTGCCATTGGCGAATCATTAGGCGCTGGAATACCCATTACTAATTGCGGTGACTTAGTGACTGCTGTTCAGGCTGCGGCTGCACAGGCAATCTCTGGTGACATAGTGTTGTTATCTCCAGCTTGTGCTAGCTTGGATCAGTTCCGTGACTATAAAGAACGTGCTCAAGTATTTGCCGCAGAAGTCGAAGAGTTGGGAATGCGCTTTGAGGGAGTCCAGGCATGAACTTAAAAGAGAAATTCTTTCCTGAAAACCGTCTTGGATTAAATCGTTTCTGGAATTTTTCTAGGGGCGGAATCGATAACTTCCGTACTGGCTTGCGAGATGCAGTATCTGGCGTAGAGCAAACTCGTTCACGCATGATGGAGTATGACCAGTTGCTTGTTTGGGCAATTTTATCCCTCATGTTGATTGGTCTAGTGATGGTGTATTCAGCTTCTATTACTTTGGCTGATGGACCTAAGTATGCAAACTACAGTAGCAACTTTTTCTTGATCCGCCATATGATTTCTTTGGCGATTGCTATTGGAGTGGGGATTTGGGCTTTCAAGATTCCTACAAAGGTGTGGGATCGCTATTCGCCAGTCATTTTTGGATTTACCGTTTTACTGCTTATCGCGGTACTCATTCCTGGTGTCGGCAAAGGCGTGAATGGAGCTAAGCGTTGGATTCCCCTTGGCTTGATGAACTTTCAGCCTTCCGAGTTAATGAAATTTGCTGCAGTGATCTTTGCGGCAAGCTATACAGTGCAACGTCAAGAGTATCTCCATTCCTTTGTGAAGGGCATGCTACCTATGGGTATTGCAGTTGCCTTGGTTGGTGGCTTGCTGATGGCTGAGCCGGATATGGGTGCATTCGTAGTGGTTGCATTGATTGCATTTGGCATTCTCTTTTTGGGCGGTATCAACGCTAAATTATTCGGTGGTTTGATTGCAGTTGGCTTGATGAGCGGTGCAACGATGATTGCGCTCTCACCATTCCGTCGTGGACGTATGTTGGCATTTATGGATCCATGGCAAGTAGATAACGCAGCCAATAAGGGGTATCAATTAACCCATTCACTCATGGCTTTTGGACGTGGCGAGTGGTTTGGTACAGGTCTTGGCGGTAGCGTAGAAAAATTACATTACTTGCCTGAAGCCCATACCGATTTCATCATGGCAGTGATCGGTGAAGAGCTTGGTTTTGTTGGTGTAGTCGTGATGATCTTCTTGTTCTATTGGATCGTACGTCGCGCATTCTTAATTGGACGCACTGCTTTGCAATTAGATCGCAGCTTCGCAGGACTCGCTGCTAAGGGTGTGGCTATTTGGATTGGTTGGCAGGCCTTTATTAATATGGGTGTGAACCTTGGGCTATTGCCAACTAAAGGTTTGACTTTGCCATTGGTGAGTTATGGCGGTTCTGGCATTTTGATGAATGCTGTTGCAATGGCAATGCTATTGCGCATTGATTTTGAAAATCGCGTGCTGATGCGTGGAGGGAAGCTTTGACAAAACCCTCAATTCTGGTGATGGCTGGTGGAACTGGTGGGCATATCTTCCCAGGCCTAGCTGTCGCTGAATACTTGCGGATTTGTGGTTGGAATGTCTCTTGGTTAGGAAATCAAGCAGGCATGGAGTATCGCCTCGTGAAGTCTTGTGACTTTCCATTTGAGGCAGTTGATTTTGGTGGCTTGCGTGGCAAAGGTTTAAAGACAAAACTCATGTTGCCAATTAATTTGATGCGTGCATGTATTCAGAGTTGGAAAATCATGCGTCGAGTTAAGCCGAACGTTGTTTTAGGTATGGGTGGTTACATTACTTTCCCAGGCGGCTTAGTAACTAAATTATTAAAGCGTCCATTGGTTTTGCATGAGGCAAATTCAGTTGCTGGTAGCGCCAATATTGCGCTAAGCAAAATCGCCATGCGAACTTTGACTGGATTCCCCAATACAATGCCAAATGCAGAATGGGTTGGCAATCCGATTCGTGAAGAATTTGACCATATGCTCGCGCCAGCAGAGCGTTATGAGCAGCGTCAAGGGCCTTTATCTATTTTGGTTGTCGGCGGTAGCTTGGGAGCTGCAGCCTTAAATGAAAATATTCCAGCTGCTTTGGCGTTGATTCCAGTAGAGTCTCGTCCCAAGGTTATTCATCAAGCAGGCGATAGGCATTTGGCGGATCTAGTAAAGCGTTATGCCGATCTGGGTGTCGCAGCAGATATCCGCCCATTTATTGATGACATGCCAGCTGCGTACTCGCAGGCAGATTTAGTGATTTGTCGTTCTGGTGCGATGACTGTTTCTGAAATTGCGGCCTGTGGCGTTGCCTCTTGCCTCATACCTTTTCCATTTGCAATTGATGATCATCAAACTGCCAATGCACAGTTTTTATCTAGTGCAGATGCAGCAGTTTTATTGCCGCAGCCGCTGCTTAATCCACAAGACTTGGCAATGATGATTCAAAACCTGAATCGCACAGGCTTAAAAGAGATGGCATTGCGTGCGCATGCCTTAGCAAAGCCACATGCGACGCAGCGAGTGGCTGAAGTGTGTGCAGACTGTGCAGGAGTGGGCAAATGAAGCATATCGTTCAGCAAATTCACTTCATCGGTATAGGTGGTGCTGGTATGAGCGGCATTGCTGAAGTGCTTCTGAACTTAGGGTACCAAGTTTCAGGATCAGATCTTGCTGAGGGCGCTGTTACTAAGCGCCTGAAGGAATTGGGCGCCGTGATTCATATTGGGCATGACCCTAAAAATATTGGCACTGCTGAGGCAGTAGTCATTTCAACGGCAGTCGCTGGCAATAATCCGGAAGTTTTGGCTGCGCGAGCTGCAAAAATTCCAGTCATTCAGCGTGCTGTGATGTTGGGTGAGTTAATGCGCTTAAAGCAGGGTATTGCGATTGCTGGCACCCATGGAAAAACAACGACCACTAGTTTGGTCGCATCAGTTTTGGCTGAGGGTGGTCTAGATCCTACGTTTGTGATTGGTGGAAAACTCAATTCTGCAAACGCCAATGCGCGTTTAGGGCGCGGAGATTTTATTGTTGTAGAAGCTGATGAATCTGATGCTTCTTTCTTGCAATTATTTCCAGCAATGGAAGTCGTCACCAATATCGATGCAGATCATATGGATACCTATCAGCACGATATGGCTCGCTTAAAGCAAGCATTTGTGCAGTTTATTCAGCGTATGCCGTTTTATGGTGTGGCAGTGCTTTGTATTGATGATGCAAATGTGCGCGACATCATTCCATTTGTATCCCAGCCGATATTGCGCTACGGCCTATCTGAGGATGCCGATATCCGCGCAAGTAATGTGCGCGCAGATGGCACACAGATGCATTTCACAGTTGATCGTCGCACGGTACGTAGACATGGCAATAAGCCTGGTCCACTCAATGTCACGCTGAACTTGCCTGGATTACACAACGTGCGTAATGCCTTGGCTGCAATTGGTATCGCTACAGAGCTGGGTGTGGGGGATGAAGCAATCACGAAAGCGCTTTCTGAATTTAGCGGGGTTGGTCGTCGCTTCCAGCGTTATGGAGAGATTCCATTAGCTTCTGGCGGCAGCTTTACTTTGATTGATGATTACGGTCATCACCCAGTAGAGATGGCAGCAACCTTAGCTGCCGCACGCGGCGCTTATCCAGATCGCCGTTTGGTTCTGGCGTTCCAGCCACATCGCTTTACTAGAACACGTGATTGTTTTGGTGAATTTGTACAAGTCCTTAGAAGCTTTGATGCTTTGGTGTTGACTGATGTCTATCCAGCTGGTGAGGCAAAAATTCCGGGGGCAGATGGTAAGAGCTTGATGAAAGCCGCTATTGCTGAAGATAAGAATTCAAAAGCATTATTAAATTCAAGCGCTGTTGCTTACGCTGCAAGCATTGCTGAGATGCCAGAAAAATTGAGTCAAGTTTTAAAAGATGGGGATGTTTTAATTACGATGGGTGCAGGATCAATTTCTGCTTTGCCGCATACGTTAGCGGAGGCAAAGCATGTCTAAGGTAGTTGCTAACTTGAGTTCTTGGGGTGATCGCGTTAAGTCGACCCTGGCTAGTTTGGATATCAAGTCTTTCGGCCGCGTGGGTGTATTGTTTGGTGGTAAATCTGGCGAGAGAGAAATCTCACTGATGTCAGGCAATGGTGTGCTGGAAGCCTTGCGTTCTAAAGGTGTGGATGCCCATGCCTTTGATACCGGTTTGCGTTGCCCCACTGAACTAGCTAAAGAAAAATTTGATCGTATTTTCATTTCGCTACACGGTCGCTTTGGTGAGGATGGCACGATTCAAGGCCTGCTTGAATTACTGGGTCTGCCCTATACCGGAAGTGGCGTTTTAGCCTCTGCTTTAGCAATAGACAAGATCGTTACTAAGCAAGTCTGGATTAGTAATGGACTCGCAACTCCTGAGTATGAAGAATTAACTGCAACAAGCGATTGGAATGCGGTTGTTCAGCACTTAGGTTTGCCATTAATTGTGAAGCCCGCACATGAAGGCTCTTCTTTGGGCTTAACCAAGGTGAAATCAGTAGAGGAGCTACCAGCTGCCTACAAACTTGCGGCCGGGTTGGATAAAAAAGTGATTGCAGAGACCTGTATCGTTGGCGATGAATTAACTTGCCCATTGGTTGGTTACGGTAAAACGGCTGAAGCATTGCCTGTGATCAAAATTATTCCCCCGCAAGCAAATTACGATTTCCACAATAAGTATTTCTCTGATGAAACTCAGTACCTATGCCCAACAGGACTTGCGCCAGAGGTGAATGCAGCCGTGCAGGAATTAGCCTTGGCGGCTTACAAGGCTTTGGGTTGCCGGACTTGGGGCCGCGCTGATGTGATGCTAGAGCAAAAAACTGGCAAACCTTATTTGCTGGAAATGAATACCTCTCCAGGCATGACCTCTCATTCATTGGTGCCAATGGCTGCTAAGGCCGCAGGTATTGAGTATGCGGATTTGGTACTTTGGTTACTGAGTCAAACGCTGCAGCAAAAAGAGGGCGCTCTTGCATGAGTAACTTCATGGACCGCTTCGGTGAAATTTTCTCCATGTTGATGGCCCCGCTCTGGAATCATTCAGATCGCATGGAAAAGCTGAGTCGTTTCTTGATTCGTTGCTTTGTAGTGATGCTCGTCATAGGCATTTTGGTATGGCTTAGTCAGCGTCCAGTGTTTGCCTTAAAGCAAATTCAAATTGAGCCGGTTGCAGGGCAAACACTCAAGCATATTAAGAAACCTATTGTGAAACAACAGGTCTTAGAAACGGTTCAGGGTAATTTCTTTAGTGTTCGCCTTGAGGATGTAAAGCGTGGATTTGAAAGCATGCCTTGGGTACGACACGCGAATGTCCGTCGGGTTTGGCCAAATGGATTAGTGGTGAGTATCGAAGAACAAAAGCCCTTTGGTACATGGGGTGGCGCTGAAAGCCACACTTTGATGAATACACACGGCGAGCTGTTTGCTGGACGCGTCTCTGAGATAGGTGACGAAATCCGTTTGGTAGATTTCTCTGGTCCCCCAGATTCCGGTAAAGAGGTGATGAGTCTTTATGAAAAAGCGAATAACTGGTTTAAGCCATGGGGTGCAGAAGTTACCAGCCTTGCTCTCACAGAGCGTTATGCATGGCACGTCAGGCTATCTAACGGTATGAAGGTTGAGTTTGGGCGTGATGAAGAAAGCTCCGATAAAAATTTGACCGAAGAGCGTGTGGCACGATTGTTTAAATATTGGCCCCAAGTACAGGAAAAGTGGGCAAATCGAATTGATGCAATTGATTTGCGATATGCGAATGGTTTTGCAGTTCATCTTGCCTCTGCAAGTTTGAAAAAGAGTGATGTAGATGGCAAAAAAAGCGAGATGAAGCAATGAGGAATGGTGATGAGTAAAGACAATCGCGATGTTTTGGTTGGGTTAGATATTGGTACATCTAAGGTCGTCGCCTTAGTTGCTGAACTGTCTCCTGATGGTCAATTTAATGTAGTCGGTGTTGGTCAAACTGCATCTAAGGGGCTCAAGAAGGGTGTTGTAGTCAATATTGAGGCGACTGTTCAATCGATTCAAAAAGCGCTTGAAGAAGCCGAAGTCATGGCGGATCGTCAGATTGTTCAAGTGTTTACGGGTATTGCCGGTAACCATATTGTGAGTTTTAACTCGAGCGGCATGGTTGCGATACGCGATAAAGAGGTTGGTGCTGGTGATGTGGAGCGCGTACTCGAGACTGCCAAAGCAATCAATATTCCAACGGATCAGCAAATTTTGCACATCCTCGTTCAAGAATTCATTATTGACGGACAGGAAGACGTGCGTGAGCCAATTGGTATGAGCGGTCTTCGTTTGGAGGTGAAGGTTCATATCGTTACTGGCGCTGTGAGTGCTGCACAAAATATTGTGAAGTGCGTACGTCGTTGTGGACTTGAAGTGAATGACTTAATTCTGCAGCCATTAGCCTCCAGTTTGGCGGTCTTAACTGAGGATGAGAAAGAGCTTGGCGTGGTCTTGGTAGATATTGGTGGTGGAACCACTGATATTGCAATTTATTGTCAAGGATCAATTCGCCATACTGCAGTGATTCCAATTGCAGGTGATCAAATTACCAATGACATAGCAATGGCATTACGTACGCCAACGATTGATGCTGAAGATTTGAAGATTGCGCATGGCATTGCTCGTCAAGATATGGCTGATCCTACTGCGATGATTGACGTTCCAGGAGTGGGTGATCGTGAGCCACGCCCGATGTCTAAACAAGCTTTGGCAGCAGTAATTGAACCGCGTGTTGAAGAGCTATTTACGCTCGTGCGCGGCGTAGTTCGTGACTCCGGTTACGAAGATATGGTTTCTTCCGGAATTGTTTTAACTGGGGGTACAGCACTGATGCCTGGCATGGTGGAATTAGCTGAGCAAGTCTTTTTAAGACCGGCTCGCATAGGTACTCCGGAATACCGTGGTCATTTACATGAAGTTTTACGTAGTCCCAGATATGCCACCAGCATTGGTTTGCTGATGGAAGGTCAAGCGCAGTTGTTGCGTGGCCGCCGTGTTTCTCAATCAGGCGCACTACAGGGAGTGATCTCGCGCATGAAGGAATGGTTCGCAGGAAATTTTTAAGTTTTTTTCGTCGTCGTCAATGTAGTACGTTTTTTACCTAGGAGGGTATATGGAATTTGAAATGTTAGATCAAGAAACAGCTGGCAAGACCATTATTAAAGTGGTTGGAGTTGGTGGCGCTGGTGGTAATGCTGTCCAGCACATGATCCGTCGTGGTGTTAACGGCGTAGAGTTCATTTGCATGAACACCGATGCTGGCGCTTTACAGCGCTCTGAGGCATCTGTGAATTTGCAACTGGGCTCTAGCGGATTGGGTGCAGGGGCTAAACCAGAAATCGGTGCAGCATCTGCTGAAGAGGCGCGAGCTCGTATTGCCGATACCTTGCAAGGCGCGCATATGGTGTTCATTACTGCTGGTATGGGTGGCGGCACTGGAACTGGTGCAGCTCCGATTGTTGCTCAAGTGGCAAAAGAAATGGGCATTCTCACTGTTGGCGTGATTAGTAAGCCATTTGATTTCGAGGGTGTAAAGCGCTTGAAAGTTGCTGAAAACGGCGCTACAGAACTTGAGTCATATGTAGACTCACTTATCGTTGTACTCAATGAAAAACTCTTTGAAGTAATGGGAGAAGATGCTGAGTTCGATAAAGCATTTGCTTGTGCTGATGACGTCTTGCATAACGCGGTTTCTGGCATTGCAGAAATTATTAATGTTCAAGGTTTGATCAACGTTGACTTTGAAGACGTTAAGACTGTGATGGGTGAGCAAGGTAAAGCCATGATGGGAACTGCCACTGTTTCTGGTATGGATCGTGCACGCTTGGCTGCTGAAGCTGCGGTGGCATCACCATTGCTCGAAGGTGTTGATCTATCTGGTGCACGCGGTGTATTGGTCAACATTACTGCTAGCCGTTCATTGAAGTTGTCTGAGACTCGTGAAGTAATGGCTGCGATTCGCGGCTACGCTGCAGATGACGCAACAGTTATCTTCGGTACTGTATACGACGAGAGCTTAGGCGACGCCTTACGTGTGACTGTAGTTGCTACTGGTTTGAATAATCCTCAAGCTCGTAAAAATAACCAGCCAGAAGTAGTTTGGAGGCAGGCTACTGGTACACACGATGCAATGCCAACAATGGCAGATCTCAATAGTTTTGCGCCTGCAAGCCCATCCGCTGCAATGAGCAAAGTAAGCATGGACTCTGCTTTGGGAACTAGCGCAGGTTTGGCTTTGACTGGTGCTGGTAGTGCTCCAGCAATGGCAGCTCAGCCAGCAACTTCTGGAGTTGATTACAGCCAATATGATTTGCCACGTGTTTTTCGTAGCTCTCGTGAAGCGACTCCTGCGCCTACATTAGGTGCAGATAGTTCTCCACAGGCCAAATCCATGTTGGACAAAGGGGCTGATTACTATGAAATCCCAGCCTTTTTGCGTAAGCAAGCAGATTAATTGACTGCTTAATAAAATAGGTAATTGCAAAATGCCAGCGCGGCGCCCCTCCGGACGACGAATCCCGCGCTTGCGTTGGCATGCTTACTAACAATTATTTATTGGAGATGTCATGATTGCTGTTGGACAAAAATTACCAAACGCTACTCTTTATGAATTTATGAATGAAGAGACTGAAGGCTGCTCCTTGGGGCCAAATGCCTTTGAAGTTGAGAAGTTGGTAGCAGGAAAAAAGATTGTTATCTTTGCATTGCCTGGTGCATTTACACCTACTTGTTCTGCAAAACACGTACCTGGTTATGTCGAGCATTGTGATGCGATTAAAGCAAAGGGTGTTGACGAGATTTGGTGTATCTCTGTGAATGACCCATTTGTGATGGGTGCATGGGGTCGTGATCAGAAGGTGGGCAAAAAGATTCGCATGTTGGGCGATGGTAGCGCTGAGTTCACTAAAAAACTTGGTTTAGAGTTAGATTTAACAGCTCGCGGATTGGGCGTGCGCTCTGATCGCTATGCAATGATTATTGAAGATGGTGTTGTAAAGTCACTGGATCGTGAAGCGCCAGGTAAGTTTGAAGTAAGTGACGCCGCTTCTATTTTGAAAAAGCTGTAATTAGAATTTCTTAACAAATATCCCCTGAATTTAAATAGCTAAATATGATGAAGCAACGCACTATCGCAACTCCGGTGAAAACCGTGGGGATTGGCTTGCATTCTGGTCGTAAGGTCACGATTTCTATTAAACCTGCGCCGGTAAATTCAGGGGTTCAGTTTGTTAGGGTAGATACACCTGAGCAGTCTGTTGTTCCCGCAACCGCTTTAGCAGTATGTGATACCAGGCTGGCCTCTGTGATCCAGAAAGATGGCATACGCGTCTCTACGGTTGAGCATTTGTTATCAGCCTGCGCTGGACTCGGTCTTGATAATTTATTCATTGAGCTCGATGGTGAGGAAGTGCCTATCATGGATGGTAGCGCTGCCTCTTTTTTATTTTTAATTGAATCAGCAGGTATTGCTGAACAAGAGGCACCGCGCCAATTTGTCGTTATTAAAAAACCGGTAGAGGTTCGTGAAGGCGACAAGCTTGCACGTCTAGAACCATTCTTTGGATTTAAGTTAGATTTCACGATTGACTTCAAGCATCCTGCTGTAGATAAAACAGGTCAACGTTTTGTAGTGGATTTTGCAGAACATGCTTATCGCAGCGAAATTGGTCGTGCACGTACTTTTGGATTTGCTCACGAAGTTGAGGCGCTACGTGAGATGGGTTTAGCGCGTGGAGGCAGTTTAGATAACGCAATAGTTTTGGATGAGCATCGAATTTTAAATAACGAAGAACTTCGTTATGAAGATGAATTTGTGCGTCACAAAATCTTGGATGCGATTGGTGATCTCTATCTCATAGGGCATCCGATTGTGGGGGCTTATGTTGCTGAGAAATCAGGCCACGCTCTCAATAATGCGCTTTTACGTAAGCTTCTGGAAGATCCAAGCTCTTATGAAATCAGCTCTTTTGCTGAAAATAAGGCGCCTGGTGCCTATTCTCAAGCAAGTCAGCCACTCTTTTTCTAAGAGATCTGAGACAGTCTTTTAAGTTATTTCGACTTGTTTTTAAGGAGCTTCTCGATAGCTGAGCGCAAGCTTGACTCTGGCTCTAGTCTTTCTAAAAGTGACTCCCAGGATTTCCTGGCTACATCATTTAACCCCTTTGGCTTTTCACGTTGAGCATCAGGGCGAGGTTTTACTTCCCAGGCTGGTGGTGCAGGCTTAACCCGTACCATGATTGCCTTGCAAGAGACCCCTTTTTTCTCTAACTCTTTGATTAAGCTAGGTAAAATCTGCTGAAGGCGACTGGCAATACTGGCGCTATTAACCAGCAAAAAAAGCTCTTCTTGGGGGCCGGAACGCCACCCCGCATCAATTTTGGGGCTGAAATGCCCTAAATCCAGAGCTTTCAGGGCGGCGTGGATATTCGCCTTGAGCTTGGCTAGGTCTTCCGTTTTGGCCAAAATACTCCCAAGACCATTGGATTCTCGTAGGTAATCCATCCAGTCATGAGCTGTGTGCTTGCGGGAGGATTTAGGGGTGAAGTTCATAAAAAATGGGGTTGCGGGTGATAAACTCAAGGACTTAATTTTCTTCAATATCCCATGGTAATCGGTCTTCTTAAAACCCTGGTCGGCAGTCGTAACGACCGCCTCTTAAAACAGTATCGCAAAGTCGTTGCCAAGGTCGGCGCTTTTGAAGCGAGCCTGCAATCTTTGGATGATGCTGCACTTGCTGCAAAGACTGCAGAATTCAAGTCACGCCTTGCATCTGGCGAATCATTGGACGACATTGCAGCGGAAGCTTTTGCGGTAGTCCGTGAAGCAAGCGTTCGCGTGATGAAGATGCGTCACTTCGATGCTCAGATTTTGGGTGGCTTAGCCTTGCATCAGGGCAAGATTGCCGAGATGGGCACGGGCGAAGGAAAAACATTAACTGCGACCCTTCCAGTTTACTTAAATGCACTAACTGGTAAGGGCGTCCACGTTGTAACTGTGAATGATTATTTAGCACAGCGTGATGCTGAATGGATGTCTAAGCTCTACAACTTCTTAGGTATGAAAGTGGGTGTCAATCTATCTCAGATGGATCACACCACTAAGCAAGAAGCTTATGCGGCAGACATTACTTACGGCACAAATAATGAGTTTGGCTTTGACTACTTGCGTGACAACATGGTTCAAGATTTGGGTCAGCGAGTACAGCGTGGCTTAGCATACGCAATTGTTGACGAAGTTGACTCCATTTTGATTGATGAGGCTCGTACCCCATTAATTATTTCTGGCCAGGCAGAAGATCATACCGATCTGTATATCAAGATCAATGCACTGCCATCTTATTTAGAGCGTCAGATTGGTGAAGAGAAGGCTGACGGCACTGGTGTTGAGAAGCCGGGTGACTACTGGGTAGACGAGAAGTCTCAACAGGTTTATCTGACAGAGCAAGGTCATGATAAGGCTGAGGCTGTATTGGTTCAGTTAGGTGCGCTAAATGATGGCGACTCCCTATACGCGCCACAAAATATTACTTTGATGCATCACGTGTATGCAGCCTTGCGCGCACACTCTTTGTATCACCGCGACCAACATTATGTTGTTCAAAATAATGAAGTAATCATTGTTGATGAATTTACTGGCCGTTTGATGCAAGGTCGTCGTTGGTCTGATGGATTGCATCAAGCTGTGGAAGCTAAAGAAGGCGTGCAGATTCAAAATGAGAATCAAACTTTAGCTACGATCACTTTCCAAAATTATTTCCGCATGTATGGCAAGTTGGCTGGTATGACTGGTACCGCTGACACAGAGGCTTATGAGTTTAAGGAAATTTACAACCTAGAAACAGTTGTCATTCCTCCAAACCGTATTAGCCAAAGAAAAGATAAGCAAGATCAGATCTACAAGTCCTCTAGCGAACGCTATGATGCGGTGATTAAAGATATTCAAGACTGTTATGAGCGTGGGCAGCCAGTATTGGTGGGTACTACCTCGATTGAAAACTCCGAGTTGATCGCAAAGCTACTTGATCAGCGTAAGTTGCCGCACCAAGTTTTGAATGCTAAACAGCATGCTCGTGAAGCAGAAATTATTGCCCAAGCAGGCCGTCCAAAAATGATCACGATTGCTACCAATATGGCAGGTCGTGGTACTGACATTGTGTTGGGCGGTAATGTGGGCAAGCAGTCTTCATTGATTGAGGCTGATAGCGCTCTTTCTGAAGCTGAAAAAGCAGCCAAGATTAAGCAATTGCAAGATGAATGGCAAAGTATTCATGACCAGGTTCTTGCATCAGGTGGATTGCATATCATCGGCACTGAGCGCCATGAGAGCCGCCGTATTGATAATCAGTTAAGAGGTCGTTCCGGTCGCCAAGGTGATCCTGGCTCTTCCCGTTTCTATCTTTCATTAGATGATGCACTTCTTCGTATTTTTGCGGGCGATCGTCTGCGCGCCGTGATGGATCGACTGAAGATGCCGGATGGCGAGCCGATTGAAGCAGGCATGGTGACTCGTTCTATTGAGTCAGCTCAGCGCAAAGTTGAAGGCCGTAACTTTGATATTCGTAAGCAGTTGCTCGAGTATGACAACGTTGCCAATGATCAGCGCAAAGAAACTTACCGCCTCAGAAATGAAGTGCTTGAGAGTGATGATATTGGCGACTTAATTGCTAATTTACGTGAAGATGTATTGCGTTCAGTATGCTCACTTTACGTACCTCATGAGTCCATGGAAGAGCAATGGGATCTCACTGGCTTGGAAAATGTTTTGGCCAGCGAGTGGGGCCTGACTGTTGACTTGAAGAATTGGGTTGAGGGCGCCGATACCGTAGATGATTCTGAAATCGTTGAGCGTGTATTGCAGGCTGCTAAAGACGCATACGATTCAAAAGTAAATCTCTCTGGTCGCGAATCCTTTGCCGGTTTTGAGCGCTCAGTGCTTTTATACAGCCTCGATAGCCACTGGCGCGAGCACTTAGCTGCCTTGGATCATTTGCGTCAAGGCATTCATTTGCGTGGTTACGCTCAAAAGGATCCTAAGCAAGAATATCGCCGTGAAGCATTCGAGTTGTACGGTGAATTACTTAATGTCATTAAGAATGATGTTGTGAAGAACATCATGACAGTCCAGATTCGAAGTGCAAGCGAGCTAGATCAAGCTTCTGAATCAATGAATGACGACTTAGCAAGACTATCCGACGTTCAATACCAGCATGCCGATCCAGATAAAGAGGTAGCAGGCTCAACAGGTGATCGTGGTGCTGCAATTGATATTCAGCCAGCGCCACTTCGAGTAGGGCCAAAGGTAGGGCGTAATGATCCCTGCACCTGCGGTAGTGGTAAGAAATACAAAAACTGCTGCGGCGCACTAGCTTAACTAATAAGGGTTTTAAAAAGTGTTATCCAAGGGGGCTTAAAGCCCCCTTTCTTTTATCTACAAGCTTTTACCTTCAGGGCTTTCCCTAGCTATCTAGGAGTGCTAATTTCGATGATTATTGGTTCTAATATGCAACAAATTGCATTTATTGCTAAAAGGAATCGACATGCAAAAGTCACTGCTTATTAACGCAGACAAATGTACTGGGTGTCTTCAATGCGAGATGGCCTGCAGTTATGAGAATTACGGAGTGTTTAATACCTCCAAATCTCGTATCAAGGTATTTGAGTTTCACCTGACCGGCAAAAAAGTCCCCTATACCTGTACGCAATGCTCGGAGGCTTGGTGTTTGCAGGCTTGTCCTGTAGACGCCATTCGAGTGGACTTGGTTACTGGCGCCAAAGTAGTTTCAGAAGATACTTGTGTGGGTTGCAAGGTTTGCACAATTTCTTGCCCTTTTGGCACTATCAACTATGTGCAAGATACCGGTAAAGTTCAAAAGTGCGATTTATGCGGTGGTGATCCTGCGTGCGCCACAGCATGTCCAACCCAAGCTATTACATACGTGGATGCAGATTGGACTGGTTTAGACAAAATGCGTGAATGGGCCGATAAGCTCGGCAATCAAGATAACGCTAACTAAAAAAGTATAGGAAAAATATCATGTCATGGGCTGGAAAACTACTCCGCGTTAACTTAAGCAAGGGCACTTGCCAATCTGAACCGCTCAATATGAAGTGGGCTAAAGAATATTTAGGCTCTCGTGGTTTAGCTTCTAAATATTTAGTGGAGGAGTTGGATCCAAAAACTGACCCCCTTTCTGTAGATAACAAAATTATTTGGGCAACAGGCCCTTTGACAGGAACGATGGCATCCACTGGCGGTCGTTACACCGTGGTTACTAAAGGTCCTTTAACAGGAGCTATAGCCTGTTCAAACTCTGGTGGTTATTGGGGTGCTGAGCTCAAGATGGCTGGGTGGGACATGGTGATATTTGAGGGCAAGTCCCCTAAGCCCGTGTACCTCTTCATTGAAAATGACAACGCCAAATTAATAGAAGCTTCTGATCTTTGGGGTAAGACAGTTTGGGAAACTGAGCCGGCGATTAAAGCGAAGCATCAAGATCCGCAAATTAGAGTCTCTTGCATTGGACGTGCTGGTGAGAATCAAGTTCTTTACGCTGCAGTTGTAAATGATCTGCATCGCGCTGCTGGGCGCTCTGGCGTTGGCGCGGTGATGGGCAGCAAAAATCTTAAGGCTATTGCTGTTAGAGGTACTAAGGGGGTTGGCAATCTAAAAGATCCAAAAGGCTTTATGGCAGCAACCGCTGCTGCAAAAGCAGTGCTGGCTGGTAATGCTGTTACTGGACAGGGCCTACCAACATATGGCACCCAAGTGTTGATGAACGTCATCAATGAAATTGGAGGTCTGCCAACGCGTAATCATCAAGATGTGCAGTTCGATGGGGCTAAGGATATTTCTGCTGAAGCTATGGCTACTCCACGACCCTCGGATGGCAAAGCACACCTAGTTACTAATCAAGCTTGTTTTGGATGCACGATTGCCTGTGGACGAATTTCAAAGATTGATGAAACCCACTTTACAGTTGAAAACAAGCCGCAGTATTTTGGAGCGAGCGGTGGATTGGAGTATGAGGCAGCTTGGGCGCTAGGTGCAGCCAATGGCGTGAATGATCTCGAAGCATTGCAGTATGCCAATATGCTCTGTAATGAAGATGGCTTTGACCCGATCTCCTTTGGGGCTACCGTAGGTGCTGTCATGGAACTCTATGAGATGGGTGTTCTGACAAAAGAGCAGTTAGGGATTGAGGCGCCGTTTGGTTCAGCAAAAGCTTTAAGTTATTTTGCAGAAATTACTGCTAATGGAACAGGCTTTGGTAAAGAGCTTGGTCAGGGATCCGCACGCCTCACCAAAAAATATGGCCATCCAGATTTGTCTATGAGTGTGAAGGGTCAAGAGTTTCCTGCTTATGACGGTCGCGTTATTCAGGGGATTGGTTTAGCCTATGCCACATCAAATCGTGGTGCTTGCCATTTGCGTGGATACACCATTGCTTCTGAAGTACTAGGTATTCCAGTTAAAACAGAGCCGGCTGATACTCAGGGCAAACCTGAGCTAGTGAAGGCTTTCCAGGATGCTACTGCAGCATTTGATGCCGCTGGTATTTGTATTTTTACCAGCTTTGCATGGACCTTGGCTGATGTGGCTCCACAACTACAGGCTGCATGCGGTGATGAATTCACGGTTGAGAATTTAACTACGATCGGTGAGCGTATCTGGAATATGGAGCGTGACTTTAATAATCGTGCTGGTTTTACAAACAAGGACGATAAATTGCCTAAACGTTTGATGGAAGAGGCTGCTAAAACTGGCCCAGGCAAGGGCGTAGTCAGTGGTCTAGATAAGATGCTTCCCGAGTATTACCAAGTTCGTGGTTGGGATGCTGAAGGTCGTCCAAGTGCTGAAACATTGAAGCGTCTAGGTCTTTGAGCTTGCATCTATGAAGCATGTCATCTTAGGCAATGGCCCTGCCGGCGTCATTGCGGCAGAAACAATTCGAAAACGTTCGCCTAGCGATCAAATCGTGATGATTGGATCTGAGGATGCGCCACCATATTCTCGAATGGCTATTCCTTACTTGCTGATGGGCAACATTCAGGAGTCGGGCACTTATTTGCGCAAGGATGCTGATCATTATCAAAAACTCAATATTGAGCAGGTGCGCGCAAAAGTTATTTCAGTTGATTCAAAAGCAAAAAAATTAGAGTTAGAAAATGGCCAGTCTATTCAATTTGATAAATTGCTGATTGCTACGGGTTCTGTTCCTGTTCAGCCGCCAATTCCGGGAATTGATTTGCCTGGAGTTCATCCATGCTGGACTCTGGATGATGCGCGTGCGATTACGAAGTTAGCGAAACCAGGGTCGCGTGTGTTGCAGATGGGTGCGGGCTTTATCGGATGCATCATTCTTGAGGCGTTAGCTAGTAGAAAAGTAGAGCTAACGGTCGTAGAAATGGGTGATCGTATGGTTCCGAGAATGATGACTTCTGTAGCCGGGGGCATGATCAAAAAATGGGTTGAAGGTAAAGGCGTGCAGGTCCATACCAACACTAAGGTGGAAGCTATTACAAAAGCCAACTCAGGTTTGACGGTAAAACTGTCCAATGGAGAGTCTTTAGATGTGGATTTGGTTATCTCAGCAACAGGCGTTCAGCCTAATATCGCTTATCTGAAATCATCTGGACTTGAAACTCAAAGAGGAATTTTAGTCAACGAGAGAATGCAAACTTCTGATCTGGATATTTATGCGGCAGGGGATGTAACAGAAAGCATTGATT
The DNA here is from genome assembly GCF_027924105.1 of Polynucleobacter sp. KF022. NCBI lineage: Bacteria > Pseudomonadati > Pseudomonadota > Betaproteobacteria > Burkholderiales > Burkholderiaceae > Polynucleobacter > Polynucleobacter sp. KF022. Next base: position 179,682 of record NZ_AP026972.1, read on the forward strand.
TTTCCACTGGAGAACGTATTGTTAACGCGATCCAGCCCAATGCTGCTGAGCAGGCCAGAATCGCTGCTATAGCCATGACTGGTGGTGATGTTGAAAGTTTGGGCGCACTTCAAATTAACGTTCTTGATACCTTAGGCTTAATTTCCTCTTCTTTTGGTTTGTGGTCTGGCGCCAAAGGTGGAGACCATGTGGAGTGGGTAGATTTGCAACAATACAAATACTTGCGCCTAGAGTTTCTTGGCGATGTTTTGGTTGGTGCAACATGCGTTGGCAGCACTGAACATATCGGCGTACTTCGGGGCTTAATCCAAGGAAAAATTCCATTAGGCGAATGGAAAGAAGTCTTAATGTCAGACCCCACCCAAGCAATGAAAGCTTATTTAGCAGCAGGTCAAGCACAATCGGCTTGGATGAATTAAGCTTCAGGAATGCAAATTACTTTGAAGTTGTTTGCCAGCTTGGCAAGCTATTTACCGCCCAATAAAAAGAATGGCATTGAAGCTGATATCGAGGTTGCCGCTGGTAGTACGATCGGCGACATCATCAAGCTCTTCAATATTCCTGGTAAATCGGCCCACTTAGTGATGGTCAATGGTGTTTATATCAAGCCTGATCAACGCGACCAATACGTTCTCAGCGAGAAAGACGCCCTTGCTATTTGCCCACCAGTGGCCGGTGGTTAAGGCTTTGGGCTGTTCGCGGCATGTATCAGATTAAAAGAGAGATGGGTTGCTCCATCGAGGATTTGACTCGCTGGCTGCCTCAAGCATTGGGCGAACTCTATTCGTCAGCATCTTTGGATCTCAATGGAAAAGTATTGCTTCAGGCTCAGAATCCCCTCGTAGAGATCTCTGGCTTTAGCCGTCCCAGCCGCAAAATTGCGCTTCTCAATATCCCAGTTCTAGAATTGAAACTTGTTTTTGCTCAAAGCCTCAGTCCTTCTCAGGTTGAGCAGGCCTTAAACCGATTTGATCTTTATACTCGGAGGGGTGGAGGTTAGGCCTCCCTCTTATTTACTTCAAATGATCGAGTGTTCTTATGGCTGTTAATTTACCCCTCCCGCAAAAATCCGAACTCAAGCCTGTTAAAGGCTTTCAAATGGGTATTGCCGAAGCCGGCATTAAAAAGGCGAACCGTAAAGATCTTTTGGTGATGACTTTAGCGCCTGGTTCACAGGTAGCAGGTGTTTTTACCTTAAATCGATTTTGCGCTGCCCCCGTACAAGTCTGTCGCGAGCACTTGGCACAAGAGGGTCGTCATGGTGAGATCAGAGCTCTAGTGGTGAATACGGGTAATGCGAATGCCGGTACGGGTGAGTCAGGCATGAAGCATGCCCTGGAAACCTGCACAGCATTGGCAAAAGATCTGCAGATTAATCCTCAGCAAATTTTGCCTTTTTCAACAGGCGTAATTCTTGAGCCGCTACCGATTGAAAAAATTATCACCGCCCTGCCAAAAGCAGTATCCAATTTAGGTGAGGACAACTGGTTTGATGCGGCTGAAGCCATCATGACCACCGATACTCAGCCTAAAGCCACATCAGTCACCGTGGAGACGCCTGCTGGCTTAGTTACCATTACAGGCATCTGTAAGGGTGCGGGAATGATTCATCCTAATATGGCGACGATGCTTGGATTTATTGCGACTGATGCAGGATTTGCACCAGGCCTATTGGGTAACCTGACACGTGAAGTTGCAGACCTTTCTTTTAATGCCATCACGATTGATGGTGATACTTCGACCAATGACTCATTCATCATCATGGCGACGGGTCAGTCGGCGGTGCAAATCAAATCAATCAATGATGCTAGTTATGCAATCTTGCGCGATGCGTTAATTGCTTTAGCTCGCAAGCTGGCGCAAATGATCGTGCGTGATGGTGAGGGCGCCACTAAATTCATGACTATTGAAGTAGTTGGCGGAAAAACTCCTGAAGAGTGTCGTTTAGTTGCCAAAGCGGTTGCGCATTCACCCTTGGTTAAAACAGCCTTCTTTGCTAGTGATCCTAATTTAGGCCGCATCCTTGCCGCTATTGGTTATGCCAGCATTACAGACTTAGATGTTAACCGTGTACAAATGTGGTTAGGCGACGTTTGGGTCGCTAAAAATGGTGGTCGTAATCCTGATTATCAAGAGGCAGATGGTCAGCGAGTAATGCAGGCCCCAGAAATTACCGTGAAGATTGATTTGGGTCGTGGCACAGCTACGCAAACTATGTGGACATGTGATTTATCTCATGACTACGTATCGATTAATGCAGACTACCGCTCATAAATGACCGCCTCAAATATGAATGAAAAATTAGACCGTCTTTTAGACCACCTAGATACTTTTTTACCCAAGCCTTTAACTGAAGAGCAGTGGAAATCGTCAACTGCATTTAGATGGCGTCGTCGCGATAGTATTTTTGGCAGCATTGGATTTTTACAGCCAGTAAAGCATGTATCCGATATCACTTTCGATGATCTGCAGAATATTGATCGTCAACGAGACGCTATTCGTGACAACACTAAAAACTTTATTCAGAAAAAACCGGCTAACAATATTTTATTGACAGGCGCGAGAGGGACTGGAAAGTCTTCTCTCATTAAGGCGAGCTTGCACGAATTTGCTAGCCAGGGTCTGCGTCTAGTTGAGGTTGAAAAAGAGCATCTGGCGGATTTGGCAGACATTACCGAGCTTCTGGCAGAGCGTCCGGAGCGTTTCATTATTTTCTGTGATGACCTATCCTTTGAGGATGGAGAGTCTGGATATAAGGCTATGAAATCAGCCTTAGACGGCTCTGTTTCTGCCCAAGTCGACAATATTTTGATTTACGCCACCTCAAATCGACGTCATTTGTTGCCCGAGTACATGAAAGATAACGAGAGTTATGTTCATAACGATGATGGCGAAATTCATCCTGGTGAAGTGGTAGAAGAAAAAATTTCTTTATCTGAACGCTTCGGTCTCTGGCTATCTTTTTATCCACCTAAGCAAGATGAGTATTTGGCAATCGTGGCACATTGGTTGAAGCATTTTGGATTGAGTTCTAAAGAAATTGAAGCTGCTCGGTCTGAGGCTTTGGTGTGGGCGCTAGAGCGTGGATCACGTTCGGGGCGTGTTGCTTGGCAATTTGCCAAGCATTGGGCTGGCTCAAAAGCCTAAGCTACTTTTCATGTCTGAAATCCAACGCCCCATTACTGTTGTTGCTGCGGGAATATTGATAGATTCTGAGGGGCGCTATCTTTTAGGTCAGAGGCCTGCAGGAAAACCTTACGCAGGTTATTGGGAAGTTCCTGGTGGAAAGGTTGAGAAAGGGGAGACCGTTTTTCAGGCGCTGCAACGCGAGCTTCAAGAAGAGCTTGGCATCGATATTCATGCAAGTGAAGAGCTGACAGTTCTCGAACATGATTATCCACATGCCTATGTTCGTTTATATGTGAGCATTATTCGGAATTGGTCTGGCACACCCAAGGGGTGTGAAGGACAGGCATTATCTTGGGAGTCAGTTGCCGCAGAATCACCGAGCGTTGAACCTTTGCTGCCGGCTGCTTGGCCAATGCTGGAGTGCCTTAAAAGGGCTTTAGCTTAAAACTGACAGAGTGTTAGCTTAAAGGGCACATCGGCATTTACCAGCTGCGCTTTTTTATCACGCTCAGACTGTAAAAAGCGTACCGAGAGTAAATATTTATTCGCGCTTATCTCTGAAAATAACGAATCATCTTCAATGGCGATACGCATTAGTTGATACACCTTGCCAGATGGGGCTTGCTGAAAAGACCCATTATGCGCAACAACATCTTTAGCTTCACCTGATTGGCGAAGAAGCCTTAAAAATAATTGACATGCTTCTTGCCAAGGCAAGAGGGGGCCAATATATTTCTCTAGTAACTCACGACGCTCAGATGTAGGGCTATTTTTCCAGGCATGGTAACTTGGCAAATCAATTGGACTTGTGCCGCCTGGAATATTTAAGCGAGTACGAATAGCGTTTAACCATTCGCTTTCGGTAATAACTGAATTAGGGCGCCCAGCAGATTGGTTGATGCTGGTTGCAACCGCATCAATTTCAGAAAGTGTTTGTGATAGCGCCTCTTGATCTACTTTTTGCGATGACTTTAATCCATTGAGAGCATATTTTTGGCGCTCAAATTCTTTCAGTAGTAATGACTTGATATCTCCGCGTGCACCAATGTCACCAAGATCAAACAAAATAGAGATAGCGTTGTGATGTAACTCTGGGTCATCGGAGCGGACAAAGTGATTAAAGCGGGCGAACAAATACTCCAGTCGAAGCATGCTTCGAACTAATTCATTGAAGGGGTATTCGTAGACAATCACAAGCCCATATTCTATGACGAACTTGAGCGATCTTTCTGAATTTGTAGGATTTTTTGGTGCAAGTTCAAAACCTCTGCCCCTAACTCAGCTAGGGTGCCCTGATTTTCAATGACTATATCTGCGCAGGCAAGACGCTCTGCTCTGCTGGCTTGGGCCTTCAGGATTCTTTCAACTTCATTTCGAGGTAATTTGCTGCGGTGCATCACCCGCTCAATCTGAGTTTCTTCTGGGCAATCCACCACAACTAAGTAATCTAGCAGGTGCTCCCAGTTGCCTGACTCAACCAGAAGGGGGACTACAAAAACAAGATAAGGGGCACCTTCTTGCTGAAGAAGTTGCGCCTGTCTTATTGTTTCCTGTTGAATGAGGGGATGCGTGATGGTTTCTAATAATTTTCTGGCTGCAGGGTCGGCAAACACTAAGCTACGCATCTTGACTCTATCAAGTGCCCCACTAGGGTCAATAAATTCTGCGCCAAACTGTTTTTGAATTAAAGGAATTGCCGATCCCTGGGGGGCGGTAATCTGATGGGCAATCAAATCAGTATCCACTATGCCCGCTCCCAATTTAGCCAGTCCGTCACTAACAGCGGTTTTGCCTGAGCCAATGCCGCCTGTAAGACCTACAAGGGGTAACTGCCCTTTTAGTATGCCTAAGCTAGATTGCTCAGAAGGAAGATTTGTATAGTCTGTGGCCATAACAACTCAATGATGCCAGCAATAGCCAGAAATGGTCCAAATGGAAAAGCTGACATGCGATTTTGCTTATTCCATTGCAGCCAAGCAATGCCACCAATCAGCCCAGTTAAAGATGCTACTAGCAAGATATTCGGTAAGGCCAACCAGCCAAGCCAGGCCCCTAGGGCTGCTAATAGTTTTGCATCTCCCATACCAATACCATCCTGTTTTTTGAGTGCCCGATAGAGTGCATTTAAGAGCCATAGGCCGGCATAACCAAGAAAGGCGCCAATGATCGAATCCTGAAAAGAAACGAAACCCTGTTTTGAGAGTCCGTTAAACAAGAGGCCCGCCAGGGTGAGTGGCAGTGTGATGGCATCTGGTAGTTGGAAAGTGCGGACATCAAAGTACGCCAAATAGCCCAAGACCAATATTAGGAATATTTGAATCCAACCCGCAAAAGCAATATTACCCATTAAACAATTTGCCCAAGGTTAAAGATAGGGAGATACAAAATGATGACTAGACTTCCAATAATGAGTCCAACAATAATAATTAATAAAGGCTCTAGGCTATGACTTAGAGTGTTCAAGCGATTACTTAACCGAGAGCTCAATATTGTTGCGCGCCTCTGTAGCATATCAGCCAGCGCACCACTTTCAGATGCAATTGTTAAGAGCTGTAGTGTTTCCTGATCAAATAGTATGTGTCTTGGATCCGCTTTAATGATGGCATCTCCAAGTGACCAGCCACGGGTTAGGTGTTTGAATATTTCTGCGCTGAAATCATGGCTAAGCCAATGGTTGGATGATTGGGCGGTCACCCTGAGGGCATCTGGCAAGGGTAATCCAGATTGCAGTAGATGACCTAGTGTGCGACACCAATAAGTCAGAGTGGCTAGCTGGAGTAGTCGGCCAACTAAGGGTAGGTAGAAGCCAAGTCGATCACAATATTTTTGTAACTTAGGCAACTTGGCCCATGCGATGCTAAAGAATCCGGCAATGACTACTAAAGTAATCAGCAGATTAATGTAAAACGCTTCGAACCATGCTGATATATCGATCAATACCTTGGTTGGGGTTGGTAACTCCGCTTGAAAATGAGTGAAAACATCCTTAAAGACAGGCACAACCCAAATCATCATCACAATCACCAAAAGAAACGAGCTTGTCAGGGTGATGGTGGGGTAACTCATTGCCTGTTGAATTTTTTGACGCAGTTCAATTTGAGCCTCTAGCTGTTTGCAGATTGTTTGAAGTGCTAGATCAAGGTCGCCTGTACGCTCGCTTACTCGTATTAGGTTAATAAACTCCATGGAGAATTGATTATTTTGCTTTCCCAAGCATTGAGAAAAACTCTCTCCCTTTTTTAACTCCGCATAAATGATACTGATCCAGGGAAGCCAAGACTTTGGTGCAGTAGAGTAAATGAGTGCAACCGCATTAAGAAGTGGCAGACCAGACTTTAGGAGTGTCAAGAGCTGGTCAGCAAAATGTAATTGATTTTGCTTGCTTAGCGCCATAAGCCGACTTCTGACTCTAGGTCTGCCTGAGTAATAAGACCTGCATGTACATGAGTCAATCCGGCATCCCGCATTCGAGTGTATGAAATGGATGAGTCAAAAATTTTGCTGCTGTTGAGCACCTCATGAACTCCAATACGGCCAAAGTAGCCGCTGCCACCACAGCTAGAGCATTGGACTTTTTCAGTTGACTTGAGTTTTTGGCATTGGCGGCAAGCCATTCTGATTAAGCGCTGTGAACTGACACTTAACAAGCAGGATTCAAGTGACTCTTGATCAATTCCAAGACTCTTTAGTCGAGGCAATACTCCACGAGCATTGCGGGTGTGTAATGTGCTCAAAACCAGGTGCCCAGTTTGTGCCGCCTGAATCGCTAATTGTGATGTGGCAGCATCGCGAATTTCTCCAATCATGATGACGTCGGGATCTTGGCGTAACAGGGCGCGAATGATCGTTGGAAAGTCGAGTCCTGCCCGCGGGTGATATGCAACTTGATTAATTCCCGCTAGTCGAATTTCAATCGGATCCTCTATAGAACAAAGATTACGATGAGATTGATTAAGATATCGCAAGCAACTATAAAGCGTACGTGTTTTACCACTACCTGTTGGACCACTTACCAGAATGAGTCCATTCGGTTGAGAAAGTGCTTGTTGAAATAAAGTGAATTGATCTGGCAGGAGACCAATTTCCGTAAGATCAAGATCTTCAATACGGCTTGGCAATATACGGATAACCGCTTTTTCTCCATAAAGAGTGGGTAGGATTGAAACGCGGCAATCCATATTGGGTTTAGAGAAATTGAGACCAATACAAAGACGGCCATCCTGCGGAAGACGTTTCTCTGCAAGATCAAGGCGAGCTAGGACCTTGATGCGAGCAATCAGGCGCTCATGTAATTCAATAGGAAAGTGTGAGTGGACTTGAAGTAAACCGTCTATGCGAAAGCGAACGAGGGTTGCTTGTGACCCAGCCTCAATATGAATATCACTCGCTCTAGCATTAATGGCATGAGCAGCAATTTCATACCATGTACGAATAATTAGCGAATCATCTTTGGCAACGCTCAATCTTGTTCTTGAGCTTGGCTTGGCCGGTAGAGTTTTACAGTTTTTACGCCGTGTTCATCAAATTGAACAATTTCCATAACGATGCCAGCAATTCGAATGCTGACATCATGATCGGGAATGGCTTCAAGCTTCTCAAGAATGAGGCCATTTAATGTGCGCGGCCCGTCTAGCGGAAGATTGAGATTGAGCAGACGATTGAGGTCTCTTAGAGAGGCGCTGCCGCTGGCGAGGTAAGTGCCATCAGCAAGCCAATGAGGATCGGTTGAAAGGTTTGAGAACGAGGTGGTGAACTCTCCAATCAGTTCCTCAACAATATCCTCAAAAGTTACTAGACCTAATACTTCGCCATATTCATTTACCACTAAGCTCAAGCGCTGCTGGTTGTCTTGAAAGAACTGCATTTGTTGCAGTACTGGCGTGCCGCTAGGAATAAAGTAGGGCTCATTCAACAGGACTCTAAAGTCCTCATGTTTTAAATCGGTATCACCCAATAATGACAAAGCTTTTTTCACTGAGAGGATGCCAACAATGCGTTCCGAATCCTGGTCGCATACTGGTAATTTGTTGTGATAGCAGGTTTCTAATTGCTGAACAACTTCATCAATTGGTCTTGATAAGTCCAAAACCTCAATCTTCGACCTAGGGGTCATCACATCATCAACAGTGATGTTTTCGAGGTTAAACAAGTTGAGCAAAATATTGCGATGATGATTGGAGACAAAGCGGTTTGATTCCAAAACTAGGCTGCGTAACTCCTCTTTGCTCATGGCTCTGCTATCGGAAGATGACTGCAAGCCGGATACTTTCATCAAGCCTGAGACAAAGCTATTAATAAACCAGAGTAAAGGCTTGAGTAAAAAAGTGAGTGGCAAAATAAACCAGCCAACATTGGACGCAATTTTTTCTGGAAATGCTGCTCCAATCACCTTGGGGGTAATTTCGCTAAAGATAATGATGAGCAATGCAACCACTAGAGTTGCAATAGAGAGCACAAGACCGCTATCACCAAAAATATGCAGGGCAATGCCCGTTACCAGAATTGGTAAAACAGTATTAATAAGGTTATTGGAGATGAGTAGTACTGATAGCAATGAATCAATGCGCTTTAAGAGTCTTTCAGCCAGTGCTGCACCCGCATTGCCACTATTGGCCATTGCACGGAGGCGATGACGGTTAGAGGACAGCATGCTGGTTTCTGCCATTGAGAAGAAGCCAGATAACGCAAGTAAGAATAGGACTAGAGCAACTTGGCTATAAAACGGCCAATCGTCAAAAAAGGTGTCCATGAGTTTTGCCTAAAAAAGTAAGTATGAGTCAATATAGCAAAGTGCTATTTAGGGAGCTATAGCTATAGAGTAAAGGGTAGTCAGCTACTGTGTTTAATTGTGTAAGAATAAATCCCTATGACAGCATCTCGAATGCCAAAAATCGCTAATTCCCCCAGTTACTGCGTGATTGCAGCGCCTTTCGGGCGTCTGGGAGTTACGACGGAGTTGGTGGAGGGGAGTTTGATGTTATCCAAAATCGACTACTTGCCAACAGATGCGGCATTGATTCCACCTAAGAACGCATTGGCAAAAGAGGTAGCGCGTCAGTGCAAGGAATACTTTAAAGATCCTCATTGGCAATTCGATTTACCAATAAAACCAGCAGGTACTGAGCATCAGAAAAAAGTATGGTCTAGCATTCAAGATATTCCTGCCGGTAAAACGAAGACCTATGGCGAGTTAGCTAAGAAAATCAAAAGCGGGCCACGCGCAGTAGGTACGGCATGTGGTGCGAATCCCTATCCTCTTATTGCACCTTGTCATAGGGTGGTTTCAGCCCAAGGAATTGGCGGGTTTATGAAAGAAAATTCTCCCGGTTTGTATCGCCAAATAAAGCTTTGGCTTTTAAAGCATGAGGGTGCTTTATAGGTTTTTACTTGGCCAGGGTTCTGCTGTTGAGATAGAAAAAAGCTTTCATCAGCATATCGCTTTTTACGGCAAGCTTGGTAAAGCTATAAAACTGCATTACCGTACTTTTGGAGAGTTTTACTTCATCTTTGCTATTAAATTCTGTGCGATTAGCAATTTTTGTAAGCGTCATTACTGCCAAGCCAAAAGCTAAAAAACAGAAACGCCTCATGCCCTGTTCTTGCTTGGGAATCAGCAGGATGTACTTTAAAGAGTCTTGTAATTTTTGATGGGCGATCTTCAATAGCTCTGCCTGACTCATATCGATTGGCTTCCAGGAGACTCCGCGCGCCCTGTCTTCAGGGGAATCCTTAAGAATATTGGTCATTTGCAGTGCTTGACCAAATGCAATGGCTAAATTCTCATGCCCTACGAGCTCTTTTTTAAAAGCGTGTGAGTGATTGCTAAATATGGTGGTGAGTAACTCGCCAACTACGCCAGCAACCACATAGCAGTATTTCTCAAACTCAGCGAGGTCTTGAAGGCCAGCTTGATTTTGTTTTCCATGAAAAAAAGACATTCCTTCTGACATGATGGAAACACATCGACTCACAGCCTTTTGGTCGTCACTAGAGCAGGTATGCAGAATTCTTAAAACAGTCGGTGTATTTGTAATTAAATCGAGCTCATCTGGATTGCTGTAATTCTTTAACGCCTCAAGACAAGACTTAACAAAAATTTCAACGGAGACCTTTTCAAGTACGGCATCTAAAAAAAGTGCCGATAGTGCCTGCTTGGTTTGAGCGCTTAATTCTGCAGCATCCTCAATGGTGTCAACAATGCGGCAAAGTAGGTAGGTATTGCCAACTACCTTTTCAATACTTGGGGGGAGAAGCGGTATGGTGAGAGCAAAAGTGCGCGATACGGAGTTCAGAATGGCCTTTTGGTATGCCAGATCAGCGGACGGGCTTGATATTGGGATTTGCTTGGGTGCTCTCACTCTTGAATTATGTCAGACCGGCGTCTTTCATGGGGTGTTACAAGGGGGTGTTTTTTGCTAACTGTCAAAAGTGACATGGCCATATAATTTCATCAAATTTCAGAAGGAGCATATAGGCGTGCTAATTTGGTTCGTCATTATTTACTGGGTTGTCTCGGTAGGAATTGGTTTGTGGGCTGCCCTGCGAGTCAAAAATACCGCTGACTTTGCTGCGGCTGGACATAGTCTGCCGTTGCCGATTGTCACCGCTACAGTATTTGCTACCTGGTTTGGATCTGAAACTGTTTTAGGCATTCCCGCTACTTTTCTAAAAGAGGGTTTAGGAGGCGTAGTTTCTGATCCATTCGGATCATCACTATGTCTAATTTTGGTCGGTCTCTTTTTTGCACGACATTTGTATAACCGTCGCATGCTGACCATTGGTGATTTCTTTCGTGAAAAGTATGGCCGTACGGTGGAGGTTTTAGTGACCCTCTGCATTGTGGTTTCTTATTTAGGTTGGGTGGCTGCACAAATTAAAGCCTTGGGCCTCGTATTTAACGTCGTTTCTGAGGGCAGCATTTCTCAGACGGGTGGCATGTTGATTGGTGCGGGTAGCGTTTTGATTTACACCTTATTTGGTGGGATGTGGTCAGTTGCCATTACGGACTTTATTCAAATGATCATCATCGTAATTGGCATGCTCTATATCGGCGGTGAAATGACATCACAGACTGGTGGTATTGGTGTGGTCATTGAGCATGCGGCCGCAGCTGGTCAATTCAGTAACTTCTGGCCGGATATGAATTTGGCATCCATCTTGGGTTTTGTTGCTGCTTTGTGCACCATGATGTTGGGCTCTATCCCGCAACAAGATGTATTCCAGCGGATTACTTCATCTAAGAATGTCAATATTGCCGTTCAGGCTGCTTTACTGGGTGGTGTGCTGTATTTCATATTTGCTTTTGTGCCGATGTACTTGGCTTACTCAGCAATCTTGATTAGTCCGGATTTGGTGAAGCAATATTTAAATACCGATCCACAAATGATCTTGCCGAAACTGATTCTGAATCATGCGCCACTCATTGCGCAGGTCATGTTCTTTGGCGCCCTCTTATCGGCCATCAAGAGTTGTGCGAGTGCAACTTTATTGGCGCCCTCAGTCACCTTTGCTGAAAACATTGTGCGCGGTTTTTTCAAGCATTTATCCGACCAGGATTTATTGAAGGTGATGCGAATTACCGTTCTTTGTTTTGCTGTGGTCGTAACATTTTTTGCCATTAATTCAAACCTATCTATTTTCAAGATGGTCGAGAACGCATACAAGGTGACTTTAGTAGCCGCATTTGTTCCTTTGGCTTTTGGCGTGTATTGGTCAAGAGCGAATTCTTTAGGGGGATTGTTGGCGGTAGTTGGGGGCCTTACGGTCTGGATCAGCTGCGAAACTTTGGCGCCGGATGCCATCATGCCGCCACAATTGGCCGGTCTCATGGCCAGTATTGCAGGCATGCTTTTAGGTAGCCTGGTCCCCAGAGATCAATTAAAGGCGATTTAGGACAATAGTTGCTTAAAAAATAGGCAACCATAATTGCTGCAGCGCAAAAAGCCAATTAAAATGTCAGTAATTCAAAATTTTTAGTTCTTATGGAGTTCCTATGAAAATCTGTGTGATCGGTGGGGGTGGCGCTATTGGCGGTTACCTGGCTGTCATGTTGGCGCGAGCAGGCAACGATGTCACTGTTGTTGCTCGTGGCGCAACTTTAGCGGCGATTAAAGAGCGAGGCCTTGCTCTCATTATGGATGACCAACCAGAGCCTTTGGTTGCCCAAGTAAAAGCTGTTGAAAAAATTCGCGATGCTGAAACTCCAGATGTAGTCATTCTGGCAGTGAAGGCGCATCAAGTGGAGCCGATCATTGATGACTTGGCTGCGATCATGGGGCCGGAAACCATTTTGATTCCGATGCAAAACGGTATTCCCTGGTGGTATTTCCAAAAGCTGGGTGGCGAGTATCAAGACCACTCCGTGGAAACGGTGGATGCTGGTGGCGTTGCTAAGAATGCGATTAATCCAAACAACATTATTGGTTGCGTAGTGTATCCGGCAACCTTTACACAAGCGCCCGGCGTGATTCGTCACGTGGAAGGCAACCGCTTCCCATTGGGCGAGCTGGATGGCAAGACTACAGAGCGCATTCAGAAGATGTCCGAGATGATGGGCGCAGCTGGATTCAAGTCACCTATCTTGGACGATATTCGTTCTGAGATCTGGCTCAAGCTTTGGGGCAATATGACTTTCAACCCAATTAGCTCACTGACTCATGGCACCTTGGAAGGTATCTGCCAATACCCATTAACCAAAGAGTTAGCGCGCAACATGATGGCAGAAGCACAGACCATTGCTGAGAAGTTGGGCGTTACTTTCCGTGTTGATATTGAGCGTCGTATCGCAGGCGCTGAAAAAGTTGGTAAGCACAAAACCTCCATGTTGCAAGACTTAGAGGCTGGCCGTAGCTTGGAAATTGATGCATTGTTGGGTTCAGTTATTGAGCTTGGCAAGATCACGCAAACTCCAACCCCTTGCTTGAATACCGTTTTTGCTTTGACGAAGTATCTAGATGAAAATGTCCAAGCTTCTAAAGGCAGCTTAGCGTTACCTTCAGTATCGGGTTACTAAAAAGCAAAGCTTTCGCAAATAAAAAACCCTTGCTACTGAACATAGCAAGGGTTTTTGTTTTATGTGCGCCTCAATTATTCGAAGCGATTATCGAGTTGTCCTACGCCATCAATGATGATGCTGACATTGCTACCGGGCTTCATTGAGCCAACGCCAACCGAAGTTCCGCAAGCAATGATGTCGCCCGCTTCGAGTGGAACGTCTTGCGAGATCAGACTAACTAATTTCGCGGGTTGGAAAATCATGTCGGCGATAGGATAGTTTTGACGCTCTTGATCATTGAGGATCGTCTTGATGCTTAGTTTGCTTGGGTCAACATCTGTGGTGATATAGGGGCCAAACACACCAAAGGTATTAAAGCTTTTTGCACGAGTCCACTGCGCATAACCAGGGTCGCGATTGAGAATTTCAATAGCAGTTACATCATTGATGCAGGTGTATCCAAAGATCGCTTTTGCAGCTTCTGCTTCATCCACCTCATGACAGCGCTTGCCAATCACAATGCCAAGCTCGCCTTCGTAAACTACTTTTCCTGTGTAGGACTTCGGCGTACGAATCACTTGGTTTGCTGCCAAGAAAGAGTTGTTGCCTTTAAGAAAGTAGAGGGGCTCAGCTGGAACAGCATGCTCAAGCTTGGTGACCAGAGCATGAAAGTTATCCACCATGGCAACCATTTTTGAAGGGGTGCATGGGATATCGATAGTGACATCGGATAATTTGATGGTTTCACCGGTCGCCTTGGGGCCGTTGAATAAATCCCCTTCATACACGGCGATTTGGTCGCCCTGCACCTGTCCCAAACCACTTTTTCCTTGATGTTGAAATCTAAGCCACTGAGCCATAATAAGTTCCTATGAAGTTAAATATTTGATATGCAATATCTTACAGGGATGAATTGATGTCTAGGACTTCTGAGCTTACTTTTGCACCAGAACAGGATCAACCGGTTCGTTACATGGAGCGCACCCGCAGTTATTACTTGGGTTTGGGTTACGAGAACCCTTATGTTTGGGCGCACTATATTGATGTTCCCTTTAGCACCTTAAAAAAACCGATGGCTCAATCAGTATTGGGGCTCATTACAACGGCCGTCCCATATGACTCGGATAAGGGTCCACAAGGTCAGGGCGCGCCTTACAACGCTGCAGCCAAGTTTTATCAGCCATACCAGCAAGCGATTGAGAAAAAAATTGATTTGCGTATCGCCCACGTGGGAATTGATCGCAAAAACGCGAATATGGAGGATGTTAATTGTTGGTTTCCGCTCGAAGCTGCCAAGAGAGTAGTTACTGCTGGAGGGGTGAAGGCAATCTCGCAGAATTTTTATGGCTTACCCACCAATCGGAGTCAGCGCCACACATTGGAAATTGATGCTCCTCGTGTTTTAGAAATGCTTCTGGCGGATGGGGTTGATGTAGCAGTATTGATCCCGAATTGCCCAATCTGTCATCAGAGCCAAAGTTTATTGGCGCGCTATTTAGAGGCTGCTGGAATTTCAACGGTAGTGATGGCTGCAGCAAAAGATATTGTTGAGTATTGCGGGGTGCCGCGATTGTTGTTTAGCGATTTTCCATTAGGTAACGCAGCTGCTAAACCAAATGATATTGTTTCGCAGGATTTCAATTTTCAATTAGCACTACGTCTTTTGGAATCGGCTCCCGCGCCGCGCACAACAGTTCAATCGCCGTTGATATGGTCAGCTGACCCATCTTGGAAATTGGATTATTCCAATCTAGATAAATTGTCTTCGCAAGAAATTGTGCGATTACGTGAAGAGGCCGAGCAGGTCCGGATTACTGCGCGTGAGCTCAGAGTCAGTAGCCTAGGAACTTAAGTTTGTCTTGTAAGAGAGTAAGCGCACAGGGCTTCTAGCGCTTTACTGGCTTCATTTACAGGGAAGTCTTTGAGGTATGACTGAGCTAGATCAGCTTCACGTTTAGCTGCAGCTTGCGTGTAATCGAGTGCACCCGAGTTTTGTACGGCAGCGAGTATTTGTGTAAAAACATCATCTGGTAAGTCTTGATTTTGCTCAATCGCTGCGCGTACTAAGAGTTGCTCTTCGTGGCTGCCATTTTCTAGCAAGTAGATGAGAGGCAGCGTAGGCTTGCCCTCACGTAAATCATCACCCGCATTTTTCCCCATCTGTGCAGCATTGGCGGTGTAGTCTAGTAAATCATCCATTAACTGAAAAGCAGTGCCAATGTGACGCCCAAATGCAGCAGCTTGTTCGCGTTGCACATCGGTAGCATTGGCCAAAATAGCGCCTAACTCAGTAGAGGCTTCAAATAGTTTGGCTGTTTTATAACGAATGACTTGCAAATAGCTGGCTTCATCTACTTCCGGGTCATTCATGTTGAGGAGTTGCAGAACTTCGCCTTCAGCAATCGTATTAGTTGCATCAGACAGGATTTGCATCACTCTTAAATCATTTGGGCCCACCATCATTTGGAAAGCTCGTGAATATAAGAAATCCCCCACCAAAACACTGGCCGCATTACCAAAAGCGGCGTTGGCGGTTTCGCGACCTCTTCTGAGGGTGGATTCATCCACGACATCATCATGAAGGAGGGTGGCTGTGTGGATAAATTCCACAACGGCCGACATTTCTAGAATGTGGGGCGTTTCTTTACCATTAGCCAGGGCCTTGGCTACCAGCATCAGGAGGGCAGGTCGGACTCGTTTACCGCCGGCCTGGATGATATAGGTCGAAATCTGGTCAATTAAGGCCACTTTTGAGGCTAAACGCTGACGAATAACCTCATCTAAGGCCTTGAAATCTAAGGCAATTGGGGCCAGGATTTGGCTTAAGTCATTGATTTTGACAGTGCTGGGCATGCAAGATATAATAATGGGCTTAGCTGGTCCAGGGTGGATTAGCTTAAATGTAGATATTAATTGAGGTTTCAAACCATGTACGCGGTCATAAAAACCGGTGGCAAACAGTATAAAGTTGCTGCAGGCGAAAAATTGAAAATAGAACAGATACCAGCGGAAATCGGCAGCGAAATCACTCTTGACCAAGTCCTCGCCGTTGGCGAAGGCGCTTCACTGAAATTAGGTGATCCATTGGTTAATGGTGCAGCTGTGATGGCCACTGTCGTCTCCCAAGGACGTCACGATAAAGTGACAATCTTTAAGATGCGCCGTCGCAAGCATTATCAAAAGCACCAAGGCCATCGTCAGAATTTCACTGAAATTTTGATCAACACGATTAAAGCCTAATTCAGGTAGGAGAAAGATATGGCACAGAAAAAAGGCGGCGGCTCAACACGAAATGGTCGCGACTCAGAATCGAAACGTCTAGGCGTTAAGGTATTTGGCGGCGAGCATATCAATGCTGGCAGCATCATCATTCGTCAACGTGGCACACGTGTTCATCCAGGTGCAAACGTTGGTATTGGTAAAGATCACACTTTGTTCGCCTTAATTGACGGCCAAGTGGAATTTGGCGTTAAGGGTGCTTTGAAGAAGGCCCAAGTTTCAGTCTTGCCTCGTTCATAAGGCGCCTGACTGAGACACGTTTGATTCAGATTTATTCCGAATTTAACTCTTAGGAACAGGCCTCGCTAAGCGAGGCCTTTTTTATTCATGAAATTTATAGACGAAGCACGTATCGAAGTGATTGCCGGGCAAGGCGGTGCCGGAAGCGCCTCTATGCGCCGTGAAAAGTTCATTGAATTTGGCGGTCCTGACGGTGGAGATGGCGGTAAGGGTGGTAGCGTGTGGGCAACTGCCGATCGCAATATCAACACTTTGATTGATTACCGCTACGCAAAAACGCACACTGCAAAAAATGGTGAGCCTGGCCGTGGTGCCGATTGTTATGGTCGTGCTGGAGATGATATTGAACTGCGTATGCCAGTTGGTACCATTATTTCTGATTACGAAACAGGTGAACCCATTGCTGACTTAACAACCCATGGTGAGCGCCTTTGCTTGGCGCAAGGTGGTGTTGGTGGTTGGGGCAATATTCACTTTAAGAGCAGCACGAACAGAGCGCCACGTCAAAAGACGAACGGCAAACCTGGCGAGCGCCGTAAGTTGAAGTTGGAGCTTAAGGTGTTAGCCGACGTTGGTTTGTTGGGTATGCCTAATGCCGGCAAGTCAACATTGATTACTGCAGTTTCAAATGCGCGTCCAAAGATTGCCGATTATCCATTTACCACTTTGCATCCAAACCTGGGTGTGGTGCGTGTGGGTGCCGAACGAAGCTTTGTGATTGCCGATATTCCTGGATTAATTGAGGGTGCCGCAGAGGGTGCTGGCCTTGGCCATCGTTTCTTAAGGCACTTGCAGCGCACTGGTGTGCTTTTACATTTGGTGGACATTGCTCCATTTGATGCGAATGTTGATCCAGTAGCAGATGCTGTAGCCATTGTGAATGAGTTACGTAAGTACGATGAAGCTTTAGTTGAGAAGCCACGTTGGTTGGTGCTCAACAAGGTCGATATGATTCCGGAAGAGGATCGCAAAAAGGTTGTTGCAGACTTTGTGAAAAAGTTTAAGTGGAAAGGTCCTGTTTTTGAGATTTCCGCTTTGACTGGCATGGGTTGCGATAAGCTTTGTTACTCTTTGCAGGATTATTTGGATTCCGTACGCCGTGATCGTGATGATGCTGATGAGCGTGCGCAAGATCCTCGGTATAAAGATCAGTTAGAAGATAAAAAACCAGATTAAATATTTCATTTGTTCTTTGTTATGAATGCTAAAAAATCCCAACGAATTGTTGTCAAAGTAGGCTCTAGTCTCGTCACCAATAATGGTGAGGGCTTAGATCATGCTGCGATTGCCATGTGGGCTGAGCAAATGGCTGGCCTGCTAAAGGATGGCCACGAAGTATTGATGGTGAGCTCTGGCGCTATTGCTGAAGGAATGCAACGCTTAGGCTGGACTAAGCGTCCACAAGAAATACACCAATTACAAGCAGCTGCTGCAGTTGGCCAAATGGGTTTGGTACAGGTATATGAAAGTTGTTTTGCGCGATTTAATTTGCGTAGCGCTCAGATTCTCCTGACTAATGCAGACTTGGCAGATGCTGAACGAAACGCAAATGCTAGGGGCACCTTAGATACTCTTCTGAAATTGGGTGTCGTTCCGATTATTAATGAGAATGACACAGTAGTAACTGATGAAATTAAATTTGGCGACAACGATAGCCTTGCGGCATTAGTAACTAATTTAATTCATGCAGATCTTTTGATTATTTTGACTGACCAGGGCGGTCTTTTTACCGCTGATCCACGTCAAAATCCTGACGCTACATTATTGACGGATGCTGTTGCTGGTGATCCCGTCTTAGAAAAAATGGCTGGTGGAGCTGCTAGCGAATTGAGTAAGGGCGGCATGTTGACCAAGGTCTTGGCTGCCAAGATCGCGGTCAAAACGGGTGCAGCCACCGTCATTGCCTCAGGACGTGAGCCTAATGTGCTGACTCGCCTAGTCAAAGGCGAGAAGATTGGAACCCACCTTAACGCGCGTTAATAACCAATGATTTGACCCATTGAATTGCTGGGTTTTGTGCCGCCAGTAAATCCATTTGGGTTGAGAGAATTCAAGATCGTCTTGATATTTTTTTCTTGATTATTGAAGTCGCAAAAAGCGCCTTGAGCTAAAGCAGCCTGATAGCGATTTGGAATATCACTATGAATTTTTTGCCAGCTACTCAGAGGATTTTCTTTCCAGCCACTACTTTCAAAGGTGCCATAAAGGCGCCACTGATATGAATCGCAACGAATACCTTCGTACTGGGTCTGCTGACCACCACTTGGATTGGTAATCACTACGATGTAGCGTGTAATACCATCCGCACCAATCAATATGGAATCCGTATCTACTGCAAACTTGAAAATGGTGCGTTGGGAGACATAGAACGGCAACAGGGTTTTTGGGTTCGGTGGATTCAGTGGCATGGTTGTTGTGCCCTCTTTAAACACCATGGGTGCAAAAGGATCCAAGCCACTTTGTAGTGGATCTCCAGCGCAGGCTGCTAAACCCACAGCTAAGATGAGGCATTGCAGGTACACAGCCAGTCTGGAAAATAGCTTTTTCATTTTTGTTTGTCTGATTTTTCTGAAGATTTAGGTTGATCTTCATTGTCGGCATATAAAGACTGGAAGATATCTAACGGCGTGCCCCAGGCTAGTTGCTGCATGCGCAGACCCCGAGAAAGATAACGCGCCAATTCTGATAATGCTAGTTGATAGACTTCGCGCTTAAAGCCAATGACTGCATCAAGTTGAATCCAGAATGGTACCCAACGCCAAGCATCAAACTCGGGGTGTTCTGATGCGCGTAATTGAATATCGCTATCTAGACCTACTAAACGCAAGAGAAACCAAATTTGTTTTTGACCACGATAAGCGGCTCTATGAACGCGGGTGGAGTTTTGGCGGCGCAAATATTCCTCAGGGACGTCGTAACGAAGCCAATCCCTGGTCCGTCCAATAATCTGGACATGTTCCGGCAGTAAGCCCACCTCCTCGTGCAATTCGCGGTACATAGCCTGTTCAGGGCTTTCACCATGCTGAATCCCGCCCTGCGGGAACTGCCACGAATGCTGCCCAACGCGTTTTCCCCAGAAAACCTCGTTGCGGCTGTTGAGGAGGACAATGCCGACATTCGGGCGATACCCTTCACGGTCAAGCATGATCGTGCCTCAAATCCTTTAAAATCAATGATTTGATTATATCCATACATGAAAGCCTCACAATCATTTCTTGCCACGCTCAAAGAAGCCCCCTCTGATGCTGAGGTGGTTTCGCACAAACTCATGGTGCGAGCAGGTTTAATTCGCAAGTTAAGCGCTGGCGTCTACAACTATTTGCCTCTGGGTTTGAAAGTGATTCGCAAGGTGGAAAACATCATTCGCGAAGAAATGAACCGTGCTGGCTCCATCGAATTGCTAATGCCAATGATTCAGCCAGCTGAATTATGGCAAGAGACGGGCCGCTGGGAAAAGATGGGTCCTGAGTTGCTGCGCATCAAAGATCGCCACGATCGTGATTTCTTAATTCAGCCAACCTCTGAAGAGGTGATTACTGATTTGGCTCGAAATGAGATTAAGAGTTATAAACAGCTGCCAGTGAACTTCTATCAAATTCAAACCAAGTTCCGTGATGAGCGTCGTCCTCGTTTTGGCATCATGCGTGGTCGTGAGTTCAGCATGAAAGATGCTTACTCATTTGATCGCGATACTGAAGGCTTAAAAAAGTCTTATCAAATCATGTTTGATGCATACACCCGCATCTTCAAACGTATGGGTTTACAGTTCCGCGCAGTAACTGCAGATAATGGTGCGATTGGTGGATCCGGTAGTCAAGAGTTCCATGTGATTGCCGATACTGGTGAGGATGCGATTGTCTATTGCCCTGATTCAGGCTACGCCGCGAACTTGGAAGCGGCAGAATCATTGGCGTTGATCGCTAGTCGTGCTGCAGCATCTGCGGCAATAAGTAAGGTACCAACACCGGATAAAACAAACTGTGCCGATGTAGCAAAGTTCTTAAATATTCCGATTGAGTCTACCGTTAAATCATTGTTGTTTGCTGCAGATCAAGAAAGCGGCCCCGCAAAACTCTTTCTGTTATTGGTGCGCGGTGATCACGAGCTCAATGAGGTAAAGGCAAGCAAGATTCCTGGCATGGCCGAATCTCGTTTTGCTACCGAAGCGGAAATCAAGCAAGCTTGTAATGCGCCTGCAGGTTACTTAGGCCCGGTTGGAGTGAGTGCTGATGTGACCGTAGTTGCTGATCGCACCGTTGCTAATATGGCAGATTTTGTTTGCGGCGCAAATGATGCCGGGCATCATTTAACTGGTGTCAATTGGGGTCGCGATTTACCGGAGCCTTTGGTATTGGATATTCGTAATGCCGTCATTGGTGATCCTTCTCCAGATGGCAAAGGTGTAGTTGATATATGCCGCGGCATTGAAGTGGGTCACGTATTCCAATTGGGCACACGCTATTCAGAAGCGATGGGATGCACCTACTTAGATCAGCAAGGTAAAGCTCAGCCCATGGTGATGGGTTGCTATGGTATTGGTGTAACGCGCTTGCTTGGTGCCGCTATCGAGCAAGGACATGATGAAAAGGGCATTATCTGGCCTATCTCAATGGCACCATTTGAGGTGGTCATCTGCCCAATGGGTTACGAAAAGTCAAAAGCGGTGAAGGCTGCATGCGACCAATTGCATGACGAGCTATTGGCAGCAGGTGTCGATGTCATTCTAGATGACCGCAATGAGCGTCCAGGGGCGATGTTTGCAGACTGGGAGTTAATCGGGGCACCATTCCGAGTAGTGGTTGGTGATCGTGGTTTGGCAGATGCTCAAGTGGAATTCAAAGGACGCACTGATGCTGAGTCTCAAAATATTCCATTAGCGCAAATTAAAGATAAAGTGATTGCCGCAGTTCAAGCAGCCAAACAATCTATCTCTTAAGTTTTATTTTCGGATTTAATTATTTTTTGAAGAGTCCGCTAATACCCTTGGCGGCTCCTTTTGCAGCCATGCTTGCCATGGTGCGCGCCATTTTTCCACCTTTAAATTGCTTCATCATGGTTTGCATTTGCTCAAACTGAGCAAGCAGGCGATTAATTTCTTGAACTTCCACACCGGAGCCTGCAGCAATACGACGTTTGCGACTAGCTTTGAGCAGTTCTGGCTTTCTGCGTTCTTGAGGGGTCATGCTGTCAATAATTCCACGCATGCGCGTGGTTTGTTTATCGGCATTACTTAAATTAGTTTTAGAGGCGGCTTGCGCCATCTGACTTGGCAATTTATCCATCAGGCTGGCCATGCCACCCATCTTTTGCATTTGCATTAACTGATCGCGGAAGTCTTCAAGATCAAAACCACCTTTAGAAATCTTGCTGGCTAATTTTTCTGCTTTAGCAACGTCAACGTGCTGTTGAGCTTGCTCGACCAGGGCCAGAATATCGCCCATACCCAAGATTCGGTTAGCCATGCGTTCTGCATCAAACGCCTCTAGGCCATCCATCTTTTCGGCGACACCAATAAATTTGAGCGGTACACCGGTTACTTGGCGAACGGAGAGTGCTGCGCCGCCACGAGAGTCACCATCTAACTTCGTGAGAATCACGCCGGTTAATGGCAGCGCTTCGTGGAAGGCCTTGGCAGTATTGACCGCATCTTGGCCGAGCATTGCATCTACTACAAATAAGGTTTCAATTGGGTTGAGGCTGGCATGCAAGGTTTTGATTTCTTGCATCAGCGCCTCATCAATACCAAGGCGACCTGCGGTATCCACCAGCACTACGTCGAAGTAATGGCGCCTTGCCCAGTCAAGTGCGGCAAGCGCGATGTCATTTGGTTTTTGACTAATGTTGCTTGGGAAAAACTCAGCGCCAACTTGTTTGGTAACGGTTTCTAATTGCTCAATCGCTGCTGGACGATAGACGTCACAAGAAACCGTGAGAACTTTCTTCTTCTTTTTCTCTTGCAACCACTTTGCCAGTTTCCCTACAGAGGTCGTTTTGCCCGCACCTTGTAAACCCGCCATCAATATCACTGCAGGTGGCTGGGTTGCTAAATTGAGTTCGCCTCTTTGATTGGTATCGCCCCTCATTACTTGGGCTAGCTCGCGTTGGACTACGCCAACCAATGCTTGACCAGGACTCAGGCTGCCAACCACTTCCTCGCCAAGGGCTTTAAATTTAATTTGCTCAAGCAAAGACTTCACTACAGGCAGTGCTACGTCAGCCTCTAATAGGGCTAAACGGATTTCCCGCAGCATTTCAGCGGTATTGGCTTCAGTGAGGCGGGCTTGACCCCGCATTGTTTTAACAACGCGAGATAGGCGGTCGGTGAGGTTTTCTAGCATTTATCGATTAGACTTTCCAGATGGATATTTTAGGTTACTCAAGTTCCGGTTGGCTCCCTTCCGCACTTTATTTAGCGCTTTTGCTTGTTTTGAGCTTCAAAGCCAAGAGCGGCGTGGAGTCTCGGCTCTCAAGCGCCCTCGTGCAGGCTGCCATTTTTGTGATTTTGGTGATTCATGGGGTACAACTGCATGACTCCGTATTCACCCCTCAAGGCTTCGTATTTGGTTTTGCGCAAGATTTGTCTTTGATTGCTTGGGTTGGCCTAGCTTTTTACTGGTTCCAATCTTGGTTTTTGCCTATTTCCAGTTTGCGTTGGATGGCCTTAATGTTTGCGCTTGTTTGCGCATTTCTTCCTAACGTATTTCCCGGCGTTTTGATATCGCCTAAGGCTGTTTCGGATCCCTGGTTTAAAGGTCATTTTGTTGTGGCAACAGTCGCAGTGGGTCTATTAAGTTTGGCAGCCATGCATGCCATACTCATGAGTGTGCAAGATCGCGCTTTACATCGTCAGCTAGCCATTGTTCCTAATAGCCGTTTTGCGCATTGGCTCGAAGACCTTCCACCACTAATGACCATGGAAAGCCTCCTGTTTAACTTGCTCTACGTTGGTTTTGCATTATTGAGTTTGACAGTCTTCTCCGGTTTACTCTTTTCCCAAACGCTCTTTGGTAAGCCACTGGTGTTTGATCACAAAACCATTTTTGCTTTGATATCGTGGTTTTTATTTGCTGGCTTACTTCTGGCTCGCTGGCGAGTGGGCTTGCGCGGCAGAGCAGCCATTCGCTGGGTATTAAGTGCTTATACGGCTTTACTGCTTGCTTATGTAGGCAGTCGCTTTGTGCTTGAAGTTATTTTGCAGAGAACATAATTCTTGTTTAAGTGGCTTTTATTATTTGCAGGCGCTGGCCTTGTTTATCTTTGGATTAAAGGTAAAAAGCAGGCTAAGCGCAATGCAGAAAATCCTCCAAAACCCAATAAAAATAAGGCTGAGAAGGCTGTTGGTCCTGAGGCTATGGTGCAGTGTCAGTATTGCAAAGTACATCTTCCACAATCAGAGGCAATTAGTCATGACGGACGTTTTTATTGTTCGAAAGATGATTTTCATGAGTTGGATTCAGAAGGTTGGATTGGTGATGCGCAGTGGCGTATGTCACCCAACCAAGATGTCAGGCCTGAAAATATTCAGCCCGACTTAGCGGTGATTCATCACATTAGCCTTCCACCCGGGGAATTCAGGCAGCGAGAATCCAGTCAGTACATCGTGGATTTTTTTCAAAACAAGCTAAACCCAAATGAACATGCCTATTTTGCGGAGATTGCTGCTCAAAAGGTCTCCAGTCATTTTTTGATTACACGCTCTGGCGCTTTGGTACAGTTTGTGTCCACTCAAAAAAAGGCATGGCATGCCGGGGTCTCTGAATTTCTGGGCAGGGAAAAATGCAATGACTTCTCTATTGGTATTGAATTAGAGGGTGATGGTGATACGCCATTTGAGCCCACTCAATATCAAGTATTGGCTAACCTTATTCAGAAATTGACAGGCACTTATCCTGATTTGCAATTTGCTGGACATAGCGACATCGCCCCGGAGCGAAAAACAGATCCTGGAATATTTTTTGATTGGAAAAAGTTCCAAAAAGAGACAGGAATTTCCGCCAAAAAACTGCCATACGGGCTAGACCCTCGGTAAGCTTTTTTTGTATGTGAGCGTACGCTTACTTTTACAGCCTTTGTCTAAAAAGGGCAAAAAAATCCGCACCAAAATGACCTCAAAATTAGGGGAAAACCTAGTAAAAGTACTAGTAAATATTTGTAATAAATAGCTTACCAAATACTAAATATTTCCCTATACTTAGTGCCTAATGCACTTCAAGACACTAGATGTAGTGTTTGAATCCAGCAATACCCCATTGTTTTTTAACGATATTTTGTCCAAATAACTATATATAGACGCAGGAGCAACATGACATACGCTAATCCACAAACAGCAGGCCAACCAACTGGTGCTAATAATCCAGGAATGAGTCCTGCAGGAGCTATTAACCAAGCTCCTTCTGCCGGTTTTGTTGCCGGTGGTGTTGGTGGTACTCAGGCAACCCAATTGTCTGATTACAAAATTATTCGCCGCAACGGATCAGTTGTTGCGTTTGAACCATCCAAAATTGCCATTGCTGTAACTAAGGCGTTTTTAGCAGTTAATGGCGGCCAGGGCGCCGCTTCTGCACGTGTGCGTGAACAAGTAGAGCAATTGACTCACTCTGTTGTGCGTGCATTGTTGCGTAGTCGTCCAAATGGCGGCACTTTCCACATTGAAGATATTCAAGACCAAGTTGAATTGGCTTTGATGCGTAGCGGCGAGCACAACGTTGCTCGCGCGTATGTTCTTTATCGTGAAAAGCGCAACCAAGAACGTGCTGCTCAGCAAGAAGTTTCGCAAGAAGCACAAACAGCTAATCAGGCTGGTGAGTCCGGCATTAAAGTGACTGATAACGGTGTTGAGAAGTGGCTGGATATGGCTGCTTTGCGTACCGTCATCGAAGCTGCCTGTGAGGGGTTAGGCACGCATATTGATGCCACCCCAATCATTACTGAAACCATTAAGAATTTGTACGATGGCGTGCCAATGGCGCAGGTGTATGACTCTGCGATTTTGGCTTCACGTACTTTGATTGAAAAAGATCCTGCGTATAGCCAAGTAACAGCGCGCATCTTGATGCATGTGATTCGTAAAGAAATTTTTGGCAAGGAAGTATTACAAGGTGATACTCAAGCTGAGTACGGCACCTATTTCGCTAAGTACATCAACGAAGGTATTTCTGCGGAGTTATTGGACCCACGCATGCGTGAGTTCGACTTGCCACGCTTGGCTGCAGCCTTGAATGCGAGTCGTGACTTGCAGTTCAATTACCTTGGTTTGCAAACTTTGTATGACCGCTATTTCTTGCATATTGAAGAGCGTCGCATTGAAATGCCACAGGCATTCTTTATGCGCGTTGCAATGGGCTTGGCTTTGAATGAGATGGATCGTGAACGTCGTGCTATCGAGTTCTATGAAATCCTCTCTACTTTTGATTTCATGTCCAGCACGCCAACATTGTTCAATTCAGCCACAACCCGTCCACAGCTCTCAAGCTGCTACTTGACGACTGTGGATGATGACCTTGATGGCATCTACGAAGCATTGAAAGAAAATGCTTTGTTATCTAAGTTTGCTGGCGGCTTGGGTAACGACTGGACCAATGTTCGTGCATTGGGTAGTCATATCAAGGGCACTAACGGTAAGTCACAAGGTGTCGTGCCATTCTTGAAAGTGGTGAATGACACTGCTGTTGCTGTCAACCAAGGTGGTAAGCGTAAGGGCGCGGTTTGCGCCTACTTGGAAACATGGCATTTAGATATTGAAGAGTTCTTGGAGTTGCGCAAGAACACCGGTGATGATCGTCGTCGTACACATGATATGAACACCTCTAACTGGATTCCAGACTTGTTCATGAAGCGTGTGATGGAAGGTGGCGATTGGACATTGTTCTCACCATCCAATACCCCTGACTTACATGACAAATTTGGTAGAGCCTTTGAAGAAGCTTATGTTGCTTATGAGCAAAAAGCAGACCGTGGCGAATTGAAGCCATTCCGCCGTATTCCGGCGCAGCAATTGTGGCGCAAGATGCTTGGCATGTTGTTTGAAACTGGCCACCCATGGATCACTTTCAAAGACCCTTGCAACATCCGTAGCCCACAGCAGCATATTGGTGTGGTGCACTCTTCTAACCTCTGTACTGAGATCACCCTCAATACCAACGAGACTGAGATTGCGGTTTGTAACTTGGGTTCTGTGAACTTAACTGCTCACATGACTACCGATGCCAATGGCAAGATGATTTTGGATCACGAGAAGCTCCAAAGAACCGTACGCACTGCAATGCGTATGCTGGATAACGTGATTGATATCAACTACTACGCAGTTGCTAAGGCTCGTAACTCAAACTTAAAGCACCGTCCAGTTGGTATGGGCATCATGGGTTTCCAGGATTGCTTGCATATGCAGCGCATTCCTTACGCTAGCGATGAGGCTGTGAAGTTTGCAGATTCTTCTATGGAAGCGGTTTGCTACTACGCTTATCAAGCATCCAATGAGTTGGCTGAAGAACGTGGCGTTTACAGCACCTACAAAGGCTCCTTATGGGATCGCGGCATCCTCCCGCAGGATTCAGTAGCAATGTTGGCGGCTGAGCGCGGCGGCTACGTAGAAGTAGACAACTCCTCCACTATGGACTGGAGTGGTTTGCGTGCACGTATTAAGCAACACGGTATGCGTAACTCGAATTGCGTGGCAATTGCGCCAACTGCAACGATTTCAAACATCATTGGTGTTTCCGCTTGTATCGAGCCTACATTCCAGAACTTGTTTGTGAAATCTAATCTTTCTGGCGAATTCACAGTGGTTAACGAGTACTTGGTGCGTGATTTGAAGGATCGCGGCCTCTGGGATGAAGTCATGATTGCCGATTTGAAGTACTTTGATGGCACTTTGTCTAAGATCGATCGTATTCCTCAGGATTTACGCGATTTATATGCAACAGCGTTTGAAGTTGAGCCAACTTGGTTGGTTGAAGCGGCTTCACGTCGTCAAAAATGGATTGACCAAGCGCAGTCATTGAATATCTACATGGCCGGTGCTTCTGGCAAGAAACTGGACGACACCTATAAGTTGGCTTGGTTGCGCGGCTTGAAGACTACTTATTACCTCCGCACTATGGCTGCAACCCACGTTGAGAAATCAACTGTTGCTAGTGGCCAGTTGAACTCAGTTTCTAGTGGCGGCGGTGTCAACGGTACTGATGCAGCTGCTGCCGGTGGAGTCGAAGCTGATGGTCCAGTTTGCACAATGCGCCCAGGCGACGCTGGTTTCGAAGAATGTGAAGCATGCCAATAAGCCATTCGCTTATTGGTCATAAATAGAAGAATTAGGAGAAAGTTATGTTGAATTGGGAAGAGGAAGTTGCTCCAGCACTAGCGAAAGCTGGTCTTGCACCGCAGCCGGTTGCAGTGGAGCCACAACGTCCACAGCCAGATCAAGTGGCAATGGCACCACAAGCTGCAGCACCTGCGCCAGTAGCGGCCGCTAATACATCTGGCGGCGCAGCCTTGCGTGTAAATGCTGCCGATAAGCGCGTGATTAATGCTAAGACTGACGTAAATCAGTTAGTTCCATTTAAGTACAAATGGGCTTGGGAGAAGTATTTGGCAGGTTGTGCAAACCACTGGATGCCACAAGAGATCAATATGAACCGCGATATTGCGCTTTGGAAAGATCCAAATGGTCTGACCGAAGATGAGCGTCGCATTATTAAGCGCAACCTTGGTTTCTTTACGACTGCTGATTCTTTGGCTGCAAACAACATTGTTTTGGGTACATATCGCCACATTACTGCCCCAGAATGCCGCCAATACCTATTGCGCCAGGCTTTTGAAGAGGCAATTCATACCCACGCGTACCAATATATTGTGGAATCTTTGGGCTTAGATCAGTCTGAAATCTTTAATGCGTACAACGAGATTGAGTCAATTCGTGCCAAAGATGAGTTCTTGATTCCTTATATTGATGTGCTTACCAACCCAAATTTCAAGACTGGCACGCTTGAAGCTGACCAAACTTTGCTCCGATCACTAATTGTTTTTGCTTGTGTGATGGAAGGTTTGTTCTTTTATGTTGGTTTTACGCAAATACTTGCAATGGGTCGTCAAAACAAAATGACGGGTGCTGCTGAGCAGTATCAATACATCCTTCGCGATGAGTCTATGCACTGCAATTTTGGTATCGATTTGATTAACCAAATCAAGCTGGAGAACCCGCAGTTATGGACTTCCGCGTTCAAAGACGAGATCAAATCGATCTTCGAAAAAGCGGTCGAATTAGAGTACCGTTATGCCGAAGATACTATGCCTCGCGGAGTGCTCGGATTGAATGCTCCGATGTTCAAAGGGTACCTAAGATACATTTGTAATCGCAGATGTTTGCAAATAGGACTTGACGCGATGTTCCCAAATGAAGAGAATCCATTTCCATGGATGTCAGAAATGATTGATCTGAAAAAAGAACGAAACTTTTTTGAGACACGCGTTATTGAGTATCAAACCGGTGGTGCGCTTAGTTGGGAGTAGTTGGGCAAGCATTAAAGCGCACAACTGGCTAAATAGGAGATTAGACGGTTGGATAGTTTTAGAAGTCAGCAAAACCAGACTCAAATCCGAAAACCCTTGCTCAAGGGTGCCTGGGCTACTCTCTCTATTTTTTCCAGCACATTTAAGAAGCCGTTGTCCTTCGGGGCCACGGCTTTTTTTCCAGGATTCATTAGCGTGCAGCACTTAGCATCAAGCCGCGCGCCGATGAATGGCTCGCTCGTCAGATCCAAAAGGTTGCAAAACCAGGCGGAAATGAGTGGTCGGGTCTTCTTAATGTAGTTTGTACTAATCCTCACGTGAAGGAGCAATACTATGGCAACTGCCAAGAAAAAACCTGCTGCAAAGAAACCAGCTGCTAAGAAAAAAGTAGCTGCAAAGAAACCAGCTGCTAAAAAAGTAGCTAAAAAGAAGCCTGCTGCTAAGAAAAAAGTAGCTGCTAAGAAGCCTGCTGCTAAAAAAGTAGCTAAAAAGCGTCCTGCTGCTAAAAAAGCTGCTGCTAAAAAGCCAGCTGCTAAAAAAGTAGCTAAAAAGCGTCCTGCTGCTAAGAAAAAAGCTGCGGCTAAAAAGCCTGCTGCTAAAAAAGCTGCAAAAAAGGTTGCTAAAAAGCGCGTAGCAAAAAAAAAGTAAGTAAGCCTGCTGCGAAGAAAGCGGGCTCTGCTGTAAAAAAGCCCGCGGCTAAGAAAGCTGCACCAGCGACTAGTGCGTTGAATCCTGCCGCTGCTTGGCCCTTCCCAACTGGCACACGTCCTTAATTGGACGGGTGTTACTAGAAGGGGTCTCTCACGAGACCCCTTTTTTTATTTCCTAAATTTGGATGACTCGGGCTGGAGTCGGAGAGGTCCTTAGAAGCTGAACCCAAAAGCCGTTTTAAATTGCTCGGCGATCTGATCTTTGCTGAGTTGGTGATTTTGTGGTCCTTGATGGGTAATTTTGATTGAACCCATGAGGCTGGCTAGGCGACCGGTAGTTTCCCAATCCATGCCATTTTCCAATCCAAACAGTAAACCACCCCGGAATGCGTCACCACAACCAGTTGGATCAACCACTTTCGCTGCTGGTACAGGTGGAATGGCAATGCATTTGCCTTCAAAGTAGATGTCGGCACCTTCAGCACCCTTGGTAACGATGAGCGCTTTAACGCGTTCAGCTACTTTTGCCAAACTTAAACCCGTTCTTTGAGAAAGCATTTCCCCCTCATAGTCGTTTACGGCAAGGTAGCTCGCGATGTCAACGAGCTCTAGAAGCTCTGGACCATTAAACATTGGTAAGCCTTGGCCTGGATCAAAAATAAATGGAATATTGGCATCAGCCAACTGATGGCAATGCTCCCACATACCTTGGCGACCATCGGGGGCAACAATTCCTAATTTAGCCTCACCTTTAGCGTTCTTACTGCGCTCAGCTATTACAGCAGACACTTGGTTGAGGTGTGACTCGCCCATTGCTCCTGGATGAAAAGCCGTAATCTGATTATTGGCCTGATCGGTTGTGATCATTGCTTGTGCGGTAAAAGCATTCTGGATCTGGCGAATATGGCTGGCATCAATTTGCAGCTGTTCAAGACGTGTCATATATGGAGCAGCATCTCCTCCAACGGTCGCCATGATGATGGGGTCGCCACCCAAAAGGTTCAGGTTATAGGCAATATTGCCAGCACAACCACCAAATTCTCGACGCATTGTTGGAACCAGGAAGGCTACGTTCAGGATGTGAATTTGCTCAGGCAGAATCTGATCGGCAAATTTGCCTACAAAGTTCATGATGGTGTCGTAGGCAATAGAGCCACAGATCAAGCTAGCCATAAATTACTTTCTTTATAGAAATAGGAGGTAAAGGTGATGTTAATCAATGGATTTAAGGGTAAAGCACCCGCACGCGATAGCCTGCAGCATTGGGTGGCAAGTTGATTGGTAATTCAATCTGTAATAGCTCACCTGAGGGAATACCTTTTTTCAAAACGTCTGGGTGCGTGTCTTGCCAAGTTTGAGGAATCCACTCTTGCGGAGAAAATTGCAGTGATTTGATTTCAGATTCTTCTGCATCTGTCAGAGTAATTTCTAAATTTGGCGGTAAAGCAGCAATCGCAAGACGATTTTGTATTTCAACTTGCAATAGAGATTGATTTGCGGGGCTTTTAAGGCCTTCTCGCACGTTTTCTGGTAAAAGTGCAGCCGAAGTTATTTTCCAGGCTGCAAAATCGCTTACAGCGCGATCTAGACATCCTAGTGCGCTACAAAGTTTTGCATCAATGCGCTGTAAAACTTGGAATGCGTTTACAGAAATCGCATTAGATGTTCCATCCACGCGTGGAGCGATTGCAGGAAGTAATGCATTTCTTGAGAGATGCTCTCCAAAAACAAGTAAGAGCACCAAGAAAACAGCGTAAAGGGCTAACTTAAAACTTTTTTTTTGAGCAGGTGCAACAAAAGCAGTATCTGTGCCGCTCTGTTTATCTTTGTTTAGGGTGCCATGTAGGCAAACCCAACCTTCACTCTCTTTCCAGACTGAGAGTTTGAGCCATTGACTGTATGTGGCAATTACCTCCTCAGCTTGGCGGGCAAGAACTCCCGATAAAACTATGCTGCCGCCCACTTTCATCTTATTAACGAGTGCGGGCGCAAGAACTTGAAGAGGGTTGGCCAAAATATTAGCCATCACGATGTCGTATTTGGTCTCAGCGGCGAGTTCAACCGCACCTTCGTTTGGCAGCACAAAGCGAATAGTGGTGTGATTAATCTCAGCATTGCTGCGAGCCGCAACCATAGCTTGGGGGTCGATATCAGTACCGATGACGGGATTGCAACCCAGCTTTGCCGCAGCAATTGCCAAAATTCCAGAGCCACAACCGTAATCCAAGAGGCTTTGGTTTTGTAAATTACCTTGTTGTTCAAGCCAAAGTAGGCATAAATGCGTAGTGGGATGACTGCCTGTGCCAAAGGCAAGTCCGGGATCAACGGCGAGACAAATCGCATTCGGATCACTTGGTGCATCGTGCCATGAAGGTACTACCCAAATGCGTTCACCAATCTGAATGGGGGCAAATTGACTTTGCGTGAGTCTGACCCAGTCTTGTTCTTCAACCGTTTTTTCTTGAGGAGGCGCTAACTGGAAGCCGGCCTCTTTAAGGGATTCCAGCAACTCAGGAATAAAAATTGCGGAACCCGATGCATCAATATCGGGATTAAAGAGAGCGGTTACAGCGGATCGATCCCAGGCTTGTACTTCTGGAGAAAGTCCCGGCTCACCATAGAGAGGATTTTCATCGTATCCGCCAGCGGCGTCGTCTTCAACAGTGACTGATAGGGCGCCCAATTCCAAAAGCGCATCACCCAGAGGTTCTGCGATTTCAGCTGCTACCGTGAATACCAGCTCACGATAAGACATCAGGCGCCTGCATTAATTAAGATTTACCGCGACTTGCAGCTTGCTCTTCTAAGCGATGCTCCAAGTAATGAATGCTGGTGCCGCCTTCAATGAAGTTGGGATCAAGCATCAGTTCACGATGAAGTGGCACGTTGGTTGTAATTCCATCGATCACCATTTCGGACAAAGCAATTTGCATACGACGAATGGCTTGCTCGCGAGTATTGCCGTAAGAAATGAGTTTGCCAATCATGGAGTCGTAATTGGAGGGCACCACATAACCGCTATAAGCATGTGAGTCGACGCGAATGCCAGGACCGCCCGGCATATGGAAAGAACCAATCTTGCCTGGGCTTGGAGTGAATTTGAATGGATCTTCAGCATTTAAGCGGCACTCAATGGCATGTCCACGGAAAACGATATCTTTCTGGCGATAACTGAGTTTTAGGCCAGCAGCAATACGAATCTGCTCTTGAACAATGTCCACGCCCGTAATCATTTCAGTAACCGGGTGCTCTACTTGAACACGGGTATTCATCTCAATGAAGAAGAACTCACCGTTTTCATAAAGAAATTCGAATGTGCCTGCGCCGCGGTAACCAATCTTGCGACAAGCTTCTGCGCAACGCTCACCAATTTTGGCGATTAGACGGCGATCAATGCCGGGTGCCGGAGCTTCCTCAATCACTTTTTGGTGACGACGCTGCATGGAGCAATCGCGTTCACCCAGCCAAATCGCGTTGCCATGGGTATCAGCCAGAATTTGAATCTCTACGTGTCGAGGTTTTTCTAAAAACTTCTCCATATAGACTTCTGGGTTGCCAAAGGCGCGACCAGCTTCTTCGCGAGTCATATTCACCGCATTGATTAAGTGCGCTTCAGTGTGAACCACGCGCATACCGCGTCCACCACCACCACCAGCCGCTTTAATAATGACTGGGTAACCTACTTTTTTTGCTGCTGCAACGATCTCTTTTGGATTATCAGGAAGAGCACCTTCAGATCCGGGAACGCAAGGCACACCCGCTTTAATCATGGCGCGTTTAGCAGAAACCTTGTCGCCCATTAAACGAATAGATGCTGCCGTAGGTCCGATAAAGGCAAAGCCAGATTTCTCAACACGTTCTGCAAAGTCAGCGTTTTCGGAAAGGAAGCCATATCCAGGGTGAATTGCCTCTGCATCGGTTACCTCTGCTGCAGAAATAATCGCTGGCATATTGAGATAGCTTAGCGGAGACGGCGCTGGTCCAATGCACACCGCTTCATCAGCGAGCCTCACATATTTGGCTTCTTTATCTGCGGTTGAATACACCACCACAGTTTTAATTCCCAACTCGCGGCATGCGCGTTGGATGCGGAGAGCAATTTCTCCCCGATTGGCAATCAGAATCTTATCGAACATGTCGGCTCTGAGTTAAGTAACGGTGAATTGGAATGGATCTAAGTTGATCTATTAGGCGATGATGAAAAGAGGTTGGTCAAATTCAACACCTTGACCGTTTTCACACAGAATTTCTTTGATCACACCTGCTTTTTCAGACTCAATTTCATTGAGCAACTTCATTGCTTCAATAATGCAAAGGGTTTGACCTACTTTGACGGTATCGCCAATGCTGACGAAGTTTGGAGACTCTGGATTTGGTGCTCGATAGAAAGTACCCACCATTGGAGACTTCGCAACAAAACCAGTTTCAGTAGCGGGAGCTTCAACAGCCGCTACTGGGGCAGGAGAATTAGGAACTGGGGCAGCCTGAAGAGAGGGTGCTGGTGCCGGATTGGCATAAACCATTTGGCCAGCAGGAGCTGGAGATCCGGCGTTGACGATGCGAACGCGATCTTCGCCTTCATTTACTTCTAACTCAGAAATACCTGATTCAGAGACTAAGTCGATCAAGGTTTTTAGTTTTCTCAGATCCATACGAGTGCTTCCTCTCTTGTAATTCTTTAAATAGATTTACTTCTTTAGACGTGTAATAGCTGCTTGGAGCGCCAATTCATAACCAATCGCGCCAAGTCCACAAATCACTCCCGTCGCGATATCGGATAGGTAGGAGTGCTTACGGAATTCTTCACGTTGGTGAATATTGGATAAATGAATTTCGATAAATGGGATGGCTACACCCGCTAGAACATCCCGAAGAGCAACGCTAGTGTGGGTAAATGCACCTGGGTTGATGATGATGAAATCAACCCCATCTACCTTTGCTTTTTGAATGCGATCAATTAACTCACCTTCATGATTGCTTTGATAGGTCTCCAAATCAACAGACTGAGCTTTGGCTAACTCTCCCAGCTTTTGATGAATGTCTTCCAGAGTTGTTTTGCCGTAAACATCGGGTTCACGGGTGCCTAATAGGTTTAGGTTTGGGCCCTGAATTACGAGAATTGAAGCTTTTTTCGACATAGATCCCTGTTTTTAGAGGCAGTTAAGCGTTAATTGACGGTTTAGGCTTTGATGCCTGTAGGCAACTTCATGCTCGATTGCTTATGACAAGAAGTATACCTTCATAAGATAGATGGAAGGCCAAAAAATTGCTTCAAAAATAGGAATTTTCTAAACTTTTAAATGCAGATATTGAAAAATAATGAATACATTGCCTAAAATTTAGGCGAAGGCAGATCAAAAATGAATCGTTAAAATTACCTAAAATTCATCATAAAGCTGTTTTAATTGCACTTCTGAGCTCATCTTCGCTTATTTTCCCTAATTTACTGTAACTTGACTTGCCTTTGGCATTAATGATGATGGTGTAGGGAAGGGCGCCTTGAGAATTGCCCATTTGCTTTGAAAGGGTGCTGCCTTGCAAGCCACCAATCATGATGGGGTAGCTAACTGGGGTTTTTTCGAGAAATTCACGAATGTTAGAGGGAGAATCGATACCGATGCCGACAAATAAGACATTTTGCTGCAAGAATTCTTGCTGAAGCTTGTCTAAAGTGGGCATTTCTTCAACGCAAGGAGGGCACCAGGAGGCCCAAAAGTTCACTACCAGAACTTTTCCTTGCCATTCTTGGGTATTGGCAGATTTTCCATTCGGAGTTTGCCAGGGGTTTTCAAAAAAAGCTTTTACGGCTGGATCGCTAGCCAACCCAGTTTTATAAATCCATTGTGAGGTCAGCACCCCTCCAGTAAGCGCTATGAGGCCTGTTAGGGCAATCATGATCCATTGTCTGCGGTTCACTGCAACTCCTTCGCTAAAATTCGTTAATGCATATACATATCTTGGGCATTTGCGGTACTTTCATGGGCGGCATTGCCGCAATCGCCAGGCAGGCTGGACACCGCGTTACAGGCTGCGATGCCAACGTATATCCACCAATGAGTACGCAGCTTGAAGCACAAGGCATCGAACTGATTGAGGGATTCTCACCCGAGCAATTATCTCAGTTTGAGACCATGCCTGATTTATTCGTGATTGGCAATGTGGTTTCACGCGGCAATCCGTTAATGGAGGCAATTCTGAATCAAGGTCTGCCCTATATTTCTGGTCCGCAGTGGTTGGGTGAGCAAGTTTTATATGGCAGACATGTTTTAGCTGTTGCTGGCACACATGGCAAGACGACTACTTCGGCGATGCTGACTTGGATTTTAGAATTTAACGGCTATAAACCTGGATATCTCATTGGCGGCGTGCCTTTGAACTTCACGGTATCTGCGCGTTTGGGTGAAAGTAAATATTTTGTAATCGAGGCAGATGAATATGACACTGCATTCTTTGATAAGCGCAGTAAGTTTGTTCACTACCGCCCACGCACCGCCCTATTAAATAATTTGGAATTTGATCACGCTGATATTTTTGCTGACCTTGCTGCAATCGAAACCCAGTTTCACCATTTAGTACGTACCGTACCTGGCGATGGTTTATTGGTAGTAAATGGTGAAGAGCCAGCATTAGCAAGTGTGATTACACGGGGTGCTTGGGCCCCTGTAGAGCTCTTTGGCCAAGAACTTACAAATGAATGGTCCTTAATTTCTCAGGAGGCTGACGGATTTATTGTTCGCAAGTCCGGTAAGGAAGTAGCTACAGTAAAGTGGGCGCCTGATTCTGGGGTGATGGGTCGACACAATCAACTGAATGCGCTTGCTGCGATTGCTTCCGCTAATCACATTGGAATTACTCCAGCGGGTTCTGCGCGCGCCTTGTCTGAGTTTAAGAATGTGAAGCGCCGCCTAGAAACAATTGGCGTTGCAAATAACGTTACGGTCTACGACGATTTTGCACATCATCCAACAGCAATCACCACAACTGTGGATGGTCTTCGTCGGCGCGTTGGCATATCTCGCATACTAGCGGTATTGGAACCACGCTCCAATACGATGAAGCTTGGTGTGATGAAAGCTCAACTTCCTGGCAGTCTTGTGGCTGCAGATAAAGTTTTTGCTTATGGCGCACACTCAGGGAAAGAATCATTAGGTTGGGATTTATCCGAGGTCTTATCCCCGCTGAACCAACAGGAACAGGGTAAAGCACAGGCTTTCGATGATCTTGAGGCTTTAGTGAAAGCAGTTGCCCAAGTAGCAAGGCCAGGGGATCATATTTTGGTTATGAGTAATGGCGGATTTGGCGGCGTGCATCAAAAAATATTAAAAGCCATTTTGGCACAGTAAGAAAATACAGAAAGCAAAAAATGGGCGATAGATTAAAAGACAAAGTAGCCATCATCACCGGTGCCGCTAAAGGCATTGGGTTCGCTACTGCCCAGCGTTTTTCGGACGAGGGTGCAAAAGTCATCATCACCGATATCAACCAAGAGGCTGTCAATGGTGCGGCCAAACAAGTGGCCAATGCTGAAGGCTACGCAATGAATGTGACTGATCGCGCAAGCATTCAGGCGGTAGTGGATCAGGTAATGCAAAAACATGGGCGTATTGATATCTTGATTAATAACGCTGGCATCACTCAAGATGCGCGCTTAATTAAGATGACCGAGGCACAGTTTGATACGGTAATTGATGTCAATTTAAAGGGTGTATTTAATTGCACTCAGCTGATTGTTCCGCACATGCTCGAGGCTGGCTCCGGCGCAGTAGTGAATGCATCTAGTGTCGTGGGTCTCTGCGGTAATTTTGGCCAAACCAATTACTCGGCTACAAAATTTGGCGTCATTGGTTTTACAAAAACTTGGGCGCGCGAATTAGGCTCTAAAGGTATTCGAGTCAATGCAGTATGTCCTGGTTTTATCGCCACCGAAATGGTGAAAGCTATGCCAGAAAATATTTTGCAGGATATTGAGAGGCGCAGCTGGTTGGGCCGTCTAGGCACTCCTACAGAAATGGCGAATGTGTATTTGTTCCTAGCTAGCGATGAGGCAAGCTATGTCAATGGTGTGGCATTAGAGGCTAGCGGCGGGATCTCGCTCTAAGCATGAATCTTTTATATGAAGAGGGTGGCGATATTAAGATCGCTACAGTTCAGTCTGCATCTGGTGCGGGAGATGCAGAGTCTTGGCAGGCTACCAGCCTTTCAGGTAAAAAAATCAAACTCAAAGCCAAAGAGGTATGGCTGCGCTTTGAAAAGCCAGAAGCACAAGCTGCTATAGATGAGGCCAACACACTCAGTGCCGATATTGATTTGCAGTTACTTTGGGATTGTGCGCCTGATGAAGAGTTTGGTTTGGTAGATGTGGCTCAGGAGTACTTTGGATCACAAGTTAGTGTGCCGCAGCAAGTGGCATTAGCCATTGCTTTGCAGGGAGCCCCCGTTTTCTTTCGTCGCAAAGGACGTGGCCGCTTTCAGAGGGCGCCACTAGAGCAGCTGCAGGCTGGACTGGCCGCTTTAGAGCGTAAGCAAAAAGAGCTTGAGCAGCAATCGGTCTGGCAGCGGGAACTGGTTGATGGAACTTTCCCTGAAACGCTCAAGTCTTCAGCCAAGCAATTACTTTTTTCTCCCGATAAAAATACGTCTGCGTACAAGGCGCTTATTGCTGCTTGTACCGAGACCGGTGAATCTCCAGCTCAATTGATGATTCGTTGTGGCGCAATTGATTCACCCTTGGCTTATCACCAGGGAATGTTTCTTAAAGCGCATTTTCCAAATGGTGCGAATCACAATCCAGCTATTGGGGTTGATCAAGCAGCATATGCATCTGCTATAGCTGAGCTGCCAGTCGCTCAAGTGCAGGCATTTTCAATCGATGATTCCGGTACCACTGAGATTGATGATGCTCTATCAGTCACGCCAATTGAGGGCGGTCATAGGGTGGGCATTCATATTGCGGCTCCAGGATTAGCGATTACTAAAGATGACCCATTGGATCAAGTCGCTCGCAATCGAATGTCAACAGTGTATTTCCCTGGCGACAAAATTACGATGTTGCCTGATTCGGTCATTGAGCAATTCTCATTGGATGAGGGCATGCCAAGACCTGCTTTATCAATCTATGTAGATATTGATGCTCAAGGAGTGGTGAATCGCGAGACCTTGCAGATGCGATCTGAAATGGTCCCAATGGCAGCTAATTTACGCTTAGAGGATATCGAGCATCTTGTGAGTGAAGAAAGTTTGGCGGATGAGTCTGCAAGCTATCCTTATCGCAAAGAATTAGCTATCTTGTGGCGGGCTGCTAAGCATCTTCATGCTGGACGCCAAGAAAAGCGAGTAGCAAATGGTTTGCGGGCTGAACAATTAGGGCTTATTGACCCCAATGCTTTAGCTAGAGATTTTCATTTCCTAATCCAAGAAGTGGATGGAGTTCAGCGTGTAGATATCCTACCGCGTCAACGTGGGTCTATTTTGGACACTATTGTTGCTGAATGGATGATTTTCTGTAACAGCGCTTCTGGTCAGCTTCTGGCAGATCACGGTCTTCCTGGCTTATTTAGAACCCAGAAGGGTTGGGGTCCATTGCGTACTCGCATGCAGACCACTCCTGGACCGCATGAAGGATTGGGCCTGGACTATTACGCTTGGTGTACTTCGCCTTTGCGCCGGTATTCTGATTTAGTCAATCAATGGCAATTAATTGCACTTGCGAAGCATGGCGTCGCCGCCAAAATGGTTGCGCCATTTCCGCCGCGTGATGCAACCCTGATGGGAATTGCGGCTGACTTCGAATCTTGTTACCAGGCTTATGGTGAGTTCCAGGACCGACTAGAGAAATATTGGTGTTTGCGTTGGGTTGTGCAAGACGGCGAATCAAAGACAGTGCATGTTCGTCATTTGAAGGAGGGTATGTCTCGCCTGGAGTTGGTGCCACTGCACTTGCCTATTCCTGAATTAGCAACCCACCCCCGCATGATTCGAGCAGAAGTGGTCATTGCTGACGTAGATTTATTGCAACTGAGCGCAGGCGTTCGTGTTTTAGAGATTGAAGCAAAGGCAGAATCCCCTGAAAAGGAATCGGCTGACCAGGCCGCAGATTCTGGGTCAGGAGCATCAGACAATTTAGAAGAAGATGCTAGCCCAAATTAAATCCTTTGAGATTCCATGCCCTGAGAAACTGGGCAAAGTCTTGCATTACCTTGGCCGCACGTGGAATCGCTACCCGTTTCGTTTTGCCTTATGTGCCTCGCTTCTGATTCACATTGTGTTCTTATCCTTTCGCTGGGGTGTTGGGGAAATTCAGAATCGCCGACTCAATACTCCCCTGAGCGTGGTTTTGGTTAATGCCAGCAATAAAACGCCTCCTCCAAAAGCTAGCAAATTAGCTCAAGCTGATTTACAGGGCGGTGGCAAAACAGAGAGTCAAGAAGCAACAGCGCTACATCGCGCTCGATTGGGCGCTGAAGCAAGACTTGAAGTTTTGGAGAAACAGCAAAAGCAAATGCTGGCAAAGTTAGATGAACAGCGCAATCGATCTGGCGGTCGCAAGAGTGGGGATGAGCAAAAAATTACTCCCCAACTAAATTCTTTAGAGGCTGAGCTAGCCAAGCGACTCCAGTCAGACGGCAGGGAACCAAGGCGCAAAGTCTTAACTGGTGCCAATACAAAGGCAGTGAGCTTTGCGCATTATTACGATGCCATGCGCCAAAAAATTGAAGCCTATGGCAGTGCTTTTTTCCCCAGGGCGAATGGGCGCCCCTTATATGGCAGCCTAGTGATCGTGGTGAGTGTGGATAACCAGGGAAGGATCACTTCAAATGCTCAGGGTAAAGATGGGCTCTCAATTGGCCGCAGCTCCGGTAATCCTGAGTTAGATCGCCAAGCCCTCGCCATCGTCAGAGCTTCTGCCCCATTTGGCCCTTTTCCTTCAGAAATGCGTAATCAAATCGATGTATTGGATTGGATCTCGACTTTTGAGTTCACGCGGGATGGGGTAGATCGTTTAGAGCTACGCCATTAAAGCAATTTAACTAACTTTATAAATTCGCTTATTCTGTAATCATTATGAGTTCCGTAAATACCACCCCTTTGCATACAGACCCAAGCCTCTTTGCTGGCGTAGATGTCTATGCTGTAGCTGGTAATCCGATTGTTCATAGCAAGTCTCCAGTAATCCATCAACGTTTTGCGGAGCAAGCAAAACAACGAATGCACTATGGGCGTCTACAACCCGAGTTGGAGGCTTTTGCAGAAGTAGCCAAAGCGTTTTTTTCTGCGGGTGGCAAGGGAATGAACGTCACCGTACCATTCAAACTTGATGCACAAAATTTAGCTGATGTATTGACGCCCCGCGCGCAATTGGCAGGCGCGGTCAATACCTTGTGGAAAACAGAGGGCAAAATTTTTGGTGACAATACTGATGGCGCCGGTCTCGTGCGCGATCTTTTAGCGCAAGGCATTGCATTACATAGCGCCCGCATTTTGTTGATTGGCGCTGGTGGAGCTGCGCGCGGCGTGATTGGTCCTTTGTTGGAGCAAGCTCCTAAAGCTGTCATCATTGCAAACCGCTCCAGTGCTAAAGCAGATGAATTGGTTAAGTTATTTGCTGATCTAGCCGCCTCTAAGGAAGTGGCTTTAGAGTCGCGAACATTGGCTGATTTAGAGGATCCTGCAAAAACACAGTATCCATTTGATTTGGTAATTAATGCCACTGCTGCTGGCCTCACGGATGAGTCCCCCTTAAGTTCAATGGCAGTGAGCAATATTTTTGTACCCAGTTCTTTTGCTTATGACATGGTCTATGGCAAAACCACTGTCTTTATGCAGCAAGCTCTTCAACGTGGTGCCCGAGTCAGTGATGGGCTTGGGATGTTAGTCGAGCAGGCGGCTGATGCATTCTTGCTATGGCGAGGTGCGCAGTTGGCAGCCTCTATTGATCCTCGCGTAGTGTTGGCAGAGTTACGTAGTTAAATTATTCTGATGCGCTGGCTTCTTTATCCAGTGAAGTGTTTGCTAGCGGGGCTTATTGCTATGCAAATCTTTTTTGCCCTGCAGATTACTTTGTGGACTGTTTTAGATCCGAGTAGCACTGCATTCCAGAGGGCAGAGCGTTGGCGCCTATGTTCATGGCATTGGAGTTGCTCAGTGCAATCCCAGTGGGCGCCTTATGACAAGATCTCCAATAATCTCAAGCGCGCAGTACTAGTCAGTGAAGACGATATCTTCTTTCAGCATAAAGGAGTGCGGGTAGAGGATATGCAAAAAGCTTGGCAGAAGAATCAACAGCAAAATCAGCAAAAAACCCAAGCAGGTAATAAATCAAAAACAGCTTTGCGAGGTGGTTCAACCATTACGCAGCAGTTGGCAAAGAATTTATTCCTTTCCTCGGAGCAAAACTATTTACGCAAAGGACAAGAGCTCATCATTACGGGGCTTTTAGAGTTAATACTCTCTAAACAGAGATTGTTTGAGATTTATCTCAATTCTGTTGAGTGGGGTGAGGGTGTTTTTGGAGTTGGTGCTGCCTCTAAACACTATTTTGCTATTTCGCCAGCAGTTTTAGACCGAGAGCAGGCCGCGGCTCTAGCTTCTGCCTTGCCTGCGCCAAAGTGTTTTGATAAACAGCAGTATTGCCGTCGAGGAAGTATTAACTACTCTGCTCGCCAAGAATTTATCTTGGAGAATATGGACCGAGTAGCTCTGGCGCCTTATCCAAAGAAATAAGGGCGCTTAGTTTTCTTGGCTATTTATTTGCTGCAGCTCTGAGAGCATCGCGCGTACTCAGGGCAACTGCCCTGGCAGCTTCTGCAAAATCACTTCCAGAGCTGGCGTACAGAATGGCTCGGGAAGAGTTGATGATCATGCCAGTTCCTGGCTTGCCTACAATCCTTCCGGCGCCGACTGTAGCGTCTATATCGCCGCCTTGTGCACCTATACCTGGGATCAACAAAGGCATCTCACCAACAATGGCTCGTACTTTGGCAATTTCCTCTGGGAAGGTGGCTCCGACGACTAGGCTAATCTGACCGGACGAATTCCATTGCTGTGCAGCGAGTTTAGCTACATGCAAATACAGCGGTTCACCATTAGGGGCAATATTCAGAAACTGCAAATCTGACCCGCCAGGATTTGAGGTCCGGCACAAGACGATGACTCCTTTGCCGGCATGCTTCAGGTAGGGCTCGATCGTGTCAAAGCCCATATAGGGGTTCACAGTTACCGCATCTGCGCCATAGCGATCAAAGGCCTCTAGTGCGTAATGATCTGCTGTACTGCCGATATCCCCACGCTTGGAGTCTAGGATTACAGGGATATGAGGATATTTATCTTTGAGGTGTTTAACGAGTTTTTCTAGTTGTGCCTCAGCTCTTTGGGAGGCAAAGTAGGCAAACTGGGGTTTAAAGGCACAGGCTAAATCTGCAGTCGCATCGGCGATTTCACGGCAGAACTCATAGATGGCTTCTGGATTCCCTTGTAGGGATGGGGGTAAGCGCTTAGGATCTGGGTCAAAACCAACGCACAGCATGCTGCCTTGGGAAGCCCATGCAGACTGGAGTTGCTGGTTAAAGGTATTTGAGCGAGAGTTCATTGGATTTAGCTTATTTTAGTGAAACTGTCATGTTCTATAGGATAAACTAGCGCACATTCCTTAGGAGTTCACCATGATCAACTTGTTCGTCCTGCAAAATGGCCGCCTCTCTCAAGAGCAAGTCGAAGATCGCAATGAATTGTTGCAATATGCCAATCCTATCTGGATTGACGTGGTTGATCCAGAAGAAGAGGAATTAATCTGGATTAAAGAGGCGTTTGGCGTACTCTTGCCCGAGTTGGATGACTTGGGTGACTTAGAAGCCTCTGCACGTTACTTTGAAGCAGATGATGGCCACCTCCATATTCGGACTGATTTCTTATTGGATGAAGAAGAAACTTCTCGCAACGTTCGAGTCGCCTTCGTTCTTACCAAGCAAGTATTGTTCTCGATTCATGATGAAGATTTGCCAGTATTCCGCTTGGTTCGCCTGCGTGCACGTTTGCGTCCTGGATCAGTGAGTAATGCAAAAGATGTATTGCTAGATTTATATTCAACTGATGCCGAGTATTCTGCTGATGCTTTGGAAGAAGTTTATGAAAATCTAGAGCAA
Source organism: Polynucleobacter sp. KF022 (assembly GCF_027924105.1). Classification (NCBI taxonomy): domain Bacteria; kingdom Pseudomonadati; phylum Pseudomonadota; class Betaproteobacteria; order Burkholderiales; family Burkholderiaceae; genus Polynucleobacter; species Polynucleobacter sp. KF022. The sequence goes on from NZ_AP026972.1 coordinate 223,616, forward strand.
GCAGGTAAACGAGTATTGCAAGACGACATTAATGATGCGGATGCAGAACAAGTTCTCGAGACAATTGCAAAAGAGGAAGATACCAACGGACGTATTCGTCGTAACGTGATGGATACCCGCAGAGCCTTATCTTTCCTGATGCGCAGCAAGCTACTCTCTGATGAGCAGCAAGAGGAAGCGCGTCAAATTTTGCGCGACATTGACTCCCTAGAAAACCATACTGCTTTCTTGTTCGACAAGATTAACTTCTTGATGGATGCAACCGTCGGTTTCATTAATTTGAACCAATCCAAAATTATCAAGATCTTCTCGGTGGTATCTGTAGCCTTAATGCCGCCAACCTTACTTGCCAGTATCTGGGGTATGAACTACAAGCACATGCCGGAATTAGATGCAACTTGGGGTTACCCAATGGCAATTGGTGCGATGCTAGTTTCGGCAATCATTCCTCTGTGGTATTTCCACAGTAAAGGCTGGATGAAGTAATCAGCAGTTTGGGGGTTTTAACTTCTGAGTAAGGCGATTAACTCAGCCAGTGCAAACTCGGATGCTTGCTCTCTCACCATTTGACGATCACCGTCAAAGCGCATGGTTTTGGTCAGAGTTTGATTTGCTGTAGCCCAGCCAAACCAAACCGTTCCAACTGGTTTTTCGAGCGTGCCACCAGATGGCCCTGCTACTCCGGTGATGGAGATCGCCACATTGCTCCCCGAATTAATTCTGGCGCCCTCTGCCATGGCCTTGGCTACGGCTTCACTGACTGCCCCATGTGCCTCTATGACCTCTGCTGGCACCCCAAGGCATTCAGTTTTAGCTTCGTTGCTATAGGTAATGTAGCCACGTTCAAACCATTCGCTTGATCCCGCCAATTCAGTTAAGGTGGCACAGACTAGTCCGCCAGTACATGACTCGGCTAGCGATACCGTCCAGTTTCTGGAAAGCAAAATTTCAGCTAATGTTTTGGTGAGGTCAGCAGTGTTCATTATTGAATTAAAAACTGTAGCAAAGCAATGACAAGTAGCGTACAAAAGGCAGCCGCAAGATCATCAATCACAATACCAAAACCACGCCAAGTAATTTGTAAGAAGCTGGAGGATTGACTACTATCACCTGCCGAATGTTTGAAGTGACGATCAATTATTCCAATGGGGCCAGGTTTCATTGCATCGAAATAACGGAATAGTGCAAATGCAAGAATCTGCATCCAAATATTCGTTGGCATGATGAAAATGAGGACTAGCCAAAAGGCAACAATCTCATCCCATACAATTCCGCCAAAATCTTTTTTACCAAGCTCTTCGCTGACATGTCCGCAGATCCAGCAGCCAAGCAAGATGCCGCCACCAATAATCCAGAGAAAGTCTTCAGTGCTTAGAAAATATTCTCCGACTAGAAAGGCTGCCCAGGCCCAAAGCGTACCGGCAGTGCCTGGTGCTACCGGGCTGAGCCCGCTGCCAAAGCCAAATGCAATGGTTCGACTAGCAGTTTGAAATACCCACTTAAACGTTGGCTTTACTTCTGAGGAATGATGAATATTCGTCATGATGCAAAGTGATCAAATGAATTTAAAAATGGCGCAGCTTCAACGTCACTCAAAAGGGTGCAGGAATCATCTAATAAATCTACTTTTACCTCGACATCTTTTTTTGAAACTATTTTGCCAATGATAGTGAGAGGTAATCCGATCGATTTACTGATGGCTTGAATATTCTCGCGCTGACTTGATGGAGCAGTGAAGCAGATTTCATAATCATCACCACCGCATGCGGCGAATTGATTTTGAATACTCACATTTTGTTTTTGTAGTGTGGCCGATTTTGGTAATTGATCCAACTGAATTTCTGCATCAACTTGTGACTGCTTCAAAATGTGACGTAAGTCGCCAAGAAGACCATCGGATACATCCAAAGCGGCGCTTGCAATATTTCTGAGTTGCATACCCAATTCAATTCTGGGTGTGGGGTTGTGCATGCGGCACTCTATTTTCTGTAAATCCTCGGCAGGCAGGATAATTTCATGACGCAGTGCAGCAAGAGTGAGTCTGGCATCGCCAACAGTTCCAGAAACCCAGATGTCATCACCAGCTTTTGCACCTGATCTGCGAATGGCTTTTCCAGTGGGAATTGAGCCAAAGGCGGTAATAGAGATCGTAAGTGGTCCAGCAGTAGTGTCCCCGCCAATAAGGGGGCAGGAATACTCTTTAGCGATGGCAAAAAGACCCTTAGAAAATGCCTCCAGCCATGCGTGGTCTACTGTTGGGAGGGCAATGGCCAGCGTAAACCCAGTAGGCTTTGCGCCCATGGCGGCGAGGTCTGAGAGGTTGACTGCTAGGGCTTTGCGGCCTAATTGCTCGGGAGTGGCGCCTACAAAAAAATGCCTACCTTCAACGAGCATGTCGCTAGTAATGGCAATTTCCTCGTCCCCTCGCGGTTGGATCAGCGCGCAGTCATCGCCGATTCCTAGGATGACTGCCTGGTCTACATTTGTGCGCAATGAGTCCGAACCCGTTTTAAAAAAACGTTCGATCAGATCAAATTCCCCAAAGGGTTTGGAATGAGAGGACATACCCCATTTTATGGTGGTTATGTGGTCTGCGCCCGGGAGGAATAGAATTAAGCTCTTAACAGTCTTAGATAAAACAAAGATAAGACGAAATTTAGCGAGCTAGTGAATGAGCAAAGAAAATAATAAAGAGCAACAAATTGCGGCCTTAAGAGAGGCGGCCCTCCAGTACCACGAGTTTCCTACTCCGGGCAAAATTGAAATTGCCCCCACAAAACAACTAACCAACCAACGAGATCTAGCCTTGGCATACACGCCAGGTGTTGCCGCTCCTTGCGAAGAGATCGTTAAAGACCCTGCGAATGCATTCAAGTACACAGCACGTGGAAATTTAGTGGGTGTGATCACGAACGGTACTGCTGTTTTGGGTTTAGGCAATATTGGACCATTAGCAAGTAAGCCAGTGATGGAAGGTAAAGCAGTTCTCTTTAAGAAATTTGCTGGCATTGATGTTTTCGATATCGAAGTCAATGAAAACGATCCAGACAAATTAGTGGAAATTATTGCGGCATTAGAGCCAACATTTGGCGGCATTAATTTAGAAGATATTAAAGCGCCTGACTGTTTCGTAGTAGAGCGAAAGTTGCAAGCGCGCATGAAGATCCCGGTCTTCCATGACGACCAGCATGGTACGGCGATTGTGGTTGCAGCCGCTATTCTCAATGGCTTGAAGGTGGTTGGCAAAAAAGTAGAGGATGTAAAACTCGTTACCTCTGGAGCAGGTGCAGCAGCATTAGCTTGTTTAGATTTACTAGTTGATCTTGGTATTCAACGCAAAAATATCTGGGTAACGGACTTGGCTGGCGTTGCTTACAAAGGTCGAAAAGAGCTGATGGATCCAGAGAAGGAGCCATTCTGCCAAGACACTGATTTACGCACACTCGATCAAGCAATTGAAGGTGCCGATATTTTCTTGGGCCTTTCTGCTGGCGGTGTTCTGAAACAAGACATGGTGAAGAAGATGGCGCCTAAGCCATTGGTATATGCCTTGGCTAATCCAACCCCAGAAATCTTGCCTGAAGAAGTCAAAGCAGTTCGTCCGGATGCGGTGATGGCGACTGGTCGCACTGACTATCCTAACCAAGTGAATAACGTACTGTGTTTTCCATTCATCTTCCGCGGGGCGTTAGATGTTGGTGCAACGACCATTACCCGCGGCATGGAAGTCGCAGCAGTAAAGGCTGTAGCTGAGTTGGCCCAGGCTGAGCAGAGTGAAGTGGTTGCTTCCGTTTACGGCATTGAGAACCTTTCTTTTGGCGCGGAGTATTTGATTCCAAAACCATTTGATCCGCGTTTGATTACTGTAATTGCACCAGCCGTTGCTAAAGCTGCAATGGATGATGGCGTAGCTTCGCGTCCGATCAAAGATTTCGATGCCTATCGCAATCAGTTGCAACAATTTGTGTACCACTCTGGTACTTTGATGAAACCACTCTTTAGCATCGCTAAACGTGTACCTGCAAATCAAAAACGGATTGTCTTTGCAGAGGGCGAAGATGAGCGCGTATTACGTGCTGTACAGATCATTATTGATGAACACTTGGCAACTCCAATTTTGATTGGTCGTCCTGCGGTTATTGAACATCGCATTGGGAAGTTTGGTCTTCGCATGAAGGCTGGCGATGACTTTGAGATAGTAAATCCAGAAAACGATCCACGTTACCGTGATTTCTGGCAAACCTACCTTGGCCTTACAGAACGTAAGGGCGTCACAGAGTCTTTCGCCAAGCTAGAGATGCGCCGCCGTAATAGTTTGATTGGTTCCATCATGATCATTAAAGGCATGGCTGATGGCATGATTTGTGGAACGGTAGGTAATTCTGCAACGCATCTGAAATATGTAGATGAGGTGGTTGGTCGTGAAGCTGGTGCGAATGTTTATGGTGCGATGTCTGGTTTGATTTTGCCTGGCCGCCAAGTATTTTTGCTTGATACCCATATCAACATTGATCCAACTGCTTGTGAATTAACTGAGCTCACTTTGATGGCTGCAAGTGAAATGCGTAAGCTGGGTCTCGTACCAAAAGTAGCGCTACTTTCCCATTCCAACTTTGGTTCAAGCAACGCGCCATCCGCAGTCAAAATGCGCGAAGTATTGGCAATGATTCAAAAAGCAGATCCAACCTTGGAAGTTGATGGTGAAATGCACGGCGATAGCGCTTTGGATGCAACGATTCGGGCGGGTGCGGTAACTTCATCACCATTGAAGGGTGATGCGAATCTTTTAGTTCTGCCAAATATTGATGCGGCGAATATTTCTTACAACTTGCTTAAAACAGCAGCAGGTAATGGGATTGCAATTGGCCCATTACTTTTAGGTGTTGCTAAGCCGATTCATATTTTGACTCCGGCAGCTACAGTTCGCCGTATTGTGAATGTGACAACTTTGGCGGTTGTGGAAGCTGCAAGCAACGCAAGAGGTATTTCTTAAGCTGTATAAGTACTATTAAATTATGTAAGTTAGTGATAACTTACATAATTTATTTCTATATAAATCAGTGTGTTACATAAAATGCACTGTATTTGGGCTTGATTTGATGGCGTGTTACGGGTAACCTAGCACCCATCATGAATAATCGCTCTGAAAACAGCAATACAGCCAGCTTCGAAGAACATAGCCGCGCTGAAAGTTGGGATAGCAAAGATCGACTGGAAACCGAATCATCCGCTGCCAATATTTATGCTGAAGGCGGTTTATCTCGTTTACAAACCTATGCAGCAAATCAAGTTTCGGGGAAAAAAGTGACAGCTTCTTGGCGTGCCGCTTTGGCCGTTCGCGATGCCGGACCGCCGGCAATGTTGCGCAGTGTGCGCCCTAATATTGTGCAATCAATTCGTGCCTTCCGTACTCCGGATTTGCAGGAAGCGGCAACAGAATTAGGCCAACACTTCATTTATGCCAATTGCGCTAATGCAATGACTAAGGGTGAGGTTTTGGAGTCTATTGCGATTGCTTATTCATTTACTAAGCAGCAGGCAAAAAACTACGATCCTTTATTAGATGCTTTGACTACTACAGTTGACAAGTCTGGCCCGCAGCCTGGCTTCGTTGTCGTACTCGAAGGTTTGCCATGCACTCAGAAGTTTGACAAAGAAGCTCGTGAAACGTTGTTAGACGTTTTCCGTGATGCTGTTGATTTCTGGGCTGAGCGCCGCACTCCATATCGCGTCTTCTACTCTTTCGCTTAATCGCTAAGGCCTCAGAAGTTCCATAAATCGCCTCTATTTGAGGCGATTTTGCATTTCAGGGTTCCATACGCTATGAACGGCTGTAATCGCCACCACGCCAGCGGTTTCTGTTCTCAGTACTCGCTCACCTAGGGAAACTAATTGATAGCCTGCAGCCTCTGCCTGAGCCTCTTCTTCGGGAGAATGGCCACCTTCAGGTCCAATCATTAATACAACATCTTGGGGTTCATTCTTTATGAGCACGGAATACAGGCTTTTGGTGGCATCAGGACTCAGTAGTAGCTTTAAGGCTGGTTTTGGAGTTGCCTTTAAATAACCCTCAAACGTTTGGATGGGCTCTAGGTTCGCAAAGACAGTGCGGTCACATTGTTCACAGGCCGCCTGAATAATGCCTTCCCAGTGAGCAAGGCGTTTTTGGGCGCGCTCAGCATCGCTTGAGCGTGTCAGTTTCAAGATAGAGCGTTCACATTGCATCGGCGCAATATTTTGGGCGCCAGTCTCTACCGCTTTTTCGACAATCCAGTCCATTTTGTCGCCGCCAGCTAGTCCCTGGGCCAAGGTAATGGCATATGAGGTCTCGCGGTGGGTATCTTCGCGGATGTCGGTTAATTGAACTTGGCCTGTTTTTCCGCTTAAAGCAAGGAGTTCTCCCTTAGCAACAAGGCCTTTTCCATCAAATACTGGGAAGAATTCCCCGGTCTGAATGCGTCGAACACGCAAATGGTGGGCAACCTCAGGTGTGAGGGTAGTTGGCTTTTGGGATTCCCATGGCCTGGGAAGATAAAATTGAGGCATTACTGAAATATAGCCAATTTATTTTCCTCGAGACCACTTTTACGATGTCAAACCTTCAAATTCGCATGGCCAATGCCATTCGCGCTTTATCCATGGATGCAGTACAGCAGGCAAATTCTGGTCACCCTGGTATGCCGATGGGTATGGCAGATATTGCTGTAGGTCTTTGGAATGAACATTTAAAACATAACCCAACCGATCCACATTGGATGGATCGCGACCGTTTTGTTTTATCCAATGGTCACGGCTCTATGTTGTTGTATTCGCTTTTACATCTTTCTGGTTACGACTTACCGATCGAAGAGTTGAAAAATTTCCGTCAATTGCATAGCAAGACTCCGGGACATCCTGAATATAGAATTACTCCTGGAGTAGAAACAACTACTGGACCATTGGGACAGGGAATTTCTAACGCTGTGGGAATGGCATTGGCTGAAAAATTACTCGCTGAAGAATTTAATCGTCCTGGTCACAACATTGTTGATCACTACACCTATGTATTTTTAGGTGACGGTTGTTTGATGGAGGGTATTAGCCATGAAGTCTGTTCATTAGCTGGCACACTCAAGCTCAATAAGTTAATTGGATTGTGGGATGACAACGGCATCTCGATCGATGGCAAAGTAGTTTCTTGGTTTAACGAAGATACGCCGAAGCGCTTTGAGGCCTATGGTTGGAGCGTGATTCGTGATGTCGATGGACATGATGCTGAGGCAGTATCCGCAGCAATTTCTAAGGCTAAAAAGAGTGATAAGCCAACCCTTATCTGCTGTAAGACCGCGATTGGCCAAGGCTCGCCGAATATGGCCGGTAGCGATAAAGTTCACGGCTCACCATTAGGCGCTGCCGAAATTGCAGCTACACGTGTAGCCTTGAATTGGCCTTATGCGCCATTTGAAATTCCGAAAGATATTTATGCGGCATGGGATTTTAAAAAGCGTGGTCAAGCTGCTGAGCATGAATGGAATAAAGAATTTCAGAAATACAAAAACAAATTCCCAGAGCTTGCTTCTGAATTGCAGCGTCGCATGGAAGGTGAGTTATCAAAAGACTTTTCATCTACCTTAGATGCGTATTTAAAAACTTGCCAAACTAAAGCAGAAACGATTGCTACTCGTAAGGCTAGTCAAAACGCGATTGAAGCATTGGCACCTGCCTTGCCAGAATTTATGGGCGGCTCTGCCGACTTAACGGGCTCTAACTTAACCAATTGGTCTACATGTAAAGCAGTCCGTGGCGATCAATGGGGTAATCACATCAATTATGGTGTGCGCGAATTCGGCATGAGCGCCATCATGAACGGCATTGCCTTGCATGGCGGGTACATTCCATTCGGCGGTACATTCTTAACTTTCTCAGACTACAGTCGCAACGCTTTGCGTATGGCCGCCCTGATGAAATTACGCAGTATTTTTGTCTTTACCCATGATTCGATTGGTTTGGGCGAGGATGGCCCAACCCATCAGTCTGTAGAGCATGTAGCTAGCCTACGCCTCATTCCAAACCTCATGGTTTGGCGTCCTTGCGATACCACCGAGAGCGCCGTCGCTTGGGGCTCAGCCATTGAGCGCAAAAATGGCCCTAGCGCATTGATCTTTAGTCGTCAAAATTGCCCATTTGTATCTCGTACTTCTGCACAAATTAAAGAGATTGCTCGTGGTGGATATGTATTGCGCGATCCATCTGGAAAGATTGATGCGGTAATTATTGCGACTGGTTCTGAAATTGCTCTCGCATTGCAAACTGCAGAGCGTCTTGAAAAAGAAGGCTTGGGCGTACGAGTTGTTTCCATTCCTTCGACTACTGTTTTCGATCAGCAAGATGCTGCGTATAAAGCAAAAGTATTGCCAGCTAATATTCCACGTATTGCAGTAGAAGCTGGCGTAAGCGATTTCTGGTGGAAGTATGGCTGTGCAGCAGTGCACGGTGTTGACACTTTTGGTGAGTCTGCGCCAGCACCAGTGTTATATGAATATTTTGGTTTAACAGTGGATCAAATTGCCAAGACTGTTAAGCAATGTATCTCGAAGAAGTAAATTGAAATAAATTCAAAATTAGTAAGGGGAAATAAATGACAATTCGTGTCGCAATTAATGGTTATGGGCGTATCGGCCGCATGGTATTGCGTGCTTTATATGAAGATCAAGTGAACGGCAAACCACGCCGCGATATTAAGATTGTTGCAATTAATGCGATGGGTGATATTGCTATTAATGCCCATTTGACGCAGTACGATTCAGCGCACGGCCGCTTCCCGGCTGAAGTTTCAGTAGATGGTGACTGCATGGTAGTTAATGGCGATCGCATCAAAATGTTTTGTACACGTAACCCAGCTGAAACACCATGGGGTGAGTTGGGTGTGGATTTAGTTTTAGAGTGTACTGGCAAGTTCACCTCTAAAGAAAAAGCCATGATCCACATTCAACAGGGCGCGAAAAAAGTATTGATTTCTGCTCCGGGTGAAAAAGATGTCGATGCAACAATTGTGTATGGCGTTAATCAAAACGTATTGAAGCCAAGTGATGTCGTTGTATCTAATGCAAGCTGCACTACAAACTGTTTGGCTCCATTGGTTAAGCCGCTCTTAGAGAAAATTGGCATTGAATCTGGTTTGATGACTACGATTCATGCGTTTACAAATGATCAAGTATTGACTGATGTGTATCACAAAGATATGCGTCGGGCACGCTCTGCAGTTACTAGCATGATCCCAACCAAGACTGGTGCAGCTAAGGCAGTTGGTTTAGTTTTGCCAGCATTGGCAGGTCGTTTCGATGGGTTTGCAATGCGTGTTCCAGTGATCAACGTTTCCGTTGTGGATTTAACGTTTGCAGCAAGTCGAGCCACTAGCGTGGATGAAGTGAATTCAATTCTCAAAGTGGCAAGTGAGGGTGAGCTCAAAGGCATTTTGGGCTTTAATACTTTGCCCCTGGTTTCAATCGACTTTAACCATGATCCGCGCCCAAGTATTTACGACGCCTCTCAAACTCGTGTTTCTGCAGATGGCAAGTTGGTCAAAGTATTGGCTTGGTATGACAACGAATGGGGTTATTCAGTACAAATGCTCAATGCTGCTGAAGCATTAATGGCAGTAAAGTAATAAAAAGTATCTAAAAGTCGTTAAAATTCTTTAAAAGTTATTAAAAAGTATTTTGATGAAGAGCCGAAATACTCTGAATGTAAAAAAAGACCTCGATTTGAGGTCTTTTTTATTTTAATAATCGCTAAAAACGATTATTTGTAGTTAAAAGTTCTTATTTTTGTTTATTTCGACAGTTTTTCTTTTGGCAATGGCCATACATAGCTAATGAGTGCTCCTGGAGCTTGAATCCCAGGTTTTTAGCGATATCTTGCTGCCTTTTTTCAATGGCCTCATCTACAAACTCTTCAACATGGCCGCAATCTATACATACCAGGTGGTCGTGGTGCTGACCTTCATTTAACTCATAAATTGCTCGGCTATCGCCCTTGCTGGATTCAAAGTGACTCCTCAACAGCAGGCCAGCCTGTTCAAACTGGGTGAGAACTCGATAAACCGTGGCTAAGCCAATTTCCTTGTCATCTTTCGCCAGGGCCATAAAGACATCTTCAGCGCTGAAATGGGTGCCACCATTTTGGTGGAAAAAATCCAGAATTTTCATTCGTGGCCCAGTAGCTTTAAGGCCAATATCACGTAAATTTTCAGGGGTAGGGATTTGGGTCATATTTATGGCATTGGGAGCTAAAATCAATGTCTTAATGATACGGCCAGCCATGCAAAATTGCCTCGAACTTTTTTCCCGCTTTTTTAGCCCAATTTTGAAGGGTGCTTATTTCCCACTTAGATTGGGATTTGTGGCAATGGCCGTTTCTAGCCTCTTGGGAGTGACTGGGTGCACAAGTGCGGTTGATGAAACTCAGCGTAACTGGGTAAACAAGATTTTCAGACCATATGTGCCAGATGTTGTGCAAGGTAACTTTATTTCTAGCGAGCAGTATGCGAAGTTGCAATTGGGCATGACTCGTGAACAGGTGCGACAAATTTTAGGTACTCCATTATTAGCAAGTTACTTTCATGCAAACCGCTGGGATTATATTTTTGAATTCAAGCGCTCTGGTCAGCCGATAGGTAAAGAACGTCATGTCACGGTTTTTTTTGATGGCGACAAGGTAGTGAAGTTTGAAGGTGATGCATTGCCAACCGAGATTGAATTGGTTGCTGAAATTGATAACTATGCAAAATCAAAACGTTCATTCTGGGATGTGATGACTGGTGCTAATAAGCCGCCAGTAACACCTAAATTACAAAGCCCTGAAGTATTGGTTCCAAGCAAGACTGACAACTTAGCGGCAGGTGTGCCTGTGCCCCCAGTAAATACCAGTTCATTCTGGGATTTCTTTGGCTCTTCTGATAAGAAGTCGGATGCACAAGCTCCCGCCCTAGGTCCTGGCGCTCTAAATGATGTGCCAAAGGCAGTAGAGCCTAAGCAGTAGAAATCTCTTTTGTATTGATGCCAATAAGAACCGTATTGGTTCACTTGAATAAGAAGCGAAGAAACACATGATGAAGATTGCAATTGCTGGCGCAACTGGTCGTATGGGAAAGATGTTGATTGAGGCCGTACTCAATACTCCAGATGCTCAATTGGTTGGCGCACTAGAACATGCCTCTTGCCCACAATTGGGAGAGGATGCAGGGTCATTCTTGGGTAAAAAGACTGGCGTGTTGATTTCTTCTGATGTTGCACAGGTGTTATCCGGCGCACAATTCTTGATCGACTTCACTAGACCTGAAGGTACGATGAGCCATTTAGCGATTGCAGAAAAGACTGGCACCAAGATGATTGTTGGTACTACTGGCTTAACTGCAGATCAAATTGCTAGCTTGAAAAAGGCCTCTGCAAAGTTAGCTATTGTTTTTGCGCCCAATATGAGTGTGGGTGTGAATGCAACTTTTAAGCTCTTAGAGATCGCTGCCAAGATGCTCAATCAAGGTTATGACATCGAAATTATTGAGGCTCATCATAAGCATAAGGTAGATGCGCCTTCGGGCACAGCACTCAAGATGGGTGAAGTAATTGCGGATGCGTTGGGCGAGAAATTAGATGATGTTGCAGTCTATGCGAGAGAAGGTCATACCGGCGAACGCAAGGAAGGTTCGATTGGTTTTGCAACGATTCGTGGTGGCGATATCGTAGGTGACCATACCGTGTTATTTGCTGGCGATGGCGAGCGTATTGAAATTAGTCACAAGTCGTCAAGCCGTCAATCCTATGCACAAGGATCTTTGCGCGCAGCGCGCTTTTTGCAAAACCAAAGCAGTGGTTTATTCGATATGCAAGATGTTCTTGGCTTGCGTAAATAAAAAGTCACTTAATTAAAAATAGAAGAAAAGAGTTGTTTAAGAATGAGTAAGGATTACGACTACCGCAGCATTGAAGCGGCAGCGCAAGCTGATTGGGAAGGTGCGCAAGTCTATCAAGTGGCAGAAGATGCAGTTGATGCGCAAGGCAAGAAAAAGCCTAAGTACTACGCCTGCTCTATGTTGCCTTACCCTTCTGGCAAATTGCATATGGGTCATGTGCGTAACTACACCATTAATGATGTGATGGCTCGTCAGCTTCGCATGCAAGGCTATAACGTATTGATGCCAATGGGCTGGGATGCTTTTGGTATGCCCGCTGAAAATGCAGCGATTCAGAATAAAGTGCCTCCAGCTAAATGGACCTACGACAACATTGCTTATATGAAAAAGCAAATGGCGGCGATGGGTTTAGCGATTGATTGGTCACGTGAAGTAGCAACCTGTAGTCCTGATTACTATCGCTGGAACCAGTGGCTCTTTTTGAAGATGCTAGAAAAGGGTATCGCGTATCGTAAGACGCAGGTAGTGAATTGGGATCCAATCGATCAAACAGTTTTAGCAAACGAACAAGTAATTGATGGTCGCGGTTGGCGTTCTGGCGCTTTAGTTGAAAAGCGCGAGATCCCGGGCTACTACTTCAATATCACTGCCTATGCTGAGCCGCTGCTCTCTGGATTGGACGGATTAGGTTGGCCAGAGCGCGTCAAAACGATGCAGCAAAACTGGATTGGTAAAAGTCGTGGCGTGCGCTTTGCGTTTAAGCATGAAATTACCGACGACCATGGCAACTTTATTCAAGACGGTCTCTTGTATGTTTTTACTACGCGCGCGGACACCATTATGGGTGTTACCTTTTGCGCGGTTGCTGCTGAGCATCCACTAGCTACGAAGGCTGCCGCTAATAATCCGGCTTTAACTGCATTTATTGAGAAATGTAAAACAGGTAGCGTAATTGAAGCTGACTTAGCGACCCAAGAAAAAGAAGGCATGTTTACCGGTCTATACGTCACACATCCATTGACTAAAGAACAGGTGCCAGTTTGGGTTGGTAACTATGTATTAATGTCATATGGTGATGGCGCTGTGATGGGTGTACCTGCACATGATGAACGCGACTTTGCTTTTGCACTGAAGTATCAATTACCCATTAAACAAGTCATTGCACTCAATAGTGAGTCGCCGATGTTTAATGCTACGCGTTGGGAAGATTGGTATGCCCAAAAGGATGGCGTAGTTTGCTTGAACAGCGCTCAATTTGATGGTTTATCCCATGATGAGGCAGTGAGTGCTGTTGCTAAAGAATTAGAGCAGCTTGGCATAGGAGAAATCAAGACGACCTATCGCTTACGTGATTGGGGCATCTCTCGCCAGCGCTATTGGGGAACGCCAATTCCGATCATTCACTGTGGTGATGAAGCGAATCCAGGTTGTGGCGCAGTCCCAGTGCCCGAAGCAGATTTACCTGTAGTGTTACCTGAAGATTGTGTACCAGATGGCAGCGGTAACCCATTAAATAAACGCGCTGACTTTTTGAATGTGAAGTGTCCGAAATGCGGTAAGCCTGCGCGTCGCGAAACTGACACCATGGACACCTTTGTAGATTCTTCCTGGTATTTCATGCGCTACACCGGCCCGAATGCAAAGACCATGGTTGACGAGCGTAATGAATATTGGATGCCAATGGACCAATACATTGGCGGTATTGAGCATGCGATCTTGCATTTACTGTATGCGCGTTTCTGGACTAAGGTCATGCGTGATCTCAAGTTGATTACCTTTGATGAGCCTTTCCAAAACTTACTCACTCAGGGCATGGTTCTGAATGAAACCTATTATTCTGAAGATGCCTCTGGCAAAAAGACTTGGCTCAATCCATTAGACGTTGAGTTAGATTTGGATGAGAAAGGTCGCCCTATAGGCGCTAAGTTAATTGGTGACACATCAAATACCCCAGTTGTTGTGGGTGGTGTTGAGAAGATGTCGAAGAGTAAGAATAACGGTGTTGATCCTCAGGCTTTAATTGATCAATATGGCGCTGATACTGCTCGTTTGTTTGTGATGTTTGCTGCACCTCCTGAGCAACAGCTTGAGTGGTCTGGTGCTGGGGTAGATGGAGCTTCGCGTTTCTTGCGACGTGTATGGATGTATTCCAACAGTCAGGCAGCGGCATTGCGTAATGCATCAGATGTATTACCAAGTAACTTAAACGATGCTGAAAAAGAATTGCGTCGCGAGGTGCATGGCATTCTGAAGCAAGCTAACTTTGACTATCAACGCCGTCAATACAACACTGTAGTTTCTGCTGCGATGAAAATGCTTAATGTCCTAGAGCCTATTAAATTAGACCAGGGTTCTAACATTACCGCGCCTGTATTACGCGAATGTCTCAGTATTTTGTTGCGTGTTTTGTATCCAGTGGTTCCGCACCTCACCCACGTGCTCTGGAAGGATTTGGGCTATGCAAAAACCTTTGGACCTTTGCTTGATGCTCCTTGGCCAGCCGTAGACGAAGCAGCTTTGGTTCAAACAGAAATTACGTTGATGCTGCAAATTAATGGCAAGCTACGTGGCGATATTAAAGTCCCAGCAGATGCTAATAAAGAGCAAATTGAAGTCTTAGCCTTAAAGAGTGACCCCGCACAAAAAGCATTAAATGGCAGCGCACCTAAGAAGGTCATTGTGGTGCCTGGCCGTCTTGTGAATATTGTTGCTTAATCAAAGATAGAGACATGAATGTAAATTCCCTGCGTCGCGCAATGCTTGGTTTGATTGCTACTGCACCTCTAGGTGGATTGCTTGCTTGTGGCTATCGTTTGCGCGGCATGGTCGATGTACCTTTCAAAGTCATTGCCATTACTGGTAATCCATCGCCACCTTTACGGGCAGATTTGCAGACAGCAATTTTGACTGGTACCGATGCCAAGGTCGCTATCTACCCCAAAGATGCTGATCTCATTCTAGAAATTACCAATGACATTCAGGGTCGCGAGATATTGGCTTATAACGCTAGTGGTCAGGTGTCAGCCTATCGCTTAAACATTCGCGTTGGCTTTAGAGCATTTGATTTGAGTGGGGCTGAAGTGATTCCAGAGGCTGAGATTTATATGACACGCGATATGGACTTTACGGTGTCTACAGTTCTGGCAACAGACGTACAAATGCAGCAGTTCATAACGCTGATGCGTAAAGACTTGGCTATTCAAATATTGCGTCGTGTAGCGGCAGCCGCTAAGGCACCGCAAGCCCGTTCTTTTTAGGTAAACAGAGCTCGCATGGTTAAAGTCGATGCCTTGCAAGTGCACCTTAAGTCCCTAAGTTCAGGCGGCGTAATGTTGCCGCTATATATTTTTAGTGGCGATGAGCCGCTATTAATGATGGAGGCGATGGACCAACTGAGGGCTGTCGCAAAAAAACAGAACTTTACTGAGCGTGAGGTGTTGCTGCAGGAGCGTGGATTTGACTGGAGTGCGCTATTAAGTGCAGGCCAGACTATGTCCTTGTTTGGTGATAAGCGATGGGTAGAGTTACGCATCCCAACTGGCAAGCCTGGGCGCGATGGAGCGGATGCCTTAAAACAGTTTGCAACTCAAATTGCTGCGCAGTCAGCGGGTTCCGAAGGTCCCGATACTGTGGTTTGTATCGTTTTGCCTCGCTTGGATGGCAAGACTAAAACCTCAGCATGGTTTAGTGCTTTGGATGATGCGGGTATGGCAATTCAGATTGATTCCTTGGATCGCAGTCATTTGCCGCAGTGGATTGCAGGACGTCTTAAGCGTCAAGATCAAGAGGTTGAGCCGGGTCCTGAAGGTCAACGTGCACTTCAATTTATCGCTGATCAGGTGGAGGGTAATTTAATCGCTGCCCATCAAGAAATTCTGAAACTAGGTCTGCTATACCCCACGGGAAAATTAACTGAAGAGCAAATTCGTTCTTCCATTCTGAAGGTGGCGCGCTATAACGTCTTCGAATTAACTGAGGCAATGTTGGCTGGTGATTTAGCACGATTAAATCGCATGCTTGATGGCTTAAAGGGTGAGGGTGAGCCGCTCGTGTTGATTCTATGGAGCGTAACGGAGGAGCTTCGGATACTATCTAAGCTAAAGGCGGCAAGTGATGCCGGCGAGTCTTTGCAAAACCTGATGCGTGCTAACCGGATATGGGGAAATAAGGAGCGCTTATACCCAGCGGCAATTAGAAGAGTTCAGCCTCTGAAATTACGAAGAGCTATGCAGGTAGCTGCCGGTTTAGATCGACAGGTAAAGGGGTTGCATGCTGCGGAGTTACCAGCTGATCCCTGGGATGGTTTGCGTTTAGTTGGAAATTTATTACGCTAAGAGAATTATTTAGTAAATACATAACAGTTTATAAAGTAACAAGAGAGCAACAAGAGAATACAAAATGAGTTCAGCGATTCAAGTAATGATGCAAGATATTGGAATGCGAGCGCGAGCGGCATCGCGTGCAATGGCGCGTGCATCAAGTGAGCAAAAGAATCAAGCTTTATTGCACATTGCTAAAGTGGTTCGTCAAAAGACAGATGAGATTCAGCGAGTGAATCAAGTGGACGTGGAGCGTGCCAAGGCAAATGGTCAAGATGCAGCTTTTGTAGATCGCTTAACGATGACACCAAAAACCATTGAAACGATGGCTTTAGGTTTAGAGCAAATTGTTTCGTTAGAAGATCCTATTGGCAAAATTACACCCTTACAAAAACAGGCTTCAGGTATTGAGCTTGGACAAATGCGCGTACCATTGGGTGTCATCGGCATTATTTATGAGTCACGTCCCAATGTCACTATTGATGCAGCTGCTTTGTGCTTAAAGTCCGGCAATGCCGTGATTCTGCGTGGTGGCTCTGAGGCGATTGATTCCAATACTTTATTGGCCCAGATTATTCAAGAAGGTTTGGCAGCTGCTGGCTTGCCTAAGGATGCAGTGCAAGTAGTGACAACAACTGATCGCAGTGCCGTTGGTGAAATGATCACCATGACTCAATATATTGATGTCATCGTGCCACGGGGCGGAAAGAGCTTGATCGCACGGTTGATGGCTGAAGCACGGGTTCCAATGATCAAGCACTTAGATGGTATCTGTCATACCTATATAGATTCCGATGCTGATGTAGCAATGGCCGTAAAGGTATGTGATAACGCCAAGACTCAACGCTATGCTCCATGTAATGCAATGGAGACTTTGTTGGTGAATCAAGAGATTGCAAATAAAGTACTACCAACCCTTTGTAAGATTTACCAAGATAAGGGCGTAGAGCTACGCGTTGATTCATTAACTCGTAAAACACTAGAGTCCAATGGCTTCCAGAATTTAGTCGATGCCAAAGAAGAAGATTGGCAAACCGAGTATTTAGCACCAATTCTGTCAATTAAGACTGTCGCCAATATTGATGAGGCGATGAATCACATTGAACAATATGGCAGTAAGCACACGGATGCCATCATTACTAATGACAAATCCAAAGCCGATCGTTTCTTGCGTGAAGTTGATAGCGCCAGCGTGATGGTCAATGCTAGTACGCGTTTTGCAGATGGTTTTGAGTATGGCCTGGGCGCTGAAATTGGGATCTCAAATGACAAACTACATGCTCGTGGCCCTGTTGGTCTGGATGGTTTGACTTCTCTGAAGTATGTCGTCATGGGTCATGGCGAGATCCGCACTTAAATTTAATAGAAAAGATTCAATATGAGTAATGCCTATCTCTGGGTCAAAACCTTTCACATCGTATTTATTACCTCGTGGTTCGCTGGCTTGTTTTACCTACCCAGAATTTTTGTCAATCTGGCTGAAGAGAAAAATGCTGAATCTTATGCTCGTTTGTTAGGTATGGCTGACCGTCTATTTCGGTTTATGACTATTTTGGCGGTGCCGGCAATCTTGTTGGGCCTGACTCTCTGGCTACACTTTGGCATTGGTCGCGGTGATACCTGGATGCACGCTAAATTATTATTTGTGATTCTAGTGATTGGTTATCACCATGCATGTTTAAGCTTGCTAAAGAAGTTCCGTACCGGTGTGAATAAGCGTTCAGGTGTTTGGTTTCGTTGGTTTAATGAAGTACCGGTCATTTTGCTAGTCGTCATTGTTGCTTTAGTGCTTTTCAAACCATAAAGCTGCCTCATTTTTAATTTTTTTAGACTGTTAGCCCCATGAGATTTTTTGTTGTATGTCCAGGCGGTTTAGAAGTGCCGCTTGCCCAGGAGCTCGCAGAGATTGCTGGACGCCCAGAATGCAAGGCTTTAGGGGCTTGGGTAATAGATCCGACACCTACAAGTCCGACTGGTGGCGTTGGTCTTGCTGCGCCATTATCTGCAGCAATGGCGCTAAATCTACACTCCAGAATTGCAAGCCGTGTTCTATTGCAAATGACTCAAGCACCCTATAGGCAAGAAGAAGATTTGTATAAGTTGGCTAGCGGTTTAGCGTGGGAGGAGTGGTTTACCTCCAAGCAAACTTTGCGTGTGGATGTGACGGCACATCGGTCTCCTTTAAAAAGTTTAAATTTTGCAACGCTCAAAATTAAAGATGCGATTGTGGATCGCTTGCGTGATGTCACCGGTGACCGGCCTAGTATTGATACCGCTTTCCCAGATGTGCGCGTACAGGCCCATTTAACAGCAACCCAAGTTGCGATTTATTTGGATACTTCTGGAGAGGCTCTATTTAAGCGTGGCTGGCGTGATGAAAAAGGGGATGCACCCCTAAAAGAAAATTTAGCAGCCGGCATCTTGTCGTTCACTGCCTGGAAGCCTGGGCAAACTTTATTTGACCCAATGTGCGGTAGTGGCACTTTTTTAATTGAGGCTGCTCAGATAGCTTTGTCTATTCCGCCTGGGGCGATTCGCGCAGGAATGTATGGCGATGATGCTAAGCCTAGCAGGCTGGCTTATCGCCCCCTGATTACCTCTGCACATGGCTTTGGATTTCAGAGGCTTAAGCCATTTAATGAGTCTGCTGAACAAAAGCGTTGGGTAGATTTAAAAGAGGGCGCTCTAGCGCAAATGTTAGAAAAGCGTAAACAGTTCCCTGGAGTTGATGCTTTACAAATTACCGGTGGCGATATTAATGAAAAATTAGTGTCGATGTTTAAGGGCAACTGGCAAAGAGCGCAGTTACCTGACCAGCCGGTAGTCCGTCAAATTGATGCCCTTGCTGCTAAGCCTCCAGGTGGAGTTGGTGAAGGAGTGATGTTGTTAAATCCACCTTATGGTGAGCGTCTAGTGATTAAAGGTGGTCGCGGACAAGATCGCGCTGCCAATCAAGATGCTCGATACGACGACGTGGATGAACCAGATAACCGCTTTGAACTGAATTTAGAGACTGGTCGTCAAAGTGCTAAACGTTCTAGCCGTGAATCATTAAAAAAACTACAGGCCCAAGAAGAGCAAGATCCAAAATTTGTGGAGTTTTTGCGTCAGTTTGGCCAGCATTTGAAAGATGACTTTGGTGGCTGGAATATATTCGTTTTAACTGCAGATATGGCCCTACCGGGTCAATTGCGTATTAAAGAATCCAAGCGTACCCCTTTATTTAACGGCCCTCTTGAGTGTCGTCTATTTAAGTTTGAGATGCATGCAAAGCGACCTACTTAAGTGGGCATAAAACCGTAAAATAAGACAACAAGTTAGAAGAAGTAAAGATAGGCGGAGAGCAAAGTAATGGAATTTAAAACATATATGTGTTTAATCTGCGGTTGGGTTTATGACGAAGCTGCTGGTTTGCCTGATGAAGGCATTGCGCCAGGCACGCTTTGGAAGGATGTGCCGATGAATTGGACATGTCCGGAGTGCGGTGCCCGCAAAGAAGATTTTGAAATGATGGCAATTTAATTAAAAACAATAATGGCAAAAGTAGATCAAAACGAAGCGCTATTTGAGCGTGCGCAAAAGACAATTCCTGGGGGAGTGAACTCTCCGGTGAGGGCTTTCCGTCAGGTGGGCGGCACACCTCGTTTTGTTGCTAAAGCTAAGGGCCCTTATTTTTGGGATGCCAACGATAAGCGCTTTATCGATTTGATTATGTCTTGGGGCCCTATGATTGTGGGCCACGCAAATCCTGAAGTAGTAGCTGCAGTGCAGAAGGCCGCAGAAACTAGCTTTAGTTACGGCGCTCCAACTGAAGGTGAGATTGAGTTGGCAGAACGCATTTGCGCTTTGATGCCAAGCGTTGAGCAAGTGCGCATGGTTTCAAGTGGCACAGAGGCAACAATGAGTGCCTTGCGTTTAGCTCGTGGTTATACCGGCCGTGATTTGATTATTAAGTTTGAGGGTTGCTATCACGGTCATGCTGATAGTCTTTTGGTAAAGGCAGGTTCGGGCTTACTAACCTTTGCGGACTCTACTCAGAATGCACCATCTTCAGGTGGTGTTCCACAGGATTTGGTGAAACATACTTTAGTTCTGCCATACAACGATGTGGCGGCAATTGAAGAGGTGTTTAAAAAACAGGGTGATCAAATTGCTGCTGTCATTATTGAGCCAATTGCTGGCAATATGAATTTAATTAAGCCATCGAAAGCATTTTTGGCTGCGATTAGATCTCTCACTAGTAAGCATGGTGCCGTACTTATCTATGACGAAGTGATGACCGGTTTTAGGGTGGCTTTGGGTGGCGCCCAGTCCTTACAAGGTATTACTCCAGATTTGACATGCTTGGGCAAGGTAATGGGCGGTGGTATGCCGATGGCAGCTTTTGGTGGCAAGAAAGAAATCATGTCTAAGCTTGCCCCTTTGGGCAATGTTTACCAGGCTGGAACGCTCTCTGGTAACCCAGTGGCTGTTGCTGCGGGTTTAAAGACATTAGAGATTATTTCTAGAGAAGGTTTCTATGAATGCCTGACAGGTCAGACTGAAAAACTCATGACTGGTCTTAAGGCGGCTGCAGACAAAAATAAGATTCCTTTTGCAGTCGATAGTGAAGGCGGCATGTTTGGTTTTTACTTTGCTGATCATGTTCCGAATTCTTATGAAGCAGTAACCAAAACTAATATTGATGCTTTTAAGAAATTCTTTCATCTGATGTTGGATGAAGGAGTGTACTTAGCACCATCAGCTTATGAGGCAGGATTCACTTCTATTGCGCATGACAATGCTGTGCTAGATGAGATTATTGCTGCTGCTGAGACAGCATTTAAGAAGCTCTAAAGTAGTATTTCTAAACTACATCCGCAATGGATGGTCGTAGCCTTCTACTTGGGCGACATCTAATTTTTTACTGTCTTTATTCGAGTCTGCGATTTCTAGGGCAGTGAGCTTGCCGCCCCAAACGCAGCCGGTATCTAGGCCAATAACGTTGTGCTTGCGGAGTAAGCCCAACGTAGACCAGTGTCCGAAGTAAATTAAAGTATCAGTGGTTTTTCTATTAGGTGCCATAAACCAAGGGGTATAGCCCTTCGGACCGTCTTCCAGGCCTTCTTTGCTCTCAAACTCCATCTGACCAGTCGGGCTGCAAAAACGCATTCTGGTTAGTGCATTGGTAATCACGCGTAAGCGTTCATATCCTTTTAGGGAGTTGCTCCACTTATTGGGTGTGTTGCCATACATATTGGATAGAAAAGTTTTATAAGACTTGCTACGCAATGCTTTTTCAACTTCTTGAGCGCATTCAATCGTCTGCTGTAAGTCCCATTGCGGCAGTACGCCTGCATGCACTGTCAGAACATTCCCATTGCTGAGTGCCATAGGGCGATGCCGCATCCAGTCAATAAGCTCTTCACGATCGGGTGCATGTAGGATCGGCTCAACGGTATCGAGGCCTTTTGTTTTGCGAAGACCGGCATCAATAGCAAGAAGGTGTAAGTCATGATTACCTAGGATGCATTCAGCGCGGCCAGATTCTTGTAATGTTTTTAAGTGCCGCAACGCCCCTAATGAATCAGGCCCGCGATTAACTAAGTCTCCCAGAAAAATCATTTTAGATTTTGGTGGAAGCTTTTTGACTAAGGCTTTTAATGAGGGTGCGCAGCCTTGCACATCACCTACGGCATATATCTTGCTCATATCTTATCTTAAAGCCGAATCCAAAGATATTGCAGGGGCTAGACGATTTTTTTGACAACGCTATATCGCACTAAAGTCTTTTTGCGTGCTTCATCGTGATCCACTATCGGTAGGGGGTAATCTCTTCCAATGAGAATGCCTGCAGCCTCTAGCTCAATATGGCCGGCCTTCCATGGGGCATGAATTGACTTCTTGGAAAGCTTGCTTAGCTGAGGAAGATAGCGTTTGATGAACTTACCCTCAGGATCAAATTTTTCTGATTGGGTGATCGGATTAAAGATCCGAAAATAAGGTTGAGCATCGCAGCCTGACGAGGAAGCCCATTGCCAGCCACCATTATTGGAAGATAGTTCAAAGTCATTGAGGTGTTCTGCAAAATAAGCCTCACCCCAGCGCCAATCAACGCCCAAATCTTTTGTTAAAAAACTGGCTACGACCATACGCAGACGATTGTGCATATAGCCACTTTGATTGAGTTGATGCATGGCTGCGTCAACTAGTGGGTAACCCGTTTTGCCCTCACACCAAGCGGTAAATAATTTTTTGGCTGTAGCTCCACTCTCCCAAGCAATATTATCGTAGTCGGGTTTAAATGACGCACCTTTTGCAAGGCGAGGGTGATTGGCCAGAATCATGAAATAGAAATCGCGCCAGATTAATTCGCTTAGCCAAATGGTGGCGCCCATGCTACCTGCTAGCATACGGCGATGCGCTTCACGCACCAATCCGCGGATAGAGAGCATGCCAAAACGTAAGTGTGTAGAGAGGTAACTCACTCCTTTAATTGCAGGAAAGTCTCTGCCAATTTGGTATTGATCAATACGGGATAGAAAATCCTTTAAAAAGGCTTGACCACCTTCTGAACCAGGTGGCAAATAGCTCTCAATACCAGTGGAGCAAAAGCCCATTGACTTAAGTGAGGGGAGTGGCTCATTCAGTTTTTTGGGAATGGCTGCAAATTGATCTGGTTTTGCCTTGCATGAATAAGCTGCCAGATCTTTTTCTTGCAGCGTTTTGAGCCAATTATTTTTGTAAGGTGTAAAGATGGAAAAGACAGTATTCGAATTAGTGAGAATTTCTTTCTTCTCAAAGATCACTTGATCTTTAAAAGTCTCAAAACCAATTCCTTGTTTTTCTAATGCTGTTTTAACAGTTTCGTCGCGTTCAATAGCCGAGGGTTCATAGTCATGATTGGTAAAGACAGTATTTACACCTAATTCTTTAGCAATTTCTGGAATACATTGAGTTGGCTTTCCAAAGCGGACAATCAGCCCTCCGCCTTGTTTTCTTAGCTCATCATCAATTTGCTTGATGCCCTGCCAAATAAAGTCTACCCGGCGGTCGTGCTTTAGCCCATTGGTATCTAGTTCGCCCTTCAATAGGGGTTGAAGAATATCGGAATCAAAAATAAAAGTAAGCCATACCTGGCCACATTCCTTGAGAGCGTGGTGAAGGGCGGCATTGTCATAAAGGCGGAGGTCGCGGCGGAGCCAAACAAGAGCTTTTTGCATAGCCCCTATATTAGGGCTTATTGGGGCAAAGTGCTGAAGGCCTAAAGTCTAGGACGGGTTAATATCGACGGTGATGATGGATACAACCTTTTTTATTCTTGCGAATGTGGTGCAGTTTTGTATTGAGCCATTAAATTGGCTTTTGATCTTATTGCCCCTAAGCTTACTTTTTTTACACCTCAGAAAGCCAGCGCTTTGTAAGCGGTTTCTTTTATTGGCACTACTCGACCTGGTACTTGTTGGCTGGATACCGAGCGCGGAGGTTTTTTTAAGGGCGATGGAAGATGCGGTACCCAAAAAGCCCCTTTCACAGTTTTCTGAAAAGGATATTGGTGGGATCATTATTTTGGGCGGCGCAATTGAGGGTGGGCAGATCTCAATCGATAGAGGGGAGATTTCCATCCACTCTTCAGCTGAGCGTGTTACTAAGGCATTCGAGCTCATCCGAAAATACCCTGATCTTCCTTATATATTTAGTGGTTACTCAGCACGTCTGTTGCCTCAGGGCCTATCTGAAGCGGAGGCATTTAAACAGCTTGTTCAAGAGCAGAGTCTTAATGAGGCTATGGCGCACTATGAGAATCAGTCCCGCAATACTTATGAGAACGTCCTTTTCATGAAGCCTATGATTGCTGAACATGGCTCTAAGAGCGATTCTGATCAACCAAAGCCTTGGCTTTTAATAACCTCAGCAAGCCATATGTACCGATCGGTCAAAATTTTTCAGAAACAGGGAATTCAAGTCATTCCCGTACCGGTGGATTACCAAACGGCCAATACCCTCCATTGGTGGAGGTTTGATTTGGAGGATGGGGCTCAAAATTGGAATAAATTAGCGCATGAAGTCATTGGTCTTGTGGGTTACTGGGTTACTGGAAAGATCTAGATATTCGGTAAAATAGACTCATATGACCTCGGCTAAAAAAGCACCCCCTGCTTCAGATACAGCACCTTCGCCAGAGTCAATAATTGCTTTTTCCGCAGATCATTTGGCTAATCAATTTCTGATTGCAATGCCAGGCATGGTGGATCCTAATTTTGCGGGTTCTGTAATCTATCTTTTTGAGCATACCCAAAGAGGGGCGATGGGGCTGGTAGTGAATAGACCTACCGAAGTTGATTTAGCTACTCTTTTTGACAAAATAGAACTCAAATTAGAAATCGTCCCCTTACAGGAGCAGCCGGTATATTTCGGGGGGCCAGTCCAGGTAGAACGTGGCTTTGTTTTGCACGAGTCAAACCCCAATCTTGCATACAGCTCTTCTTTAATCATTCCTGGCGGCTTAACCATGACTACTTCCAAGGATGTGCTTGAGGCAGTGGCTATAGGTAATGGCCCCAGAAAATTTTTAATGACTCTTGGTTACGCAGGTTGGGGTGCTGGTCAACTAGAGGAAGAAATTACTTTAAATGGTTGGATGAATGTTCCGCTTTCGCGCGAGCAAATGAGTGAAATTATTTTTAATACACCTCCCAGTCAGCGCTACGAAAAAACTATGAGCCATCTGGGCTTTGATTTATCGCATCTTTCTGGTGAGGCGGGTCATGCTTAAGTCGAGCGCTAATTCAGCTGCAGTTCCAGGAACTGTGATGGCTTTTGATTACGGCCTCCGTCGGGTAGGGGTTGCGGTTGGAAATACCGTGACCAAACTGGGCCAGCCCCTCAAGACTATTGCCGCCCCCAATGCGGATGGCTTATTTCGTGAAATAGAGTTTCTTTTGGGGGAGTGGGCCCCCAATCGGCTGGTGGTTGGACTTCCCATGCATCCAGATGGTGCTGAGCATGAAATGACCTCTAAAGCTAAGCGCTTTGGCAATCAACTTTATGGCCGCTTTGGTTTGCCCGTAAGCTGGGTAGACGAGAGATATACATCAGCAGTTTTAGAGGGCAATGCTCAGATGCGGGACAATCTAGATGCGCACTCTGCCGTGCTAATTTTGGAGCAATATTTTGCTGAGTAAACGAAATAATGGTGTTGGAACTAAATTATGAATGCTGAACTGCTATATGAAAAGCTGTTAGCCAATCTGCGCAACAGATCGCAGACCGGTTCTTTTGAGTTGGCTGGCCTGGCGATGGGCGGAGCATGGATTGCAGAACGCTTGGCAAAAGATTTGGGTTTACCACACTATGGCGTGATTAATGTTGCCTTTCATCGTGATGATTACGCAGAAAAAGGTATGACTGCATTACGCACTGCTGGCACTATGACAACCCATCTGCCATTTGATGTCAATGGCGCAAATGTGATTTTGATTGATGATGTTTTGTTAACGGGTAGAACCGTTAGAGCGGCTCTCAATGAGTTATTCGATTTTGGTCGACCAGCTCAAGTTGAATTAATGGTGCTTGCAGATCGTGGGAAGCGAGAGCTGCCAGTGAGCGCCGATTTTGCGGCAGAGCAAGCACAGGTTCCTGAACAACAAATTTTGGTATTAGAAAAAGATGACGCCGGTAAGTTCAGCTTTCAGCTAGAGGAGCGAGTTTGATGAACCAATTTAATGCTGCTGGTGAATTAACTCACCTTCTGACTTTAGAAGGCCTACCAAAAGAGCAAATTCTGCATATTCTCGATACTGCTCAACAGTTCGTCAGCGTCACCGATCCAGCGCGCGAGGTTAAGAAGGTTCCTTTACTGCGCGGCAAAAGTGTATTTAACTTATTCTTTGAAAACTCTACGCGTACGAGAACAACTTTTGAGATTGCCGCTAAGAGATTGTCTGCCGATGTTATTAACTTAGACATTTCTACCTCTTCGACCGCTAAAGGCGAAAGTCTGTTGGACACCATCGACAACTTAGTTGCGATGCAGGCAGATATTTTTGTAGTACGCCATAGTGTTTCTAAGGCACCCATTGAAATAGCCAATCATGTGCCTTCACATGTTCACGTTGTGAATGCGGGCGATGGAAGTCATCAGCATCCAACCCAAGGCTTGTTGGACATGTATACGATGCGCCACTTTAAGCAAAATTTCAAAGGCTTAAAGGTGGCAATTGTGGGTGATATTGTGCATAGTCGTGTTGCCAAGTCGAATATTCATGCTCTTACAACCTTAGGCTGCGAAGATATTCGTGCGATCGGCCCTGAAAGTTTGTTGCCCAGTGATTTGGATATGTTAGGGGTCAAAGTATTCCATTCCATGGAAGAGGGCCTGAAGGATGTTGATGTGGTGATGACCCTGCGCATTCAGAAGGAGCGTATGGAGGCCGGTCAAGTTCCTGAGGGCGATGCTTTCTTTAGGCAATATGGTTTAACGCCAGGTCGGCTGGCCTTAGCAAAGTCTGATGCAATTGTGATGCATCCAGGCCCAATGAATCGTGGTGTAGAGATTGATTCGGCTGTAGCAGACGGCCCACAATCAGTTATCTTGAATCAAGTCACCTTTGGTATTGCAGTGCGGATGGCTGTGATGTCGATTGTTGCTGGCAATTAATTACAGCCTGATTAAATTGTATGGGGTTTAATCAAATACCATGACGACAGAAAAACGTTGGCTGATTCTGTCGCATGGCTTCAATATGGATGGCCGCGCAGCCAGCCAGACGATTACAGACAAAGTTCCCTATCTACTAGATGCGGGGATTAAGCCAATTGTATTTAGTGCCATTACCGGAATCAAAGATCACCGTTTCCCGCATCGCCAGTTTTTGGCTTGGGGCCCAGCTGCGTTTCGGTTTGATTTTCGCCATTGGGTTGCAAATCAATATGGTCGTGGACTTTTATACAAAGTATTGACTGGAGTAGTGTCAATTTTGCTGGCGCCATTAATTGGCCTAGAGAAGCTGATTCTTGGGTATTCCAGTCAATGGTCTTGGGCCTTACCCGCATTTATTCATGGTCGTAAGTTAATACGGGCTGGTCAGATCGATCTTGTTTACAGCACTGGGGGCGCATGGTCTGCTCATCTTGTGGGTTTGTGGCTTAAGAAATCAACAGGCATCAAATGGATTGCTGAGATACATGATCCAATGGTAATTCGTAAAAGCCCGGTAGATGATGGTCTTGCTAAACCGAAAAATCGTGATGCGCAGTTTCGACAATATCTTGAAAAACAAATTAGTCGGTTTTCAGATTTTGTCTGGTGGTTTACCGAAGGCGCCGTCCACTATGCAAAGGTACGTAATACCAATTTAAATACTCCAGGCAATGCACATGGTTTTATGGTGTTACCAGGCGCAGAACCTCCGGGTGGTTTGAATGCAGCCAAGACGCACCTTTATACGGATAAATTGAATTTATCTCACTCCGGCTCTTTAGCGAAAGATCGATCACTTTCTACTATTTTGAATGCACTCCATGCTTTATTCCAGAAGTATCCACAGGCTCGCGAGAAGATTCGAGTTCATGCATATGGTGCGGCACTAGATGAGTTAACCCAAGATGCAATAAAGCAGTTTAATTATCAAGATGTAGTTATTGCCCATGGACGCTTAGAAAAAGATCCTGCCACTGGAAAGTCTGGTCGGGAGCGTGTCGTTGAAAAAATGCAAGAAGCCGATGTCTTAATTTTGCTTCATGGTAATGATGAGTGGTGCGCTGAATATATTCCTTCTAAGTTTTATGAATACCTTTGGACTGGACGTCCAATCTGGGGAATTACCCACCGCAACCCACAATTAGACGAGATGTTATCGGGGCGTGGCGCCTACCTGAGTCATGAGGGTGATGAGGCAGGAATTGCGATGGCGCTTGAAAGAATCTGGTTAGACTGGCGGGAGCGCCGGCTAATTGAGCCAAAATGGCTTCCGCTAGGAGTTGATCAGGCAGTGTTTAAAATACTTTCTGAAGTCCAAAAAGATAAGGAAAGCATTTGAAGGATATCGTTCTCTACTGTAAATCCTACCGAAGAGACTTTTTGCGCCTAAAGCGCTTGCTTAAGTCGGTAGAGAAATATAACGTAGATCAAATTCCTTTTTATATCTCTACGCCTGCAGATCAGTTTCAGGAATTAAAAGACCTCCTTGGTTCAGATGCTAAGTATCAGTGGGTTTCTGATGAGTCTATTGTCTCGGCAAACCCAAGAGTTAGCCCAGGAATTGAGAAAACCAGATCGGGTTCATTGGCGCAGCAAGCAATTAAGTCTGAGTTTTGGAGGTTAGGAATTTCAGAAAATTATGTATGCCTTGATTCGGATTGTGTCTTTATTAAAAATTTTGGCCGCGATGACTTTCTTGCGCAGGACCAAATTCCTTACACGGTGATCTACCAAAATAAAGAATTTTTTCAATTAGCCAGCAATCGAAAGCATTCCAAAGTCGTAGAGAATTTAGTGAGAGAGGGCAATCGCCTAAAAGATTTATTTGGAAGAAAGGGCCCCAACTACTATTGTCCGTGCCCGCCATTTATCTGGTCTGCCAAAGTCTGGCGCTCGTTAGATGAGCAATTTTTGATTCCTCAAGGGCTTACCTTTTGGGATATTTCTACCAATGATCATCCTGAGACGTTGCTGTATCTTGAAGCGCTCTTAAAGTTTCAGGCCATACCTCTTTATCCTATAGAGCAAATGTTTCGTATCTATTACTACGATTGGCATTTTTATCTGCTGCAAAGAATGGGTGAGTCACAGTCAAGTTTGGCTAAAAATTATCTAGGCGTTATTTACCAGTCCAATTGGGATTCTTCTATGGATTTTGGTGCACCAGAAAAGTCATTACTATCTCGCGCCAATAAACGCCTAAAGCGATTTATGCGTTATTTGCAAAGTTATTGCTAGGGTAAAACAATGTCACTCAATGCATTACCCTTGCAGATATTAGTTATTTCACTAAGTCGTTCAACTGATAGACGGGCAAAAGTTAAAGAAGAGTTGCAAAAGATTTCGTTTCCATGGACTTTTTTAGATGCTGTTGATGGCTCTGCATTGACTGAGCCGCCTGAAGAGTATCGCCCACTCATGGTCAAGCTGCTTCAGGGCTATCCGCTTACCCTTAATGAAATTGGTTGCTATCTATCCCATAAAAAGGCTTGGAAGCAATGTGTCGCCGAAAATATTCCAACACTCGTATTTGAAGATGACTTTGTTCTCTTGCCTGAATTTGAGAGCGTCATACATAGCCTTCTCCACAATACCAATGCCTGGGATTTTGTGAGGCTACAAGGCCTCTATGAAGTGCCTTATCAAGAGTTGCTGATTCTTGATGGAGTCCATTTAGTGAAGAACTTAGGCGATGCAGTTGGCGCAACCGCTTACTTGTTGAAGCCTGAGGTAGCCAAGACTCTGATTGAGTCATCAAGAGATATCTACGAGCCAGCTGACCATTTTTTAGAGCATCAGAGTAAGCATGGACTCGAATTTTTGGCTATTCGCCCTTATCCAGTGGATATATCCAGAGTGAAGTCCACCATTGATGATAGGTCGGAGCGAGCGCCTATTAAAGGCCTTAGGAAACGTTTACGCTCTGTTGCCCGCGCTATCGATCGTCTTATTAGCTCAAGGCCTTGGTTTCCAAAGTAATTGTCAATTATGAATTGACACCTTGATCAACGCTGCTATCATTTCTCCAGCAGCTTAATGGAGTAATGTTACTCAGTGCTACTGGAAACAAAGCATTCATTCTTAGCTGGAAATCCCTATCTGAGAAGTGAACCAGTCTCTGGGATTTATCGGGGTAGTATCCGCCAATGACTTCCCAAGCTGACTTAAAAAAGCAGCTTCCAGAGTGCGTCATATTAATGTCATTATATTTTTGATACGCCGCTACTAGCTCGGGTGTTCTTAAGTCGATTTCAATATTACCGACTGGACAAATGGATTGAATAAATTTTGGTAGCGATTTCAAATCATCGCCACCAAAATGCAGGGCATGCCCACCAAGTAGAGCAGCGCCCGGATATTTTTTAAATATTGTGAAAGCAACTTCAATGCTGTCATGCATTAAATAGTCATCATCATTGAGAATCATGATGAGATCAGTATTTGAATATTCAATTGCCTTATTGAGGCTGGCTGCCTGGCCTAAATTTTTCTCATTCTCAAGAATAATTAATTGTGCCGTCATTTCATTTGCATAATGCCCAACCAAACCTTCAAGAATCTGAAGAGTGTCGTCTGGAGAGTCATCAACCACAAATATAACTTGATTAGGGGAGGTGGTTTGCAAGCGAATGCTCTCGAACATCTCCTTTAAAAATGGCGCATGTCCATAGCAAGGTATGACTACTGCTAAAGATGGGTTGGCGCCTAAAGAAAAATTAGGCGCAGAGAATCCCCGCTTACTTCTGATAAATGACCGCACTTTTCTTTGAGAAACCTCTGGTCTCAATCTGTCTTTAATGCTTGTCCTGAGTTTTCGGTGGAGCTTTTTTAAAATCTGATAGGGTGAAGACATATTCTGATGGGGCTAGCTAAGGAGGGTAGAATGAGGCTATTCTGAACTGGTTCTGGGTAAATTCAAATGATTAATATAGTCTACAGACTTTGCGAAGCTGAAATGGCGCCCCCATTTAGATCTAAGCGATTGCCTTGGTTCTCAAAATTAAATTGCCTGAAATCATTTTTAGATTCTATAGAGCTTTCTAAAAACTATATCAACAGTGTAACCTTTATTCATGATGGCCCGGAGGGGCAGCTCATTAGGGCTATACCCGACCAATTTAAGATTATCAAGGTGAATGCATGCAGTAATGAAGGTAGCTTATTAGCTACGTATGAAGCAGCAAAAGAAATTACTGGCGACATCTACTTTGTGGAGGATGATTACCTGCATTTGCCTGCATCCATTAAGTTAATAGCACTTGCGCTTCCCAGCCTGGGATTGGTTACGGGTTATGACCATGAAGATCGTTATGTGCGGGATGACGATCTGAGTTTTGGCAAAGAAATGATTATTTTTGATAAGGCTAGTAACCGCCATTGGCGCACTGCGGAATCTACTACTTGCACCTTTGCTATCAGTGAGGCTATGCGGCCAAAAGTGGAGCCATTTGCAAGAAAGTTTATGTTGCTGGATCGGAAGCTATTTAGAAAGCTATACAAAAAGAAAATACGGCTTTGGTCGCCGGTGCCAGGATTAACAACACATGTTGATACTGCCTTAGCCCCAGGCTTTGACTGGTCAGCTTTTAATGACCAACTGACGAAGGCTCGATCACCATCAGTTTAGCTCTTAGCATCACTCAAAATATGGCTAAGGAATTGCTTCAGGCGCTCAATGCTAGGCATTTTTGTGAGTAAAGACTGCGATTGAAAAGACTCCATTTTTTCTTTACTTGAAAAGATATCGGAAAAATCCCGAAAGTTATTCTTAAAGTGGGGTAGCAAATTTAAGAAAGCATCTGGATTGAAATCAGCTCGAATATTTTCATCAGCCCAAGTGATTGGCAGGCATCCAGAGTGAAACGCCTCTGGAATTTTCTCGGTGTAATAGCCTGGATACAAGCCATTTTCAGGACACAGGTTATAAGAAAAATCATTCAGAATATCTCGCTTAAGAAAGCCACTGGAATGATGGTTTTTAATATCCTTGTTAAAAAAAGCACCAAAGCCCTGGGTTGGTGCGATCTTCCCTAGCGCCGAGAATAGTGTGCCTCTAGGCTCCCTCAGATGAGACGATAGTAGGGCACAGGATCCACCCCGCTGTAGAAAGCGATCTCCCAGCGGCAACATTAAGGTCGATATTTTGAGAAGCTCGCCGTATCTTGGGTTGGTATTCCCCGTTACCCCCTCATGAGACCAATCCAACATTTCCATCCAGTAGGGGAGTCTGAAATGATTGATTGACTGAACGCCTAAATCAAAAGAGATGGCGTAATCAGCTGGGAGGTAGTCATGCCTCTCATTTTCTTGCGTATGAAAAAGTGTCAAGGCTTGGTTTTTTCTTTTGCTCTTGGTGGACTCTATGGCTTTGTCAACCAGAGGTCGTAGAGGCTTTGGGCACCAGCGATGGACTTTATTATTTTTATCTGCAAAGGGTCCGATGATCAATAGCTCTGCTGCTTCAGGTTTTACCCATTCTATTGGGTACCCCATGCTGTTAATGACATGGGGTAGTAAGCTCGATTGGTAGTCGTGAGGTACGCCATTCGTGGCGATCTTAATAGATTTCATTTAATCAATTTAATGAGATATTGATTTAGTCTTCATATTCAACAAGCACCCATGGTAATTTTCTTGTGAATGCGCTTTTCAGTTTTTTCTTAGCAAGATGGTAGTACAAAGGCTTATCCATTTTCCCATTTAAAACATTTTCTACGAAATGGAGAAATGAAGTATCAATAGAATGAATTTCATTGGCATCCTCAACCAATTTAGTCCAATCGTAAATATTATGGGTAGCTGGGAAAATTTCGATAACTTTTAAATTGGTTGGGTTATCAATTTTCAATGGGTATGTATTGTTTCCAGACTCCGTTCTACAGACCAGCATGTATGGATCATTCTGGGGATTGAGTTTTTTAAATAACTCTTCAGAAAGCGGCCCAGCTGGGGCAGAAGACTTGCTCCAGCGATATTCAAAGGGCACTTCATATTCTTCATAGAATGATTCATCGAATCGTTTGATATCAATATTGTTGATACCAACTGTTTGATAAGTCGCATTGAGAAAATTTGCTAATTGCCTTGCTTCACGACCACTTGTTACGACAGTTGGAAAAACGTTTTTCGAGCTTTGCAACATCCAGGAAATGGAATGAAAGTATTGCGGTAGACAAGCTAGGTGATAGCGTGTATCTGGGTTTCCTTCAGCAATAGTGCGAATCAGGCCTAGACAGATTAAGTTGTCACCCAATCCAAAATGCGCCTCTATTAAGACGACATTTTTTTTTCGGGGAGTAAATAAATTTTTTAGAGCCCGCTTGATATTAGATTGGTGAAAGGCGTTAAAGATTGCCATGATGATTCTTTTTAAATAGGGAGGGTAAGTAGATTTTAAAGAAGTACGGCAAGCTTACCTTGAAGAAGTAAGGTTTCGCTCTTTCCCACTTCTCAAAGCTAATAAAGTCATATTGTTTGGATAGGTCTTTTGCCTTTTTAGGGCTCAAGAAAGCAACATGATTAAGCAGTGTATTGCCCAGCCGCCACCATGGTCTGTCTGAAAAGCTAATCTCATTAGCATGATGATGGGAGATATATGTGCCCAAAGTTTCATATTCACTAAAACTATTTGGAGCATGAAAGTCAATCTGACTCAAAATAGCGTCAACCCAGGGTAGTTTAAATTTCTCTTCTAAAGTTGAGCAAAATTCATTCAACCATGCAACCTTAATAGGGAAGCACTGCGCAATAAAGGAGAAGGAAACAATTTTTATCAAGCCTGTAAGCTTCAAAATCGTGTCGAAATAGGGGCTGTGATTTTCGCTACTCTTGTAATAGATGAGTTTTCCATCGACGCTAATAAACTCTAATTTTTTAATTGGGGCCGTATCTGCATCCCATATCAACACAATCGAATCAGCATTGTTATCTTTAATGGCAAGTAACTTAATAAATTGTTGTAGATACCAGCCAAATTGACTTTTTTTATCATCCGGAAGTAGTTTTAATAATTGATCTCGAAATTGTTCTGTATAACGAGACTCGCCGATTACTTGAAATTGCTGCGGCGACTTTTTTACAAATTCTGAGATTTCATGGTCAGGGACGATGACGTGATACTCATTGGCCAAAATATTCTGAATCATGAAGCCCGAAGTGATTTCCCATGCCTCAATATCTTTTAGGCAGCAAACTGAAATCAGCTTGTTAATTGAGGTGGGTTTATAAGGCATAATTTGAATGATAAACCTTAATGTTTAGGTAATTAACTATGATTTTAGTAACTGGCGGTGCGGGTTTTATTGGGGGCAATTTCGTCTTGGATTGGCTGGCTAATCCAGGTGCCGAGGGCATTGTAAATCTTGATAAATTAACTTACGCTGGTAATCTTGCTACCCTGGAACCATTAAAGGATGATGCTCGCCATATATTTATCCGCGGCGATATTGGCGACAAGGAGCTAGTCACTAAATTATTAAAAGAACATAAACCGCATGCGATTGTGAATTTTGCGGCAGAGAGTCATGTGGATCGATCTATTCATGGGCCTGCAGATTTCGTTGAGACAAATATTGTTGGTACATTTAATTTATTAGAGTGCGCGCGTGAATTTTGGAATACTCTCGAAGGAAAAGCCAAGGAAGAGTTTCGTTTCCATCATGTATCAACTGATGAAGTGTATGGTTCACTTTCTTTGACTGAGCCTGCTTTTACGGAAAAAAATCCTTACGAACCTAATAGTCCTTACTCTGCTTCTAAGGCGGCCTCAGACCATCTGGTGCGGGCTTGGTTTCATACCTATGGTTTCCCAGTGGTAACTACAAACTGCTCTAATAACTATGGCCCTTATCACTTCCCGGAAAAATTAATTCCGTTAGTGATTTTGAATGCCCTCAATAGCAAGCCATTGCCAATTTATGGTGATGGTCAACAGATTCGGGATTGGCTCTATGTGGGCGACCACTGCTCGGCAATTCGTGAAGTATTGGCTAAAGGTAAATTGGGCGAGACCTACAACATTGGTGGGTGGAATGAAAAAGCCAATATTGATGTTGTGAAAACCATCTGCGCTATTTTGGATGAGCTTAAGCCTCGTGCTGACGGTAGGAGCTATACAGAGCAAATCACTTACGTGAAAGACCGCCCAGGTCACGATCGTCGCTACGCCATTGATGCCAGCAAGGTAGAGCGTGATCTTGGCTGGCGTCCAGCAGAAACCTTTGATACGGGTATTCTCAAGACGGTACAGTGGTATTTAGATAACCCCGCCTGGATTGACGGGGTGGTTAGCGGCTCCTATCGCGACTGGGTTGAGAAGCAATATAGCTAATATGAGAATTCTTGTTTTTGGCAAAGATGGACAGCTGGGCAAAGCCTTCAAGACTTTACTGAACGAAGAGATCCCCATCTTTTCTGAAAAACCAGGCATCCAATTTGTGGGTCGATCTGAGTGCGATCTCGCAAATTCAGCGAATCTTCTTCATTTGCTTGAAAGTTATCAGCCAAATCTGATTATTAATGCCTCTGCCTATACGGCAGTAGATAAGGCTGAGTCTGAATCTGACCTTGCATGTGCAATTAATGCAAGGGCGCCTGAGCTGATGGCGCAGTTTGCTGCTAGTAATAATGCCTGTCTTTTGCATTACTCAACGGATTATGTATTTGATGGTGAGAAGTATGGCTTTTATTTAGAGGATGATTTACGTAATCCCCTTGGAGTCTATGGCAAAAGTAAGGCTGCAGGCGAAGAGGCTATCGCAAAAATATTTGCGACTTCTACTCAAGGGCAATACGCCATTTTTAGAACCAGCTGGGTCTACGGCGATGGTGCAAACTTCATTCGCACAATTTTGCGTTTAGCGAAAGAACGAGATCAGCTCAATATTATTGCGGATCAGTATGGGGCGCCTACAAGTGCTGAGTGGCTGGCCAAAGCGAGCTTGAGTCTGGTCTTGAATGAGTGTGGCGAGATTAAAGCATTTCGATCAGGTATTTATCATGCCGTACCCTCTGGAGAGACCACTTGGCATGGTTTAGCCTCTTATGTTGTCAATGCTGCCCTTGAGGCTGGCGTTCAATTGACGGTGCGCCCAGATGGGGTTCGGGCAATTTCAACAGATGAATACCCTTTGCCGGCTCCTCGCCCGATGAATTCAAGGATGTCCACCGATAAGCTCAAGACTGCTTTGGCAGCATCAGATACTTATAATGAGTCTATCCAGTTCCCAGGCTTTATAGGCTGGGAGCTAATGGTTCATGATTACATTCGCAAGCTTGCTTCTGGTGGGCTTATTTAGGCGTTCTGAAACAACAGTGGGGCTGTATGACAACTAATCGTAAGGGAATTATTTTGGCTGGTGGGTCTGGAACTCGTCTGTACCCAGTCACTCAAGCGGTTTCCAAGCAATTGATGCCGGTGTATGACAAGCCCATGGTGTATTACCCACTCAGCACTTTGATGCTGGCGGGCATTCGGGACATATTATTAATATCTACACCTCATGACACGCCGCGCTTTACAGAGTTGCTTGGCGATGGTTCACAATGGGGTCTCAATATTGAGTATTGTGTGCAGCCATCACCAGATGGTTTGGCGCAGGCATTTACTCTAGGTAAAAACTTTGTTGGTAATAATCCTAGCGCATTAGTGTTAGGCGACAATATTTTTTATGGTCACGAGCTCGTTGATCAACTTAATAGTGCGGATGAACGAAAATCTGGCGCAACCGTGTTTGCTTATCACGTGAATGATCCAGAGCGTTATGGCGTAGTCGAGTTTGATAAAGACTATAAAGCCCTTTCTATTGAAGAAAAGCCATTAAGCCCAAGAAGCAACTATGCGGTAACAGGCCTATATTTTTACGATAATCAAGTTTGCGATATAGCTGCTTCTATTAAGCCAAGCGCCAGAGGCGAGCTCGAGATTACTGATGTGAATCGTGCCTACTTGGATAAGAATGAACTCAGTGTTGAAATCATGGGCCGAGGTTTTGCTTGGCTCGATACCGGTACTCATGATTCATTGTTAGATGCAGCGGGCTTTATTGCAACTTTGCAAAAGCGCCAAGGCCTAATGGTGGCTTGTCCCGAAGAGATTGCTTATCGCCAAGGTTGGATCAGTGCTGAAACAGTGCAAAAGGTAGCCGCTCAATTGAGCAAAAATAGCTACGGCCAGTATTTGGGCAAGATTTTAAAAGAGCTTAATAGCTCTGCTCAGCCGATCTCCTTAACTACAAAGAAGTCGAACTAATGAGTGTGCCATCTAAGCTAAAAGTAACGCCTACAGCAATTCATGGTCTGCTCGTTATAGAGCCTCAGGTGTTTGGGGATGAGCGTGGTTGGTTTATGGAGTCATTCAATGCGCAAGACTTTGCCAATGCAACTGGTCTTGATGTCGAGTTTGTTCAAGATAATCATTCCTTTTCTCGTCAATGGACTTTACGTGGTCTGCATTATCAATTAGAAAAGACCCAAGGTAAATTGGTGCGTGTAGTTTCTGGAAGTGTATTTGATGTAGTGGTAGATATTCGTAAAGACTCCCCCACTTACGGCAAGTGGGTTGGAGTCGAATTAAGTGCTCAAAATCATAAGCAGCTTTGGATTCCTCCGCAGTTGGCGCATGGATTTCTGGTGCTTTCTGAAACTGCTGAATTTCTCTATAAAACCACGGATTACTACCACCCACAAAGCGAGGCTTGCCTTGCTTGGAACGATCCGTTTATTGGTATCGAATGGCCCTTGCCGGCCGGCATCTCTCCCAATATGAATGCCAAAGATACTGCGGGTCTGATTTGGGACCTTGCACCCAAGTTTTAGAGTGCCGAAAGGGGTTTTCTATAAAAAATAAGATAATCCCCTTATGAGCAATACATTGGTACAGTCAGCTAACCCCAAGATCTTATTGGTCAAACTATCCTCATTAGGGGATGTATTGCATAACCTGCCAATTGTTTGGGATCTGCGGGCACGTTTGCCTAATGCTCAGATTGATTGGGTGGTTGAGGTGGGGTATATTCACTTACTGACACCACTTCTTTCTAGGGATGGTTTTCAAGGTATTGATCGCATTATTCCTTTTGGTTTGCGTCGCTGGAAAAAGAATCTTCTCAAGCTGTCTACCTGGAAAGAGTTTTTTGCATTTAAGAAAGCGCTCCAGCAAGTTTCCTATGATGTCATTATTGAAACTCAAGGCTTACTTAAGTCAGCTATTGTTTGCACATTAGCTAATAAGAATCCTAGTACAGTGATTGCGGGATTGGCTAATGCAACCGAGTTTTCTGGTTATGAGCCGATCGCGAGATCTTTTTATAGTCAGTCAGTTCAAGTTCCTACACAATGCCATGCAGTGGATCGCTCGCGCTGGGTGATGTGCTCGGCATTGGATTGGCCGCTACTTGAGCGTACGAGCGTCCCACAGTTTTATCCCAATCAATATATTCAATCATTGCCCGCTCCTACGCAGGCTCTTGCTCAGCAATTAATGGCACCTTATGTGCTCTGTTTTCACTCCACTGCACGTGAAGCAAAGCGCTGGCCTAATAGCCATTGGATTGCTCTAGGTCAGGAACTCTCTAGCCACGGCTATCAAGTGGTTTTGCCTTGGGGTAATTTAGCTGAGCGTGCAGTGAGTGAAGCAATTGCCTCGCAAATTCCAAATGCCTTGGTGCCGCCAGCATTTTCGATTGAAGATGCTTTTGCTGTGATTGCTGGCGCTGCTTTGACGATCGGAGTGGATACGGGCCTAACGCACTTAGCGGCAGTCCTAAATAAACCTACTGTTGAGATTTATTGTGATTCCCCGCTATGGAAAACAGAAGGATATTGGTCTAGCAATATTCGTAATGTGGGGGATATTCAAAAACCTCCAACAGTAGCCGAGGTTCGGCAGGCCGCCACTGAATTACTGCACTAGTTTTTGTTGGCTTGAGTTTAGCGTAGCAGCGTATTGATCGCGAGTAAGTCTTCATCAGTTAAAGCGGCTGCATGCGCCTTTAACTTAATCGCGTTCAGAATCGTGCTGTAGCGTGCTTGTTGCAATAAAGACCGCGTATTGATTAAAGAGTCTAGGGCAATCAATACATCAATATTGATTAAGGTGCCTACTTGAAAGCCAAGCTTACTGGATTCAAGGGCAGATGATGATGAGCGCTCTGCAGCTTCATAAGCCTTAACACTCGCTAAGCCACCATAAAAACCAGTAAAAGCTGCACGTGTATTTTGAGCTGCTGTGCGTCGATAGTTATCGTAGTTAGCTTTCGCAGCATCGACTAAAGCAGCGTTTTGACGAATGACCGAGCTGTTGTATCCGCCTGATACTAGTGGAATGGTCATTTGTAGAGCAACCGTATTGTTGTATACATTAGTATTTGCTGGCGTATAGCTATTGGGCGTGCCGTTTGAAGTGTTGTAACCGGACGTGCCAACAAAATTAATGGTGGGGTAATTTAACGCCTGTGCGCCGCGATAGGTGCTTTCTGCAAGGCTGACAGAGAGTTGGCCAGCTAAAACATTAAAGTTCGATGCTTCTGCTTGTCTAATCCAGTCATCCAAGGTTTGACCAGGTGGCAAATGGGGATTCACGCTCTCTGCAATTGGGTTACCTTTTTCATCTTTTGATTTACTGCGAGGGTCTTTGAGTACCCCTTCAATCTTAGCGTCTTTAATTAATGGCTTTAACGCGCCAACGGGCCTGCCAACAATCTGCTCCAATACACCACGTTTTACGATAAGGTCAGCTTGAGCAGCAATTTCTTGGGAGATGGCTAAATCCATAGCTGCTTGAGCAGTGTTGACATCCACAATGGTTGCTAACCCTGCATCAAACTTGGCTTGAGCTACCTCGAGTTGTTGCTTGATTAAATCTTTTTTATTCTTATACAGTGCCACGTTATCTTGACTTGTCAGCGCATCAAAGTAGGCTTGAGACACTCGCAAGATGAGGTCTTGTTGTGCCAAGAAGAAGCGCATATCTGCAAGCTTGGTATTGAGATCCCCTTGTTTAAATAACTCAATTGCACCCACATTAAATACGGGCTGCGTTAAGGTGACCGTATAACTTTTTTGATCGAATACTCGAGAGTTGCCTGCGTTATTCGAAACCAAAGTGCTGCCAGCACCATGTTGGTAGTAACGTGTGCCACCTGGCGTCGCATTGGCTTGTGGCATTAGCAATGAAAATCCTTGCCAGTACAACTCTTTACTTGCTTGGTAATTAAAGCGTGCTGCAGTTAAGACTGGATCACTAAAAGCGGCCTCTTGATAAAGCTGAATCAAATCATTTAATTGCCCCTGATTATCGCTCGCTCTGTTTCCATTTAAATTGGATGGAGCTGAGGCAGATGGTAATGCGGGCTTAGTGGGTGGTGGCGCTATTTGGGGTGGCTGCTCGAGGCCAATAAGGGTGGAGGCACTCATTGGAGTCGGTAGCGCTGGCCTTGCAGCTGCGTTCGGGCTCTGTGCCATCGCATTGTCATACCAAGCATTCCAGCCCATTGCTTGACTTAGGATCAAACCAAGGGCGGTAAGTCTAGAAAGTCTAAAGCGGCTTAGGGTCATGTAATTCAGGTAATTTCAATGTGCCATGCAGTTTAAGGCCAAATTATTCAAAATGCTTATTTAGGCACTATTTTGCCAAAACCTCTCGATTAGCCCTGTATGCCTATAAAATTTGGCTTATGGATCTAATTTTGTTACTAAAAGCAGTCATTCTAGGAGTTGTGGAGGGATTAACGGAGTTTTTGCCGATCTCCAGTACAGGGCACCTCATTTTGGTTGGTGACTTACTGGACTTTAATGATGAACGCGGCAAAGCCTTCGAAGTCATCATTCAGTTTGGCGCCATTTTGGCTGTATGTTGGGAGTTTCGAGAAAAGCTTCTCAAAGTTGTTGCTTCTTTTTCCGAAAGCGCTCAGTCTCGCCGTTTTGTGCTCAATTTACTGATTGCTTCTATCCCGGCTATGGGCTTAGCCTTTTTGTTTGGTAAGTACATTAAAGCAGTACTGTTTGCACCCATTCCGGTAGCAAGTGCTTTTATCGTAGGTGCCCTCATTATTTTTTGGGCGGAGGGTCGTCAGAAAAAAATAACCACTACTAGTCACATCAAAACAGTGGATGACTTAAGCCCCCTGGACGCACTCAAGGTTGGCTTGGCACAGTGTGCCGCCTTAATTCCGGGGACATCTCGTTCTGGTGCAACTATTATCGGCGGCATGTTGTTTGGTTTGCCACGTGCAGTAGCAACAGAGTTCTCCTTCTTTTTGGCAATTCCAGTGATTGGTGGTGCGACTGCTTATGAGTTACTAAAGCTCTGGAAGGCACCTGTAGCATTTTCTGGAGAATTCTCCTTAGCGATTGCAGTAGGCTTTGTATCTGCTTTTATCTCTGCTTTCGTGTGTGTCCGCTGGTTGATTCATTATGTAGCGCACCATAATTTCATCCCATTTGCTTGGTATCGCATCGCCTTTGGGTTGCTAGTTTTATTTACCGCATATAGCGGACTCATTGCTTGGTCCCATTAACCTTATTAACTCTCTTAATTAAAGTACAAGATCAAAATGGATGTATCAATAGACGCTATTACCAATAATATTCAGCTGGCGTTAGCCCCGGTATTTTTATTGACCGCGGTTGCTACTTTGATTAACGCGATTTCTGGACGTTTAGCTCGATCAGTGGATCGTATGCGTGCAATTCGACATGCTATTGATCGCGGTGAGGTAACAGATACAGCACTCCTAGCGCATATGAATAAAGAGGCGGATGAGGCTAAAGCCCGAGGCCGTCTTTGTACGGCTGCCATCTTTTTTGATGTGCTCAGCGGGGTATTTATCTCATTAACTGTATTGGAGTTGTTTTTCTTTCAAGCGGGTGCGGTACGATCACTACAAACAACGTATGTGATTTGGACATTTGTGCTGGGCCTCGTTTTTTTCATGACCTCTTTATCCATCGTATTGACTGAAGTGGTCTATGCCTATCGATCAGCCGGCTGGAATAATCCAAAATAAGTAAAAGACTTATTTCTTTAAAATATTACTTCTATAAAAGTCTAACTATGAACAAAATCCTCATCACCGGCGGCGCAGGCTTTTTAGGCTCCCACTTGACCGAAAAGCTTCTTAAAGAGGGCAATGATGTTTTGGTAGTGGATAACTACTTCACTGGCTCCAAAGAGAACTTGGCCCATTTACTACCTAATCCACGCTTAGAGCTCATGCGTCACGATGTGACTTTTCCGCTTTATGTAGAAACTAATCAAATTTACAACTTAGCTTGCCCCGCTTCTCCTGTGCATTATCAATATGATCCTGTGCAAACTACCAAGACTAGTGTGCATGGCGCTATTAATATGCTGGGATTGGCTAAAAGAACTCGGGCGCGGATCTTGCAAGCTTCTACTAGTGAGGTCTATGGCGACCCCGAAGTGCACCCTCAGCCAGAAGAGTATTGGGGCAAAGTCAATCCCATTGGTATTCGCTCTTGCTATGATGAAGGTAAGCGCTGCGCTGAAACCCTCTTTTTTGACTACAACCGTCAGCACAATTTAGATATTAAGGTCGTACGTATTTTTAATACCTATGGCCCACGTATGCATCCTAACGATGGCCGCGTAGTGAGTAACTTCATTGTGCAAGCGCTGCAAGGTAAAGACATCACCATCTATGGAGACGGTCAGCAAACCAGAAGTTTTTGCTATGTCGACGACTTAATCGATGCTATGGTCAAAATGATGAACTCTGAACAAGGTTTTACTGGGCCAGTCAATATTGGCAACCCAGGCGAGTTCACCATGTTGCAATTGGCTGAGACAGTACTTAAGCTATCTGGTAGTAAATCGAAGATCATTCATCAACCACTACCATCTGATGATCCTAAGCAGCGTCAGCCTAATATCGAATTAGCCAAAGCGAAGCTTGACTGGCAGCCTAAGGTTAATCTTGAAGATGGTCTAAAAGAGACTATTACTTACTTTAAGAAGGTTGTGGGGTAAGTCGTTGAGTAAAGTGGATAGCGCGACTCCAGAAAAACATTTTGATCGTATCCGTTCATTTGTCCTCAGGGCTGGGAGAACAACTGCTGGACAACAGCGAGCTATCGAAGATTTAGGCCCTCAATTTTTAATCTCTTTTAAAGAAGCTCCCCTTGATTTAGTAGGCGCTTTTGGTGGCTCAACTAAACCCAAGATTTTAGAGATTGGTTTTGGTATGGGGGAGACTACTGCCAAGATCGCTGCATTACGCTCAGATGATGATTTCTTGGGAATTGAAGTTCATCCACCGGGGGTTGGTGCTTTACTCAAACTCATTGGCGAAAACCAACTCACTAATATACGAGTCATTCGACATGATGCAGTTGAAGTTCTTGAAAGAATGATTGCCCCCAATAGCTTGGACGGTATTCATATTTATTTTGCAGATCCATGGCATAAGAAGCGCCATCACAAGCGTCGTTTGATTCAAGCTGAGTTTGTTCGTTTATTAGTTTCTCGCTTAAAGCCTGGCGCTTACTTGCATTTAGCAACGGATTG
Organism: Polynucleobacter sp. KF022; assembly: GCF_027924105.1. Classification (NCBI taxonomy): domain Bacteria; kingdom Pseudomonadati; phylum Pseudomonadota; class Betaproteobacteria; order Burkholderiales; family Burkholderiaceae; genus Polynucleobacter; species Polynucleobacter sp. KF022. Next base: position 267,031 of record NZ_AP026972.1, read on the forward strand.
GCACAACTATGCAGAGCAGATGCTTTTGGTATTAAATGCAGAGCCCACTCTTCAAAATACTTCCAATGATTTGGTAAAAATTGAAACTTTCGATGTTTCAGATATTGCTAGAGCAGATGAAGTTCGAAATGAATTTAAGCCTACGCTAGTGCAATTAACCGCTCAGCATGCTGGGTATGTTCAAAGACCTGCCTATCGACCAGTGACCAAGTTTGAAAACCGCGGCATCAAGCTAGGCCACGGCGTATGGGACTTGGTTTACAAGAAAAACGAAGTCAACCAAAAGTAATCCAGTTATTTATAAGCCTAGGCAGACGTATTTCATCTCCAAATACTCGTCCATGCCGTAAACGCTACCCTCGCGACCTAAGCCTGATTGCTTGATGCCACCAAAGGGTGCTACTTCATTAGAGATAAGACCTGTGTTGACGCCTACCATGCCGTACTCTAGGGCTTCAGCAACTTTCCAGATGCGACCAATATCACGGCTGTAGAAATATGAAGCCAAACCAAATTGACTGCTATTAGCAAGCTTGATGACTTCCTCATCGCTCTCGAAGGGGATGATTGGCGCTATAGGGCCAAAGGTTTCTTCGTAGGTTATGAGCATTTGGCTATTTACATTAGATAGTATGGTTGGCTCGTAGAAATTTTTACCCTCAACCGATGGTTTGCCACCAGTCACAAGTTTGGCTCCTTTACTCAACGCATCGGCGACATGTTTTTTGACTTTTTCGAGTGCGGCAGTTTCAATCAAAGGACCTTGAGTAATGCCAGCATGCATACCATTACCCACCTTGATAATTTCAAGTGCTTTTGCAAACTTCTCCACAAAACTATCCTGTACTTTTTTGTGAACATAAAAGCGATTGGCACACACACAAGTTTGACCCGAATTTCTAAATTTAGAAGCCATAGCGCCGGTCACGGCAGCATCGATATCGGCATCTTCAAAAACAATAAAGGGAGCATGACCCCCTAACTCTAGCGCCAGCTTTTTCACCGTCGGGGCACATTGCTCCATGAGAATGCGGCCAACCTCTGTAGAGCCTGTGAATGAGAGGTGGCGAACTGTAGGTGAAGAGCAAAGGGTTTTACCAATTTCAATGGATTGATGGGCATCGGCAGTCACAATATTAATAACACCATTCGGAATGCCGGCACGCTTACCAAGCTCTGCTAGCGCCAATGCAGATAATGGTGTGAGCTCAGCAGGCTTAATCACAATTGTGCAACCAGCAGCCAGCGCTGGAGCAATCTTGCGGGTAATCATTGCAATCGGAAAGTTCCAAGGGGTAATAGCTACACAAACACCGATCGGCTGCTTGAGAACCATCAGTCGCTTATCGCTCCAGGTCGTACTCAGAATAGAGCCTTCAACTCTTTTTGCCTCTTCGGAAAACCACTCCACAAAAGAAGCGCCATAAACAACTTCACCCGCTGCCTCGGTCAGCGGCTTACCTTGTTCAAGCGTCATGAGAGTGGCTAGATCTTGGGTGTTCGCAATAATGAGATCAAACCACTTACGCATAATGGAGGCGCGCTCTTTCGCAAGTTTGTTGCGCCATTCTGGCAATGCCCTCTCTGCAGCGGCAATAGCACTGTCAGCATCTACAGTTTCTAGATTCGCAACGTTAGCAATGATTTCATCGGTAGCAGGGTTGTTGACTATAAAGGTCTTTTTGGAGCTAACCCAGTTGCCATCAATAAAAGCCTCTTCTTTGAATAGGCTTGAATCTTTTAATTGAGTGCGGATATCTATTTTTTGCATGATGTCTAACCTTGGTATGGATGCAAATCATTTTATCCCCTTATAAATAAAAAAGCCTCCGGGCGTGCATGCCTGGAGGCTGGGGGATGGAGAATGTGGATAGCGGTATTAGCCTGCCTGTATCTCAACACTCCGCAGTTTTTGGGCAAGCAGGTCAAGCACACCATTAACGTATTTGTGCCCATCAGTGCCGCCAAAGGTCTTAGCGAGTTCAACCGCCTCATTGATAGCGACCTTGTAAGGTACGGAGAGATCAGCTGCTAGCTCATAAGCGCCAATGAGTAACGCGGCATGTTCAACCGGAGAGAGTTCATTGATAGGGCGATCTAATGCTGGAGTAATGATTGCCTCTAGCTCATCTGTTTTAGTTAAAACGCCATCAAAGATACCTTGGAAGAGATCAAGCTGGCAACGACGAAACGCAGGATCCTCAGATAGCTGTTTAGCGATTGCTGCCCCGTTCGGAATGCTGCCAGCACGGCGCATCACGAGGCTTTGATATACGCCTTGAAGGGCATATTCACGAGCACGGCGTCGCGGCGTTAAAGAGCGCTTAACAGGAGCCTTGGCATCCTTAGCAGCAACCAAGTTTTCTGGATTAGGAATAGATTTGGGCATATATTTGTTTATTCTTGGCTCGAGTTAATTTCGATATCAATGTCCGGCGTCAGCGCTAGCGCTAAATTAGCCATTTCAACTACTGCTTGAGCGCACTCAGCACCTTTGACTTCGACACGTGCAAGTGCCTGTTCATCTGTGTCACAAGTTAATACGCCGTTTGCAATTGGCAAGCCAGAGTCAATCGAGATGCGTGTAATTCCAGCTGCAGATTCGTTGGAGACCAATTCAAAGTGATAGGTTTCACCGCGAATGACTGCGCCAAGCGCAATTAAACCATCGAACTCACCAGTCTCAGCAAGCTTTTGTAGAGCAAATGGAATCTCCAGCGCACCGGGAACGGTAACTAGTTTGATATCTGATTGATGAACGCCCAAGGAGATGAGTTCATTAATACAAGAGTTTGTTAGCGCTACGCAATGATCTTCGTTAAAGCGCGCTTGTACAACGCCAATACGTAGATCTTGACCATTTAAATCAGCTTCTAATACACCTACAAAATCATTGGTGGAATCGGTCATAGTGCTTTTCTAAAGTGAGGATTAAGAGTTGTGAGAATCGCTAGGCTTGAATGGGGTGTAGCCTGTTACTTCAAGCTTGTAACCAGATAGGCTTGGCACCGGACTTGGGTTCGCTAGCAAACGCATTTTGCCAACGCCAATATCTTTCAGAATTTGTGCACCAATACCATAGCTTCTGAAATCCGTTTTACGGGCCAACGGTTTTTGCTCAGCATCCTGAGAGTGGTTTAACTTTTGAAACTGCGCTAGCCAATCACTGTCGCCAGGAGCGGCAATGCCAGAAGCATTTAATAAAACCGCCACACCCGCAGGTGAGGCCGCAATTTTTTGAAGTGCTTGAGCTAGTGGCCAAGAGTGGGTACTGACATTAGAGTCCAAGAAGTCTAAAACAGTCACAGGCTCATGAACACGAACGAGGGTTTCTTGTGCTTCAGATGGCTTGCCATGCACTAATGCAATATGAATACATGAGCTAGGTGTATCGCGATAAATGATGCCTTGAAATTTTCCCCAGGGGGTCACAAATTCTCGGGCACCTTCACGCACTACAATACTTTCATGTTGGCTACGGTATTTGATGAGATCGGCAATGCTGCCAATCTTAAGTTGATGTTCTTTAGCAAACTCAAGTAAATCGGGAAGACGGGCCATGCTGCCATCGTCTTTCATAATTTCGCAAATAACAGATGTTGGTGAGCAACCAGCCATTGCTGCTAGGTCACAACCTGCTTCTGTGTGGCCAGAGCGAATCAATACACCACCAGGTTGCGCCATTAAAGGAAAAATATGACCAGGTTGTACTAAATTACTGGGTTTGGCATTTGGCGCCACTGCAGTTTTGATCGTGAGCGCGCGATCTGCTGCAGAGATACCAGTGGTTACGCCAGTAGCTGCCTCAATTGAGACTGTGAAATTGGTGCCCATCGAGGTGCCGTTGTCTCTCACCATTAGCGGCAGGTTGAGTTGTTGGCAACGCTCGCGAGTCAGCGTGAGGCAAATGAGTCCACGTCCATGCTTGGCCATGAAATTAACTGCTTCTGCAGTGACGTGATCAGCGGCCAGCACCAAATCCCCCTCATTCTCACGATCTTCTTCGTCGACAAGGATCACCATTTTGCCGGTGCTGAGGTCGGCAATGATTTCTTCGGTGGAGGCTAGGGTATTTGGCATAGCCCTCTATTTTAAGCTCAGGAGAGGGCATCCGTGAGGTCTCACAGCAATATCCCGCCTTTCAGACGGCAAGAGCCCAACAAGATGGTTTTATCTGGCCTATGCCCCCTAGAAAATGGTCTGTGACCATTCAGGACCATGAACCCTCAACTAATGGCAGTGCCAGACCAAATGGCTTCATTTTGCTCGAGGTTTTGGTAGCGATGAGCTTGATCATGGGCTCTTGGATGACGGCCACTCATAGCTATCAGAAGTTGGCCCTGATTTTGCTGCAGCAAGAAAAGAAACGATCTCAATTGAGGAGCGAATTAGATGCATATGAAATTGCGAGTGTAAAAAATGACGCTACTCGAGTGTCTGGTCGGAATCACACTTTGCGCATTTCTACTAAACCCGCTATTAAAGGTCAGCGCACATTTAGCAGCCAAACAAATGGAATATGAAAAAACCCAAGCATTCATTTCCGAAGCAGAGCGTGCATTTGAGTTAATGGGTAGAGCTATTCGAATGGCCGGTTATCAAAATATTAAGAATGTTCGAACAATAAGAAAAGCAGATTCATCGCAGTCATTTATTCAAGTAAATAAAAAAGTGGGTTATCAAGGATCGGATTCATTGAGTATTCAGCATGGCTTATCTGATGGTGTAGATTTTGATTGCATCGGCAATGTTCTCAATAAAGAGCGAACTAGAAAAGATTTGGCATTTCAAGGATTCACTGTCGATCGACCAGCCGGTATTGCCAAAGGCAAAAAAGTGGCTGGCGGCTCACTCATTTGCCAGTCACTTGATCGCCAGGGAAGAATCCAAAACACCACTTTGATGAATGGCGTAAATCGTCTGCTTATTGAAGAGGTCGCCGACCTCCAGGCCAATGGCAGCGAGAGTCAAAAGCTTTATAAGTTGAGTTTGCAAATGACAGATGGGGCTTTCATTCAGGTCGATTTAGAAAGAACCTTTGCCACAAGGAACTTGCGATGATTCTGGCTTGGATCGCCTCTTTGTTATTGCTGTGTTCATCTTTAATTACTCACATAGAAAGACTAAGTACATTGCGCATGATTGAGGTAAACACGATAGAGGTAGCTCAGAAACAATTTATTGCCGCCGAAAAAGCAGTACAAGAATGTGCGCAACACATTACTGCACTATCAATATTACAAAGTAACCCGTGTTTCATTAAACCTGCCGGAAACCAGCGCTGGCTTATATCAAGTAAAGAAAAGCCAGGCATTGAGATTGGCGTTCTGGTTGATGAAAAAACCGGCTCAGTTACTCGCATTAATTGGCGTCAAGTATTTGAATAAACAATCCGGTTGCCAATGCGGATCTACCTTGTTGGAGTTGATGGCGGTTGTGTTGATTATCGCCATCACTGTAACGATGAGCACACCTTTGTTGCAAGAGCAAATTGCTGCTCGTGAGATTGATACCATCGCGCGCCGTTTTATTGCCCATGCGCACTTCGCGCGCGGGCAAGCTTTGCATATTGGGCAGCCTGTGCAAATGACTCCAGTCAATGGCGGCACTTGGGAGGCTGGATGGGTAGTGCAAAGTGGGTGTGTTGACAGGCGGGTCAATAACAATTGCCAGGCCAAAAACTGGTTTTCCCAAGCAAATATCGAACCTGTTTACTTTAAGGGTGGAGGCAAGCAATTTACCGACCTACATTCCGGCAGGAGAGGAATTCTATTTAATCCTGCAGGAGCAGCAAAGACAGCGCAAGGTGGGTTTGTAGCCAACCGCTTGATTCTGGGTCATCAGCAGGCGCCTCACCTTGAAAGGCAAATGATTTTGGGTAGTGGCGGGCGATGGAGAATCTGCGATCCCTCCAGAGATGCAAAGCGCTGCCATTGAATGGTTTAATAGACCCTATGTACAGCGCAGTTGACCACCAATGGATGGGCGAGGCTTTAGTCCAAGCTCAAAAAGCCCTTTATCTTTCCAATCCGAACCCGCGGGTGGGATGCGTCATTGTCAAAGATGGTCAAGTCATTGGAAAAGGCTTCACTCAAGCAGTTGGTAAAGCGCACGCAGAAGTGCAGGCGCTGGCAGATGCCAGGGCGCAAGGCAATGATGTCACCGGCTCCACCATTTATGTCACCCTTGAGCCATGTAGTCACACAGGTAGAACACCACCATGTGTTGATGCTCTCATTGCTGCTAAGCCCGCTAAAGTCATCGTGGGTATGTCTGATCCCAATCCTCTTGTCGCTGGTCAAGGCCTAGAAAAATTAAGAGTGGCTGGTATTGAGGTGCAGTGCGGGTTGCTAAAGTCTGAAGCGCAGGCGCTCAATCGTGGATTTATTTCAAGGATGACTCGCGGTTTACCGTGGGTACGCATGAAGATTGCCGCTAGTTTAGATGGCAAGACTGCGTTGCCAGATGGTCAAAGTCAATGGATTACTGGACCACTTGCAAGGGCAGATGGGCATCACTGGCGCGCACAAGCTTGCGCCATTGTGACCGGTGTTGGAACGGTGAAAGAAGACGATCCTAGCCTCAATGTGAGAGAGGTGGAGACCCACAGACAGCCAGTGCGCATCATTATTGATTCCAAATTAGAAACTCCACCAACAGCCAAGATTTTGCAAAACCCAGAGTTATCTGGAGTCATGATTGTGTGCGCTCACTTGGATAGTGCCGAGATGCAATCAAAGGCGAAGTCGTTCGAATTGCGTGGCATCCAGGTGATTGCGATGGCAAATGTATTCGGCAAAGTAGATCTCCCAGCATTATTTTCCTATCTCGCCAAAGAGCGTGAGATGAATGAAATTCATATTGAGGCTGGCTTTAAGCTCAATGGCTCCATGCTCAGAGAAGATTGTGTTGATGAACTTTTACTTTATTACGCCCCATTTTTAATGGGCGAGGGTATTGGCATGGCCAATGTAGGTCTGATGAATTCCTTAAGTAATCGTCAGAACTGGCAGGTCATTGATCAAGCACTTTTTGGCCCTGACCTGCGTTTACGTTTAATTAAGAACTAAAATTACTACATGTTTACAGGAATCATCACCGCAGTCGGCCAGATTAAAAGCGCTCAAGCAAAGGGCGACGGCCTTCATCTCGTTGTAGAGGTGCCAGAGGGTTATTTGGATGACGTTGCCTTGGGTGACAGTATTGCGATCCAAGGTGCTTGTATGACAGCAACTCAGTTAACTGGCAATTCTTTTGCTTTGGATATTTCTCGCGAGTCTCTCAATAAAACAGTAGGCCTAGATAAAGTGGGCCCAGTTAATCTGGAGAAAGCCTTACGTTTAAATGATCGTCTAGGCGGACATTTGGTTAGTGGTCACGTTGATGGTGTTGGCAAAGTAGTCCACTTTTCACAAGTGGCCAATGATGCTTATGGCTCTTGGCTTTTGCAAATTGAGGCACCCAAAGAGCTTGCACCGTTTCTTGCCTACAAGGGCTCTATTGTCGTGAATGGTGTTTCACTCACTGTCAATAAAACAGAAGATAGTGCAAGCGCTTGTGTAGTAGATATCAATATCATCCCTCACACCTTGCAAAATACTACCTTGGGTAAGCTTGTAAAGGGGGATGCAGTTAATCTAGAGATAGATCTGATTGCGCGGTATGTCGCGCGCATGCTTGAGACCCAAGCAAAATAACTATCTGGTTTTTTGATAGCGAGTCGGGTCGCTCACACCAGCCTGTTTAAAGCCTGCTTGTCTTAGGCGGCAAGACTCACATTCACCACAGGCTTCGCCCAAGTCGTTTGCTTGATAGCAAGATACTGTTTGTGAGTAGTCCACACCCATAGTGCTACCCAATTGAATGATTTGCGCCTTGGTAAGGTCAATGATGGGAGCATGAACCCGAAAGCGGTTTGCATCATTGATGGCTTCAACACCAGCCTTGGTGGCAAGGTTGGCCATGTGTTCAAAAGATGCCACGTATTCTGGCCTGCAGTCTGGATACCCCGAGTAGTCAACGGCATTGGCGCCGTAAAAAACATCTAATCCACCGAGAGATTCAGCCCAGCCTAATGCAAGTGACAACAAGATCGTATTGCGTGCGGGCACATAGGTCACTGGAATCTCTTGATCTTTGCCAGGCGTAATAGGCACAGCGATTGAAGAGTCGGTGAGGGCTGAGCCACCAAAACGCGTGAGGTCTAAATTCACTACCTCATGACGTGCAACACCAATTTGTTTGGCGATATGCTTTGCAGCAGCAAGTTCTGAAGAATGGCGTTGCCCATAGCCCACTGAAAGAGCATATGGTGTGTAGCCTAAGTCTTTGGCTAACGCGAGTACGGTCGTAGAGTCTAGGCCGCCAGAAAATAGAATGACAGCTGGAGCGCCCGCTTTACGAGGTGCAAGTGATTCAAATGCAGCTGACAGCTTAGACATGAATATTAAAGGCCTTACTTCGTTCCGGCGATCAATTGCTGTGCATCTTTAGCAGCATCTGTATCTGGATACTTGGCAATAATTTCACTGAAAGTTTTTTTGGCTGCTGCCTTATTGCCACTCTCTAATTGCGCGTTACCTAATGTCACCATCGCAGCGGGTATGCGCGGGTGATTTGGATAACGCTTAACTAAGCTTTGTAATTGATTGATTGCGCCTGTGTAATCTTTATTGGCGTATTTGCTGTTACCACTCCAGTAAAGCGCCAGAGGTAAGTAAGGGCTTTTTGGATACTTGGCTGCAAATGCAGAAAAACCTTCATCTGCCTTTTTCAGATTGCCTGCCTGAAATGCTTTCAATGCATCGTCGTAAGCTTTTTTCTCGCCAGGCTGAACTGTGCCACTTACGCCTTCAATCGTCGCTGTACGGGGCTCAAAATTACCTAAGCGCGTATCGAGATCTTGGTAGTAAGTTTTCTGGCTGGTGTTAATGTCTTCGCCTTGCTTCTCGAGCTCCTCTACTTTGCCACGTAGCTCCGCATTCTCAGTCTTGAGTTTGTCGATTTGTCCTTGCAACTCAAGCTGAGTAGTGGCAAGAGACTTTCGAAGATCCAGAATGGCCTTACGAGCTTCATCGTCGGAAAAAAGGGCCCAAGCACTATTCGATGCACCTAAGCAAATGAGGGCGGCACTTAAACAAAACGCTCGTGAGAGCGTTTGTTTTACTGAGTGAGAAAGCATCATCATTAGTTGGTGATGTAAACAATATCAGCGCGGCGATTTTGTGCCCATGCTGCTTCGTTATCGCCTTCCGCTTTTGGTTTTTCTTTACCAAAGCTTACTGCTTCCATTTGATCGTCAGACACACCCATCAGGTTTAATGATTTACGTACTGCATCTGAACGACGTTGGCCTAGTGCCAAGTTGTATTCGGCTGTGCCACGTTCATCAGTGTTACCTTGAATAATGACTTTTTGTTTTGGATTGGCTTTTAAGTAGCTTGCGTGTGCAGACAACATTTTTTGATATTTAGTCTGAACGGTGTATTCATCAAAGCCAAAGTAAACGCTCTTGTCAAAAAGAGGGCTATTAGGATCGTTCCATGGCTGTGAGCCGAATTTTCCACTGCCACCACTTCCATTGGCGCCGTCAACATCATCTAGCTTTACGCTAGAGCATGCTGCCATGAGAAAAGCGGCAGCGCCGACGATGGCCAATGTCGCTGCACGACGTGCGATAGAAATCTTCATGAATTTTCCTTTTTCCTACAAGCTGAATGACAAATTAACTAATAAAGCCGCTCCAAAGGAGCTGATAGTTAATATTATGCCCCCAAGAACATCAAAAGTGACTATTTAAGCCCTGAAAAAGGGTTTGCTTGAGTTTGGTGCGCTTTGTCTCTTCTCATCAGTCCATAAATGGACCCCAGGATGGCTGACGTACATCAGACCCTGGAATGCTGAGCACCTGTTTGGAGTTTCCATCTACCGAAACAGCGGCTAGGACTCGCTTGCCACCCACTTTGGTGGAGTAGAGAACATAGCGGCCATTGGCGGCAAAGGATGGGGATTCATCGCTACTGCCGTCGGTAAGGGCTTGAGCGTCACCTGTAGCCAAATTCAGAATATAGAGACGATATGCGCCGCCAATGTTGGCAATGTAAGCCAAATACTTTCCGTCTGGTGAGATGCGAGGTGAGGTGACAAATCCTTGTTTGAATGTCACGCGTTTGACGCCTTCAGCTTGTTCGCCATCAGCACTCATGCGATAAATTTGTGGGTTACCACCGCGATCACTTGTGAAGTAGATATAGCGACCATCAGCTGAATACTGTGGTTCAGTATCAATTGTGTTACCACGAGTTAAGCGATGTAAACCAGTTCCGTCCGCATTGATGCCATAAATCTGTGTGTTGCCATCTTTAGATAATGAGATCGCCAATTTTTTGCCATCCGGTGACCAAGCTGGTGCGCTGTTATTTCCCTTTTGATTGGAAAGAGAAATACGACGACCAGTTGCAAGCTCATGAACGTAAATCACAGGCTTACGATCTTCGAAAGAAACGTAGGCTACTTTTTTACCATCAGGAGACCACGATGGGGAGATGATGGGTTCGCCACTATTCATTGCATTGCGAATATTTTGACCATCAGCATCTGAAATGACTAAGCGATAGCGCTTGCCATCCTTGATGACATAAGAAAGGCGGGTAGAAAACACGCCACGCTCGCCTAGTAATTTAAAGATGATGTCATCAGCAATCTTATGTGCCGCAGAACGTAAATTGTCTGCGCTGGAATTCAGGTTTAGCCCACCAAGACTTAAGCTCTTACGAACATCAAATAACTTATAGTGGATTTCAAATTGTGCGTTACCGGTTTGCACTACAGAGCCCACTACCAATGCGTCGGCGCCACGTGCTGCCCAAGATTTGTAATTAGGTGTACCTTCATCGCTTTCAACGGCATTGCCGTTTTCAGTATTTTTAAAGTAACCACTGCGGGCTAAATCTTGACGAATGATTTCAGTAACGCTAGTTGGTAATTTGTTCTCATCTTTAAAGCGCATCACTGCAATTGGATAAAGCGATTGACCAACACCAGTGATTTCAATATTCATTTGCGCGAATACGGGTGTTGCAATGCTGAGTAGCAATGCGACGATTGCCATTTTGTAAGACATTACTCTGGATTTCAATTGAATCGCCAAATGCAGCATGCTTTAGTCCTTGGGTTTAAAGATCAGTTTTACTTCGCGTTGCGGAATTTTGCCATTGTCGTCTTTTGGCAGACTCTCTGCACGTGAAAGAGCGAGTAATACAGCCCGATCCCAGCCGGCATTGCCGCTAGATGACTGAATGCTGGTGCTCAAAATCGCACCATCCGGAGCGAGCGTTACCAAAATCACTGCTGCAGGATTCCCGCTTACGGATTCTGGGTTAAAGACAATCAATGGCTTCACCTTTTTAATGACTTTATCCGTCCAGCCTGGAGGGGCATTACCACCGCCACCTACGCCGCTACCAACAGTACCGCCACTGCCACCCTCAGCGCCAGCTGCTGCACGTAAACGTGCTAACTGATCAGCGCGCGCTTTTTCTGCAGCAGCATTCGCTTTAGTTTCAGCGGGTGAGAGCGCTTTAGGCGCTTCAGCCTTCTTCGGTTTTTCTGGCTCTTTTTCTTTAGCCTTCTCTTTTGGTGGAGGAGGCTTAGCTACTTTTGGTGTTTCTTTCACTTCTTTTTTAGGAGGCTCTTTTTCTACCTTCTTTTTCTTTATGGCAATGTCAGCAGCTTCTTCTTTCATTTCCGTTTTAAGTTCTGGCTCGGGTGGTGCTTGAACTTGTGGAGTGGAGTCCCAGAGCTCTACTTCTACGCCTGAAGATGTGCTGTTATTCCAGCTGATACCAATCATTAAAAATGCTAGCAAGCCTAGATGCGCTACTAAGGAAAAAGTAAAGGCACGTTTAGTGCTCTCTTGCTTAGTAAAGCGACCTCGCTTGGAGGGCGAGAAGGATGACTGAAAAGTAGGGGTGCTATTCATGGGCGATTAAAACAAGCCTCTAAGCCTTATTGAGTCTTGACCGCAAGGCCGACGCGCTTCACACCATTCTCTTTGAGCTTGGACATCACTTCCATCACTGTTTCATATTTAATGGATTTATCCGCAGCAATCACAATGGGCTGATCTGCAGATTTTTCTGCTTGCGATCTCGCAAAAGCACCAAGTTCAAATTTATTGAGTGTTTGTGTTGGGTCACCATCTTTTTTTACGATGACATTTTCATTTGCATCGATAGTCAAAAAGACAGGTGGTAAAGATTGCACTTTCGCGCCACCAACAGTAGGCAAGTTCACAACCCCAGGATTGACCATAGGTGCGGTGACCATAAAGATCACCAGCAGTACCAACATCACATCGATATACGGAACGACGTTAATGTCGGACATTGCCCGACGTTTGTTTTTGCGCAGGGAAGTACCGGCCATGGTGAATTACTCCTTAGCGACCAGCAGTTTGACGTTGCAAAATGTTGGTGAATTCTTCGATGAAAGTTTCAAAGCGAATAGAGAGACGATCCACATCGGTAGCTGCGCGGTTATAAGCAACGACTGCTGGGATTGCAGCAAACAAACCAATTGCAGTGGCAACGAGTGCTTCAGCAATTCCTGGGGCAACGGCTGCTAAGGTTGCATTTTGAACGTTCGCTAAACCACGAAACGCGTGCATGATCCCCCAGACGGTGCCAAAGAGGCCGATGTAAGGAGATACTGAACCCACGGATGCCAAGAACGGCAAATTCGCCTCAAGAGCATCCATTTCCCGTTGGTAGGTGGCTTTCATAGCGCGGCGGGCGGCATCGATCTCCCGACCCTTGGTGAACTCCTGCATGCCAGCTTCAAAAATATGTTCCAAGACGGCATCGCTACGGGTATTGCGCTGGGCCGCCTCTAGAAGGGTATTCAGGTCCCCGCCGGACCAAAAATCCCGCTCAAAGCGCTCGGTATCTTGTCTAACCCCCCGTAAAACCGCCGTTTTCTTGAAAATAATGGTCCAAGAGGCAATCGACATGCTGAGTAATAACAACATTACCAACTGTACTAATAGGCTGGCATTGAGGACTAGGGAGAGGAATGAGAGGTCTTGTGTGGAGGTCATGATGGATTTTGTATGATGTAGGTTGATTTTACTAAGTTAATTTACTCAGCAATCCAACTTCATCAGGATTATCACCATGTTTGACCGTCAAAACACCTTAGCCAAAACAGATCCCCAGCTATGGGAAGCCATTCAGAACGAAAACAAGCGTCAGGAAGACCATATTGAGCTTATTGCCTCTGAGAACTACACCTCTCCAGCGGTGATGGCAGCCCAGGGTTCCCAGTTGACCAATAAATACGCTGAAGGCTATCCGGGCAAGCGTTACTACGGTGGCTGCGAATTTGTCGACGTTGCTGAGCAATTGGCGATTGATCGCGTGAAGGCTTTGTTTGGTGCTGAAGCGGCAAACGTGCAACCGCATTGCGGCGCGTCTGCCAACCAAGCAGTATTTTTGGCGTTCTTAAAACCCGGTGATACGTTTATGGGTATGAGTCTTGCCGAAGGTGGTCACTTGACTCACGGTATGGCTTTGAACATGAGCGGTAAATGGTTTAATCCAATTGCTTACGGCTTAGATAAAAATGAAGAAATTGATTACGAACAAATGGAGCGTTTGGCTCGTGAGCACAAGCCTAAATTAATTATTGCTGGTGCATCAGCTTACTCAAAGAAAATTGATTTTGAGCGCATTGGTAAATTAGCAAAAGAAGTGGGCGCGATTTTTATGGTCGACATGGCTCACTACGCAGGCCTGGTAGCTGCGGGTGTTTATCCAAATCCAGTGCCACACGCAGACATCGTTACCTCAACTACTCACAAGAGTTTGCGCGGTCCACGTGGCGGCATCATCTTGATGAAGGCTGAGCACGAGAAAGCGATTAACTCTGCGGTATTCCCAGGCTTACAGGGCGGTCCTTTGATGCATGTGATTGCTGCTAAAGCGGTTGCATTCAAAGAGGCAGCAGACCCAGGCTTTAAAGATTATCAAAAGCAAGTAGTAGCCAATGCCAAAGCATTAGCTGAAACATTAATTGCTCGTGGCTTACGTATTGTTTCTGGCGGCACTGATTCTCATGTGATGTTAGTTGACTTACGTGCCAAGAAAATGACAGGTAAGGAAGCGGAGCGTGTTTTGGGTGAAGCTCACATTACATGTAACAAGAACGGCATTCCGAATGATCCAGAAAAACCAATGGTGACGAGTGGTATTCGTTTGGGTTCACCGGCGATGACAACGCGTGGATTTAAAGAGGCTGAGGCAAGACAAGTTGGTAACTTTATTGCTGATGTTTTGGACAATCCAAATGATGCAGACAACATTGCTAAGGTGCGCGCACAAGTGGCTGAATTAACCAAACGCTTTCCGGTATACGGTTAAGCAATTTAGCTAAAGCGAGAATACTCTTTGCGCTGCCCTTTTTGCCATAACGACGATACCCAGGTGTTAGACACTCGGGTATCGGACGAAGGCGATACCATTCGCCGCCGCCGCCGTTGTGCCAAATGCGACAAACGTTTTACTACCTACGAGCGTGTTGAACTCGCGCTACCAGCGATTGTGAAGAAAAATGGTAGCCGTGTGGAATATAGCCACGACAAGTTAGCAAGCTCACTGAAGCTGGCTTTACGTAAACGCCCAGTCTCATCAGACTCGGTTGATGAGTCGATTGCCCGTATTGAAGAAAAGCTCCTCAGTCTCGGTGAAAAAGAGATTCCTAGTGAGCGCGTTGGTGAGTTGGTGATGCGCGAACTCAAGCGCTTAGACAAAGTCGCCTATATCCGCTTTGCATCAGTCTATAGAAGCTTTGCAGATATTGAATCATTTGAGAGCGCTCTAAAAGAGCTGAAGTAATCCAGGCGTTTACAGCACTACATCCAACCCTTTTCTTTCGATCAGGGATAAAAGCTTTAAAGATGGACCACTTGGACTTTTGTCTCCAGCCTCCCATTTTTGTACTGTCGAAAGACTGGCATTAATTGTCACTGCAAATACTGCCTGACTAAGGTGGGTTTTTGCCCGCAAGCGTTTAATGCGATTAGGACTCATGGGTTTGACTTCAAGGTTATGAAGAGCCTCAAATTCATCCAAACTCTTCTTTGTGATAACTCCCGCTTGATGCAAGCCCAGAACGGTTTCTTGCATCTCTTGAATGATTCGACTTTGCTTATTATTTTTCATCGATCTTTATTTCCTCTAATTGATTGGCAGAAATGGCAGCCTCTATTTCTTGGTCGGATAGATTCAGCAATCTTTTTGCAGTTTCTTGTAGGGAAAGTAACTCATCATTACTGATATTCAATTTTTCATTTTTAGTAAAGCCAAACATGAGATACCAACGTTTCAAAAGTTTTGTTGCCACAATGACTCTGGCGCCACTTCTTTTGCCAATGCCGGGACGCTTTACCCGCTTTTTATAAACATTGCATCCAAGGTCAGCATCTACAAGCCCTTTTTCCATCTCTTCAACTGCCTCCAATAAATAACGATTATTCAAATCATTTTTACTTAGCCACCGAGAAAAAGTTTTCGTTTTGAAGATGCGTTTTTTGGTCATTCAAAACTATACCACTCAGTGGTATAGCTATATTAACCTATATCTTGATAATGAAAAAGGGGTTGCCGTAGCAACCCCTTTTGGAAGGCAACAAATGAAGTCTTATTTCAAGACAGCAAAAATCGAAGCAGTAATATCTTCAACGCTGCCAGTGCCGCTTACCTTGCAATACGCTGGCGCCTTCACTTTGTCTGCCGCGTTGGCTTGTGCGGCCCATGAGGAGTAGTACTCCACCAGTGGACGGGTCTGATCGTCATACACCTGTAAACGCTTGCGTACAGTTTCCTCTTTGTCATCGTCACGCTGAATCAAATCTTCACCAGTGACATCATCCTTACCAGCCACTTTTGGTGGATTGTATTTGATGTGATAGGTACGTCCAGACGCTGGGTGAACACGACGACCCCCCATGCGATCGATGATGGCATCAAATGGCACGTCGATTTCTAAAACATAATCAATTGGTACGCCAGCATCTTTCATTGCTTGTGCTTGTGGAATAGTTCTTGGGAAACCATCAAACAAATAACCTTTACTGCAATCTGGTTGAGTCAGGCGATCTTTTACAAGGCCAATAATGATGTCATCGGAAACTAAGCCACCAGCATCCATAATTTTTTTGGCAGCAATACCCAATTCAGTTCCGGCTTTTACAGCAGCGCGCAACATGTCGCCTGTTGAGATTTGTGGAATAGCGAACTTTTCGCAAATAAATTGAGCTTGTGTGCCTTTTCCAGCACCTGGTGCACCGAGCAGAATCAACCGCATTGTTTTCCCCTTAGAAGAGCTGTCATTGTCCCGTATTTTGTTGGGCTCATGAATATGTAATGCCTAGGATTATCCCCGAGAAGGGTGGCCATAGGCTCTGAAAAGCAATTTTTCTAGGTATTGCCTAGCAATTGTCTGATGCGCTCGAGGTCTTCGGGGGTATCAACCCCTGCTGGAGGTGCCTCTGGAGCAATATGCACCGCAATACGGTATCCATTCCAGAGGGCGCGCAGCTGTTCCAAGGCCTCCGCCTGCTCTGGGGGTGCTGGCTCTAGGCGGCTATAAGCTTGCAAGAAGTCAGCCCGGTAACCATAAATTCCAAGGTGGCGTAAATGTGTGGTAGTTTGCTGCGCTTGAGCATCCCTGACAAAAGGAATGGGCGCTCTTGAAAAGTACAGCGCTTCACCTGAGCGATTGAGCACAACTTTCACTACATTGGGATTGTTAATTTCTGCAACTTCAGTAATCGGTACGGCAACAGTAGAGATGGCGCAGCGTGCCTTCTCAGCTAGAGTGCTGGCAACTTGGTTAATCAGTTCTGGCGGTATGAGTGGTTCATCACCTTGAACATTCACAATTAATGCATCATTAGGCAGCTTCAGTAATTGCGCAACTTCTGCAATGCGATCGGTACCGGTTGGATGATTTTCGCTAGTGAGTAAGCAATCTATGCGATGTTCATCGCAAACTGCTTGAATTTCTGGGGAGTCAGTGGCGACTACAACACTTTGCGCAAGAGAAAGCTTGGCACGTTCCGCCACTCGGATCACCATTGGCTTGCCGCCAATATCGGCTAACGGTTTACGAGGTAAGCGGGTTGATCCTAGTCTTGCCGGAATCACTACTAAAAAATCTGGAGATTTGATGGAGGCAGTCATTAAGAAGTTATGTTTACGCTATCAAACGATTTCATCAGCAGTCATGCTGCGAGCTTCATCTACCAACATTACTGGCACATCATCACGAATTGGGTAGGCCAAGCGATCTGCCTTGCAAATTAATTCATGTTTATTGGTGTCCAAATGCAATTGGCTTTTGCATAAAGGGCAAACCAAAATATCGAGCAGTCGTTTATCCATGATGTATTGAAGTGGTTCTATGTAATTGATGAAACAGTGTAGTGCTAACTATACGCTGGCTACAAGTATGAACTAAAGGGTATAGCGATAAGGGTCAGGTCTTTGCAGAATGGATTGCAGCCATTCGCTCAGGCTATCGGGAAGGGTGAGCGTCATGGGAACTACCCAAATACGCTCATCATGAATGCCTGCGCATTTGACAGCATCTTTTTCCGTTATGAGAATGCATTGGGCATTGAGCTTTTCAAAGAACTCAGGGTTATAGGTAGCGTGATCTGGTAAAGGAATGCATTTAGCAGCAATGCCTTGATTGAGGAGGTCATCAAAAAAGCGCTGTGGATTACCAAGAGCTGCAACAGCAGTAATCTTGTTAGGTAGGTAACTATCCGCAATTTGAGGCAGTGTCTGACGATTGTTTGGATTGATGAGTTGATAGACGTTTTCTAAATGACTTAACAGCGAGAATGCGCGACGACCCAGAAAGTATTCATCTTGCTGACCTATTTTGTGGACGCCATCCTTTGCTTTCCCGGTAAAAAGGGTTGCATCACGTTCACGTGTGGCGGGCTCGCGCAAGGGGCCTGCCGGCAATAAGAAGCGATTACCTTCCCCGCGTCCATCACGAACTACTAGCTCGATATCGCGACCACCTTCACGGGCCGGCCAACGAGCCAGGCCAGCATGTTGTAGACCATCATCGCTGATGATGACATTCACATTAGGCGAATGCTTTAGTAAAGCTCTAATACTTTGCCGACGTTTAGGAAAAACCCAGATAGGAAATTGGTTGTGTGTGCGTTTAGCGATTAATACAGGCTCATCACCAACTAATGCAGGATCAGAATCACTATTGACTTGCAGTGGAGTCAGCTGTGATGAAGAGCCATAACCTCTGCTGATAATTCCTGGAATCCAGCCTAGTTGCTGTAAACGTTCTGCTAAAGCAATCACGATGGGTGTCTTGCCGGTACCGCCCACTCGAATATTGCCCACAATGATGATGGGCACTGGAGCCGGATGTTGTTTGATGAAGCCCGTATCTAAAACTAATTTGCGAACGCGGAGTACTAGGCCATATAGCCAAGATAGGGGCCACAAGATCAAGCTAGTGGGGCCGCGTCTTTCCCAGAACTGAGGCGCTTTACGGAAAAAAGAAAAGGACATGGAATAGGTTTCTGAGTTTGTAGCTTACTTTTTGGTTTGACTACTAAACACAATATTAGAGAGGTTAGCATCTCGGGCTGCTTCGAGGGCGCTCATCACAGCTTGATGTGGTGCTTTGGCATCAGCATCAATGTTGACTTGCAAGCCATTTGCCGAATCTTTCTTATTATCAGTCTGCCCGCTGAATTGCATCAGCGCACCGCTTAGTTGAGAGCGATCAGTCACTTTGCCATTAATTGCAAAGCGCCCATCACGACTAACGGCTATATGAATCTGCTTTACCTCTACTTGGCTCTCATTGCCATTCGCAGTTGGTAATGTAATTGCGAGTTCTTGATAGCGGGTGAAAGTGGTGGAGATCATTAAAAAGATCAATACCACCAACAACACATCAATAAAGGGAATGAGATTAATCTCAGGCTCTACAGGTGCGAAAGTACTCCCTAGAGAAAAACGCTTGCGCGCATACTCATGGGTTTCTAGCCAACTCATGAAGCGCTATCAGTTGGATACAGTTTTTTAAATATTTGGCGAGTAAATTCTTCGCACTCACGTTGACGCTGATTTGCCATGGCGCGTAATCCACGCCACGCTGCCAATGCAGGAATCGCAATCAGCAATCCAAAGGCGGTGTTATACAAAGCAACTGAAATCCCGTGCGCTAATTGCTGAGGGCTGCCTGCTGCACCATTGATCGCACCTTGACTGCCGAAGATCTCAATCATGCCGACTACGGTGCCAAATAAACCAAGTAATGGCGCAATGGTGGCGATCGTAGCCAGCGCTCCAAGATAGCGATCTAACTTGAGCCAAGTGCTGTGAGCGGTTGCTTGAAGTTCTTCTAAGGCGCTCTCAGCACTGCTGCCGCTGAGCTTCTCTTTGAGGGTGCATGCCAGCAATGGACTTACTGGAGAAAGTTGAGCTAACTCAGCAAGCTGTAATTCACTTACAGCAGTGCCTGCCTTGGAGTTAACCATTTGATTGGTAAGAGAAAAAGCTGTTTCTAGGCAATTTTTGGGGAAAATATGGATCTGACGCAGATACCAGGAGCGCTCTAAGGCAATTGCTAGGCCCAAAATAGAGATAACAAGGAGGGGCCAAATGGGCCAGCCAGCGGATAGTAAGATGGAGTACATAAGCTCAGTACTTTAGCTGAATTAAAAAGCCTGTTTCAGAAAGCGTACCTGTGGATAACTCTGTGCAAAACTTTTTTGGATTTGTGCTGTAAGTCCTTGATTGATCGTGAGCTGTGTAATAAATAGGCTGGTATTGAATTTTTGGAGATGATTAATTCTCATATAAATCAATAACTTAGTTTATCAGTGTTGGATTTATGAGACGTTTTGGGTCAGTAATTGCTTACTTATAGGCATTCAACCTAGGGCGTATTGGGGTCTGTGGATATTTATTGGCGCCTAAGCCTGATGGGCGCAAGGTTGAAGAGAAAAAATGTCGGAAATATCAAGGGAAATTCTGAGTGTTGGCGATCTCAACCGCGCCATTGCGGCCTCTTTGGAGGAGCGCTTTGATACGGTCTGGGTAAGCGGGGAGATTTCGAACTTCAAGGCTTATGACAGCGGCCATTGGTATTTCTCCTTAAAAGACGAAGAAGGTCAAATTCGCTGTGTGATGTTCCGAGGCCGTAATGGCCAGGTTGGGTTTATGCCGCAATCAGGAGATTTGGTTGAGGTCAGCGCTAATCTCGGCATGTATGTCCCACGCGGAGATATACAGTTAACCATTCAAACCCTGCGTCGTGCAGGTATGGGTGGTTTATACGAAGCCTTCTTAAAGCTCAAAGCCAAACTTGCCAAAGAGGGCTTATTTGATGAAGAGCGTAAACGAGATATACCAGCACACCCTAGATCAATTGGCATCATCACATCTCCTCAAGCTGCAGCGCTAAAAGATGTCTTGAGTACATTAGCAAGAAGAGCGCCACATATTCCGGTTGTGATTTATCCAACGCTTGTGCAAGGACCAGATGCACCCGCTGGAATGATGAATGCACTAAAAGCCGCCCAAAAAGAAAATGCAGTAGATGTGATTTTGCTAGTACGTGGCGGCGGCAGTATTGAAGATCTATGGGCATTTAATGACGAGCAACTGGCGTATGCAATTGCAGAATCAGCGATACCAGTAGTGAGTGGTGTTGGTCATGAGACTGATTTCACGATTGCAGATTTTGTTGCTGATGTACGTGCAGCCACTCCAACTGGAGCGGCAGAGTTGGCGGCACCAAGAAGAGATCAAATGTTGCAAGAGTTAGATGCCATCATGCAAGCTTTGTTACAGCGTATTCATCAACGCGTTGAACGTGAAGCACAAACCTTAGATCAATTAGCCCTGCGACTTAGTCATGCCTTGCCTAATCCGGATCGCATGCGTGAGCAAATACAAGGTTGGCAACAACGCCTAAACCAAGCCTGGTCTGTGCGCATGGAAAACTGGAATCGCAATCAAACGCATTACCACTCACAGTTGGAGATGTTAAATCCTCAGCGAACTCTGGAGCGGGGATATGCGGTGATATTGAGTAAAGAAAAAGACCAACTGCATGCAGTGCGTGATCCAAGTGAGCTCAATATAGAGCACGTATTTAAGATAAAGCTAGCTGAGGGCCAAGCAGAGGTCCAATTCTCAGAAGTGCTCAGAAAATAGTCATGTTGTGGTCTTGACAAAGCGTACGTTTTTACGTACTATTTGGTCTGGAGGCCATCATGACAACTATTACCGCAAGTGAAGCTAGAGCAGGGCTTTATCGCTTGATTGATCAGGCGGCAGAGTCTCATAAGCCTGTGACGATTTCCGGAAAGCGAGCTAACGCTGTGCTGATTTCTGAGGAGGACTGGAGTGCAATTCAGGAGACGCTATATCTTATGGCGATACCTGGAATGCGTGAGTCTATTAAAGATGCGATGGCAGAGCCCTTATCAAAGAGTAAAAGGGTATTAAAGTGGTGACTTGGAATTTAGTATTTTCCAAGTATGCAATAAAAGATGCCAAAAAATTATCTGCCGCTGGATTAAAAGAAAAAGCACAGTCTTTGCTTAAAGTATTAGAAGCAGATCCACTGCAAAATCCACCGCCTTACGAGAAATTAGTGGGAGATTTAAAGGGCGCGTATTCTCGAAGAATTAATATTCAACATCGCATGGTTTATGAAGTTTTTCGTAAAGAAAAAACAGTTCGAATATTGAGAATGTGGACTCACTACGATTAAACGCTCAAAAAATATTGGGCTCTATCTGCAAAGTCACACCAAATTGGTCGTGCACTTTATCTTTAATGCATTTAGCAAGGCCTAAAATATCTTGAGCTGTACCGCCGCCATGATTGACTAGGACTAATGCTTGGTTTTCATATACGCCAACAGCACCCATACGTTTACCTTTAAAACCACATTGATCTATCAGCCAGCCTGCCGCTAACTTTCGCTTACCGGGCAGGTCAGGATAAGAAACTAAGCCGGGATAGGTTTTGAGAAGGGTCTCGTATTGCTCGTTCGGAATAACTGGATTTTGAAAAAAGCTGCCGGCATTGCCAATCACTTTTGGATCGGGCAGTTTCTGTGTGCGAATTTTGCATACCGCGAGGAAGATGTCTTCCGGGCTGGGATTGGCATTTAAAGGAAATTGCTTAGCAAGGTCTGCGTAATGAATGCGAGCTTGCCAAGCTTTAGGCATCTTAAAAACGACCTTTGTCACGATAAAACGCCCGGGATTTTGCTTAAAGTGGCTATCGCGATACGCAAAGTGGCATGCCTCTTTTGGAAGAGTGACAAAGGCATGATCTTTGGCATCAAACGCTTCGATGCGATCAATGTATTCGCCGATCTCAACACCATAAGCGCCAATATTTTGTATGGGGGCAGCGCCAACCGTTCCCGGAATTAAAGCCAGGTTTTCAAAACCAGGGAGGTTGTTCTCTAGGGTCCAGGCAACTAGCTCGTGCCAGCCCACTCCAGCGCCAACCGATAAATAGGTGGCGTCTTCATCGCTAGCAAGAATTTCTTGACCCAGAATATTAATCAAGAGGGTCGCGCCAGGAAGCACGCTTGGCAAAATGACATTACTGCCGCCACCCAATACCCTCCACTTTAGTTTTTGTTCAGCAATCTCTGACATGGCAGCCAAAATTTGCTCGGGAGAGCTAATTTCATAAGCGAGCTCGGCTACAGCATCAAGACCAAAGGTATTGCGGTGCTTGAGCCCTAAATTTGGGGTCAATTTAGCGAGAGTGGACGCATTTGGGGCGCGAGTCATGCCACAATCTTATTCGTAAACGAATCTAGAGCCATTTTTTTGTGTGTAAAGCAAAAATTATGGCCATAAGCTCTAGAAATTCGCAAAAATAGAACTTAAACCAAATAAGCAAAATTATTGAAGGAGTAGAGATGCCATCATTTGACGTTGTTTGCGAACCAGACATGGTTGAGCTCAAAAATGCGATTGAGCAATCTAATAAAGAAATTAGCAATCGTTTTGACTTTAAGGGCTCCGATAGTCGTGTAGAGCAAAAAGACGAAGCTCTCATTTTGTTTGGCGACGATGACTTTAAGTTGGGTCAAGTACGCGATGTTCTGATTGGCAAAATGGCGAAGCGTAATGTGGATGTGCGTTATCTCAAAGATGACAAAACAGAAACGATTGGTGGTGATAAACGCAAACAAACCATGAAGATTCAAAAAGGTATTACTTCGGAGTTATCTAAAAAAGTGGTGCGCATCATTAAAGACAGCAAGCTCAAAGTGCAAGCAAGTATTCAGGGTGATGCAGTGCGTGTTACTGGTGCTAAGCGCGATGACTTGCAAGAAACAATGGCATTACTTAAAAAAGAAGTAACAGAAGCTCCATTGGGCTTTAATAATTTCCGTGACTAATGTTGCGTCTTCTGCAATAGCTCCAGCAAGCCAAGAAGCCATTGAGCGCTTCTGCGATGCTTGCTGGTTAGAAGACGGTCTTGCTCAAAATAGTCTAGCTGCATACCGCAGGGACTTGCTCCTTTTGGCTCAATGGCTCTATAAGGAGTCTGGCGGTGATCTGTATGGTGTGACGGAAAAAGATCTCACTGCTTACATCGCATATCGCAGAGCGGATAAAGCCACTACTGCCAATCGACGTCTTACAGTTTTTAAGCGTTTCTACCGTCATGCTTTGCGTATCAATTTGGTGAAGAGTGATCCTTGTATGGGATTGCGAGCTGCTAAGCAAGCACTACGCTTTCCTAAAACATTAAGCGAAGATCAAGTAACGGCACTACTCAATGCACCTGATATCGAAACGCCTTTAGGTTTACGTGATCGCACCATGTTAGAGCTGATGTATGCCAGTGGCTTACGTGTATCAGAAATCGTTTCACTCAAAACAGTCGCACTTGGTTTAAACGAAGGTGTAGTGCGGGTAGTGAATGGTAAAGGTGGTAAAGAGCGCCTGGTGCCATTTGGTGGTGAAGCAGGGCGGTGGCTAAGAAAGTACTTGGCCGAGGGGCGTACGCCATTGTTAGAAGGTAAAACAACCGATGCAGTTTTTGTCGGTCGCCATACGGGGACCGGTTTAACTAGACAGGCATTTTGGGCTTTGATTAAGCGCTATGCAACAGTGGCCAATATCTCAGTGGCACTCTCACCCCATACCTTGCGCCATGCTTTTGCCACCCATTTACTCAATCACGGGGCTGATTTAAGGGTGGTGCAGTTACTTTTGGGGCATGCTGATATCTCTACCACCCAAATCTATACCCATGTGGCCAGGGAAAGACTCAAATCCATTCATCAGCAGCACCATCCCCGCGGTTCGTGAGCTCATTTCCGGCTAAGGTTTGGAGTCTGCCTGAGCCCATAAGTGTTTAAGATAGCGGTATGGAATTAACGCTCGATTTATTACTCATCCCCATTGCCTATCTCATTGGCTCCATTTCTTTTGCGGTAGTGGTGAGTAAGTGCATGCGCTTGCCTGACCCTCACTCCTATGGTTCTGGTAATCCAGGCGCAACCAATGTGTTACGTACAGGCAATAAATTAGCTGCAGTGTTGACCTTAATCGGTGATGCACTCAAAGGATATTTGGCAGTCATGCTCGCACGTGTTTTGTTGGGAGATGAGTCGTTAACCTCAACATTAAATTCTTGGTTGCTGTGCGGAGTAGTGATCGCTGTTTTTCTGGGTCACCTCTTTCCAATATTCCATGGTTTTAAGGGTGGTAAAGGTGTCGCTACAGCCTGCGGTATTTTGTTTGGGATTAATTGGGTCTTAGGATTGGCGACACTAAGCACTTGGATCATTGTGGCAATGTTTATGCGCTACTCGTCATTGGCTGCATTAGCAGCTGCAATCTTTGGCCCCATCTATTTTATTTTTTTATTCGGCTTTCAACCTATGGGTATTGCCTTACTTGTTGTCTGCCTCTTATTGATTTGGCGTCACCGCAGCAATATTCAAAATTTACTCAATGGCACTGAGAGCCGCATTGGCTCCAAAAAAACTCCTCAATAATTTAATCAAAACACTCAAAATATGACTATTGCTTATGCTTGCGTTCTCTTTATGGGTCTTTTGCCTTATGTTGCGGCGGGTATAGCAAAAAAGGGCTTTGAGGGCTATGACAATGCTTTGCCTAGGCAGTGGCTTGCCAAACAGACAGGCTTTAGGGCGAGGGCGAATGCTGCACAAGCCAACCTGTTTGAGTCCCTGCCGCTATTTTTTGCAGCCGTAATCATTGCCTCCATTGCTAATGCCCCGCAAGCTAGAATTGATATCCTTGCATTGGGTTTTGTTGCAGCAAGAATCGCCTACTTAATTTGCTACGTAGCCAATTGGCCTACTACGCGATCGATAGTTTGGACGATTGGCATTATCTGCGTCGTCAGTATGTTTTTTCAGATTTAAGAATGTCAATATTAAATTCCATTTAAAACCTAACAATCAATAAAAACTCGAGACAGACTATTTCTTATGCCAATTAAAAAACCAGCCGTAGCAAAAAAACAGCCTGTTAAGAAAGTAGTGAGCGTCAAAAAGACTGCATCAGAAAAAGATGACGTTGGCTTACCTTTGTCGGTTGTGATACGTCGCCGTATTGAAGCGCAAAAAGCGCGCTTTCATGCAAACGACAATATCTCAGCATTCATACAGCCTGGTGAACTAGAGGGTTTGGTAGATGAGGTTGCGGAGAAGATGCAAGCGGTGCTGGAGAGTTTGGTCATTGATACCGAAAATGATCACAACACAAAAAATACTAGTCGTCGTGTTGCCAAAATGTATGTCCAGGAAGTGTTTAATGGCCGTTATGTAGGCCAACCCACCTTGACTAAGTTCCCTAATGTGAGTCGCCTTAATGAATTGATGATTATTGGGCCTATTACCGTGCGTAGCGCCTGCTCTCACCATCTCTGCCCAATTATGGGTCGTATTTGGATCGGCGTGCTGCCTAGCAAAGAATCTGCCTTGATCGGCCTCTCTAAGTATTCACGTTTAACAGAGTGGGTTATGTGCCGTCCGCAGATTCAGGAAGAGGCTGTAGTGGAATTGGCGGATATGTTGGAGAAAAAAATCAAGCCGATTGGTGTTGCGGTAGTAATGGATGCTGACCACTTCTGTATGCAGTGGCGTGGTGTAAAAGATCGCGACTCGAAGATGATCAATAGTGTGATGCGTGGTGCTTTCTTGAAAGACTCCAATCTGCGTAGGGAATTTCTGGCGCTGATCGATAGAAAATAGGAAGATGAAAAAGCTTCTCATCCTGGTTGTTTTGTTTGCCGTGGGTTGTACTATTGGGCCCAATAGACAGGACTATCAGACATTGGCGAGTGAAAAAATGGAGTCCCCATTTTTTTATATCCCGCCTTTAAATCAAAAAGACTTCAAAGATCGCACTTGGATTTTATTGGCTGAATCCAAGACAAAGCTTTGGTTCTATGATCCCTATACTTTGATTGAAGACGAGGATGGCGTCCTTTCTTTTGCTGCTTATATTGCGCTGAGAGAAAAAAATAATCTGCCCGCATTTAATGCCACAATCGTTGGCCCCTATCTACAGAAGCTAGACTGCTTTAGCAATAATCAATGG
This sequence comes from Polynucleobacter sp. KF022, assembly GCF_027924105.1. Classification (NCBI taxonomy): domain Bacteria; kingdom Pseudomonadati; phylum Pseudomonadota; class Betaproteobacteria; order Burkholderiales; family Burkholderiaceae; genus Polynucleobacter; species Polynucleobacter sp. KF022. Next base: position 293,702 of record NZ_AP026972.1, read on the forward strand.
TCAGAAACCCTCTACACCAAAGACTTGCTTGCGCAAAGACCGCTAGTCGGCGATGCAAAGCCGGTGAATGGTTCTGGCTGGGTCAAAATTAAACCTAACACGGCGATGGCTTATGTGCGCTCTCGTTTGTGTGGGCGCAAATTTATTGATGATCAAAACGTCAATTATTTCTTATTCCAAGATGGCACCTTGCCAGCTCCGATTGCCAAGAAAGCGCCAGTAGAAGTGTTTGAGGAAAAACAAGGTAAGCAGATCGTGACTCTTGCGCAAGAAGAGGTCACTGAACCCAGTAACGCTAAGCCACCTATATTTTTCGAAGTCATCAACAATGAAGTGACTATCCTAGATAGTAAAAAAGAGATTCGCCAGCTACGAATAAACGCTTATTACCTAGATAAAAATTTATCCAAACAAGCAGACTATATTTTTACGGCTAACTGCTCAGATAACTCATATGCAATGACTGCTGCTGGGGCAGCTCAGAAATTGAGCGCTACTAATGGCGCTATTGGTGCAAAAGATTCATTATCTGCAGTAGCATTTAATCGCGCCTGTGGTAATCACGGTGCGTATATGAAAACGACAACTCGGAGCGCTAACTGATGTGTAAGCAATCTCGATATAAGCACCTTTTGTTCTCAATACTGATTGGGGCTGTTGTAGTTGCTTGCGCAGGCTTTCCTGACGAGAATACTGACCCAATCAAAAACAACAAGGCAACTTATAACAAAGATTTAAAAGAATGCCAGGAGGATTATCCAGAGCAGGGGTCTGGTGTTCACTATCGTCAGTGGATTGGTTGCATGAAACTCAAGGGTTGGAAGTAGATTTTCATTTGATCTCTTTCTGAGAACAATTCTCATCTAAAATCTTATATAAATCATAGACTTACGTGACTGGTAGCTGGATTAAATCTTCTCCACTATGATCAATTCAGTTTTCAAAGTTACGCATTGCAGCTCAGTGCGTTTACATACTCATTACTGATTTATTTTTGGAGAATCCATGAAAAATAGTCGTCGCCAATTTATGATTTTGTCTGCTGCTGGTGCCTGTACATTGGCATTGAACGGTAAAGTTCAAGCGCAAGCAATGGTTGCTGAAACTGATCCCCAAGCTTCCGCATTGGGTTACAAGGCTGATGCATCTAAGGTAGATAAAGCAAAATATCCAAAGTATGCTGCTGGTCAAAAGTGCGATAACTGTGCTTTATATCAAGGTAAACCAGGCTCTCCAGCTGGTGGTTGCTCATTATTTGCTGGCAAGCAAGTGGCTGGTCCAGGCTGGTGCTCTGCTTACGCTAAGAAGGCTTAATTTAACTTTTGCTAGCGCATGAATACTGAGTCTTTAAAAGGCTCGGCTTACCTAAAAGGCTGCTTTTGCGGCCTTTTTTATTACACTCGACTACCGGGCACAGCAAGGAATTTAAATGAAGCATTCCGATAAGCGATTTTTAAAGCACCTTCTGTTTTATTTGGGTGGCGATCAACCTCCTGTGAGCTGGTTAGAGAGAATTCGTTCGGTGTTGGGGGCTTTTATTGGCCTTATGTTAGTGTTCACTACCGCTAAATACCTTGGTGAACTTGGTGGTATTGATGAATGGCTGATGGCTTCCCTGGGCGCAAGCGCTTTATTGGTATTTGCTTTGCCGGGCAGCCCTATGGCTCAGCCCTGGGCTGTGATTGCCGGAAATACCTTATCAGCTCTGGTCGGAATTAGCTGTTTTCATCTCATTGAGGAACCATTATTGGCGCTACCTGCGGCAGCCGCACTATCTATTCTCGGGATGTTTGTATTGCGGTGTCTACACCCACCAGCTGCAGCTGTCTCTTTAATTGTGGTGCTTGGGCATATTGGCAGCTATCGCTATGCTTTTTTCCCAGTGATGGTGGACTCGGTTCTGTTGATTCTAGCTGGGGCGGTTTACAGCAATCTGACCGGTAAACCTTACCCCAATAGGCCGCCTAGATAAGGCTCTAGACGGCGGTTTTGTTTTTTTACTTGATTTTGCCTGCAGCAATAGAGGCTTTGCAGTCCAAAATAGCGTAGTTTTGGAACTTGCCGGCATTCTCCTTGCGGATGGATTGACCGCATTCAGTTAAGGAATTACGTAAATTAATTTTGGGGATATTGCTCATAGTGATAGCTCCTGTAGTGATTTCTCTAGTTATTGTTTGAAATTCAATATGTAATACAGCGCCATTGTGCTCTTGCCTGGCGCTTATTGGGATTTTAATAAATTCCTAAGCTTTGCTAAAGAGGGCCTATAAACCCTTTAAAATCTACTTTTATTTATAAAAAGCATATCCATTGCTTTCAATTTCATGGCTTTAGTGATTCCAGTCATTCTTTGCGGCGGCTCCGGTACTCGGCTTTGGCCTTTGTCCCGCTCGGGCTTTCCAAAGCAATTTTTGGTTCTCTCTGGGGACGGATCATCTCAAAGCCTTTTTCAACAAGCAGTAGAGCGCATCAATTCTGTCGCTAGTGCAAAAATTACACTCGGCAATACATTAGTAGTCACTAATGAAGACCATCGATTCTTAGTGTTGGATCAATTGCGTGAAATGAAATCAGTTCACGCCACTTTGTTGCTAGAGCCAGTAGGTCGTAACACGGCACCTGCACTCAGTATGGCAGCCTTTTGTGCGCAACAGTTAGCGCAAGATCAAGACCCGATTTTGGTGATTACGCCAGCAGATCAAACGATTCAAAATCCTGCAGCTTTTACTAAAGCGTTGCAAGATTGCATTTCAGTAGTTGAGGTAAATGAACCAAGTATTGCTATCTTGGGTATTACACCAACTGCACCTGAAACAGGCTATGGATATATTCAGCGCTCTGGCGCAAAGGATCAGCACAACGCATTTGCAGTCGATCGCTTTGTAGAAAAGCCCGACAGCCAGACCGCACAAAGTTATTTGGCTAATGGCAGCTATCTTTGGAACAGCGGTATGTTCGTGCTCAAAGCTAGCACATGGCTTGCAGCCCTCAAGGAGTATCGTGGCGATATTTTTGAGGCTTCACAAAAAGCATGGCAAGCGAAATCTGAAGACAAGGCGGACGGAGTGCAATTCATTCGCCCAGGCAAAGACGAGTTCATGGCGATTCCAAGTGAATCCATCGACTATGCGGTGATTGAAAAGTGCCCGAATAGTCAAGGCAGTCAATACAACATCAAGATGGTGGAATTGGATGCCGGCTGGAATGATCTCGGTGCTTGGGATGCAGTGTGGCAAGTTGGCAAACAAGATCAAGATGGCAACGTCACTAGTGGCGATACTTTGCTGACGAATTCGAAAAATTCTTTAGTGCATGCTAATAGTCGTTTGGTAAGTGCGGTTGGGGTTGAAAATCTCATCATCGTAGAAACGGCAGACGCAGTATTGGTAGCTGATCGTAAAAATAGCCAAGATGTCAAAAATATTGTGAACCAGTTGGAGTCACAAAAGCGGGAAGAGAAAAGTCTGCATCGCAAGGTTGCTAGACCTTGGGGCTGGTATGACAGTGTGGATGAAGGCGAGCGCTTCAAGGTAAAGCGTATTCAGGTCAAGCCGGGCGCCAGTCTATCTTTGCAAATGCATCATCACCGCGCGGAGCACTGGATTGTTGTCAAAGGTGTGGCAGAGATTACGAATGGGGATCAAGTCATCACGCTCAAAGAAAATCAAAGCACTTATATTCCGCAGGGGCAAACACATCGATTGGCTAATCGCGGTACTGAGCCCCTAGAGATTATTGAAGTGCAGTCAGGTAGTTACTTAGGTGAAGACGACATTGTTCGTTTCGAAGATACATACGGAAGAAGTTAATCAATATGACCAATCAAATCAATAGCAAACAAAAAGTAGCGCTCATTACAGGCATTACAGGGCAAGATGGCTCCTACCTTGCTGAATTCCTATTGGAGAAGGGTTATATCGTTCACGGTATCAAGCGCCGCTCATCTTCTTTTAACACCGAGCGTATTGATCATATTTATCAAGATCCACATATCGATCATCAAGATTTGATTCTGCATTACGGCGACCTAACCGATACCAGTAACTTAGTGCGCATTATTCAAGAGTGTCAGCCTGATGAGATTTATAATCTAGGCGCGCAGTCTCACGTCGCTGTTTCTTTTGAGTCACCGGAATACACGGCTGATGTCGATGCAATTGGGCCGTTACGTATGTTAGAGGCGATTCGGATCTTGGGTTTAGAAAAGAAAACCCGTTTTTATCAAGCCTCGACTTCTGAGCTCTATGGCTTGGTTCAGGAAATTCCTCAAAAAGAAACTACACCTTTCTATCCAAGAAGTCCATATGCCGTAGCCAAGATGTATGCCTACTGGATCACCGTAAACTATCGCGAAGCGTATGGTATTTATGCCTGTAATGGCATTTTGTTTAATCATGAGTCTAAGCGCCGTGGCGAAACTTTTGTTACACGCAAGGTGACCCGTGGCTTGGCAAACATTGCTCAAGGCTTAGAGAAGTGCCTGTTCATGGGTAATATCGATGCCCTTAGAGACTGGGGTCATGCTAAGGACTATGTTCGTATGCAATGGCTAATGTTGCAGCAAGAAGTTCCAGAAGATTTTGTGATTGCAACGGGTGTGCAGTTTACTGTTCGCGAATTTATTACCCGCAGTGCCCAGCAACTTGGCATTACCCTTAAGTTTGAAGGTGTTGCTGAAAATGAGAAGGCTATCGTAGCTGCTATCGAGGGCGATAAAGCCCCCGCCTTAAAGGTAGGCGATGTGATTGTGCAGATTGATCCGCGCTATTACCGTCCAACTGAAGTGGAGACGCTATTGGGTGATCCAGCTAAGGCGAAAGCAAAATTAGGTTGGGTTCCAGAAATCACACTGGACCAAATGATTGTTGAAATGGTTGCCAATGACCTCGATAAAGCCAAGCAGCATGCCTTACTGCTAAAGCATGGGCATAGCGTTTCAGTGGGTAAAGAAAATTAAATCATTCAGGCAAAAGTAAAAACATGAGCAAAGAGTTTAATCAAAAGATTTACGTGGCTGGTCACCGCGGTATGGTGGGTTCGGCTATTGTGAGAATTCTTAAGATCCAAGGCTATAGCAATATTGTGACCAGAACCCACGCAGAATTGGAGCTAACGAATCAAGCTGCTGTAAGAACTTTCTTTGAACAAGAAAAACCAGCTCAAGTTTATTTAGCCGCTGCAAAGGTGGGTGGTATTCATGCAAACAATACTTTTCCAGCGGACTTCATTTATCAAAACTTAATGATGGAGGCTAACGTCATTCATCAAGCTTTTGAGAGTGGCGTTAAGAAGCTGCTATTTTTAGGTTCGAGTTGTATTTACCCTAAGCTCGCTCCTCAGCCTATGTCTGAAAATGCCTTGCTAACTGGACTGCTAGAGCCTACTAATGAGCCTTATGCTATTGCCAAGATTGCTGGCATTAAATTATGCGAGAGTTACAACCGTCAATATGGACAAAGCCATGGCATTGACTATCGCTCAGTCATGCCAACTAATTTATATGGGCCAGGCGATAACTATCATCCCGAGAACAGTCACGTTATCCCAGCATTAATTAGGCGCTTTCATGAGGCTAAGGCGGTCAATGCTCCTGAAGTATTGATTTGGGGAACCGGTACTCCAAAGCGTGAGTTTCTTTATGTGGATGATATGGCTGCTGCCTCGGTCTTTGTGATGGATTTGGCCAAGAGTGCATATGAACAACATACTTTACCGATGCAAAGTCATATTAATGTAGGCTTTGGGTCTGATGTCACGATTGCTGAGCTAGCAACAGCAGTTGCAAAAGCAACTGATTATTCTGGAAAGATTAGTTTTGATTCCTCTAAACCTGATGGTGCTCCTCGAAAATGGATGGACTCATCCCGCTTAAATCGATTGGGATGGCAAGCTAAGGTAGATTTGGAGTCTGGTCTCAAAAAAGCATATGAAGATTTTTTAAAAATACACTCAGAAGCTAAAACAGGAAATTTATCTTGAGAATTGGCTTTCATACCAATAATCTCTCATTCCGCGGCGCAGAAATTGCCGTATTTGATAACGCATTGCACAATCAACCATTACTTCACAATGAATCTTTCATTTTTTACAAAAGTAAATTACCTAGCGAGCCCACAGTAGTTAGTAAGTTTGAAAAAAACTTCAACAGCTTTGCCTACCAGGATGCTGATCATCTAGCACGCCTAGCAGATCAAAAAAAACTCGATTTACTATACTTCATTAAATCTGGAGAGCGTGACGGCGATATTATTGGTAACGTGCCTTGTGCAGTACACGCAGTCTTTCCAACTAAAGTAGAGCAGTTTTATGGTGATAAGTTAGCTTTTGTATCTCAGTGGTTAGCAAAGGAGTATTCCAACTGTAAAGTTCCGTTTGTACCCCACATGATTGATTTGCCTGAGGTGCGTGGTGACCTGCGTGCAGAACTCAATATTCCTAAAGATGCCGCTGTGTTGGCAAGCTATGGAGGAGGCGATAGCTTCAACCTTCCTTTTGTGCACGAGACTATTCTCAAGGCGCTCTCAAAGCGTAAGGATTTATATTTTATCTTTATGAACTTTGCTCTCTTTGCGCAGCATGAGAGATTAATCTTTTTACCAGGCAATTCCGATATTAACTACAAGATGCAGTTTATTAATACTGCTGATGGCATGATTCATGCGCGCGGTATTGGTGAGAGTTTTGGGTTGGCTTGTGGCGAGTTTTCTATTAAGAATAAGCCAGTGATGACCTATGCTATGTCACCTCAGCGAAGCCACATTGAGATCTTGGGAGATAAGGCGCTCCTCTACAAGGGCAGAAGAGATCTGGAAGAATTATTGCTAAGCTTTAACCAAAAAATCCAGAATGAGAAAAACTGGGATGCCTATAGCAAAGAATTCTCTCCTCAAGCGATCATGCCCAAGTTTGATAGCATTTTCATTAAAGAACCAGATTTTGATCCTAAATTAATAGTCCCCTTAGATAAGTTGGCGCTAGAGGGCTATCGCTTTAGCCGTAAGTTAAGAAATTTATCTAAGAAACTTTACCTCTAAAGCATATGAATATTCTTCTAACGGGTGGTCTAGGATTTATTGGAAGCCATACTGCTGTAGTGCTTAGTCAGCAAGGTCATCAAGTCACGATTCTAGATAATTTGTGTAACAGCCAAATTGGTGTTCTAGCTAATCTGGAAAAAATTACCAACCAAAAATTACCGTTCTACGAGGCAGATGTACGGGATACCCAAATGCTCTGTAAGGTGCTTTCAGAAAATCAAATTGAGGTCGTGATTCATTTTGCGGGACTTAAATCCGTTTCCGAGTCAGCGCAAGACCCCCTGAAGTACTACGACAATAATGTGGGCGGTACTATTGGGTTAATTGAGGCAATGCAAGTGCAGAAGATTAACAAGCTGATTTTCAGTTCGAGTGCGACAGTCTATGGCATTCCTCATTACTTACCTTGTGATGAAGATCATCCGCTGGCCCCTATAAATACCTATGGCAAAACTAAATTACAAGCCGAAGAGATTATGCGGGATCTAGTCGTGTCGGATCCAGCCTGGTCCATAGTTGCTTTGCGTTACTTCAATCCGATTGGTGCTCACGAATCTGGTCTGCTCGGAGAAGTGCCTAATGGCGTGCCTAATAATCTAATGCCTTATGTATGCCAGGTTGCTATTGGCAAGCTTCCGCATCTCAATGTCTTTGGAGATGACTACGAGACTAAAGATGGTACTGGTGAGCGCGACTATATTCACGTGATGGATTTGGCAGAGGGTCACTTGGCAGCGCTCAATTACGTAAATCACTGTCCTGGTTTTGAGGTGATTAATTTAGGAACGGGTATTCCTTGCAGCGTATATGAGGTAATTGCAGCCTTTGAAAAATCTGCCCGTCGCACAATTGCTAAAAAAGTTCAGCCTCGTCGTAGTGGGGACTTACCAATCTATTTTGCTAAAGCAGATAAGGCAAAACAATTATTAGGGTGGTCTGCTAAGCGTGACTTGCAAACGATGTGCGATAGCTCCTGGAAATTTCAGGAAAATTTAAGTAAATAGAGCCTAGAAAATCACTAATCAAATATAGAATGAGTTCACTTATTAGCACATCAAGATATCAAACTCTACCTAACTGGGTCATTTATCTTCAGTGCGCGCTTTTTGCCATTCTCAATGGGATTTGGATATTGCCCGAGACAATTTTAGTGCGTCATATTTGTCTAATTGTAGGCGCGCTCATTAGTGTTTACGTCATTTATCAAAATCGCTCTTTACTGCTTGGTAAATATGCTGTTCCGCTAGCATTATTGCTCCTACTCTTTGTTTGGGTTGTGATTCGCCTATTTACACTAAGCACTGACTATCAGGCTCAATGGTATGAGTTTTCGACTATCTGGAAGCGTACCCTGATAGGGTTTATTTTTGCCATTGGTTTTGGCATTAGCTTGTCTCAACAGGCTAGTACTATTTATAAAAATAGCAACGAGGGCTCTGGCGCTGTCTGGATTTCTTGGTGGATAGTCTATGCAGGTATTGCACTACCAACACTGATTTATTTAGTGAAATATTTTGCTTTTTATAGCTTTACCCATTGGGATATTCAAATCCCTGATTTTTTAAAGCTGTATAACGATCAGCAGCATGCAAGATATTTTGTGCACAAATCATCATATGTATTCTTTTGTTTACCGCTTCTGGCTATTTCGATAGCGCGCATCACTCAGGCGGCCTTACAAGATAAGTTAATGAAAATAGAAACGCTGATTTATAGCATTAGCATTGTGGCAGTCTTCTTTAACTTCTATAGCTTAGTTATCCGAAATGGTATGCTTTACGGATTTATCCTAATACTCATTTCATTAGGTATTATTTTGATTCATGCACTGAACTCAAAAACAGTATCAAAGCGCAATCTATTTATTGCGATCATGATTTTAGCCATTCCCCTCTCTCTGGCAATTCACCAATATCGTACCAATCATCATTGGAATTCATTGGCTTCTGATGCTCGGATAGCGCTAGATGTTGATCGCTATGATTTATGGAAGGATCCCGACAATGAAAAGCCGATCAATGAATTTGGAAAGCCGGTATTTGGCTCTAACTATGAAAGATTGGCTTGGGCAGTGGTGGCGATTAGATTGATTGAAGAGCGACCCTTGGGTTATGGATTAGTCGAAAGATCATTTGGGCATCTAGCTAGAGAAAAGTGGCCCGAGAGCAAGGTTCAGCAATGTCACAGTGGTTGGCTAGATTGGACTCTGGGAATGGGAATTCCAGGACTTGTATTGATATTGGGAGCTGGTCTCTTGGCGTGGCACCAATCCAAAAAAACTCCGCAACCTTGGCGAGACCTTAGTCGTTGGTGTTTGGGCATTTTGCTCTTAATGTATTGCACTACCGAACTCTCTTCCAAGGTCTACATAGATGCCCTTGTATTTATGATTGCCCTTGTCACGAGCTTAGGTTTTTCATCTGCAACTCTAAAAAAAGAGCATGCATAAGAAGATTATTACCAATTCATTTTTCTTATTGCTCGATCGTGGTTTGAGATTAGCAGTTAGTTTTGCAGTCGGCATTTTTATTGCCCGTTTTTATGGCCCAGAACAATTTGGTCAGCTCAACTATGTCTTAGCTACAGCCAGCCTATTTGGCAGTCTTTCATCTTTAGGTTTTGATGATATTGTCCCGCGTGACATGGCTGCTTTGGATCATGAAAATATTTCTCGTGCAGATATGCAAAAGACTGCTTTGCTCATGCGTTTATTAGGGGGTATGCTGGCTTTAAGTTTAGTGTTGCTTTTAATTTATCAAGAGTATGGGTTCACGCAAATTTTTTGGATTGCTTTGGTTTTGGCGCCCTACTTGCCAATTCAAGCAACCGATATATATGAGTTTCGTTTACGAGTCGAAGATCAATTTTCAAAAATTGCTTTTAGTAGGAGTCTTGGTTCATTAGCCGGTAGTGCTCTAAAGTGTTTAGTCATTTTCTTAGGATTGCCCATTACTTTTTTGGCAGCGGCAATGACTAGTGAATACATCATTACTGCTGGCGCATTCAAATTATTTGTACGTGGTAAAGCTTACGTTAAAGGCATATTCCAGCCAGTCTATGCTAAAGCATTAATTCAACGTTCCTGGAAAATTATTTTGGCAGGCACCATCATCATGTGCCAAGTAAGAATTGAATATTTTCTAGTAGAGAAGTTTTTGGGTTGGGAGTCCTTGGGGCAATACTCTGCAGCGTTGAAAATTTTTGAGGTTATTGATGTTGTTTGCGTGATATTAGTAACGGTACTGATGCCTAAATTAGCTTCGATAGTAAGCGCGGAAAATCTTTTGCAATATAGTCGCAGAACCTATTTGTTGGGAATAATGGTGTATTTAACTCTTATACCTGCAATGATTATCTTGTCGCTTATCTTTCCCTATGCATATGGGAGTCAGTATGCTCAAGCAGCAGTTTTATTACCCTGGCTATTTCTCCGACCCTTTTTTAGCATGCTCAATTCTGTGCGTGGCATGTTTTTGATTTTGCAAAATAATTATTGGCTGCCAGCCATGTGCTCCAGTTTTGGTTTATTAGCAAGCTTAATTATTGGGTATAAATTAATACCGGCTTATGGTTTATTTGGTGCGGTAGCCACTACTTTGTCAGGCATGTTTGCCTTGACAATTCTGTCTGATCTTTTGTTTAACCGTAAAAATGTTATAGCTATTTTTACTTGCTACAAAGAATGGCATTACTTTGCCAAACTGGTAACTAACCGCTTCTAATGCATACCTTAATCTACTTTCATGATGCGGCTCTGGCACACGCTCAGTATTTACTGAAGGCATTTGCACACAATTCCAGTATTAGTCAATTAACCGTCGTCTATCCTGAAGGGCGCGGGCAAGATCCAATTTTCTCAGTCAGCAGTGAATCCGATGAACTGCTGTATCCAAAAGCATATGAAATGGTTGGCGTACGTAGCAGTCGCTTACGTATCAAGTGGGGTAATTTCTTTGACCTTCAAAAAGTGATCGCTACTCAAAAACCTGACTATGTCATTGTTTTAGATGAGGCTTATTCGATTAATGCCTTTCTGATTGGATTGGCTGTCAAAGTTAGTGGTTTGAGGATTCCAGTTGTTTGTTACGGCTTTGAAAATATCAATCAATCGCCTCCATTTAAATGGTTTTTACGTGATCCATTAAAACACTTTTTACCATTTATACGAAAGACTTTGCGCTATATCTTCGTTGATAAATTGCTTCAACCGATTAGAGTTCAATTGATTCATGGAGCCCTTATTTCTTATCAAGAGTGCGCTCAAGTCATAGAACAAACCGGTTGGAAATTACCCATGCAAGAACAGTGGTGCGGCGTCGATGTTGATTTATTTAATGCGCATTCAAAAGTGACAACTCAAAAAAGTACTGAAACGTCAAGTGTAATAGCTTATGTAGGGCGCTTTGTTCCGGAAAAAGGAATTTTAGATCTTTTAAATGCTTTAACTTTGTTGCCAGAGCATTGTATTTTGCTGTTGATTGGGGCGGGGCCTGAGGAAGAGCTTATTAAACAAAAGACTGCTCAATTAAGCTTGAGTGACCGAGTGAGAATTTTTCCTCCCATGGGGCTAGATCGTTTGGCGCGACAACTACAAGAGGTTGATGTGTTGGCCTTGCCTTCGCATACCGAAGTTTTCTGGAAAGAGCAGTATGGCCGTGTTTTGGTAGAGGCAATGGCTGCCGGTATTCCGGTGGTGGGTAGTCGCTCAGGGGCAATTCCTTATGTCATCGGGGACGAGTTACGAACCTTTGAAGAGGGTGATCATCAAGGTATTTGTAATGCAATTCAGGTGGCTTTGAGTATGAGTCCAGATCAATGTCAACATCTCCAGCTAAGAGCCAGGAGGGGCAGTGCACAGCAATTTGCTCAGGCTTTTATCAATTTTTATCAGAAACTTTTACCTTCTGTGCGTTCATGAAATATTTTCGTCGTAATCCCATCGCTCAAATACGACTTCAGGTAATTGATTGGTGGTGCCAATTGTGCTCTGTCTTGCGCCAGCCTTTACCGCTGCCGCAGCAGTTGCAGCGGATCTTAATTGCCAATCCAGCACATTTAGGTGATGCAGTCATTACCACTGCAGTACTTAGGGAGCTCAAGAAACAATACCCACATCTCATTATTGATGTACTGTGCGGAAGTTGGAGTGCGCCAATTTTTGAGGCGCATCCAGCGGTCCATAAGATTTACACGCTTGATTTACCTATGCTCAATCGTCGTCCTATTTCAGTCCAAGATAAGCAACTCCAATATCATCTTGGGTATCAACAGTTAAAAATTGAGCTACAAAAAGAGCGTTACGACTTAGTTGCTAGCGTTTATGCCTACGAGCCTAGCTATATACCGGTAGTGGATAGGCTATTGAAAGCTCCCATAGTAGGATTCTCATCAGCTGGGTATGGCCCTTTGCTTGCTAAATCATTTAATACCGCGCATTTCGATTGGCATGAAGTCCAACACCAGGTGAAAGTGCTGGAGGATTTTCTTGGAGAGCCTAAGTCACTAGAGGATTATCAAATTTGGTTAGAACAAGGTATTCCCACTATTACAGGGGATATGCCCTACGTTGTGTTACACCCAGGCACTGGTGAGCCGAGTAAGGAATGGAGTATTGATGGGTGGCAAAAGGTGCTCAATCATCTAAAAATGCGAAATGTGCGTGTAGTTATTACTGGGCACGGTGAGCGTGAGCAAAAAATAGCTAAGGCTCTAGCGGAGGGGGTTAATGGAATTGTGGTTGAAAATTGGGTGGGTCGATTATCGTTTAAAGACTTTTGTCAAACCATTGCTGGAGCACGCCTTTTAATCAGCGTTGAATCAGTTGCCGCACATATTGCTTCAAATTACAAAGTACCAACATTAATTGCTGCTTTTGGGAAAACCAATCTTAAGCGCTGGCAACCTCTTGGCGGCCTTACGCAATTAATTGATATGCGACAGGACTCTAAAAAAAGTGAAAAATTATTTTTTGAGCGCCTCGAAGTGCTGCTACATCAAAAAAATATCACGCTAAAAGAAGGTATTAAAGCATCATGACAATGATGACTATTGATGTGCGCTTTATCAATGCTTCGGGAATTGGTACCTACATTAAAGAGCTTGTGCCGGGGGTGATACGCAGTTTGCCGCAGTATGAATTCGCATTGCTTGGCAAGCCTGAAGAAATTGCCTCGCTTAAGTTGCCTAGTGATGCCAAGATTAAGGTTATCTCAGCATCATCAAAAATGTATTCCCTAAAAGAACAGTGGGAAATCCCTAGGTTAATTCCAAGCAAGAGCAGACTTTATTTTTCTCCCCACTACCCAACACCTATAGGCTATCGCGGGAAGCTAGTTGCCACCGTCCACGATCTTTTTCACTTAGCTATGCCTGATTTAGTGAGAGGGCTTCATAAAAAAGCCTATGCTAAGTGGATGCTTAATCGACTTGCTCATAAGGCAGATGTAATTATCACTGTCTCGGAATTTAGCAAGGCTGAGTTTGCAAAATACATTGACTCTGATGTGGATAAAGTGCACGCCATTCCTTTAGGGGTTAATAAAGACTGGTTCAATCTTTCAAGCCTACCGAATCCACATCCGCGGCCATACCTTTTATTTATTGGAAATGTTAAGCCGAATAAAAACCTGAGTAATTTAGTACTCGCTTATCAAAAATTACTTTTAAAAATCCCACATGATTTAGTGATCATTGGAAAAAAGGATGGTTTTCATTCCCCTGATCAAACAGTTTATGAGATTGCAAAAGCTTATCCTGATCGAATTCACTTTACCGGTTTTGTGCCTGAGGCACTCTTAAAGTCATATATGGATCACGCAAGCGTATTTATTTTTCCTTCCATCTATGAGGGTTTCGGACTGCCACCACTTGAAGCTATGGCTGCAGGTATTCCCACTATTGTTTCGCATTCAGCATCTTTGCCAGAAGTATGTGGCGATGCAAGTCTATATTGCGATCCCTACAGCGTTAATGATGTTGCTCAAAAAATTGAACAATTAATTGTTGACCCACTTTTGCAAAATGAGTTACATACTAAAGGTCTTGATAGGGCGAAAGAATTTACCTGGGATAAAACGATCGAAAAGACCGCCCTATTACTAGACGAGGAGGCGCAAAATTAATAATCACGCCTGTATTAGGAAAATAGGCCAAAATAAAAAATAAATTCACCTGTAACCCTAAAAAGTAAGTTTCCAGGCGTATTGGAAAGAATTTACTCTGAGGCTCAAGTAATCCTAGTCATCTAATTAGATAACTTTTTTTGGTCTTATAGGGCGCCTGATAGAATATGCTCATGAATTTAAACCGATTATTGAAACAGGCTAAAGCTGGATTTGCAGAAAGATCATGCAAAATTTTATACCTTTATTTTTTTAGCATCTATGTTATCTTCGTTTTTAATGAATTTCTCGCCAAACCAGTAGACTTTTATGCCCTAGTATTAATCATTATTGGCCTTCCTTTAATTAATCGTGCCAACGTTAAGTTAATTTTTACTTCTATTGCAGGCTCAAAAAGTGCAATTGTTATTTGCCTCAGTATATTAGTGATCAGCATACTTTTTTTTACGGCCACTCTATTTCAATTGCCCCAAACAAATGGTCTGATTGCTTTTTTTGCGCAGTATGGTGTTCATATAGCTTTACCAGCAATTGTTTTGCTGGTAATTCCGCTAAATAAAGAATCAATACGTTTTATTTTTAACTGCCTATTGGCAGCACTTATCATTCTGGCGCTTAATGATATCGCACTTTATATTTGGCAATACCTTAATTTCAGCAAGATAGGCGAGGATTTTTCTCATCGTTGGTTTGGGGATGGCTATGTTTTTTTATACCCATTTTTATTGGGGCATTTATTAAACGCTACCAGTGAAAAAGATAATAGAAATCAAAGTCAGATCACTCATGGTGGGCTTTATCAATTAATGCTTTATTTACTGTTGATTCTGATCATTTTTTTAGCTGGTGGAACTGGTGCAAGATCTACTTACGGCATAATCTTGTTACAAATAACAATATTTTTTTACTTTAAATGTCGTCAGTTAGGTCTTGCTCGAGCTAGTTCAATTTTAATCGTAATTACATTTGTTTATTTACTCGTAAATTTTATTTTAGGTTTTTTAGCGCCAAAACTCTATTCTGGGGCCATAGACCGTGGCCTACAAATTTATGATCGAATTGAGCATACTTGGATGCCGGGAATTTACTTTATTAGCAAAGCACCTCTTCTTGCGTATGGTTTTGGTGTGCCTGCCTGGAATGAGGCCTACGCTTTATATTCTGAAAGTTACCCAAATGCGATAAATGTCGGTAGTACGCATAATTGGTTTTTGGCTACTGGGTTTCTTGGGGGTGTATGCGCTATTTTTGCCCAGTTTATGATGACTGCTGGCATTATTTATTGGTCTTTTGTAGGTATCAACAATAAAAATCTGGAAATAAAATCTTGGGTATGGATTCTATTAATTAGCTTTATAAGTTTTTATTTATGCAAGGGGTTGGTAGAATTTACAACATATAAATATTTATCAATTACTTTAATGGGAATTTTTATATCGAACGCTGTAAATCATAAACATTTACACTATAAAATAGGAAGCAACAACGAATTTATCTCTTCTAAGACTAAATCGTTATATTTTTGAATGTTCAAGGGTCCTCAGACAACTACAATAAATGAGATGGAAATCTCTAATAATGATGTGTTGCAGTTTCTTAAGAGCGCGTATCGAGAGGCTGTTCTTGCAGGTGTGATTGGTCTTGCTATCTCCACCATCTATTTGGTTTTAGCTCAAAAGCAGTACGAGGCAAACGCGTTTATTGTCATGGCGCAAGTTGCTAATAATACAAGTAATATTTATAGCCCTCAGGGAATTTCTGTAGAAGAGCCAGCGAACCTCATTGCTCGCCTAAAAATGTCTAAATCCTATCCAATTGAAGTAATCGAGGCTTGCGCTCAGAAAGATGAAGTCGTTACCCCATTTTCTTATTTTAGTATAGCGCCAATCAAGAGCACGCCTAATATCGTGGATCTTAAAGCTACTGCCAGTTCGCCTAAATTAGCCAGCTCTTGTGCACAAGCTATTTTTGAGTTCATTAAGTCTAGCCAATCGCAAATGGCCAATCAGTATTTGGGTTTTATTAAGATCGAGTTGTTGGAAAAGGAAGCTCTGTTAAGAAATTTACGAGCAGAAATTTCTAAAGACAGTCAGTCTAATGTCTCGTCTATCTTTAGCTTGAGTTTGAATCTAGAGCAAGTGCGGGTATTGACCAACGAAATACAGCAGCTAAAAAAGATTTTAACCAGTTATCAAAATAAGGAAGCCTATCTGATTTCGCCGATTAATGCCGACAACAATCCAGTTACACCAAAAAAGTCGTTGGTTCTTTTAGGTGGGCTAATTAGTGGATTATGTTTAGGTTTGCTGCTTGCTTTGGCGCGTCAGTTAGCGGCTGGTATCTCTGGGCGTAGCACTAGATAGTAGCGCATGGCTCTTCGAAGAGGGGTAATAAGTCAGCAGGCATTCAAAAATGTGCATGTGTAATAAATTCTTAAAAATAATTGCAAGTACCTATTTAAAAAGCGCTTGTTAAGGTGGCTTGCGCTGAAACTAATTTTTGCTAGAGTTCTTTTGTATGAAAAAATTTACTGCCTACATTAGTACAAAGTCTAAAAATTTATTTTGACCGAGTACTTGCTAGAATATAAGAAGTTCTATATTTAGAGGTATTTAGTTATCAATACATTACCGTATCGATAAAGTACAAAAGTTCTTAAGCCGCAACAAAGTATTTAATAATTTAATAAATTTATAAAGTCTATTAACTTCATGATTTTCTCGACATTCCTAAAAAATATTAAATTATTACTGTTGGCGGAAATAGAATGATGTTAAAAACGCAGGATCCTTGGTGGCTAAAAATAATGCCACTGTCTTTGCGAAAATTATTAGTCGGGCGAAATAATTTACATGCCGTGATCCACAATATTGGTTGGCTGTTCTTTGATAAAGTGTTACGGGCTTCTTTGGGAATTATTGTCGGTGCATGGATCGCAAGATATCTTGGCCCAAGTCAATTTGGTAATTTATCGTATTGCATTGCATTTATTGCTATCTTCCAGGCCATTGTGAATCTTGGTTTGGATGGGATAGTTGTAAGGGATCTGGCTAGCCATAAAGATAGCCAAAATGAAATACTGGGTACAGTGTTTTGTATGCGGATTCTGGCAGGTTTAGTTTGTTGGTTTTTTGTTGTACTTGGCTTTGGCATGATGGATGGATTTTCTAGCAATAGCTTGCTCATCGTAATGATACTAGGCGCAAGCTTAATTTTTCAGGCATCAGATACGGTAGATCTCTGGTTTCAAAGTCAAAGCCAAAGTCGTCGAACAGTAATTACAAAATCGTGCGCATATTTGGCTTCAAATATTTTTAAAGTTTTTCTGATTTTAATGGACGCCCCATTATTTGCCTTCGCGATAGCAATTGCTTTAGAGTCAGCACTGAATGCGCTTGGTTTATTTATCGCTTATCGCAGATTTCCGATGAATAATAGATGGAAAAATCAATTCCAAAGATGGGGTTTTCTACTCAATGAATCGTGGCCATACATTCTGAGTAGTCTAGCAATAATAGTTTATATGAGAGTAGACCAAATTATGGTCAAGAATATCTTGGACGATTCTGCTTTAGGTCTTTATGCTGCTATGTTGCCGATATCCAGTATATGGAATGTAATTCCAATGTTAGTGTGCATTAGTCTCGGCCCATATATGGCGAGAAAAAAGCTCGAAGGCAAAAAATATTTTAATGCCTCTCTATTGCTGGTGTTCAGATTATTCTTAGCTATGAGTGTAGGAATTTCAATTCTGATTGCTATTATTGCAAAGCCGTTACTAGTTTTTCTTTACGGATCCTCGTTTGAGGCAGCAGGTAATATTTTAAGTATTTACGTATTTACCAATGTTCCAATTTTCTTGGGACTTGCTCAAGGTATTTGGATACTTAATTATAAAAAATCACATGTAATGCTTTTCCAGACTTTTATTGGTGCAGCAGTATCTGTCATGGGAAATTTATTTTTAATTCCAATTTTAGGGTTGCAGGGAGCAGCAATTACGGCAGTATTTTCTCAATTA
The DNA here is from genome assembly GCF_027924105.1 of Polynucleobacter sp. KF022. NCBI lineage: Bacteria > Pseudomonadati > Pseudomonadota > Betaproteobacteria > Burkholderiales > Burkholderiaceae > Polynucleobacter > Polynucleobacter sp. KF022. The sequence continues at coordinate 311,881 of NZ_AP026972.1, forward strand.
TGTTCGGCAGTCCTTGTGAATATTATTTTTTCAAAGGAATTATTTTTTATGCAGCTTGGGATAAAGAGGCAATAAAAAATACGACTATCAAATTAGTCGAAGTTTATTGATTTTGCAAAATACTTATCGCCACAGACATAGGCTTTTTAGGCGCCCACCTAACTGAGAAGGCCCTTAAAATGGTAATGATTTATTGGCAGTGGATAACTACTTCACTGACTCATTTTTTTCCAATTCGCGTTTAGAGCAAATGATGAACTCTGAATAGGTCTTTACTAGCCCAGTCAATATTGGCAATCCAGGTGAGTTCACTATGCTGGAATTGGCTGAAACGATTCTTAAGCTCTCGGGCAGTAAATCCAAGATCATTCATCAGCCGCTGCCATCAGATGATCCAAAACAGCGTCAACCAAATATCGAATTAGCAAAAGCAAAGTTAGATTGGTAGCCTAAGGTCCATCTTGAGGACGGCCTAAAAGAGACGATTGCTTGCTTTAAGAAGGTTGTGCGTAGGTGCATTGAGTAAGCTTAAATTAAAAATAACAGCTTGACTTAAGTTTGTTTAGATTAAATTAATTGCCAGAGAGTAATTAATCAATTTTCTTTGTAAATCCAACCAGGTGGCTAACTCTATTCTTTGAGCCTAGACTCCCCAGCAATTTCTTTAAAAATGATTTTGTAATTCTTGCGTAATTTAATAATAGCGGCCATTTTTCTGGTAAAGGGTACATTTGTGGAAAGAATTGATATTTAATTTCCAAAAGACCGGCTTTTTTTAATGCAAGATTTAATGATCTTTCCGTAAAAAAATGTAAGTGAGACTTTGTATCATATGCAATTGTTGATGACTCTTCGGATTTCCCAAGAGGTGTTGATAGAAAAATGAAGCCACCCTGGGTGAGTTTGCTGCTTAAGTTTTTAAGTGTTGTTATTGGGTCTTCGAGATGCTCTATGACTTCGATCATATAAATTAGATCTACTTTTTCCTTTAGATCTTCAATTCTTTTAATTTGAGTTAATTGATATTTGGAATAAAGGTCAAAGCAAATGGGGTTGGATTCAATGCAGTAAATAACACACTTATCGCCCAACTTTTTCTTAATAGATCTTGAGATGTGAGCATTTCCAGCTCCAAAATCAAGAAGTTTGACTGGTAAACTATTTTTAGCTAAACGCTTGTTAAATAATTTAAGCAGTCTAATATTTCTCTCGTTATAAATACGTAGAAACTCATCTGATTCGTCCTCAATATTTGTGGCGCGTTCGCAAATGCCCTGAGTTTCTTTTTCAATTGGTGTAAATAAGTGGCCACATATTATGTTGGAACATTCGTAAATACTCTTTTTATGTTTGGAATTAAAAATAAACTGGGAAGAGGAGCTACATATTGGACATTTCTGATATTGCATTTATTGCCTCTATTAAAAATAGCATTTGATTATAATGTATGGGCACGTTGAATGTTAAATCTTTCATTTATCTATGCTAATTAAATTAAGTGGATCATAGTCCAGAGAAAATACATGTCCTATTTACTTCATTTTAAAAATCCCAGGCGTTCAATTGGGTTAGTAATTATGCGCTTAAAAGCCTGGGTTGAGAGATCTAGGCGAAAGCGCTTCTTATATCGGGGTATTATCAATAAAGTTTCGGCAAAGCATGGATCTATACGAATACTACTTTGCTATAACCGTGTATCACACCATATGGCTGAGTTTGTAAATATTGCTTTGCGGAAACGTTATCCAAATATTGAGGTTTTTGGTTGCGGGCCTAATAATGAATTTCATATTTCAGATGGGCCCAGATCGCACAAAAAGATTGCTGAACTAGCTAATCGGCTAAAGGTGGATGTATTTTGGGAGATTGAAAGCGGCCATGTAAGCAAGGAGTTCCAGTTTATTAGAGCTTTCCCACCAATTTCAGCTGTTAAATTATGGTGGGTTAACGATAGTCACCAATTTCTTGATTTAATGGTTGCTAAGGCGCCATATTTCGATAGAGTTTTTGTTTCTATGAAGGATGATGTTCAGGCCTTTGGTAAAAATGCTTTCTGGCTTCCAGGGAGCGCTTCATTGGATGTGGCACTAGATTTCAATGTGCCACGAGTTCATGATATTTCTTTTGTCGGATCTATGGATTCAGTCCATTCAAAGCGCGTAGAAATCATAAATATGCTTAAAGTGGATTTTCCACAAATAAATATTAAAAATAATTTATTTTTGGATGATATGGCCTTTGAGTACAGCTCCACCAAAATTGTTTTTAATCTGAGTCTGAATCGCGATTTAAATTATAGGGTTTTTGAGGCGCTTGCATGTGGCGCCCTACTTTTAACAGATCGGATTGGTAACGGTCTTTTAGATTTATTTGAAGATGGAAAGGACATCATTGTTTATGACACTTATGAGGACCTATGTCAAAAAATAAAATATTACCTACAGCATGAGGATGAGCGAAAAGCAATAGCAAAATCAGGACAGTTAAAAGTTAAAAAATACCATACTGTTGATAACAGAATTGATTCGGTTATTAATCAATTGTCTGATATATTTAATGAGAAATCTGGACTAGCGCCCAATCATTCCAGTTTTATTAGTGGTAATTCGTCGAAAGCTCTTCCATGAAAAAAAATAACCCCATTCAGTTGCATTTTTGCACTTCACTCGGAGTAAGTAGCCTTCCTAAGTTATTGGCTCTTTATTGGTCCTTATTGCGTCATAGTGCAAATCCATTTGTTTTTTGGGTTCTGTGTGATGGTGACGAGGTCTATCAGCTTTTATTCAAACTAAATTTAGAGCACGTTCGACTAGTCCCACTGACAGAGTTTGAAAAAACTGATGTTGAACTTTATTCGGTTAAGCGGTATAGGGATGTATTTGAATACAACTGCACGCTTCGACCTTGCTGGATGCTTTACCTACTCTCATGCAACTCTGAAATTCAATTTCTGACATATATGGATACGGATCTGTACTTTTTTTCAGATCCCCAGTACCTATACGATCAACTTGATAATTGCTCTGTATTACTGTCAGAGCATCGATTTTCAAAGCTAGCTACTAGGTTGGGTATGACCCCTAAGATTTCTGGAGTTTTTAATGCTGGATGGCTTGCTGTAAAAAATGACAAAATAGGGCATGAGGCTTTGCTGTGGTGGCGAAAACGGTGTCTAGAGTGGTGTCGCCGTTTTTATGAGGACGGTAAATTTGGAGAGCAGAAATATCTTGAAAGTATGCCGGAGCTATTTCAAGGGGCTGTAGCATTAAATAGACTCGGTGGAAATGTTGCGCCCTGGAACGTAAGCGATTACCTAGTATCGGCAGATGAAATCAACCGAGTGTATGTTGATAATGAGCCACTGATTTTCTTTCATTTTCATGCATTGCAGATGGAGGGAGAGTTTTCTTTCAAGGTGGTTAGGGAGGTTGGCAAAAATGTGGTTCAGCTAACCAACCCAAGTTATGTACTTAGCGGCAGGCAAAAGCAATTAATCTACAAGCCATATATTGCAGAAATGAGAAGAGCAATAAGGCTGGTTCGGGACATTCGATTTAATAAAGAGGAAGCGACAATCGAAGAGGAGGCTGAGTCTCCATGGAATTTTAAAAAAATGATAATAAGGACAAAGGCCCAGTTAACGCGTTTGAGATCAATCATACTTTACATGACTTTATAATCATTGAATGTTGTTGCTAAATCCCATTAAATTAAAAAATCTAAGGATAAATATATCTTTACTGGGATTGTTAATACCTATTTTCAGTCTAGCGCTACCAGCCTTTTTTTTAAATATAGCTTTTTTAATTTCTGGATTAATTTATATATTAAGGAGAGGTTTATTTTCATGTATTGCCTATTTATTTTTTGGGATTTCTACTCTTATTTCGGCATATTCCTCAAGAAAAATATATGCAACCAATGGCGATGACTTTATTCGATATTATGAAAATTATGAATTATGTAGTAATACTTTAAGTGCTTGTATGCAAAATAAAGGATCGGAGTATATCCTTTATTTTTTATACTGGATGCTGCCAGAGAGTTTGCAGCCAATTCAGTTGTTATTTATTAATTCTACAATTATTGGCTTGGCTACATATTATATTTTTATATCTAGAATTAATGAAAATAAAACAACTTTAAATCTGTTATTTATATTATTTAATATATTTTTAGTAAGCGGGGCTTTTTTTTGGGCCACTCAATTTACTAGGGCCGCATTAGCATGCTTATTTCTATGTTATTTTTTAGCCAATAAAAAAATAATATTATTTTCTCTTGCTTTATTTACTCACTCCACCACCTTGTTGGCATTTATCATTGCTTTATCAGTTAAATATCGTGCAATATTTTTCGGAAGTTTATCTGCTTTAATTATTATATATTTAGATAATCAAATATTATATAAATCCATAGATTTAATACCTCAGTTCCTTGAAGAATTAGAGTCAAAAACTATTTTTCTGAAGTTGAATATTAACGGTGATAATATTGATTTAAGTAAGGATATATTATCGTCATTCCCAGTTTATTTGCTAGGCTATTGGTATAGTAGAAGCGGATTATTTGCTCATGCTTGGATTTTGATGGCAGCATCCCACACTTTTCTCTTTAGTTTTCCACTCCTTGCTGTAAGACTCTATTTGATAATTTTTTTTAGTGGACCAATGTTGATTGCTTCGATAATAGATTTTAAAAAAATTAAATTGGCATCCAATCAAAATTATATTATGATTTTTTTATTAGTCCAAATATATGTAATGTTAGTAATGCTATATAGATTCTATTATAGGTATCTTATGAGTCTAGATAGTGACTTCGGATTATTTAGCACGTATTCACCATTCTTGCCATTGATTTATAAATTCTAAATGAGGACATCGCCATACCTTAACAATAGAATTTCTATCTTATTGTTTTCCCTATTAATTTTTATAAAACTATTGATAAATCCTCACTGGGGATATGACGAATATGGAGCAGTGATAACTTACATTGAATTGGATGATCCTGCAGTTAAAGCAGTCTATTCTGAGTACTTTAGTCATTTAATTCAAAATGGGAATAAATTAGATTGGCTTAAAGATTTTTTTCTTTATTTATTCGTAGTTCCACTGAGATGGACCTATGCCCTAGGCCTAAGTCCATGGCTTAACTTTGCTAGAATCTCGGCTGTTAATTGGGAATATCTAAGAGTATTTTTACTATTTCCATATCTGTTGCTGTCCATTTTGGGTCTAGTGCTTGTTCAAAGGTCTATTAGATCTAATAAGACTGCCTCATTTTACTTTGTTGCCCTAATCTTATTATCACTACCATTTACGCATTGGATATTAACTTTTACATCATATTCCTATCATTTATTTTGCTTCGGCCTACTTTTAAATGCCTATCTAAAAACCCAAAATAATGCATGCGGAAAGTATTTCAATTTTTCATCGGTAGCGAATTCATTGGTTGTGTTGTTTAATTATCAATATTTGGTAATCGTTTTTATTTTTGGAGTTAGTAATTTTATTGAAAATCCAAAAGATTTTTTTACTAAATCGAGGTATAAAAATTGGGTCATGCCTTTTATTTTTTGCCTATCCTCCGTGATTTTTTTACTACTTCGTAGCGTAATCTCTGGCAAACATACTTCACCAGCATATGCTGCCCTCCCCGATAAAATTGAAGGTGATTATAATTTTTTAAATCATATTTCTGGAGTAAACCAAGCTCTTGATTTTCTGATCTTAAGTTTTTTTGATGTTATTAATTACTTTTTTGAATTAAGATTATCTTTATTTTTTGGAATATTAATCACAATATTTTTAATATTAATAATCATAAAATCATATATTTCAAATAAAAATAAATTAATTATAAAGTTTTCTATATTATTTATAATTGGCCAATATATTTTATATTTAAGCGGTGTTGTTCCGCTATCGCCAACTAGACATCAATTAATTTTATTTTTGCCAATAATTCTTTTAATATCTATAGCACTGCAAAGCATATTTGATGGTTTTAGTGCATATAAAATGAATTTATTAATTCCCTTTGTATTTCTTTTATTTGGTGCCTTATACCAGATTGACCACATTATTAAAATGCCAAGAGGTACTTCATTGAACTCTCTTGAGGGTGTGCTTTACTCCCAAGGGGTTCAGTCGTTGATATTGGCCCCATGCGATTTTGAGCCTATACTCCATCCGGAAATTAGGGTTAAATACAATCCGCTCTATAGATGTGGGCCTAAAATCTTTAAAACTTTAGATCCGGCACTTGATCGCATTGCTGTTTGGTCTCTGCTGCCGCTGGATCTATCTCTTATCGCCTCCTATGTGAAAGATTTTAGTTCTGAGAAATGGTTTATTCAGCCTTACGATGGGGCTCATCAGTTCGGTAATATTGGCTTTTTATATATTGCTATAAAAAAATAAATATTGTCTTTTATGCAAATAGTCATCCCCATGTCTGGTTTCGGCGAGCGCTTTCGCCGAGCTGGCTATACGATTCCAAAACCGCTTATTGAGGTCGATGGTAGGCCATTTATTGGGCATGTAATTGATTTGTTTCCGGGCGAAACAGATTTTATTTTTATATGCAACAAAGAGCACCTAGATAATAATGATTATCAGATGGCTAAAACCTTAAATAAACTTTGCCCTTCGGGTCGAATTGTGGGGATTCCCTCCCATAAGTTGGGGCCTATTAATGCGGTGCGTCAAGTAGAGCACTTGCTTGATCCAAATCTTCCCGTGGTGGTGAATTACTGTGATTTTACCTGCTACTGGGATTGGAACCATTTTAAATCTTTTGTGTTGCGAACATCTTGTGCTGGGGCAATCCCAGCGTATAAAGGGTTTCATCCGCACACATTAGGCAGTACAAACTATGCATATATAAAGGAGGAGCCCGGCAGGCAGGATGTTGTGTCGTGGGTCGCCGATATTCAAGAAAAGCAACCCTTCACTGATAATCGTATGCAAGAGTTTGCTTCTAGTGGAACTTACTATTTTTCTAGCGCAAAAATCATGAGCGAGTCATTTAGGGAGGTTATGGCGCAAAACCTCAGTGTAGGCGGCGAGTTTTATGTTAGCCTTGCCTTTAAGCCCATGTTAGCTCAAGGCAAGAAAATCGCAGTGTATCCTTTGCAGCATTTCATGCAATGGGGAACGCCAGATGATCTCTCGGAATATAACGCTTGGTCCGCTACATTCAAGCAATTACAAGCCCATCAAGAGGCGTCTCCTCCCTCTGGTTCATTGGTTGTTCCGATGGCAGGAATGGGTAAGCGTTTTGCTGATGAGGGTTACAACCTCCCAAAACCGCTGATCCCTGTTTTTGGGAAAGCCATGGCAGTACAAGCAATCACTGATTTACCTCGCTCCAAATACCAATCCCTTGTATTGCGAGCTGACATGCCGGGGCTCACTGACATTAAAGAATCTCTCAATGCGAAATTTCCTGAGGCAATTATAACTATGGTGCCTGAGATCACTGAGGGTCAAGCATGCACAGCACTCATTGGGTTGGATGCTCTAGAGAAAATAGGTGCTAGTGATTTATCGCCCATTACTTTTGGTGCTTGCGACAACGGCGTATTGTTTAATCACAAAGCTTACCAGGCACTTATTAACAATTCAAATATTGATGTCATCGTTTGGGGTGCTAGAGGCCACACCAATGCTATTCGTAAGCCAACTATGTTTGGTTGGATTGATGCAAAAGAAGATGGATATATCAAGGCTATCTCTGTTAAAACACCTTTGGCTTCACCGGCGACGGACCCAATTGTAATTGGAACTTTCACCTTCAAAAAGGCGAATGAAGCAAGAGGCGCTATCAACAGATTGATTGCCCGCGATGGACGCATCAATGGCGAGTTCTATTTAGATTCTTGCATTAATGATGCAATTGCCATGGGCCTACGCTGTTATCTGTTTGAAGTTGATAGCTTCATTTCTTGGGGGACTCCCAATGATCTCAAAACGTTTGAATATTGGCAGTCGTGTTTTCATAAATGGCCCCATCATCCCTATAGCCTTGACCTTGATTCCAGGGTAAGCCAATCTGCCCTTGAGGGGCTAGCTATGCGTTTTGCACCGCTAGTGCCATCGCTATCACATGATTAGACGAGAGATAACTATCTTTTTGGTCGTAGGGCTACTTACAGTAGCCATTGATTTTTCGATCTATTACAGCCTAATTTACTTAGAATTAGACAGTGTGAATATCTCCAAGGGTATGGGTTTTATCGGAGGTTCCATTTTTGCTTATTTTGCTAATCGCTTTTGGACGTTCAAAGACCAAGATGCTCCTTCCGGAAGTATCCTTAGATTTGCCATAGTTTATATCGTTGGCTTGAGTGCCAATGTTTTAATCAATCATTTCAGTATTTTCATGCTCAATCATTTCGCCAGCCACAATGATTATTCAAGAGTGATTTTCTGTGCATTTGTATTGGCAACGGGGGTATCTGCCGCCCTAAATTTTCTGGGAATGAAGTTTTTCGTCTTCTCGAGTCGATCTAGGGCTTCACCTTCTTTTCTGGCCTAATGCTTGTTTTTTTTCGTTAATCTTTTAAATTCCCCTTGTGAAGCTTTCTCTCATCATTCCTTGTTATAACGAAGCAGAGAATTTGCCGCTCTTATTGGAGCGCTGCTCAACTTTATCCGATAAATCTGATATTGAAGTAATCTTAGTAGATAACGGCTCTACTGATAATAGCCCTGAGGTGCTTGAGAAGCTTCTGCCGATATACCCGCACTGCCGTGCTGTTCGTGTGCCAGTGAATCAAGGCTATGGTTTTGGTATTTTGTCGGGACTCGACGCCGCCAAGGGAGACGTATTGGCTTGGACGCATGCAGATATGCAAGCAGATCCTAAAGACGTTCTGAGGGCTTTTGAATTTTTCAAGCTTCATGGCAATCATATTTATGTCAAGGGTCAGCGCATTAAACGGCCTTTAGCGGATGTTTTTTTTACTGCGAGCATGAGTGTATTTGAAACCTGCCTATTGCAAACTAAGCTATGGGACATCAACGCTCAGCCCAATATGTTCTCTAAAGAATTTTTTGAGAGCTGGCGGAATCCACCACATGATTTCTCTTTAGATTTATATGTCTACTTTAAAGCTCGCACTCAAGGTCTGACAGTTTATCGTTTTCCCGTAGAATTTGTTGAGCGCGCTCATGGGGTTTCCCACTGGAATGTTAATTGGGCATCAAAAATGAAATTTATTCGCAGAACTATCGAATTCAGTTTTGAGTTAAAAAAGAGGCTGTCCAAATGATGTTTATCTCTCATCGGCGCAACACGATTGAGGAATTAATTGCTACGCCACTAGAATTTGGTGTTGAGGTAGATATTCGTTCGAATAATGGACGCTTAATTATTCATCATGATCCACTCAAGGAGGGGGTCGATTTTGAAGAGTGGCTTATATGCTATAAACATCAAACTCTAATCCTCAATGTCAAGGAGGAGGGTTTAGAAGCTCGCCTCATTGAGCTTATGCAGAAATACCTTATTTCGGACTACTTCTTTTTAGATCAGTCTTTCCCTTTTCTAGTTAAGTGGTCTAAGTTGGGGGAGCGTCAATGCGCTGTTCGCGTTTCAGAATTTGAATCGATTGAAACTGCGCTTGCATTGGCTGGCGAGATTGATTGGGTTTGGGTTGACTGCTTTACCCGTTTTCCGCTTTCTAGCGAAGATGCTAGACGATTGAAGAGCGCTGGCTTTAAGCTTTGCTTGGTCTCGCCGGAGCTGCAAGGCAGACCATTTAGTACGGAAATTCCGTTACTAGTTAATTTGCTGCATGAGCGATCTATTTGTGCGGATGCCATTTGTACGAAGCAAGCTGAATTATGGAAAGAGTGTCTTAAGAAAATAGCGGTAAGAGGTGGGCAGTAAATATGAAACTAATCCTGAGCTACTTCAATAATCCGCTATTTATTGCCGGACTGATGCTAAGGCTTTCTTTAATTGCTTTTGTGTTGCCTGCGCCTGTTGGTGACTGGTATGTCCCATTTCTAAGTAGTAGTATTGGCAACTTTTCCTTGGACCCATGGCAAGGATGGCTTGCTAAAGGTGGAGTCCCCATTGCTTTTCCATATGGCTATGCGATGTGGCTATTTTTACTCCCCTTAAGTCTGTTTTGCAAAGCGATATCAATTCCTGTGATCTATGGTTATGGTCTTAGCCTAATTGTTGCTGATTTTGGTTTACTCATACTGCTGCGTAAATTGCTCAATACCAAAGAGACAATGCTACTAGCGATCTACTGGCTCTCCCCCATTAGCTTGATTGCAAGCTATTGGCTTGGCTATAACGATATCGTGCCAGTATTCTTATTGGTGGGGGCTATTTACTGCATTAAAGAGCGCCACCTTGGCTTATCTGGCTTTTTACTGTTTGCTGCCATCTCCGCTAAGCTAAGTATGGTCTTAAGTCTACCTTTCTTTCTAATTTATCTTTTTCACAATCGTGCTTTACGTCAGATCTTTAGTCGCTTTTTCTCTGGAATTGGAGTAGGTTTTTGCCTCTTTTTCTTACCATTTTTATGGTCTAACGCTGGCTTATACATGCTTGCAAGTAACCCTGAGTTAGAAAAAATCTACCAACTTTCAATCAGCCTGGTCCGCAATACCGCAGTATATTTGGTGCCACTATCTTATCTTCTTATGCTTTATGCGGCCTGGAGAGTTAAGCGCATGAATTTTGAACTCTTTAATGCCGTTTTAGGGATAGCATTTTTATTGGTGGTCCTGTTGACACCAGCATCACCGGGCTGGTTTATTTGGATACTGCCGTTACTTGTAGGCTATCAAGTCTCTAGCGATCGAGCTGCGATTTATATCACATCACTTTTTTCAATTCTTTATGCTTTAAGTGCAATACTTTTTACTGATGCACATCAACTTGACTTTATCGTACCTGCACTAGGGATAACCAACCTTTCTTTACTAAACACTCGCCTAGCCTCCTTAACTCATACTGCTCTCGTAGCTACAGGTATTGTTTTAGCAGTGCGCATTTGGCGCGAGACTATCAGTCGAAATGATTTTTTTAGACTGAGTCGCAAGCCTTTTGTGATTGGTATAGCGGGAGATTCGGGTGCCGGCAAAGATACCTTTTCAAATGCTATCAGCAACCTTTTTGGTTCGCATTCTGTTGCTGCTATCTCTGGTGATGACTACCACTTATGGGATCGTCATCAACCTATGTGGCAGGTTATGACACATATTAATCCAATGGCTAACGATCTAGAGAGTTTTGCCAAAAATTTAATTTCGTTGACTGATGGCAGATCTATTCAGGCAAGTCACTATGATCACAATACTGGAAAGATGGGTCGGCCATTCACAGTTCGTAGTAACGACATTATCATTGCCAGTGGATTACATGCCCTATATCAGCCGATTTTACGTGAATGCTATGATTTAAGTATCTATTTAGATATCGATGAAGAGTTACGTACTTATTTCAAAGTGCAGCGCGATGTGAACATGCGTGGCTACACAATAGAGCGTGTTCTCGAGACGTTAGCCAAACGTAAACCAGATTCTGAAAAATTCATCAAACCACAAGCAGCCTATGCAGATCTAGTTTTTAGTTTGCACCCAATTCATTCTACGACTCTGTTGCAGGCAAGTAAGCAAAAACCTCCGCGATTAAAGCTTTTGATTAAATCTCGTCATGGCTTTAATGAGATCTCGCTAAAACGCGTGTTGATAGGTGTTTGTGGATTGCATGTTGATATGAGCACTCATCATGAAACATCCGAGATCGTACTGAGTGTTGAAGGGGAATCAACAGCGGAGGATATCAAATTGGCGGCTGCTCTTATTTGCCCTCGAATCTTCGAATTTTTAGATCTTGAGCCTCAATGGCAAAATGGGGTTCTTGGCCTGATGCAGCTCATCACTCTATCCCATATCAATCAAGCACTTACTAGAAGATTCATATGATTAATATCAATGCCCAAAATCGCTTTACACAACTGCCTAATGCCGTTTTGTTTGATACCGACAATACTCTTTATCCATACGATCCAGCCCATACAGCTGCGCAACAAGCCATCAAGGAAAAAGTAATGAATACTTTTTCTATTAGCGCTAAAGATTTTGATACGGCCTTTAGTGAAGCACGCAAACAAATTAAAGCTCGTCTGGGTCTAACTGCATCGTCACATAGTCGCTTACTTTATTTGCAGCGTATGTTAGAAATTATGGGATTAGGATCACAAGTACTACTGGCGCTTGATTTTGAGCAGACCTATTGGCGCACTTTTTTAGCCAATGCAACTCTTTTTAATGACGTAAAAGAGGTGCTGGATGATCTTCGTCTACTAGGAATTCCTACTGCAATCGTGACTGATCTGACTGCGCAAATACAATTTCGTAAAGTGGTTTATTTTGATTTAGATCGCTATTTCAACTATATAGTGACGAGTGAAGAAGCTGGGTTTGATAAGCCCCATGAAGCCCCTTTTCAAATAGCTTTAGAGAAAATGCAGCCGAAAGGTAGTTGTATTTGGATGATTGGTGATAATCCAATTAATGACATTCAGGGTTCCAAAGAAAAAATTAATGCGGTGACTCTGCAAAAAATACATGATGGTGTTGAGTTAGGTAGGGGTCCTAATACCCCTGATGCTAGCTTTACTGATTTTAAAGATCTACGTCATTTACTAACCAAAATAGCTAGCGCAACTGCTTAAAGATAGACGGACTGTTTATGACAATACTTGAGCGAGATATCAAAAAATTCTGCGCAGCACTTGGTAGGGATCCTCTCCTGGTTCAGGGGGCTGGCGGTAATGTGTCATGGAAAGAGCGCGATATTCTCTGGATAAAGGGATCTGGCACCTGGTTGGCTAACGCCGAACAAGACGACATTTTTGTCCCAGTTAATTTACCTGAGCTATCTTGCGCCTTATTGGTTAAAGATTTTAATGTATGCCCACAGCTGATTTGCGAGCATACTCTGCGACCATCAATTGAGACTACCTTGCATGCCCTGATGCCCCATACTATTGTGATACATCTGCATGCTATACATGCTTTGACTTATCTCGTTCATAAAAATAGTCAAAAAATTATTAGTGAGTTATTTGAAAAAATAACAGATGAGAGGCTCCATATTGCTTTTGTTCAGTATCACAAGCCGGGACCCTATTTAGCGCGAGCGGTACAAGAAGTGCTAATAAACAAGCCGAATGCCAACATCGTCTTTTTAAAAAATCATGGAATTGTCATTGGGGCTGACTCAATCGGTGAAATAAAAAAATTGCTTGATGCATTGTTAGCAATATGCGCCCCAGAAGAGTTTCAGAATAGAGAATTGAGTGAGCAAACATTACCCAATGTTCCGCATGAGTTAAAAGGGGAGTATGAATCTTTTGCAGATATTGAAGTCCAGGCCCTCGCAATTAATTTAGATCTTTACAAAAGATTAGAGACAGATTGGGCGCTCTTTCCTGATCACGTTGTATTTCTTGGCCCTAAAGCATTTACATATTCTTCTTGGAATCATTTTTTGGAATCCCAAGAAGAATGTCGTCAGCCTCCAGAACTGATTTTTATAAAAAAAATTGGAGTTTTTAATAAAAAAAATGGCTTTAGTTTGGCCAAATCAGTTCAATTGCGATGCTATTACGATCTATTGAGTTATATAAAAAACGATGCGAGTTTGAGCCCATTAAATGCTAATGAAGTAGAGGCTTTATTAACTTGGGATGCTGAGAAACTTAGGCAAAAAATGTCAAAGTAGGGGTGAAAGTAGGTTAGATACACAAAAAATATTCAGCGCAAAGTTAAGATTATTTAATTAAAAACTTCATTTACATGATAACCAATCATCTTAATGAGCAATTAAAAAATTATTAATAGATGAATTTGGTATTCAACCACATTAATCAGAGTAGAAAATAAACACCTGATCGCCACAGGATCCGTAGTAACTAAGCTTTACTTTTTTACCCAAAGATTCAAAGTTGTATGGGTTCTGTATATTATTTCTTGAAAACAATATTATCGTTGGTTCATCACTAATCTCAGATCCCCAATGAAGTTTTTCTGTGTGAGTTGGAAATAATTTTTTTGCCCTATAACCAAAATCAAGTTTATTAATAATTACTTTTGATTCAATATTTGGAATGGATTTGTTCAGGCAGACTTCAGTTTCATTTAAACCTCTATAAAATTCAATCGAACTCATTTTCTCTGAAATTTGCCTACTTGTATAAACAATATTTTTATATGAATTAAATCCTACTATCAATATCAATAGAAAAATGAGAACTCTAGTCTTGCCTGAATTGATGGAGCTAATTTTATAATCAGAAAAACAAGCTATCAGCGCTGGAATCAAGGGAAACCAATACCAAACATACATTGTATTTGTTGAAGAAGTTAAGATTATTGAAACAACAAAAAAAGAATAAAAAATAATAATATTAAGTCTATTGTTTTTTTGAAATAAAACAAATGTAAGTATTACTAGTAACAGCGGATTTAAAAACATTTGCGAAAAAGAGCCTAGCATTACATTATCCCAGGCCCAGTTCAAAGAAAATAAATTGGCTTCAATTTTTTCCAAGGAAATTTTATTGAGGATACCGCTTGAAATATCACCACTTACATTGCTTGAGGATGTTAAGTGCATTAAATAAAGATCGATATTTAATGGATTGGATAGCCATAATCCCAGGGCAAAATATAATATATAAATTGGAAAATTCTTTGCGGGAACTTTGACTTTCAATATGAGTAATAAATAATAAAATAAAATAAAAGGGGCGATAGTTATTTTAATTCCTAAACCCAGCCCTAAAAGAACGTTAGATAATTTTAATTTTCTGTATTTCAAGCAAATCAAAGACAACGTGCAAATAAATACAATTAAAATTTCAGGGCCAACTAGTTTTCCTGTCCAAAATGCATATGGAAATGAAATATACAGTAAGAAAAATATTAATCTCCCAATTTTGTCTTCAATTAATATAGGAATTAATAATACTGGCGTTATAAAGAATAATAAAAATACTAATCTTATTAAAATTTTATAGTGTAAAATTTTTAGTAAAAACCAATAGATTGAGCCGTAATCAATTGGTGGGGGCTGCCTATCTAAAAGACTAAATCCATGAGAGACTCCAATATAATTAAGCTCATCTGGAACCATACTTAAAGTATTTGCAAAAATAAATACTTGAAAAGCGATATATATAATCAATAGTATTAAAAAATACTGATCAAAAATATTTTTTGAAAGACTTATTTTATCTTTTATCATTTGTAATACTGATTTTATCAATGAATGTTGAAATATAATATGCTCTATTTTTTAATAATTTAAGCGATTGTATTGCAAGAATTCATTTGGGCCTTAGATTTCTGGGCCATAAGCAAACTTTTATAAAACCATCGATGGAAAATTTTCTTCTTGTTGTGCCAACTTTTAATTGTGAAAAACAAATTTCTAGGGTTGTAGAGCAATTCGCTTTATGTGGCGCCTCTGTATTCAAGGAAATGATCATTATCGACAATAGGAGTGAGGATGGCACCATTGAGGTCTCAAAGGCAGCAATTGAGCGATTGGCACAATCTAAGATCTCAATTTATTTAAATGATAAAAATTTTGGTCTTGGGGGCTCTCATAAGGTAGCTTTTAATTACTGCCTTTCCATGGGCTATGATGGAATAGTCATATTACATGGTGATGATCAGGGAAGATTGATGGACATAATCCCTTATATTTTAGATCCGTCATTCTCTGATGATCAGTGTTTATTGGGGGCAAGATTTATGTCGAATTCTAGAGTGTCTGGATATAAAAAAATACGAACTATTGGGAATATTATTTTTAATATCTTATACACCATGGTTACAAGGTCCAGGGTCTATGACATGGGCTCGGGCCTAAATTTTTTTAGTTCGAAAGTTATCTCTAGTTTTGACTACAAAAAAATGCCAGATGATTTAACGTTTAATAATGCATTCCTGCTTGCGCTTTTAGCTAACCAACAAAAGATAAAATTTTTCCCCATTTCTTGGCGCGAAGAAGATCAGGTATCGAATGCTAAGTTGTGGAGTCAATCATTGAGATTGCTCAAATATCTCGTCCTGTATTTGCGTAGTCCATTGCTTTTGTTGAGCACTGATTTTTCGAATCCATCTAATAAGTTTTATTCATCAAGTAGAGTTCCAATGTTAGGTGAGATATGCAAATAAAGATTGTTATTACCGGCGGTGCTGGTTTTGTTGGCTCGCAGCTTGCTGCCAAGCTTGTTGGTTTAGGTGGTTATGAGGTTGTAATTATTGATAACTTAGCCGATGGGCACGTTGATAATCTGCTTAATAGCAGAGGATTAATATGTCCCTTGGTAGTAAAAGATGTAAGAAGTGGGGAAATAGCAGATGATATCAATGGCGCAGACGTTGTAATTCACCTTGCTGGCACTTCATCGTTACCACAATGTCAAGTTGATCCAGCCCTTGCATATGATAACAATGTTACTGGCCTTGCAAATGTATTGGAGATTTCAAGAAGAGCTAATGTGAAAAGAGTCATATTTTCATCAACTTCCGCAGTTTATGAAAATAATATAAAAATGCCTTTTTCCGAGATGGATCATGTGAATCCAAATCTAATTTATGCTTCAAGTAAATTAGCGGGTGAGCAACTCTGTAAATCTTTTGCAGAAACTTACGGTCTAGATGTTATTGTGGCGCGATTTTTTAATATTTTTGGTGAGCATCAAGATATACATAGAGCAATGCCACCTTTTATATCTTATTTAGCAAAGGAGGCATACTTTGGGAGAGAGCCAGTCCTTTTTAATAACTCAAGCAGCTCAAGAGATTATGTATATGTTGATGATGTTTTGGAGTGCCTAATGCGTATGATGGGCGCGCGCTCTAAATTTAAGGGTGATATTTTTAATGTTTGCACTGGAATTGCATACTCAGTGCCGCAGATTGTTTCCTTGTACTCAAAAATTTCAAATAAAAAAATAATCCCACTCTACAAGGATGCAAATCAATTTTGGGATAAGTTTCCAGCATTATTTGCTGCTGATGGTTTGAAACTAAGCAGTGAACGAATTGAAGCTGAGGTTTATAAGAATTCGGTTGGAGATATTCAAAAGACTTATGATTTTTTTGGTTTTAAAGCATCCACAACTTTAGAGGCGGGGCTTAAAAAAGTTTACGAATTCTCTTTGGCTAATTTGGCAAAATGAATCTTGTAATAATGGCTGCTGGTAGAGGTAGCCGGTTTTTGCATAGAGGTATCTATACGCCTAAGCCAATGGTTAAGTTTTTGGGTAAGCCACTTTTTTGGTGGGCCACCCAAAGTGCGCTTACAGGGGCCCCATTCGCAAGTCTTCATTTTGCTGTATTGCGCGAGCATGTTATCAGTCATGCGATAGATAAAGCAATCTTGGCATGCTACCCAAGCGCCAATATTAAGGTGATTGATTCACTTACAAATGGTGCGGCAAGTTCTGCGGCGCAGGTTGTTCAAAGTTTTAAAAACATCAACAGCCCAGTGGCATTTGTTGACTGTGATCTCGCCTTTTCGTTTTTAAAATTCCAACCCCTATTCCCGTCTTTAATTAAAAATTGCGCTGCAAATTTGTGCGTATTTGAATCCGAAAATCCTGCATACTCCTATATTAAGTTTGATGGTTCGGGGAATATTACTGGAACGGTTGAAAAAAAAGTGGTGTCAAGGTATGCAATTGCAGGTCTATATTTTTTTTCAAGTATTAGATGCTTTTTAGACTCATACAATTCGTATTGCAGTCAATCTCATTACCCTGAGTTATACATGAGTGGGGTATTTAACGAGATCTTAGCGCGCGGCGGGTTGGTTGAAACGATCCCACTGCTAACACACGTTTCATTAGGAACTCCCGAGGAGTTGCTGATTGCTGAAAATAATACAAATAATCTGCCAGCTTGGTTTAGTTATGAAGCTTGATTTTTTTGTCATCGGAGCAATCTTATTTTATCTGGGGCTTATCGTTAGGGGGGTTAGGTGGCAATTACTTCTGCCTGCAGATGGAGCCCTTATAAAAAGTCGATTAGTGCTCTATTGCTCAATAGGTGGTTTAGTTAATGGAATTCTACCCTTTCGGATTGGTGATCTTCTTAGGGCAGCATTACTTTCAAAATTTGAAAATGTTCGGATCATATCCTCTTTGGCCTCCGTCTTTATTGAGCGGATGACGGATTTGGCCGCTCTTTTAGTGATTGTGGGCCTATATAAAATCTTTTTTAATGGTGTGTTAAATGGCGGAGATTTTTTTATTGCAATGGCCATCTTGCTTGGGCTTTACTGGGCTGCAATTAGTTTTAGCAAACGCTGCAGAAAAATTGTCTATTTATTTTCCTCAATTTGGAATGAGCAGATTAAAAGTTTAATTTTAGATTTTTTATGGACAATTATCAATCAAATAAATCATGCTCGATTTTTGACAATCAGATATATCTCACTAACAATAATAATGTGGACCTTATATGTGTCTTCATATTTCTATTTTTATAAGGCACTTCAGATTTCACCATTTATTGAAGTATGGAATCTATTTCATGGTGATCCAATACGTGAGACCTTAAAGACGAATCTCATTTTTTGGGAGTGGGACCTGGTAACCACATTGTTCATGCTTTATTTGCTTTTACCGGTTTTATTAACGAGTATATTTTTGATGCTCAGAATCGAGTTAAGACGCAGGCTTGGCAATTTGAAGTTACTTAACGCTGCCTCTTCTTTTACAACAATGGTTGCTGACGGAGTTCCAATGGCATTTTCGGGATCCCAGGCCTACCAGAGGTTTTTAATTGCCTACTTCTCTGGCGAAAATACTCCAATAAATAGATTAGGAGAGGCTAAGACTTTTGATTCTAATTTGACAATTACCAGATTATTTTCCGGAGGGTCCGGAGCTGTAACTGCAGTTGTAGAGGCTAAAGGACATCTAAGTATCATGAAAATGGCTGAAGGAGAGTTGGCCCCAAAGCTTATCTCGGAATATGAGTGGCTTAAATCTACTGCAACATATCTCCCGGTAGTAAATGTTCTTAAAGTTGAAGTTTTAAAAAATTTCACCTCATATATGATGCCATATGAGCCAGGAGCTTTAGATTTATATGAGTGGTTACATACAGCCCATATAAATAAGGGCAAGAGTATTCTGATTCAAATTATTGACTCGATATCAACTTATCATAAAAATAATTTGAGGCAGCAGGATGAGTCGAGCCAAAATTTATTGCAAGAATATTTGAATGAAAAGTTAAGAAAAAACTATTTTTACACAAAATCAATGCTTGAAAACTTTTTTAATTTAGAAAGTTTTTTTATCAACGGAGATAAGTATTCATTCGAAGAGTGGGATTTTTTATTAGATTTTGATGGGCTAAAAACATTTTTTTTGAATACTCAGCAATCTGATATTCATGGTGATCTCACTATTGAAAATATTATTATGAGACCTGATGAGTCGTGGATGCTGATCGATCCAAACCCGCTTACTTCGTACAAAAGCCCGCTGATGGATTGGGCGAAGCTTTTGCAGTCCTTAAATATGGGTTATGAATTTTTAAATAGACAAAGTAATTGTGATTTTGATTCACGATCTATTAAATTTATTAGCAACAAATCACATGTTTATCATGAGTTACACAATATTCTGTTAGATCGATTAAATTTTGAATATGGCAATATCGGTGTGAGGGAAGCAAAGCTTCATGAAATAATTCACTACCTTAGATTGATTCCATATAAATTCAAAAAAAGCGAGGAAGGTGGAATGCTTTTTTTTGCAGTTACATGCAAGTTAATTAGAGATTTTAAGGTCACATATGCCATTACTTGAGGCGGTTCTTGTGGATTTTGATGGGACTTTGGTGGATAGCGAGTTGGCAAATGCCAGTGCTTACGCATCTGCACTAGAGGAATTTGGTTTTTTTAAGGGGGCTAGCGAGATTGTCGGAGTGATTGCTGGAAGACACTGGAGTCAATTTTTGCCAATTATTATGGGTAAGCAATATTCGATCGATATCGGTAAAAATATTTCGGAATTGAAGAGAGAAATTTATCCAACTTTTTATGCTGAAATAACACCAAACCTTCCTCTATTAAGTCTTCTGGAGACATTGAAGAAAACAATTCCAATTGCAATAGTGTCAAATAGCGCTCGAGAGTCTATTTTGAAAATCCTCAATTATTTAGATATTGAACATATTTTTGATCAAATAATTTCTGCAGATGATGTCAGTAGGCCAAAGCCCGAGCCAGATATGTACATATTTGCACTTAAGCAAATGGGGGTATCTGCGTCAGGATCGCTGGCTTTTGAGGACAGTGCTACTGGTTTTTTAGCTGCTAATGCGGCTGGAATACCCTGTATAAATTTCTCCAGCTATAACTTTTAGAGGATTAGATCCGATAGTTAATGATTCTATTCATAAAACAGTTTATTAGATTTGGCTTGATTTCAGGAATAGGCTTTATTTGTGACTTATTGGCGTACTTTCTCTTTTTAAGTGCAAATTTTGATCCTTTTAATGCAAATATTTTAAGTTCTGCTTTGGCGGTAAGTTTTGTTTATATAGTTGCTGGGAGGTTTATTTTTATAGAAAATAAACTGACATTGGTTAAATATATTTTTTGGTTACTATATCAATTAGTAAATATTATTTTATTTTCATTTATAATATCAATTTTAGTTAATATAGGTATACATCCAATTATTTCAAAGCTGATTATCATACCTTTTAGTTTTCTTTTAAATTATATGGCTATGAAATTAATTTTAAATAAAGCCTAATTTAATTATGATTAATTCTTTAAAAGAAAGGTACTTAAATAAAAGCAACTTATTAAATATATTGCTATCTTTGCTGTATTTAAGTATTACCTTGATTTTTCTTTATCTTTCTATTTTAGCTAATAGCGATCTTTTGGGTGGAAGACATGAATTATTTGTGGATGAAAGAATTACCTTTGATGGCGTAAAAAATATTCTCCATCCAATCAGTTTTAAAAACTTTTTATGGTCAATCTTAAACGGCGGTGATCAAAGGTATGGAAGGATTCTTTGGAATTCAATTGCTTTTTTTGCATTTATTCCAGATTTAATTTTTGGATCTTCAGGCCAAATATTTTCCGGGCGAATACTTCAAACTTTTTTGGTAATATCAACATGCCTAGTTTTTTCGTTTGGGCTGCTAAGGACTTGGCTATTTAGGATAATCTTAGCGCTTTCTTTGTATACATTGCCATATGTTGATTACTACG
Source organism: Polynucleobacter sp. KF022 (assembly GCF_027924105.1). Classification (NCBI taxonomy): domain Bacteria; kingdom Pseudomonadati; phylum Pseudomonadota; class Betaproteobacteria; order Burkholderiales; family Burkholderiaceae; genus Polynucleobacter; species Polynucleobacter sp. KF022. The sequence continues at coordinate 333,187 of NZ_AP026972.1, forward strand.
CAACAATGCCAAAGCCGGAGCCCCTGCAGACATTATTTTTGGCTTTATTTATTTTATTTTTATTTAAATATAAATTTAATTTTGGTTGGCATTACATATTTGCTGGACTTGCTTTTGGAGCGAAAATTTCAACCTTATTTCCATTGGTTGCAATAATTGTATTTTCCTTATACACATATAGATTTAGCAGCAGGTATTTTAGAGTTTATCTTGTGACTACAGGATATTTTTTAATTGGCCTTGCAATTGCAGTACCTATTTTAATTCTGCCAATACTATTTATTATTATCGGATTTTTTATTACTTTAAAGATTAATAGAGAAGTTGATATTAAACCCCAAAATTTTTTATATTTAATATTATTAACTATCGCTCTAATATTAATCTTCTATAATAATGGTATTCATGCTTGGTTAAACGGTACTTTTTACAATACTAGTCATGGCGCCGATAGATTGAGCACTGGCTTTATCGAGTGGATTAATTACTTTCTTGATGTGTGGTTTATTTCACCAATTGCTATAAACATTGCATTAATTTCATCATTATTTATTTTCCTTTTTTTGGGAACTTCAAGATTTACTTTTGCAATAATATTATCTGGTTTCGCATCGATTTTAGGCATCTTTTTGTTCTCACATCGACTTTGGGGCTTTTATTTATATCCCGGAATGGTTATTTTAATATTTGGAGTTTTATTGGCGATTGAAAATAAATTTTTGGTTTATAGAATTAGACTTCTTAGCTCTACTGCCTCAATCATTTTTTTATGTTTATTTTTGCAAATTATTTTTATTTACTGGATGCCGAATACTATAAAAAACTTTTATGTTTTGAGTGCCAGAACTAAGAATCAAGACTATATTTTTGATAGCTTGTCTTATGCGGAAGCCATTGAGACTTTGGGAAATTTAAGTCGCGAAAAGGGGCGCCCAATAAATGTTATGTATTCGCCTGCACTATTTTGGGTTGAGTCAACTGCTAATTACACTACCGAAGAGTTTTGGGGGCCCTATACAAGGTGGAGTGAGCCTTTTGATGCGGTTTTTTTGCATCGTGATAGCACGCCACAAGGTCCAAAATTTCCAGTGGATTCCCCTCTTTATCAAAGCTATTTATATGAGCAGCAAGGTTATAGAGACCATGTTGTATTTGAAAGAGGGGCATCATGCAATCTAAAGCCGTGTTTTTATCGTGCATCTACTATGCCTAATGGCGGTCAAATTCTAATTTACATAGGCAAGTAATTTATGCTGTTTTTAACTTTCGTTAAATCATTTGAGTCTATATGGATATAGATCTATCAATAATCACTGTGAACTATAATTCTGGCGACGATCTTGAAAAAACTGTTAAGTCAATTTCTCCCCTAATTAGCTTCTTAAATGCAGAGTATATTTTAATTGATGGTTTGTCAGATGATGACAGCTATTCACGCTTAATAGACCACACTGTATTTGATGTAGCTATCTCTGAAGTAGATGGCGGAATATATGATGCGATGAATAAAGGGATAAAGCTTTCTCGAGGGAAATGGATTTGGTTCTTAAACAGCGGTGATTTAGCTTTAAAGTCTGCAAGATGTTTAAAGCCTTACTTGGACTCGGGCAATAAAAGCATTAATTTACTGTACGGAAATTTTATGACCGTTTCTGGGTATGAAGTTGATCAAAATTTGAGTCTTAGAATGCTTTTAACCGGAATGATAAATCATCAAACTATTGTTTATAGGCGAGATATATTGGATTCCTTTGATTTAAATTATGGCCTGTGTGCGGATTTTGCCCATCTACTTAATTCTTTTCAAAAAATTTGCCCCCTAAAAATTGATGCACCCCTTGCTGAATACAATCTTTACGGGAAGTCATCAAGCTTTACTAGGTCTGATAGGGTAAAAATTTGGTTATACCGCTGTAAGGCTTTTTACAATTCAAGCCTACCATTATTGTTTAGGTTAACAGGTATGTTATTTAGCTTAGGAGTATGTTCTATTAAGGCGTTTTTCCCGCTTTGTGGCTCCAGAACTCTTGAATTAAGAAAAAACATCAATAAATAGAGAGTAATAATTATGTCGGTTTTTGCTGTTACTGGGTGTGCGGGCTTTATTGGAAGTAACTTGGTGGATAGGCTCCTGCAGAGTGGCCATGAGGTTGTCGGGGTGGATAACTTTTCAACTGGCCAAATCCATTTTTTAGAGGGCGCCTTATTAAATCCTCAATTCAGGCTAATAAAAGACGACTTGTTGAATCTGGATGCCTTGAAGATTGCTTTTGTAGGTTGCGATTTTGTATTTCATTTGGCTGCCAATGCTGATGTACGTTTTGGGACAAATCATCCTCGCAGGGATTTGGAGCAAAATACTATTGCTACATACAATGTTCTAGAGGCTATGCGTTTTAATGGTGTTAAGAAAATTGCTTTTTCTTCAACTGGTTCAGTCTATGGTGAGTCGCCTATGATTCCTACTCCAGAAAATGGTCCATTTCCCATCCAAACATCCCTTTATGGGGCATCTAAGGCCGCGTGTGAGGGTTTAATTTCTGCCTACTGCGAGGGTTTTGGATTTCAATCTTGGATTTTTAGATTTGTCTCTATTTTGGGCGAGCGATATACGCATGGACACATTTTCGATTTTTACCAAAAGCTAAAAAAAGATCAGACTTGTTTGGCAGTTTTGGGCAACGGCAAACAGCGAAAGTCTTACCTCTATGTTCAGGACTGTATCGATGCCATTATGGTGGCTATTGATAAAGCAGGTGAAAAAGTCAATATCTTCAATTTGGGTGTAGACGGCTATGTTGAGGTTAATGATTCCATTGGTTGGATTTGCAATGAATTAGGAGTTAGCCCAAGGCTTGATTATTCTGGGGGGGATAGGGGTTGGATAGGCGACAACCCATTCATTTTTTTGGAAACAAATAAAATCCAAGCGCTAGGCTGGAAGCCAAGGTTTGATATCAAGCAGGGGGTAATACGAACTGTTCAATATCTAAAGAATAATGAATGGGTATTTGATGCGCGGGGCCGGGAGTGAGAGTGTGCGTGCAGGGTCTTTGGCATCTAGGTTCGGTGACGGCGGCATGTTTAGCATCTGTTGGGCATGAAGTAGTGGGATTTGACCCAGATAAAGCCATAATTTCCTCTCTAATTGAAGGTAAGGCTCCGCTCTTTGAGCCTGATCTGAATCCTCTTATTTCTGAGGGTATACAGAGCGGCAAACTTCGATTTACAGGCAATATGAAAAATGCATGTGAAGGTTCAGAGATTCTTTGGGTTACCTTTGACACCCCTGTGAATGAGGATGATGTTGCGGATGTTGATTTTGTAATAAATCAAATTAAATCTGCTGTGATGTTTCTTTCTGATGGTGCATTAGTTTTGGTGTCTTCGCAGCTACCGGTAGGCTCAATAGCAGCCCTAGAAAAATTTTCCAAAGAGCATATACTTGATAAGCATATTTCATTTGCAAGCTCTCCTGAGAATCTAAGGCTTGGCAATGCTCTGAAGGTTTTCCTTCATCCGGATAGAGTTATCGTGGGCGTTCGCTCCCCTGAGGATCGTACTGTCCTGGAAGAATTGCTATTTCCAGTCACTAAGCAAATAGAGTGGATGTCTGTTGAGTCTGCAGAAATGACTAAGCATGCAATCAATTCCTTTCTCGCTACCTCGGTAACTTTTGCGAATGAAATTGCAGCCATTTGTGAGCTGGTAGGAGCTGATGCTAAAGAGGTTGAGTTGGGTCTTAAAACAGAGAGTCGTATTGGGCCTAAGGCCTATTTATCACCTGGGGGGCCTTTTGCTGGAGGTACCTTGGCTCGAGATATTGAATTCCTGGGAAAAATTAGTCAAGAAAGGCTGCTCTCTACACCTTTGCTATCCTCTGTGAGGTTGAGCAATGATGCGCATAAAAAATGGGTGCAGCGCAAGCTGCTTGGGTGTTTTCCAGATTTAAGTGGCCTTCGGGTTGTGGTGTGGGGCCTCACCTATAAAGCTGGCACTGATACTTTGCGAAGATCTCTTAGTGTTGAGCTAATCGATTGGCTGCTGGGTCAAGGCGTATATGTGCAGGTTTATGACCCTGCCGTTAAAGAATTACCAGTTAACTGGGCTAATCGAGTGAAAAAATGCGCTAGCGCTTACGAGAATTTGGAGGAAATGCAGGTATTAGTAGTTGGAACAGAGTGGCCCCAATTCAAAAATGAGGCGCGCATAATATCTGAGTTTGCGCAATCTAATTTATTGATAATAGACCCTAATCGCCATTTACAGGGATGTCTCGGGGACGCCGACTTTCCCTATTTATCGGTTGGATCTCGGCAATTAATTTGAGGCTCAAATGAAAAGAATATTAACAAATAAGGTGGCTATCATTACGGGAGCTAACCAGGGTCTTGGATTAGAAATTGCAAAGAAATATGCTGCTGCTGGATCAAATCTTATGTTGTGTGCCCGCAATGGCGCTTTACTAGATAAGGCTTTAGAGGAAGTAAAAAAGTATGCCGCAAAAGATCAAGTTGTTTTGGCTCGGCAGGCAGATGTTTCAAGTGAAAAAGAAGTAAATGATGTGGTTGACTCAACACTCAAGCAATTGGGGGCATGTCATATCCTAGTAAACAACGCAGGAATATATGGGCCTAAGGGTAACATTGAGGAAGTGGATTGGGTTGATTGGATGAGGGCTATTGAGATTAATATTTGTGGATCTGTATTAATGTGCCGGAAAGTGATACCCCACTTTAAAAAACAGCGGTATGGCAAAGTAATTCAATTATCTGGCGGTGGCGCAACTAATCCATTGCCAAAAATTAGCGCTTATGCAGCATCAAAAGCAGCGATTGTGCGATTTGCAGAAACTCTTGCTGAGGAGGTTAGTGGATTTGGGATTGATATAAATTCACTCGCTCCAGGTGCGCTAAATACCCGTATGCTCCAAGAAATTTTACTAGCTGGCCCAGACGTAGTTGGTCAAGACTTTTATGAGAGATCTCTAAAGCAACAAGAATCAGGAGGTGCTTCAATAGATCTTGCGGCAGAGCTAGCGCTATTCCTGGGTTCATCCCTCAGTGATGGTATTACAGGAAAATTAATTAGTGCTGCTTGGGATAATTGGAGAGAGTGGCCTGACCATATTAATGAACTTGAAAGTTCTGATGTTTATACTTTGCGAAGAATTATTGGTCGTGATCGAAATATAAGCTGGGGCGATAATTAAGCAATATCAATGAGCAACAATTGATTGAATAATAAAGAGGAGTAGATAATTAATGCCTAGCGAAAAATATAAGAAAATTCTTAAGGAAAAATTTCCCCTTCTTTTCAAGACTTGTGGATCATTTTTGAGGAAGTTAAAAACTCTAAGTCTGCCTAGAATCATTCTGCAAATATCACCTAGGGACGTGTATTAGCTCGAAGCAATTCCTCCAATGATGACTCTTCACAAAGCCGTAGATTACATGCGAAATAAGGATGTATTAGAAGATGCTTTACATACTATTTACGATTCCGCAATGCATGAGATTTTAAGCTTCATGAATATAAATAAAAACGCCTTTTAAGAATAGGGTTAGATGACTATAGATACGCATTTATTTAAAGTAGGCATTATTGGGTGTGGGCTAATAGGCCAAAAGAGAGCAAATGCATTGGGTGCTGCCGGTCAGTTAATAGCTTGCGCCGATGTTGCCATTGATAAGGCTGTCGCACTCGCTAATCGTTTTGATGCCAGATCATTTAGCGATTGGAAGGATTTAATTTCTATTAATGAGATTGATATCGTGATCGTCTCTACGCTGCATGACTCTCTGGCAGAAATTACTTTGGCAGCGGTTAATGCTGGAAAAAATGTATTAGTGGAAAAGCCAGCCGCAAAAACTAGTGCTGAGTTAGAGGCAATTCTTCTGGCATTGCAGAAAAGTAATTCTAAGGTTCACGTAGGATTTAATCACCGCTACCATCGGGCGCTAAGAAAATCCAAAGAGATTGTTCTTTCTGGTGCTTTGGGTGAGTTAATGTTTATACGTGCACGCTATGGACATGGCGCACGTTTGGGGTATGAAAAAGAGTGGCGCGCCGATCCTAAGTTATCGGGTGGAGGAGAGTTAATTGACCAAGGCCCTCATTTAATCGACCTCTCACGTTGGTTTTTAGGTGATTTTTCTGAAATTGATGGTTTTGCTAATACTTTTTATTGGGATATGCCAGTTGATGACAATGGATTTATGTTGTTAAAGACGCCAAAAAAGCAAGTGGCTTTTTTACATGCCTCTTGTACTGAATGGAAAAATCTTTTTTCAATGGAGATCTATGGCAGGGGTGGAAAATTAGATATAACTGGATTGGGCGGTAGCTATGGGTTGGAGAGGTTGACATATTACAAAATGCTTCCTCAAATGGGGCCGCCAGAGACCACATCCTGGGAGTACCCCATGGGAGATGATTCATGGGCTATTGAGATGGCTGAATTTTATGATGATATTCGCTTAGATCGCGCCCCTTCCGCAAGTTTGAATGATGCTTATCATGCTCTAAAAATTATTGAGAAAATTTATAAGGATTCTGGATATGATCATCGCGCGTAGTCCCCTGCGTATCACTTTGGGAGGTGGTGGAACCGATTTAGCTTCCTACTATGAAGAGCATGAGGGTTTCTTGATTGCGGCAGCAATTGATAAATATGTTTATGTAACTGTCACACGTCCTTTTACAGAAGGCATTTATCTTAAGTACAGTCAGTTAGAACATGTGGAGAAAATTGCGGAGGTGCATCATCCTATTATTAGGGAGGCCTTAGGTGTGATGGGTTTTCGTACTCCACAAGTAGAAATTACGACACTTGCGGATATTCCTGCGGGAACGGGCCTTGGTTCCTCAGGTAGCTTTACTACCGCCTTACTTAAAGCGCTCTACACTCATCGAAAACGGCATATTCATCAAGAAGAATTGGCTGAGTTGGCCTGTCATATTGAGATCGAACTTCTTGGGGAGCCAATTGGTAAGCAAGATCAATATATTGCGGCAGTAGGAGGTTTAACTTGTTTCACTTTCCATAGAGATGGAAAAGTTACGGCTGCCCCCTTAATGATCAGCATGGAGACTATGTTTGATCTTGAAGATAATCTACTACTCTTTTTTACTGGATTTTCTAGAAGTGCGAGCGGTATCTTAAGGGATCAAAAGGCAAGGTCACAGAAGAATGATGCGGATATGATTGCGAATCTTCATTATGTAAAAGATTTGGGGCACCGAAGTAAAGCAGCGCTAGAGGATGGGGATACTAATTTATTTGGTGAGCTCATGCATGAGCATTGGGAGCATAAAAAACGCCGATCAGGTGGTATGAGTAATTCGCAGATAGACGATTGGTATCAATTGGCGATAAATAATGGTGCGATTGGTGGAAAGTTGGTTGGTGCCGGAGGCGGTGGATTTTTGATGTTTATGGCAAAAGACCGCAATCAATTGCGAAAGGCTATGGCTGCCGCCGGGCTAGAAGAAGTGCGCTTCAAATTTGATTTTGAAGGTGCCAAAGTTATGATGTCCTCCTGATGTTCCCTGTTGCAATATTGGCCGGTGGTTTGGCAACGCGCCTACGCCCTATAACCAATCAGATTCCCAAGTCGCTTATTGAGGTGGCTGGACAGCCATTTATCTTTCACCAACTGGAATATCTTCGTAAGCAAGGTATTAAATCAGTTGTTTTGTGTGTTGGATTCTTGGGTGAAATGATTGAGGATTTTGTGGGTGATGGATCTAGATGGGGTATGAATATTAGTTACTCGCTAGATGGGCCATCTCTTCTTGGAACGGGAGGCGCAATTAGGCAAGCACTACCATTGCTTGGGGAGCATTTTTTCATTCTATATGGCGACTCCTATTTGCCTGTTGATTTTTCTGCTGTGGAAAAAACCTATAAAAATAGTGGCAAAAGAGGATTAATGACTGTACTAAGGAATCAAAATCGATGGGATAAGAGTAATGTCGAATTTAGCGCCGGTCAGATTATTGAATATAACAAGTCAACGATTAGACCTGAAATGCATTACATCGACTATGGGTTGGGGTTATTGCAGCGATCTACGATTGCAGCTTATTCTACACTGCAGTCATTTGATCTTTCGAAAGTTTATAATGATCTATCCTTATCTGGTGAATTAGCTGGTTATGAAGTTTTTGAAAGGTTTTATGAAATTGGCTCTCTTCAAGGTATTGAGGACACCCAATCCTATCTGATTTCTAATTGCAGGCCGTCTAATGATTGATTTATCTATAGTTATCCCTATATACCGATCTGAAAATTCTATTAGAGAGCTTCACCAAAGATTGGTAGATCAATTAAATAAGATTTATATTGAATTTGAGATAGTTTTTGTTGAGGACTGCGGCGGGGATAATTCGTGGAATATCATCAAAGATCTTGTTGCGGATGACGTTCGGGTTTGTGGAATGCGAATGAGTCGAAATTATGGCCAACATAACGCTTTATTGGCTGGCATTAGGGCTGCACGTGGAAATTTGATAGTTACGGTTGATGATGACCTTCAGCACCCCCCAGAAGAAATCCCCAGACTCTTAACAGAACTTCAAAAAGGGTTTGATGTAGTTTATGGCTTCCCTCAGAGGGAACAGCATGGGTTTTTTAGGAACATAGCATCACAAATCACAAAAATTGCGTTACAAAAATCGATGGGAGCCCAGACTGCTCGGCATGTCAGTGCTTTTAGGGTCTTCAAGACAGAGCTTCGCGATGCTTTTAAGGACTTCACCGGCCCATCCGTAAACATCGACGTATTATTAACTTGGGGTGCGGCTAAATTCTCGGCAATACCGGTCAAGCATGACGAGCGGAAGTATGGGGCATCTAACTACACTACGCGAAAGTTGATACAACATGCAATTAACATGGTAACTGGTTTTTCAACCATCCCCTTAAAAATAGCAGGAATACTAGGATTCCTTTTTTCAATTTTTGGCATTCTTGTACTTGCTTATGTTTTAAGCCAATACCTTCTCCATGGATCGATTGTTCCCGGTTTTGCATTCATTGCATCAATTGTGGCAATATTTTCTGGCGCCCAGTTATTTGCCTTAGGAATTATGGGCGAATATTTGGCTAGAATTTATCAGCGAACGATGGAGAGGCCTGCATACGTGATAAGGGAGTCTGTATAGGCGCGAGTAAGGAGTTTGTGTATTTCCTGAAAAAGCCTAATCTAGTTGGCAAGAATACTACGCTAGTGAGCTAAGGCGTAAAGTTGGTTTTTAATTACAGCTGTCATTCATCCCATTAGGTATCGCGATTAATCTGCATAGGTACAATTAGATTTTGATGCAAAAAGCATCATTCCTAGTGATGCATTTAAAGATATTTTTTGGCTTAGGCGTTTGAAAATCTAATTCGATACTTTGGGAGAGGAAGAAAGGGGGATCTAAAGCCATTTTCTTCGATGTAGGCCTCAGTTATTTTTAAAATGCCCTCCCCGCATATGATGAAAGGCTCACCATTTCTTAGAAATATAATTTTTCCAGGGTCCCTATTTTCAATTTTTAGATTAGCAGACTCTTCGGCTGCGATAATGCGAATTAGTTTCCCATCATAAAATGTTGACGCCCCCTTGTATGGAAACCCTACAGCATCAATTAATCTACGAATCTCCCCGGCTTTTCTACTCCAATCTATTTTATAGTCCTCTTCATCACGCCATACGCTATAACTAGATTCACTTTCAGCTTGCTCTGATGCTTTTAGAATTTCGCCCTTCAATAAACTTGTGAGAACAAAATCTGCGCATTTGATATAGTTCTCATGATTAATTTGAATAGCATCGTAGATTTTTATTGGATAAGAAATTTTAGATTTAAACTGTGTAATAATCGCGCCGGTATCGTAGTCATTTGCACCAAATAATGCAGTAACACCTATTTCTTTTTCTTCGTTTATCAAAGCGTTAACTAATGGGGAAAAGCCTCTATATTTTGGTAGGAGAGAATCATGAAAAATAATCAAATTTTCGGGTGGATGATTAATTAACCAGCGCCAAGATATTGCTATCGCATATTTCGTTTTAATTCCTGAAAACTCTGACTTTTTAACGCACGGAATTTTCTCTTCTTCACAAAAATTTATAATCTCACCTTCAAAATCTTTTGCAATCGCTTTATCGCTCCCAACTACTACTAAATTAAATAGGGACCTATATTTTTTTGACATTACCTTTAAAAAATTAAAGCCTTTCTCGGTCATTAAAAAAAATGTTACCGAATTTTCTTGATTCAGGTGTTTTTTAGGATTTATCTCGTAGGGCATTGGCTATAAATAAGGTCGTTGTAGTTGTGATATTAAATTAAGGGTAAAATAGTCGTAAAGTATATTAATTCTTTAATGAAAATATCGCATTAAATAATGAGGTTTGTCACTAATATAACAATTTGTAGTAGCGTACGGTAATAATAAGTTCGCAAAAGATCATTTATTAAATATTAAAAAAGCCAAATAGAAATAGTGATTCCATTTAATAAGCCCCATCTAACTGGCGATGAGCTGGATAATATCAGTAAGGCCCATTTAAATGGGCAATTAGCTGGGGATGGGGCGTTCACAAAATCCTGCAATGCTTGGCTTGAGAAGTCAATTGGTTGCGAAAAAGCATTGCTAACACATTCGTGTACTGGCGCACTGGAAATGGCGGCCATTCTTGCAAATATTCAACCGGGTGATGAGGTAATTATGCCCTCCTATACATTTGTATCAACAGCCAATGCTTTTGTATTGCGTGGGGCAACCCCAATTTTTGTTGATATAAGACCCGATACTCTTAACTTAAACGAAAAACTTATCGAGTCATATATTTCATCAAAGACAAGGGCCATCATTCCAGTTCACTATGCTGGTGTTGCCTGTGAGATGGATCGAATTATGGAGTTGGCTAATTTACATAATTTGCTAGTTATTGAAGACGCTGCTCAGGGTGTTCAAGCCACCTACAAAGGTAGATCTCTAGGTGGAATTGGAAATTTGGGCGCAGTAAGCTTTCATGAGACTAAAAATATTATTTCGGGTGAGGGCGGAGCACTTTTTATTAATGATTCAAAATTAGCCGAACGTGCAGAAATTATTAGAGAAAAAGGCACAAATCGCAGTCAATTTTTTCGGGGGCAGGTAGATAAATACACGTGGGTGGATATAGGCTCCTCTTACCTTCCAGGGGAAATAGTTGCAGCTTTCTTGTTGGCGCAAATGAATAAAGCCGAATCCATCACAAAGCGTCGTCTGGAGATATGGAGTCGATACCACGAAGCTTTTGAGGGGATTGAGAAAATCGGCCGCATTAGGAGGCCTATAGTGCCAGAATGGTGTGGTCATAATGGACATATTTACTATCTTTTAATGCGAAATTTAAAGGATAGAACAAATTTTATTAGCGCAATGCGTCAGCGTAATATAAATTGCGTTTTTCATTATGTCCCCCTTCACGCCTCTCCGCAGGGAAAGAAGGCTGGTAGAGCTTACAGTAACTTGTCTGTGACAGAGGATATTGCTGATCGGATAGTTAGATTACCCCTATGGATCGGGCTTGAGACAAAGCAGGATTACATTATTAATCAGGTGCTGGATGTATTAAAAACAATTTAGTGGGCTGTAAATGAAATTTAAATGAATAAGTGCAAATTAAAAAACGAGGGATGTGTGTCTAACAAATCAGCAGAGAGAATTCAGTTTGGTATATTGCTAATTACAGCAGCGATCGTTTTGTGGGTTATTTTTGAATCTCATAATTTACGTCCCATAGCCGACGATTATTGTTTTGGGGCAATGTCAGGGGAATTTGGCCTATTTGGCGGAGTCTTTCTCATGTGGAATGTATGGTCAGGCTTTGTATCGCAAAACTTCATAACATTTCTTTTGGTGGGCATGCCTCTTGCATTTCTACCTTTTGATATTGCCTCTGCTATTTGTTTTATTTTTACCGCATTTGGTATGGGTGCAGTAGTGCTTGCTGTTAATAGGTCGATTCAATCGCCATTGAAGCTAGGTTGGGACTGGCTAGTTTTTATAGCTTTTTTGTGGTGGGTGTTTCTGTGGGCAACTTTTGCCTTAGGTATCCAAAATACAAATCTTTCCACGGCAAATGACTACAATCTAAGCTCTATAGTTAGCGCCTTAACATTCTGGCAAAATGTTAATTCTGCTTACGTTGTGCCACTACAGATAATATTCATTGCATTAGCAATCGGTTGGTCTTTCTCCAACCAAAGACGCTATCCATATTCTTCATTTTTGATTCCTCTAGTTATCGGGGCTTTCTCTGGCGGCGTTGCACCAGTGCAAATGGTTTCATTGCTGCTGGTTGCCTGCATGATTGCTGCATGTATATTTTTCATGCCTAAGACTAGAGATTTGAATCGTAATTTTTGGATTATTTTAAGTGTCGCGATTTTGGTTAGCGGGCTTATTTGTGGATTATTTTCACCGGGCAATGCTGTACGATCAGCGATCCTTAAGCCAAATTTTGAATTTACAGTTGAAAGGATTGCATTTCTTCTTAAGGTCACTTCAAAACAGGGTATTGGAAACTGGGTTAGAGGTTATTTTAATATTGGTAGTCTAATAATTTTAATATTGGCTACCGGCTATTCATTTTTTTCATTGACACGTAACAATCAAGAGCGTGCAATAAAGATTCTCATTGTTGCAGTTTCATTTAGTTTGTTTGCTTTGGTGCTTAGTTTGGCAACAAGGCTTTCCCAAGAATTTAGTGGCATTGCTTACTGGCATCACACGAGCTCTTTGGTTTGTGTATTCATCTCGATCATTTTTTTTGGTATCTGGATTGGCATAATTATTAAAGATGTCAACAATTTCTTTGTTGGTCGAGGCATGTGCGTTTTTTTCATATTTGCCCTAATTCTTGGAATTATGGCAAATATGAAAATGGTTGAGAGCATTAAATTGCGGCATGCGGCTTGGGTAAAAGGCCCTGCATCTATTAACGGGGTTATTGATACAGATAATCCAGAAGAGTTTCAGATGGGGTGTTGGCGCAAGCTTAATTCTCAAAGATCTCACCCAATTACACGCTCGCCGTAAGTGTTGTGTTATCTGGGCGCAATCTTCAAATACTTTTATTTTCATTAACACTTTATTGAAGCAAGTGAATTTTTTATGCATATAGGCTGCATTCTGAATTCACTGCGTCTAAAAGGCAATGTATCTCTATAATGTTTATAATTATTTATTAATGCTGAAAATAATAGGAAATGTTTAAAGAATAGAATAAAATATTTCCCAATAAATCATCTAATTAAAAAAACAAAGGCTATTTTATGGGTTATGCAAAGCAACATTTGAATGAAGCGGTTGAAATCATCGAAAAAATGGATGTAGCCGCAATTGAAAAAATGGCAGATCTTTTGGCTCAAGTTAAGGCAGATAATGGTCGAATCTTTTTCTTGGGTGTAGGAGGTAGCGCGGGCAACTGCTCGCATGCCGTAAATGATTTTCGGAAAATCGTTGGCATTGAGTCTTATGCCCCAACTGATAACGTATCGGAGTTGACTGCACGTACAAATGATGAGGGGTGGGCTTCAATTTTTATTGAATGGCTAAAAGTTAGCAAAATTACCCCTAAAGATATGCTATTCATTTTTTCTGTTGGTGGCGGTAATCTAGAAAAAAATATCAGCCCTAATTTAGTTGAGGCTTTGAAATTTGCCAAGTTAATCGGCTCTAAGGTAATCGGCGTGGTAGGTCGTGATGGGGGGTATACCGCCCAAGTTGCCGATGCTTGCGTGATTGTTCCAACGGTGAATGCTGATAATGTGACCCCACATTCAGAGGCTTTTCAGGCAGTGGTATGGCACCTCTTGGTTTCGCACCCCAAGTTAAAAGCAAATCAAACTAAATGGGAGTCTACGGCTAAATAAGCTGCAGATATAAATCCATTGAGGCGTGCAGTTTTTTTAGATCGGGATGGAGTGCTAAATCGGGCAATCGTACGCGATGGTATGCCCTATCCTCCAGCCTCTTTATTAGAGCTAGAAATATTGCCTGGTGTTCAGGACGCTCTCCAACAACTACATGATGCAAATTACTTATTAGTGGTTGTGACCAATCAACCTGATGTGGCAAGAGGTATATCCAAGAGGGAGGATATTGAACTAATTAATGCTTTTTTGTCTTCTCAATTGCCAATAGATGACTTTAAGACTTGCTATCACGATAGCGGGGACTGCTGTAGCTGTAGGAAGCCACTGCCTGGTGCGTTATTTGAGGCGGCTCAAGAACATAATATCGATTTATCCAAAAGCTTTATGGTTGGCGATCGATGGCGCGATATTGAAGCGGGTACTTCTGCCGGATGTAAAACCTTTTTTATCAATTATCGATATGCGGAACAAAAACCAGATGCGCCTGATTTTATCGTTTCATCTTTATTAGAAGCAAAAAAAATTATCCTTGGAGAGTTTTAAATGAAAAAAGTAGAAGATTTAAAAGTAAAGATTTTTGCTGATGGGGCTGACAAAGCCGGTATGCTTGAGATGTATGAAAAACCTTATGTGAAAGGTCTGACTACCAATCCTACTTTAATGAAAAAGGCGGGCATTACAGATTACAGAGCTTTTTGTAAGGATATTCTTACATCAATTAATGACAAACCACTCTCGTTTGAAGTATTTTCTGACGATTTTGCAGAAATGGAACGTCAAGCATTGGAGATTGCCAGTTGGGGTGATAACGTATATGTAAAAATCCCTGTCACCAATACTAAGCAAGAGGCTTGTTACGATTTAGTAGAGAAGCTTGCAAATCAAAGGGTTAAGTTAAACGTAACGGCGTTGATGACTCTTGATCAGGTGCGAAATGTGGTTACATCGTTGAATCCAAACATTCCCAGCTATGTTTCCGTCTTTGCCGGCCGCATTGCTGATACTGGATATGATCCAGTCCCCCTGATGACTGCTGCAGTTGAGATATTGAAAGCAGCACCTGCAGCTGAATTGATTTGGGCGAGTCCACGCGAGTTATTGAACATTTTTCAGGCTGATGAAATCGGATGCCATGTTATTACAGTTACCAATGACATTCTGAAAAAGCTATCTTTAGTAGGATATGATTTGGATGAATATTCACTTGATACTGTAAAGATGTTTTATGCCGATGCTGTTGCTGCAGGCTATAAGCTTTAATTAATTCTATACTAAGTGCAAACTTTATTGAGTGTAGTCATCACCTCATTTAATGAGAGTGTCTACCTCGATAAAATATTCACGGATATTTCAAGGCAGGATTTCGACTGCAATTCCTTTGAAATACTTTTTCTTGAGGCAGGAAGTGATTCTCACACGCGTGCTCTCAAGGCGCTTGGAAATTTATCCAAGATCTTAAAATATTGGCATGTTCCAGGTTTATCTAGAACTGCATCCTTAAACTTTTTGATTAAAGAAGCTTCCGGTAGTTTGATTGTGCGGCTTGATGCAAGGACTCATATCAACCCTGATTATTTAAGTAAGATTTATACACTTGCCCGAAGGGAAAAGGTTGCCAACGTTGGAGGTGTACAAATTCCCATTGGTGATTCTAAGTCACAAAAATTGATTGCGTTGATCATGTCTCACCCCTTTGGATTGGGGGGTGGTAAATTTCGAGATAAAATTTATAAAGGCGATGTCGATTCACTTTATCTAGGTGCATTTAGTCGGAGATATATGCCTGAGCAACCCTGGTTTGATGAGAGGCTGCCAAAAATCAGCGAAGATTCAGATCTAAACTTTCGCTTAAGAAAAGCCGGGGGGCGCGTTATTCTTGATTCAAGTGTTATTGCCTGGCATTATCCCCGTGAAAGTCTTAAAACTTTTTTTAGGCTTTGCTTTAATTATGGAGTTGGTCGTGGATTATTTTTAATGAAGCACCGTCAGTTTTCTGCGCCACGGCAGCTAGTGCTTCCTGTCGCCTTTTTAATTGCATTGTCATTATCGGGGTTAGGTGTAATTTACCCATTCCTATATTCATTATTATTTATTGGCATCTTTTCTTACTTAGCCCTCATTCTTTTGATTTCCTTCAGGGCTCGAGATAGAAGTTTTCGGGATGCATTTTTCCTAACCTCAGGTTTTGTAGGATGTCATTTTTTCTGGACGATTGGGTTATTTTACGCCTTGATAATTTACAGATAATTTTTTATCCGCGCTAAAGGCGAATTACATTAAACATAATATGAAGATAAATATAATTGGTGGCAGTGGATTTATTGGTACAAGATTATCAAATATTCTTATTGGAAAAAATCTACCATTTACTATTATTGATAAAGTCGTAGGATTTTCATTCCCCGAGCGAACTCGTAAAGCGGATATACGATCATTAGAAGACTTAAGGAGGTCAATTGATCGTGATGCAGTATTGATAAATTTAGCAGCAGAGCATCGTGATGATGTAAGCCCTCCAAGCCTATATGATGCAGTAAATGTTCAGGGTGCACGAAATCTTTGTGAAATTGCCACTGAGACGGCGGTTAAAAAAATTATTTTTACTAGCTCAGTAGCTGTATATGGTTTTGCTCCATTGGGGACCGATGAAGCTGGTGCAATTCTTCCATTTAATGACTATGGTCGGACCAAGTGGGAGGCTGAAGAGATCTATAAGCGTTGGCAATCAGAGGATCCTAAAAATAGGACCCTAGTTATTATCCGTCCCACTGTTGTTTTTGGGGAAAGAAATCGCGGCAACGTATTTAATTTACTTAGGCAAATTGCTTTAGGTAAATTTGTTATGGTTGGCGATGGCTTCAACCGAAAGTCAATGGCCTACGTTGAAAACGTCGCAGCTTTCTTGGAGCATTCATTGGTTTTCAAGCCAGGTATACACATCTACAACTATAGCGATAAGCCAGATTTTACGATGAATTCTCTGATTACTCATGTTAATAATTTATTGGGCAGGCCCTCTAAGATTAAGTTTAGGCTACCATTCTTTCTTGGGCTTTTGGTTGGATCTGGCTTCGACCTAGTCGCAAAATTTACTGGAAAAAAATTTCCCATCAGTGCGATTAGAGTTAAGAAATTTTGTTCTAATTCAGTGTATGAATCAAGTATTAAAACAACCGGATTTATTCCTCCCGTTTCTTTAATTGAGGCGATTGAGAGGACTGTGAATTTTGAGTTTATTGAGGGCAATAAGAATGATCAGGTTTTTTATTCGGAATAGTGATTTCATGCTTACATACTTTAATTTGTATGCAAGTAGTTTCGAATCAAAGGATTGCGATCAAATTACGCTAGATGATCACCTTACTTTGCGAGCCAATTTCAGCTTGCAGTGCACCTTAAAAAGCAGCGCTAGTATCGCTTTATGTGCTTTTCTTCTTTAAGTCCGCATCCATTTTGGGGTCTTAAATTTCACAATTCTAGAGTAAATCCATACATAACTTATTACAAATAGCGCGTAAGCGCCCATGAGGATATGAGTTGATTGCCACCACAAGACGGCTGGTGTGACAGAAAGTCCTGCTAAAAGCCACAGGTAAGGTGCCGTTCTGGCATTTGCTGAGAATGTGCTATTGAAGTGCTTAGCATGTAAGATTCTGCGGTAGATTAGCGTATGAAAATGAATTCCATCAGGGGCGCCCGGACTTTTCTTTTGATGAACCCTTCTTCGATAAATGCTGAAGAGGGTTTCCATGATGGGATAACCATTAATGAGTAGGGCGAACCAGGGAGAAACAGTTGGATTCCTGAAACATAGTAGGATACTTAAGCATGCGATCCAAAAGCCAATAAGATAAGCGCCGCCATCACCTAAAAAGATTAGTCCATTAGGATAGTTCCAGATAAAAAACCCTAAAATTGCCGCTGCCATGACTATGGCAAGAAAAATAATCGTAGCGTCACTTACGTGGTAACCAACATAGGTAATGGCCAATAAAGTAATAACCCCCACCATGCTTGAGAGGCCATTAAAACCGTCAATTATGTTATAGGCATTTGCTAATCCAGTAATAGCAAAAACTGTAAAGATGATTCCAAAAAATGGAATAGTAAACAATAAATTCAGTAAAGGATCTCCCAAGGAAACAACTTCTATTCTGAGGAGATAAATTACGCAGCTTGCAGACACGGCTGTGAGAAGTAGGCGATGCCTTACGCTAATTTTCTTAGTCAGGTCTTCGGTCAGGCCAATAGCAAAAGCTGGAATTGCGCAAACTATTAGAGTCAGTCCAATATATCCCGGTCCGATGTTGCTGGCTTTTATAAGGGTGCCAGCAACAATACCAAAGGCAATGCTAATACCTCCAATCCTCGGGACTACAGAGTTGTGAAATTTTTGAGGCCCAGATAAATCCCGATCACCAGAATATTGCTCATGTAAATGCTTAAAGCGAATAATCAATAGGGTTACAGCAAACGAGGTGAGAAACGCAACTATTAATCCAGACATAAGTTAATTATAGATGTTACAAGCTATTTTTAGGTCTAATAAATCATATTTTTGGCTAATTATGATGAATTTTCTAGAAATTTTAGGTTCAATTACTAATAATTTTTGTTTGCTTTATTTTACGAATTATTTAACTGCTGGGAGGTTTAATGTTCTTTTTTATCTATTTTGGTAAAATGAGAATCGCACTAAAAGCTTTCCCAAAAACGTAGGCGAACTTTTTTCCTCTACAAATCTTTAAATGGGCTGTGATGATTGAGAAGCGCGGCAGTAAATTTTTAAAGTTTGTGGATCGGTATATCGGTCTTTTAATTTTATTAGCTCTCTCATTTAGCTTGAGAGTCAAACGGCAATTATTCCCAACAAAGCCTTCAGTTTCTGGAGCCATACTTTTGGTTTGTTTTGGCGCTATTGGGGACTTAATTGTTTTAACTACAGCGGCCCGCCAAATTCTAACTGGTCGCAAAGTCTATCTTGCCTGTTCAAAACTAAACCTCCCTTGCGCTAAGTTATATGAAGGTTTTTACGCTGGTATTTCTGCGGTAGATATTCGTAACCCATTATCTTTGTTAAAGGTCTGCAAAGAATTTCGTATTAGTCAAATTGTAGATAGTACTCAGTGGGCAAATATTGGCCCGATGCAAACTGGTATTGCAGTCCTTTTTTCTTCTCATATGAGCAGCATTGGCTTTAAAACGCATAGTGCCATTCGAAACTCTACTTATGATTTAGTTGTTGACCACTTAGGCGACATTCATGAGGTTGCAAATTTTATGAATTTGCTGGCTGGCCGCCTGATTGTGAATAGCAACAGTCAGCTGCCAACACTTTTGCCCAATCTTTATCAGGTCAAATCATGTGTACCTACGCGTAAAGTGCTTTTGCATATGTGGCCATCTGGTAATAGGGCCTATTTAAAAGCTTGGCCTTCAGCTTATTGGCAAGAGCTGGCTCAGTATCTAGTAAATGCTGGCTATTCAGTCTATATAAGTGGAGCCCCTGTTGACTATCCTTCAGCGACTCATTTCATTGAGCGCACAGGGCTACCTTTGATCAATTTGGCTGGCGCCTTAGATTTGAAATCTCTCTTATATTTTTTTAGTGAAGAGATTGAGTTTGCTGTATCGGTGAATACAGGCATTTTACATCTCTTGGTAGAGGCGGGGGTGCCTGTTATTGGCTTGCATGGGGGCGTTAACCCAGAGCGCTGGGGCCCTCTTGGTGCAAATACAGTTTCTTTATTGCCCCAATCCGGTAAGAGTGCTTATTTAAACTACGGCTTTGAGTATCCGGAAAGTGATTCCGAGGCATATTCACTCGATAAGTTAACTGTTGAGCAAGTCATTGAGGCTATCGAGAATCTTCATACTAAGGGATAATATCTTTTTATGAACCGATCAATTAGGCTTTCAGCCCCTTGGGTGCCATATCTTGTAAGGCTGGCGGATGCCTCCATGATTCTATTGGCGGGCTTTGTTGCATTAAAGATTCGCCTAGTTCTTAATGTGGCCATTGATTTTCCTGTAGATTTATCTGGCTACTATGCCATGGGAACTATTGCCGCAATTTTATTTGCCGCATTACCAGCCAATGTATATCGTTCTTGGCGAGCTGCCGAGTTGCCAGCCATGCTATCCGGTATAGCTGGCCGGTGGCTTGCTATTGTTAGCCTGATTCTCTTGTGGCTATTTGTTGTGAAGGCTGCTAATGATTTCTCACGTATTTGGTTCGTAGCTTGGGCATTTACTGCTATGGTTTTTTTGTGGATTGAACGCTGCGTAATATATTTATTCTTGCGTTTTTTGCGTCATCGCGGTTTCAATTTACGCCATATTGCATTAGTGGGTGACGGTCCTGCTGCTAAGAAATTAGAGGGGCAGCTGGAAGTTTCTGGATGGAGCGGTTACACCATTGCACTTTATATTAAAAATATAGATGGCCATACCCTAAGGCAATTAGAAACGGCTCAAGTGGATGAAGTTTGGCTGGCATTACCACTTAGTGACGAGCTTGTAATTCGCAAGGTATTGGATACCCTGAGGCATAGCGCTGCAACTATTCGTTTTGTCCCGGATTTATTTGCTCTTCGTTTAATTAATCATGGCGTAACTGATGTTCTTGGTATTCCGATGTTTGATTTATCCGCCTCTCCAATGACTGGGGTTAATCAGCTATTAAAATGGTGTGAGGATAAAATTATCTCTATCTTGATTTTGTTATTCATTAGTCCGCTCATGCTGTTCTTGGCGATTGGGGTGAAACTTTCTTCACCAGGCCCTATTTTCTATCGCCAAGAGCGAATTGGCTTAAACAATAAACCTTTTAATATGTTGAAGTTTCGGTCAATGCCTGTTGATGTAGAAGTTGATGGTGTTCAGTGGGGAGGATCTGCGGCAAAGACAACTACTGCTTTTGGCCAATTTATACGACGAACTAGTTTGGATGAATTGCCTCAATTTTTAAATGTTCTTATTGGGGATATGTCTATCGTAGGGCCTCGCCCAGAGCGACCAATCTTCGTTGAGCAATTTAAGGAAGAGATTCCTGACTATATGAAAAAACATTTAGTTAAAGCGGGTATCACTGGATGGGCACAGATACATGGTTGGCGCGGCGATACGGACTTAAAGACGCGCATTGAATACGATATCTACTATATTGAGAATTGGTCCCTGTGGTTGGATATAAGGATTATTGTGATGACAATTTTTAAGGGTTTTATCAATAAGCATGCATATTGATTAAATATATGTGACTTAACGTTTTAATTTATTAAGGCACCAAACTTAAAAACAAATACTCAAAGAAAATAATTAGGTGTACCACGCCTTGAAGTAGGGTTGTTCTGCCAATTGCTAGTGTGAGCGCTCCAATAAAGAAGGTGAGATACATTAGCGTCATGTTGAGATCGCTAATTCCAAGGCTGAGTGGGAGGTTGAAGTAAATAGCAATTCCAGCAATGGTTGGTATGGATAGTCCAATACTGGCTAATGCTGAACCAAGCGCCAAGTTCAAGCTACTTTGCAATCGATTGGCTTTGGCTGCTCGAATAGCTGCATAACCCTCGGGCAATAAAACCAACATTGCAATCGCGATACCTACAATCGCCTTGGGTGCATCAGCAGCTTTTACGCCTGCCTCGATCGCTGGGCTAAGCAATTCAGCAAGACCTACAACAATAATTAAAGAAATGATTAATAGGATTACGCTAATGGTTGTTTTCAGATTACTTGGCTTGAGCGCATGAAAGTTAATATCGGTTTTTTTATCTTCTGCTTGAGGTAAATAGTAGTCGCGATGACTGACTGTTTGGAAGAATAAGAAAGCGGCATAGAGCGCGAAAGAAGCAATGCCTGCAAAAGCAAGCTGGCTCTTGGTGAAATCAGGTCCTGGCGTACTAATAGTTACAATCGGCATTACCAGAATGAATGTGGCTAACGCAGTGAGCACTGCTAAAGAAGAATTGGTGCCTTCATTGCGGAATGTCAGCTCATGATGATGTAAGCCGCCAACAAAGATGCATAAACCAATCACACCATTAATCACAATCATCACAGTAGCAAATACTGCATCTCTTGCAATAAATTGCGAGCCATCATGACCAGAAAGCATCATCGAGATGATTAAAGCTACTTCGATGATGGTGACGCTAATGGCCAGTATGAGCGCGCCATAGGGCTCGCCAGTCTTGTGGGCCACTACTTCTGCATGATGTACCGCTGCAAGCACGCCACCAATCAGGACACATGCCATGACGGCAATAAACCAGGTTTGACTGGTAAGCTCGCCAAGAGGAAGTGTCATACGTATGCCTGCGTTAATGAGGGATTGCTATTAAGATAGCTTCATTATCCAATGATTAAGCGGTCTTAAGGAATTTTTTGATATGAAGGCAATTATCTTATTTGGTCATGGTGCTCGAGACAGTCGTTGGCGTGAACCATTTGATCGCCTTGCAGATCTCTGGCGTGTTCGGCAATCTGGCGTGCCTGTGGAACTGGCTTTTTTGGAGATGATGCAGCCTACTATAGAGGATGCGGTAGCTTCTTTAGTTTCTCAAGGTGCTACGCAAATTACAGTGGTGCCTGTATTTTTTGGTCAGGGCGGCCATTTACGTAATGACTTTCCAGTATTGCTAGATGCTTGTAAGTCTAAATATCCAGCAATTGCTTTAAGCGCGACGCCTGCTGTCGGCGAGGATTTGGCTGTCTTGCAAGCTATTGTTGATTTCGGGGCGAGGGCTCTCTAAGCTGCCTTCTGGCTGCACTGCGTTTCTGAGTGCTTCACCAATCATGATGAGTGCTGGGGAGTTGCGATCAAACCATTGATCTGCTTTGCCGTTAGCTAATTCATGTAGCGTACTGCTCCAAAGTCGCTCGCGTGGTGTCGATACCGCCTCTAGTATTTGCACACGCGTATTTACCGTTTGATTGGTACTTTGTTCAATGAGCTGCTGAGCAATCTTTGCAGCATCTTTGCGACCCATGTAGTACACCAGAGTATCAGCGCTAGGATTGCTCATCGGTTGCAACTTTTCTTGGCCTAGCGATTCATTGCTACCTTCAGCTGCTTGAGCCAGGGTAATAAAAGCAACGCTCCTACTCACTCCGCGTAGGGTCAGGGATTGCTGTAGGCTTGCTGCACCAGCCAAGGCTGCGGTAATGCCTGGAATAACTTCAACATCGATACCCATATTCTTGAGGGCCTGTATTTCTTCATCAGCGCGACCAAAGAGCATAGGATCTCCGCCTTTGAGGCGAATGATCAATTGGTGCTTTTGTGCAGCATCTACTAGACGTTTATTAATAAACTGCTGCGCAGAGGAGAGCTTGCCACAACGTTTACCAACAGGCACTAAGATTGCTTGAGGGCAGAGCTGCAGCATTTCTGGTTCAACCAAAGCATCATGAAACACAATATCCGCTTGCGCTAGCAACTTAGCGCCACGCACAGTAATTAAGTCAGCAGCGCCAGGCCCAGCGCCTACTAAATAGACTTTACCGAAGGACGGGATATTGCTTGTCATGAGGATGGATTTCTTTTTTTGCTTAATTAGTTGCTAACAAACTTCGTTTGCCGCGCCAACTATTTTGCGTCGTCACTGAAAACAAATCAAATTGCTGAAGTGCAACATTAAGATCTTGATCATGACGTAGTGCAAAACTATCAAAACCTACTCTTGCACCTTGTAAGAGTTGGTCGATCAATACATCACCAATCATCCGAATTTCCTTATTCCAGCCCAAGCGATCGCGCAATAGGGCGGCAGTGCTAAAGCTTCTACCATCTCTAAAGATCGGAAAGTAGGCCGCAACGAGAGGCCAGTATTGTTTACCGGCTTCTATAAGTTCGGCATGCTTGAGAATGTCATCATCAGTCGCAAACCAAACACCAATCTGACCATTTTTTGCCTTAGCAATGACATCGGCTTCATGGTGGCGTTCAATCCACCAAGTAAATGGAGCTAATACCTTATGGGCCTCGTGCTCCAGGTCTGGTAAGCCACCTTCATCTTGGCTACCACTCCATACAAGCCATTCATTAGCAGCAAGCGCTGGCTTGCCACCTTTAGGAAAGTGCACGATTTCCTGATGGGATGCAATTAAATGAGCAGAGCTTGTATTGGTGTTGCTCATGATGCATCTCCCGCAGCAACTTTATCACCTACCTCATCTTTTTTCTTAGCGTTCTCGAGTTTGTCCTTATAGGCAGCCTCTTTAAAAGGCGCTACACCTAGACGGCGATAGGTGCTAATGAAGGATTCATCTTCAGTACGCTCTTTTACATACGTATTGATGATGTTGGTAATGACATTAGGTATCTCATCAGCATAGAAAGAAGGCCCAATGACTTTGCCAATAGCAGCATCATTGCCTTGCTCGCCGCCTAAAGTAATTTGATACCACTCCTCACCATCTTTATCGACACCTAAAACACCAATATTGCCAACGTGATGGTGTCCGCAAGAGTTAATGCATCCTGAGATGTTAAGAGAAATACCTCCTAGATCAAACAAATAATCTAAATCATCAAAACGCTCCTGAATTGCTTTAGCAATTGGGAGGGATTTAGCATTGGCAAGCGAGCAGAAATCACCACCTGGACAGGCAATGATGTCAGTGAGCAGGCCGACGTTTGGCAAAGCCACTTTTTGCCTTTTCGCTTCTTGCCAGAGTTCATATAGCTTGGATTGCTCAACATCAGCCAAGACTAAGTTTTGTTCATGGGTGGCACGCAATTCACCAAAGCTATATTGATCCGCTAGATCTGCAATTGCCAACATTTGTGCAGTAGTCACATCACCAGGAGCAACCGTACCATGTGGCTTGAGTGACAAGATCACGCTGGTATAACCGGGAACTTGATGTGACTTTACGTTTCGCTCAATCCAACGTGCAAAAGCAGCCTTCTCAGCTTCGGTAGCAAGGTCAATGACTTGCGCAGCGCTTAACGCAGTCAAGCTCTTATAGGCTGGCTTAGTAAAGTGCTGAGCAACCCGGTTCCACTCTGCTTGTGTGAAGTTATCATCACCATTTTTGATGTGTAGCCATTCACCTTCTACTTGGCGGGCAAATTCTTCAGGGCCTAAGGCTTTGACCAAAATCTTAATGCGTGCCTTGTAGAGGTTATCTCTTCTGCCAAAGCGGTTATATACACGCAGCAAGGCAGTGAGATAGCTTGGCAAGACATGCCATGGAAGGTCTTGTTTGATGAGAGAGCCCAGGATTGGTGTGCGACCCATGCCGCCACCTGCATAAATATCGGCAGTTAATTCATTGTTGGTATTTTTCTTGAGCTCAATGCCAACATCATGACAAAGTAATACGGTGCGATCTTCTTTGGCGCCATTCACGGCAAACTTAAACTTGCGTGGTAAATGAGCGAATTCAGGATGTAACGTTGACCACTGACGCAAGAGTTCGCAAACTGGACGGGGGTCAACATACTCATCACCAGCCACTCCTGCAAAAGCATCGCTTGTAATATTTCGAATGCAGTTGCCCGATGTTTGGATGGCATGCATTTCTACTTTAGCTAGTTCAGCCAAAATATCGGGAGTGTCTTCTAGTGTTACCCAGTTGTATTGAATATTTTGACGTGTGGTGAAGTGACCGTAACCACGGTCATATTTTTCTGAGATGAGTGCTAAGGTGCGCAATTGCTTAGCGCTAAATAATCCGTAGGGGATGGCAACGCGCAGCATAAATGCGTGGCGTTGGTGATACAGACCATTTTGAAGGCGAATAGGGCGGAATTCTTCTTCTGCCAAAGTGCCATTGAGGCGTCTAGATACTTGATCTCTAAATTGGGCAACCCGTTGGTCTACCAGGGTCTGGTCAATGTGGTCATATTTATACATATGCCACGATTGTCGAAGGTTTTTTATATACTTTCAAATACTGAAAAATCCTTTTTATATATCTAAATAGATATATAGATAATTCATCCCTTGCTTTTAAGCCTTGCTAAAGGGGTTTTTAAATTTTCACAAAGGAAGCGGTATATTTTAAGGTCCAAAAGAGGTGCTAACCTGATTGTTTTTGAAAGGCAAAAGCAAGGTTTTCAGAACAGAAATCTTGCGTTGGATAAAACACGATAAAAACAAAGCCGTTAATTATTTTTCTAAAAAAGAGTGCGATTAGCCTTCTGAGGGTAGAAATTGGATTTTTGCGTAGTAATGTTTCTGCTTGGCCGCAGCAATACAGTAAATTCATATTTAATTGTTTTGCAAAATAATGAATTTTTCCAGAACCCAGAATCGTAATATGAGTCACATCACCATGTTGTAGGCTTAGGCCAAAAGGTGAATCCCCATTTGGGGAGCGCCCTAAAAATATCCCCCCCGGTTTTAAAATACGCCGAATTTCTTCAAGGAAAAATAGCAGATCATCTTGGGGAATATGCTCTAAAACATCAAACGCAACCACTAAATCAAATTGATTATTCGAAAACTCGCTTAGGCTTTCCGTATGTAATGCCTGAAAGCCAGCATTGGAAGCAGCATTTACTAGGTGGGGGTTAGCTTCTGTACCGACTATATTCCAGCCTTTATCAAGGCCAAATTTCAGGAAATGACCATTTCCAAAACCAATCTCCATTACTGAAATTGGTTTATCAATATTCAATGGAAGCCGCTTTAATTCAGCGGCAAAATAATGCTTATCCTTAAACGAGAGCTTGCCAAAATCAGTGGATCCCCATGACTTCCAGTCAAGATAGTTAGAGTTAAATTTTTCTGGCGTGTTATTGGGCATTTAAATATATGGTGAGGCAATTTGCTAAATGTTGTAATTGTCATTGATAAAGGTAGCTTTGGCAAACTGTAAGAAAACCCAGTGATTATTAAGCTGGGAATTTGGGTATTTGAATTGGTTGCATAAGCTGTAAAGGTTATTTCGTGACTAAAAAAGTAAACCTGACTTTAAATATTTATGAATGTCACGAGCTGGGTTATATTTCTAATATGAATATGAACCCAAACACCAATCCGTATGAACTAGAGTTTTCTGAGTATCAAGAGCGACGTGGGCAGTTTTGGGACTCAGTGAACAGTTCTCGTAGCCACTCATTAGGCGCATATTACCAAAAGAGATTGGCGCATGTTTATCAAAATATAGTACCGAGTAATTGCAAAGTTTTGGAATTGGGCTGTCGTGGTGGTGATTTATTGCATGCTCTTAAGCCTTCGATTGGAGTGGGCGTAGATTTCAGCGAGCAAGCACTCATTAAAGCACGTAAGCATTATCCTAGTTTGCAATTTATTTGTGCTGATGCTCAGCAGCTTGATCTAGGTGATCAAGTCTTTGATTACATAGTCATCTCAGATTTAGTAAATGATTTATGGGATGTACAAACAATGTTAGAAAGCATGCATCCGTATTGTCATGCTGAGACGCGTATCGTATTTAACTTTTTTAGTCATGCTTGGAATATTCCCTTACGAGCGGCTCGCGCGCTAGCTTTAGCTACTCCAAATCTACCTCAGAACTGGCTGACACGCCACGATATGAATAACCTGCTGGAAATCTCGCAGTACGAGAGTCTGCGCCAGTGGCGAGAAATTATTGCGCCAATTCATATTCCGTTGATCTCCAATTTCTGTAATCGTTATCTGGCCAAAATTTGGCCCTTTGAACTATTGGCAATCACCAACTTCATCATTGCAAGACCGGTGGGTATGCAAGAAAAGAAAAATCCTAGCGTTTCTGTCATCATTGCTGCCCGCAACGAGTCTGGTCATATTGCTGAGCTCTTTGAACGCGTTCCTCACATGGGATCTGCGACTGAGATCATTTTTGTGGAGGGCAACTCGACTGACGATACCTATGATGTTATTGCTAGCGAGATGGCCAAGCGACCTGAGTGCAATTGCAAATTACTTAAGCAAACTGGCAAAGGTAAAGGCAATGCAGTCCGCAATGGTTTTGATGCGGCTACCGGTGACATCTTGATGATTTTGGATGCCGATATTACTGTACCCCCCGAAGATTTAACCCGTTGCTACAACATTATGGCAAGCGGGCTTGGAGAGTTTGTGAATGGGGTGCGCTTGGTATACCCCATGCAAGATGAAGCAATGCGTTTTTTAAACTTACTTGGCAATAAGTTTTTCTCATGGGCATTTAGTTGGCTGATTGGTCAGCCTATACGAGATACCTTATGCGGCACTAAGGTTCTTTGGAAAACGGATTACGAACGGATTGCTGATAATCGTAAATACTTTGGCGATTTTGATCCATTTGGCGATTTTGATCTGCTCTTTGGTGCGGCCCGCCTAAATCTCAAAATTGTTGAGGTGCCCATTCGGTATCGGGCAAGGCGTTATGGCGAGACCAACATCTCCCGCTGGAGTCACGGCTGGCTATTACTCAAAATGGTGGCTTTTGCCGCCCGCAGAATTAAATTTACTTGACTTCAAGGCTAAAAACTATTGCTCGGAAGAGGGTTGAGCGCATTCCGCCTCAATTCTCTTGATATCCATTTGCTGGTGATATTGGATGAGACCAGATTTGCAAAAGGGATGAGAACCTTTTCGAATGAGCCAATTGTAGTAATTGGTATAGGGCACTAAATTAGCGAGCAAAGTAAGAAAAATCAAAATACTCAGCGTTCTTTTTTGAGTACGTTGTGGCATTTTATAAATCAGCAAGAGTGCAAAAGTAAACAGAAAAAACTCAGAGAAAATCCGGTAGTGAGGGTTATCGATATATCGAATTTTGTTGACCAAATTGACGATATAAAAACTAGCTAGAGTAAAGCCAAAAAACCACCATTCTTTTTGTGTAATGCTATGGCGGTAGTAAATCAGGTAGCCTACAGAAAATCCAATTAGTAGGGTAGGCGATGAGAATTTGCCGAAAGTCTCTACTAGTGGGCTGATGAGGAAATTCAGCGTATTGAGTAAACCATCGCTTGAGAATGGGTTTGCCATAAATGCACTCTCCGACCCCTTAAGAAAACGAGTCATGCTCATTGGATCAGCAATATTTCCAAAAATAGATATACCTAGATTGATTTGAGTGCTAGTAAACTCTACGAGAAGAAAGGCAACCAAGTAGCACACATTAAAAATAGTGATTGCTATAAAGGTGTTGTAGCGCCGAACATTAATTGCAATGACTGCAATAAGAAAATTGAAAAAGCTGACTAACAGCACGTTAAAAATAAAACCCAACCCTGTTGATCGAGGTGAATAAAAGAAAAGTAAGAGAATGTAGGATAGCGCTGCTGTAAAAATGAAGAAAATATGATGAGCACTTTCTTTTTCAGGGGAAACCGCATTTGGAACGAAGTAAGCAGCCCAGCAAAAGTAAAAAGGGGCCAGTACAAGAATTTGTGCTTTATTGAGTGCTGCGCAGAAAAAACAAAAAAGGCAGAGCTGTAGCAAGCAGTAAGACTTAAGAGTATTTTTTTGATAGCTAGCGATGAAGTAGTAAAGCGCCAGCATTAAAAACATAAAGGCGATGGGCTCTGTGCGCATCGCAGTAAAGTGATAAAAAACACCATTACTTATGAAAGCTAAAAAAGCAACCAACAGAGCAATGAAGGTGCTCTTAAAGATTTTATTGCTCAGGTAGTAAATACCAGAAACCAATACAAGAGTACTCACTAATGCAGCGTGTCTTGCAGAAATTACTAGGTAACGCATGGCATCAAATATCGTTGGCGCCTGATTAAACTGAGTAATGTTAGAGATATCACTTAAGCCTAAAAAGTTACTGGCTTTTAGTATCAAAGCGATCAAATGAATGGAAAAGAACCCAGGGTGATCGACATATTCTTGATTCAGACCGGAGTTAATTAGAAGGCCGTTATAGCCTAGAGTTAGTTCTTGATCAGCCCAAAAGGACCAGTTGCGATTATATCCAGTGCCATAGAACAGCGCTATCAGGAAAGCCCATATAAAAAAATAAGGTAGACACTGTTTGAAAAAATATTTCATCTTGCTTTGAACGACACTGGATTAATAGCAAAATCCCGATTACAGTCCGTTTTCTCGATAGTGCTTATAGAGATTGGCAATGGATGCAAAACCCAGAACCACAATTAATACCGCAAATAAGTACTCTGTTGTGAGGTAGGTATACACACCCATCTGCACCAGGACAGCCGCAACAATGAAGGCGGCCATGGATCCGAATGCCACCAATTTAAAGTTTGGGACAAAGGCTCCTAAGGTAATGGCGATAAAGACAATGTAAAGATCAGAAACAAGTTGATCAGCTGTTACAAAAATACTATTTGTAAGCTCGGGGTTAGTGAACTTGCCCAATACAGCAATGACCAAAATAGATGCCAAGATAGCAAAGTTGAGCTTTGCTTTGAGAAGAATGGTTTTAAATTGATCGCCCATGGCTTTATGAGGCGCTGCCGTTAAACACGAGGCTGATACCAATCCACAAAATAATAAAAGCAATTAATACGGTTGAACCAATTTTCTTGAGGAAATATTCAAGGCTATCCATGTAGACCTCATCACCTCTGCCAAAGTAATGATCAAAGCGCTTCCAATAAAGACGTCCCACAACTAAGGGGAGGAGCATCGCAACGATGCCTAAAATAACGGTTAAGGTGTTATCCATACTGAAACTTTCTTTGCTAACAATCTCTGGGGATTGGCTGTAAAGGCTAAAGAATACCTGTTTTTGTTTCCCATGCGGCTTAGCGCTGCTTTGGGGCTCATCAATCGGTGTTATTCAGGGCTAAAAGTGGTTTGTTGATACAGTAGAGGCTACTTTTCAACTAATTCATTCGAAAGCATCTCTATGGCCGAACTATCAACCGCTCAGATTCAAGAGATCCGTACAAAAGTATTGGGCGCTGCCGCCAAAATTCCAGGCGCATTAATTGGCCTGGGAATTTTATTTATCGTTCTGGGCATGATCGGTATTGCAGGTCAAACCTTATTCTCATTTATCTCGGTTAATGTGTTGGGCATTTTCTTATTTTCTGGTGGCCTTCTTCAGGGTGCTCATGCTCTCAAGTCGCATGGCTGGAAAAGTGTTGGCGTACAGCTGATTTTGGCAGCACTTTATATTGCAGCAGCAATCTTCACTTGGGCATTTCCAATTCCAGCGCTAGAGGCAATCACGCTTTGGTTGGCTGCGATCTTTTTTGTGACCGGCGCTTTACGTTTGATCTCCGCGTTTCAGTATCGTCACTTTCGTGAATGGTTCTGGTTGGTATTGTCTTCAGCAATCTCCATTTTGATGGGCGTACTCATCATGAATGGTTATCCAGAGTCTAGCCTTTGGTTGCCTGGTATGTTGATTGCGATTGAGCTCTTATTGCAAGGTTGGTCATTGTTGTTTATGGGATTAGCGGCACGCTCACTTACTAAATAACTCATTTGATTCAGAAGGCAGAGTAAAGAGACTTCATCATGGCAATGAAAAAAACCGACCTCTATAAGAATTTAGCTTTGAAAACTGCACAGGGAATGAAGAATGCCGCCAAGACTCCCAAACTAGGCGCAGATGAGAAGGCAAAGTCTAAGAAGGAGCTAGCAAGTGCGAACCCCTTGCTAGCTTCTTTAATGGGCAAATCCAAGTCAAAGTAATTCTTGAAGAAAGTAGCCCCGCTTTTTCTGATTGATCTCCTAAAGGTCTTTGCGGCCTTGTTAATCATCCTGCATCACCTCTCTAGTTATGGGCAAATTGCCGAGGATGCACGCCGCGTTCTTCCGGGTCTGATGACTTGGCTATTTGAGTATGGGCGCTATGCTGTGCAAATCTTCCTAGTGATGGCCGGATATTTGGCCGCTCAATCTTTGAGTCGTTACGCTAACCTCAAATTTAGTGCCAATAGTTTGCTCAAGCTCATTCTGAATCGTTATCTGCGCTTGTTTGCACCATACGCTATCGCACTTATTTTTACTATTGCGTGCGCATATATTGCGCGCCTCTGGGTCAATGATGAATTCATTGGGGAATCAGAAACGCTATCGCAATTTTTGGCGCACCTCTTTTTTATCCAAGGAATCTTGGGTCTTGATTCGATTTCTGCTGGCGCTTGGTATGTCGCGATTGATTGGCAGCTGTATTCCGTGCTGGCAATTTTGTTAATCTCTTTTCCGAGATATCAAGCATTGATTTGGTTAATTAGCGTTCTAGCCGTTAGTTCTTTGCTGTTCTTTAATCGTTCGGCTGACTATGAAGCCTATTTCATTTACTTTATTGGCTCATATGGTTTAGGAGTTTTAGCTTACTTAGCAAGTCGCTTTCAAGATGCAGGTATCCAGCGCTTTGCTAAGGTGGCATTGATTTTGATTGGTTTAATTATTGCTGCAGCTTCATTCCAACAAGTTTGGCTCAGAAATTTCCTTGCTTGGTTTGTGGCCCTGGCTTTGTATTTATGGGGTGATACTCAATATCCTAAAGCCATTATTCAGAAGGGCTGGGCAAAGGCTATCGCCTGGGGAAGCCAGCGCTCTTACTCTGCATTCTTAATTCACTTCGCATTTATTTTGCTGGCCAACACCATCTACATTGCATCAGGAATACACGCGCATGAAAGTGGTGCGTTAGCAATAACATTAATACTAGCGGTAGTTATAACTAGTGTGATTGCAGCAAATTATCTTTATCGCTGGATAGAGGTTCCAGCAAATAAACTCAAGATCTAATCTAAAAGATTACAGCCCCATATCCTTCAGTGCGCGGAAGATCTCGCGATAAGCCTTAGGTGGCTTGTTTTGCTCTTTTTCCTTGCGTGCATTACGAATCAAGGTGCGCATGTTTTGAATATCCATATCAGGATATTGCTCAATCATTTTGGTGAAAGCTTCATCGTTTGCAATCAGCCGCTCGCGATAGCTTTCGAGAAAGTGCAGTTTGGCAGTCTCTGCCTTGCTAACACCTTGGATCGCGTCCAAGCGTTTCTGAATCGCATCCAACTCTTCATCATCTAAGAAGCGCATGAGTTTGCCAAGGTATTGCTTATGGCGACGGATTGCCTCAAAACTTTTAATCTTGTTGGTTTCGGCAATCGCGGCCTTAATTGCCTCATCTAGCGGAATGGTTTTGAGGGCATCGCTACTCAAGGCGGCCAATACTTCGGCCAGCTTTTGGCGCTCAGTCATTTGGCGCTTTAGCTCTGACTTGCTGGGGCCCTCATCAGCCTCAACTAGCTTGGGAGTGCGATTCTTCTCATTAATATGCATATGGCTATTTTAGACGGGTATTTGAGGTTTCTAGCTGAATTGCCTAATTTCTTCATATTGGGAGAATTGGTAAATAATAGAGTTAAAAATAGCCATACAAAAAGCAGAGACATGAGTACAACAAATCACCCAAACACTTACGACTACATCATCATTGGAGCAGGAAGTGCTGGCTGCATGTTGGCTAAGCGTTTGACTGAAAACCCCAATAAGAAAGTCTTGCTGATCGAAGCGGGTAAGAACGACAACTACATCTGGATTCATATTCCGGTTGGATATTTATATTGCATTGATAACCCTAGAGCAGATTGGCGATTTAAAACTGCTGCTGAAAAAGGTTTGAACGGTCGCTCATTGTTATATCCCCGTGGCCGCGTATTGGGTGGATGTTCATCCATTAACGGCATGATCTATATGCGTGGGCAAGCTCGTGACTATGAGTCTTGGGTGCAGGCTACTGGTGATGAATCGTGGTCTTGGGAAAATGCACTCAAGCGCTACAAGTCATTCGAGGATTACCACGGGGCTGCTAATGAGTGGCATGGAAAAGGCGGGGAGTGGACCGTTTCAAAGCAGCGTTTGCGTTGGCCCATCATGGATCGCTTTAAAGAAGCTGCGGTGGAGGCGGGCATTCCAGCTACAGATGACTTTAATCAGGGTGATAACTTTGGCGTGGGTTACTTTGATGTGAGTCAGCGTGCTGGTTGGCGTTTGAATACTTCTAAAGCATTCTTAAGAGACGCTGCAAAGCGCAGCAATCTCACAGTATTGACTGAAGCGATGGTGAACAAACTCAAGATCGATCCCGTAACTAAAAGTTGTTATGGAGTTGAGTACATCAAGAATGGTCAAACACATGAAGCCTTATGCGCCATTGAGAATGGCGGTGAAGTATTGCTAAGTGGCGGCGCCATTGGTAGTGTGCAAATCTTGGAGCGCTCTGGCATTGGTGCTGCAGCACACCTCAATCAATTAGGTATTCCGGTGGTTGCCGATTTACCAGGTGTTGGCGAGAATCTGCAAGACCATTTGCAATTACGCATGGTTTACAAAGTCAATGGTATTAAGACGCTAAACACCAAAGCTAATACGCTGATAGGCAAGATGATGATTGGCTTAGAGTATTTGCTAAAACGTTCTGGCCCAATGTCTATGGCGCCATCCCAGTTGGGCGCGTTTGCTTATAGCTCGCCTGAACAAAAGAGTGCCAACGTGGAATATCACGTACAGCCTTTATCTTTAGAAAAGTTTGGCGAGGACTTGCATTCCTTTAATGCCTTCACAGCTAGTGTTTGTAATTTGCGCCCTACTTCACGCGGTAGTGTGCACATTAATTCAGCAGATCCAGAAGCGCCACCAGTCATTAGTCCTAATTACTTATCGACTGATGAGGATCGTAAAGTAGCTGCAGAATCTTTACGCTTAACGCGTAAGATTGTTGAGCAGTCTGCACTCAAACCATTTACTCCTGAAGAATACAAACCAGGCATGCAATATCAAACGGATGCCGAATTGGTAAAAGCGGCGGGTGATATTGGCACTACGATTTTTCATCCAGTAGGCACATGCAAGATGGGGCGTGCTGATGATCCAATGGCTGTGCTGGATTCTGAGTTACGTGTGAGAGGTATTCATCATCTACGAGTAGTGGATGCTTCAGCGATGCCTACCATTACTTCAGGTAACACTGCTGCGCCGACCATGATGATTGCTGAGCGCGTAGCAGAATTACTCACGCGTGAATAAAGCTTCGCAAAAGAGTTATTCATTACCAGCGAGCCATTTATTGCTGGCACTGGCCATTGTGGCCGTATGGGGGACTAACTTTGTAGTGATTAAGTTATCCCTCAATTCTTTTTCTCCATTCTTATTTGCCGCGCTTCGCTATACCTTTGCTTTTTTACCCTTGGCACTTTTCTTTCCTATGCCTAAAGTCTCATGGGTCAATCTCTGTACTTATGGAGTTGCTGTTGGGGTGGGGCAGTTCGGAATTCTGTACTTTGCGATCGATGGTCGTATCTCCCCGGGTCTAGCTTCCTTGGTGATTCAGACGCAGGTATTTTTTACTATCGGCTTTGCTATGTTCTTTGCCAAAGAGCGTTTGCGAACTTATCAAACAATAGCCTTGCTAGTAGCAATCACAGGTTTGGTAGTTATTGCGTTGCACACTGATGCCAACACTACTTTCCTCGGGCTTGCCTTGGTTGTATTCGCCGGCCTCTCCTGGGGGGTGGCTAATACAGTTAGCCGCAGGGCGGGCTCGATCAATATGCTGTCCTATGTAGTTTGGGCAAGTGGATTTGCTATTCCACCCTTATTTGTTATGTCCTATCTATTTGAGGGTGGCTGGAGCCATATGGGTAGCTCATTAGCCTCAGCACCTGTATGGGCTTGGGCTGGTGTTTTATGGCAATCCTGGGCTAACACCCTCTTTGGTTATGGGGCTTGGGCCTGGCTACTGTCTAAGCACCCTGCAGCGGTTGTGGCGCCTGCCCCCTTATTGGTGCCTATATTTGGTATGGGGGCTGCCGCTTATTTCCTGGCTGAACCATTGCCCCCATGGAAGATCGAGGCGGCGGGGTTAGTGATTGCTGGCTTGATAGTCAATTTATTCTGGCCAAGCATTGAACTCAAACTCAAGCGGCATTTTTCTTAAGAGTTTTCGCCCCTAGAGGCTAATGTAAAACCCTAATAGATGCCCCTTTTTTTGCCTTTGTATTAACAGTAAGATAACTGTTCGTTTGTGTTTTACCTATAAAAAAGTATTTATTCATTAGCAATTTTTAGTCATGGAGACTTTATGAACATTCGTCGTCACATTTTTGCAGTAGCTGCTACTGCGATGCTTTCAACCGGTGCTTACGCTGCCGATATCAAACTTGGTGTTTCAGGTCCATTTACTGGCGGCTCTGCCTCCATGGGTGTCAGTATGCGTGACGGTGTACGTCTTGCTACAAAAGAGATTAATGCTGCTGGTGGTATCAATGGCAACAAAATCGTTTTGGTTGAGCGCGATGACGAAGCAAAAAATGAGCGTGGCGTGCAAATTGCACAAGAATTGATCAACAATGAAAAAGTTGTTGCAACTTTGGGTTACATCAACACTGGTGTTGCATTGGCTTCACAGCGCTTCTATCAAGACGCGAAGATTCCAGTAATGAATAACGTTGCTACTGGTTCTATCTTGACTAAGCAGTTCCCTAATGCACCAGAGAACTATATTTTCCGTAATGCTGCTCCTGACAATATTCAAGCTCCATTGATCGCTAAGGAAGCGGTTGAAAAGCGTGGCTTGAAGAAAGTAGCGATTTTGGCCGACTCTACAAACTACGGTCAGTTGGGTCGTGAAGACTTAGAGAAGGCGTTGAAAGGTTATGGCGTAACACCAGTAGCGGTTGAGAAATTCAACATTGGTGACGTTGACATGACTTCACAATTACTCAAAGCAAAAAATGCTGGCGCTGAAGTAATTTTGACTTACGCGATCGGACCTGAGTTGGCACAAATTGCTAACGGCATGGCGAAGTTGGGTTGGAAAAAGCCAATGATCGGTTCATGGACATTGTCTATGGCTAGCTTTATTGATACTGCTGGTAAGAATGGTAACGGCGCAACAATGCCACAAACTTACATTCAGACTCCATCTACAACAGCTAAGCGTAAAGCTTTCCAAGCTGCTTACTTGGCCGAGTTCAAGCCAAAGAACAATAACATTGCATCTCCAGTTTCTGCAGCACAAGGATATGACTCTGTTTACCTCTTGGCTGCAGCGATTAAGCAAGCAAACAGCACAGAAGGACCAAAGATTGTTGCAGCATTGCAAGATCTGAAGACTCCAGTTGATGGTGTTGTTATTACTTACAACAAGCCATTCTCTGCAACTGATCACGACGCTATCAAGATGAAAGACGTAGTGATGGGTGTGGTTGAAAACGGCCGTGTTGAGTTCTTGAATGCTGAGGACGCAGCACCCAAGAAGAAGTAATTCAATTTACTCAGGCAGTGCAGAATAATTCAATATTTTGCACCGCAGCAATTGATAAAACAAAGCGCCGCCCAAAAAGCGGCGTTTTGCTTACAATGTCGGATTCGTTAATAAAACAGTTTTAAGTATCTTTTAGGCCAACAAAATGGACATGCTTGCACAAATCCTCTCGAGCGGTATCGCTGTGGGGATGATCTATGCGGTAATCGCTTTCGGTTTCCAGCTCACCTTTGCCACATCAGGCACTTTGAACTTCGGTCAAGGTGAAGCGCTGATGTTGGGTGCCCTCGTAGGTTTAACCTGCGTTGACACTTTTGGCATGAACTACTGGGTCATGATTCCAGTCGTTTGTTTATTCGGCATGATTCAGGGCAGCTTCGTTGAATTAATCGGCGTACGTCCTGCGATCAAAATTAAATCCGAGTTTGGATGGATTATGTCCACTATCGCTCTCGGCATTATTTTCAAGAACGTGGCAGAAAACATTTGGGGCCGTGACGCATTGCCATTCCCATCTCCATTACCAATGGAACCAATGAATTTCTTGGGCGCAAGTATTCTGCCAATGGAAATTTTAGTGGTGTTTGGCGCATTAGTCATGATGTTGTTAGTAGAATTTTTTAACCGTAAAACAATTTACGGTAAGGCGGTTGTGGCAACAGCAAACGACCGTGATGCTGCTGGCTTGATGGGTATTAATACCAGCGTAGTAATTACATTCTCTTATGCACTCTCCTCTTTGACTGCCGCCTTTGCTGGCGTGTTGATTGCACCATTGACACTGACTGGTGCAACTATGGGTGGCGCACTGGGCTTAAAGGCATTCGCAGTGGCGATTATTGGCGGCTTGTCTAGCGGCATGGGCATCATTGTGGGCGGTCTGATTTTGGGTATTGTCGAAACAGCTACCGGCTTCTATGTCTCTACTGGTTATAAAGATGTTCCAGGTTTGATTTTGTTATTGCTTGTATTGGCATACAAACCATCTGGTCTATTCGGCAAATCTGCAATTAAGAAAG
The DNA here is from genome assembly GCF_027924105.1 of Polynucleobacter sp. KF022. Lineage (NCBI taxonomy): Bacteria > Pseudomonadati > Pseudomonadota > Betaproteobacteria > Burkholderiales > Burkholderiaceae > Polynucleobacter > Polynucleobacter sp. KF022. Next base: position 371,283 of record NZ_AP026972.1, read on the forward strand.
TTTAATGATGAAGAAGTCTCTAATACCGCTATTAATTGCGATTGCGGCACTCTTTTGTTTGCCGTTGTTTGTCCATAACCCTTATTACATTCACTTAGTTGAAACCATTCTCATCTACACCATCTTGTTATATGGTTTGGATATCGTGGTGGGTTATGTTGGTCAGGTTTCCTTAGGTCACGCAGCTCTGTTTGGTATCGGCTCATACACCGCTGGTGTTTTGTACTTCCATTTCGGTTGGACGATTTGGGGAACTCTACCTGCATCTATCATCGTGACCTCTATCTTCGGCGGTATCTTGGCATTGCCAGCCCTGAAGGTAATTGGACCGTATTTGGCGATGGTGACCTTGGCTTTCGGAACGATTGCACAGATTCTCATTAATGAGATGACTTGGTTGACTGAAGGCCCATTGGGCATCAAGATTCCGAAGCCTGATTTAATGGGCGTGCCAATGACCAAAGCAGAGTACTTCTGGATGGTTGGCATTATCTTGATCATTTCTATGATCGTTGTAGACCGTTTTGTGAAGTCACAAATTGGTCGCGCTTTTGAAGCATTGCGTGATAGCCCAATTGCCTGTGACTGTATGGGCGTATCCGTATATCGCTTTAAAGTGATCGCATTTGTGATCAGCGCTGCCTTTGCAGGTTTGGCTGGTTGCTTGTACGCCTACTCTGAGCAATATATTTCACCAAATACTTACAACAACGAACTTGCTGTTTTGTTCTTGCTCGGCATCATCATGGGTGGACGTAAGTCTCGCCTAGGTGCCTTGATTGGTGCAGCTATTATTGTATTGTTGCCAAAACTCTTGGACGACATCAATTTGTTCCGTATCGTTGCCTCGATTATTGCGGTTGTAGTGGTGGTTGGTGCTGGCATGGCCTTGTCCAAGAAGACTACAACCCCGCGTCGCGTTGCTGTACCTATCGCCGGCGTAGTGGGCTTGGCAGCATTCTCATTCTGGCTCAATACGATTTCTGACTGGCGCTTGAGTATTTTCGGCTTCATGATTTTGTTGGTGGTGTACTACTTGCAAAACGGTATTGTTGGTTTTGCGAAGAGCTTCTACCAGTCAATCGTTGGCAAAGCTAAAACTACTCGTGGTGGTGATGCTGAAGTAGTTGATGACTCTATCAGCTTCATTAGCAATGTATCCAACGCAAATGCTGGCGCTGAGCTCTTGAAAGTTGACTCTGTATTGATGCAGTTCGGTGGCCTGAAGGCCTTGAACAATGTTGATCTGAGCATCAAGCGCGGCACTATTCATGGTTTGATCGGTCCTAACGGTTCCGGTAAGAGCACGATGATGAACGTATTGACAGGTATTTATGTACCTACAGCTGGTAACGTTTTATACGCTGGTGAAAGCGTTGTTGGTAAGACATCTTCCGACATCGCCTTATCTGGTATCGCTCGTACCTTCCAAAACGTTCAGCTTTTCGGCGAAATGACTGCTATCCAAAATATTTTGGTTGGCTTGCATCACACCTTTAAGTCGAACATGGTGGAGATTGCATTGAATCTGCCACGCTACAAGCGAGAAGAGGCTGAAGCCCATGGTCGTGCAATGGCGCTCCTCAAGTTCGTTGGCTTGGATGACTTGGCCAATGAAGAAGCACGTAACTTGCCATACGGTAAGCAACGTTTGCTCGAGATTGCCCGTGCTTTGGCATTGGATCCTGAGTTGCTTTTGTTGGATGAGCCAGCAGCAGGCTTGACAGCTCCTGACATTAAAGAACTCTTGCGCATTATTCGTAAGATCCGCGATAGTGGTATTACCTTCATCCTGATTGAGCATCACATGGATGTGGTGATGTCAGTTTGCGATACCGTTTCTGTATTGGACTTCGGTCAGAAGATTGCAGAAGGTAAACCAGCTGAAGTTCAGGCAGACGAGAAGGTGATTCATGCCTACTTGGGTACTTAATCACTAGAACATATTGAATCGGTAAATACCATGTTATCTATTAAGAATCTTGAAGCAGGCTACGGTAAAGTCAAAGTCCTCCACGGCATCAATATTGATGTTCCAAAAGGGCAAGTCATTACTTTGATTGGCTCAAACGGCGCCGGCAAAACAACAACCATGCGTGCTATCACTGGCATGATCAAGCCAACAGCTGGTGAGGTCACTCTAGGTGGTGAAAAAATTGATGGTTACGACTCTCATAAAATCGCTCGCTTGGGTTTGGCTCACAGCCCTGAAGGTCGTCGCGTATTTACGACGATGTCAGTTACCGACAATTTATTGTTGGGCGCATTTCCACGCTTTACAGGTAGCCGTCCAAAAGGCGATATCAAGAATGACTTAGAAAAGTCTCTTGAAATGTTTCCTCGCTTGAAAGAGCGTCGCAATCAATTGGCGGGAACGCTATCTGGTGGCGAGCAACAAATGTTGGCAATGGCCCGTGCAGTGATGCTCAATCCAGAGATTATTCTTTTGGATGAGCCATCGATGGGTCTGGCACCAATTTTGGTTGAGGAAGTATTTAAGATCATCTCTAACCTGAAGTCACAGGGTGTGACCATGTTGTTGGTTGAGCAGTTTGCTGCTGCAGCATTGAATGTGGCTGACTACGGTTATGTGCTTGAGAACGGCAAGATCGCTACTCACGGACCTGCTGCTAAGCTCAAGGATGATCCTGCTGTGAAAGCAGCTTACTTGGGTGGTGCTGGTGGCCACTAAGTAGTTATCCAAACTACCGGTAATAAAAAAGCCCTTAGTAATAAGGGCTTTTTCTTTTTAGCTAGCTAAAAGCTTTACCGCTTCTCGTATCAGCAGGGCGCGATACCCCATGTATATAGCTACTACAGTAAATCCAAACAAAAAGAGCTTGGGTATCAATGCGCCTTCAGCTACTAATTCACTATTGAGTAAGCCAATCGCTACGGCAAAAAAGAAGAGCGCTCCTAGTCCGAGGATGATCCAATTCTCATTGCTGCTGACTTGTTGAGTTTGGTTGTTATAGGCGAGAACCTGAAGGGACTCACCCTTTTGATATCCAGCTACTGTAATTTGATCGCCATCTGCAATCTGCATCGGTGCTGAAAACTTGGCTTCGATTGCCTTATCTCCCAAATTAAATGTAGAGATAAAAAAGCGCTTGTAGTAGACCGAGGAATGGTCGTGGGTGGGCTTTTCAGGGTTTACGTATTCGAGCAATTCATTATTAAGATTGCTCACCGTGCCAGAAATCGAACTTATAGAACTGGATAGCAAAGAGCTTGGTTTACTTATGGACATCAGCAGAACTCCCAAAAGGCTGATTATCAGTATATAGACTAGAGATTGCAGGGTTTTTCTCATAAGGCATTAATGCCTTTAATGGTGAGGCTGATTGCAACTCCAAATGTGAGTATGGCAAAAATTTGTTGCAGCCTTGGACCGCTTATTTTTTTGCCCAATGCTCGACCCATTAGAAGACCGCATAAGGCACCTATGGAAAAAGGTGCTGCCAGCGTTAAATCTAGATTGCCTGATATGGCTGAAAATACTACCCCTCCGCTAGAGATGATGGCAAGTACGCCTAGTGAGGTGGCAACAATTGATTGCACTGGCAAATCTGTATAGCGCTTTAAGGCTGGGACAATCACAAAGCCGCCGCCTACTCCCAGTAATCCAGATAAGAATCCCGCCCAGCATCCAGAAAACATGAGAGATCTAGCGCAAGGAATGCTCCAACTTAATTTACCAAGCTCTGGATTGAGTAAGCATGGCGGTGGGCTGCGCTTTTTCATGGGGAGATGAAGGATTTCTCTTCTAGCTTGAAGTAGTAAGCGGATTGAGACAAAAAACAGCGTGGCACTAAAAAGAATTAGTAGCGGAGCGTTAGGAACTCTTTGTGCTGCCCAAAGACCTAGTGGCGATAGGAGAAGTCCAAATAACGCCATGAAGCCAGCTGCTTTGTACCGCAAAATTTTATTCTTCAGTCCAAGTAGTGCGCCTACACCTGCAGAGAGTGCAATAGCAGAAAGAGAGACTGGCGCTGCCTCCGCTATTGGAAGATGTAGAACAAATACCAGCAGGGGGACAGACAGAATGCCGCCACCTGCGCCGGTAAGACCCATTAACAAACCTACGATAAGGCCTAGGGCGGGGCTGATGAAGATTGAGTAGTCCATTGCAATTAATTTTATATTAAGATAATATATAAATATATATATCAAATACTCTTTTTGAGCGGTAATCAAGGTATTTTTAGGAAAGCCTGCTATGAACCCAAAACCAAGCGCTGAAGTTAAGGCATTCTTTGATCCAGAAACCTGGACTTTTACCTATGTAGTTTATGGAGGCAAAAAAAGTCCCTGCGTAGTCATAGACTCCGTATTGAACTATGACCCCAAATCAGGCAGAACAACTACAGGGTCTGCTGACGAAGTCATCAGCTTTATTCAAGGCGAGCAATTGCAGTTAACTTGGATCCTAGAAACGCATGCTCATGCTGATCATCTAACGGCAGCCCCCTATATTCAGAGTAAGTTAGGCGGCAAGATTGTCATTGGCGATCACATCACCAGTGTGCAAAACGTATTTAAGGGTGTTTTCAATCTTGATGAGCAATTTGCAATTGATGGATCTCAATTTGATCATTTACTAAAAGACGGTGAATCACTGCAGTTCGGCAACCTCTCCTTAAAGGCTCTCTATGTGCCTGGCCATACCCCAGCTTGCATGGCATATGAAATTGGGGATGCACTATTTGTTGGGGACACCCTCTTCATGCCTGATGTCGGTACAGCGCGTTGTGACTTTCCAGGCGGTAGCGCCCAGACTTTATATCGATCTATTCAGAAGGTGCTCGCATATCCTGATGAGACAAAGCTGTATATGTGCCATGACTATCCGCCAACAGATCGTCCTGAGGCGTATTGCACAACCGTGGGTGAGGAGAAGAAGTCTAATATCCATGTGCACGACGGAGTCACCGAGGAGCAGTTCGTGCAAATGCGCAGTAAGCGGGATGCGACCCTAGATATGCCTACTCTGATATTGCCATCGATTCAGGTCAACATACGTGCAGGTCATCTGCCTGAGCCTGAAGCGAATGGCAAATCCTATTTAAAAATCCCATTAAACGCTCTTTAATATGACGATTACCAAATCTGAACTCAAGAAAATGCAGGCGTCAGCTGCTGATGCCTGTAAGTTAATGAAGGTTCTATCCAATAGCGACCGCATGATGCTGTTATGTGAAATCGGCCAAGGCGAAAAATGCGTCAGTGAGTTAGAGCTCGCCTTAGATCTTCATCAGCCTACACTATCTCAGCAATTAACCGTGCTTCGCAAAGAAAAGCTAGTTAAGACACGCAGAGAGGGTAAGCAAATTTACTATTCTCTGGCCAGTGAGGTTGCTGTGGCGGTAATGAGTCTGCTCTATAAGCACTATTGCAAAAAGTAGTCGATTTACCTGCCGTGGCTACTGCCGCAAATTTTTTGAAATGCATGCAGCAAAAAGATAACAAAAAAGAGTAAGCCAGTCATCCAGTGGGTATCGACCGTAATGTCTCGAATTTCTTCGGGACCGTAATACAGTAAGGCGACAGTAACAAGCAGCAGAGTAAGTAAGCTCAATTGACTAAAGCCGCTCCATCGTTTCTTTTGAGACTTGTAGCCAGCCTTAATATGAAATGACAGCACTGAACCAAGAGCTAGGGTTGCCAAGATAGCAGCAATGCCATGAGCAGCCAGGATACTGTGAGTGCCAAGAGCGGCTCTCTGAATTTGAAACTGATGGCCCAGTAGATACATGAGGCCAGTGATAGAGCAGGTCATTATCCCGAGAATGACAAATGTTCTTTGCCAGTTTGGCATTTTCCCAAGTCGACTCATATAGTAATCCTCAGTGCTTGTGCTGAAAAGTGTGAGAAACAGGGGTGATACTCATTATTTGTTAAGGCCAAGACTTTGGTGAGGGCATCTGCATAGACGCACTCTTTAGCGAGAATGGAGAAGGAGCCTAAAACCTCAGCATGTACTTCGGAAAAATTCTGAGCTAGGGGGTTAATGATGTGGCTAATCTGTTGATCCCTTTTTGCGAAGTAAAGGCTGCTGGTGGCAATGGCGCCATCTTTCAAGGAGCCAATCTCAATCAGTCTGTTAGGAAGTTCTGGATCGCGAACCTGAATTGGTAGGGCGGTTTTACCAAACACGCGCAAATCACCACCAGCATTGACGGAGCCCGAAGTAATTCCCTCGGAGATTAAGACTCGCACCGCCATATCCACTGCAAATCCTTTAGCGATGCCACCAAGGTCCAGGCAGACTGGACGTGCCGATTTGATGAGATCGGGAGCTAAGAACTGAATATCTTCAATTCCACCAAGATCATGATTTGTGAAGGTAATGTGCCGTGGCAGTAAGCCTGCAGCAACCAAGCGATGTCCAATGCCACAATTGAATAGACCACCTGATGCAAGATGAACTTCTTTGGCAACCTTAATTACTTGGGCTGTCCATGGATGAACTTCAACGGCCTCCCTATGGGCGAGTTGGTTAATAACACTAAGTTGAGTATCAGGATGATGAAATCCCATGAGATCCTGCACTTGTTGGATTGCGGCAAATGCGTTCTCAATCGCCAATAAGCCATTCTTATCTTCTTGAGTGGAGATTTCTACAAAAGTCCCCAGCAGAGGTTTACATCGAATCATTTTGCTTTGAGAGTTTGGATTTGGCCGACAGGTGCGGGAGCGCTTTTCAGAGCTAATTCATATAGGACAGCAACTCGCTTCACTCCATCGGTCAGGTGCTTACAAGAAAGAGTGGCACCCCCAATATTTTGAATATCCTGGTTGAGCTTAATAGGGTCATGTGCAGTCTTACCAATAAATTGCTTACGCCATTGCGCTTCAGCCACTTCATAGCCATAAGACTCCACATATTCCAGTATTTCAATGCCAGAGATGCTGCCGCTGGGATTGATGGCAACAGCATAGGTAATCATTTCATGTTTACCAACTACCCCATCAATGACTAGCCAACTACCGTCAGATGCCCTCCAGATGCGATCTCCTTGAAAAGGGTGGCGAATGCTTGATGCTGCTCGCATCCTTTCTTGTAGATCATCGGTAATGATGATGGGCGTCTTAGTAAGCGCCTTATTTGGTAAGAGGATTTTCTGCGCCTGCTCTACAGAAACATAAATTTTTGCATGCGCAATGATGGGTGCACTCATCATTGCTAAGCCAATTGCAGCTAGCGGGTAAGGTTTCCAGATCATGAGTTCATTTATGCGGTGAGTAATTCGTTTGCTTCATTACAAAGCGCCTGGATTTCTGGATGGATGTCCTGTAGATTGGAGAGTTTTTCAAACATCATGAGCGCTCTTTGTTTAGCAGTTTGGCATTGCGTAGCCTGAAATTTCACTAAATGAGTCAGGGCTGCAACTAATAGGTTTTGAATTTCCATAGATTCTTTCGCTTAGTTATCAGTTAAGAGGGAAGCCAACTTTGACAATGAATTCGTTCACAGAGTGACTGTCCCAAACACGTGCATTTGAGCATTCAGCTTCGCCGCCGCCCATGCAGGTTCCGCCTGCAAGCTGATAGCGCCATGCGCCAGTGACCCACCAATCTTTAGCTGCATAGTGCATATTGGGTCCGACAAAAGTTGCTCTTTGTACTTGATTGCGTAAATTCAACTCAGAGTAGTCGTTATGAAAACGGGCCTCAACTCCGGCTGACCATTTGGGAGCAAAGCGATAGCTAGCGCCAACTAAGAAATCCAGCATCGATTCAGGAACATTGCCATTTTCAATAAACTTCAGGCGTTCATTAGCAACCACAACGTTACCCGCCAAGATCAGGCGATCATCAATAAAGTTAGATTGCAGCAAAAGTCTTGCTTCTAGCTCATCTTTATTTCTACCCCATGTTGGTTCGAGATAGAGGCCTACGCCCACTGGTGAGGTGACTGGATTGGTCAGGCGGTAGATAGCTTCAAGAGAGCCGCCTTCAATACCACTTTTTCTATAGGCTGTAGATGGATCATGCGAAGAGGGCACGCCGTATCCACCCGTACAAGTTGGTGTATCACCGCACGCCTCTGGATTGGTGTAATTCTGATCGGCACTCGTGTAGTAGGAGTTGATATAGCCCGCTACCTGTAAGTCATTGGTGAGGCCATATTCAAGTTCAGTTCTTGCGGTCCAGGCATCGTAAGTTCCCGCGGCTTGCTGTTTATTCAGCTGTAGACGCTGCTCAAATTCCAGCTTGCCCTTGGGTTGAAGATCTAAGGTGTAAATCCAGCCAAACGCTCCCTCGCCCGCATTGGCAAAGGAAAAGTGAAGAGTGGCAACAAGGAAGAAGCTAAAGGCAAGGAGTCTATTAATGGTTAATTTCATGATCATTTGAGGTTGATGGTTAAAAAGTCTAAATGAGAACGGTTCTCAATATAACACTAAATGAGAATGATTCTCAACTAATTAAATGACCATGAACCTAAAAATGGCGGAATCTATAAGTCCTTTCTGGTTTGCTTGTAAGATTTCCCTGGATGAATGCAGAGTCTCTAGAAAAACTCGTTTTGATGAAGATGCCCTTTGGTAAATACGCTGGACGTGCGTTGGCGGATTTGCCGGGGAACTATTTAGCGTGGTTTGCGCGCGAAGGTTTTCCTAAAAGCGAGCTGGGGCAGCTTCTAGAGTTGATGCACACGCTAGATCACAATGGTTTGCGTGGATTACTGGCGCCAATACAACGAGCGCATGGTATTCAGGCAAAGTCGAAATTACTTTGAGCGAATGATGAGTGTGACGCGATTACGTTCGTAGGTCACCGTTGCAGACTCTGGTGGGCTGCTTTGCATTAAAGCAACCTTGAGATTGGTTTGAGATTCGATTTGAGAAGTGATTTGCCTGGCAAGAGTTTCATTGCGGTCATATTGAACCTGAATACTCTCCACCTTGCCCGCCTTGATGTTATCAATGACTCCATTGAGCTTGCTTGAGGAATATGCATCAAAAAATACGGGATACCAACCACCAGTGAATAGCTTCTGACCCACTATTTTAGAGGGTTCTACGGGTACTGCATCTGGCTTGATGGTATCGCTCAGCTCAGGTAAATGAAAATCAATCCCTGTTTTTTGAACCAGCTCTTTGTATGAGATGGGCGACGTCATATTGGCTTCATTGGTGTTTTCAACCCAATAAGCCCAAGCAGTATTTTTGTTTGGATCGTAAACTAATTTGTATAGATGACTCGGAATCGTCACGCGACTTCTACCAATACTGCCGCTATTACCAACAGAGCCGGTAAATACATAAATATCACCGGTAGCTCTTTTAACGTAGGCTCGTGTAGGTTCTTCTACATTTTTCGCCCAGATGCCCTGATTATTTTGTCTAGCCTGGGGCATCATATTTGCCAGAGAGAATGACTGGGCCATTGAGCGCTCATTGCTCATATCGCCTGCGGGTGCATTGTGGCCGCGATCATAGCCGCTGCCACGGTAATCTGAGAGTAAGGCTCGTTCTGAGAAGGGCAGCCTGGCCTCCTCGTAAAACTGATTACTTCTGCGCGGGTGCGGGGTAGAAAATTGTTCTTTGTTGAGTTTCTCTACTGTATAGATAGGTTTCTTATCCTGCGGGGAGTAATAAATCGCAAAGCTGTCAAAGCAGAGGTCTCGCCCAACTTGAGTGCTGGTTGGTATTTGCTGATGGGGAAACAGATTCCTGCAGTCTTCAAAGGCTGCAAAAGAATGTAGTGAAGCTGAAAGCGCTGCAAGGGCTACTAGGTTGCGAAAGAATTTCATGGTGTTTAAGTGTAGGACCTCTCCTAAAGGCATTGCTCACTTTTTACATTGAACTAGCTCCATGGCTAATAAGAAATTTGGACATTGTTGACCTTTTGCCATGACTTAAGAGAGGCTTATTGCCGAATCTGCTTTGGTTGGAGGCTCATTACAAAAGGCTCGTGTTGCCTACTACCCCTAGAAAAGTAAAAGAGTAAAAGCACTAGATGTATGTTTTTATGGACTTCAATTTATAAAGAAAAATGAAAAAAAGTACCCCTTTAGTCATTTTTTTATAGAGTGAAATTAGCGATCCCTAACTTTCATAAGCTATTGATTTCATTAACTTATATATGTTTTTTAGGGTACATATACGGGATCTCCCGAATTTCTAGATCAATAAGTTATTGTTTTCTAGTTCTTTATTCTTGACTTGATATAAGAAACTTCTTAGGATGACCCATGTTTTTAAGATATTGCAATGCAGCATAAAATGGTAGTCCAGTTTTTTGAGGTTTTGCAAACAATGAATGAGTAAATGTTTACCTAACAATTTGAGCGATATGCAGAATGCGCAGCCTACCTTGTCGGCCGCTAAAGAGCTGCTCTCGCACGCCATGGCTCCAGTCTATCGAGTCATTAATGGCTTACTCGTTGTTACTGTATTTATGGTGGTTGGTCTCTGGCTCTCGGGCAACGGTACCAATGCCGGCCCTTTTGATCTTGCTCGCATTCTGGTTCCGGATGAGGCGCGTCATATGGTTTGGAGTAATGGCTTTGAGATGCTCAACCAGTACAAAGACTCCAACGATATTGCTACCCAGACTACTGATGCCGGTATCGCCGCAGTAATTTATAACAAGTCAAAGTTACCAGCTACTACAGGTTTGGCAAGTGCTAAGCAGCAAACAGTCGCTTTGCTAATGCCCTCTGTTGCGCAAATGCAGGTCAAGTCGATTTCTCATTTATCAGATCGCATTCCAACTTCCAAGATTGATCCACAGGCATTAGATAGCAACCTTATGGGCTCGCTTCAGAACCAAAGAGCCGTAGCAGATTTCTTTGAAAAGAAATACAAATTGGATCGCGCCAAAATTGAAGAGTATGTTTCTAATACCATCTTGATTGCCAAAGAAGTCAACATTGATCCAGTTCTATTATTGGCTGTGATCTCGGTGGAATCGAATTTCAATCCCAATACTAAGAGTCATGCAGGTGCTGAAGGTTTGATGCAGGTAATGACTTCAGTGCATAAAGATAAATACGCAATCTTTGGCGGCACGTCTGAAGCTGTTAAGCCAGAAGTCAATATTCGCGTTGGCGCCTATATTCTGAAATACCTGATTGCTACAGCAGGTTCATTGCGTAATGGCCTGAAATACTATGTAGGCGCTGCCAATGCTGAGGATGATGGCGGCTATGCTGACAAGGTAATCGCTGAAAGAAATCGTCTTATTAGTTTGTGCCAAAACCGCTCTACGAATCGCCTTACCTTGAATGGCAAAGACTTGCGTTCTTAATTTCTAGACCACTGCTTAAGTAATTAAAAAGCCACCCTCGGGTGGCTTTTGCTTTGCTATCTACTCAATTTTTAGTTAACGCCGTGTAATTCCACATCAAATACAAGAGTCGTATTTGGGGGAATAACACCGCCTGCACCACGGGGACCATAGCCCATTTCAGAAGGAATAATCAATGTGCGTTTGCCACCAATTTTCATGCCCGCTACGCCTTCATCCCAGCCCTTAATAACATGGCCTGCGCCTAATGGAAAGCTAAAGAGTTGACCGCGATCTAATGAGCTATCAAACTTTTGACCTTTGTGGTCAGGGGCTTTCTCGTCAAACAACCAGCCGGTGTAATGCACATCTACATGATTGCCTGCTGCGGCTTCTTTGCCTTCACCTACAACGGTATCGATTTTTTTGAGTTCACTCATGATGTTTTCCTATTTCACACAAATTGACTGGCTAGTATATTCTGAGCTTTGTAAATTTTGATGGCACCCTCACTTTAGTTAAAACGTATGACAAATTATTGGGCAAATTCCGCATATAAGACTCTGGCAATCAGCCCTGACCGCCAGTTGCTGGTTACAGACGACTTTCTGCGCACCTACATGGCAAGGCCTGAGCTCGCACTAGTGCCTGAATCGTGCCCTGCTGAGCGATCGCTTCACCAGCGTTTAACAGAAAACCCTCGTGCTGAAGTGGTTGAAACTGAAATCACCTCAATGGCTGATGAAGATATTCAGGAGAACTATCGTGTCTGGTTGCGCTATCGAGCGCGCCTTTTGTCAGCCAGCTCTTTAGAGGCTTTTTATATGAGCCTCTTTAAAGGCGAGGGGGTGGATGTTCCACCCTTATTTATCTCCCTGCTGGCCCAAATCTTTATCAGGCATATTTTGGGTGATGACGCGCACCCATTGGAAGTGCGCATGGGAGAGCTCTTTTTTAGAACTCAAAAAATTACCATCATTGAGGATGGCATCGTGATGGGCGCCGATGAAGAGGTGGTCGCTCGCAATGCCCAGGCAGGCGATACGGGCAACATCATGGATTTGCTAAAGGGTAAGTCCATGACCATGAGATCAGCGGATTTAGATGTGCTTCATGAGGACAATGCTGAGGAGTATTGGTCGCGCAACGAAGATTTCGATTTAGCAGTGCAATTGAATTTTGGACACGAGCCTATTAATCGTTTTTGCCGTGTTTTAGAGAAATGGGTTAAGCACTTCTTGGGTGTCAGTGTGCGCATAACACCTATGCAGCAAATTAGCGATCCCAAGTGGTCATGGCATGTTGGCTTGGATGCAGCTGCAACAGAAATTCTGAATAAGCTTTATAACAAAGAGTTAGTTGAGGCAGATGAGTTGCAAAAAGTGATTTGTTTATTTCGTCTGGATTTTATTGACGAGGCTGCTGTAGCCAAGGCTCAGGCAGGCAAACCGGTCTATATGGCTATTGCTATGAATGATCAACAGCAGCTCAAGTTAAAACCGCAAAACCTATTATTTAACTTACCGCTGGCAAAAGTTTCTTAAACAATTGCTTGGGACTTTTTGCGCTGCTGAGCGAGCCAGTAAAGTGCAAGACCGGTAATCACTACAGGAATCAGTGATCCCCAATTCAGAATGCTCCACCCATGAGAGGTGACGAGGGCACCTGAACCAAAAGAGGTGAAAGCCATGGTGCCAAAGACAAAAAAGTTAATTGCCGCTTGAGCTTTGTCTCGTTCGTTTGGTTGATAGGCTGTCATCGCCAGAGAGGTGGCTCCGGTAAATAAAAAGTTCCAGCCGACACCTAGTAAAAATAAAGCAATAAAGAATTGATGTAGGTCAGTGCCGGTAAGCGCAATGGCGATACAGATGAAGTTCAGTAGCACTCCGACGCCCATAATCTTTAATGTGCCAAATCTCTGGATGAGTGAGCCCGTAAAAAATCCAGGTGCAAACATACCAATCACATGCCACTCTAGAACTAAGGCGGTGTCCGAGAAAGGAAGTCCGCAGATTTGCATTGCTAAGGGCGTGGCCGCCATTAATAGATTCATCACCCCATAACCTAAAGCTGCACCAATGATGGCAACAACAAATACAGGCTGACGAAGAATCACGCTTAAGGGGCGCCCATCAGAGAGTGAGTGTTGAGTCTTTAACTCTTGGGGGAAGTGAATGAACTGCATCACAAAGATGCCAATGAAGCCAGCGATAGAAAGGGTCAGGTAGGCGCCCAGGAAGGCGGTATCAAAGAGGTCTCGTGTCCATGAGGCGAGGTTAGGTCCGATAACAGCGCCAAGGATGCCACCGGCAAGCACCCAAGAAACGGCTTTGTCACGTTGCTTTAGATCTGTCAGTTCTGCTGCAGCAAAGCGATAAAGCTGACCATTGGCGCTGTAGTAGCCAGCAATAAAGGTTCCTGCAACCAAAAGCCAAAAGTTTTTGCTCACAGCAGCATAGGCGCATAAAAGGGCGGAGAGCATTGCCACTAGCAGACCCAGTTGAAATGAAATCTTGCGTCCAAAATAATTCTGGGATTTAGCCACGATGGAAGTAGAAAAGGCGCCTCCAACTACGTAGCCCATGACGGGTAGGGTGGCCATCCAGCTGACTGGTGCTAGGCTGAGGCCTACAAGCCCATTAATAGCAATAAAAGTGACGTTATTGGTGAGGAATAAGCCCTGACAAATGATCAGCAGCACCAGGTTTCGATTCAGTAAGGGGTGTTTGCTGGTCATGGCTTGCAGTTTACGGTGAATTTGCAGCTTTAGTGAGCTTGGTGAATTCCCTTAAATGACTCTTAATTAGCTATTTTCACGGGCAAAACCACCATTTTTGCCAGGTCCAATGATTTAAAATGGAGGACTCGCCTCATTGGCAATAAGTGCGCTAAAAGCGACTTGCAAAATGAGGGTTTGAGGGCAACAGGGTAAAAACCTGACTCTGTAATTTTTTCAAAATTGAGGAAACATTCATGGCTTCAGAGAAATCAAAGATTATTTATACGCTGACAGATGAAGCGCCGCTTTTGGCGACTTGCGCATTTCTGCCAATTATTCGTACTTTTACGGCACCTGCTGGCGTAGAGATTGTGAAGAGCGACATTTCTGTTGCTGCACGTATCTTGGCTGAGTTTTCTGATTGCCTAACTCCTGAGCAGCAAGTTCCAGATAACTTGGGCGCGCTCGGTAAGATGACCTTATTGCCTGACACAAACATCATTAAGTTGCCAAACATTAGCGCTTCTGTACCTCAGTTATTAGCGGCTATTAAAGAGTTGCAATCTAAAGGCTATAAGATCCCGAATTTCCCTGAAGATCCAAAAACAGATGAAGAGAAGGCAATTCGCACTCGTTACTCTAAGTGCTTGGGTAGCTCGGTTAACCCAGTGTTGCGTGAAGGCAATTCAGATCGCCGTGCGCCACCTGCTGTAAAGCGTTACGCTCGTAAAAATCCGCACTCCATGGGTGAGTGGAGCCAAGCTTCACGTACACACGTATCTCACATGCATGGTGGCGACTTCTACTCTAGCGAGAAGTCCATGACAATGACCAAGGCTTGCGATGTCAAGATGGACTTGGTAACCAAGAGCGGCAAGACTATCGTCCTGAAGCCAAAAGTTTCCTTGTTAGCTGGCGAAATTATCGACAGCATGTACATGAGCAAAAAAGCGCTATGTGAGTTCTACGAGAAAGAAATCGAAGATGCTTACAAGACTGGCATGATGTTGTCCTTGCATGTGAAGGCAACCATGATGAAGGTTTCACATCCGATCGTATTTGGTCACGCCGTGAAGATTTTCTACAAAGACGCCTTTACAAAGCACGCTAAGTTATTTGAAGAGCTGGGCGTGAATGCCAATAACGGTATGAGCAGCTTGTATGAAAAAATCAAAACTTTGCCAGAATCTAAGCGCGAAGAAATTATTCAGGACTTGCATGCTTGCCACGAACATCGTCCAGCATTGGCGATGGTTGACTCTGCTAAAGGAATTACTAACCTTCATTCCCCAAGCGACGTGATCGTGGATGCTTCTATGCCTGCCATGATTCGAGTTGGCGGCAAGATGTGGGGTGCAGATGGTCGTTTGCATGACACCAAGGCCGTGATCCCAGAAAGTACTTTTGCCCGCATCTATCAAGAAATGATTAATTTCTGTAAGACCCACGGTAACTTTGATCCAACAACCATGGGTACTGTTCCAAACGTGGGTTTGATGGCTCAACAAGCCGAAGAGTACGGTTCACACGACAAGACTTTTGAAATTCCAGAAGCTGGTGTAGCGCGTATTGTTGCTGATGATGGCACTGTATTGCTCGAGCAAAATGTAGAAGAGGGCGATATTTGGCGTATGTGTCAGGTTAAAGATGCGCCAATTCGTGACTGGGTCAAGTTGGCTGTTAATCGTGCACGTCTTTCTAATACTCCAGCAGTATTCTGGCTTGATGAGTACCGCCCACATGAAGCTGAGTTGATCAAGAAGGTAAATACTTACCTTAAAGACTACGATCTAACAGGCGTTGACATTCAGATCATGTCCCAGACACGCGCAATGCGCTACACCTTAGAGCGTGTGATTCGTGGCAAGGACACTATTTCTGTAACTGGTAATATTTTGCGTGACTACCTCACCGACTTGTTCCCGATTATGGAATTAGGAACTAGCGCGAAGATGTTATCTATCGTGCCTTTGATGGCTGGTGGCGGCTTGTTTGAAACTGGTGCAGGTGGTTCCGCTCCAAAACACGTTCAACAGTTGGTAGAAGAAAACCATTTGCGTTGGGACTCACTGGGTGAGTTCTTGGCTTTAGCGGTGTCTCTTGAAGATATCGGCGATAAGACAGGTAACAATAAAGTGAAAATCTTGGCGCGTACATTGGATGAGGCGACTGGCAAGTTGTTGGATAACAATAAGTCACCTTCACCGCGTACTGGCGAGTTAGATAACCGCGGTAGCCAGTTCTACTTGGCAATGTACTGGGCTGAGGCTCTGGCTGCTCAAACTGAAGATAAAGAATTGCAGGCCTTCTTTGCACCTTTAGCTAAAACTCTGATTGCGAATGAGCAAAAGATCGCAGATGAACTCAAGGCTGTTCAAGGTAAACCAGCGGATATTGGTGGTTACTTTGTAGCTGACCCAGAAAAGTGCAAGGCTGTAATGCGTCCTAGCCCTACTTTCAATGCAGCTCTCAAGGCGGCAAGAATTTAATAGGTGAAAGCGCTAAGTACTTAATTTTTGAATTAGGTATAGCATTTATAGGCAAACCTTCGGGTTTGCCTTTTTAATTTATAAATCCTTACTTACTATCTTTGAGTGATGCCAAAACCAAAAGACCTGGTGGAATTGAGTTATCTGAGCGAAGCAGTCTCGGACATGTCTTTTCTTGGCTTAATGCGTTTGCTAGAGTCGGCACGTGCCTTCAATCAAAAGCACGGCGTCACAGGCATTCTTTTATATGACAACCAGCAGTTTGGGCAAGTCATTGAAGGCGAGCGCGCCAATGTAATGAAAGTATGGAAGCGTATTCAGGAAGATAAGCGTCATCATCGTATCGAGCTCTTGGAAATTCGCGAAATCTCAGAGCGTAGCTTTCCAGATTGGTTGCTACGCTTCTATGGCGGTGAAACACTGACCCGAGACTATCCCGCTCTCGCTGAGATGGTCGGTGGCATGGATAAACATAGTCTAGCTTTGATGAATAGAATGCGCGAGAGTCAGTCTTAAGCAAGAAATAATTATCGGTAGCAAAATAGGGGAATTACAGTCCTAAGGGGTGCGGCATGCGCTTTATCGATAAGACCATTCATGCGAGTGACATTACTCCACAAGCCGTTTTTGAAAATCGTAGAAACATCATTAAGACTGCAGCCGCTGGTGGCTTTGGATTAGCCCTAGCCCCTTGGTTTTCTCGGCAGGCTCTGGCGGCGACCCCAGAAAAACTGGCAGCTACATTGAATCCAGCTTTTGCGGATAAGGATGGGTTGACCTCATATAAATACGTGACTGGCTATAACAACTTTTATGAATTTGGCACGGATAAAGAAGATCCAGCAGCCAATGCAGGAAGTTTACAAACTCGACCTTGGACAATTTCTATTGAGGGTTTAGTTAAAAAACCCATGACCTTGGATATTGATGCGCTGCTCAAATTGGCGCCAATCGAAGAACGTATTTATCGGATGCGTTGTGTCGAAGGTTGGTCGATGGTCATTCCTTGGGATGGCTACTCACTCTCTAAGCTTATTAATAAAGTAGAGCCACTGGGATCGGCCAAGTATGTGGAGTTTGTTTCATTGGCTGATCGCAAGCAAATGCCTGGGATTAAAAGCAATATTATTGATTGGCCCTATCGCGAAGGTTTGCGTATGGATGAGGCTATGAATCCCTTAACGCTACTAACCTTAGGCTTGTATGGCGAAGTCTTGCCCAAGCAGAATGGTGCTCCAGTACGCATTGTGGTGCCTTGGAAGTATGGCTTCAAAAGCGCGAAGTCCATTGTCAAAATTCGTTTTACCGAAGAGATGCCCAAGACTAGCTGGAGTCAGTTTGATGCCAGAGAATATGGCTTTTACTCTAACGTTAACCCCCAAGTAGATCATCCGCGCTGGAGTCAGGCGACTGAGCGGCGTATTGGTGATCCAAAAGGAATGTTCGCGCCGAAGATTAAAACTCAAATGTTTAATGGCTATGGCGAGCAGGTCGCCAGCATGTATACAGGCATGGATCTGAAGAAGTACTATTAGTGATGAACAAAATTTTTTCAACGCTTTTTTGTATTTGCATTTCTATAGCCAGCTTCTCTGCTTATAGCCAGGCAAGTGAATCTCCCGTTAAGACCATTCCCGCCTTGGACGTACAGCGCTATCTGGGAACTTGGTATGAGATTGCTAAATATCCCAATTGGTTTCAAAGAAAGTGCGTCAGTAATACCAAGGCGGTTTACTCCCCTAGGGCTGATGGCACACTCAAGGTATTGAATAGTTGTAAAACTGTTGATGGTGAGGTAGTCGACGCTGAGGGTACTGCACGCCAGGTGGGATCAAAAGACTCGCCTAAGCTGGAAGTACGATTTGCTCCAGCCTGGTTATCGTTTATTCCATTAGTTTGGGGTGATTATTGGGTGATTGATTTGGACCCTCAGTATCAAGTGGCGGTAGTGAGTGATTCACGCCGCGAGTACCTGTGGATCCTCTCAAGAACACCACAATTGGATAAAAAAGTTTATGAAGATACGCTGCAGCGCATACAAGCTCAGCAGTTCGATGTTCGTAAGCTAGAGTTAACGACGCAAACT
This sequence comes from Polynucleobacter sp. KF022, assembly GCF_027924105.1. NCBI lineage: Bacteria > Pseudomonadati > Pseudomonadota > Betaproteobacteria > Burkholderiales > Burkholderiaceae > Polynucleobacter > Polynucleobacter sp. KF022. The sequence continues at coordinate 389,815 of NZ_AP026972.1, forward strand.
TCCTCCCCAAAGAATTAAATCATTCAAAGCCAATAAAAAAACTGCAAGCATGACAGCGCATTTATTACCACCTGGCATTGAAGTTTTTGAGAGGGGGTGGCTCTCTGCAAATAATATTTTTCACTTTGGTGATACTGATGTTTCCTTGGTGGATTCAGGTTACTGTGCCCATCAAAAGATGACTTTAGATTTAGTAAATAGCGCCCTAAAAAAACATCACTTAATCACGCTAAATAAGCTAGTAAATACACATCTTCATTCGGATCACTGTGGAGGTAATGCTGCTCTAGCAGAGGCGTTTGATTGTGAGGTCTATATTCCAGCGGCTGAAGCATTAGCAGTGAAGAGCTGGGATAGTGCTTTATTAAGCTATGACAATCTAGGGCAGGAATGCCCACAGTTTTTACATCATCAAGTATTAGTGCCTGGTGAGGAAATATTGTTAGGAAGATACCCCTGGAAAATTTTGGCCGCTCCCGGACATGACCCCCATTCCGTGATGTTGTATCAAGCTGATCATCGTATTTTGATTTCTGCGGATGCTTTGTGGGAAGAGGGTTTCGGGGTTATTTTTCCTGAGCTATGGGGTGAGGCTGGATTTGAAGAGGTGGCACAAACTTTAGATCTGATTGAGACCTTGCCAATTGATTTAGTGATCCCGGGTCATGGTGTACCATTTTCGGATATTACGAAGTCGCTTGCTACGGCTCGTTCAAGACTGGATTACTTGGCATCTGATCCAGATCGTAATGCGCGTCATGGCGCTAAAGTCTTGCTGAAATATCGCTTATTAGAGTGGCGTAGTCGCGATATCAAAGATGTGAATGATTGGATTATCAATACGCCTGCACTCATCAGTGCGGCAAAATTACTGAATATGAGTATGGATGAATTTACGCAGTGGCTGCCCAAGTCTCTGGTGAAGTCAGGTTCTGCAAAATTAGAGGGTAACGTCTTGTTTGATCTTGCTTGAATGTTTATTTCAAAAGCTAAGCGAGATCTTTCCGTATAGAGACCAATTATAAATTTGGTAGGTTTGCACCACTTGTTTGGCACCACCAACTGCAACTAAAAGATGTTTATTAAATCGGTGAGTCACCATCGCATCGATCGGTACAAACCACCCACCACCCGCAGCGTTATAGACTGCGCCATTCTCATCCCAAAATCTTAGCTGCGTGCTAGGCCCTAAGTTCAGACCTACGGTTGGGTATAGCTCAAGACGGCTTGCCAGGGGTGGTGGACTCACGACAGATGGCGCTTTAGAATTAAACCCAAACATATATCTAGCAAGTGGTGAAATATCCGATAGTACTTTTTGCTCACTACCAGCTGGTGCAAATGAGGTGCTTACCTGTGGTCCGGCCAGCCATTGGCCTAAATTACTCAGCGGCGCGAATAATCTTGCACCAACATTACCAAACCAGCCAGCTTGACCACCCCAAATCGTGAGCATTGCATTATTAGCTGAAAAAGTTCCGGTGGATTGTGCGGGAAGCTGGGGGCCATAAGCAGCTGAATAAGCCGTATCAAGTCTCATGGTGCCGTGCCAATCCCCAAGGTTTACGGGATTGTAATAACGGAGTTTGAGAGTATCGATATAGTTCTCGGAGCCTTGAGAGTCATGGTAGCCCCAGAATTCAAGTATGTGATCTGATGACCTTTGTTGTGATGTATTGACGAGTCCTAGAATGGGTGCGGATGTACTGGGTTCTGTAACCGCCATCAAGGTAGCGGGAATACATAATGAAAGCAGGACCAGTGTTCGCAGAAATATCATGAAGGTCCACCCTAAATTCTACGGCTTCCAGCGATAAAATTTAGGGAAGACACGCATCACCACTGGCCCATTGAAGTCCCAGGATTTACAGGTACCCAAATACAGTGGCGGCTTTTCTCCGGTGGGATCGAAAAATGCTCCTGGAATAGATTGATAGGCTGCTGTAGCAAGGCTCGTGAGGAGCTCGCGTAAATGTGTACAACCCTTGATTCCGCCAAGATGAGTATCAATTGTCTTGCGCCAACCTTTGCCTATCTTTGCTCCAATGAGTGAATCCATTGGCGGAATCACAGCAGTACATTCTGCATGTGGGTGACCATCCATCACTGCTTCAATATCTTGAATTACAAATTCTTTATCAAGTGTCACGCGCACCCACATGTCATGAAAAGCCTCACCAGGCCCCCAGACTTTTGCACTTGTTTTAAAGGGGCTGGTTTTGAAATCTTTTAAATGCCCCTCAATATCCCATAAGCCATCTTCCCGTGCGTAACCCTGGAAAGTGATTTCACGGGTATGCAGCAAGGATCTTGGTTTGGGGTTAGAGAGCATGGTTTTTATGTTGTGTGAAGTTATTACTTCTAATGATAATGAATTGGGTAAATAAATGAGGGGGCTTAATAGAGTCCTGCTCTGTAGTATCCTTTGCAGCATATGGCAAAACCTATTTCTCTCGAAAAAATTCTTTTTAGCCAAGGCTTTGGTACGCGGCGCTACTGTAGTGATTTGGTATATGCAGAGTTGGTAAAGGTAAATGGCGTTTTAGCTGAGGACCCAGAACAAAGAATTGCTACCGAGAACCTGATTCTCAATGTAGAAGGTAAGGATTGGGAGTACCACGAGAAGGCTTATCTAGCATTTAATAAGCCGGCTAATTATGAATGCTCTCATAAGACGACACATCACCCGAGTGTGTATAGCTTATTGCCTAGTCCTTTTGTTGAAAGAGGTTTGCAATGTGTGGGGCGCTTAGACTACGACACCACGGGCTTACTCTTGATTTCTGATGATGGTCAATTCATTCATAAGATGACGACCCCTAAGAAAAATATTGGGAAGGTGTATCAAATCACTACCCCAGAGCCCATCACCCAGAAGCAAATTGATCACTTATTAAATGGCGTTGTATTAGATGACGATCCTAAACCTTGCTTTGCCACTGCCTGTAAGCAGATCTCAGATCATGTTCTGGTAATGACGATTGTGGAGGGGCGCTATCACCAGGTAAAGCGCATGATGGTTGCGGTCGGCAATCACGTTGCCCAATTGCATCGTACTGAAATCGGCGCCTATCAGATTCCTGTTGATTTGGCAGAGGGTGAATGGCGCTGGCTATATCCAGAAGATTTAAAGCAGCTTTCACAAAGTGTTGCTACCTAAAGGAGTGTATCTTGATAGTTCAGGGTATTGATATAGAAAAAGAACTTCCTCTGTGGACCCTTAAGCATGATGGAAAGGCGATGGGGCGGAATTTTGTTTTTACAAATTTCAAACAGGCGTTTGAATTTATGACGCTAAGTGCCGAGTACGCAGAAGAAATTGACCACCACCCCGACTGGTCAAATTCTTGGAATAAGGTTTCGGTATTCCTGTCCACTCACTCTGCTAGTGCTTTGACAGCACTAGATATTCAGTTAGCAAAAGCAATGGATGCTTTTGCCTCCCAAGTGAGCTCTAAAAATTAGTGCTCATCACCTTCATGTTCTTCCTCATTCATGCTCATGAGGATAGTTGCTAGCAAACCGTAGACTACTTCGGTCGAGATCATGCCATCTTCATCGAGCTCATCAATTAAGTCATTCAGACGATCCTCAGTGGGCTCGTTGAGCAAGGTCATTGCACACTCGCACCCATAGTCAAAATCTTCATCATTCTGGGTTTGGTTTTCTTCGGTCATATTTATCCTTAATTGAGCCCTCAGAATAGCAAATTAAAGTCTAATTCGATAGAGCTAAATAACCAAGGGTGCTCTTCACCATGCTTGGTTTACAGTGATGCTTATGAAGCTATTAAAACCGGCCATTTTTCTTCTCTGCTTGCTACCGCTGGCGCGCTTAGTTTGGTTCGGAATTCATGACGACTTAGGCGCCAACCCCATTGAATTCATCACTCGCTCTACCGGTACCTGGGCGCTTGTGTTTCTGTGTATTACCTTGGCAATGACCCCATTACGCTTAATCACGGGTTTAACTACCTGGATTAAGTTGCGCCGTATGCTGGGCTTATTTTGCTTCTTTTATGCCTGTATTCACTTCTCTATCTGGTTTTGGTTGGACCAAAATTTAGACCTGCAATCCATGTGGAGTGACGTTGTTAAGCGTCCATTTATTACCATGGGCTTTCTGACTTTATTGCTGTTGATTCCTCTGGCACTGACCTCCAATCAGTGGTCGGTTCGCCAATTGGGTAAACGCTGGTCTTTATTGCACAAGCTGGTCTATTTACTTGCATGTACTGCAATCGCTCACTATTGGTGGCACAAGGCAGGTAAAAATGATTTAGAAACAGTGACAATCTATGGAGCAGTCATTTTTCTATTGCTTGCCTGTCGGCTACCTATAGTGAAGACTACTCTTCAAAGACTAAAAACTTAAGAATCTGAGAATCTTAAAACTTTGTGCCTTCTACATGATTAAGCGCCGCAACTCTACAAAGGCTCTGCAAAAATTCATCGGAGTTTTTAATTAATATAAAAACAAGATGTATGTGCTTGCCATACAATAAGCCATATGAATACATACGCCCTACGGCTAGCACCCTGTCTAATATTGATCAGTATTTCTGCCTGCACTCAAGCGCCTCCCAAGCCCCCCGGTTCGACCACTTTCTCCCCTTACACCCCGCAGCAGATTCAGGAATTTAATAGACAGTCTCTGTCGCCGGTAGAGGGGCCATTTGGTCCCGTTGACCCAGAGAGAGAAGATCTACGTTTGGCTAAACAACGCTCGTTGGATGCAAAATTTTATAATCAACCTCAGGGCGAGGAAGAGGCTGAGGCGATAGAAACACAATCCGCCGATCCATATCAATCAACGAAACCTATTTTGACTTTCTAGGCGATTGCAATTTCAGGAATGGAATCCAATTGCATTAAAGCCTGGGCTTCTTCTGGCGTAGCATTAAGCCATGCGTTAAAAAGCTCAGGGCGTAACGGAACCACAGTGCGTTTTTCATCTTCAGGTTTATGCATGCGTTTCATTACCGGATGATCACTAGCATCAATGGTGATCATAGAAAAAGAGACAATGAGTTCGCCTGTCTCAGGTTCAGTCCAGGTATCCCAGATTGAAGCAATTGCCATGGGCTCTTGATTGACTTGTTTAATGGCAGTACGCATTGCCTTGCCCGACTCATAACAGGGCTCATAAAAAGAATCTGCAAGAGCTAAGGCGTAATGTCGCTTTACCCAAGCATTTTTATAGGATGGTTTTTCGGCTACGGTTTCTACTCTGGCGTTATACGTTTTTCTGCCAAAAGTTTCCTCTTTGGCCCAGGATGGCAGTAAGCCAAAACGCGCCAAGCCGATCGCTGTACAGCCGGTATTGTGACTTTTCAAGATGATGGGTCCTGGATAAGTCGGAAATACATCATGAGCGGGGGATGCGGGCAAATCTAGGTCAAAATGGGTTTTAACCCATTCAACATTGGCGGTCGAGAGATATTGAACACACATAAAGTCATTTTACTGTGGCTTATTCTGAACCGCCCTATGCCTGCTGGTAGTATTGAGGCTAAATTTTAGAAAGACATTCTTCATATGAAATCCTTTTCCCCCGCATTCAATCCGATGATCGTGCGCTTTCTTGCAATCGGTCTCCTGATTAGCGTTTTTGCTGGTAGCTCCATTGCACAGCAAAGTGGCTTGCCAATTAATGCTGCAGCCTCCGTTAACGGTACCATCATTACCAATGATATGGTTGAGCAAGGAATTAGAGCTGCTATTGCTCAAGGGCAAAAAGAATCTCCTCAACTGCGCGGTGCGGTGATTGAAAAGTTTATCGAGGTATTGCTACTTTCTCAGCAAGCAGAAAAAGATGGCTTAGCGAATTCAGAAAGAGCTAATACCCAGCTGGCGATCATTCGTCAGAATTATCTAGCCGATCTTGAGTTATCTACTTATATGGCTCAAAACCCAGTTACTGATGCTGATGTGCAAGCTGAATACAACCGAGAGCTAGCTTCTTTGGGTCCCCAAGGAATGATCGTGGAATATAAAGTGAGCGATATTGCGCTTGCCTCTGAAGCAGATGCTCAAGCTGCATTGGCGCGCATTAAAAAAGGGGAGCCATTTGATAAGGTTGCTAAGAGCGTTTCCTTGGCACCGAATAAGGTGCAAGGTGGCGCTGTAGGCTGGATTCAGCCTGGTCAGGTTGCCCCTCAATTAGCTTCGGTACTGGTGACTCTTTCAAAGGGGCAAGTATCACCATCACCAATTCAGATGCAGCAAGGTTGGTATTTGCTGAAGTTGGAAGATAAAAAATCAAGTAAACCACCAACATTTGAGCAGGCTAAGCCGGCTATTCGCGCAGGTTTAGTGCAAAGAAAGCAGTTTGAGTTTTTAGGAAAACTTGCAAAAGATGCAAAAATTATTGTTCAGTAAAAAGCTTGCTCTCAATATAAAAAGGGCCCTATAGGGCCCTTTTTATTTGCGCTCTAAGGTAATAAAGCTAAAGGTAATATCGCCTTCAGACCCGGGCGTACGCTCTACCTCTTTCCAGGCTGATGCATTGGGCACCTCAAAGAAGGTATCACCGCCTTCAATATCTAAATCGATTTCAGTAATGTAAAGACGGTCTGCTTTATCAAATGCCTGTGTAAAGAGTTGTTCGCCGCCAATCACAAATACCCGCGAAAATTCGCTTAAGCTCTTTAAGGCTTCATCAAGTGAGCCCACTAGTTCGCCACCAGCTAAAGAATAGTTAGCATTGCGGCTAACTACGATATTGCGACGACCGGGAAGTGGACGGCCGATAGATTCCCAGGTCTTGCGGCCCATGATGACGGGGTGACCCATCGTCACGCGTTTGAAGAACTGTAAATCAGCCGAGATCTTCCAAGGCATTTGATTGTCACGGCCAATGACGTGATTGCGCGAGCGCGCAACAATCATAGAGATAGCGGGTTGAGTCATAGAGGCAATTCTTAAATAGCTACAGGAGCTTTAATGTGAGGGTGAGATTCGTAACCTACGATTTCGAAGTCTTCGAACTCGTAATCAAAAATTGAATCAGGCTTGCGCAAGATATTAAGCTTAGGCAGAGGAAAGAAGTCCCGAGACAACTGTAGCTCTACCTGCTCAAGGTGGTTACTATAAAGATGGCAATCGCCACCAGTCCAAATAAAGTCGCCTACTTCTAAATTGCATTGTTGCGCCATCATATGAGTGAGAAGGGCATAGCTGGCAATATTAAATGGAACGCCTAAGAAAATATCTGCACTACGCTGATAGAGTTGGCATGACAATTTCCCGTCAGCCACATAGAACTGAAAGAATGCATGACAAGGCGCTAAAGCCATACGGGGAATATCAGCAACGTTCCATGCAGAGACAATGATGCGACGCGAGTCTGGATTCTTTTTGATGGTCTCTACGACTTCGGAGATTTGATCAATATGTTGACCGTTTGGAGCAGGCCATGAGCGCCATTGATACCCGTAGATTGGACCTAAATCACCATCAGGTGCAGCCCATTCATTCCAGATAGAAACACCACGTTCTTTAAGCCAGTTGTTATTTGTGCTCCCTTTGAGGAACCAGAGCAATTCATAAATGATGGATTTGAGGTGCAGCTTTTTGGTCGTCACCATCGGAAAGCCATCGGCTAGGTTAAAGCGCATTTGGTGTCCAAAAACGGAAACGGTGCCTGTTCCAGTTCTGTCGGACTTTTGCACCCCCTTAGCGAGGACTTCCTTCATGAGATCGTGATATTGACGCATATATATTGGCTAAAAATGATTGTGTATTAATGAATAATGGATAGCTTACTCGAATGTTGGCGACAGCACCCCCAGAGCCTTGTGAAGCCTTGGTGAGGTCGTGGTGTATTGGAGTTGAATCTGCTTTTCGGGGTTGAGGTACTCTGCGGCCGCAAAGGCGGCTAAGGCAGCCTCATGAAACCCAGAGAGGATTAGTTTTTTCTTGCCTGGATAGACATTGATGTCGCCAACTGCATAAATACCCGGGATGCTGGTTTGGAATTTTTGAGTGTCCACACAAATTTGTTTGCGATCGATATTCAGGCCCCAATCCGCAATGGGCCCTAATTTAGGTGAAAGTCCAAAAAACACCAGCAGATCATCCAGTGGTATCTGTTTTGTTTCGCTATCAATATTCGTGAAGGTAATTTCTTTTAGCTGATCATCGCTAGCCTCATAGCCGCTCACTTGTCCAATCAGTAGTTCCATTTGATGATTGGTACAAAGCTCACGCATTCTCGCAATCGATTTAGGTGCAGCCTTGAATTCATCACGGCGATGAATTAAGGTCACGCTAGCAGCAATTTCAGAAAAATGAATGGCCCAATCTAGAGCAGCATCGCCGCCTCCACAAATCACAATTCTTTTGCCTGTAAATTGCTCTGGGCTTTTAACGTGGTAGAAGAGCTGTTTGCCGATAAAGCGATCAATACCATCAAGATTGATGGTGCGCGGCTGGAAGGCGCCAACTCCTGCAGCAATAAAGACGGTCTTGCTGAGGAAGTGCTTATCTTGCGAGGTGATAATAAGAAATCGACCATCGACTTGGCGCTCAAGCTTGGTCACCTCTTGACCGAGATGAAATTGCGCACCAAAGGGCTCAATTTGCTTCAGTAAATTATTGGTGAGTTCACGTCCAGTGCAAACTGGAATAGCGGGGATATCGTAGATGGGTTTATCTGGATAAAGCTCGATGCATTGACCACCAACTTCTGGCAGAGAATCAATCACATGAGCTTTGATTTCTAGGAGCCCTAACTCAAAGACCTGAAAGAGACCCACAGGACCGGCGCCAATGATGACAGCATCGGTTTGTGTGGGTGAGTGTGACACGAATTATTTTGCTAGAAAATTACTTTACTAGCTGATCGAGTTTGTTTTTAACGTCTTTCCATTCCTCGGCATCAGGCAGCGCTGCTTTAGACTTGGTAATTGAAGTCCAGGAAGGAGAGAGTTCAGCATTGAGCTTAATAAATGCTTGTTGATCACCAGGCACATCATCTTCAGCGTAGATTGCATTGACAGGGCACTCGGGAACGCAAACTGCGCAATCGATGCACTCGTCTGGGTCGATCACGAGAAAATTGGGACCCTCGCGAAAGCAGTCAACTGGGCAAACATCAACGCAGTCGGTGTATTTGCAGCGGATACAAGATTCGGTAACAACGTAAGTCATGGTGGATTTGTTTCAAGAGCCCCAAAAAGCCGGGTGCTAAGTTATAAAAGCTCAATTTTAGCTGAAATAGCCTATTTTTCAGGTCAAAGCGTCAATTTACTTGAGGTAAAGTTCCTCCTATGAATACACAGTCCAATACCCAATTTAACAAGCAAAAACCCAAAATTTTGGTTGCGAGAGCCATTTTTCCTGAGGCTCTGACCAAGTTGGAGGAATCTTTTGATGTGCGGTCTAACCAAGAGGATCGAATTTTTAGTCCAGAAGAGTTGCAAAAAGAACTCTCTGGGGTTGTAGGGGCTTTAGTTGCGGGGAGCGAAAGAATTGATACGAATGCCCTAGCTCTCGCTAAAGACCTAAAGATCGTAGCCAATATCTCTGTGGGATATAACAACTTTGATGTTCCGGCAATTACAGCTGCTGGTGTGATGGCTACCAACACCCCAGATGTATTAACGGATACAACCGCTGACTTTGGATTTGCATTGTTGATGGCAACTGCAAGACGCATTACTGAATCAGAGCACTGGGTACGTGCTGGTCATTGGGATAAGTGGTCTATCGTGAATAATCCTCTTGGGATGGATTTACATCACAGCACAGTAGGTATCATTGGCATGGGCCGCATCGGTCAAGGTATTGCTAAGCGCGCATTGGGTTTTGGAATGAATGTGATTTATCACAATCGCAGCCATTTATCAGAGACTGATGAAAAAGCCTGTGCTGCCAAGTATGTGTCCAAGGAGGAATTACTTCGTACAGCAGATCATGTTGTCTTGGTATTGCCATACAGCGCTGAGAGTCATCATACGATTGGCGCCAAAGAAATTGCGCTGATGAAACCGACCGCAACCCTGATAAACATTGCGCGTGGTGGTATTGTGGATGATGCTGCGCTGGCTCAGGCGCTTAAAGAAAAGAGAATATTTGCAGCCGGTTTAGATGTCTTTGAGGGAGAGCCCAAAGTGCACCCAGAGTTACTAAAGCTCAGTAATGTTGTGCTGGCTCCGCATATTGCTAGTGCGACAGAAAAAACACGCAGAGCCATGGTTGATCTAGCGGTAGATAACTTACGTGCTGCACTTGATGGTAAAAAGCCACCTAGCTTGATTAATGCAGAAGTTTATAAACCTTAGTTGAATCAGATTTACTAAGCAAAAAAATAAAGCCGAGTGAGAACTCGGCTTTATTGTCTGGAGTAGAGCTCCAAATATCAGCTCATTTATTCAGCGTCAATTTCTTCTGGTAGTTCGCGCATTGCTAATTCGATACCGCCGAACTTACCTGCAACCCAGTTGTAGACTTTGCATGCAATCCACAGCAATCCAAAGCCGAGTAATGCATTCAGAATAAGGGCTGATAGCACGGTAAATCCAGGGATAGCACCGTCACGAATGAAGGCAACAAATAGCGCCAACAAAACGATTGGAACGGAGAAACAGAGGTAAACCAAAACTAATGTTTTGGCGGTATGCATTGGGTCAAGAAAGACCAGTTCTTTTTTGCTAAGTTTCATGATGACGCAATCTTAAAGCAGTCCATCAAAAAGTGCTATATCTACCCAGTCCCCAGCGGCAACATTTCCTTGATCATGACCAAGAATGACAAAGCAATTAGCCTCACTCATAGAGCGTAAGATCCCAGCACCTTGGCTGCCGGTCAGTTTGACTGTTGGTTTGCCATCAGCGCTGCGTCCCAAGATGGCACGTTGAAATTCAGTGCGACCGGGCTTTTTCCGGATTGGCATTTCTGCCATAGCCTGAGTCAGTGGAGGCTCAGTTTGATTTGCGCCGTTGAGCTGCAATAGGGCGGCACGCACAAACTGGTAGAAAGTCACCATCACTGCAACTGGGTTTCCCGGCAAGCCAAAGAAGAGGGTTTTTCGAGCGGGGGATTTTCCAGCGACTGGCTTGAGTACACCAAATGCCATTGGCCGCCCTGGACGCATGGCGATTTTCCAGAAGCCCACATCACCTAACTCTTGCATGATTTGCTTTGTGAAATCCGCTTCACCAACAGATACGCCGCCAGATGAAATCAATACGTCCGCTTTCTTAGCAGCTTCAATAAATGCTTGCTTCAAAGAGGCGGGATCATCACGCACAATACCGCAGTCAATAATTTCTAGATTTAATCGATTCAGTAAGCCCGTGAGACTATAGCGATTACTGTCGTAAATGCTTCCAGCATCCAATGCTTGACCTAAAGATCGCAGTTCATCTCCGGAAGATAGAATAGCTACCTTCAGTTTTCGTTTTACTTGGAGTGTTGGAATGCCTAAAGAGGCTGCGAGACCTAAGTCGGATGGACGAAGCAAGCGGCCCGCAGCAATAGCGGGTTTGCCTTGTTGCAGATCTTCGCCGCGTAAACGTCTGTTCTCGCCAAGCTTTAATTGATCTTGTTTAAATTCGATGGTGAGTTCATCTTTTGCAGTGGTGAACTCTTGAGGAATCACGGTATCGCAGCCTATGGGCATGACTGCGCCAGTCATGATCCTGAGGCATTCGCCGGGCCCTACTTTGCCCTCATACGGCTTACCTGCTAAGGCGGTACCGACAATACGCAACGAAATAACTGGACTGCTTGTATTGAGGCATATGCCATTAAAAGCAAAGCCGTCCATCGCTGAGTTATCTGAGGACGGAACATCAATTGGCGAGAGCAGGTCTACTGCCAAGATGCGGTCAATGGCTTTGTCTAGAGCTACTGTTTCAATATCAGCCGGATTATTAATGGCCCTGGACTCTTGAATGAGGTCATCTACTAACGCTGCAATTGCTTTGCGCGCATCCTCAACATGCAGTGATGAAGTCAAAAGGATTGGCTGATTTGGGGAGTGACTCATGCAGACACTTCTTCTAATGCTTTAAGTTCTTCAGGAGTATTGACGTTGGCAAATACTTGCGGATCATCAAAAATGACTGTGCTACTACGCAACTCTTTAAACCAGCGATCAATTTTCAGATCACCCTTTTGGAGGAATTGATTTAAGGAGTCTTGTAAATTACTACGCATTAAGCAGAAAACCGGCTGTGCCCATACTTTGCCGTCCGCCTCTTTGCTTGAGGCATAAACTAATTGAAAGTCACCGCGCTCCATCTCAGCGATTAATAGTTCAGAGAGATTGCTCGGTAGTAGCGGTGAGTCGCAAGGTGAAGTCATCAGGTAAGAAGTCTTACATGATTTCAAGCCCACTGAGAATCCAGCCAATGGCCCTGAAAAATCAGGCGTCTCGTCCATGATGACAGGGTAGCCATAAGTTGCATACTTTGTGATGTTGCGATTGGCATTAATCACAATGGTTTGTACCTGGGGCTTGAGTTTTGCAATGGCAGATTCGATTAGTGGTTTGCCGTGAAATGGGATCAGACCCTTATCAATGCCACCCATGCGTTGTGCACGTCCGCCTGCAAGGATTAGCCCAGTAATATCTTTAGTAGAAATCATTAACCACCAATATAAGACATTTCAACCTTGCGATTGCCTGAGGTTAGCTTTGCGGTATTAGAGCCTCTAATCTCAGAATAGTGATCCTCGCGGGCTGCCCAGGTATTCATCACGGCGTTGGCAATTTCTAAATCAGATTTGCCAGAGCGTAACAACGTTTTGAAATCAAAGCCTTCGTTAGCAAAGAGACAGAGATACATTTGCCCATCAGTGGAGATGCGTGCTCTAGAGCATTCGTGACAGAAGGTCTGCGTGACACTGGAGATCACGCCAATCTCACCTGATCCATCAACATAGCGCCAACGCTGTGCAACTTCGCCAGCGTAGTTCGCCTCAATAGGTTCCACTGGAAATACTTCTTGAATGCGGGCAATGACTTCTTTAGAAGGAAGGACTTGCTCCATATTCCAACCATTAGAGCTACCTACATCCATAAATTCAATAAAGCGCAGAATGACTCCGCTGCCCTTAAAGTGTTTGGCCATTGCAATGATCTCATGATCATTAGTTCCTTTTTTAACGACCATATTGACTTTGATGTTCTGAAAGCCTACCTCTTGTGCTGCGGCAATTCCATCAAGTACATCCGCCACTGGAAAATCAACGTCATTCATTTTCTTGAAGATGGCGTCATCTAAGCCATCAAGGCTGACGGTTAATCTCTGTAAGCCAGCCGCTTTCAATGCAGCGGCTTTCTTACGCAAGATACTGCCGTTAGTGGTGAGAGTGAGATCTAATGGCTTGCCATCTAGTGCTGGAATTTTTGCCAGCATCTCAATGAGCACTTCTAAGTTTTTACGAAGCAAGGGCTCACCACCAGTCAGTCGAATTTTTTCAACACCCAGGGTGCTGAAGATGGATGTGAGTCTGGTGATTTCTTCGAAGCTCAGTAATTCTTTGTGAGCAAGATACGGATAGTTTTGATCAAAGACTTCTTTAGGCATGCAATAGGTGCAGCGGAAGTTGCAACGATCAGTAACAGATATGCGTAAATCTCTTAAGGTGCGCCCCCGAGTATCTTTAGTATGACCATGGGGTGTAACAAGCTGCGCGCCAATAGATGGCGTCAGGCCTTTGCCTTCGTCAAGTCGGATGGGGATTACTTTTTCAACCATGTTCGCAATTATGGCTGTGAAACGGGGTTTCTGCCAAACCGCCAAATATCCTTTTGGGATAAATGGCGGTCTGGAGAAAAAGCTTTAGATGGTTTAAACCGTTTTTTCTTGGCCGCCGGTTTCAACTAAAACCATTGGGCCTTCAGGAAGTTGGGCAGCAGGCTTAGGTGTTCTACCTAAGTTATGTGCCATAGGCTCTGCCTGAATCTGACTTTGCGCTTCAGCATGCTTTGACGAGTCTGTAGCGACCCAGATCATGCCAGCAGATTGCACAACACTATGCAATGGAGTTTCTTCAAGCGCCTGGAAAGACACCTTTGGAAGTTCTGGGGCAGGCTTGCTAATGACTTCAGCTGCAGCAGCCATTACTACGGCAACAGGTGATGCGCTTTGGGCAACTGGAGTTGCGGCAGGAGCAGAGGCAGTATTTTGCGCAGGGCGATTAGATTGACGTGGGGCGCGGGGTGCGCGTTCCTGTCTTTCCTGTTTCTGTGCTGCAGGCTTTGCATTACCAAAGCTATTGGCGAGGTTTTGAATTGGCATTGATGCAGATGCACCAGCCATTCCCACTGGAGGGCCTGCAAATGGAATTGCTGATACAGCAGTAGCTTGTGGATTAGTGGCGTCATTACCGCCCTCTACACGCTCACCACGTTGACCACGTCCACGACCACGACGATTGCGTCCACGACCACGACGCTCTTCACCATCTGCGCCTGGAGTAGCTTCACCACCAGGTGCAGCTTCAGTTGCAGGCGTTACAGCGGCTGGATTAGCTTGACGTTCTGGCTTAGGACCATTTTGATTGCCCTGATTGCGGTTACCGTTTCGGTTGTTGCGGTTGCGATTATTGTTGCCACCTTCGCTTGGCGTGCCTTCAGCTGCATTTGCTGCAGGACGCTCAGTGCGGTCTCCGCGACGATTGCGACCACGATTGCGATCACCGCCGTTGCCGTTACGACCTTGGTTACGACCACGATTGTTGCTTGGTGCTGGCTTTTCTTCAACCGTTGGGGATGAGCCAAAGAGGCTCTTAATAAATCCAAAGAATCCGCCGGAGCTTTCTGCTTTAACTGTTTCTGTGCGGGCAGGGCGTGGTTGGCTAATTGGCGCCGGTTGTGTTGGTGTAATGCCTTTAACAGCTGCCTCTGGACGCGCTTTAACATCAGCATCTTTTTTGCTAACAGTTGTGTCGGTTTCCAATTCACGAGCAGCTTCTTCAGCCATGACATAACTTGCTTTTTGATCGTCGAGACGAGGATCATCATGACGTAAGCGCTCTAATTTGTAATGCGGCGTTTCTAAATGCTTATTCGGAACCATTAAGACGTTCACTTTGAAGCGAGTCTCAATCTTGATCACTTCAGCACGTTTTTCATTTAAGAGGAATGCAGCCACTTCGACTGGTACCTGAGTATGAATCGCTGCTGTGTTTTCCTTCATCGCTTCTTCTTGGATGATGCGTAGAACTTGCAATGCAGAAGACTCGGTATCGCGGATGTGGCCAGTGCCATTACAACGTGGGCAGGTTACATGGCTACCCTCAGACAATGCTGGACGCAAGCGCTGGCGGGACATTTCCATCAAGCCAAACTTGGAGATCTTGCCCATTTGAACGCGGGCGCGGTCATGACGCAGAGCATCGCGCAAGCGATTCTCAACATCCTTCTGAGCCTTGCTTGATTCCATGTCGATAAAGTCAATCACGATCAATCCGCCCAAGTCACGTAAACGAGCTTGACGTGCGATTTCATCGGCAGCTTCTAAGTTGGTGCGCGTCGCAGTCTCCTCAATATCAGAGCCGCGAGTTGCGCGTGCGGAGTTCACGTCTACTGAAACCAAAGCTTCAGTGTGGTCGATCACGATTGCGCCGCCAGATGGCAGTGGCACTGTACGTGAATACGCAGTTTCAATTTGATGCTCAATTTGGAAACGTGAGAACAAAGGCACATCATCTTGATAGCGCTTTACGCGTGGCAAGTTGTCTGGCATTACAACAGACATAAATGCAGCAGCTTGTTCGTAGATGTCATCGGTATCGATGAGAATCTCGCCGATATCCGGCTGGAAGTAATCGCGAATCGCACGAATGACCAAGCTAGATTCAAGATAGATCAATAGTGGAGCAGAGTTGCCTTTAGCGGCTTCATCGATCGCTTTCCATAATTGCATGAGGTAACTTAAGTCCCACTGCAATTCAGTAGCATCGCGACCAATACCTGCGGTACGAGCAATGATGCTCATACCATCAGCCACTTCTAATTGAGACATGGCTTCACGGAGTTCTTGACGGTCTTCACCTTCAATGCGACGGGATACGCCGCCTCCACGTGGGTTATTTGGCATTAAGACCAAATAACGACCTGCCAAGGAGATAAAGGAGGTGAGGGCTGCACCTTTTTGGCCGCGCTCTTCTTTTTCTACTTGAACAATGATTTCTTGACCTTCGCGCAAGGCATCCTTGATGGAAGCATTGCGAACGTCGATACCTTCTTTAAAGTAACTGCGGGCTACTTCCTTGAATGGCAAGAAGCCATGACGCTCTTCGCCGTAATTGACAAAGCAGGCCTCAAGGGAAGGTTCAATACGGGTAATGACACCTTTGTAGATATTGCCTTTGCGTTGTTCACGGCCGGCAGCTTCGATATCGATATCAATGAGTTTTTGACCATCAACGATGGCAACTCGCAACTCTTCTTGTTGAGTTGCATTAAACAACATGCGTTTCATAACACTCTCCTATGGGGGAGGGTGACCTTGCGCGCTGCGTTAGGGGACAAGTTAAATACCACTTAGGACTGAGCCTAAGGCGGTTTATGAGTGTGGATCATGCAAATCTAAGCACTTTTTGCTTAGTTCACCCAGTTAACGGTTGGTTAAATCGGTGCCACACTTGACGATCGCCGCAGAGACCTCCTTTAGGTCATCAATGCAGGCGCGCGCCTGAAAACTGTCTTCTAATCGCGGGTCGCGGCATACGGCACACCAACCCTGCGCCTCATTGCAACGGGGGAGGGGCAACCCCGGGAGTCTTTTAAAGGGCGACTCCAAGCTCCACGATTCAAACCTGACTTCAGGTTGGTCTCGGGCCAATAAATTGGCTAGAGCGTTGATTATACGGCACAAGTTGCGTGACAATGGGGTATTGTTGAGTCCCTTGTCGTCCCCTGCCGGGGTCGCAAGAGAGATAAATCATGAAATCTGAACCCATTTCCAAGCCTTATATGGCAAAAACGCCTACTAATTCAGCGCCTGCTGCGGTGCATCTTCAGACCATCGGTCCGGAAGAGGCAGGCCAGCGTTTGGATAATTATTTGCTGCGCTGGGCCAAGGGGGTTCCTAAAAGCCACGTTTACCGAATTATTCGATCGGGAGAGGTTCGGGTTAATAAAAAGCGTGCTGAGCCAACAACTCGCCTAGTTGAGGGTGATGTGGTGCGCGTCCCGCCTGTTCGTATTGCTGAGCCAGCTCAAATGGCTGCCGTGAATTCTGCTCAAACCAAGTCTCGGGCGCATGGTTACTCGGACAAAATGCCAATTCTGTTTGAAGATGAAGCACTCTTAATAGTGAACAAGCCAGCAGGTTTGGCTGTGCATGGTGGTTCTGGTATTGCACTTGGGGTAATCGAAACTTTGCGTATTACTCGCCCCGAACTCAAATTTTTGGAATTGGTACATCGCTTAGATCGAGATACCTCAGGCGTTTTGCTTTTGGCTAAAAAACGAAGCGCCTTGGTTGAGCTGCATCGCCAAATTCGTGAAGGTCAAACGGATAAGCGTTATTACTTGCTAGCGCATGGTGAAATCATCCAGGGCGCGCAAACCATGCAGCTTAAATATCCGCTACATAAATATCTTCTTCCGAATGGCGAGCGTCGTGTAAGGGTCGACCCAGATGGCTTGCCAAGCCATACCGCATTGAGGGTGACCAAAGCACTCAAGCGTGAGGGCGCTGCCATTACGCTTGCAGAGGCCCAGCTAAAGACGGGACGCATACACCAAATTCGGGTTCATCTACAAAAACTAGGTCATGCTATTTTGGGCGACGATAAGTATGGTTTTGAAGATTTGGATAAGGTGATTAAATCTAAGCGTCTGTATCTGCATGCGCATCTGGCTGGCTTTACCCATCCGCGCACCGGCGAGAAGATGCGCATAGAGTCGCCACTGCCGCCAGAATTTACTGCCATGATGAAAACCTTTGAGTAATAAAAATCAGAATGTCTCAAACGAATAAATCGAATCGACCGTACGACCTCATTGTTTGGGATTGGGACGGAACTATTATGGATTCCACGCCAACGATCGTGCATTGCATTCAGCAGGCCTGTCGTGATCTAGGCTTTAAGGCGCCAGACGATACCCTGGCAAGTTCAGTGATCGGCTTGGGGATTCAGGACTCATTGAGAAGAGCGGTGCCTTGGATTGAGCCAGCTCATTTTCCAAAGCTAACTGAACGTTTTCGATATCACTATTTAGCAAAAGATCACGAACTCGATTTGTTTGTTGGCATTCGTGAGCTTTTAGAAGAATTGCATGCTCAGCAATATTTATTAGGCGTCGCTACTGGTAAATCACGAGTAGGCTTAGATCGCTCACTCAAGCATCATCAGATTGGTCACCTCTTCCACGAGACCCGTACAGCTGATGAGTCATTCTCCAAGCCCCATCCAGGAATGCTGTTGGAGTTATCGGACGTTACTCAGGTTCCTACACGCCGTATGCTCATGATTGGCGATACCACGCATGACTTGGACATGGCTGCTAATGCTGGTGTAGATGCTGTAGCTGTTACTTATGGCGCCCATCCCCCAAGCGCTCTGAAAGAATCGCCATCATTGGCGCATGTTGATGATGTTGCGCAGCTCTCGCAATGGCTTAAAAATAAACTGCAACACTAAGGAAGTAAAAAGATGGAAAAAAATCCAAACCCAAATTGGGAGCGTCAAGCTCTAGAGCATCTCTTATTAGAAAATTTAAAAGAGACTCGTAAGGCACGTCGTTGGAAAGCGGTATTACGAGTGCTGACTTTGTTGGTGATCGTAGGCGCCCTGCTAGCAATATTTGATTTTCATCTTCCGGGCAAAGGCATGGGAGTTGAAAAACATACTGCGCTAGTCACTCTTGAAGGTGAGATCTCTTCTAGTTCATTGGCCAATGCGATGGATGTGAATTCATCCTTATTGGCAGCATTTGAAAACGAAAGTAGTGCCGGTGTTGTATTGCGTATCAACAGCCCAGGTGGCTCCCCTGTACAAGCGGGGATGATTAATGATGAGATTCATCGCTTACGCAAGCTCTACCCCAAAAAACCATTTTATGTAGTGGTAGAAGATATCTGCGCATCTGGCGGCTACTACGTTGCTGTAGCAGCAGATCAAATCTTGGTAGACAAGGCAAGCTTGGTGGGTTCCATTGGTGTGATCATGGAAGGCTTTGGTTTTACAGGCTTGATGGATAAATTAGGTGTAACTCGCCGTATGATCACTTCCGGCCCCAATAAAGGCATGCTGGACCCATTTAGCAAAGAAGATCCTAAGCAAGTAGAGATGGTGAGAACCATGATTGATGAGATTCATCAACAATTTATTGCGGTAGTTAAGGAAGGTCGAGGCGATCGATTAAAAGATGTTCCGGATTTATTTTCTGGACGCATTTGGAATGGCGAGCAAGCGGTGAAGATTGGCTTAGCCGATGGATATGGCACGGTGGATACAGTGGCACGCGATATCTTTAAAGCCCCGGATATTCTTGATTACACCTTGAAAGAGAATTTTGCTGAACGTGTTGCTAAACGCTTTGGTGCAGAAGCTGGGGCTGCTGCTGGCAAGGCTTTAGTTAAGGCGCCTGATCTTAAATAAATTAAGCAAAAAAACGTAACCTAAAACTACAGCATTAAAGACTTAGGCCAATAGTAGAAATACTGTTGGCCTATTTTGTAATGAGGCGCAAGCAGTTTCATTGGGGTAGCGCTTACGCCATTCTGCAACCGACAACGTGGTAATCATTTCTGATGGGAGGCTCAAATCGACGCCAAGACATAGCAAGCTCTGAGGTGCTAAAGAGTTCATGCAAGCCATCAGCATTGCGGTATTGCGATAGGGTGTCTCAATCCAAATTTGGGTTTGCTGCAATTTACGAGACTCAGCTTCCAGCTGCTTGAGTTTTGCTGTGCGCTCATGAGTATCGTGAGGTAGGTAGCCTTGAAATGCAAAGCGCTGACCATTGAGCCCACTAGCCATGAGCCCTAGCAAAATTGAGCTTGGCCCAACCAATGGCTTTACTTGTGCGCCTAACTTATGAGCTGCTAGAACCAACTCTGCGCCTGGATCAGCCACGCCGGGTACTCCTGCTTCTGACATGAGGCCCATATCGTTTCCGGCAAGCAGAGGTTTTAGTAAGTCAGCAGGTTTTACTGAATCACCATATTTGGCATTACGTGCTGCACCACGCCATTCACTCATTTGCATTTCTTGAATCGTGCAGACTAAAGGTGAGGCAGACTCAATTGCTTTTAATAGGGCACGCGCTGTTTTAGCGTCTTCCACAATCCAATGTTTGAGTTTGGCTGATTGTGTAATTGTTTCCGCAGGAAGCACCCATGGCAATTGTTCGGCACGGCCATCATCACCCAAGGTGTTTGGAATTAAATATAGGGTACCGAGTTTGCTCATAAATAACCTCTTTTATTTTTTAGCGCTTAGTTTTTGCTGGGATTGAAAAACCAGCATCGCGCAATAAGCCTGTTAATGCAATAAGAGGTAGACCAATGAGTGCAGTAGGATCATCGCTTCTAATGGATTCCAGCAGGCTAATACCAAGGCCTTCAGACTTGGCGCTGCCAGCGCAATCATATGGTTCTTCAGTAAGTAAGTAGGCCTCTAAGACATTGTCTGGAAGTTTGCGAAAGGTAACTTCGGTAGGAACGCATAAAGTAGTTTGGGTATCGCCTTTCATTAGGCATAGAGCAGTTTGGAAAATGACTGTTTGACCACGCATGAGTTGTAATTGCGCTAACGCGCGTTCGAAATTACCCGGCTTACCAATTGCTGCGCCACAAAGATCTGCAACTTGATCAGATCCTATCACCCAAGCATCGGGATGTTCATTTGCAACCGCAGCTGCCTTTGCGTGCGCGAGACGCATTGCTAAATCGAGAGTGCTCTCACCAGTGAGGGGTGTTTCATTTACCTTTGGTGAAATGACTTCAAAAGGAATCCGCAGGCGCTCTAAAAGTTCGCGGCGGTATTTGGAGGTAGACCCCAGAATTAAGGGTGGGTTTTGGAAACTACTCATCGTGTTCTGTGCTTTCTAGTGCCGCTTCATTTAGACTGATGCTATGAATCGTAATCAAGTTTTACCTCAAGTCGAACTATCCTCTGAGCCTAGCGCCTTAAAGAGGATAGATTTTTGTGCCCCTCAATCTTATAAGGGTGCTGGTTTTTTAAGCATCCCAGATCTGCCAAGAGTGGCTGACGAGGCTTCAACTATCAATCCGAGTGACGGATTTGACTGGTCGGTTCAAACACATTTTGAAGACTCACCTGGTAGTGATCCACGTCAAATCCTCGAATTAGACCTAAAAGGCCGTCTGCACCTAGTCTGCCAGCGCTGTTTACAGGATTGCGCGGTGGATTTGGAAGAAAAGCGGCGTTTTGTCCTTGTGGCCACTGACGAAGAGGCTGACGCCTATCCCTTGGAGGATGAAGAGCAAGAGCCTTTGGTCATTAGCCAGCATTTCAACCTCCTGGAAACCATTGAGGATGAGGTTTTGCTGTCTTTACCCCTTATTCCCAAGCATCCAGAAGGCTTTTGCGAGCCTCATACCTCTACTTTCGGGGATGAGGGTGATGAAGAGACGTCAAATGAGCGTGAAAATCCCTTTAACATATTGAAAAATATGAGGAAAAACTGAAAACAGGGCTTTGATTTCAGCTGTTGTTTTGCGTGCCTTTTGTCAATAAATCAAGCATTTAGGCGCTTTTCCGTGCTAGAATGTCGCCTTGCTTAGGAGTTCAATATGGCCGTTCAACAAAACAAAAAATCACCTTCCAAACGTGGCATGCATCGTGCGCACGACTTTTTGACCGCACCTGCTACGGCTGTTGAAGCCACAACTGGTGAGGCTCATTTGCGCCACCACATTTCACCTAACGGCTACTATCGTGGTCGTAAAGTTGTTAAAACTAAAAACGACTAATTTTTTAGTCTAAACAGATAGAAGCGGCTCCACTAAAAGCCGCTTTTTTCTTGGATAAATCACTTGCAGCAATCAATGAGTTTATGAGCGTTACTCTAGCTATTGATGCCATGGGCGGAGATCATGGAGTCGTCGTGACGGTTCCAGCTGCCTGCGATTTTTTAGAAAAACATGTTGATGTGAAGATCGCCCTTGTCGGCGATCCCGATTTAATCAAGCAAGTCTTGAGTAAATCTTCTAAAGCTCCCATGGAGCGTATTCAAATTATTCCCGCTAGTGAAGTGGTCTTAATGGATGATCCCATTGAGGTAGCTTTGCGTCGCAAAAAAGATTCTTCAATGCGTGTTGCCATTGAGCAAGTCAAAGAGGGTGCAGCAGACGCAGTTATCTCTTCTGGTAACACTGGCGCACTCATGGCGATCTCTCGCTATATCCTTAAAACCCTTGAAGGTGTTGATCGTCCGGCGATTGCTACAGCCATCCCCAATGAATTAGGACGCGGCACAACGATGCTGGATTTGGGTGCGAACGCTGATTGCGAGCCAATGCACTTGGTTCAGTTTGCTCAAATGGCCAACGTGATGGTTCAAGTGGTTGATGGTAAGCAAAATCCTTCGATTGGCCTTCTCAATATTGGCGAGGAAGTCATTAAGGGGAACGAAGTTGTGAAGCAAACCAGCGAGTTGCTACGTGAAACTTCCTTAAACTTTTATGGCAACGTAGAAGGTAATGACATCTTTAAGGGCACCACCGATATTGTGGTGTGCGATGGTTTTGTGGGTAACGTTGTTTTAAAGGCTAGCGAAGGCTTGGCAAAAATGATGAGCGGTATGATTCGAGAAGAATTCAATCGCTCATGGTTAACTAAGTTAATGGCGATCTGTGCAATGGTGCCATTACTTAGGGTGCGTAAGCGCGTTGATCATCGTCGTTATAACGGTGCAGTATTGTTGGGTTTACGTGGTTGCGTCATTAAGAGCCATGGCTCTGCTGACCGCTTTGCGTTTGGTTTTGCTTTGGATCGCGCCTATGAGGCGGCCAAGAATCGCATGGTAGAGCGCATTGCTGCAGCCTTTGTGGTGGAGACAAAAGAATGAGTATCTTTGCAAGAGTAGCTGGCACTGGAAGTTATCTTCCTGAACTGCGTTTAACTAATCAAGATTTAGTAGAGCGCCTCGCTAAGTCAGGCCTAGAGACTAGCGACGAATGGATTAAAACGCGCAGCGGTATTTCCGCTCGTCACTTTGCGGCTGAGAATGAGCTCACAAGCGATTTGGCTGTAAAGGCTGCAGAGGCTGCACTCACTAGCGCTGGTATTACCTCTGAAGATTTAGATCTCATTATTTTGGCTACTTCTACACCTGATCATTTGGGTGGATTTCCAAGCACCGCTTGTGTAGTGCAAGATAAATTAGGTGCGCATACATCTTGCGCGGCTTTCGATGTACAGGCAGTTTGTGCCGGCTTTACTTACGCACTCGCTATTGCAGATGCTTTTATCCGCTCTGGCACATACAAAAAAGTACTGGTGATTGGTGCTGAAACCTTCTCACGTATTCTGAATTTTCAAGACCGTGGAACTTGTGTTTTGTTCGGCGACGGCGCTGGAGCAGTTGTACTTGAAGCCTCAAAAGAGGCCGGCATCCTATCTACAGCATTACATGCTGATGGTAGTCAACGCGATATCTTGTGTGTGCCTGGGCGTGCTGGTAATGGCGAAGTACACGGTTCACCATTTATGACAATGGATGGACAGGCAGTATTTAAATTGGCGGTTAAAGTTCTCGAGCAGGTAGCTCATGAGGCGCTTGATAAAGCCAATCTCAAAGCAGAGCAAATTGACTGGCTAGTTCCGCATCAAGCCAATATTCGCATCATGGAGGGCACTGCCAAGAAGATGGGCATGTCAATGGATAAGGTCATTGTGACTGTGCATGAGCATGGCAATACATCTGCAGCCTCTATTCCATTGGCCTTAGATTCTGGCGTGCGCTCTGGACAGATTAAGCGTGGTCAACATCTCTTATTAGAGGGTGTTGGTGGCGGCTTTGCTTGGGGTGCGGTAGCTCTCAAGTATTAAAAATTTTTCCTTCATTAATTTAATTATTTAGCGAATTATTCTCATGACATTTGCATTCGTATTCCCAGGTCAAGGTTCTCAATCTGTTGGCATGCTCAACTCTATTGCGCAGCGCCCAGAAGTGCGCACAACATTGCAAGAGGCATCTGATGCCTTGGGTGAAGATGTCACAAAACTGATTGCCGAAGGCCCTGCTGAAGCATTGTCTTTAACAACCAATACTCAGCCTGTAATGCTGACTGCTGGCGTGGCGTTTTATCGCGCCTGGTTGGCTGCTGGTGGTGCTGCTCCTAAAGTGATGGCGGGCCATAGTCTTGGCGAGTACTCTGCCTTGGTTGCTGCAGGCGTGATTTCATTTAAAGATGCCGTACCTTTGGTACGTTTTCGTGCTGAAGCAATGCAAAGTGCCGTTCCGGTTGGTACTGGCGGTATGGCTGCTATTTTGGGCCTAGATGATGCAACCGTGATTAAAGTTTGCGCTGAAGCAAGTGCTGCTTCTGGCGGTGTGGTTGAAGCGGTCAATTTCAATGCGCCAGGACAAGTGGTGATTGCAGGTGCAAGCGATGCTGTTACTAAAGCATGTGAGCTACTAAAAGCTGCAGGCGCTAAACGTGCTTTGCCATTGCCAGTGTCAGCACCATTTCATTCTTCTTTATTGCAACCTGCTTCTGAAAAGCTACAAGGTTACTTGGCAAATATCGAATTTAAAGCGCCGACCATTCCGGTGATTAATAACGTCGATGTCGCCATCTTGAGTGATCCGATTGCTATTAAGGATGCTTTAGTACGGCAGGCCGCCAAGCCTGTACGTTGGCAGGAAACGATTCAGGCGATGGCTGGGCAAGGCATTACTCAGGTTGTAGAGTGCGGGCCAGGCAAAGTATTGGCTGGCCTGACCAAGCGCATTAATGATCAAGTCACTGGAGTGCCAGTGTTTGATGAAGCTAGCTTGACTGAAGTTCTCGCAAGCCTTAAATAAAATCCAGATTACAGAAATAAATAAGACAGCGGAAGATAAATATGAATCTCGACTTAAGCGGACAAATTGCCCTCGTAACAGGTGCCTCTCGTGGCATTGGCCAAGCGATTGCAGATGAGTTGGTAAAGTGCGGCGCCAAGGTAATCGGCACTGCCACATCTGAGAGTGGAGCTAAGGCTATTGATGAGCGTTTAAAAGCTTCTGGTGGTGCAGGGAAGATCTTGAATGTCACCTTACCAAACGCTTGTGAAGAAATGATTGATTTGATCGTCAAAGAATATGGCGGCATCAATATCTTGGTAAATAATGCCGGCATCACTCGTGATAACTTGGCAATGCGTATGAAGTCAGAAGAGTGGACTGATGTGATCGATACCAACTTAAGTTCAGTTTTCCGTCTTTCTCAAGCTGTATTGCGTCCGATGATGAAGGCGCGTGCCGGACGCATTATTAACATTACCTCCATCGTTGGTCATATGGGCAATGCAGGCCAGGCAAATTATGCTGCCGCAAAAGCGGGTGTTTCTGGGATGACTCGTGCTCTAGCCCGGGAAATCGGAAGCCGAAACATCACCGTAAATTGCGTGGCGCCTGGATTTATCGATACTGATATGACCCGTGCTTTGAGCGAAGAGCAGCAAAATGCCCTAAAAGTGAACATTCCTTTGGCTCGATTGGGTAGCCCAGAAGATGTGGCTCAGGCAGTGGCGTTTTTAGCCTCTCCAGCTGCTGGGTACATTACGGGTAATACCCTACACGTCAATGGCGGACTATATTTAGCCTAACGGCAAAGCGAGGATTTGGTCATTTTTAGGCGAATTTGCTAATTCGGTCCGCCAAACTGATAAAATCCTTTTCATCGTTTTTTACAACCCCTGGGGAAATTAATGGACAACATCGAACAACGCGTTAAGAAAATCGTCGCTGAGCAATTAGGCGTCGCAGAAGGAGATATCAAGAATGAATCTTCTTTCGTGAACGACTTGGGCGCTGACTCTCTTGACACTGTTGAGCTGGTTATGGCTTTGGAAGATGAATTCGGTATCGAAATTCCTGATGAGGAAGCTGAAAAAATCACTACAGTTCAGCTCGCGATCGACTTCGCTAAATCAAAAGCTCAGGGTTAATTCCCTAGCCTAGGTATTACTGTGTCAGCATCAAATGGCCGACGCCGGGTAGTAGTTACCGGCCTTGGTCTCATCTCACCTGTTGGTAATTCAGTTGATGTAGCTTGGTCTAATTTGCTCGCGGGCAAATCAGGCATCGCTACCATCACTAAGTTTGACCATACTCCGCTAAGCGTTCATTTCGCTGGAGAGGTGAAAGATTTCAATGTCGAAGAATATGTTTCTGCCAAAGAGGCGCGCCATATGGATACTTTTATCCATTACGGTATCGCTGCTGGTACGCAAGCACTTCGCGACAGTGGTTTAGAGATCACCGAACAAAACGCCGAGCGTGTTGGCGTCATGGTTGGATCCGGTATCGGCGGCCTGCCAATGATTGAAGAAACAGGCGCTGAGCTTTTAGCTCGTGGCCCGCGTCGTATCTCACCATTCTTTGTTCCGGGCTCAATCATTAATATGATTTCTGGGCATCTGAGCATTTTGTTTGGCCTTAAGGGTCCAAACGTTGCTGCGGTCACTGCCTGTACAACTGGTTTGCACAGCATTGGTTTGGCTGCGCGTTTAATTCAGTATGGCGATGCCGATGTCATGGTTGCTGGTGGCGCTGAATCAACTATCTCTGCTTTGGGTGTTGGCGGTTTTGCCTCTGCAAGAGCGCTGTCTACACGCAATGATGATCCTGCAACTGCATCGCGCCCTTGGGATAAAGACCGTGATGGTTTTGTTCTCGGTGAAGGTGCTGGCGTTGTAGTGCTCGAAGAATACGAACATGCAAAAGCTCGTGGTGCAAAAATATATTGCGAACTATTAGGCTTTGGTATGAGTGGTGATGCATATCACATGACTGCTCCCAATATGGATGGGCCACGTCGTTGCATGGTCAATGCGATGCGCGATGCCAAACTGAATCCAGATCAGATTCAATACCTGAATGCCCATGGTACTTCTACGCCACTAGGTGATAAGAATGAAACTGAGGCAATCAAAGCTGCTTTAGGCGATCACGCCAAAAAGGCTTTAATTAACTCTACCAAGTCGATGACTGGCCACCTTTTGGGCGGTGCAGGCGGCTTGGAGTCTGTATTTACTATTTTGGCGCTTCATCATCAGAAATCGCCGCCTACCATCAATATCTTCAATCAAGATCCAGAGTGCGACTTGGACTACTGCGCCAATACCGCTAGGGATGTGAAGATCGACCATGCAGTCAAAAACAATTTTGGCTTTGGGGGTACTAACGGTACATTGATTTTTGGCAAACTGACCTAATATTCATAGTATCTTCATTGTTGGTCTTTACCAAGTAGGTCTATAGCATTATGAAAAAGTACTTAATTGCGCTCATGGCTATCTTTAGCTTTGGGCAAGTTGCATTTATTCCATCAGCCTCTGCGCAAAATCCACGGGTAACGATTCCTGATTTTGCTGATTTGGTTGAGCGTGCGAGCCCAGCGGTTGTGAATATTCGCACGACTGAAAAGGTTGTCCAACAGCAGGCTCAAGGCGGCATTCCTGGGATACCCGAGGATCAAGCTGAATTCTTCCGCCGTTTCTTTGGTGTGCCTATTCCTGGAATTCCAAATAGTCCTAAGCAAGCGCAACCGAACTCCGGTAAGCCGCAAGAAGCAGATCGTGGTGTGGGCTCTGGTTTCATTATTGAATCTAATGGCTTAATTTTGACAAATGCTCACGTAGTCGAGGGTGCAACTACTATTTATGTCACCTTAACTGACAAGCGTGAATTCAAAGCAAAGTTGCTTGGTATGGATAAACGTACCGATGTTGCTGTTGTCAAAATTGAAGCGCGCGATTTGCCTAAGCTGCCATTAGGCGACTCTTCAAGAGTGCGTGTAGGTGAATGGGTTTTAGCTATTGGCTCCCCGTTTGGCCTCGAGAACACGGTCACCGCAGGGATTGTATCTGCGAAGAGTCGTGATACTGGTGACTACTTGCCATTTATTCAAACAGACGTTGCAGTGAACCCTGGAAATTCTGGCGGCCCATTATTAAATACTGCTGGCCAAGTGATTGGCATCAACTCGCAAATCTTCAGTCGCTCCGGTGGTTACATGGGAATCTCTTTTGCGATTCCGATTGATGAAGCAATGCGTGTTGCAGATCAATTACGTACGAACGGAAAGATGACGCGTGGTCGTATCGGCGTAGCTTTAGGGGAGATGACTAAAGATGTTGCTGAGAGTCTTGGCTTAGGTAAGCCTCGCGGCGCATATGTTCGTAACGTTGAGCCAGGTGGCCCAGCTGCTGCTGGCGGAATTGAATCCGGCGATGTGATTCTGAATTTCAACGGGCGCGAAATTGCTAGATCAACTGATTTACCGAGAGTGGTGGGTGAAATTAAACCGGGCACTTCAGTACCGTTGCAAGTTTGGCGTAAAGGAGGCACTCGTGATTTAACGGTTACCGTAGCCGATGCTGAATCGAACCAAGTTGCCAATAAGAAAGCGGATGCTCCAGCTGCGACTGGTAATAGTACGAATGCCCTTGGAGTGGCTGTGGGAGAGCTTTCAGACGCCAAAAAGAAGGATTTGAATATCAAAGGCGGGGTTGAGGTTACTGGATTAGGGGATGGCCCCTTGGCTAGAGCCGGAATTCGGCCGGGCGACGTCATTATTCGGGTTGCAGATGCTGATATTACAGGCGTCAAGCAGTTTGAGTCCTTGGTCAAAGGCTTAGATTCCAATAAGGCTGTGCCGGTCTTTATACGCCGCGCTGATAGCACCTTGGTAGTCCCTGTAAGGCCAAAATAACCCTATTTTGGGCTTAAAAATGAGGTTCGGCGCCTTTTGGGCGCCACCCATTACAATCACTTTAAGACACCTTTTTGCAGCGCATCATTGTGGTGCGTTCTGACAAGGCGTTTTTTGAATGACCTATTAAGACGCTATGGATTTAATCCGCAATTTTTCTATCATCGCCCACATTGATCACGGCAAATCGACGCTTGCTGATCGTATTATTCAACTCTGTGGCGGTCTTTCTGATCGCGAAATGGAAGCTCAGGTGCTCGACTCAATGGATATTGAGCGTGAGCGCGGCATCACCATTAAGGCCCAAACGGCTGCTTTAAATTACAAAGCTAAAGATGGCAAGATCTACAACATCAATTTGATCGATACCCCGGGACACGTTGACTTCTCTTATGAGGTTAGCCGCTCTTTATCTGCGTGTGAGGGTGCTTTATTGGTGGTTGATGCTAGCCAAGGTGTTGAGGCGCAAACAGTGGCCAACTGTTACATGGCTCTGGAGTTGGGTGTCGAGGTGGTGCCAGTGCTGAATAAGATCGACTTACCTCAGGCTGATCCTGACCGCGCTAAAAAAGAAATTGAAGACGTCATTGGTATTGATGCATCAGAAGCGGTCACCTGCTCAGCTAAGACAGGTATGGGCGTTGAGGATGTGATCGAAGAAATGATTGCCAGAGTACCTCCGCCAACGGGTAACGCAGCAGATCCCTTGCAAGCCTTAATTATCGACTCTTGGTTTGATAACTATGTTGGTGTTGTTATGTTGGTACGCGTTGTGAACGGCACTCTGAAGCCAAAAGAAAAAATTACCTTAATGGCTAACGGTTCTAGTCATTTAGTTGAGCATGTTGGCGTCTTTAGCCCGAAGTCGGTAGATCGTCCAGAGTTATCTGCTGGTCAAGTAGGTTTTGTGATTGCTGGTATTAAGGAATTAAAAGCTGCCAAGGTTGGTGACACCGTTACCCATTCACCGGGACAGCAAGGTCGAGTTCCTGCGGCTGCGCCACTTCCTGGTTTTAAAGAGGTTAAGCCACAAGTATTCGCTGGTTTATATCCTGTTGAATCCAGTGAATACGATCAGTTGCGCGAATCTTTAGAGAAGTTACAACTGAATGATGCTTCGCTCTTGTATGAGCCAGAGGTATCACAAGCTCTTGGATTTGGTTTTCGCTGCGGCTTCTTGGGTTTATTGCACATGGAGATTGTGCAAGAGCGCTTAGAGCGTCAATACGGCATGAATCTCATCACTACTGCTCCAACGGTGGTGTATCAAGTCGAGCAGTCCGATGGAACTATTGTGCTGGTTGATAACCCATCAAAGATGCCTGAGGCTAGCAAGATCAATACGATTCTTGAGCCTATCGTGACAGTCAATTTGTATATGCCTCAAGAGTATGTGGGCGCAATTATTACCTTGTGCGTGGGTAAGCGCGGCATTCAGATGGATATGAATTATCTCGGTCGACAGGTAAAGCTCACTTATGAGTTACCGATGGCGGAGATCGTTTTGGATTTCTTTGACAAGATGAAGTCCATTTCACGTGGGTATGCCTCGATGGACTATGAGTTCAAAGAATATCGTCCAGCAGATGTAGTGAAGGTCGACATTCTCATTAATAGTGAGCGGGTTGATGCGCTTTCAGTGATTGTTCATCGCAGTAATAGTCAACATCGTGGTCGCGAAGTTGTAGCGAAGATGCGCGGCATTATTCCCCGTCAAATGTTTGATGTAGCAATTCAGGCAGCTATTGGTAGCAATATTGTTGCCCGTGAAAACGTGAAAGCATTACGTAAAAACGTTTTAGCAAAGTGCTATGGTGGCGACATTTCTCGTAAGCGTAAGTTATTAGAGAAGCAAAAAGAAGGTAAGAAGCGCATGAAGCAGGTGGGTAACGTAGAGATCCCACAAGAAGCCTTCTTGGCTATTTTGCAGGTGGAAGATTAATGAACTTTGCTTTAATTCTTTTTATCCTCGTAGTCATTTCTGGCATCGCTTGGGTTGCTGATAAGCTGCACTTTGCGCCGCAAAGACGTTTAGTGGGCAACGATCGTATGCCCTTATGGCTTGAGTACACGGCAGGATTTTTCCCTGTTATTTGTGCAGTTTTCATATTGCGCTCTTTCATTGCTGAGCCATTTAAGATTCCTTCTGGTTCGATGATTCCGACATTGCAAATTGGCGACTTTATCTTGGTCAATAAATTTACCTATGGAATTCGTTTGCCGGTATTGAATCAAAAAGTAGTGGATTTGGGTGCACCAAAGCGAGGTGATGTGGTGGTATTTCGCTACCCACGTGATGAATCCGTGGACTACATCAAGCGTGTAGTGGCTTTGCCTGGCGATGAAATCACTTATGAAAATAAGCGACTCACGATTAATGGTCAGCCCTTGCAATACAGCGGTGGCGAGTCCTATCTTGATCCCGAGAATATGCGTTATGCCAAGCGTTTCACAGAAACCTTTCCAGCAGACTTAGGGGGCAATCGCCATGAGATCCTCAATGATCCAGATCGTCCAGCCACAGTGTTTCCAACCGAGCGCTTCCCTGGCTCTGAATTTTGTCGCTATCAACAGTCCGGCATGACATGTAAGGTGCCTGCGGGACATTACTTCGCTATGGGCGATAACCGTGACAATAGTGCAGACTCCCGTTATTGGGGTTTTGTGCCAGATAAAAACATTGTCGGTAAGGCCTTCTTCGTTTGGCTTAACCTTGGTAACCTTGGCCGTATAGGCGGATTCGAGTAACCATCATGAATGCGCGCGCCGTTATCGAAACCGGACCACTGCAAGAGCGCCTCGGCTATACATTTAAGAAGCCCGAGTTACTAAATCAAGCTTTAACTCATCGCAGTCATAGTAAAAAGAACAATGAGCGCCTAGAGTTTTTGGGCGACTCTATTCTTAATTGCGTTGTCGCTGAAATGCTCTACGAGCGCTACTCCGATTTGGATGAAGGTGATTTATCTCGCGTGCGTGCGAATTTAGTAAAGCAGCAAGCCTTATATGAAATTGCTCAAACCCTTTCTTTGTCAGATTACTTGCGCTTAGGCGAGGGTGAATTGAAGAGCGGTGGATTTCGTCGCCCTTCAATCTTGGCAGATACTTTAGAAGCCGTCACTGGCGCCATCTTTATGGATGGTGGATTTGAAGCAGCTAAGACAAGCTTACGTAAGCTGTACTCCATCATTTTGGAGCATGTTGATCCCAAAACCTTGGGTAAAGACGATAAAACGCTTTTGCAAGAATGTTTACAAAGCTATCAACTGCCTTTGCCTGCCTATAACGTTACTGGCACTACTGGCGCAGCGCATAACCAACAATTTGAAGTGGAGTGCTTAATCCCTAGCCATAAGGTGGCGGTAAAGGGTGAGGGTGCTTCACGCCGTGCTGCTGAGCAAGCGGCTGCAAAGTTGGCCTTGATAGCCATGCTCAAAGCTTTGCCACAAGAATCTCGTAAACCCAAGAAGACTCGATCGGCGAAAAAGAAAGCGGCAAAAAAAGAAGTAACCGAAGAGCAGTTCAATCTTAAGCTGAAAGGCTAATCGTGTTTAGATGCGGCACCATCGCCATTGTTGGGCGTCCTAATATGGGTAAATCAACACTGTTAAATGCGTTGGTCGGCCAAAAGATCAGCATTACTTCTCGTAAGGCGCAAACTACGCGCCATCGTATTCTGGGAATCCAGAATCGCGAGGAAGCTCAGTTCATATTTATCGATACGCCTGGTTTTCAGACGCGTTTAATGAATACGCTGAACAAGGCGCTCAACCGTACCGTTACCACTGCGTTGCAGGATGTGAATGTCGCTTGCTTTGTGGTTGAGGCGGGTTATTTTGGTGAGGATGATAAGAAGGTGTTGAAGTTGTTGCCAGATGATCTACCGGTTGTGCTGGTGCTGAATAAGTTGGACTTATTCAATAGCCGCTTTCAGACACCATCAGAGCGTGGTCAGGCCTTACTAAACTTTATTAAAGATATGGCTCGCCCTTGGTGTGAATTAGGCGGTCATGAAGATCAGAAGTGCGAGTTTGCAGAAATTGTTCCGATGAGTGCGAAGAGCCCGGGGGATATTGAAAGATTGCTAGACGTGCTTGAAGGTTACCTGCCTGAGGCACCAGCTGTATACGACGGCGACACTATCACCGATCGCAGCGAGCGTTTCTTGGCTGCCGAGATTTTGCGTGAAAAAGTTTTCCGCTTTACTGGGGAAGAATTGCCCTACACCAGCACGGTAGTAATTGATCAGTTCAAGATGGATGGCAAGATGCGTCGTATTGCTGCAACTATCCTGGTTGATCGCGATAGTCATAAGGCGATGATCATTGGTCAAAAAGGTGAACGTCTGAAAAAGATCTCAACAGATGCTCGCATTGATATGGAAAAGCTCTTTGATGGCAAAGTCTTTTTAGAGACTTGGGTAAAGGTCAAGCGTGGTTGGGCTGATGATCGTGCCGAATTACGGGCGCAAGGGCTGGAATAAATTCAATGGCCTCGATTCGAGTTGCTGACGAACCTGCTTTTGTATTGCACAGCATTCCCTATAAAGAGACTAGCTTAATTCTGGATGTATTTACTCGGCAATATGGCCGCATGGCTTTGATTGCCAAGGGTGCTAAACGTCCACATTCCACATTGCGTCCCGTTTTGCAGCGTTTTCAGCCATTACTGGTTTCTTGGAGCGGCAAGTCTGAGTTACGTACCTTAACCAAGTCAGAATGGGTGGGTGGCATGCCCTCTCTAGTTGGTGATGCCCTGCTTTGTGGTTTCTATTTAAATGAATTACTCGTCAAGTTTTTAGCGCGTGAAGATGATTACGAAAAGCTTTACGACCGCTACGCAGAAACGATTAATGCTTTATCTAATTTGGAGTTTGAATCTAAGGGGCTTGAAGAAATTCTGCGCCCATTCGAGCTATCGCTCTTGCAAGAGACAGGCTATGCCGCAGCCTTGGATCGTTGCGTTGAGACCAATGAAATTCCACTAGCGCATGAGCAATACGTTTATCAACCGGAGCGTGGTGTACGCCCAGTGCAAGTGGATGACCCTGGGCATTGGCCTATTCTTACTGGAAAATCGTTGTTAGCGATTGCAGTTGGTGATTTTTCAGATCCCGAGACGCTTTCTGAGAGTAAGCAGTTAATGCGTTTTCTGCTGGGCTTGCATTTACAGGATCAAGCTCTGACTACGCGTCAAATTTTGATTGATCTGAAGAAAATCTAGTAATCTACAGAGATGAGCAGCCACCCAAGCCTTGAACTAGGTATCAATATCGACCATGTCGCCACCTTACGTAATGCACGAGGAACGGTCTATCCCGATCCATTAAGAGCGGCAGCGTTGGCTGAGGAGGCTGGCGCAGATCTCATTACCTTGCATTTGCGTGAAGATCGTCGTCATATTAAAGATGCCGACTTATTAGCTTTGCGACCGCTGATTAAAACCCGCATGAATCTTGAGTGTGCGGTGACGCCGGAGATGATTGATATTGCGTGCCAAGTAAAGCCACATGATGTGTGTCTAGTTCCGGAGAAGCGTGAGGAAGTTACTACGGAGGGTGGTTTAGATGTAGTGGGTCATTTCGAGCCGGTAAAAGCCGCCACAAAAAAACTGATTGATGCTGGAATCCGAGTCTCTTTATTTATTGACCCAGAAGAAAAGCAAATTCAGGCGGCTAAAGATGTGGGTGCAACCGTAGTGGAGTTACATACTGGTCGTTATGCAGACTTATCTGGCGCCGATCAAGCTAAAGAATTAGAACGTATTCGTAAGGCGGCAATCTTTGGAAAAAGTATTGGCATGAGGGTCAATGCGGGCCACGGCTTACATGAAGGCAATGTAAAACCGATTGCGGCTATTGCTGAATTATCGGAGCTCAATATTGGTCACGCTATTGTTGCTGAAGCCCTATTTAAGGGTTGGCAAAAGGCAATCATCGATATGAAAACCTTGATGGCCCAGGGTAGAGCGCTCGCACAAGAATAAACAATAGCTACAAATTAAAAAATGATCATCGGTATCGGTACAGACATTCTGCAGATTGAGCGCTTACAAGCGGCTTACGATCGCACTAATGGCCGTCTTGCTGAAAAAATTCTGGGGCCTGATGAGATGTTGGTTTTCAAGCATCGTCTCGCTCGTAATCACAAGCGCGGCATTGCTTTCTTGGCTACACGTTTTGCTGCAAAAGAAGCCTTCTCCAAAGCAATTGGCTTGGGTATGAGAATGCCCATGACATGGCGTTCACTCCAGACTTTGAATGAGCCTAGTGGTAAGCCTGTCACCAGCTACTTAGGTGCTTTGGCGCAATTTATGCAAGAAAAAAATTGGGAAGCTCACGTTACTGTGAGTGATGAGCAGGATATGGCAATTGCACATGTCATCGTTACTCAAGAGTAAATAAAAAATAAAATTGAAATAGAGGAAGAAATGAGCAAGACAACGATGGCCCCTGGCCCAGTTACCTTAGATGTAGTTGGTTTGGAATTAAATGCCGAGGATCGTCGACGTATCTTGCATCCTCTGACTGGCGGGGTTATTTTGTTTGGCCGAAACTTCGCCAATCGCCGGCAACTCACCAAATTGACTGCCGCCATTAAGAAGCTTCGCCCAGATGTGCTCATCTCTATTGATCATGAGGGTGGACGAGTACAGCGCGCCAAGACAGATGGCTTTACTCATTTACCTGCAATGCGCAAATTGGGTGAATTATGGGGTGCCAAGAGTAAATCCAGCCATCCTGCCGAATCCGCTGCGATTGCCATGGCTGCAGCTACAGCCTGTGGTTATGTATTAGCATCTGAGCTACGCGCATGTGGTGTTGATTTCAGTTTTACGCCAGTTCTTGATTTAGATTTTGGTCGCAGTGGTGTTATTGGTGATCGATCTTTTAGTCGTGACCCACAAATTGTTTTTGCATTATCAAAAAGCTTGAATGAGGGTTTACGTCTCGCAGGAATGGCTAACTGTGGCAAACACTTTCCAGGGCATGGCTGGGCTGAGGCGGATTCACACGTGGCTATTCCAGTAGATGAGCGTGGCCTCAAAGAAATCTTGAATGATGATGCCAAGCCATATGAATGGCTCGATCTAAGTTTGGCTTCAGTAATGCCAGCGCATGTGATTTATCCAAAGGTAGATAACAATCCAGCAGGCTTTTCAAAAGTTTGGCTGCACTCCATTCTTCGCCAGGAGCTAGGTTTTGAAGGTGTGATCTTCAGTGATGACTTATCTATGGAAGGTGCCAGCGTGGCAGGATCGGTAGTGAAGGGTGCAGAAATGGCTCTTGAGGCTGGCTGTGATGCGGTGCTGATCTGTAATCGCCCAGATCTGGCTGATCAGTTATTGGGTAAATTAAAAGTATCAAAAGCGAAGTTGCAAGAGTCAACGGGGCGCTTAAATAAGCTCATGCCAACATCTTTGGCATTAAATTGGCAAGAGCTCCAAAGTGAGCCTCAGTATCAGCATGCTAAGGGATTATTGGAGCAACTTAATCTCATTAAGTAAGTTAATTCAGTGAATTAACTAAATTAGTTGAACAAACTGCAGCTTAATTATTGCTTTGAAACTCTTTCCCATTCGGAGAGAACATAATTTTTAATGCTATAGCCTTGCTCTCTGGCGCAAACAATGGTGTCCACGTTTACAGGCTGATAGATTTTCTGCAGTCTTAGTGAGTCACCCTTGGTTGAAAAATTAGGCATCCAGGACCCCCAAAAAAATCCAATACTTTCTAGCTCGAGATAGGCTACTGCTGCTGTCTCTTGCTCGATTGGGATGTCGAGATAAATAGATGCAAGGTTGAGCGCCTCCAGTTTTGTGAGCTCCTGTTTTACTGCGGCAACTAAATCACTGCCGATACGATCTATTGCAAGGTTTGCAGTCTGAATATTTGAGTTAATTACGGTATGAAAGGTGGTCTGGCCGCTAGCCGCAATATTGGTGCTCACAATCTTGCGTTGTAGATTTAAGTCTTGCACCAGAGCTTTTGCATGTTCAACATGCTGCTCTGGCATAAATATGGTGTGTGGCCGATCATTTAATTGCAGATAAAACGCTAGCAGCGACATCCGGGTATCGGGATGATTTTCTAGACCCTTCATAGAAATAGTCGCTGGGGTATCACCAATAAAGAGGCCAGTTTCCTTTGCATTAAAGGCAATCATTTCATGCTGGCTATAGGGATGGTTAGTGACACACTCAGTCCAAAACCCTGGCAGAGATAGCTCTTGTGCAATCTCAATGCGCTTCTTGGCCATGATTTCTGCGATATGTTGTCCCCTAAAGTTGGGGTCCACCATCATCTTTCCAGCTTCAGGCGAGACATTATGAGTACCATCAAAAGTCAGTGCGCAATGCCCAACAATTTGACCGTCTCCAAGTTTTGCAACTACCGAGTGCATCAACTTGTTTTCGATAAGTTCCTCTAGCTGACTAATGTCATACATCACTTTGTTGGGGTAGCTTTCGCCGTAACACTGCCGAACGCAGTCAATTAACTGTGGGAGATCGGCGAGGTCAAGTCGAGTAATTGCTGGGGAGGAGGCATTATTCATGATTTGGATATTATGACCCTTACTCAGCAAATAAAAAAGCCCGGCAAACCGGGCTTTTTGACTGTTGTAGTGGGCTAATTAGTTAGCGCGGCTACGGTACTCACCTGTGCGAGTATCTATTTCGATCTTATCGCCAGTATTGCAGAACAAAGGAACTTGCAATTCATAGCCAGTTGCCAATTTTGCGTTCTTCAATACTTTGCCTGAGCTGGTATCACCCTTCACTGCTGGCTCTGTATAAATAATTTCGCGAACCAATGAATTAGGCATTGCTACTGACAGCGCCTTACCTTCGTAGAACACTACTTCGCATGGCATGCTTTCTTCAAGGTAATTCAATGCGTCACCCATGAACTCGGCTTCGACTTCATATTGGTTGTAATCACCATCCATAAACACATACATTGGATCTGCAAAATAAGAGTAGGTACATTCTTTCTTATCGAGAATCACAACATCAAACTTGTCATCCGCTTTGTAAACGCCTTCATTCGGCGCACCGGTTAACAAGTTCTTAAATTTCATTTTCACAACAGAGGAGTTGCGGCCAGAGCGGCTATATTCGGCTTTTAAAACGACTTGGGCATCAGTACCGATCATTACTACGTTACCAACGCGGAGTTCTTGTGCTGTTTTCATCTTGCTATTCCTGGGGGCAGAGCTAATTTTCTGCGGTTTTTATCAAAAACAAGATTGTAACCGCCCGCAAGCCTTTATTGCTTGGGATTAGGCGACAAAGCGGATTAAACGCGCTGGCAGGCCGCCATCTGCTTGTTTTTCAAGTAAATGGGTGCGCCAGTGCTTGGCATGCATATTCCAGCCGCTTAAGTCTCCAAACCATTCGCTGGGCATTGCCCAAGTCATGGCAGCAATCGTAGCCAACCTTAACTCTTGACTGGCCTCCTCCAGATATAAATCTAGAAAGGCAGCTAATTTGACTTCATGGGCGCGATCCTCTTGCGGGTAGATATGCCAAATAAAGGGCTTACCAGCAAGCTGTGCTCGTATAAAAGAATCTTCTCCGCGCACAATATTGAAGTCGCATTGCGATAAGACCCAGTCATACGCATCCTGAGAAACGAATGGCATGGATAGCAACTGTAGATTTTCTGGCAGGGATATTGGCTGCTCTCCATAAAGATTAAGTTGCTCTACATGACCCTGGGCAAGCAAGACATCAATATCTTCACCAAAACCAGCTAAATCATCTAACCATTTTTTAAGAGGTGCCCCTGGATAGCAAAAGACGCTAATTCGTTTTGCATTGGGGCGCATTTTTGACCAGATGGTTTGTAGGTCTTTCGGTATTTGTTTCTCGGCGAGATGACCTTCTGGTTGAATGGGATCGAGCAATAGCCCGCCGACTTCATCTTGAAAGCCGGGGAAGAAAAAATACTTAGGAATGCCGTGTGATTGTGGTGACGCCTTACCGTGGAACTCAATCACCCAAGGCTCAGCGCTAAGGTACTCTAGGTTGATGATGATGGGCTTAATGGGGGCAATAAACAGGCCTGCAAGATACCGCTCTGGTAATTCACAACCAAAGGCCTCGATGACAATATCGGGGGTTTGGACTGGGTGCCGCGCATTCGCATAGCTAGCTTCCCATGGTTGCAGATCAATTTTTTGCTTCATGGCAGGATCTACACCTGAAGCGAGTAAATTAAGGGTTGGCAGATCATCGCAAAAAATACGCACCTCTTGCCCATGAATGCTTGATAAGCTTCGGGCTAGACGCCAGCAAACACCAGCATCACCATAGTTATCGACGATTTGACAGAAAATATCCCAACGCATGAGCAATTCGCTTTTTGAAACCCTTCAGCAGGATGTTAAACGGCTACCCGGATTACCGGGGGTATATCGCTTTTTTGATGAAGCGGGACATATTCTGTATGTAGGCAAAGCACGTAACCTTAAAAAGCGCGTTTCAAGTTATTTTCAGCGAACACAGCTATCACCGCGTATCGAGCTGATGGTAGGTAAAATTGCCCGCTATGAGACAACGGTAACACGGACTGAAACTGAAGCCCTCATTCTAGAGAACAACCTGATTAAAGAGTTGGCTCCACCATTCAATATTCTGTTCCGTGATGATAAGTCCTACCCTTATGTGATGTTAACGGGGCATCAGTTCCCAAGATTAGCCTCTTATCGCGGGAAAGTAGACAAACGTAATCATTACTTTGGGCCATTCCCAAATAGCTGGGCAGTGCGCAATAGTGTGCAGATTCTGCAAAAGGTATTTCGACTGAGGACTTGTGAGGATTCGGTATTTAAAAATCGCAGCAGACCATGCCTATTGCATCAAATTCATCGCTGTAGTGCGCCATGCGTAGGGCGTCTTAGTGTCGAGCAATATGGCCAAGATGTTGCTCAAGCAACACGTTTTTTAGAGGGCGACCACACTCAAGTTTTATCTGAGCTTGAAAAAGAAATGCACAAGCATAGCGAATCAATGGAATTTGAGATGGCCGCCGTATTGCGCGATCGCATTGCAGACTTATCTAGTGTTTTACAACAGCAATCCATGGATGTTGTTGCTGAAGGCGAGGGTGACGTAGACATCATTGCCGTAGCTCAAATGGAAGGCATGGTCTGCGTAAACCTAGCAATGGTCCGCGGCGGTCGTCATTTAGGTGACAGAGCT
Source organism: Polynucleobacter sp. KF022 (assembly GCF_027924105.1). Taxonomy (NCBI): domain Bacteria; kingdom Pseudomonadati; phylum Pseudomonadota; class Betaproteobacteria; order Burkholderiales; family Burkholderiaceae; genus Polynucleobacter; species Polynucleobacter sp. KF022. Next base: position 429,884 of record NZ_AP026972.1, read on the forward strand.
TATTTCCCTAAGGGTTTGCGCACAAGCTCTGGTGAGTTACCAACACCTGCGGAGATATTGCAAGCCTTTATCACCCAGCATTATTTGGAAGAAAATATTAGTGAGACAACTAGCAATTTGATCCCACCGGTATTAGTTTTAAATCACGCCTTGCAATCGGCAAGCGATGACCTCACGCAGTTAAATGAATCTCCACCTGAAGACTTGCATGAGCTACTCAATACGCAGGCAGGTAGAAAAATTACTTTCTTACATCAGCCTCAGGGCCAAAGGCGGCACTGGTTAGCGATGGCTGAAGGCAATGCCAAGATTGCATTGACTAAACGCTTAGTAGAAACCGGTGGGCAGTTAGCTAGAGCAAGATCCTTGGCGGACATCCTGGGACTCGAGTTAGAAAGTCTGGAGCAGTTGCGGATCGAATGTTTTGATATTAGCCATACTTCTGGTGAAGCTACTCAAGCATCTTGTGTGGTCTACGCTAAGAATGCAATGCAATCGAGTGAGTATCGACGCTTCAATATCAATGACATCACCCCGGGGGATGATTACGCAGCTATGCGTCAAGTTTTGCAAAGACGTTATGCTAACTTTCAAGAGCTACCAGTAGAAAAAATTCCGCAAGTTATTTTGATTGATGGCGGCAAAGGTCAAGTGGAGATAGCGCGCCAAGTGCTCTCTGAGTTTGGTATGGATGTGGGTTTAATTGTTGGTGTTGCCAAGGGTGAGGGCCGCAAGGTCGGTCTCGAGACGCTCATTTTTGCCGATGGCCGTGAGGCTTTAGAGCTGGGTATAGATAGCGCAGCATTGCTATTAGTGGCCCAGATACGGGATGAGGCTCATCGCTTTGCGATTACAGGCATGCGTGCAAAACGCGCTAAAGCAAGAACCATTTCTCGCTTAGAAGAGATTGAGGGTATCGGCGCCAAACGTCGTCAAAAATTGCTTGCTCGATTTGGTGGTTTAAAAGGGGTTGCTAACGCCAGTATTGAAGAAATAGCCAGCGTTGAGGGGGTCTCTTTAACCCTAGCTGAGCAAATCTATCGTCAGCTCCACTAGGGCCAGCGTCACTTGGTTTATGCTTAACAAATGCCATTCAATTTACCAATAGCCCTAACCTGGTTACGCGTTGCTGCTATCCCGCTGTTGGTAGCAATTTTTTATCTACCTAATGCTTGGCTTACCCCTTTTGAAAAGAATTTATTCGCGGCAATTATTTTTATCTCTGCTGCGATTACCGATTGGTTGGATGGCTTCTTGGCGCGTCGTTTAAAGCAGGAATCCGCATTCGGCCAGTTTTTGGATCCAGTTGCGGATAAGTTGATTGTTGCGGCAGCATTATTGGTATTGCTCAATATGGATCGAGTACAAGTTTGGGTGGCACTCATCATTATTGGACGTGAAATTACTATTTCTGCTTTGAGGGAGTGGATGGCTTTGTTAGGTGCAGGAAAAAGTGTGGCCGTTCATATGGTTGGTAAGCTAAAAACGACTGCTCAACTTATAGCCATTCCATTTTTATTGCTCAATGACACCTTATTTGGTTGGTTAAATTGCGCGCAAGTAGGTACTTGGTTAATTTGGATTGCCTCATTTTTAACGCTCTGGTCGATGTTCTATTACATGAAAAAGGCGTTGCCGCAGTTAGCCGGAAAAATCGACTAGGTATTCAAAAGCCCAGCTGGATACGGTTTTCATGGTAATTACATCCCCCCATTTTTGGGAATAATGCTTTCTTTGCGATTGTTTGTTAAACTATCGCCCTGTTATGCGGGAATAGCTCAGCTGGTAGAGCGATACCTTGCCAAGGTATAGGTCGGGAGTTCGAACCTCCTTTCCCGCTCCAAGTTCGATGGGAAGCCCTAAAAAGCTTCCCATTTTTGATTCAAGAGTATGGCGCGTTGGCCGAGTGGTTAGGCAGGAGCCTGCAAAGCTTCGTACGGGGGTTCGATTCCCTCACGCGCCTCCAGTAATTTGTCTTGACGAATTAGGGGTATCACCTAAAATGCTTTTAACTATTGCAAGTAAAAGCGATAACTACCTTAATCAAATTAAACACACATGATCACAACCCAAACTCTCAAAGTTAGTGCCCTAGCATTATTTATGGCAGCGATCTTAGGTGCGTGCGCTAGCTCAGGTGACTCTCCTTCTGGCTCGCCTCAAGAGGTGCAGGAAGTTCAATCACAGTTATTGGGCGATATGCTCTTGCCACAAGGTGCGCGATTGAATGGCACTGATTCGATCATTATCGGTCGTGGGAATGAGTGGGTTGGTAGAGCAATCGTTAATGCATTGCAAGGCTCAACAGATGTTTATGCTTTCTTTCAATCGGAATATCCAAAGGCTGGTTGGACAACGGTTACTGCTGTGAAAGCAAAAACCAGCATCTTGGTTTTCACAAAAGGCGATAGAACTGCAACTATTGAAATAGTAGATGGATCTTTGGGTGGACCAAAATCAGTGATCGTGATCACTTCATCACCTAAAAATGCAAATGTGGTTGCTCCAACTCGTAAGTAATTTCTTTCGGTAGCGCAAATAAACAAAAAGGCCTCTTAAAAGAGGCCTTTTACTTTAGGGGCTCTAGCTTACAGCCCTTCAGCCCTAATGAGACCAACTGCTTGACCTTCAATCGCAAAGTTAGGTTGACGGCTATCTACCAAAATATTTTTGAAGTCTGGATTCTCTGCTTGTAACTCAATGACCATGCCATCAGCAGTTTTCTTTTGCTGCCAACGCTTTACTGTGACCTCATCATCAAGACGAGCAACAACAATATCGCCGTTGCGAACTTCAGTTGTTTTTCTGATAGCCAAATAATCGCCATCCAAAATTCCCGCATCGCGCATGCTCATTCCTTTTACTTTTAATAAGTAATCAGCACCTTTGCTAAACAGACTTGGATCAATTGGAACTTGTTTCTCAATATGTTCAACCGCCATGATTGGAGAGCCAGCAGCAACTCGTCCGATCAATGGCAGAGTCAGTTGTTGCAAAGCGCCTGATGGCAAAGAAAGTTGGCGATATTTGTTGCTGTGGTGTGATTGATTAAATCGCTGTGGAATACGAATGCCGCGTGAAGTGCCCGGCGTTAATTCGATATAGCCTTTTTTCGCTAAGGCGCGCAAATGTTCTTCGGCAGCATTGGCAGAAGCAAAGCCAAGTTGTGTTGCAATTTCTGCACGAGTTGGGGGTAAGCCACTCTCATCAATGGCTTTTGTGATCAACTCCAAAATCTCATTCTGACGTGGAGTGAGCTTGGGGAGGGCAGTCAGCTCCTCCGGAAAATCGACTGTGTTTATGTCCATACTGGGATTGTATACAGCAGTATTTGATATATCAAGTAATTTAGAGGGGATAATGGGGCATGAGCTCAATTGAAAACCATTTAGAAACTTCACCTTATATCCTGGTGCTAGGCATGGGCGGCACAATTGCAGGTTTGGCGCCGCACCCAACAGAAAAGCCAATGGAGTATGAAGCGGGCCAAGTTGAAATTACTTCCTTGTTAGCCCAAATCCAATCTGCGGTGCCCGAAGGCGTCAAGCTCGTTTCTAGACAGTTGGCCAACATCAATAGTCGCAACTTGACTGAAGCCTTGTTAACGCAACTTGGCAATGCTGTTCAGGAGTCCCTTGCTGATGCCTTGGTTAAAGGCATAGTGGTCACTCACGGAACTGACACTATCGAAGAAACAGGCGTCTTTTTACAGCTGACTTGTGGTAAAAATGCTCAAAATTTAGGCAAGAGGGTCATCTTGACCGGCGCCATGTTGCCGGCAAATGCGCCTAAAGCAGATGGCCCATCCAATTTACTGGACGCTATTCGCTGGGCATCTACCCCAATCGATAACTGCCCCGGTGGTATTTATGCCGTTATGGATGGCAGGGGCTGTTTAGCTATGGATTTAGCTAAACGACACGGCAGCGCCTTAAATGCACCCATTCAGGGGTCTCCAAGCAGCTCCGTTGGGTTGATTAATCCTTCGTGGCTTTCTGGGGTAAAGGCGGTTCAAGCCCTTTGGGTAGAGGATTTGCCGATTCCTAAAGAGAATGAATGGCCTTGGGTAGAAATATTGACTAGTCATGCTGGCGCTCGTGCGGAGACGATTACCCAATGGCTAAGCTCCAAAGTAAAGGGTCTAGTGCTTGCCGGTACAGGCATGGGGGGCTTTCATGATGCCTGGAGGGATTCTCTGGTGGCGGCAGTCAAGCATGGGATTGCTCTGGTGCGAACTACAAGAACCGGGGCGGGAGAAACCGTTCCCAATCTCCCTGAAAAGGATATCTCTGGATGCTTGGCGTCCGGCAGTCTTTCAGCACCCAGAGCCAGAATTGCGCTTCAATTAGCTCTCAATGCTGAAAAACATGCTCAGGCCGCTGGTAAATCCCTGACTTGGCAGGATTTTTTTGCTAGAATAGCGGTCTTGCCTGTTATTCGGTAAGCGCTGAAAAGCGGCTGTAAAAGTGTTGTAAGTACTACCTACAATTTGTTACTACCTTGTCACACTGGCGCTGAGTTCACAACCATCAGAACTTAGCAAGACGCCCAGGTGACTTAATCCTTAAGGAGTGTTTGATGCGTCATTATGAAATCGTCTTTATCGTCCATCCGGACCAAAGCGAGCAAGTGCCAGCGATGATCGATCGTTACAAAGCTACATTAGCAGCTGCGGGCGGCAAAATTCATCGTATGGAAGACTGGGGTCGTCGTCAGATGGCTTACATGATCGACAAGCTTGCTAAAGCCCATTACGTTTGTATGAACATTGAGTGCGACCAGAAAACTCTGGAAGAGCTCGAGCATGCGTTCAAATTTAACGATGCTGTTTTGCGTCACCTCATCATCAAGACAAAGAAAGCTGAAACAGAGCCTTCCATCATGATGAAAGAAGTGCAACGCGAAGAAGCGCGCAAATCAGCTCAAGCCGACGCTCCTGTAGCGGCAGCCTAAGTTAGAAATTTGAAGAGGAATACACAGACTAGAAAACGTATCAGAGAAGCGGAGCGGCGTTGAATCATTTCACCCTAACTGCAATCTTGGTATCTAAAGACGCGATTCGATTTACACCAGCAGGAATACCGGTGATGCATTGTCAGCTAGAACATAGCGGCCAGGCAAACGAGGTAGGAGTAGCGAGGAAAATTCAGATGAACGTTGAAGCCATCACAATCGGTCCGATACAAAAGGATCTAGAGCGAATGGATTTAGGAACTGAGGCAGTGTTTGAGGGATTCTTAGCACCCAAGACTCTACGTAATCAAAGACTTGTTTTCCATATTACCCATATTCAATTGAAAAATTAAAGAGGAAATCATCATGGCGTTTGGAAAGAAACCCGATTTCAAAAAGAAACCAGCTCAGAACCCATTGTTCAAGCGTAAGCGTTATTGCCGTTTCACTGTTGCTGGCGTAGAACAGATTGATTACAAAGATGTAGATACATTGAAGGACTTCATTGGCGAAAACGCCAAGATCACTCCTGCTCGTTTGACAGGCACAAAAGCAAAGTATCAGCGTCAATTAGACACTGCTATCAAGCGTGCTCGTTACTTGGCTTTGTTGCCATTCTCCGATCAACACAAGAAATAATTAGGAGCCCTCAATGCAAATCATTCTTTTAGAAAAAGTAACAAACCTGGGCAACCTCGGCGACATCGTTCGCGTTAAAGACGGTTTCGCTCGTAACTTCTTAATCCCACAACGTAAAGCTCGTCGTGCGACTGAAGCAGCTATTGCTGACTTTGCAGTACGTCGTGCTGAGTTGGAGAAATTGGCTGCTGAGAAATTGGCTGCTGCTGAAGCAGTTGGCATCAAGCTCAAAGACTTGGTTCTCGAAATCGGTCAAAAAGCAGGTGTTGACGGTCGTTTGTTTGGTTCTGTAACCAATCATGACATCGCTGATGCTTTGAAAGCTAAAGGCTTCACAATTGAGAAGTCTTCAGTTCGCATGCCTACTGGCCCATTGAAAATGGTTGGTGATCACCCTGTAGCGGTTGCTGTTCATACCGACGTAGTTACAGACATCACTATTCGTGTAGTTGGCGAGCAAGCTTAAGTTAAGTCTGTAAACTAGCCTCATGGCTGAATCCCGTTCACGTTCCGTTACGCTGAATCCCGGCATGATGGGTTCTGGGGATGCAGTCGTGCAGGCTTTAAAAGTTCCACCACATTCGGTAGAAGCCGAGCAATCTCTGCTCGGTGGTCTACTTATTGATAACTCCTCTTGGGATAACCTTGGCGGAGTATTGAACGATAAAGATTTCTATCGCCCTGAGCATGCTCTGATCTACAAGGTCATTGCACGTTTGGTTGGTGACAATCATCCTGCTGACGTGATCACTGTTTACGACGCTGTGAAGTCTGAACAGGGTGGCGACTTAGTCAGTATTGACTATCTCAATTCTTTAGCGCAAAACACACCTAGCGCAGCGAATATTAAAGGCTATGCCGACATTGTTCGTGACCGCAGTATTCTGCGTCGCTTGATTGAAGTTTCAGACAGCATTGTAAATTCTGCATTCGTTCCAGAGGGGCGTACTGTTAGAACGCTTTTGGATGAAGCAGAATCACGCATTTTGCAAATTGGTGAAGAGGGTAGTCGCAAAGCGGATTACCTCGAGATTGAGCCTTTACTCAAAGCTGTTGTAGCCCGCATTGATGAGCTCTATAACCGCCAAGGCGGTAGCGACATTACTGGCATTGCAACTGGCTTCTTAGATTTAGATAAGCAAACTAGTGGCCTACAAAAAGGCGACCTCGTGATTGTTGCTGGTCGTCCGTCTATGGGTAAGGCGCAACCACTAGACGCAAAAGTGAAAACGGTTGATGGTTGGAAGCTGATGGGTGATCTGAAGTTTGGTGATCGCCTCGCCTCTGTCGATGGTCAGCATTCAATGGTCACCGGTATTTATCCACAAGGTATTAAACAGATTTATAAAGTCACCTTCTCCGATGGGCGAGTGGCTGAGTGTTGCGATGAGCACCTATGGCGTGTGATGTATCGAGATTGGTCTGAGCCACGCGTTATTAATACCGTCCGATTGATGGAAATGCTGCAATGTGTTCGATATAAAAACAGATTATGGATTGATCCTGTCTCAGGTGATTTTGGACATTCGAATGCATTGCCAGTTCATCCGTGGGTTTTGGGTGCGTTGCTTGGAGATGGAACGTTGGCTCTATCTCACAGCTCGGTGATGTTTTCAACCAAGTCTCCCGAGCTTATAGATCGCATAAATATGCTTGCGGGCTTTGAGATGGAGTTGGCTCACGCTAATGCGTACGACTGGAGGCTTGTCTCTAAGGCCAGAATCGCCGCCAATGGCGCACGCCAAGCAGTTCCAGAAAATTATTTCAGGTCTGCATTGCAGGATATAGGCGTTCTTGGCTGCAGAAGTTTTGATAAACACATTCCAGCAACTTATCTTGAGGCCAATAAGACTTCTCGACTTGCATTGTTCCAAGGTTTGATGGATACCGATGGATGGATTGAGAAGTGGGGCTCTATTCGCTTTTGTACGGCAAGTAAGCAATTGTCTGAAGATGTTGCAGCTTTAGCTAGGTCGTTAGGGGGTTTTTGCTCAATAGCGTACAAGCAAACCAGCTATACCTATAAGGGTGAAAAGAAGCAAGGTCGTCTATCTTATGTTTTAAATATGAGTTTTGGCCCCGGTTTTCAAGCCTTTACTCTGCCTGAAAAGACTGAAAGATTAAGAGCGAGCTGGGATCGCCAACGTAGACTTTCATTTCAAAGTATTGAGCCTTCTAGGATGTCTGAGGCGCAATGTATTTCAGTTAGCCACCCACAAAGAACTTATGTAACGAATGATTATGTCGTTACTCACAACACTGCCTTTGCCTTGAATATTGCGGAGAATGTTGCTCTTGCTGAAGGATTGCCGGTCGTTGTTTTCTCGATGGAGATGTCAGGCGAACAATTAGCAGCGCGTTTACTAGGATCGGTAGGGCGCGTAGATCAAGGTCGCATGCGTACTGGCAAGTTGCAGGATGATGAGTGGCCACGCGTTACTGATGCAATTGCGCGCTTAAGTAATACCCAAATTTTGATTGATGAGACTGGTTCTTTATCAAGTCTAGAGTTGCGCGCACGTGCACGTCGTATCGCCAGAAACTTTGGCGGCACTCTTGGATTGGTGGTGATCGACTACTTGCAGTTGATGAGTGGTTCTGGATCAGAAAACCGTGCAACAGAAATCTCTGAAATCTCTCGCTCACTGAAATCTCTTGCAAAAGAATTGCAATGCCCAGTAGTAGCCCTCTCCCAGTTAAATCGTGGCCTTGAGCAGCGTCCTAATAAGCGTCCGATCATGTCCGACTTGCGTGAATCCGGTGCTATTGAGCAAGATGCCGACTTAATTATGTTCATCTATCGTGATGAGGTTTATCACCCAGATACTACGACAGATAAAGGTATTGCAGAGATCATTATTGGTAAGCAACGTAACGGCCCAATCGGTACAGTGCGCTTAAGCTGGCAAGGTCCGTATACCAAGTTTGATAACTTGGCGATGGGCTCTATCGGTTACTCTTCTGGTGGTTACGAGCCGTTCTAGGTAAAGAAACAATAAAAAAATAAACTGAAACATAAACAGATAAAGAAAAAGCCTCACAGTGTGAGGCTTTTTTAATGGATCAAAAATTAGATCGTAATAAGTAATCTTATTTACCACCCATACATTTTTTGATGGAAGCATCTTTAGCTGCGCCATACAGTGGCTTACCATCTTTGCTTACTGCTTTAGCTTCGCAATCATTCGGCTTGGCATCACTCATGCATTTCTTAATAGAGGCATCTTTAGCTGCGCCATACAGTGGCTTGCCATCTTTGCTGACTGCTTTAGCTTCGCAAGCGGCTTGATCAGCAAATGCATAAGTAGGGATTGCAAAACTCAGTGTAATACTTAAAGCGACGATGATACTTTTCATGACATCTCCTGTGAGGGTATTCAGTTAATGGATTGCTCGATAAATTACTGTAATCAAAATTATGAATTTAGGAAATATAGGGAAAGCGCTATTAACCCTTAAGAATCTCGCTATCAGGGTGTTATACGACGGGCCTCAGTAAATTTGGCTGCCCAATAAGGTGAGGTGATGTAATCTAGGCGTACGGTTCCGCCGGCACTTGGAGCATGCACAAATCTACCTTGTCCAACATAGATACCAGCGTGGGAATATTTTTCACCGGTAGTATTAAAGAAAACTAGATCACCTGGAGCAGGTGGTTGACCTTCAATACTCCTTCCTTTGGTACTCATCAGCTGAATAGTACGAGGCAGTTTGATACCAGCTGCTTTGTTATAGACATAAACAATCAGACCGCTGCAATCAAAACCACCTTTTGGTGTATTGCCGCCATAGCGGTAAGGTACATCCACTAAACCTACCGCTGCTATTGAGATATCTTCAGTACCAACACTAGTGTCTTGCTTGAATTGAGAGACTCTGGAGGAGGATCCTGATTTACTGCTGAACGTGCTACATCCGCTTAGGATGAGTAAGCTGCAAATAAAAATGCCGCACCCAAGAAGAGTGCGGCATGAGGGGGTTTGCTTAGAGTGCGTCAGCAGCATGATCCGCAAGACGAGAGCGCTCACCTCGAGCTAGAGTCACATGACCACCATGACGCCAACCCTTGAAGCGATCAACTACATAAGTTAAGCCAGAGGAGCCCTCTGTTAAGTATGGAGTGTCGATCTGAGCAATATTTCCTAAGCAAACAATTTTGGTTCCTGGTCCCGCGCGGGTAACCAGAGTTTTCATTTGCTTTGGTGTGAGGTTTTGTGCTTCATCGATGATGACAAACTTACTTACGAAAGTTCTGCCCCGCATAAAGTTCATGCTTTTCACTTTAATGCGCGAGCGAATAAGTTCTTGAGTGGCAGCGCGACCCCATTCGCCAGCTCCATCATCATTGCGCTGCAAAACTTCGAGGTTATCGTCAAATGCACCCATCCAAGGCTGCATTTTTTCTTCTTCGGTGCCTGGTAGGAAGCCAATGTCTTCGCCAACAGGTACTGTAGCGCGAGTGATGATGATCTCGTTATAACGCTTGCTATCAAGCACCTGTTCAAGACCTGCTGCTAATGCCAGTAAGGTTTTTCCTGTTCCTGCTTGCCCAAGCAGAGTGACAAAGTCCACGTCTGGATTCATGAGCAAGTTCATCGCAAAGTTCTGCTCGCGGTTACGTGCAGTAACGCTCCAGACATTGTTCTTCTGATGTGAGAAGTCTCTTAAAGTTTGTAAGAGAGCAGTTTTGCCATTAATTTCTTTGACTTGGGCATAGAAAGGCGTGGAACCATCAGGATTTTCTTGGTAAACAAATTGATTTACCAGCATGCTATTTACAGACGGACCAGTCACTCGGTAGAACATCGTGCCAGATTTGGAATCAGCCCAGCTCTCCATGTCTTTGCCATGCTTAGGCCAAAAATCAGCCGGCAATGTCATCACGCCGGCATACATGAGATCGCGATCTTCTAATACCTGGTCATTGAAGTAGTCTTCAGCAGGTAAGCCAAGTGCACGGGCTTTAATGCGCATGTTGATATCTTTAGATACCAGCACCACTTCTTGACCCTTACGTGTTTTTTGCAGCTCACTAACGACGGCGAGAATAAGGTTGTCACCTTTGCCTTCAGGTAAGCCCTCTGGCAAAGCCTGTGTAGTTAATTTAGTCTGGAAAAATAAGCGACCTGTGACATCTTGGTTGCCTAATTTATTGAGTGGAATACCATCATCCAAGGTGCCGCTGGTGCCAGCAATAAGCTGATCTAGAGATCTGCTGACGGTACGAGCATTGCGCGCAACCTCAGTCATCCCTTTTTTATGGTTATCCAGCTCTTCCAGAGTGGTCATCGGTAAATACAGGTCATGCTCTGAGAAGCGGAACAGGGAGCTTGGATCATGCATTAGCACGTTAGTGTCTAAGACAAACAGGCTGGGTGGTCCAGTGCGGATTACGCGCTTTGGTTTTGCAGGAGCTGGCGCTTTACTTTCATTGCGCTCATGTCGAAGAGGGCGATGATCCGCCTTAATTTTTTCGAGAGCTACTTCTGCCTCAGTTAAATCTTCCTCAGCATCATTGGTCCAATCAACTGCTTCTACTACCACTGGTTTTGCTGGAGCAGGGCGCTTCTTTAAGTCAGGAGTATCTTTGCGACTGAGTTTCACTTGATCAGCAATTTGAGTGGGGATTGGGGGCAGTGGCATGGACTCTCCTAAAAGAAAAAACCGCCAAGCGGAGTGCATTGACGGTTTATTACGAAACTGGTTGCATCGAGACTTAAAAAACGGAGGGGGTTACTCTCCGCACCTGATCTGAGATATTCAGGTTTCTGATTCAAACGGATTGTCAGACTTTCCCGTCGTTTACGGTGCATATGAATCACTTTACCCCAAATTTTGGGGTTTGCAAGCACCTCAGAACAAATTGTTGTAAAAATTATTTAGTGGCTTGGGCCGCTTGTAACACCTCTGTCACATGGCCTGGAACCTTAAGACCGCGCCACTCTTTAACCAGATTCCCTGAGGAGTCAAATAAGAAGGTGCTGCGCTCTACGCCACGGACTTGTTTGCCGTACATATTCTTCATTTTCATCACACCAAAGATCTGGCAAAGTTTTTCTTCGGTATCGGCAACTAGCTCGAAAGGGAGCTGCAATTTGCTGCGGAAGTTATCGTGTGACTTGAGGCTATCTCGGGAAACCCCTACCACCAGAGTATTAGCTTTGGTGAATGCTTCAATATTGTCTCTAAATTCTCCGGACTCGGCTGTGCAGCCAGGAGTCATATCTTTTGGATAAAAGTAGAGAACCAGTTTTTTGCCTTTGGCAGACGCAGGTGAAAACGTCAATCCAGAGGTTGCTGGAATCGCGCACTGCGGCATAGGTTTACCGATAGCTACTGTCATGATGATCCTTCTTTAGTTGTCTCTAATGCTTAATGGATTATTAATTATTTTGAATGATTAAATCGCCGCTGCGGTTAGGTATTTCACCCCATGTAAGCGGTAATACAGCTATTTTATCGAGTTGTTTGGTGGCTTCCCAGGATTTGTGAAGTTGGCCCATAGTGACTAGATCATGACCTTGATTTAGCCATCCAGCCAATAGCTGTTCAAAGGCAGGCAAAAGCTTTTGCCCTTCTAGTTCAGCGTGCAGGGTGAAGACTTGGTCGTTAGGGTTGCTTTGAGTAATCTCTAAAAGCTTTTTCACTGCACCAAATTCATCTGCACCGTCGATGCCAATCAACTCATCAAAAGTGGGGAGTGTTGTCGGATATTGGACATGCTTAGCTTTGCCTGAAGACAGATTAAGTCGATAAGGCATGAGGTTTGGTTCTGCTCTGCCATCAGAGGAATAAGCAATACCCCATTGATCGAGCTGCTCAAAAGCTGCCTCATTCATTTGCCAACCAGCGGCACCATAAGTCACTGGTGCATGACCAAAAATTTCTACAAAGCGATCCCAACTTTTTTGCATCATGGCTTTGGTCCATGTCACATCTTGAGTACGCACTGCATCTTGCCAAGCAACGTGATCCCAGGTATGAATGCCAGTCTCGTGACCTGCTTGATCAATGGCACGCATTTCTACTGCAGCTCTCTTGCCAATATCTGGTCCTGGTAGCAGAACGCCATAGAGCAAGGTCTTAATGCCGTAGTGTTCTACAACAGAGGTACGACTTACTTTTTTCAGAAAACCTGGGCGGAATACACGCTTTAAGGCCCAGCCAGTGTGATCAGGGCCAAGACTAAAGAGAAAGGTCGCTTTGAGTCCAAAACGCTCTAGAGTACGAGCTAGATTGGGTACACCTTCTTTGGTGCCGCGTAAGGTATCAACATCAACCTTGAGAGCAATCTTAGCCATGAACTCTTAAATTTACTTATTCTTTATCGACTAAGGTGCGCGCTTTTTCTACGTCTTCACGATACGCTTCAAAAATATTCTTGAGCGCATCAGACATCGTGGTGGTTGGCTTCCAACCCAGTTCGTTCATCGTGTTGTCAATCGCCGGAACACGGTTCTGAACATCTTGATAGCCTTCACCGTAGTAAGCGCCAGATGTAGTTTCCACAATCTTCACTTCATTCGCAGTCTTCGCATATTCAGGAATGCTACGAGCGATTTCTAACATCTGATTCGCTAGTTCGCGAATAGAGTGATTGTTCTTTGGATTGCCGATGTTGTAGATCTTGCCATTTGCAACACCATCTTTGTTGTCGATGATGCGCATTAAGGCGTCGATACCATCGTCAACATAAGTAAAGGCGCGCTTCTGGGCACCACCGTCAACCACGTTGATGGATTCGCCGCGAACAATATGACCCAAGAACTGAGTCACTACGCGTGAAGAGCCTTCTTTTGGTGTGTAAATGCTATCAAGGCCTGGGCCAATCCAGTTAAATGGACGGAAGAGGGTGAAGCGCAGACCTTCCATGCCATAGCCCCAAATCACACGATCCATTAACTGCTTGGAGCAAGCGTAGATCCAGCGTGGCTTATTGATTGGGCCGTAAACCATATTGGATTTAGCGGGATCGAATTCACTATCTTCACACATTCCATACACTTCAGAAGTGGATGGGAACACCAAATGCTTTTTGTATTTGACTGCGGAGCGCACGATCGGAAGGTTAGCTTCGAAGTCGAGCTCAAACACTTTGAGAGGTTGCTGTACATAAGTTGCAGGTGTGGCAATCGCAACTAAAGGCAGAATGACATCACATTTACGAATGTGATACTCAACCCATTCTTTGTTGATGGTGATATCACCTTCAAAGAAATGCATACGTGGATGATTAATTAAGTCACCAAGGCGATCGTTTTGCATATCCATTCCATAGACATCCCAGTCGGTTGTCTCGAGAATGCGCTTTGAAAGGTGGTGACCAATAAAACCGTTAACGCCAAGAATGAGTACTTTTTTCATCTTTACTGCCTCGTTTTAATCTAATTTATTTGCTTACTGGAAACCATTCCAGGATTTCTACCGCTTGATGGTCGCCACAAATGCCGAATACTCGATTATCAACCACTTGGATGCCGCAAACCCCAAGATCGAGATTGGCTGGAAATGCCCCATGTAGGCTGGTACGGGCGACGATCATGGTCTTATTGTCATGGTCTGTAAAAGCGCCTGGATACGGGGGTGCAACTGCTCTGACAAGGTCATGGACCTGTTTGGCAGTCTGATTCCAGTGAATTTGACCATCTGCGGGCTTTCGACCCCCAAAATAGCTACCTTTTTGGAGTTCATTAGGCTTTCGAGGAACTTTGCCCTCTAACAGGCTGGGCAAAGCTTGCTCAATGACGGTCACGGCAGCTTGGCTCACTTTGCCAAATACATCAGTAGCAGTTTCATCTGGGTCGATGCCGACGGCCGCTTGCCCAACAATATCTCCCGCATCCGGCTTTGCTTCCATGACATGCAAGGTTGCTCCAGTTTCAGCCTCACCATGCAAGATTGCCCAGTTGATTGGGGCACGTCCACGATATTTTGGTAGTAGTGAGCCATGCATATTAAGTGCAGCAATTTTTGCGCACTTCAGAATCTGCTCCGGAATCATGAAGCGATAGTAGAAGGAAAAGATGTAATCCGGTGCCAGCGCTTGAAACTTCGGAATGAGGTCTACCAATTCATTTGCATTTGGTGTGATGTATGGAATATTTTTCTCGGCACACAGTTTGGCCACACTCCCAAACCAAACATTTTCATTGGGATCATCTTGATGGGTGACCACGAGGTCAACTTGTATGCCGGCACCGAGAAGTGCTTTCAGGCAATTAACGCCTACATCGTGATAAGCAAAGACGACTGCGTGCAATTACTTTTTCTCTAAAACAGTTTGCACAACATAACGTGGACGTTTGCGAATTTGCTGATAGATACGACCAATATATTCACCTAAAAGACCAAGCCCAAAGAGCATGACGCCAATCAGGAAGAAGGTCAGCGCGAAGAGGGTAAATACTCCCTCAACCTCAGCGCCTAAAACGAAGCGACGTACTAGTAGGTAGGCGAAAAGGCTGCCAGCAGCAAGAGATAAGAGCATGCCGAGAATCGAAAAGATCTGCAGTGGCATGATTGAAAACCCGGTAACCAAGTCAAAGTTTAAGCGAATGAGTTGATACAGGGTGTACTTAGATTCACCTGCAAAACGCTCTTCGTGTTTCACTGAGATTTCCACTGGGTTAGCAGAAAAGGTATAGGCCAGCGCCGGAATAAAAGTATTGCTCTCATCACATTGACGAACCAAATCAACAATGCGACGACTATAGCCACGCAGCATACAGCCTTGATCAGTCATCGTGATGCGGGTGATGTTTTCACGTAAGCGATTCATCGCACGAGATGCAAATTTTCTAAAGAAGCTGTCCTGACGATCGGCGCGAATAGTGCCAACGTAGTCATGACCTTTTAATAATTGCTCTGTCAAAGCATCAATTTCTTCAGGAGGATTTTGTAAGTCCGCATCCAAGGTGATGATGTATTCCCCTTGGGCATATTCAAAGCCAGCCATGATCGCCATATGTTGGCCAAAGTTGCTGTGAAATAAAACTGCTCGAGTGACGTCGGGACGTAATTCCACTTGCTTAGAAAGAATGCCGGCGGAGCGATCTTTGCTGCCATCATTCACAAATACAACTTCATAGGTGATTTTGCGTTTAGCTGCTAGTGCATCTAAAGCGGGATAGAGGCGATCAAATAGAGCCTGGAGGCCATCTTCCTCGTTGTAAACGGGAATAACAATACTGAGTGTTGGGTTGGCAACTAAATTGGCAGTCATGCCGCAATTTTGCCTGATTCTCTGGGCTTAGCCCTAATAACACTAGTTTTTGCGGTATTTCAGCAAAATTCCTACCAAACCCCTGGCTATGCGGCCAATATCCTCATCTCCCATTGCAGGAAACAAGGGGAGGGTGAGGATGGATTTACCGATTCGTTCTGCAATCGGTGTGTCGGAGGTTTTATAGCCTTGGTTTTTATACAGCGTAAAGCCTGTAATAGCGGGGTAATGAACGCCAGTGCCAATACCCAAATCTTTTAACTCAGTCATGACTTGGGCGCGATCTGTATTTAACTGATCAAGCGGTAAAACCACTTGGAACATGTGCCAGTTACTTTCAGTAAAGTTTTCAACTGGAAGTTCTAACTTCAAATTCTCTAATGCAGCAGCTTTTAATTCAGCGCGAATGACATCAAAGTATTGGCGCGCTAAAGCAGCACGACGTGCTTGATATGAGGGAAGTTGCTTGAGTTGCTCAAGACCAATTGCCGCATTCACATCAGTCAAATTATCTTTGCCGCCCAATACATCGACATCCATACCGTCCATACCCTGGCGGGTTAATCCTTGTAGGCGAAATTTCTCAGCAAGCTTTGCCTCATCTACATTATTGAGAACAAGGCAACCACCTTCAACAGTGGTGAGATTCTTATTCGCCTGAAAGCTAAAGCTGACTAAGTCGCCAAAGCTACCAATCTTCTTGCCTTTCCACAGAGACCCAAAGGCTTGTGCGGCATCTTCGATCACGCGCAGATCATGTTGTTTGGCTAATGCGTAAAGTTGATCCATATCGACAGGCAGGCCGGCTAAATAGACTGGCATGATGGCGCGAGTCTTGGATGTAATTGCTGTCGATACTTTGCTGAGATCAATATTGCGTGTGACCGGATCAATATCTACAAACACCGGTTTAGCACCAACACTCAAAATGACGTTCGATGTTGCCACCCAAGAAATAGGCGTTGTAATGACCTCATCACCTTCACCAATGCCTGCGACTTGAAGTGCAATCTTCATAGTTGCTGTGCCGTTAGCAAAACAGCGTACAGGGCGACCGCCAAAGTAGGTGCTTAAGCTGGCTTCAAACTCAGCCAACTTAGGGCCTGAGGTCACCCAGCCAGAACGCAATACTTCTGAAACGGCATCAATGGTTTCTTGATTGAAGCTTGGGCGGGTGAAGGGGATGAATGGCTGGCGAGAGTCTGACATGATGACTTATATTACTTGAATGGCTTACTGCGAAGCTTCTGGATGTTTCACAATGACTCTACGAGAATCACGATCAACTTCTTGCATTGGAAAATTTTGTGCCTGAAGTGCATCAAACTGTTCTGGAACCATGATCGCGTAGGCCGTTTGGTCTTCTTTCCAGCGGGCGATAAATGCATCTAGAGTAGGCATCCAGAGATCTGGTTCTTGCTTAACGCCAAACTCGAGCTCATCTGGAGACTCCACCATGATCATAGTTCTACCTAAATAGAATGGCACGGTGTGATCCAAGAGTCGCACTGAATAGAAATTGACTTTCTCAGGAATGGAAGCCTTTACACGTTCAACTAAATCGATGCCGGAGACTGCGCGACCTAATGTTTCATGACCTGTGCCTGCGATGATGGCACAGAGAAAAAATCCGCAAGCAAAACTCACGATACTTTGAATGCCATTGCGCTTACTTTGCCAAGAGGCATAAATGCTAAAAATAACTAACGCTACCAATGCGGCAATTACCCAGTACGTATATTGCGCATAAGCCTCAATCTCATCAGGTCTAGCTTGCTTGCCAATGGCATCTAAAAAGAAAAAACCAATACAACCAAGAATTGCAAAGCCAAGCGTTTGTAATTTCCATGGCACTGCCATGGTATTAGTGTGACCGAGCAAGCGATCTAAACGGTTGCCAATAATGAGAGCAAGGGCTGGGAAAATGGGGATGATGTAGCCAGGTAATTTAGAACGTGAAACGCTAAAGAACGCAAAGATTACGACAAACCAGCAGACTAACAACCACCCGGCAGAAAATTCGCGGCGGCGTTCGCTCCAGGCTTGCGCAATGGCTCCGGGGATTTGAAGTACCCAAGGAAGCAACCCAATTAACAGTAGTGGTACAAAGTAATAAATAGGACCAGTTCTGCTGTGGGCATCTTGTGTGAAGCGTTGCAGATGCTCATGAATGAAGAAGAATTCTAAAAATTCAGGATTGCGCTGCGCTACCAAAACAAACCAAGGCGCGGTGATTGCTAAGAACAAAATAGTTCCGCTAATTAAGCGTAGTCGAGTCCAAATTTTCCAGTCCCAGGTACTAATGGAGTAAGCCATAAATACCATCGCAGGAATCGCTGCACCAATAACGCCTTTCGATAAAGTGGCGAGCGCCATAAATATCCAGCAAGCCCACATCCAATTTCGGCAGCTGTTTTTGTTGTGGGAGGTTTGGGAGAGTAATAAGCTACACAGAGCAGCCACCAAAAAAGCAGACAAGCCCATATCTAATGAATTGAAGTGGCCGCTGATGATCCACATTGGGCTTGAAGCTAATACCACTGCTGCTAACCATCCTGTTCTGGCGTTATAAATTCGGGCACCAGTAAATCCAACTAAGAGAATAGTCAGAAAGCCTGTTAATGCAGTCCACAATCTCGCTTGCCAATCACCAATACCGAATACTTGAAAAGCTGCTGCAGTTGCCCAAGCTTGTAGTGGTGGTTTTTCAAAATACTTATAGCCGTTGTAACGCGGTGTAATCCAATCGCCGGTAACCAGCATTTCTCGAGCAATTTCTGCATAGCGTCCCTCGTCTGATGGAATGAGGTGGCGGTAGTTGAGAGTGCCAAACCAGAGCAGGGCGTAAATGATGACCAAGAGCAAAATCTTGCCTGGATGGAGGGCTGATGACTGCCGAATTTGGCCAAATTGCATTAAAGAGGCTCCACAATCAGGGCCAGTAAGACTTGACGTCCTTCACCCACCAGAATGTTGTAAGTACGGCAGGCAGCTTGAGAATCCATGATTTCAAAGCCAATTTTGGCTGAAATCAGAGTTTTTAGGAGTTCTGGTTTGGGAAAGCGCTGGTGTTTTCCAGTCCCAATAAGAATTAATTCTGGTTTTAAATCAACGAGTTGCGAGAAGTGATAGGCTTCCAAGTTATCAAATGACTGGGCTGACCACTCTGAGATGGCACCATCCGAGCTCAGGACAACAGCATGGGCGTAAGGAGTCTTATTGATCTCTACGTAACCATCGCCGTAGCCAGTGATCGTATTCGCTCCGGAATGGGGGTCAGATTGAAGCTTCAAGTGGACTCTCTGTCATAATTATGTGGATTATAGCTAGCTGTTTTTTCTCATATTTCAAGAACTTACCCTTTAATTTATTGTGAAACCAATCCGAAAGTCCCAAAAGCTTGATAACGTCTGTTATGACATACGTGGGCCGGTGCTCGAGCTTGCTCAGCGCATGGAGGAAGAGGGTCACAAAATCATCAAATTAAACATCGGAAACGTAGGGGTTTTCGGTTTTGATCCTCCTGAAGAGATTCAGTTGGACATGATCCGCAATTTAAGTAATGCCTCAGCATATTCCGATTCCAAAGGAATCTTTTCTGCTCGTAAAGCAATCATGCAGTATTGCCAGGAAAAGGGTATCCAGGGTGTGACCTTGGATGACGTCTATACCGGCAATGGCGTTTCTGAGCTCATCGTGCTGTCGATGAATGCGCTATTAAATGATGGCGATGAAGTATTGGTCCCAACTCCAGACTATCCGTTATGGACAGCTGCAGTGAGTTTATCGAGTGGCACGCCTGTGCACTATCTTTGTGATGAATCCAAAGATTGGGCTCCAGACTTAAATGATCTGCGTAAAAAAATTACACCTCGCACCAAAGCAATTGTGGTGATTAATCCCAACAATCCTACTGGCGCAATTTATTCCAAAGAAGTTTTGCTTGAGCTGACGCAGATTGCCCGCGAACACGGTTTGATTTTGTTTGCTGATGAGATTTACGACAAGATGTTGTATGACGGTGAGAAGCATATTTCTCTTGCGTCTTTATCGACAGATGTAGTCACTATCACCTTTAACGGCCTATCCAAGAATTACCGTTCATGTGGATACCGCGCTGGCTGGATGATTGTTTCTGGAGATAAAGAAATGGTCCGTGATTACATTGAAGGTCTGAATATGCTGGCTTCGATGCGCTTGTGTGCAAACGTGCCAGGCCAATATGCAATTCAAACTGCACTAGGTGGTTATCAAAGTATTAATGACTTGGTGGGCGACGGTGGTCGTCTTGCAAAACAACGTGATCTCGCATGGAAATTGATTACTGATATTCCGGGTGTGACTTGCGTGAAGCCTAAATCAGCTTTGTATCTATTTCCAAGACTTGATCCTGAGGTATATCCAATAGAAGATGATCAGCAGTTTGTTGCCGATCTTTTGAAGGAAGAAAAAGTATTGTTAGTTCAGGGCTCTGGTTTTAACTGGGGCAAGCCTGACCACTTCCGTGTAGTGTTCTTGCCTCACGAAGATGTGCTCAAGGAGGCTATTGGCCGTCTCGCACGTTTTCTGGAGCGTTATCGTAATAAGCACAGCCGTAAGGCTTCCTCAACTGCAGCAAAGGCATCATGAAACCGATTCAAGTAGGTCTATTAGGTATTGGCACTGTTGGTGGTGGCGTATTCACCGTTCTCGAACGTAACCAGGATGAGATTACTCGTCGCGCTGGCCGTGGTATTCATATTAATACCGTTGCTGATCTCAATGTAGATCGTGCCAAAGAGTTGGTGAAGGATCGCGCACAAGTGGTGAGTGATGCCCGCGCAGTAATTAATAACCCAGAGATTGATATCGTTGTTGAATTGATTGGTGGTTATGGAATTGCTAAGGACTTAGTTCTAGAGGCGATTGCCGCTGGTAAGCACGTAGTGACAGCCAATAAGGCATTGATCGCGGTACACGGCAATGAGATTTTTAAAGCAGCACATGCCAAAGGTGTGATGGTGGCTTTTGAAGCTGCAGTTGCAGGCGGTATCCCCATTATTAAAGCTTTGCGCGAGGGCTTAACTGCCAACCGCATCGAATGGATTGCCGGCATCATTAATGGCACAACGAATTTCATCTTGTCTGAGATGCGAGACAAAGGTTTGGATTTCCAAACAGTTCTGAAAGAAGCGCAACGCTTAGGCTACGCGGAGGCAGATCCAACTTTTGATATTGAAGGCGTAGACGCAGCGCATAAAGCGACCATCATGAGTGCGATTGCATTTGGCATTCCAATGCAGTTTGAAAAAGCACACGTTGAAGGTATTACTAAGTTAGATGCGATTGATATTAAATACGCCGAGCAATTAGGCTATCGCATTAAGTTGCTAGGTATTGCTAAGAAAACACCAACCGGTGTTGAGTTGCGCGTACACCCAACACTCATTCCATCTAAGCGTTTGATTGCAAACGTTGAAGGCGCCATGAATGCCGTGCAAGTATTTGGTGATGCAGTTGGCACCACCTTGTATTACGGTAAAGGCGCGGGTTCTGAGCCAACTGCTTCTGCTGTAATCGCTGACTTGGTCGACATCACCCGCTTATTAAATGCCGATCCTGAGCATCGTGTTCCATATTTGGCCTTCCAGGCAAATGCTGTACAGGACACCCCTGTACTACCAATTGGCGAGATCACTACTAGTTATTACCTGCGCTTGCGCGTGGCCGATCAAGCCGGCGTCTTGGCTGACATCACCAAAATTTTGGCTTCACATGGTGTTTCAATCGATGCGCTCTTGCAAAAAGAAGCTGACGAAGGTGAGAGTCAGACGGATTTGGTAGCTTTGACTCACGAAACCAAAGAAAAGAACATGCTTGCTGCAATTAAAGAGATTCAAGCTCTGAAAACTGTTGCCGGTGAAGTGGTGAAGATCCGTTTAGAAAATCTGTCTTAAGTTAAATTTAGCAAACTACATGCGTTACCAATCTACTCGCGGCAATAGTCCGCAACAATCCTTCTTAGAAATTTTGTTAGGTGGATTGGCGCCTGATGGTGGCTTGTATTTACCGGTTCAATATCCAAAGGTCACTGCAGCACAGTTAGATTCTTGGCGTGGTTTGTCATATGCTGATTTGGCTTACGAAGTTTTAAGTCTGTATGCCGACGATATTCCTGAGGCAGACTTACGTGCACTCTTGCGTAAAACTTATACCGAGCAGGTTTATTGCAATGGACGTCCACAAGACAACGCCAAAGACATTACCCCAATACATTGGTTGGGCGAGGAAAAAGGTACACGTATTGGTTTATTGAGTCTCTCAAATGGACCAACATTAGCCTTTAAAGATATGGCCATGCAGTTGCTTGGCAATCTCTTTGAATACGCTCTTAAGAAAAAAGGTCAGCATCTCAATATTTTGGGTGCAACTTCTGGCGATACTGGCAGTGCTGCAGAATATGCAATGCGCGGTAAAGAGGGTGTAAAGGTGTTTATGCTTTCACCGCGCGGCAAGATGAGTGCATTCCAATCTGCACAAATGTATTCCTTGCAAGATCCGAATATTTTCAACTTAGCGGTAGCGGGCGTCTTTGATGATTGCCAGGATATCGTGAAGGCGGTCAGTAATGATCATGCTTTCAAAGCGAAGAACCAGATTGGTACCGTGAACTCCATTAACTGGGGTCGTGTAGTGGCTCAAGTGGTTTACTACTTCCAAGGTTATTTATTGGCTACCAAATCTAGTAATGAGAAGGTTTCATTTACTGTCCCATCAGGCAATTTCGGTAATGTTTGCGCTGGACACATTGCCCGCATGATGGGTTTGCCCATTGAACATTTAAATGTTGCTACCAACGAGAATGACGTTCTTGACGAGTTCTTCCGAACTGGCGTCTATCGCGCTCGCAAGTCAGCAGAAACGCTGCACACCTCCAGCCCATCTATGGATATCTCTAAAGCGAGCAACTTTGAACGCTTCGTATTTGATTTCATGGGTCAAGATGGCAAAGCAACTGCTGCTATGTTTAAGCAAGTGGATGTGGCTGGCGGCTTTGACATTTCCAAAGATACTGTTTTTAAAGAAATTGGTAAGTACGGCTTCCAATCAGGTCGCAGTACACATGAGAATCGCCTTGCAACTATTCGCGACATTGATCAGCGCTATGGCGTCATGATCGATACGCATACTGCTGATGGTGTGAAAGTTGCACGTGAGCACTTACAAGCGGGTATTCCAATGATCGTCCTGGAGACGGCATTACCCATTAAGTTTGAAGAGACGATTGAGCTTGCTCTAGGTCGTCCCGCCGAGTGCCCACCTGCTTTTAAAGATATTAAATTGAAGCCGCAGCGCGTAGAAAATATCGATGCCGATGTAAATCAAGTTAAAGCTTTCATTACTACGCATCTTGGTTAATTGATTTAACCCAAAGCTTTAAGCAATCAGGAATCACCTTATGACTAAGCCACCGATGTTGACAGCGCAGCAGGCCTTAGACCATTTACTCTCTCATGCAATAGCGGTCAAAGAGTGTGAGAAGGTCAATACACAAGCCGCTTTGGGAAGGGTGCTGGCTGAAGACTTAAAAAGCTTGGTGGATGTTCCGCCGCTGGATAACACCTCAATGGACGGTTATGCTGTTCGCTGTTCGGATACTGCAACTCCAGGTCAAGCGCTCAAGATTGCGCAACGCATTCCAGCTGGTTCAGTAGGCGTGCTATTAGAGTCCGGCACAGTTGCCAGAATTTTCACGGGCGCTCCAGTTCCTCCCGGTGCTGATGCGGTAGTGATGCAAGAAGATTGCACGGTTGATGGGCAGTCCGATCAAGTGACTATCAATATTGCTCCGACGTTGGGTCAGTGGATTCGTCGTAGAGGTGAGGATTTAACGGCGGGTAAGACATGTCTGGTCGCTGGTACATTCTTGCGCCCGCAAGAGTTGGGTATGGCTGCTTCAGCAGGCCAAACTCACCTCAATGTTAAGCGTCGTGTAAAGGTGGCTGCATTCTTTACGGGTGACGAGTTAGCCCTTCCAGGCGAGCCCTTAAAGCCAGGAGGCATCTACAACTCGAATCGCGATACCTTATTGGCCTGCTTGAAGTCCCTGGGTTGCGATGCAACGGATCTAGGTATTGTTCCCGATCGTTTGGACGCAACTCGTGAAGCGTTGCGTAAAGCAAGCAAAGATCACGATTTAATTATTACCTCCGGTGGTGTATCCGTTGGTGAAGAAGACCACATTAAACCTGCGGTGACTGCGGAAGGAAGATTGGATCTGTGGCAAATCGCAATCAAGCCTGGAAAGCCTCTGGCATTTGGAGCGGTACGCAAATCAAATGAGTCAAAAGACGGTGAGGCTTGGTTTATTGGTCTACCTGGTAATCCGGTCTCTAGTTTTGTAACTTTCTTATTGTTTGTTCGCCCATTCATTTTGAAGCTGCAAGGACGCGAAGCCAAACTCTCTCAATCGTATTTAATGCGTGCTGACTTTGATTGGCTAAAAGCCGATCGTCGCAATGAGTTCTTGCGGGTCAAAATAAATGATCAAGGTGGTCTGGATTTATTTCCTAATCAAAGCTCAGGCGTTCTCACTAGCGCATCTTGGGGTGATGGTTTAGTTGATTGTCCGCCAAATCAGCCAATCAAAGCTGGTGATTTGGTGAAATACATTCCTTTTGATGCGCTTCTCAAATAATCGGTTTACGATTAACTCATGAAACTTGAATTACGATTCTTTGCCTCATTGCGTGAAGCGCTTGGACTCTCGCAGGAGAGTGTCACTGTTCCTGCAACAGTGAAGACGATTGCCGAACTTCGGGCGCATCTCATTGAGCGCGGCAACCCTTGGTCTGAAGTATTGGCTGAAGGTAAGGTATTGCGCTGTGCCCTTAATCAACACATGGTTGATGCTGGTACTCCATTGCAAGATGGTGCTGAAGTAGCTTTCTTTCCTCCGGTGACCGGTGGCTAGTATGTCCAATTCATCTATTCGTATTCAGGAAAACGATTTCGACCTTAGTGCTGAAATAGGGACGCTTCGTAAGAATGATCCACGTGTTGGTGCGGTGGTGTCTTTCCTGGGAACGGTCCGGGATATGAATGACGGTAGCCAAGTGAAAGGCATGACGCTGGAGCACTACCCTGGCATGACTGAAAAAGCGTTGCAAGAAATTTTGGACCAGGCTAAAGCGCGTTGGGACATCTATCAAACTCTAGTGATTCATCGAGTGGGTCCGCTCCTACCCGAGGATCAAATTGTTCTGGTTGCAGTTACTAGCGCCCATAGGGGAGAAGCTTTTGCTGCCTGCGAGTTCATCATGGACTATCTTAAAACGGCAGCTCCATTTTGGAAAAAAGAAGACACGCCTGAAGGTGCTCGTTGGGTAGACGCCCGCGTAACTGACGAGGCTGCGATGGCCCGCTGGAATAAAACCTAATCAGTATTTCATTTATCGCAAGTGAGATTCAAATGAAAAAATTAGTTGCCTTGCTATTGACTGGTATTGCCATTGGCGTATGTGCTGCAGAGAGGCCTGTTGTTAAGATTGAAACAGGCAGCTTGCAAGGTGTGATTGAGTACAACATGCAGGCGTTTAAAAATATTCCATATGCAGCCCCTCCCGTGGGTGACTTGCGTTGGCGCCCTCCGCAGCCAGCGCTTGCTTGGAATGGAACACGTGATGCTAGTAAGTTTGGTGGCGACTGTCCGCAGCAATATATTAAAAATCTTAATGATGGTCTTGGTCTGCCAGGTAGCGAGGATTGTTTAAAGCTCAACGTTTTTGCGCCCTCTAAATCTAGTAAGAATTTGCCGGTAATGGTTTGGTTCCATGGTGGCGGTCTAATCGTAGATGGTGCTAAAGATCCACAGTTCACCCCAATCAATTTGGTTAAGAATGGTGTCATCGTTATTACAGTTGACTATCGTCTTGGATCATTGGGCTTTTTTGCTTCAAAAGAGTTGATTGAAGAAGCAAAAGCTAAGGGTGAGCCAGTAGGCAATTACGGCACCATGGATCAAATTGCCTCTTTAAAGTGGGTCAAAAGGAACATTGGGGCATTTGGGGGAGATCCCAATAACGTAACAATCTTTGGTCAATCAGCTGGTGGCAGAAGTGTGACTTGGTTAATGGTTTCTGATGCAGCCAAGGGCTTGTTCCACAAGGCGATTGCCCAAAGTGCACAACAAAGTCCTTTAAGGGGAATAACTGAAAAGCGTTTTGGCTTAACACCAGAAGTGGATATAGGCGCTAAATTTATGGCTTCGCTTGGCGCAAAATCATTAGCCGAGTTAAGAAAATTACCAGTTCAAAAACTAATCCTTGATGGCAACTCTTACTATGCCGGTGAGTTTGGCGGTCCTTTTGTGGATGGTCAGATTTTGAAGGGCGATCCCATTCCTTTGTTTGCCGCTGGCAAGCAGGCGAAAGTGCCTTTCATGATCGGTACAAACTCATTTGATAGCGATTTCATGTTGCCTGGTGAGCCTGCCTTAGATGTCTTTTTGAAGAATGTGCACGAAGACCCAAAGATTATTGAGCAGCTTTATGCCAATGTAAAAGATAAATGCATTTTAAATTCTTTTGTAATCCAGGATTTGATGTATCGCGCCAGTACCAAATTATTGGCAAATAGCATGAATGGCATTGCCCCAGGTTACGCCTATTACTTTGATTACTTAACTCAGAATATTCGAGCCGCTTTACCGGGTGCGCCTCATACTTACGAGATACCTTATGTCTTCGGTAGTTTAGGGTTGGTAACCCAAGCCCCTAAGCAGGTCTTAACGGGTGTGAATCAATGCGATCGAATTGAAAAAGATATTGCTGGGTTCAAAAAAACGCATGTCTGGCCAAAAGACTGGTTTCCAATTGTGGATAAAAATAACCTTCAGGATCAAGTAATGTCAGAGAGGATATCTGCTAGTTGGGCAGCATTTGCCAAAACAGGCAATCCTAATGTGAGTGGTCAGGCGAATTGGCCTACATACAACCTGAATGCGGACGTTATGAGAAATTTTTCACCTGGCTCAGAAACGATTTCGGGATTATTTAAAGAACGGGTGGCTTATCAAGCTCTGCATTTAAGAGAAATCTATGCGATCGAGCGTGTAAAAGATGCTTTCTAAAATTTAAGTAAATAGCAAACCAACCACCCTCAAGGGTGGTTTTTGTTTTTAAAGAATGCCAACTTTTCAGAGCGGGGAAGCTGCTTTAATTTGATCTCTGCTTTTGAGGCTTCAGATCGATCCGGGTGTTCTTGTGTAGCTAAAAGGACAACTGGTCTGCGAGCTCTTGTATAGCGAGCGCCTTGCCCTGAGTTATGGGCTTCAAGGCGATGCTCTAGGCGGTTTGTTATGCCAGCATAGTAAGTGCCATCAGAGCATTCCAGTAGGTAAACAAGCCAGGTCAAAATGGGTCAAATTCGAGTGAAAAAGGGCTCAAAAACCCTTGAAATTGGCGATATTGCCCTTATATTCTATAGATAGATATATGGAGTGCATAAATGAGAATAGATAAATTAACAACTAAGTTTCAAGAGGCCTTAAGTGAGGCCCAAAGTATCGCTTTAGCCAAAGACAACCAATATATTGAGCCAGCCCATGTCTTGCTGGCAATGTTGCGTGATTCTAATGGTGGTGCAAAGAGCTTGCTAACAAGAGCGGGTGTCAATGTGGCCGGCCTCGAAAAAGGTGTAGAAAAGATTATTGGCAACCTTCCTGAAGTGCAGGGCACTAGCGGGGAAGTTCAGGTTGGTCGTGATCTCAGTAATTGGTTGAATTTATGTGAAAAAGAAGCCAATAAGCGAAATGATCAATTTATTGCTGGCGAATTATTTTTGCTGGTAGTGGCCGACGACAAAGGGGAGCTTGGAAAAGTTGCTCGTGAGAATGGCTTAAATCGTAAATCGTTAGAAGCCGCTATTGATTTAGTGCGCGGAGGAGAATCAGTGAATAGTGCAGATGCTGAAGGTCAACGTGAGGCCTTAAAAAAATACACAGTGGATTTAACTGAGCGTGCGCGTATGGGCAAGCTCGATCCAGTGATTGGTCGAGATGATGAGATTCGTCGCACCATTCAGATCCTGCAGCGCCGCGGTAAGAATAACCCCGTACTCATTGGTGAACCGGGTGTAGGTAAGACTGCCATTGTTGAGGGCTTGGCGCAGCGTATCGTCAATGGCGAAGTGCCTGAGACCCTAAAGAACAAGCGTGTCTTGGTATTGGATATGGCCTTGCTATTGGCTGGCGCGAAGTATCGCGGTGAGTTTGAAGAGCGCCTGAAGGCGGTCCTTAGTGATGTAGCTAAAGATGAAGGTCAAACCATCATCTTTATTGACGAGATTCATACGATGGTTGGCGCTGGTAAGGGTGATGGCGCAATGGATGCCGGTAATATGCTCAAACCTGCCTTAGCTCGTGGCGAATTGCATTGCATTGGTGCTACAACCTTAGATGAATATCGCAAGTACATTGAAAAAGATCCTGCGTTAGAGCGTCGTTTCCAAAAAGTCATGGTGGAAGAGCCTAGTGTTGAAGCAACCATCGCTATCTTGCGTGGTCTGCAAGAGCGCTATGAGCTCCATCACGGTATTGAAATCACTGATCCAGCAATTGTGGCTGCTGCTGAGTTGTCACATCGCTACATTACTGATCGTTTCTTGCCGGATAAGGCAATTGATCTGATCGATGAAGCTGGTTCACGCATTCGGATGGAAATTGATTCCAAGCCTGAAGTAATGGATAAACTCGAGCGTCGTTTAATTCAACTCAAGATTGAGCGTGAAGCGGTTAAGAAGGAAAAAGATGAGGCATCTCAAAAACGTCTAGGCCTCATTGAAGAAGAGATCAAGCGCCTTGGTGCCGAATATGCAGACTTAGAAGAAATCTGGAAAGCAGAGAAGGGTGCCGTATTGGGCGCTGCCAATCTGAAGGAAGAGATTGAAAAGGTTAAGGCTGATATCGCCAAGTTACAGCGAGATGGCAAGTTAGAGCAAGTTGCTGAGTTGCAATATGGCAAGCTGCCCGAGCTCGAGGCTAAACTCAAATCTGCTGCGGCTGCTGAAGCGAAGGGCGACAAAGATGGCGTAGTGAAGAATAAATTACTACGTACTCAAGTGGGCGCCGAAGAAATTGCCGAAGTGGTTTCTCGTGCGACAGGTATTCCTGTGTCGAAGATGATGCAAGGTGAGCGCGATAAATTACTCAAGATGGAAGAGCTTTTGCACAAACGCGTGGTTGGTCAGGAAGAAGCTATTCGTGCAGTGTCCGATGCAATCCGTCGTTCACGTGCCGGTTTGGCAGAAGAGAATCGTCCTTATGGATCGTTCTTATTCTTGGGGCCTACCGGCGTTGGTAAGACAGAGCTTTGCAAGGCATTGGCGGGCTTCTTGTTTGATAGTGAAGATCATCTCATTCGCATTGATATGAGTGAGTTCATGGAGAAGCATAGTGTTGCGCGTTTAATTGGCGCGCCTCCAGGCTATGTAGGCTATGAAGAGGGTGGTTATTTAACTGAGCAAGTACGTCGTCATCCATATAGCGTGATCTTGTTCGATGAAATTGAGAAAGCACATCCAGACGTGTTTAACGTACTCTTGCAGGTATTGGATGATGGTCGCTTGACTGATGGTCAAGGCCGGACTGTGGACTTTAAGAATACGGTGATTGTGATGACCAGTAATATTGGCTCCCATTTGATTCAATCAATGACTGATAAAAAGCAATCGGAAATCAAAGAAGCAGTGTTCGAGGAATTGAAAAATCATTTCCGTCCTGAGTTCTTAAACCGTATCGATGAGATCGTGGTATTCCACGGCTTAGACAAAGGTAATATTGCCAATATCGCGAAGATATTGCTCAAAAACTTGTCGGATCGCTTGTCAAAAGTCTATATGCAGCTTGAGGTTAGTGATGCGGCTTTGAATAAGATTGCTGAAGTTGGGTTTGATCCAGTCTTTGGAGCAAGACCGCTGAAGCGGGCTATCCAGCAGTATATTGAGAACCCGGTTTCCAAGATGATTTTGGAAGGTAAGTTCGGTCCTAAGGATGTAGTCCCTGTGGATGTGGATAAGGCGGGCGAATTTAGCTTTTCTCGTCAGGTCCATTAAGTAGTAAAAAAGTATTTCAGCAGGAAAATTCCTGCGCCAGTAAACTCGGAACATGACTGTTGCGCTTAGTAGGCGTGCCAGTGATGTCCGGGTTATTGGTCTCATTAGCCTAGCTCACGGCAGCTCTCATTTCTTTCATTTAGTTCTTCCTCCCATGTTCCCGTGGTTGAAGGACGCTTTTGCATTGAGTTACGCTGAGCTCGGTTTACTCATGTCAGTTTTCTTTGTGGTGTCTTGCATTGCGCAAGCCGCCTCAGGATTTTTAGTGGATCGCATTGGCGCAAGGCCAGTTCTGTTTAGCGGTATTAGCTTGCTAATTCTTGCGGCCCTGGTGTATTCGCAAAGTAATGGTTATGCCATGCTCATATTGGGAGCAGTGATTGCTGGTTGCGGAAACGGTATTTTTCATCCTGTTGATTACACACTCATTAATCATAAGGTGTCACCTCCTAATCTACCGTACGCCTATTCAATGCATGGAGTCACGGGCTACTTAGGTTGGGCGGCAGCGCCTGCCTTCATGGTTGCCATTGCCCAATTCAGCGATTGGCGTATTGCATTCTTAAGCGCAGCTCTGCTGGAGGCTTGTATCTTGGCGGTTCTGTGGGTTAATCGAAGCTATCTTCTAGATAACGTCAAAGAGCGCCATGATGATACTCAAGCAAGCAACCAAGCTGCTAATCCTGGGGTTGCGCAAGAGAGTGCATTCGCATTTTTGAAGTTAACTGCGGTATGGTTATGTTGGATTTTCTTTTTCTTCAGCATGGCTTCTACTTCAAGTCTGCAATCTTTTGCACCAAGTGCATTATTTTCAATCTATCAAGTCCCATTAGATGTGGGAAGTTATTACATCACCTTATTGGCACTTGGTAGTGCTGGTGGTGTTTTGTTTGGTGGATATTTAGCAGCTAAGTTAAAAGCGCCTGAGCGTATCGTGACATCCTGTTTATCTGTAACGATAGTGATGTGCTTATTGCTAGGTACTGGATTTATTCCGGTTGGCCTTATTCCAATCTTATTTTTTGGCTTAGGCTTTGGCTATGGTGTTGTTGCTCCTTCACGAGATCTATTGGTGAAGACGGTAACTCCAAAAGGCGTTGCTGGACGCGTTTACGGAATCGTTTATTCGGGCATTGATTTAGGCGCTGCAGTTGGCCCATTTATCTTTGGCTTCTTTATGGATGCCGGCCTTCCAAAGGCATTATTCCTAGGTATTGTTGCCTTCCAGCTCATGATCATTCCAACGGTATTTAAGGTGTCTGCCGGTATTGCGCCAAAAACCGCTTAGTTAAGCCCTAATAATTTCATAATATGAAATGTCATTACGCTGCGTAAAATGCAGTGCAATCAGCAACCCCTCAATTTATTCCAAACCGTGGACATTCATTCCACATGGTAAAAATATATCCTTAAGTTATTGAATTTAAATAACTAAATATTTTTAAAAATATCCTATATTTTGCTTGCTTGCTTTTTTTAACTGTCTAAACTCTTATATAAGACATAAGACTTGAACTGGTCTTAAGAGTCCTCAAATTTTGAAGTACTTGTTTAACTTAGGGAGAAAAACATGGCAGATCGCAAAGCAGAAATCGCAGCACTACAAAAGGACTGGGATACCAATCCACGCTGGAAAGGTATTACACGTGGCTATACAGCTGAGGACGTTGTACGTCTTCGTGGCTCATTGAAGATTGAGCACACTTTAGCTAAGCATGGCGCAGAGCGTCTTTGGGATTTGGTAAACAATGAAGCTTACGTTAACTGTTTAGGCGCCTTGACTGGTGGCCAAGCAATGCAACAGGTTAAGGCTGGCGTTCAGGCAATTTACTTGTCAGGTTGGCAAGTTGCTGCTGACGGCAATTCATATGCTGCTATGTACCCCGATCAATCTCTGTATCCAGTTGATTCAGTTCCAAAGATGGTTGAGCGTATCAATAACTCATTCCAGCGCGCTGACGAAATTCAAACAGCTAAAGGCATCAATAAAGGTGATCCAGGTTATATCGAGTATTTCGCACCAATCGTTGCCGATGCTGAAGCCGGTTTCGGTGGTGTATTGAATGCATTCGAATTAAGCAAAGCATTGATCAAGCAAGGTGCTGCTGGTGTTCACTTCGAAGACCAATTGTCTTCTGTTAAGAAGTGCGGTCACTTGGGTGGCAAGGTATTGTTGCCAACTACAGAATCTGTACAAAAATTGATCTCTGCACGTTTAGCTGCTGACGTAATGGGTGTTCCAACTATCATTTTGGCTCGTACCGATGCTGAAGCTGCTGACTTGTTGACATCAGACTACGATGCAAATGACAAGCCATTCTTGACAGGCGAGCGTACAGCTGAAGGCTTCTATAAGACACGTAAAGGCTTGGATCAAGCGATCTCACGTGGTTTGGCATACGCTGCTTACGCTGATATGGTTTGGTGTGAAACAGGTACTCCTGACCTCGAGTTTGCTCGTCAGTTTGCTGAGGCAATTCGTGCGAAGTTCCCAGGCAAGATGTTGGCTTACAACTGCTCACCATCTTTCAACTGGAAGAAGAACTTGGACGACGCAACCATTGCTAAATTCCAACGTGAGTTAGGTGCCATGGGTTACAAGTATCAGTTCATCACATTGGCTGGTATCCACTCTATGTGGTACAACATGTTTGACTTGGCTCAAGACTACATGCAGCGCGGTATGACTGCATACATCGAGAAAGTACAAGAGCCAGAATTCGCTGCTCGTGATCGTGGTTACACATTCGTTTCACATCAGCAAGAAGTTGGTACTGGTTACTTCGATGACGTAACTACTGTTATTCAAGGTGGTAAGTCTTCTGTAACTGCATTGACTGGTTCTACTGAAGAAGAGCAGTTCCACTAAGAAATCCCTAAGTAGTACGTAGCAAGCAGTAATACACCAATACTGCCGCGGCATCTAAATGACCCCACAAGGGTGACTTAGATGCCGTTTTCGTTTACATTCTTCCCATGACTAATTGCGTACTCTGTAAAGACGAACTCAAGCCCGAAGAGGGGCAGATCATTTGGCGCGGAGATGACTGTCGAGTCATCATGGTTAATGATCCCGATCTGCCTGGTTTTTGTAGAGTAATCTGGAATCGCCATGTGGCCGAGATGACTGATCTTAGCTATGGTGAGCGCGACCATCTCATGACCTTAGTCTTTGCCGTTGAAGAGGCTGTGCGTCACGTGATGCATCCTGATAAGGTCAACATTGCTGCCTTAGGCAATATGGTTCCCCATATTCATTGGCATGTTATTCCCAGATTTAAAGACGATGCTTTTTTCCCTGGATCCGCTTGGTCTAAGAAGACTCAAGAAACGAAAGCATCTACATTGGAAGCCAGAAGAAAAAAAGCTCAAGAATTGCCGGCAGCTATTAAGTCTGCCATTGCCAATCTTTCTTAAGCTAGTTTTTTAAGAGCCTCAAGATATTTTTCCGGACTAAGAGCTTGACCCTCACGTTGTGCCTCCCACATCAATTGTCCTAGGCATTCCATCATGAGGTGCTGGGCTTCATGCATTGAGCCTGCCTTCAATGACAGCTTGTCGGCGATCTCCTTAATGCCAGGTGGTTGATTAATTGAGATTTGCTCGCTAATTGATAAATGCATTGATAAATGAAGGAAGGGATTTGTTTCTCCGCGCTCCGGTGTGTAGTCCTGCGCTAGGGCGCCTTCTGGATCAGCGAGGAGAGCATGGTATTCCGGATGTTCTGACATCCAATCGCTAGCAAGCGTTTCCATCGGATCAAGAATATGATTCTCCGTCTTCTTTTTCCAGGTATCGCAGAAAAAGCGACGTACTTCTTCGCGGGTTGGATTAAATATCGCCACGAACTTTTCCTTTGCCAGTTTTTTGTTTGAATCCACATAGTGGCTCCACTATGCATTCTGCGCAATCAGGGTTGCGCGCCTTACAGGTATATCTACCATGCAGAATAAGCCAATGATGGGCATCATGTAGATACTCTTTTGGTACGCGTTTAAGTAATTGCTCCTCCACCTTGACGACATCCTTGCCTGGCGCTAAGCCCGTTCGGTTGGAGACTCTGAATATATGAGTATCAACAGCGATGGTAGGTTGACCAAAAGCTGTATTGAGAATTACATTCGCGGTTTTTCTGCCGACGCCTGGTAAGGCTTCTAATTCTTCACGAGTCTGAGGTACTTCACCCCCATGTTTTTCCAATAGCAGTCGACAGGTTTCCTGAATATGCTTACCTTTAGAATTAAATAAACCAATATGCTGAATGTAGGGTCTTACACCTTCTTCACCAAGATCTAAAAGAGCTTGCGGGGTATTCGCAACCTTATAGAGTTTGCGTGTTCCCTTGTTAACAGATACATCTGTTGCTTGTGCAGAGAGCAGTACTGCAATAAGAAGTTCAAAGGGCGAACTGTATTCCAGCTCGGTTTCTGGTTTAGGATTATTTGCTTTGAGCTGCTCAAAAAAAGCACGACGCTTTTCTAGATTCATCATTTCTTTTGTTGAGCACGTGCAATCGCTGCGGCAATGATGGCGCGTTTACGCTCTTGCTCTTTTAATGCTTCTTCAGATTGAGGCGACTCATTATTTACAGACTGCAATTTAGCGGCAGCCTTTTTGGCGAGTCGATCATCATTATCTTTTTGCTCTCGATCTAATCGTACGTCACGTTCGTGATAGCGCTTACGTGCGATATCAGCAAGATCGGGTGACCAAGCGTCCCAACCAGTTTTATCTCCGGTGACATTAATCATACTGATGCAATCTACTGGGCATGGTGGAATGCAAAGGTCGCAACCTGTGCACCACTCAGTCAGCACGACGTGCATTTGTTTAGAGGCGCCAACAATGGCATCAACTGGGCATGCCTGAATACAGAGTGTGCAGCCAATACATTTCTGTGGATCTATAAACGCAACTGGGCGAGGGCGTTCTACACCGCACTCTGGATCAATGGTGGGGTGGAGTTCAAAGGCATCCTGTGGATAGATGGGCACAAGAACCTTGCTCAGTCGCTGAATGCCCTCAATACCGCCAGGAGGGCATCGATTCGGTAAGGCTTCACCACTGGCCATGGCTTCTGCATATCCGCGGCAATCCGGGTAGCCACACTTAGTGCATTGTGTTTGCGGAAGAATATCCTCAAGTTGATCAACGAGGTTATTGGCTTGGCTCATGGGCATTGCTTACAAGGGTGCTCTTAAAATTAAAGGCCCCGAAGAGCCCTTAATTTATGCAGACTTAGTAGTTTGAGTAGCGGTTTTCTTCGTGTTCTGATGTTCGCGAATAAAGGCTTTGATTTTTGGATAAACCTTATCGCGCCAACGACGTCCAGCAAAGATGCCGTAGTGTCCTGCGCCAGCAACTTCATAGTGGTCTTTATTCTCTTTTGGAATGCCTGCACATAAAGCGTGGGCTGACCGTGTTTGACCACTTCCAGAAATATCATCAAGCTCACCCTCAACAGTAAGGAGGGCAGTCTTTTTGATGTCTTGTGGTTTCACGAGCTCACCAGCAACTTCCCATGTTCCATTAGGCAATGCATAGTCTTGGAACACAGTCTTGATAGTGTCTAGGTAGAACTTGGAGTCTAAATCCAATACGGCGTTGTATTCATCGTAGAAGCGAATATGTGATTCAGCATCCTGTTCGTCGCCGCGTACCAAGTTTTGGAAGTAATCCCAATGAGACTGCAAATGGTTTTGCGGGTTCATGGCAATAAAGCCAGTATGTTGCAAGAAGCCTGGATACACTTTGCGACCAGCGCCTGGGTAGTTAGGTGGCACGTTATAGATCACGTGACTCTCAAACCATTCATATGACTTCTGATCCGCCAAGTTATTCACAGCAGTTGGTGATTTACGTGCATCAATTGGGCCGCCCATCATGATCATCGATGCTGGGGTTGCTTCACCGGCAGATGCCATGAGAGAGATTGCACCTAATGTTGGAACGGTAGGTTGACATACAGAAATTACGTGCAAATCTTTTGCGCCGATAGTCCGAATAAATTCTTGTACATAGTGAACATAGTCATCGAGACCAAATTCACCATCTTCAACTGGAACCAAGCGTGCATCAATCCAATCGGTGATGTAAACCTTGTGATCTTGCAAGAGTGTGCGCACAGTGTCACGTAACAATGTGGAGTGGTGACCTGATAAAGGTGCCACTACTAAAACTACAGGATCTTCTTTGAGTTTTTTGATGACTTCAACATCATCGGAGAAGCGCTTGAAACGAACCAACTTGCAGAAAGGTTTTGCAAGGGTGGTGATTTCATGAATAGCCACTTCGCGACCATGTGCCTGCACGGAACGAATACCAAATTCTGGTTTTTTGTAATTCTTGCCTAAGCGGTAGAGGAGTTCATAGCTAGCAGCCAAACGCTCGGAGCCTGGAACCATTGATGCAGGATTAGAAGCGTTAATAAAAGCTTCAGAAGCAGCGCGTGCCCATGAGCTAACAGGCTGAAGTAAGGCTTTTTGGAATTCGTGTAACTGATATAGCATGGTGCCTCCGGTAATTCAGGGTATCCGCTTGTTACGCTAAGACGCGGGCGATTGCTTTAGCCACTTTATCAATATTTTTAGTATTGAGGGCCGCCACACAAATGCGTCCAGTAGAGAGAGCATAAATGCCGTCCTCTTTCTGTAAGCGCTCAACTTGCTCAGCCGTTAAGCCTGAGTAAGAAAACATTCCACGCTGCTTTTCGATAAAAGCAAAATCTTGCTTGACACCAGCAGCAGCGAGTTTTTCAACGAGACCATGACGCATTGCTTTAATGCGATCACGCATTTCTGCCAACTCGTCTTCCCAGAGCTTGCGCAGTTCTGGTGAATTTAAAACAGCAGCAGCAATTGCTGCGCCGTGAGTTGGTGGGTTGGAGTAGTTAGTGCGAATCACGCGTTTCAATTGTGAAAGCACGCGAGTAGATTCATCTTTGCTTTGTGTCACGATGGACAGTGCGCCAACACGCTCACCATAGAGTGAGAATGACTTAGAGAAAGAGCTTGATACAAAGAAAGACATGCCTGATTCAGCAAAGAGACGAACTGCAACACCGTCTTGCTCAATCCCGGCAGCAAAGCCTTGGTAAGCCATATCCAAGAAAGGAATCAAGCCCTTGTTTTTGCAGATATCAATTACTTGACGCCATTGCGCTTCAGTAATATCTGCGCCAGTTGGGTTGTGGCAGCAAGCATGTAATAACACGGTGGTGTTCTTTGGGAATGACTCTAAAGATTTCACCATGCCATCAAAATCGACGCCACGAGTTTTGCCGTCGAAGTAGGTGTACTCAACTACTTCAAAGCCAGCAGATTCAAAAATGCCGCGATGGTTTTCCCAAGTTGGATTGCTAATCGCGCATGGCGCATTTAAGTTGAGGCGTTTAATAAAGTCTGCGCCAACACGTAATGCACCTGTGCCACCAAGGCACTCAGCTGTTACAACACGACCATCTTTAATGAGTGATGAGTCAGCGCCAAACAATAAGTTTTGCACTGCGCTGTTATATGGATTTGGGCCTTCGATGGGAATGTAGCTGCGTGGAGAGTGCTTCGCAACAATTGCCTCTTCAGCTTTGATCACCGCTTTTAAAAGTGGAACCTTGCCTTCATCTGTGTAATACACGCCAACACCTAAATTCACTTTGTCAGCACGTTGGTCTGAAACGTAGGCTTCTGTGAGGCCAAAAATAGGATCTTTAGGGGCTAGTTGAACTGAGGCAAACAGGGTCATTTGAGCTTGAAATTGAGGGTTAAAGGGTGGTTTTGTTCGTAATTGACGTTAAATTCAGTTTAATTGTCGGTTTTTGAGGCCAGAATCAACTATTTCCTAAGAAAAACGGCAAAATCATTGTTTGTACAAAATTCGCTGTGAAGAAATCTCACAGGTGAAATGATAGCCGAGATGCCCCCTAAGTTGCCCAAAATTGCTCCAAATTCCGAAGTAAAAACGGTAAATAAAAGCCCGGCGGCAGATCCATTGGGCGAGGCCGGCCACGACCTTGATCCTACTAAGTTTGTGACCTTCCCAGACTCCCCTTATCAGCTCTATCAGCCATTTGCACCTGCTGGCGACCAACCTCAGGCGATTGATGCCCTGGTGGAGGGTATAGAGGATGGATTGACCTTTCAGACGCTTTTAGGGGTTACTGGGTCTGGAAAGACCTTCACGATGGCCAATGTGATTGCCAGAACAGGTCGCCCAGCCATCATTTTTGCCCCGAATAAAACCCTGGCTGCCCAACTTTATAGTGAATTTAGGGAGTTTTTTCCCAAAAATGCCGTTGAGTACTTCGTCAGTTACTACGACTATTACCAACCTGAGGCTTATGTACCTCAGCGCGATCTCTTCATTGAAAAAGACTCTTCAATTAATGAACACATCGAGCAGATGCGTTTGTCGGCAACCAAGAGTCTTTTAGAGCGTCGTGACGTCATCATTGTTGCTACTGTTTCTGCAATCTACGGTATCGGTAATCCGGGCGACTATCACAGCATGGTGATGACATTGCGCCCTGGTGACAAGATGAGTCAGCGCGATATTTTGATGCGACTCATTGCTATGCAGTACGACCGCAATGAATTGGATTTCAAGCGCGGTGTATTTAGAGTGCGCGGCGACACGATTGATATTTTTCCTGCCGAACATAATGAGTTGGCAGTGCGCGTTGAGTTGTTTGATGATGTTATCGAAAGTTTGCAATTCTTCGACCCTCTCACTGGAAAAATTCGTCAGAAGATTCCACGTTTTACAGTGTATCCAAGTTCGCACTACGTTACTCCGCGCGATACAGTTCTGAAAGCCATCGAAACAATCAAAACAGAATTGCGTACTCGCTTAGATGAGTTCGTTAAAGATGGTAAGTTGGTTGAAGCACAACGTCTTGAACAGCGCACCCGTTTTGATTTGGAAATGCTCAATGAATTGGGTTTTTGTAAAGGGATCGAGAACTACTCTCGCCACCTCTCTGGCGCCGCGTCTGGCGAAGCTCCGCCTACGCTGGTGGATTACCTGCCTAATGATGCTTTGATGTTCCTTGATGAAAGCCACGTTTTAATTGGGCAGCTCAATGCGATGTACAACGGCGATAAATCTCGTAAACATACCTTGGTGGAATTTGGTTTCCGTTTGCCTTCTGCGATGGATAACCGTCCACTCAAATTTACTGAGTTTGAAACGAAGATGCGTCAAACCATTTTTGTTTCTGCAACGCCAGCAGATTACGAGAACACTCATCAAGGTCAAGTTGTTGAGCAAGTCGCTAGACCAACTGGATTGGTTGATCCAGAAATCGAAGTCTTACCAGCAAGTACGCAGGTAGATGATTTGTTGGATCAAATACATGCGCGTGTAAAAGTAGGTGAGCGGGTGTTGGTGACTGTGTTGACTAAGCGTATGGCAGAGCAATTAACTGACTATCTATCCGATAACGGCGTGAAGGTGCGATACGTTCACTCAGATATTGATACGGTGGAGCGCGTAGAAATTTTGCGCGACTTGCGTTTAGGCGTCTTTGATGTATTGGTTGGTATTAATTTATTGCGTGAAGGTTTGGATATTCCAGAGGTCTCATTAGTGGCTATTTTGGATGCCGATAAAGAAGGCTTCTTGCGTTCAGAGCGCAGCTTGATTCAGACTATTGGACGGGCAGCTCGTAACGTGCGCGGCAAAGCGATTTTGTACGCCGATCGTATTACCGATTCCATGAAGCGGGCGATGTGGGAGACCGAAAGACGCCGAACTAAACAAATTGCCTTTAATAAACTACATGGAATAGAGCCAAAAGGGGTTCAAAAGCGGATCAAAGACATCATTGACGGCGTCTACGATGTCAAAGAGAAGCGTCAGGAGATGCAGGTTGAACAGGAGCGGGCTCGCTATGAGGATATGGGCGAGAAGGACCTGGCGGCTGAAATTAAGCGCTTAGAGAAGCAAATGAACGCTGAAGCCAAGAATTTGGAGTTTGAAAAGGCTGCCAACACCCGAGATCGACTTACTAAAGTCAAAGAAATGGCCTTTGGGGCCAGGTCCAGGGACTCGGTCTAAAGACCTAACCAGCTAATTCCCGGTTTGTCTGAGGGATTTTTGGGATAATTCCCGAGCAGATTGCTAGGGATTATGTTAAAGTTGAGTGGAATGGTCGGGTATTACCCGCCCGACTGTGAGCTGTCCATAACAATCCATTACCAAGGTGACATATGAGACTTACAACTAAAGGTCGTTTTGCAGTAACCGCAATGATTGATTTAGCCCTGCGTGAAACGCATGGCCCTGTAACTTTGGCTGGAATAAGCCAAAGGCAAAAAATTTCCCTTTCTTACCTCGAGCAATTGTTCGGTAAATTGCGTCGCTTCAATATTGTGGAGAGTACTCGTGGTCCTGGCGGTGGTTACACCCTGGCGCGACCATCTTCCGAGGTGAGTGTTGCTGACATCATCGTTGCAGTTGACGAGCCACTCGATGCGACTCAATGTGGCGGTAAAGGCAATTGCCATACCGATGAAGAAAATCATGGCCGCTGTATGACGCATGATCTCTGGAGTAATCTCAATTCCAAAATGGTTGAGTACTTGAGTTCAGTGAGTTTGAAAGATTTAGTGCAACAACAAGAAGGACGCGGCATTGTGATTCAAGATATGCGTCAAAAGAAAATCAAAGTTGAAAGCACTAAAGCAGATAAGCCTGCTCCTGCGCTTGCAGCTAAAAAAGAAGCCGCCCCTAAAGCACCATTAATTAATTCAGTATTTAATTTGGCGCGACAAAGTTAATAACGTATTACCTACCGATAGATAAACCATGAACGCCCCAAAAGATCTTCCAAAGCAACCGGTTCCGATGTTTAGCCCTAAGCACTTCCCGGTTTACATGGACTATTCCGCTACTACGCCGATTGATCCTCTTGTGGTCGACAAAATGTTGCCTTATCTGCGCGAGCAGTTCGGTAATGCTGCGTCACGCAGCCACGCTTATGGCTGGGCCGCAGAAGAGGCGGTGGAGTGGGCGCGTTCAGAAGTTGCCCTTTTGGTACATGCTGATCCACGGGAAATCGTATTTACTAGCGGCGCGACTGAAAGTATTAATTTGGCATTAAAAGGCGCTGCGCATTTTTATAAAGATCGTGGCAATCACATCATCACCGTAAAGACTGAGCACAAGGCTACTTTAGATACATGCCGCGAATTAGAGCGCGAAGGCTTTGATGTCACTTACTTAGATGTGTTGCCGAATGGTTTGATTGATTTTGCGCAACTTGAAGCTGCAATGAAGCCGGGAACAATTTTGGCCTCAGTGATGTATGTCAATAATGAAATCGGTGTTGTGCAAGATATTCCTGCGATTGGTGAATTGTGCCGTTCACGCAGCGTCATTTTTCATGTAGATGCAGCGCAAGCGACCGGCAAAATAGAAATTGATTTAGAAAAGACCAAAGTAGATTTGATGAGCTTCTCCGCTCATAAGACTTATGGACCCAAAGGTATTGGCGCCTTGTTTGTGCGTCGTAAGCCCCGTATTCGCATTGAGGCTCAGATTCATGGTGGCGGGCATGAGCGTGGTATGCGCTCTGGAACCTTAGCCGTGCATCAGATTGTTGGTATGGGCGAGGCATTCCGTATTGCTCGCATCGATATGGCCGAAGAAAACAAGCGTATCCGTGCTTTGCGTGACCGCTTATTAAATGGCTTAAAAGATATTGAAGAGGTTTATGTCAACGGCGACATGGACAATCGAGTGCCTCATAACCTGAACATTAGCTTTAACTATGTTGAGGGGGAGTCCATGCTGATGGCATTGAAGGATTTAGCGATCTCTTCCGGTTCGGCATGTACTTCAGCATCTTTGGAGCCTTCGTATGTATTGCGTGCCCTGGGCCGCAATGATGAATTAGCCCATAGCTCTATTCGTTTTACCTTAGGCCGCTTTACGACTGAGGAAGAAGTGGATTTCACCATCAAGTTGGTGAAAGAAAAGATTGCCAAGTTGCGTGAGTTATCACCACTGTGGGAAATGTACAAAGATGGAATCGACTTAAGCACGATTCAATGGGCAGCACACTAAAAGACATAAGAGATTAAAGAGGAAATACCATGGCATATAGCGATAAGGTCATCGACCACTACGAAAATCCCCGCAACGTTGGTTCATTTGAAAAAGGTGACGACAGCGTAGGTACCGGCATGGTTGGCGCACCTGCATGTGGTGACGTGATGAAGTTGCAAATTCGCGTGAATGACAAAGGTGTAATTGAGGATGCTAAGTTCAAGACTTACGGCTGCGGTTCTGCGATTGCTTCATCTTCATTGGTAACCGAGTGGGTTAAAGGCAAGACTTTGGATCAAGCCCTTGAGATCAAGAATTCATTGATCGCTGAAGAGCTTGCATTGCCACCAGTAAAAATTCACTGCTCCATCTTGGCTGAAGATGCCATCAAGGCTGCGGTAGCCGATTACAAAGAAAAGCATCCAGCGAAATAAGCAGGTACCACTATGGCAATTACCTTAACCGACAAAGCAGCTGCACACGTAAACCGCAATCTACAGAAACGCGGTAAAGGTTGTGGCTTGCGCTTGGGCGTTCGTACTACAGGATGTTCTGGTTTGGCGTATCAACTTGAGTATGTAGATGAGCCCGCCGCTGAGGATCAAGTATTTGAGTCCAATGGCATTAAGGTGTTTGTAGATCCAAAAAGTTTGGCTTACTTAGATGGCACAGAGCTGGATTTTGTACGCGAGGGTTTGAACGAGGGATTTAAGTTTCAAAATCCAAACGTAAAAGATGAGTGTGGTTGTGGCGAATCCTTCCGCGTCTGACGATTACTTTCACTTCTTTGGTTTAAATCAGCAATTCAAAATCGATTTGCCTGCATTAGATCAGGCTTACCTAGCAATTCAGAAAGAAGTACATCCTGATCGCTTCGCCCGCGGAAGTGACTCTGAGCAGCGTCTTGCTATGCAAATGGCGACCTTAGCGAATACCGCTTACCAGACGCTTAAAAATCCCATCCAACGTGGCTTGTATATGTGTCAACTTCATGGCGTTGATGCCAAGTTGGAGACCAATACAGCAATGCCTGCTGCTTTTCTGATGAAGCAGATGGAATGGCGTGAAAATCTAGACGAACAGGCGGAAGACTTGCCTGCACTTGAGGACTTAATGTCTGAAGTTGAGAAATCTAAAGCAGATACTCTTGCAGAAATCACTCAGGCTATTGATGGCGCTAAGAATTATCAGCGAGCAGCAGAGCTACTGCGTGGTTTGTTGTTTATCGATAAGTTTGCGGTTGAGCTTGACGACACTATTGCGGCCTTAATCTAGTCCTTACCCAAGCTAAACTCTATCTCCTATGGCCTTATTACAAATCTCTGAACCCGGTAAATCGCTAGCGCCTCATCAGC
Organism: Polynucleobacter sp. KF022; assembly: GCF_027924105.1. Lineage (NCBI taxonomy): Bacteria > Pseudomonadati > Pseudomonadota > Betaproteobacteria > Burkholderiales > Burkholderiaceae > Polynucleobacter > Polynucleobacter sp. KF022. The sequence goes on from NZ_AP026972.1 coordinate 473,189, forward strand.
GTCGTATTGCCGTGGGCATTGATTTGGGCACTACTAATTCTTTGGTAGCGATTGTGCGCGATGCCTTGCCAAAAGTCTTGGCAGATGCTCAGGGTCGTGAGTTGCTTCCATCAGTGATTCGCTATCTACCCAATGGTAGAACTCAAGCCGGTTTTGAGGCCCTTGAAAGTATCGTGCTTGATCCAAAAAATACGATTGTTTCAGTGAAGCGTTTTATGGGTAGAGGTTTACTTGATGTGGAGCATATTGAAAGTGCTCCATATGATTTTGTTGATCAGCCTGGAATGCTTAAATTAAGAACAGTGGCTGGGGACAAGAGTCCAATTGAAGTTTCTGCTGAAATCTTGGCACGCTTGCGTCAGTTGGCAGAAGACTCTGTGAATGATGAAATCGTCGGTGCTGTAATTACAGTCCCTGCATACTTTGATGATGCGCAACGTCAAGCAACGAAAGATGCTGCGAAATTAGCTGGTATTGAAGTCCTCCGTTTATTGAATGAGCCAACTGCGGCGGCAATTGCCTATGGCTTAGATAATGCCTCGGAAGGGGTATACGCCGTCTACGATTTGGGTGGTGGCACCTTTGATATTTCCATACTGCGTATGAGTAGGGGTGTCTTCGAGGTTCTTTCTACTGGGGGTGACTCTGCTCTAGGTGGTGATGACTTCGATCATCGCTTGTATTGCTGGGTCATTGAGCAAGCTAAGCTTCCGCCACTATCTATACATGATCATCGTACGCTCTTGCAGGCCTGTAAACATGCGAAAGAGCAACTTAGCCACAATCCGTTAGCGCGCGTTCATGAAACGCTTGCTGATGGCACGGTAGTTAATGTCGGTATCAGCCAAGCCCAATTTTTTGAGATCACTCAGAATCTCGTTACCAAAACCCTCATGGCTTGTAAAAAGGCCTTGCGAGATGCAGGACTCAAATCTGAGGATGTTAAAGGCGTGGTGATGGTGGGTGGTTCAACCCGCATGCCAAATGTGCAGCGTGCTGTTGGAGAGTTATTTGGTACGCAGCCATTAAATAATTTAAATCCTGATCAAGTTGTTGCATTAGGCGCAGCAATGCAGGCTGATCTGCTGGCTGGTAATCAGAGTAAAGATGATGAGTGGCTCTTGTTGGATGTCATTCCACTTTCTCTTGGTGTGGAAACCATGGGCGGCTTGGTAGAAAAGATTATTCCTCGTAATACGCCGATTCCAGTAGCTAGAGCGCAGGATTTCACAACCTTTAAAGACGGCCAGACTGCCTTAGCAATTCAGGTGGTACAGGGCGAACGTGAGTTGGCACAAGATTGCCGCTCTCTCGGTAAATTTGAGTTACGCGGTATACCAGCCATGGCTGCGGGAGCTGCACGCATCCGCGTTACCTTCCAGGTGGATGCTGATGGCCTTCTATCTGTAAGCGCAACCGAGCAAGGCTCTGGCGTTAAAGCGTCAATTGATATTAAGCCTTCTTACGGCTTAACTGACGCAGAGATTACACGCATGCTGCAGGATGGTTTTGCCTCTGCTAAAGAAGATTTGCTTTCTAGATCCTTGCGTGAAGAGCAGGTTAATGCTCAGCGCTTGCTGGACGCAGTGCAAACAGCTCTCAATAGTGATCGCAATCTTCTCAATGCAGAAGAGCAGAATAAGGTCGATGAAGAAATGGCATTGCTTCAAAAAATATTGAATGAAGAGAAGGATAGCGAAATCGTTCGTAAGGCAGTTGACCGAGCTGCTAAAGCTACCGATGACTTTGCACAAAAACGCATGAACGCTAGCATTCAGAAGGCTTTGTCCGGAAAAAATGTTGCTGAAATTTAAGCAAGAAAATATTAATAGAACATAAGTAGAAAAGAATCATGACCCAAATCGTTGTCCTACCGCATAGTGAGTATTGTCCTGAAGGAGCAGTTGTTGAAGTTGCTCCGGGTACGTCGATTTGTGAGGCTTTGTTGGAGAACGATATTCCAATTGAGCATGCTTGCGATATGGTGTGTGCCTGCACTACCTGTCATGTGATTGTGAAAGAGGGCTTTCAAAGCTTGAATCCTCCTGATGAAAATGAGGAAGATATGCTTGATCGTGCTTGGGGCTTAAATCCTCAATCTCGATTGTCTTGCCAGGCTATTGTGGCAAAACAGGATTTGGTGATTGAAATCCCCAAATATTCAATCAACCATGCTAAAGAAAATCACTAAGATTTCATGATGAGATTGGTGAGATTCTCGCTACTCCTATTTACTTTAGTTTTTGCTTCACTTACTCCTGTACACGCGAATGAAAATCATCCTGGAATAGTGACGGACTTGGTGGTTCGCAGTGGTAATGATTGGACAGGCAGCCCATTGCCTCCTTATTTGATGAGTGCGCCAGAGGTTGCTGTAATGCGATTTACTATCCCTCCAAATACTGCGTTACCAATTCACAAGCATCCCGCTATTAATGCTGCTTATGTAATTGATGGGGAGCTGACAGTCTTTCAAGAGGGTGGTATGCAGCGCAACTTTAAAAAGGGCGATGTTGTGATCGAGATGGTTGAAAAGTGGCATCACGGCATCAATCAAGGTTCCGTACCCGTGGAATTGGTGGTTTTCTACGCCACCACCAAGGATCTGCCTTTGGCAATTAAGAAGCCCAACCCCTAAAAACTAGGGATTGATGCACCAACTTGATGCATCAATCCCTGTAATCATGCAAATGCTATCAGGCGGAGATTTCTAGAGTATTAATATGAATTCGTAGTTCATTCTTTAGGTAGTACCTCCAAAAAAATCTTTTAAGCCATCCTTCGGGGTGGCTTTTTCTTTGATGGTTTTTTATTGGGTTGGAATATTTCGAGCCTTAATGACTTTTTCCCAGTTTGCAGACTCGGCTTGTATTTTGGCATCTACATCTTTGCTTTTCATCATCATTGGCGTTAAACCGTTGGTATCCAAATTGGCAAGCAGGGTTGGAGCTTTGAAAGATTTTTCGGTGGCCACATAAATTTTGTCAATGATTGATTGTGGTGTGCCCATTGGAACTGCCAAAGCAAACCAACCAGTATTTTCAAATCCAGGAATCGCCGCTTCAGAGACGGTAGGGACATTGGGTAATTGCTTTAATCGCTTGCTACTTGTAACGGCAAGTGCTTTTACTTGTCCTGCTTTAGCAAAACCGCCGGTTGCAGGGAAGTTACCTGCCATGAAATCAATTTGCCCAGCTATCAAATCATTCAAAGCAGGGTTCTCACCTTTATAAGGCACGTGAGTTGCCTGAATTCCGGCTGCATAAATAAAGTTTTCATTGGCCATGTGTATCTGGCTGCCGATACCTGCGGATCCAAAATTCAGTTCTTTGGTTTTAGCTAAGGCGATCAGTTCGGGGAGTGTATTTACTGGAAGCTTCGGATTTACAGCAATAACCATCGGCACCGTTGCAATAGTGGTGATGTAAGTTAAGTCTTTTGCATAGTTAATAGCTGCTTTTTTGTAGATAAAGGGATTCACTGTCATCATGCTGCCAGAGGCTAGGAGAATGGTGTAGCCATCCGCTGGAGATTTGGCTACTATTTCTGCCCCAATATTTCCGCCTGCTCCCCCGCGATTTTCAACAATCACGTTTTGTCCAAGATTCTTGCCAAGCTCTTGGGAAAGGATTCTGCCTAAAATGTCTGCGCTTCCGCCTGCGGCAAATGGAACAATCATCTTGATAGGTTTATCGGGCCATGATTGTGCGGCTAGATTGCTAGAGCCTAATATGCCAAGTGCATAACAAAGCACGGCAACCCATTTTTTCTGCTTAATAAAAGTACTCTTGAAAGATGACATAGTATTTTTCTCCGATTGCCTTGTTATAAATATTTTTTGTTTGTAAAAGGTGATGCTTTGAATTCGCTCGCCCAGTTTTTTAAGGTGCTGGCGATATTGTTAGGATCTTCATCCCAACTAAGGCGATGTTGAAAGGCTGGACGTAGTTCGGAACCAATGCCGCAGCCCCACAACTGAAGATTGGGTTGTTGCTCGCACCAAGCAATAGCCTGTAGAAGGTGATTCTTTAGAAATTCCTCGCCATTTGCCTCAATAGTTGCTCTATCCATTGGGCAGCCATCAGAAAATAAAATCAACGTATTGTTGCCATGTCGATTGTTGCTGCTATTTTGTAATCGTTCAGTCGCCCATATGAGTGCCTCACCATCAACACTCTCTGCATAAATTTCAGGGCGCAGCAGAGCGGCGATCCCTGCTCGAGATCTTCTCCAGTTTGTATCAAAGTCTTTAAAAATCCAGTGAGCTCGTTCATTGAGGCGGCCGGGATTTGGAGGTTGACCATTTTTACGCCATTCTTTAAAGGGTCTTCCACCTTGCCATGAGCTGGTGCTGTAGCCAAGAACCTCAGTTTTAATGCCTGCTTGCTCTAGTATTCTCACTAATGAATCTACACAGGCTGCAATTTTGACGCGCTGCTCTTTCATTGATCCTGAGCAGTCAATAAGCAGTGTAGTTTTTGCATTTACCTTGCTGGTAGTTGCAAGCTGCTTATATAGAGCTGGCTGTAATGGTGAGGTAGCGGCGCGTATCAGATAGCGGCGATCAAGCAAACCTTCTGCCTCAGTGGTTTGCCAACGTTTTGGGAGCTGACTAGCGAAGATTTGCTGATAGATTCGAATGAGCTTGGCCCAAGGAATATTTTGTTTGGCAATTTCTCGATTCAGTTGATCTTGATAGGTGGCTAATTGAGCAGACCGAATTTTTTTCTTGGCCTGAGCTTCGCTATCGTAGCTAGAGTTGTAGACATGATATTTTTCGAGTGACTTTTTGAGCAAAAGACGCTGCTCACTCGAGTTGCTGGCGGGACTCTTAATGTCTACCGCTACTTTTCCAGCATGAGGAGGTACCCATTCGATTTTGAGATGGGTGGCACTTTGATTTTTGCGTTTAGTGCGAATGCTCGGGTTGTTGCGATACTCGTCTGCAATTAATCCAGAAGCCAAGCTAATTACTTCGTGAACTACTTTTGCATACGCTTCCTGATTAGTTCGATTTGCTTTCAGCTTTACCAACAGAGGGCCTATGTCTTGAGCAATGCCTGCCCTAGTAGCTTCAACGATATCTTGCATTAGTTGTGGAATTGGTTGGCTATTAAGCTTCATCCATACGGTTGAAAAGATGGTGACTAGCAGCAGGCCAATACTGCCTTCAACGCCACCACTGGCAATAAATTGCTGCATCCAGGCAATAAATTGAGTCTGGGCATTCTTACGGCATCCTTTGAGCTCATCTGGGCAGTTACTTTCTACCCGGATCTGCTCCAAGACCTCAAATATCAAAGATTCGAGCATTCCTTCTGGAGCGAGTGAAGTATGCAAGGCTGCATCCGAATGGCGCAGGCGTAATGCGATGCCATCCAATACACCGCGTGGATAAGCCCATGATGCTTTTAGATTTTCAAGGCTGAGGTGCGGAGCGATTGACTCCAGCGGAGCTGCATTATGAAAGAGCTGCCAGTCTCTAATTTGCGCACTTTTTTCCCTGGACAATGATCTAATCATTGCCCCATATTGTTGCTGTTGTTCGAAGTCTAGATGGGTTTGGGTTTGCAAGGTGGGTGTAAAAATCTCTGGTTTATTTATTGTTTAAATCCAGCTCGCTGTCAAAGCAGCGTTGATAGTATTCGGCTACCAAAGTTTTTTCTTCTGACTCACATTTATTTAAAAATGCCAGAGAAAATGCAATCTGCAAGTCCTTAAAGATGCGCCAGTTTTCACCCCAAGTAATCAGTGTTCTGGTCGACATTAATGTGGAAATATCACCCGCGGAAAAACCGCTTCTGGTAAGGTTGGCAAGGCTAATCATTGCCTTTGCCTGAGCATCCGATAGCTCTGGTACCTTAGCCATCAAAATCCTTTGTTCTTCCTGTGGTTCCAGGTAATTCAATGCAGCTACGATGTCCCAGCGATCCATCTGACCGTGATTTAGTAATTGAGTACCTTGATATAAGCCATTCCAATTGCCAAGACCAACAGTATTACTGGTGGCAAAGATTCGAAAAGCAGCATTAGGGTTGATCACTCTATTTTGATCAAGTAAGGTGAGGCGACCTTCGCGCTCCAACATTCTTTGAATCACAAACATCACATCTGGTTGGCCCGCATCGTACTCATCGAGGATGAGAGCAACAGGACGTTGCAAACTCCAGGGAATGAGTCCTTCTTGAAAGCGGGTAATTTGCTTGCCATCTTCCAGGCTAATGACGTCTTTACCGATCAAATCCATGCGCGTAATTTGCCCGTCTAGATTAATTCGTAAGCAGGGCCAATTTAATCTAGCGGCTACTTGTTCTATATGGGTGGATTTACCGGTGCCATGCATTCCTTGCAGCATGACTCTGCGATTGAAAGCGAAGCCCGCCAGAATGGCTAATGCGGCCTCTGGATTGAGTTGATAACTTGGATCAACCACAGGCACCAGTTCACTAGCTTGATTAAATGCGGGGATCTCAAAATCCGAAAAGCCTCGGCATGCCGGGAAGGCTGAGTGCAGGGAAACCCGTTTTTCAGGCTGCAAACCCAGTAAATCTATTGAAGAAGTGCTTTCAGCCATTTCCTTGCCTTTAAAAGTCTTAATATGTTGTCAAATATATTCCAGATTGGGGTTTATATGCTTGACTTTAGTAAAAATACGCTATTATTATTCATATTGTAGAACAAAATGTTCCGTTTAATTGAATACCTAGGAGAGCTTTATGTCTAAGTCTGGCGCTAATTTGCCTACCGGCCCACAAAAAATGACCCCTTCCGAAGCATTTGTGGAGACCATGGTCGCTAACAAGGTCAAGGATATCTTTGGAATCATGGGCTCAGCCTTCATGGATGCAATGGATATCTTTGCTCCTGCAGGTATTCGCTTAATTCCAGTGGTTCATGAACAAGGCGCTGCACATATGGCCGATGGCTATGCGCGCGTTAGCGGAAGTCATGGCGTGGTGATTGGACAAAATGGTCCTGGCATTAGTAACTGTGTCACTGCAATTGCTGCTGCTTACTGGGCGCATAGTCCAGTGGTAATCATTACTCCTGAAACAGGAACAATGGGTATGGGCCTAGGTGGGTTCCAAGAAGCCAATCAATTGCCGATGTTCGAAGAGTTCACAAAGTATCAAGGACACGTGAATAATCCAAAGCGTATGGCTGAATTTACTGGCCGCTGTTTTGATCGCGCTCTATCAGAGATGGGTCCAACTCAGTTGAATATTCCACGTGATTATTTTTATGGTGAGATCGAAGTAGAAATTCCGCAACCTAATCGTCTCGATCGCGGTCCTGGTGGTGAAAAGAGCTTGGATGAGGCGGCAGAGCTATTGGCTAATGCCAAGTTCCCAGTCATTATTTCTGGTGGTGGCGTAGTGATGGGTGATGCGGTTGAGGAGTGTAAGGCATTTGCTGAGCGTCTTGGTGCCCCAGTAGTTAATAGCTATTTACACAATGACTCCTTCCCAGCTAGCCATCCATTATGGTGCGGTCCCCTTGGTTATCAAGGCTCTAAGGCTGCTATGAAATTGATGGCACAGGCTGACGTGGTCGTTGCATTGGGCTCACGTCTTGGACCATTCGGCACATTGCCACAGCATGGCATGGATTACTGGCCAAAAAATGCCAAGATTATTCAGATCGATGCAGACAATAAGATGCTCGGCTTGGTGAAGAAGATTTCCGTAGGTATTTGCGGTGATGCGAAAGCTGCCGCAGTTGCATTGACTAAGCGTTTGGAAGGTAAGAAATTGGCTTGCGATGCAACTAAAGCAGAACGTGCCAAAACAATTGCCGCTGAAAAAGCTGCATGGGAAAAAGAGTTGGATGAGTGGACTCATGAAAAAGACCCATTCAGCTTAGACATGATTGAAGAGCAGAAAAAAGAAGTGACTCCTACGGGAGGTCATTACTTGCATCCACGTCAAGTGTTGCGAGAGCTTGAGAAGGCTATGCCTGCTGATGTAATGGTGTCTACTGATATCGGTAATATCAACTCCGTTGCTAATAGCTATCTCCGCTTTGAGAAGCCACGTAGTTTCTTTGCCCCAATGAGTTTTGGTAACTGCGGTTACGCATTGCCAACGATTATTGGTGCCAAAGCAGCAGCGCCAAATCGTCCTGCGATTGCCTATGCCGGTGATGGCGCATGGGCTATGAGTATGGTTGAGATTTTGACTGCCGTCCGTCACGATATTCCAGTTACTGCAGTTGTGTTCCATAACCGTCAGTGGGGTGCAGAGAAAAAGAATCAAGTGGACTTCTATAACCGTCGCTTTGTGGCAGGCGAGCTTGAGAGCCCAAGTTTTGCCGGTATCGCGCAATCTATGGGTGCGGAAGGCATCGTGGTTGACCAGCTTGACCAAGTGGGACCAGCACTCAAGAAAGCGGTTGAAATGCAGATGAAGGAAGGCAAGACCTGTGTGATCGAGATTATGTGTACTCGTGAACTCGGTGATCCGTTCCGTCGTGATGCATTATCTAAGCCAGTTCGCTTCTTGGATAAATATAAAGATTACGTATAAGACGTGACGAGCATAAAGAAAGGGTCCGGTTTAGCTGGACTTTTTCTTTTGCGCTAGACTATTTCCACCCACCCTTTGCTGAGGTCTGTTTATGAATGCCCTAATAATTAAAGGTTTCAAATGTTTCTTAGCATGCTTTGGTTTGATTGTTTTTTCAAGCAATGCGCTGGCCCAAGCCTACCCGAGTAAGCCGATACGTTTAATTGTGCCATTCCCTCCCGGGGGTCCAACTGATATTGTCGCTAGACCGTTAGCAGTGCTATTAGGCGATCGCTTAAAAGAGCAAGTCGTTATTGAAAACAAGGGCGGAGCTGGGGGTTCAATTGGCGCTGATCTAGTTGCAAAGTCGGCCCCGGATGGCTACACCTTATTCATGGGGACAGTTGGTACGAATGCAATAAATGGCAGTTTGTATAAGCAGTTGCCTTATGACATGACTAAAGATTTCACACCAATCGCCTTGGTGGCTACAGCCCCGGTTGTAATTGTTGTGAACTCCAGCGATCGCATTAAAACTCTTGCGGAGTTAATTGCAGAGGCTAAATCAAAGCCTGAAACTATTGCGTATGGTTCTGCAGGAAATGGAACGCCAGGGCATTTAACAGCCGCTCTATTTGAATCAACCACACAAATTAAGCTAAAGCATATTCCGTATAAAGGCAGCGCACCTGCAGTAACGGATTTAATTGGAAATCAGATACCTTTGGTTTTTGATCCAATTCAGTCAGTCTTGCCCCATATTACTTCAGGAAAATTACGCGCTTTGGCTGTGACTAGTAAGACCCGCTCGCCGTTGCTGCCGAATGTGCCAACAGTTGCAGAATTAGGTTATCCACAGTTTGAATCCACTGCTTGGTGGGCTTTATTTGCTCCAGCTAAATTGCCTGAGCCAATTACCAAAATACTGAGAATGGATACAGAAAAAGTGGCGCAATCAGCAGCTTTTAAGGAGCGTTTAGGTAACTTAGGTGTACAGCCTAATACTGACTTTAAGGAGAGCTTGGCTAACTTTCAAACTAGTGAAATTGCTAAATGGGCTAGGGTAGTTCGTGACTCTGGCGCCACTATTGATTAATACTAAACATGAGAAAAAAATGAAACTGAACGCAGAAGAAAAGGCAATGCTTGCTGGAGAGCTTGGTCCAGTTAGGCAAATTGCAATTCAACATCAAATTAAGGTCGGTGAATTCTTTGGGGCTGAGGACTTAGTTCCTGTATCTCAGGCTCATATCATGGCGGATACCGAGAGTCTTGGTGAGGCTGGGGTTGAGTGGTTAGAGGGATTGGCAAAAAATGCTATTGCAGACCGCATGGTTCGTATTCCAACCATTACCGACCCAAGAGGAACCGATTTCACAAAAGCAAAACAATTGGGTCAAACTGAAAAGATGCTTGAGTTGGAGAGACGTGCGATTGATGCGTTTGTCAAAATGGGCGTTTCAATGACAGACACCTGTATTAATTACCAAACAATTATGGCTCCAGTGTATGGAGAGCATTTGGCATTTGGTGATACGGGCGTCGTGATCTACTCAAACAGTGTTTGTGGTGCTCGATCTAATTTTGAGGGTGGCCCTTCAGCATTGGCGGCGGGTCTTACCGGCAGAACACCGCGTTATGGCTATCACTTAGATCAATACCGTAAGCCAACTCATCGTTTTAAAACTTCATGGACTCCTCAGACTTTGAATGAATGGGGTGCGCTAGGTGGATTAATCGGAAAAAAATCTGGTAACTACTGGTCTGTACCTGTGCTCGAGGGAATTGCAGGTCATCCTGGCTCTGATGCTATGAAGCATTTTGGCGCAGCCATGGCCAGTTTTGGTTCTACCGCTTTATTTCATGTATTGGGTGTTACACCAGAAGCTTTGCATGCGAGAGATCTGGAGTATTTGCATCTCCCAGAGGTTCTAATCACCAAAGAAGAGGTGATGGGCTTGCAAAATTCGTATCGGATTGCTGAAGAAATCGATGTCGTTGTATTTTCGGCTCCGCAATTAAGTCTGATGGAAATGAAGAGTATTGCCGAGTTGTGCAATGGCAAGAAATTTATCAAACCTTTGCTAGCGATGACAAGTCCGCAGGTGAAGCCTGACTCCGATCGCATGGGCTATACCGAAATGATTGAGAGTGCTGGCGGAACAGTGTTTTCTGGTATGTGTTTTTATCAATCGTATGCGAGAGAAATTGCCGAGACAAACGGATGGAAGGTCTTGGCAACAAATAGCGCAAAGATAGTAAATATTTTGGGTGGCTATGGCTACACGCCGATGTTGGCATCGATGGAAGATTGTGTTCAAGCTGCTGTAACGGGGAGACTTAAGTGAGTACAAAAATATACAAGGCTAAACATGCTCAGGGCGAGAGTATTGAGGGTGAGTGCCTCAGCGCATCAGATGGTTTTTCCGCTCGTTATGATTTAGATCGTCTTAAGGGAGTCTTTTCAAGACCTGCTCATAAGTTATTTGGCCAATCGTATAAAGATAAAATTTTAGTATTGGATGCCGCTAAAGGAGGTGTTGCAAGTGCTTGGATGCTATATGAGATGAAGTCTAGAAATCTTTGTCCATCAGCCATTATTTTTAACGCTGTTAATCCAATTTTGGCTCAAGGCGCAGCGCACGCCGGGATCCCCATGTTGAGTGGTTTTGATTGCGATATTACACAGGCTATCGCCAGTGGAGCTAGATTGCGCATTGATACTAAGAATCAAACAGTAGAGGTTCTCTAGTTCTCTTTTAAAAAATGGAGTGATATTCAGATAAGCTCGGTCGAATACGACCGGGCTTATTTTTTAATACTGTACCGATCGTAATAAAGCAGATGGGCTCTTCGTCATCGGTGAGTTGGAATAACTTCCTAATGCGATCACTTTGTAGCGCTCTCCCGCTCGATAATCCCGAGCCAAAACCAAAGGCGTAAGCACTTAAGAGAATATTTTGAATGGCACACCCGAGGGATATCAGTTTTTCTTGTTTGCTGATATCTTCATTGCTATCTTTGTAGTTCGCCACCGCCAGCAATAGGAGTGGTCCACGCGAAGCCTTATCAAGCGCTTCCTGTTGCTGTATTGAAGTAGCCTCTTGATCTCGATCTAATAGGCATTGACGAAAGACTTCTCCGAGAGCGGGGCGACTACCTTCTTGAATCTCAATGAACCGCCATGGCACCATTCTGCCGTGATCGGGGGCAGCATTGGCTGCTAAGAGGATAGTTTCTTTTTGAGTTTGACTGGGCCCTGGGTTGCCCAGTCTTTTCGGCGATATGTGAGTCCTGCCGTGGATAAGCTGTTCGGCGAATTGATCTATCGGCATCAGATGTATTTAGGAAACTCTTTGGTAATACAAATTCTGCGGGTGGTTAGCTTCAGCAAAAAACATCCATCTTTCAGCAAGCAAGCCCACATAGTTGATTAGTAATGCCAATGTAATCACCAAGAAATTAGGTGAAGTAATGGCATAAGCCATCAAGATCATGGGGAGTATGTATGTGCAAAGCAAAATAATCTTACGTAAATTAGCGATCACTCTATCGGTTTGATGGTGAAAGAATTCTCTAGTATTAAAGCTGCCACCCATAAGCCCCATGGAGGTTTGGCGAATATTACTGCCTTTGATGCCAGTCGCTGTAGCTAGATTCGACTTTGGTTTTAGCTTGCGATTACGAGTCCAAATCCAGAGCTTCAGGTTGAATGATAAAAATAATAACAAGAAAGCGATGATGGAGAGTGGGGCATCAATCATTTGCACCGAAGCATCACCCCAAACCGCAATCAATAGCTCTAACAAAATCCAGCCCGACGTCATCCCCAGCAGAATAAAGTTAGTTAGGGTGGAGGGATGTGACCACTCTTGAATGAAGCGAATGCACTGATAGATCTTTGCGGTACATACCCAAAGAGCCATGGTGGTGAAAAGTAGAGCAAGCCATAGCCACTGCGGTACTTGGCTAAAGCGCGCATAAAGGTAAATGACTGCTGTGACAGCCATGACCGCTGGTAAAGCGATAACCTCTCTTGATAACCAGGAGGTTCTCCACATCATGGCAGCGCGCCATGCTCGCTCAGGGTGACCCAAGTGAAAGAATGAAGCAACTAAGCCTAAAGCCAGTAGTACAAAAGCAACCGGAAGGGCAAGGTTTGTAAGGAATGCGCTTGGAGTAGCTTGGCTATGCAAGTTTGCTAGCGCTATAAAAAATAGCAGGCCCTGCGCCATTCCGGCTAAGGTAGTAAAGAAAATAATTGAAAATTGTGGGCGCATTATTTGTCATTCCTTGCTGCATCAATCGTTTCCATAATGGAGCGCGGTAAATAGTGATTGGCGGGTTGGGTTTCCCATTCAGGCATGAGCGCATAACCTGAGCGTTCTTCTATCGCCTTGCTGGCATCAGACTCTGGATCGTGGACATCACCAAAGATGCGCGCACTAGTAGGGCAGGCAAGTACGCATGCTGGCTTTTTCTCGGCCTCTGGCAAGGTCTCGCTATAAATACGATCTACACAGAGCGTGCATTTAGTCATTACCTGACGTTCTTGATCAAGCTCGCGTGCACCGTAAGGACATGCCCAAGAGCAATAGCTACAACCAATACATTTGTCGTAGTCAACAAGTACGATGCCATCTTCTTTGCGTTTATAGCTTGCGCCTGTAGGGCAAACAGGAACACAGGGAGGCTCTTCGCAATGTAAGCAGGACTTTGGAAAGTGAACTGTCTGTGTATTTGGAAAAGTGCCCGCTTCAAAGGTTTGTACTCGGTTGAAGAAGGTGCCACTTGGGCTCGCGCCATAAGCATTGAGATCAGTCAGCGGACCAGCTGAGCCAGAGGTGTTCCACTCTTTACAAGAGGTAACACACGCATGGCAACCTACACATACATTTAAATCAATAACGAGAGCTAGTTGTTTATTTTTTTTGCTCATTTTGTCTCCCCCGATTTTTTGAGGGCCATTCCGGGCACTTCAAATGCTTTTACTTGTGGCCAAGTTTCTTTTGGTTCATTTTCGTCTGCTGGGGCCAATCGAACTCTGACGTCATACCATCCCGCTTGACCAGTGATTGGATCGGAATTGCTTACAGTAAATCCACCTAATGGAAGTTCTTCCGAGATAAGGTGATTTAACAAGAACCCTTTTTTAGATTCATCCGCATCGTTTGTAAGACTCCAAGCAGATTCTGCTTTGCCAATAGCATTCCAAGTCCACACTGTCCCTGGATCAACCGCCTCAGAGTGTCTCGCCATGCAGCGGACTTTACCCCATTGAGATTCGATCCACATCCATGCACCATCAGCAATACCACTCTTAAGTGCAGTAGCAGTATTAACGTATAAATAGTTATGACTATGAATTTGTCTTAACCAAGCATTCTGTGAGTCCCAGGAGTGGTACATCGCCATTGGACGCTGGGTAATTGCATTCAATGTAAATTTGGTGAGATCAGTTGCCTCATCTTCCAGTGGCGGGTACCAGAAAGGCAACGGATCAAAGTATTTATAGATGCGCGCTTTGAGATGTTCTGGAGGTTGTGCGCCCGGACGTTTTCCAGTCGATGCCAATCTAAAGCGTTGCAAGATATCCGAGTAGATTGCAATCATGATTGGATCATTTTTCTGGCGTAGAGCATTTTCTTTTGAGAAATCTAAATAGCCCTTATTCCAATTGCGCATGTATTGATGCTCTGGGGGCATGTGATATTGATGTACACAATTGTTTTCAGCGTATTTTTGCCATTGATTTGGATTAGGTTCGCCACGCAATGGCTTATCACCGTCCTTGCCGCGCCAACCACTTAAGAACCCAATACCTGAATCTGGAGTAGTTTGGAATCGGGTAATAAAGTCTGGGTAATCCTTAAACTTACGTTCACCCTCCGGAGTGGTAAAGGCTGGGAACTTTAAGCGGGAAGCCAGCTCAATCAATACCTCTTGGAATGGTTTGCATTCACCTAGAGGCTCAAGAACAGGGATGCGAACAGAATCAACAGGACCATCAAATTCTGAAATTGGCCTATCAAGCATGCTCATGACATCATGGCGTTCGAGATAGGTGGTATCTGGAAGAACTAGATCTGCAAAGTCCACCATCTCTGACTGGAATGCATCACATACCACTAAGAATGGGATCTTAAATTCACCATCATCATTTTTTGCATTGAGATGTTCACGAACTTCCATGGTATTCATGGTGGAGTTCCATGACATATTGGCCATGAAAATCATGAGCGTATCAATGGAGTAGGGATCACCTTTAACTGCATTAGTAATGACGTTATGCATTAATCCGTGCGCTGCTAACGGATGCTCCCAGGAATAGGCTTTATCAATACGCAGCGGTTTACCATCAGAATCCAGTGCTAAATCTTCTGGCTGTGTTGGCCATCCGAGCGGAGGTTTAGCTAGTGGAGTATTTGGCTTGATGTCATTTTCAGAAGAAGGGGGTTTTGCATTAGGCGGTACCTGTCTTGGGTAAGGCGCTTTATGCCTAAAACCACCCGGACGATCAATGGTGCCCAATAGCGACATGAGCACAGCAAGGCCACGCGTTGTCTGAAATCCATTGGAGTGGGCAGATAAGCCGCGCATGGCATGGAATGCAACTGGCCTACCAGTTACAGAGTCATGTTTTTCGCCCCAAGAGTCTGTCCATGGAATCGGTAATTCAAATTCTTGCCCGAATGCAGTGTCTGCCATTTCAAGGGCAAGCTTGCGAATGCGTTCTGCTGGAATGCTAGTGATTGCTGCAGCCCATTCAGGAGTAGTTTCACTAACTTGTCGTTTGAGAAGTTCAAATGAAGGAGCCACTTTCTTACCTTGGTGCGGCCCTGGGCCCATCACATATTCGCCCAGTAAAGCGGGTGACGTGCCTTGCGCGAAACAAGGTTTAGCGCTTTGTGACTTTTCATCCCAGATATATTTGTTGTGCGGCAAATCAGTATTGAGCGGGTCAGAGTCAGGGTCATACAGAAATAAGCCTTCTTCTGGACCTGAATCCATGCAAACTAATTGTGCTGAGTTGCTAAAACGCTTTAAGAATGGGGCATCGTACTTCTCAAGGCGTATCAGTTCATGCATTAAGGCCATAAACAGTGCGCCATCAGTTCCAGGCTTAATCGGAATCCACTCATCAGCAATAGCAGAGTAGCCAGTTCTTACTGGATTGATGGAAATGAAGCGGCCACCAGCACGTTTAAATTTCGATAAAGCAATCTTCATTGGATTGCTATGGTGATCTTCCGCTGTGCCAATCATGACAAACAATTTCGCTTGATCTAAATCTGGGCCACCAAACTCCCAGAAGCTTCCGCCGATGGTATAGATCATGCCTGCAGCCATGTTCACAGAACAAAAGCCACCGTGCGCTGCATAGTTAGGCGTACCAAACTGTCTTGCAAATAAACCAGTCAGGGCTTGCATCTGATCACGACCAGTAAAGAGGGCAAACTTCTTGGGATCGGTAGCACGAATTTTTGCAAGCCGTTCAGTCAGAATATCAAAAGCCTTTTCCCAGCTAATAGGTTCAAATTCACCATTACCTCTTTCGCTGCCTGCCTTACGCAACAGGGGTTGTGTAATGCGCGCAGGAGAATTCTGTTTCATGATTCCCGAGGAGCCTTTGGCGCAGATGACGCCTTGGTTTAGGGGATGCTCAGGATTACCGTCTATATAAACTAATTTACCTTCTCGTAGATGTGCTCGAATACCGCAACGACAGGCACACATATAGCATGTAGTTTTTTTAATTTCCGTTGCAGGTGCTTGCTTATTAATCGGGTCATGCACGGGATCATTGGAAAATATTTTGAACATGGTCTTCTCAATTATTGAGGGTTTTTGGCAAGCAGAATGGCCATCGCTGTAGATGCCACTCTAGAAAAAACAGAATCAGATCTGGAGGTCAGAGTGATTGGAACTTGTGCGCCCAGAATGGTGCCTGCACATTCAGCACCCGCCATATAGACAAAGGACTTGTAAAGAATATTGCCGACTTGCAAATCAGGCATTAATAGCAGATCAGGATCACCTGCCACCTTTGAATAGATCCCTTTTGTTCTCGCGGACTGTGCTGATATCGCATTATCAAATCCAAAAGGGCCTTCAATAATCGTATCTGGAAATATCGGATGAGCAATATGCTCATCCACAATTTCTTTTGCATCCGTAGTGGATGACATTGCTGGATTAATCACCTCAGTAGCAGCAATGATTGCTACTTTGACGTTGCTGATGCTTAACCTCTTTAAGGCATCTAAGCTGTTGGCTAGAATTTCTCTTTTGAGTTGAGCATTTGGTGCGATATTGACAACGGCATCTGTGACGCCAAGTAGCTTATGGTAGCGAGCAAGCTCAAACAAGAAGAGGTGATTAACGCGTTTATCAGTACGCAATCCATCGCGATGCACAATCGGCCCCATCAGATCTTCAGTGTGCAAAGACCCCTTCATTAGAACCGCTAGCTTTCCTTCTTTCACCATCTCAACTGCTTTCTTGGTTGCCAGGATCGGATCTTTAGGTGTATCGACAATCTGTATGCCATCTAGAGAAAGTTCTTCGATTGCTGCTAGCTCTTCTATTTCTTTTTTAGGGCCTATCAAAATTGGAGTGCATAACTGTCTTTTAATAAGATCAAAAACAGTTTCTAGTGCTGGCGCACTGAGGGGGTAGACCACCCCAAGAGGTAGATTACTCTTAGCCTCCTCAATCATTTTTTCTAAGAGTGGATATTTCACGTTTAGATTTGTCCTGAGGTGGCTTTGATGCTGTGCTAATTAGGAAAGAGTTTGAGAGATACGCTCAGACGCTTCTTTTAGCTTAGGAATATGTTCCATCGCTTGATTTAGAGGGAGTCTTGCTGTTGCTGCATGAACCGCAATCGCTGCTACTACCTCACCTAGAGAGTCTTTGACAGGTACCGCTACACAAGAAACTCCCAATACATATTCTTCGTTATCTACTGCATAACCAGTGCTCACAATTCTTTCCATCTCCGACTCCAATAGGTGGCGATCGGTAATGGTTCTATGTGTAAATTGTTGTAGTGGCAAGCTTTCTAAAATCTTGGTGCGCTCATCTACGGGTTTGTAGGCGAGAAGTAATTTTCCGCTAGCGCTGCAGTGTGGGGGCAGTACTGTGCCCGGTGGAAGGTGAAGACGTAAAGCCCAGTCAGCCTCAACGCGATCCAAGTAAAACAGTTCACCGCGTCTTAAGACGGCAAGATTGCAGGTTTCACCTAGATCAGCCACTAAGCCGCGCAGGATGGTGTGGCGAATGGCAGATACGCTATCGTGCGTCATAGTAGACATTGCTAAATGAGACAAACGCTCACCAGGAGCATAAGTTCTTCCGCCTGGCTCTCTTGCTACTAAACCCGCTTCTTCAAAAATGGCTAAAGTTCTGTGTAGGGATGCTTTTGGCATGCCAGTAATCTGCATGAGCTGGGCCAGGGTGGCAGGTTGCTGTAAAGCCGCTAAAGCTTCCAAAATCACCACGCCTTTCAGCATGGAGGAGTTTTCGCTGGAGCTATCTCTTTTGGTGATGTCTGGCTGTTCGATGGTATCTAGTTCAAGCATGGGCCTTAAATCTCATGAAATGTGTCATTTTGTTCATTCTAATAGAACAAGGTTGTAAATTCTAGGGAAAATGTTAGTATTTTTACTTATACGAAACAACTTGTTCCGTTGAATAAGATCATTTATGCTTACTAAAACAGTCAATAAGGGCTAAGATAAGCCTAAAAGTAGTACTAAATAGGAGATTAGTCATGCGTAGAAGCAATCTATTAGCCGCTGTACTGTCAACAATTCTCGCTTTTATGGGCTCGTTAGGCTGGGCGCAATTTGCGCAAGCACAAGCGTGGCCAACTAAGCCAATTAAATTTATCGTTCCTTACCCGCCTGGCGGAGGCACTGATGTGATTGCACGTATTGTGCAGGAGCCATTAAGCCAGGCGCTTGGTCAGCAGGTCATTATTGATAACCGTGGAGGTGCTGGCGGTTCGATTGGTACCGATATTGCTGCTAAGGCTCCATCTGATGGTTATACCGTTTTGTTTACGCTTTCATCACACACTATCAATCCGGCAATTTATCCAAAGCTTGCCTTTGATACTGAAAAAGATTTTTTACCAGTTTCATTAGTAGCTTCGTTGCCGCAAATTTTGGTTGCTAATCCAGATTTCCCAGCCAAGTCTGTCAAAGAAGTAATTGATATGGCCAAGGCAAAACCAGATTCAGTTTCATATGCTTCGGTAGGTAATGGATCGCCTGGTCACCTGGCTGGCGCCATGATGGCTGGCTCTGCTGGTGTTTCAATGATGCATATTCCTTATCGTGGAGGTGGTCCTGCGATTACTGATGTGATGGCAGGTCAAGTACCTCTTCTTTGGGTGTCGATTCCTGCTGCAGCAAACTATGTCAAAGCTGGAAAGCTACGCGCTTTAGCGGTTTCAACTGTAAAGCGCTCCCCAGTGTTTCCAGATGTGCCAACGATGGCTGAATTAGGTTTTAAGGATTACGAAGTGGACTCTTGGTATGCCATGTTTGTTCCTGCTAAAACACCACAGCCAATTATCGATATCTTGTACAAAGCAACAGTCAAGGTCTTGGCTGAGCCAGCTGTAAAAGATAAGCTCATTGCTCAAGGCGCTGAGGCAGTGGGTAGTACACCTGCTCAATTGGGAGCAATCGTCAAAACTGAATTGGTGAAGTGGAAAAAAGTAACTAAGGATGCAGCGATTAAAGCTGAGTAAATAGCTTCACCCTAAAGATTTAAAGTAAATAAAAAGATAAGAATATTAATGATGACGCCAGTAGAAGTAATTGTTGAACGTGGACGTGTAGCCCAGAAGATATATGAGGGCTACACGCAAGCCCAGGTAAACTTGGTGGTTGAGGCGGTAGCCTGGTCGATTCTTGAGCCAAAGCGTAATCAAGAGTTGGCAGAGCTTGCTGTTCAGGATACTGGCTTAGGGGATGTGGCTGATAAGTTCAAAAAGAACTTCAGAAAAACTTTAGGTTTAGTACGTGACCTAAGTTATGCAAAAACAGTTGGGATTATTTCTGAGGACTTAAAGACAGGTCTCACAGAGTATGCCCGCCCTGTTGGTGTGGTCGCAGCGATTACGCCGTCAACCAATCCTGGTGCCACGCCTATTAATAAAATCTTAAATGCTTTGAAGTGTCGTAATGCGGTAGTGGTGGCGCCATCACCAAAGGGGTATTCAACTTGCGCTCGGTTACTGGAGTTTGTACATCAACAATTGGATCTGGTTAAGGCGCCTAGGGATTTGGTGCAGATGTTGCCATCTCCGATTACCAAAGATTCCACCAATGAATTAATGCGTTTGGCGGATTTAGTTGTGGCAACCGGTTCACAGGCTAATATTCGCGCTGCGTATACCTGTGGTACTCCTGCATTTGGTGTTGGGGCTGGAAATGTTCTGGTCATTATTGATGAACATGCCGATCTTACGGGTGCTGCTAATAAAATACTGCAGTCCAAAACATTTGATAACGCCACAAGTTGTTCCAGTGAGAATGGAGCGGTAATTTGTTCTCAGGTTTATGACAAGGCTATTAGTGCGCTTGAGGCTGCAGGTGGATTGATGTTGGATGCTGCTGATAAAAAGCGTCTTGAGGATGTCATGTTTCAGAATGGCAAACTTACTTCAACACTGACTGCGCAAAATCCAGCAGTGATTGCTGAGCGTGCGCAGTTGCAAAATCCAAAAGTAAAAGCTGCCAAATTCTTTATGGTGGAAGAGCAGGGATATGGACCGTCAGTTCCGTTTTCTGGTGAAAAATTAAGCCCAGTCTTGACAGTTTGGAAGGCTGCCAATTTTGAAGCAGCTAAAGAGTTGATTTCCAATGTATATGCTTACCAAGGAGCCGGACATTCTGTTGGCTTGCATACTGCACAAAGTGGTGAGACTTTAGAGTCTCGAGCTGCCGCTCTTGCACAGCAATTGCCTGTTGCCAGAATCATTGTTAATCAGGCGCATGCGATTGCTACTGGTGGTAGTTTTGAGAATGGTTTACCGTTTTCTTTATCCATGGGTTGCGGAACATGGGGTAAGAATAATTTCTCAGAGAATATGAACTATCGCCACTATCTCAATATTACGAGAGTGGTGAGACCTATTCCTGAGCATGTTCCTAAGGTTGAAGATTTGCTGAAAGAGTATTTCAGTCGCTATCCTCAGGCTTAACTCCATGATGACTGCTTCATGCAAGAGTTTAGGTGAGGTACTGTCGCATTGGGAGGCGGCACAGCCTGAAAAACCATTTCTATTTGCCCCTGAAATTAATGCTGCTCTGACTTATGGACAGCTCGCCAAAGAAGCACGTCATTTTGCAATCTGGTTGGAGCAAGAGGGTATTAGTGAAAAGGGTCATGTAGGTCTCTTTATGCAAAATGGGCGCCAAACTAGTACGATTTTTTTGGCAACCATGGCCTGTGGGCGAGTCATTACCCCCTTAAATCTATTGGCGCCCACTGATCAACTGGCCTGGGTGTTAGATCACAGCGATATTGAAGTTTTGTTTTACTCGCCTGATAAGAAACAAGGACTATTTTTAGCTCTTGAGAAGACTAAAAGAAAATTCAAGGCCATTGAGCTTGACCCAGATGCGGCTGAGGGACCCTTCATGCAGTGCGCGCTCGGGACATTGCCTTCAGTTGAGTCTTCGCAACCAGCGCTCTTGATGTATACCTCAGGCACAACAGGAACACCTAAAGGGGTGTTGCTTACGCATGCCAATTTATTACATGCTGCGCGCTCTATGGCAGCATGGCACTCATTAACACAGTCAGATATTGTGCTGAGCTCACTACCGATTTACCACATCAATGGACAAGTCATCTCAACAATTACACCATTTGTATCTGGTGGGTCTGTAGTTGCGCCACATGCTTTTTCTGTTTCAAGTTGGTGGAGCTTGGCGATTCAATATCGCTGCACCTGGATCAATATGGTTCCAACCATCATTGCGTATTTGATTAATGCCGCCAAGAGTGGTGGTGCATTACCCGGTCGCGAGGACTTGAAGTCGATTCGATTTGGTCGATCTGCCTCTGCTCCCCTGCCGCCTGAGCATCATCGTGAATTTGAAGCCCTCTTTGGAATCACTGTCATTGAGGGAATGGGCATGACAGAGTCGGCCTCAATGGTCTTTTGTAATCCCCATGACGAAAGCAGACGCTATGGTAGTCCGGGTCAACCTTGTGGTGTAGAAGCCAAAGTGATTGATCCTGAAGGTAATCCTCTTGGTAATAACGCTGTAGGTGAAATTTGTTTACGTGGTGGGAATGTTCTCAATGCTTATTACAAAGCGGAGACAGAGACGGCTAAAGCCTTTGATAGCGAGGGATGGTTAAAGACTGGCGATCTGGGTATGCGTGATGATGACGGTTTTTATTTCATCACCGGGCGCTTGAAAGAGTTGATCATCAAGGGTGGTGAAAATATTGCCCCGCGTGAAATCGATGAAGCAGTCTTAAAGCATCCTGCAGTATTAGATGCGGCTGCAGTCGGTATTCCAGATAGCAACTACGGGCAAGAAATTATGGTGTGTATCGTTCTTAAGCCAGATACCACATGTTCTGAAGATGAAATGCGCGCATTTTGCTTAAAAGAATTGGGGAAATTTCGAACACCCAAAATCATTCTTTTCATGGATGATCTGCCGCGTGGGCCGTCTGGCAAAGTGCAGCGCTTGAAGCTGTTGGATCTACAAAAAGCCCACTAATTCCTTTCGGTCTTTGCGGTAAAGCGTCTGATTATTACTGAGCTGATGATTCCAGAAAGTATTGCCCACTCTAGCGGAATAGTAATGGTGCCAATGCCGGTAATTAACATTGGAATCCACTCTCTCGCTCCCATATTAAATTCATGGCGAATCTGCTTTAGATCAATTAAGTTCCAGGCAACCACCAGTAATAGTGAGGCGATGACTACGTAAGGGATATGTTTTGCTAGTGGTGAGATAAAGGCAAGTAGGATAAAGAGAAAAACCGCAGCGCATATTGCTGCGAGAGGCGTTTTTGCTCCAGAGGCAAGGTTGACGCCAGTCCGATTAAATGAGCCACTGGCTGGGTAGGCAGAGAAGAATGATCCGCATACATTGGCTAACCCTTGCCCAATAAACTCTTGGTTAGCATTGAACTGATCTTTTGTCTTTAATGCAATCGCACGTGCAATAGCCATTGCTTCGGTAGATGCCAACAGCGTCATGATGAGGGCAGCACTAAATAACTTTTGCAAAGTGCCACCAGTTAAATCTGGGCTAGAAATTGGCGGAAATGCCCCTGGTATTTCTTGAACTTTTCTGAAAGCAGCAACACCAGGTATCAATGTTTCTAATAAAGCCGCTGCAATACTGCCCAGTACAACAGCCACCAGCATGGCGGGTAGATAGCGATTAAGCGGCTTCCAAAGTCGAATAGCGATTAAGGTGAAGAGTACTAGTGCGGGAGCTGCCATTTGCCATTGATTGCTAATAAGTGCTGATGCTACAGCGCTGATTGTTTCTGGTACTCCTGTACCTCTTGGGATACTGATGCCAAGTAGGGTGCCAAGCTGACTATTGATAATCAAGATCGCAGCGCCGACGGTGAAACCAACAATCACAGAGTGTGGAATCTGCTCTACCCATTTGCCTGCTTTAGCAAAACCCAGTACAAGCTGCAGTACACCCACTAGAAAGCTGAGCGTTAAAACATAACCAACATACTGGCTAGATTCCGGGAGTGCCAGTGGAGAAATTAAAGCCATCGTGGTTAGGGAAATAGCATTAGCGGGACCGGTAACCATTAAGCGGCTTGAGCCAAATAGCGCTGCTATCAAGCAGGGGATCATCGCTGCGTATAGGCCATAGTGTGGCGGCATACCCGCTAGTAATGCAAATGCAATACCCTGAGGCATAACAACAATAGCGCCAGTTAGACCAGCAAAAATATCTGCGCGTATCGTGCCTGGTGTTCGATATTCAGGAAGCCACTTACTAAAAGGTAATTGCCAGCGCATTACGACTAAATTCGCCCTAAGATCAAATCAGCGGCTCTCTCTGCAAGCATTACCGCAGGCCAGTTGGTGTTGCCGGAAGGTAAGGTTGGCATGGCTGAACAATCAACAACTCTAAGGCCTTGTACGCCCCTCACTTTTAATGAAGCATCAAGCACTGCCATCGGATCACTGTCTGGACCCATTTGGCAGGTTCCAGTTGGATGAAAGATCGTTGCGCCATTATTTCGGCAAAACTCTAAAATTTCTTCATCGGATTGTGGGTTATTCGGCTTTACCTCTCTGGTAATCAGAGAGCGAAGCGGTTCAGTTTGCGCAATTTTCCTGGCGTACTTAACGGCGGCAATGCTGATGTCGCGATCATAAGGTGTCGACATATAGTTCGCAAACATTTTGGGGGGTACAAGTGGGTCTACTGACTGAATGCGCACATGACCTCGAGACTCGGGTCTGAGTTGGCAAACCGACATGGTAAATCCAGAGAAGGGATGAACCTTGCCACCAGCCATCTCTGCAGAAAGTGTTGCTAAGTGAAACTGAATGTCAGGTGTTTTGGAGTCTTTCATTACACGAGTAAAAAGACCTCCTTGATTAATGCCGATCGATAGTGGTCCGCCGCGGAATAGTAGCCAATCTAAGCCCATCTTTAGTTGACCAAACCAGGATGAGAGTTGGTCATTAGTTGAGATAGGTTGGTTTAATTCATAAATCAGGCGGTGCTGTAAATGGTCTTGCAGATTTTCTCCAACCCCTGGCAAATCCTGCACTACAGGGATATTGAATTCTTGCAACAGTTTTGCTGGGCCAACCCCTGAGAGTTGCAAAATTTGCGGACTCTGAATCGCACCCGCACTCAGAATGACTTCTTTATTAGCGCGTACTATGCTTTTTTTGCCGTTACGGAATATTTCAATACCTACAGCTTTTTTGTTCTCAAAAATAACCCTGCAAGCCTGACTATCTGTCAGGATTTCTAGATTCTTACGATTCTTGATGGGCTTTAAATATGCAACAGCCGTACTGCAACGAAAACCTTTATGGGTGGTGAGTTGATAGTAACCAACCCCTTCTTGCGTTAGATTGTTGAAGTCGTCTGTTTCAGGAACGCCCAGCGTATTAGCAGTCTTTTTAAATGCTTCAACTAAGGGATGTTTTTTTGGAATCGATGATGCCTTTAAGGGGCCTGTTTGTGAATGCAGTGGTTCGCTTAAACGATCATTGCCTTCTGCCTTTTTGAAGTAGGGCAATACATCATCCCAGCCCCAACCAGGGTTTCCGAGATCACGCCAAGTGTCGTAATCTTCTTTTTGTCCGCGAATAAAAATGAGGCCGTTGATTGAACTTGAGCCACCCAATGTTTTTCCTCTAGGCCAATAGATTTGTCGATTATTGACACCAGGGTCAGGCTCGGTCTGAAATTTCCAGTTGAGCTTAGGGTCCCACATCGTTTTTGCATAACCAATCGGCAGATGAATCCAAGGAGAACGATCCTTGGGCCCGGCTTCAATCAGGCAAACAGAATTCTTGGGATCCGCTGAGAGGCGGTTAGCCAAAACGCAACCAGATGAACCTCCTCCTACGACGATGTAATCGAACGATGTATTTGCCATACTGATTAGTGTTTTCTCAATCCCAAAATTTCTCGCGCTTGAGCTGGGGTCGCTACTGTTCGGTTGTAAGCAGGCGCCATCTGCGCAAGACGCGCCACTAATTCAGCATTATCTTTGGCAGCCCGAGTTTTATCAAAACGCGTATTATCTTCAAGACCAGTTCTAACGTGACCACCCAATTCAAGAGTCCATTCATTTACTGGTAATTGATGACGTGCAATACCGGCAGCAGTCCATGTTGCATCAGGCATTACCGCCTTTAACTCTGAAATGAGGAATTCAAGAATCGTGCGCCTTGCTGGCATGGCATTGGGGATACCCATAACAAATTGGACATGGGCTGGTGCCTTAAGAAGGCCACGCTCAATCAAATTAGCTGCGTTATAAAGCATAGCAAGATCAAAAATCTCAATTTCTGGCTTGATTTCATACTTCAGCATCTCGCTTGCAAGGCCATCGACAAATGCAGGAGGATTTTCATAAATGCCTGTTGGGAAATTCACTGAGCCAGTGGCTAGAGAGGCCATATCAGGTTTATGAAACAACATTCCACCGCGAGCTGCTTGATCACGTCCGCGGCCACCAGTGGAAAATTGAATAATCATTCCTGGGCAATGTTTCTGTATTCCTTCTTGAACGGCCGCATATAAGTCAGGATTTGAGCTTGGAGTCTCATCTGCATTTCGAACATGTATGTGCGCAAGCGTCGCTCCCGCTTCAAACGCTTTATGCGTTTCTTCAATCTGCTCGCTGGTAGTCACTGGTAAACCTGGGCAATCTTTTTTACGGGGTATTGCTCCAGTCATTGCAACTGTAATGATTACGGGAGTGGTCATATTCTTTCCAAGAAATTAATTGCTGGTATCAGACAGGCTAGTTTGAATATCATTTGCAGCACGCTTTAAAGGCTTAACATAAAAGTCGATCGATTTTTCTTGCATGCGAGGTGCAGGACCATGCGCGGTAATCGTGGCAAAAGTTTTGTATTTTGAGTTGATGACTGGTACGGCAATCCCTATAAATCCCTCCAGGAAGGCCGATTCATCAAGGGCGTAGCCATCATTGCGAATTTTTTCAAGCTCGTCAAATAGCTTGTTGTAGGTGGTAATTGTTCTAGGTGTATATGTTTCAAATGGTTCATTGCCTAACGAACGTCGAACCTGCAACTCAGTCATGCCCGAGAGAAATAATTTTCCGCTGGCGGTGCAATGCAGGGGTACGCGCATGCCGAGATCTACGTGAAGCCGAATAGGTGCACTTGTCTCGACTCGATCGAGATACATCACTTTATTGCCATCCAAGATATTGAAGTTGCAGGTTTCGCCAATTTCTTCAACAAGACGTTTCATCACTGCTACGCGCTGTGATCGGATAGAGTCGACGGAGAGAATATTCATTCCCATGATTCTGAGTTTTGCGCTTGGTTGAAAACGTCTGCCATTGGGGTCGCGCTCAATAAATCCTTGGGCAACCAATGTATTGAGTAATCTAAATGCCGTAGGTTTGGCTAAGCCAGTTCCCGTAGAAATGGTCTCTAGAGTGAGAGGAAACTCCGATTGGGCAATCGTCTCCAGAATGAGCAGTACCTTTTCCGCCATGCTGGATTTGGCGGATTCTTCCAATATTTCCGCTGGAGGGGTGATGCGGGAGAGCTTTTGTGGCATTTATTGAGGATTTTTTGAAGATATTTGCGTTTTTAAGTGTTTACCCTTAAAGCATTTCACCTGATGATACTTTAAATTTCATTAGAGAAAATATTAACTAAAAAAACGAGACAGTGCAAACAAAAAAGAAAGTCGCCCCAAAAGCGAAAGTAAAGACCAAGCCTTCTAAAAAAGTTCCAGTTAAAAAGGCTGCAGCTAAGGTGAAGGTGCCACCTGAATTCACGATGAAGCAGGTGAAGGAAATTGTTGCCCTCATTAAAGATGCGGGCACGTTCACTACGTTCGGTTACAAGACAGAAGAATTTGAGATTGAGATTTCAGTAGGGCCGCAAATCGTGTCAGCACCAAGCGCTTATGTTCCTCCGCAAATGGCCACGCCTACAACTGTGAGTGTTACTGCTCCTGCTGCTCCTTCATCATCCTTAAATCTTTCGTCATCCGAGAGAGCTATTACAAGCCCGATGATCGGTACTTTTTATCGTAGACCAAGCCCCAGCTCCGATCCATTCGTTGAGGTGGGTGATAGTGTTTCACCCACTACCGACGTTTGTATCGTCGAGGTCATGAAGTTACTCAATACTATCCCTGCCGAATGCACTGGGAAGGTATCCCGTATCTTGGTGGAAGATGGCGCAACGATTGAGGTTGGAGAGCCACTCATGGTGATTGAGCTTACTTAATGGCAACTAAAAAACCATTCGAAATGATTGATGTCACTCTGCGCGATGCGCATCAGTGCCTTTGGTCTACTCGCATGACTACACCCCATATGTATCCGGCTCTAGCTGATATAGACCAAGCTGGCTATGGTTATATCAACATTTTGGGTGGCGCAGTATTTGATGTGATGGTGCGTTTCTTGCGCGAAGATCCTTGGAAGCGCATGGCGTTTTTAAGTGAGCAACTCAGCACTCCAACAGACGCATTAACGCGTGGTCAAAGTATATATACATTTGAATTATTTCCAGACGATGTTGTGGAGCTCAATGTAGAGCTGTTAGCTCAATCCGGTGTCAGAGTATTGACTGTTTATGATGCTCTGAACGATAACCGCAATATCGAATCTTCTGTAAAAGCAGGCAAGACACACGGCATGCTAATTAATGCCATGCTGACTTATGCTTTAAGTCCAGTGCATGACGATGCTTACTTTATTGCCCGTACACATGAGCTGGTGAAATTAGGCGTTGACTTTATTTCTGTAAAAGATCCAACTGGCCTACTTACCCCAGAGCGAGCTGCCACTCTTTTCCCTGCTGTAGTTTCTGCAGCAGCAGGTATCCCCATTAAATTGCATTCGCATTGCCAATCTGGTTTAGCGCCATTGGTTTACGAAGAAGCCATTAAGGCAGGGTTTGCTTATGGCTACGTAGCAACAGATTGTCTGGCTAATGGCGCATCACTACCATCCGTCTTAGATGTCTATGCGAGCACCCAAAAATATGGCCGCGCTCCTAAGATGAATCATTCTGCTTTGCAAAAGGTTGATGAATACTTTGACTGGATTTGCGCCCGAGATAATTTTGCTCGTGGAGAGAAGGCGAATTATGACCCAGCTCTATATGAGCACCAAATCCCTGGTGGAATGATTTCTAATCTGCGCGCTCAGTTAGCTACGATGGGCATCTCTCATAGAGAAGCAGAGATTCTGGAAGAGACCGCAAGAGTTCGCGAAGACTTAGGTTATCCCATATTAGTGAGCCCATTTGCACAGTACATCGTTACTCAAGCAGTGCTGAATGTGATGCAAGGCGAGCGCTATAAGACTATCCCGGATGAGATCAAGCTGTATCTCAAGGGGCATTATGGAAAATTGGCTGGCACACCTAGTGCTCAAGTTATGGAACGTGCGAACGTAGACTATGACGCATCTCGTCGGCCTGGTGAGTTAATTGAGCCAGCGTTACCAGGCTTAAGAAAAAAATGGGGCCGCTCAATTAGCAAGGAGGAGTTGAGTCTTCATGCTTTCTATCCAGAGCATCTTGCCTTGGGTTTGAAGGACGGCGCCCAAGAGGCTGTAAAGCAGGGACCTGCTTTACAGCCCTTTACTGAGTTGGTGAAGTATTTAGTTATGAAAAAAGAATATAGAAAAATTAGAACCAGATTGGGCGGTATAGAGTTAAGCTTCAGCAGTTAGTTTTTTTGGCCTTTGCTTTTTGTATTTGGTGCAAGAAATTTCAATTTTAAGGAGATCGTAATGAAACAATTTAGCGCATCACGCCGTATCTTTTCAGTGCTCGCTGTCGCCATGTTATCGGGTGCTCCAATGCTGTCAATGGCGCAAAACGCCACAAAGTTTAATGATTATGGGTGGCCGGAAGGTGCTGAGGAGAAAGTATCAGCCAAGTCCGTAGCCTGGCTTAAGGAAAAAGGCTGGTGGCCAGTACAAATTGCATTTCAACCACCATGGTCGGGTCAAAATACGGTCAACTTAGTAATGGACAAGAAGGGTCTTTTATCTAAGCGCGGTATTGAAGCTAAATTACAAGCATTCCCATCGGGACCTGCGATTAATGAAGTTATCATCTCCGGTCGATTCCAGTTCGGTAATGGTGGTAACTTCCCATTCACCTCTTTGATCGATAAAAACATTCCCGTGAAGACGATCGCGGTGATTAATACCAACTTGATGCATGCTGTTTTAGTGCCATTGGATTCCAAGATTAAATCCTTTAAGGACTTCAAGGGCTCAAATCCACCGGCAACTATTGGTATCGTGACTGGCTCCTCGGCTGAGTTCTATATCCAAGCTGCAGCTAAAGCCAATGGCATTGAGATTGGTAAAGACATCATTCTGAAAAATATGCCTCCGGGTGAGCAAATGGCTATGCCAAAGGGTATTGATGCGGTAGTTCCTTGGGATCCAACTCCAACCATCATGTCCAAAGAGCGTAAGAACGCCAGAATTATCAGCGATAGCTATCCATACAACATTTATGCCGGTACTTTCTACGTGCGTCAAGAAGTTATTGATAATGCACCGGACGTAGTACAAGCATTCACAGATGCGATTGCTGAGGCAACACTTTGGATTAGAAAGAATCCAGATGCTGCAGTTGATGTCATGCAAGAAGATCCAAACTTGAAGAACTACTCAAAAGAAATCTTGCGTCAGCAAATCACTGCTTACAACTTGCTCTATAAGCCTAATTACATTTACCCAATTCCAGTATTCTGGGGTCGTGCAAATGAGCCTATTTACACATGGCTTTACGAGAACAAGCGTATTCAGAATAAGTTAACCGGTATCGACTTTGCTCGTGCGGTGGATACACGCTTTATGGATAAAACGTTCGAGAAGTTGGGTTGGGCAACCACTACAAGACCACCATTTTTACCAGCAAGCTGGTCTGCGCCAATGGATAAAACACCGTATCCAACCTATATGAATCCATTGAATACCACTACACCACAGCCTTTCCCAGAAAAGGGTGATCTCACTAGAGATTGGTCTTTTGATGGTAAGACTTATAAGAAATAAGAGATATGCCAATAATTAACTTTTTCAAGCAATTTCGTCGTTTAGCCTTATTGATTATTTTGCTTGCCGCCTGGGAATATGCCAGTCGGTTTATTCTGGATAAAACAGAATCTACCTTGTTGCCACCTCCCTCGGGAGTGGCACAAGGCGGTTTTGAGTTAATGCAATCTGGAGAAATCTGGAAGCATTTATTCGATAGCTTATCTAGAGAATTTGTAGCGTTTTGTTATGCCTCTGTCGCTATTCCCTTGGGAATAGTGATGGGGTGTTTTAAATGGGTGAATGAGCAGGTGGATCCAATCGTAGAAATATTGCGACCTATTCCTCCAATTGCCTGGATCCCGCTCAGTATTTTGTGGTTTGGTGTGGGTAATACCCAAAACCAATTCATTATTTTCTTGGGAATCTTTTTCCCAATCTTGTTGAACACAATTGATGCTGTAAAAAACGTAGAGCCAAACCTCATTCGAGCAGCGCGTTGTTTAGGTGCCGGTTCTTGGGGTGTGATTACTCGTGTAGTTCTGCGTGCAGCACTTCCACAGATAGTGACTGGTATTCGTATTGGTTTGGGGGTGGGTTGGATGGCTTTGGTAGCAGCTGAATTGGTTGGCGCTAACTCTGGTCTCGGATTCCTGATTAATGACGCACGTACTGTTCTACGTACAGATTACATTTTGGTTGGTATGTTGGCCATTGGCGTAATTGGTTTATGTCTCGATAGGCTCATTAGATACACAGCTCAAAAACTGATGCCGTGGTCAAGAGCGCTTAATGCCTAAGTAGTTTTGTTAATAGACTAATCCTTCAAATGAATAATTCAATGCCAGCACTTAAAGTAGATCACGTAAGAAAAATTTATCCTTCAATGCATGCCAAAGGTCAAGAGGTCTTGGCTATTGAGGATATTTCACTGGAGGTTCGCAAGAATGAGTTTTGCTCAATCTTAGGGCATAGCGGCTGTGGCAAGACAACACTGCTTAATCTGATTGCTGGATTTGAGACTCCAACTGCTGGCCATATTGAATGTGCTGGCAAAGTGGTGAATGGCCCTGGTTCGGATCGCTCGATGGTGTTTCAGGACTATGCGCTATTCCCATGGTTAACCGTGTACGACAACATTGCTTTCGGATTAAAAATCAAAGGGATTAATGCCGGGGAAATTAAGCAGATCGTGACACGCTTTGCCGCGCTGGTAGGTTTGAGTCAATTTACCAATCACTATCCTCATCAACTCTCAGGTGGTATGCGTCAACGTGTATCCATCGCTAGGGCGCTAGTTGTAGATCCCACTGTTCTGTTAATGGACGAGCCATTTGCTGCTTTGGATGCACAAAATCGCGCCATGATGCAGGCTGAAATGATTCGAATTTTGAATGAAGAAAGCAAAACGGTTGTGTTGGTAACGCACAGCATTGAAGAGGCGATTAATCTATCGGATGTCATCGTCGTGATGACGCGTCGTCCTGGAAGGGTAAAGGAGATTATTCGAGTTCCAGAGCCACGCAGAATGGTTGAAGATACCCCTGCGTATCTGGAAATCCGTCGCCAAATCCGCGATCTCATCGCCGGCGAGCACGATGTTAGCGAGGCTGTTTGACTTTTGAAAACCTAGCCGTAATTTGTTTATTAACATTTGCGGCAATTTTTGGTGGTTTTATTCGAAGGTTAAGTGGTTTTGGCGGGGCGCTCATCATGACGCCCATCCTCATGTGGATATTTCCAATCCCATTTTTGATTCCGATTGTGATGTGCTCTGAAGTGTTTGGCGGAGCTTTGCTTTCCCGTCATTGGAAGTTACATCAGGAGGATCGATCTAGACTTTGGTCGATGTTGTTCTTTTCGGTAATCTTTCTTCCGCTGGGCATTTGGCTTGGCGGACTAATACCACTCACGATATTGAAAACGGCTACTAGCGTAGTCATTCTATTTTTTGCTAGCTACCTACTTCTCAAGCCGCATGTGCGATTAGCAAGCTCAAATCTTTTAGATAGTTTGGCGGGAAGTCTTTCAGGGTTATTGTTGGGTTCTTGCGGAATAGGTGGACCACCTGCCGCCTTGTATCTCAACTCCACCAATCAAGCATTTGATAGAACGCGGGCTCTGTTGTCTCAATTTGTTTCTGGCATTTCATTATTTGCGATTGTTGCAGCAAGTCTGATGGGTGGCGGAATTGATTGGCTCGTCTATCTTCTTCTTGCCATTCCAGCCTATTGGGTAGGAATGAGGGCTGCTAAAGGGGTTTTAGAGGCACATGCAGTATCGGATGGTGCATTGAAAAGACTTTGTCTATTGCTGCTGATTGTGAATGCAGGCTTTAATCTATTGTTTTTGGTTATATTTAAATAGATATAAGTAAATGAAATATATATTCTTCTCAGATATATAAAAAAACTCTATTCTCTAAGCTCATTAGATGCATATGCCAGCTTAGATTAAGAGAAGGAGTTCAAAATGGGTTACACAACAGATAATAAGCAAGATGCTGTAGTTGAATCAGTTTTGCAAACTACAGAACAAACATTTATCGCCTCAAAGGGTGTTGACCGCTCTGATAGCAGTCAAGCCAGCGAAGTGGTTTACTTTCAAATAGAAGATTAATCTTTTTGAAAATATAGACTCTTCTTGGGTGTAGACCAAGAAAAATAAAAACCGCCACTGAGGCGGTTTTTTTATATCTACTTTTAATTCAAGACATCATGAAAAAGAGGTTTCAAATTCCTCAGTTTTAATGGCGTTCATTAAAAAGAGAATTTGCCTTTGAAAGCTTTTTCTCTCATCAACCTTGTCGTGAGGCAGGCGATCATGCTCGCGTAGCAAGCTAATAATGGCTGGGTTGTAATGCTCTCTGACCGGGGACATCTTGGCTCCTTGAAACCATATTCGTTAGAAACACTGTAACAAGGACGCTATATATTGACAAGTAATATATAGCGATAACTAAACTACTTTTGGGTATATAAGATATCAACCTTACTTTTCTACGAAGGCGCGTTCAAATACGTAGTCGCCAAGCTGGCCAAGGCTTGGGGAGACTTTAAAGCCTTTGCCATCGAGCATTTCAGCGGTTTCTTTCAGCATGGAAGGGCTGCCGCAGATCATGGCTCTATCTACTGCTGGGTCTAATGGAGGAAGGCCAATATCTTTAAATAACTGTCCAGATTCAATGGCGGTAGTGAGGCGGCCAGTATGTTTAAAAGCTTCTCTAGTTACTGTTGGGTAGTAGATCAGTTTTTTGCGAATGATATCACCAATATATTCATCTTGAGTGAGTTCATTCTTGATGTAATCGCCATAAGCCAATTCGCTGACAAGACGTACACCATGGATCAAAACTACCTTCTCAAACTTCTCATAGGTGTCGGGGTCGCGAATGATGCTCATGAATGGCGCAAGACCAGTGCCTGTACTGAAGAGGTATAGATGTTTACCTGGGTTTAAATCGTCGATAACCAATGTGCCAACCGATTTTTCGCTGACGAGAATGGGATCTCCCACTTGTATCTTTTGTAGGCGCGAGGTGAGGGGCCCATCTTGAACCTTGATGCTTAAAAATTCTAGGTGCTCTTCATAGTTTGGGCTGGCAACACTGTAGGCTCTTACCAAAGGTTTACCTTCTACCTCAAGGCCGATCATCAGAAAGTGACCGCTTCGAAAACGCAGGCCCTTATTGCGAGTGGTGGTGAAGCTAAAAAGCGTGTCATTCCAGTGGTGAACTGTGAGAACGGTTTCGGTGTTGTAGGCTGCCATAAAAGCTTAATTTTGATTGTCTAAAACCCTAATTATCCTCAATCTTGAAGTGATTCAGGGAGTATCGCGGCTCTAAAGTCCAATTAACTTCTCATAAGTTATCTACTTTTGCTTATAAGAGCCCTGGTTTGGGCCTTTGGGAGGGGTAACTCGCTATCATCTAGGGGCAAGCAGCGCCAATACCGGTCGACCTTTAATCACACTATATTTTCTTATGGCAATACTGACTGTTAACGCAGGTTCTTCATCTCTCAAGTTTTCAATCTACCCGACTAAGCAAGGATCGGTGCTGCCATCCATCCTCTCTGGTAGTTTTGAGGGGCTAGAGCCGGGTGGGAAAACAGAACTTCGCTACGCCTATCAGGGGGTAGAGCATGCCGAGCATTTTGAGGATGTGGGTCAGGATCCATTTATTGCAGCATTAATGCACCTCAAAGAGTTATTACTTGAAGTCAAAGGGTTGCCACCAATTAGAGCAGTCTCCCATCGAATTGTTCATGGAGGCTCAGAGTTTTTTCGGCCGACTGTCTCTACTGATGCGATCCTGGAAAAATTATCTGCTATGAGTGCGCTGGCGCCATTGCATCAACCACACAGCTTAGATGGTGTGAAAGCTTTTTCTCAAGTATTTCCTGGCATCCCTCAAGTACTTTGTTTTGATACTGCCTTTCACAAAACCATGAGTCACCTGGAAACATCATTGGCTTTGCCTAAAGAGATTACCGATCAAGGTGTGCGACGCTACGGTTTTCATGGCATTTCATATCAGTACATTATTGGCGAGTTAAACGAGAACTCCAATAGGGCGAAAGATAAAGTGCTCATGGCCCATCTAGGTAACGGTGCTAGCTTATGTGCTGCGATTGATGGAAAAAGTGTTGCTACAACCATGGGCTTCTCCGCCCTAGACGGTCTCATGATGGGTACTCGTAGCGGCTCTCTGGATGCAGGTGTGCTGATGTATTTGGTAGAGCGTGGTTATACCCATGATCAGTTGCAAGACCTGCTCTACAGAAAGAGCGGCCTGCTCGGGGTGTCCACTATTTCTGCGGATATGCGCAAACTGAGGAATGACCCCAGCCCCTTAGCTAAAGAGGCGATTGAACTTTTTATCTACAAAATTATGCGTGAGGGCGGGGCTATGATTGCCTGCCTTGGCGGTCTCGATCTAATTTCTTTTAGTGGCGGTATTGGTGAGCATGATCCTATTCTGAGGTCTGCAGTCTGTAAAAAATTCTCTTGGCTAGGCATCGAGTTAGACGAAAAGTTGAACCAAGAAGCCACCAAAGGTTTGACTTTAAAAATTAGCACGCCGCAAAGTCGTGTCGAGGTTTGGGTGGTTCCAACTGACGAAGGGGTAATGACTGCGCAAGAGGCTCTTAACTTGCTGCGCTCTTAGTGCTGGGCTCAAACCCTTTAACAATCAGAGGCTGAATAGACAAATAAAAAGCGGGGTAATAACCCCGCTTTTTATTTGTGGAAGAATTTACTCTTCTTCGCGACGCAAATGTGGGAACAGAATCACATCACGAATATTTGGAGCGTCGGTAAGTAGCATTACTAAGCGATCGATGCCAATACCGCAACCGCCAGTTGGAGGCATACCGTACTCGAGTGCGCGTATGAAGTCATGATCAAAGTACATAGCTTCTTCGTCGCCCGCTTCTTTTTGCTCTACTTGTTTGCGGAAGCGATTTGCTTGATCTTCGGCATCGTTCAACTCAGAGAAGCCATTGGCAATTTCACGACCAGTGATAAAGAGCTCGAAACGCTCCGTAATGCCTGGGCGAGTATCGGATTCTCTGGCGAGTGGGCTTACCTCGATTGGGTAATCAATGATGTAAGTCGGCTCCCAAAGATGCTCTTCGGCAACCAATTCGAAAAGAGCTAACTGAAGGGCGCCAATGCCGGCATTCTTGAGGGTAGGGGCATCCGGATTCTCGCCACCCTTTTTCAATTCAGTGCGAATGAAGTTAATGTCTTCAAGTTGGGCCGCTTCATAGCTCTTACCTGATTGACCGCAGTACTTGAGGATAGCTTCAGTAATGGTTAGGCGTTGGAATGGCTTGCTCAGATCAAGCTCGCGACCTTGATGTGTCAATACGGCAGTGCCTTGGGCATCAATTGCGGCAGCACGAATTAATCCTTCGGTAAAGTCCATGAGCCAACGGTAATCTGTATAGGCCGCATAGAATTCCATCATTGTGAATTCTGGGTTATGACGTGGACTGACGCCTTCATTACGGAAGTTGCGGTTAATTTCAAAGACGCGCTCAAAGCCACCAACCACTAGACGCTTGAGGTAAAGTTCAGGCGCAATACGCAAGAACATTTGCATGTCGAGCGCATTGTGGTGGGTAATAAAAGGCTTTGCTGCTGCACCACCAGGAATAGGGTGGAGCATCGGAGTTTCAACTTCCATGAAGTCGGCATCTAGCATATGGCGACGTAATGAAGCGATCGCGTTACTACGTGCTTTAAATGTATTACGGCTCTCAGGATTAACAATCAAGTCTACATAGCGTTGACGATATTTGGTTTCTAGGTCTGAGAGGCCATGGAACTTATCAGGCAATGGACGCAATGATTTGCTGAGAAGGCGTAAATTACTGCACTCAACTGAGAGTTCGCCCTTATTTGTCTTAAAGAGATTGCCTTCAGCCGAGATAAAGTCGCCCATATCCCAATGCTTGAAGGCGCCATGAACATCAGCGCCGCTGAGCTCATCATTAATGTAGAACTGAATTTGTCCGCTGCGATCTTGAATAGTGGCAAAGCTGGCTTTGCCCATCACGCGTTTGAGAACCATGCGTCCTGCAACTTTGACATGAACCTTTTTTGCAGCCAGCTCTTCTTTGGTCAGGCTGTCATAGTGTGCATGCAAATCTGCTGCTAAATGCGTGGGAACGAAGTCATTTGGGAAAGCAACGCCGCCAGCGCGAAGTTTGGCGAGTTTTTCACGACGCTCCGCAATGATGTGGTTCTCATCAACTACTTCAGTAGCTGAGGCATTTTCTAAATTGGTTTTATCGTTCATATCAGTGAGTAATTAAACGCCTTGCTTCAGGCTGGCTTCAATAAAGGCATCGAGATCGCCATCCAATACCTTCTGGGTATTCGAAATCTCAACGTTAGTACGTAAATCTTTGATGCGGCTTTGATCTAGGACGTAAGAGCGGATTTGATGGCCCCAACCTACATCTGTCTTAGTGGCTTCAAGCTTGTCTTGTTCGGCACGACGCTTTTGCATCTCATGCTCATAGAGGCGAGACTTCAGCATGGTCATAGCCTCAGCACGGTTGCGGTGCTGGCTTCGGTCATTCTGACACTGCACCACAATACCAGTCGGAATATGGGTTAAGCGTACTGCTGAGTCAGTTTTATTGATGTGCTGACCACCCGCACCAGAGGCACGATAGGTGTCTGTACGAATATCAGCAGGATTGACTTCAATCTCAATCGAATCATCAATTTCTGGATAGACATAGATGGAGGCAAACGAGGTGTGACGACCATTGGATGAGTCAAATGGTGACTTACGCACTAAGCGATGTACACCAGTTTCTGAGCGGAGGTGACCATAAGCATATTCGCCGTCGACTTTAATTGTTGCGCTCTTAATGCCTGCAACATCACCATCAGATTCTTCGAGAATTTCAGTTTTATAGCCTTTGCGTTCGCAATATTTGAGATATTGGCGATAGAGCATGCTGGCCCAGTCACAGGCTTCGGTACCACCAGCGCCTGCCTGAATATCGATAAAGCAATTACAAGAATCCATCTCATTGTGGAACATGCGACGGAACTCAAGGTCGCCAATAATTTTGCTATAGCTCTCTACGTCTTTCTCAATGGCAGCGATCGTTTCAAAATCACTTTCTTCTTTAGCCATATCGAATAGCTCAAGAGCGCTAGTAATGTTGGTATTGAGATCAGTGAGGGTGGCGACTACGCCGTCGAGCAATTTTTTCTCTTTGCCCAACGCTTGTGCTTTCTTTTGATCATCCCAAATCGTGGGATCTTCCAGTATTGAATTAACTTCGGTAAGGCGACGTGACTTTACGTCGAAGTCAAAGATACCCCCGAAGTGCTTGCTCACGGGTGAGCAGATCGGACAAGGTATTCGAAATAATGTTTAGTTGTTCAGCTTCCATCCCCTAATTATAAGGGGGTTACTTCCTCGAGCCGTCAGGCGCCCGATGCCTCATCATGAGCTTCAATCATCAGCTGAATACGGGCTTGGCCTTGATAGCGGTCAGTTACCAGTCGATAGGCTAATTTGGCTTTGGTCGGCAGGCTTTGCGTGCGATTAAACCAAACGGCGGTCAATGGTTTAGAGCTAACCCCAAGCCCTAGAGGTCGAACCATCAAGCGAAGATGCTTTTCTTTCATGAGGCTTTGCTGGGTAATCTCAAATTCTCCATAGAAAACAGGCTGAGGGAAGCCTTGACCCCAGATTTCTTCCGCTAAAAGGTCGCCAATTTCGGGGGTAAATTCAGAAGGCTCCAAGCCACCATCATGTGCATGGCGGCGCTCTAGCAATTCATCTGTGAGTAGTTCTGATGCAACTTGCTGAAAGCAAGTATCGAATTTCTCAAAATCTTCTTTGCGAATAGTTAATCCGGCAGCCATTGCATGACCACCAAATTTCAAAATCAGTCCAGGTTCGCGTTTAGAAACTAAATCTAACGCATCTCTTAAATGAAAGCCTGTTAGAGAGCGACCCGATCCACGCAATTCTTCTCCGGTATTGCCATCAGCTGGTGCAAACACAATTGCAGGACGATTAAAACGTTCTTTCAGGCGCGAAGCAACAATGCCTACAACGCCTTGATGCCATTCTGGATTCCACAAGCAAATACTATTGCGCTCAGACATAGTTCCAGAAAGCTGATCTTCAGCCAGATGGGAGAGTGCGGTTTCTTGCATGCCTGATTCAATCACGCGGCGTTCGCGATTGATGCGATCAAGCTCGTGTGCTAGCGTCATTGCTTCATCGGCGTTATCGGTGAGAAGTAAGCGGATACCTAAGGTCATATCCGCCAGACGACCAGCCGCATTGAGTCTGGGGCCGATGGCAAAGCCTAAGTCAAAGGTATTGGCCTTGCGTGGATCACGTGTAGCCGCCTGAAATAGCGCTTGAATTCCTGGCTGTGATATTCCTGCGCGTATGCGCTTTAAGCCGTTAGAAACCAAGACTCGATTGTTGCGATCGAGCTGCGCAACGTCAGCAACGGTTCCTAAAGCAACTAGATCTAAAAGATTCTCTACCTTGGGCTGAGTCTCGTTTGTAAATTTACCGCGTTTGCGCAGTTCGGCGCGCAACGCAACCAGCAAATAAAACATGACACCAACACCGGCGAGTGCTTTACTGGGAAAAGTGCAGCCTGGTTGATTCGGATTGACGATTGCCAGCGCTCTTGGCAAACGATCTCCAGGAAGATGGTGGTCAGTCACAATTACTTCCATGCCAAGTTCACGAGCGCGATCAACACCTGCTTCGCTAGCGATGCCGTTATCTACAGTGATGAGATATTTAGGTTTGGGTTCTTGTTGCGCGGCTAACTCTACGACCTCGGGCGTCAGACCGTAACCCATCGTAAAGCGATTGGGAACTAGAAACTGAATTGGAGTCTGTGGCCCGCCCAGCATTTGTAGGCCTCTAAGACCAACCGCACAAGCCGTGGCCCCGTCGCAGTCATAGTCGGCGACGATGAGCATAGGCTCCTTTTTTTCAAGGATGTCTGCAAGCAAGGAAGCAGTGTTAATGCAGTTCTTGAGTTCAACTGGTGAAAGTAGTTGCTTTAGATCTAGAGAGAGTTCATCAGGGGATTGCAAGCCACGAGCAGCATATAGTCTTGCCAGCAATGGATGTAAGCCACTCTGAGCTAACCAGGTTGCAGTACGTTCTGAAAATGGGCGTTGAGAGAATAGACTCATACAAAACTCATGCGTTAATCATCGCTGAGTGATTTCTTTCCAAGTCAGAGGTTCTGATTTTTTCCAGAAGGCCCAAGATTTTTTATAAAGATCTTTGACTGTAAGAATGCGCTCACGAACTTTTCCTTTTGGAAAATCAATAATTGCGACTTCATCGATTTGTTTTTTTATTAATGCTGCACTGAGTTGTGGCCATGCTAATTGGGGTTGATCAAGCCAAGCAAAGGCGCCGGCTAGATTATTTGTATTCAAAGTCGCTTCATAGGGAAGGCCTAGAAGCCTTGCTAAGCCAGCCATCATGGGATGCTGACCAATCAAACATCGTGATTGTTTTAGCGCTTCTGGCACTCGAACATCATTCAGTTTGCCAATACCACTAATCCAGAGTGAGTTAATACTGGGCATGCCACGTTGCTCGCGTTCTTCGTTTACTGGACCAATATGCCAGAGCATCTGAATTTCATTTTGGAGTTTGCGCCAACGCTTAGCGATACCTTCTTCGTGACTATCGCGTGGCATCCACCAATCAATATTGCGGCCATGCGCTTGATCTACGCTATAACTTTGAAGACTTGAAAAAGGCCCGGCAGGAATAAACCAGTAGTGTTGATTTTGGAAAAGCACTGAGTTCTGAAAATCTTCTTCTATAAATGGAAGGACTGCTGTTAATAGTTGGGCAGATTCTTCGGCCGTGAGATCAATCTGGTTTTGTCCCATCAGAATGAGATGGTCTCGTGTGGCATGCAGATGAACTGGCTGTAGGCAGGCAATCATTTCAGATGGATTAACTGCTTGGCTGGATTGCCCTAGTAGCAATACTGGGGCAAGAGGCATCGCTTCCCCAAGCAAAAAGCGCTCATGGGGCAGCCCTTGTATAGGGACATCCTTGCTTTCAAGCTCATCTAAGACGTCTTCCCCTGAAAGCATCAGGGTAAAACGGCGAAGTTGGCCTGGGGTAGGGGTGGAATTAGCAGTCATTCCCCTGATTTTAGGTGGCATTTGAGTATTCCATCAGTTTGCCCGCGCGATTCACTAAACTGTGGATATGTTGAGACTTCCTATTGAGCTAGAAATTGGCCTGCGCTATACCCGATCTAAGCGTCGCAAGACGGTTGGGAAACGTGATGGCTTCCTGTCATTTATCTCCGGAATTTCTACCGCCGGCATCGCTTTAGGGGTTGCTTCACTGATCGTAGTTCTTTCTGTCATGAATGGCTTTCAGAAGGAAGTACGCGATCGCATGTTATCGGTTCTATCTCACGTAGAAATTACTGCACCTGAAGGCTTGGCAAATTGGGAGCCTCTGGCGCTCAAAGTGGCAGCGCAACCTCATGTTATTGGTGTGGCGCCTATGGTGAGTTCACAGGGCTTACTAAGTCGCGAGAGCATGATGCGCGGTGTAGCGATTCGTGGCATCTTACCAAGTGAAGAAGGCAAAGTATCTGACTTACCAAAGCAATTTGTTGCAGGCAGCATTGATGATTTAAAGCCAGGAAGTTTTGGCGTTGCCTTGGGTGCTCAGCTGGCAGCGATTGTGGGTGCTCGCGTAGGCGATCGTATTAATTTAATTGTTCCTGAGAGTGATTTAACGCCAGCGGGTGCTATGCCTCGCATGCGCACTCTTCAAGTAGTGGGTATTGTGGATAGCGGTCATTATGAATACGACAGCTCCTTAGCTATCATGCACTGGAGGGATGCTGCTGCTCTATTGCGTTTACGTGATCCTTCTGGTTTGCGCGTTAAGGTAGATGATATGCAGCGTGCCCCAGCAATTGCGAATGAGTTGGCAGCTATCGTGCCTCAAGCGCTGTGGGTGACTGATTGGTCAAGATCTAATCGCAATTGGTTCGCTGCGGTTCAAACAGAAAAGAAAATGATGTTCATCATCCTGACTTTAATTATTGCTGTTGCTGCATTTAATTTGGTATCTACCTTGGTGATGACGGTAAATGAGAAGCAGGCAGACATTGCCATTCTGAGAACAATGGGTGCTAGCCCTGGACTGATTCAGAGAATATTTTTAATTCAGGGATTGTCAATTGGTCTACTAGGCTCTTTAGCAGGGGTTGGTTTAGGTTTATTAATTGCACTCAATATTGATGTCATTGTTCCGGTTATTGAAGCAATCTTCCGTGTGCAATTCTTGCCGCGTGAGGTGTATTTCATTAGTGAGCTACCTTCTGATGTCAGAGCCAGCGATGTACTAACGGTTGGTTTGATGGCTTTTGGCCTGTCTGTATTGGCGACGCTATATCCAAGCCGTAGAGCAGCTAAGGTTCAGCCAGCGGAGGCTTTGCGTTATGAGTAATTTAGAAAATCTCGTTCTCAAGGCCAGGGGCTTAGCTAAGACTTACGGTCAAGGA
Source organism: Polynucleobacter sp. KF022 (assembly GCF_027924105.1). Lineage (NCBI taxonomy): Bacteria > Pseudomonadati > Pseudomonadota > Betaproteobacteria > Burkholderiales > Burkholderiaceae > Polynucleobacter > Polynucleobacter sp. KF022. The sequence goes on from NZ_AP026972.1 coordinate 515,532, forward strand.
CCTACTGCAGTTGAGGTTCTCAAGGCGATTGATTTAGATGTGGCCCCCTCGGAAAAGGTTGCCATTGTTGGCTCCTCGGGTTCTGGCAAGAGTACTTTGCTGCATCTCTTGGGTGGCTTGGATAGTCCAAGTTCGGGCTCAGTCATGTTGGCTGGCTCCAATTTAAATAATCTGTCAGTTAAGAAATTGGATCAGCTGCGCAATCATAGTTTGGGATTCATTTATCAGTTCCATCATCTCTTAGATGAATTTAGTGCTGCGGAGAACGTGGCCTTACCTCTGCGCATCCGCGGCTTGGGTAATGATGAGTCTATGGATCGCGCCAGTAAGATGCTTAAAGCAGTTGGTTTAGCGGCTCGTGAGTTACACACTCCAGGGGAGTTGTCTGGTGGAGAGCGTCAGCGTGTTGCTGTTGCTCGTGCTTTAGTTGGTAATCCTGCTTGTGTATTGGCGGACGAGCCGACGGGTAACCTAGATACCGAGACCGCTGATGGTGTATTTGATTTGATGCTAAATATTGCTCTCGACCAAGGCACTGCCTTTGTAATCGTGACTCATGATCCAATACGCGCTAAACGTTGTGATCGGATTTTGCATTTAGAGCGTGGAGTATTAAAGCCATTCTCAGTGTGAGTAGATATCCCATGTGGATCGATACCCATTGCCATTTGGATGCCCCTGAATTTGCGGGTACATTACCTGCGGTGATTCAGAGTGCTCAAGAAAAAAGCGTTAAAGCAATTCTTCTGCCGGCCGTAAAGGTTTCTGACTGCGCTCATGTAAAAGAATTAGCTCACCAATACAGCCAAGAGATACCTGGTTTGGTTTACACGCTAGGGGTTCATCCCTTGTATACCAATCAAGCACAAGAGGGCGATATCGAAACTCTAGAAAAAAGAATAATTGAATCACTTTCTGACCCGCGCTTTGTGGGTGTGGGTGAGATTGGTTTGGATTATTTTGTTGAGGGCTTGGATCCCTATAAACAAGAGTTCTTTTTCAATGTGCAGCTGGATTTAGCGCAAAAGTATCAACTGCCTGTCATTCTGCATGTGCGTCGCTCTCAAGATGCGATTCTGAAATCCCTGCGTCGTCGCAATATATCTGGTGGCATAGCCCACGCCTTTAATGGCAGTTTTCAACAAGCCGAACAATTTATTGAACTTGGGTTTAAGTTGGGCTTCGGTGGTGCGGCTACTTATGAACGAGCGTTACAAATTCGCAGGCTCCTAAAAGAGCTCCCATTGGATACCATTGTTACTGAAACAGATTCTCCTGACATTCCACCTGCATGGCTCAGAGAAGAAGGTATTGCCTTTAATGAACCTGCTTTTGTAGGGAGAATTGCAAAAGCATTAGCATCCATTCGAGGAGTAGGCGATGCTGAGTTTTCTTCTGTGGTTTGGAAAAGTGCTATGCAAGTGTTGCCACGTTGGGCCACCCTCTGCGCTGGCATCCCCAGCCTCCATTTAGCTTCCTAATTATTTGCGTTTAGTTATTACGGCGTTTATCGCCGGGGGATCACTCCTTTTCTTTTTGCCGCAAGTGCCAAAATATTGGTTGCATACAAGCATTGCTGCGGGTATTACAAGTTTGCTTGTGAGTATTTTGGCATCACAAAATTCTTATTTAAAGAAAATAGCAGTGATTGGTTTGTTATTTATGATGGGCTTTGCCTGGAATGCTCAATATGCTGAAAGCCGCTTAAAGAATATTCTTGCAATAGAGTTTGAGGGTAAGGAATTAAATCTTCAGGGTAGGGTAGCAGCCTTGCCGCAAAGTAATTCATCGGGAGCTAAGTTTACTTTTGAAGTTAATGAAGTAAGTTTAGGCAAAGAGAAGCTAGAGCGCTTTCCAAAACGCATTTATTTGAGTTGGCAACCTGCATGGAGAAATCCCCAAGTAGTTCCAGAAATTATTCCAGGACAACGTTGGATGTTTAAGGCTAAGCTCAAGCGTCCCTATGGCTCGCTTAATCCCTATACCTTTGATTTTGAACGCTGGTCCTTTCATCAAGACTTTGGGGCGAGTGGCTCTATAAGGCTGGGAAAGTTATTGGTTGATCAAGATATTTCCTTGACTGAAATTGAGTTGCGTATGGAGCTGATGCGTTGGCACTTGCGTAAAAAGATACGTTCCATGCTTCCAGATGACGCAAGGTATGTAGGTGTACTCATTGCTTTAGTGATGGGTGATCAAAATGCAATCAATCAGGATGACTGGCAAGTGTTCAATGCAACTGGTATTGGACATCTCATTTCAATTTGGTGTAGGATATACCCATCATAACAAGGGATAGATCATGCCAATCGCATACAGTTACTCAAGGTTTAGCTCGGAGAAGCAGAGCAAGGGCGACAGCTTGCGCCGTCAACGTGACCTAGCCCTACAGTTCATAGAGCGCAACCCAGACCTAGAGTTGGAGTTAGACACCACATTAAATCTAACAGATGAAGGCCTCTCTGCCTATAAGGGCGTGGCCCAGACTAAGGGTGCATTGGGTGCGTTCATAAGGTTGGTAATGGAGGGCACTATAGAAAAGGGCTCCTACTTGTTAGTAGAGTCGCTTGATCGTTTGTCACGCCAAACACCACGCCAAGCCTTAAATCAACTCAACATACTGGCAGATGAGGGCATTGTGCTGGTCACACTGTCTGATAACAAGGTCTATACCAAAGAGACCTTGGATGAGGATGGTGGTATGAGTTTGATGTTTGCCATCATGCTTATGAGCAGAGCGCATGAAGAGAGCCAAACCAAATCCCTCCGTATTAGTGCTGCGTGGGCCAACAAGTTCAACAAGATTAAAGATGGTGTTCAGCTAACAGCCAGAGTGCCGTTCTGGATCAATAAGGTGGATAAAAGCAAAACCATTGACGATAAGGTGGCGATCGTTAAGGAAGTGTTCAGACTGTCTGCCAGTGGGCTAGGAGCCATGAAGATAGCGCAGGAGCTGAACGATCGGAAGTTCCCAACGCCATCAGGCAAAACCAAAGTCTGGGCACTATCAAGTGTGAAGAAGATATTGGCATCTGAGGCGGTATTAGGCACGCTTGTAACGGCAGATGGTCAGCGGCATGAGAAGTACTACCCAGTAGTTATTAACTCAAAACTATGGCTAAAGACACGCTACATTGGTCAAAGCTCTGCGGGTGCCAGAGGCACAGTAGAGGCACATCCTTTGTCAGGCCTTATGTTCTGTAAACACTGTGGAGCAACGGCTCAGCGCAGTGGTAAGTCTGGACGTATAAGACAAGACGGCACAAAGAACAACTGGAAAACATTGGTGTGCGCCAAGTCTTTAACTAATCCAAAGGATGAGCATGGAAACGCAAAGGGTAAGAAGAACTGTGAGTATCGATCCATTAACTATGAGCGCATCTTAAATGGAGTTAAGTCTGCATTGATGCAGATGGATGACTACACCCCAACCGACGATATTGGTAAGAAGCTAAAAGAGAGGCACCATCGTGCTGAGCAAATCCAAGACCTCATTGACATGGTGATGCACCCCGTTGATGGCAAGTACACCAAAGAGACTCGCACATCAAAGGCTAACCTAGCTAAGATGTTCACGGAGTTAGACGGCATCAAGAAGGAGATAGCCGAATTAGAGCAGGTTAGAAGGCCAACCAGTCAGAGACTATTTGAAGGGGCTAGAAAAGCTATCTTGGGTGGTGAGGTCACAAACGCTTTAATGCGACAAACCATCAAGAAATGTGAGATTGACTTCAAGCAAGCTCAACTGGATGTGTATGGGCATGATGGCCACTCTATTCTTGGTGTTGTGTTGAAAGACGCTGATGAGCTCAAAAAGGATGCCAAGAGAAGGCCATTCATAGCGGGTAGTAGGGGTTAAAACATGATGCCAAAACTATCAGGACACAGCATCCTACATAAAGATCGCCGCTGGGTGGTGTTCGGAATCAGCCAAGAGTACCCGTACGATGGCTACGAGGCCGATTGCTCAGTGTTGGTGTTTGATCGGCGCTATGACTCCGTGGTGGCCTTTGTGGATGATTCTTTCACTGGTTACTGCAACCCATCCACGTTCCAAGAGTCTTTACCCGTTCATGGAAGCAATGCCGCGGAGTTAGTAGAGTCAGTGAGCAAAGCGCTGAGGTATTTTTGATATGCAAATAATTGGATCTTTATTGCTGTTGATTGGGTTATTTTTCCTCTCAGAGTTTGGGTTTAGTTTTGATTCTCTTTTCTATTGCCTCATTGGCTTTGCTTTATTGATTATTGGCAAGCTAAAGATAGTGATAGTTAAGCGCAGATGAGTGCAAGATAACGTCAGTAAAAAAAGTTTTTCAAAGTTTGTATTAGTATGATGTGCCCACATATTTCCGGCTGTAAAAAATCCTAAAAAGCAAGGCGAAAACAGCTCTGATCTTGCATTGGTATAAGTACAGGCAGCGTTTTGTTTTTAGGGCGGAAACAGCGTATTTTGCGTATTATTATGTATAGAGATTACTTTTATATAGCAGCCGCCACAGGCCGTTTGTACGACTTATATACATTGCCCTTCCTAAGATTAGATCAGGGCTAAAACAGGCCTCAGAACGCCTCAAAAACGATTTCTAGCAGTAAGCCGATACGTCGGTAAGTTCGTCACAACTCAAGCTGACAAAACCAAACTTTTATCCATTGTTTTATCAATTTAAAGGGCATTTATGCACTCAGCCGCAGTACATCCAACGAACCAAAACTTATCAACTATCGAGCACTTAGCCCGAGAACTAAACACGTCTATGCAAACCATAAAACTCACACCAAACCAAACCAAAGAGCTCAAGGCAATCTGGGCACCAATACGACGCAACCAATTAGTGGAAGATCGTAAGAGTGCTCCGATTTGGGTCAAATTAGCTCAAACCGAAGCGCAGATGTCGCGCGCCCAGTTGTTCGCTTGCGCCACGATTCTTGCCGATTTAGAGCTAGAAGTCCCGCAGTTCCTCCACGGCATTTTGAATGGAGATCAACCATGAACTCAAAAGAGATTAACAAAACACTGAACAAGGCACACGACTTCACCAACGCCATTTTGAAAGAGATGAGTGAGACATATCCACCAGAGCAAATCCCATATTTTCTGCATATATGGCTCTTACAAGCCGCTCATGGTTTGGTGCACCATGGATTTAAACCCGAGGATGTAAATGATCTGATATCTGCCGAGTTAGAGCCGTATAAGGGCCTCACTTTCGATCTAGTCACCGAGCTGTTGCCTCAGCCTCGATCTAAAGCATTGGAAGCCTTCGAGTTTAGATTCTTATTCTCAGAGAACGATGCCGTAGATAAGGTTATTTATGTCGAAGCGGATGATAAGGCCAAAATGATCAGATTGACCTTCCCGATGGCCGCTAAGAATGGCAGGGGTCGCATCTGGTTGAAACGGGGTGAATTTACTCATATCAATGAGCAAGACATTTCAGACTTTGTTGCAATCATTGAGAAGCTACGTGATGCGGGCAATCTGGGTGTATTGATCACGCCACAAGCACACAAAATGATCGTAGGCTGTATTGGAACAGCGGAACTGTTTGATCACGGCGCAGTGGTTGTTGGTAAGCGTGGGAGTGCCAAATGAAGAAGGTAATAAGCACAAAGGGATACCTAAAAGAGTATGACGACCAAGTTATGGAGCTAGGCAAAGGTGGCGCAACCATAGCAATCATGGCTGACGCATTAAGCGTGAGTATTGAGCAGCTAGAGGATTGGGCAAGAGCAAAGAAGTCTTTTAAGGATGCCCTGTCAGTTGCTATGACTTCAAGCAGGGCATTTCACGAGCGCCGTTTGATTGAGAGCTACACGAATAAGGACTCCAACAGCACACTGATCCAATCTTTACTAAAAGCTAATTTTGGTGATGTGTACACCAATAGCACTTATCAGCCCGCTGGAACGGCAGGTAAAGGTAAGAAAGCGGATTTAGCTGAGCCTATCAATTTTAATGAGGAGATAGCGAGTTTGATTCGCGAACTGCGTGGAGATGGTGTTGCCAGCGGTTCAATGAGAGGCAAGAAGGCAGAACAAGAAGAGTAGTAATTGGTAAAGCAGGGCAGGGTCGCCCAATTGGTTGATAGCTACGAATTAACCATGTAAGACCGAGCAAGTAGCTCTCCACTGACGCGGAATGAGTCAGTGGTAAATCGAGTTGCGGGGCGGCTGGAAACAGTGAGAGTCCCGACGAAAAATGAATCCGCACCGAGTTCGTGGCATTTAACGATCGAGTGAATGAAGGATTTACAAAATGAAGCAATCTATAGGCGCTGCGCGCCCAAAGTGCAACTACAGTTCAATACCTAAAGAATTAAGAGCTGAGCGCACATATATCTATTGGAAGTTGGAGCAAGACCCTAAAACGGGCAAGACTATCAAGCGACCAATAAACCCTAAAACAATGCTCTATGGTGGTCAGAACGACCCGACCTGCTTTGTCACCCTAGACGAGGCAGAAAAAGTCTTTACCCAAGAAGCAGCAAAACAAATGCCTGCGATTCACGGCATTGGTATGGCGTTTAAGAACGATCAAATTATTGGCCTAGATTTAGATAAGGTGTTTGATCAAAGCGGGAACTTAAAGCCTGTTGCCAAGGATATTTTGGAAAACGCCAGAGGATTTGTGGAGAAGTCTGTCAGCGGCACTGGTTACCACATCATTACCAAAACAGATAAGCCATTTTCTAATTACAAGGACCATGACATTGGCTTTGAGGTCTTCAAAAGCAATATGTTTATCGCGCTCACTGGAGACGTGGACGAGCAATACAGCGCCAAGGAGTTCCCGAGGTCACCAGTTGATCTTGCGGTATTAGATAAGTATTTAAAGCGATCTACAGAGGCGTATGAGGCCTCTAAACAGGCATTTGATGGCTTCGCTCAAACAAGAGATTTAAACCTATGTAATGACGAATTAAGAAGCATTGTGATGTCCATACAGCCGCCTGACGATGGTTATGAATTCTGGCTCAAGGTGGGCATGGCAACTCATCATCAAACCAGAGGATCAGACGAAGGCCTAGATATTTGGAAAGAGTACTCAACGCAAGATGCTGATGTGTTTGGAGCTTATGGTGGTGACTCGCAGCTTAATTACAAATGGCGCACCTTCTACAAAGGCGGAGCTAAAGAATCGGTTACAGCTTCAACATTGCGTTGGTTGGCTAAAGAGTTTCCAAAGTTTGGACAGGCTGCCCTTAAGGATCAAAGCTATGCACTAGAGCAGACTTCCGCCACGGAATATGTAATAGATGGAATCATCGCCGAAGGGATCTTTGTGTTGGCTGGGCAAAGTGGAATTGGTAAAACAACTTTGCTATTGCCATTGGCTGCGTATGCCGCGCATCTTTGTGCAGATGGAGATGAGCTCAAGCCTGCGTTGAGAAGGCCGGTTCTATACCTCACAGAAGATAGAAAGCAAGCCCTTAGGATTCTCTCGGGCTTGCGCAATCATTGCGGAGTTACTAAGTCTGAGGATGAGTTTAATAAGTGGTTCCAGGTTAGAGAAACCCAGCGCATGTCTAAAGGACAGATTGCAAAGTTAATAAGAGACTTTGCGGCTGAGAATAAGGTTTACATGGATGGCGCCAATGGTCAGCCCGTTTTAATACCCCCGCTAATTGTTGCAGACACACTGGCTGCTACGCTGGACCTAGAGGACGAAAACAACAACGCACTGGTCTCTGAGTTCATCAGCACCATTAAGTTAGCTTGTTCTGAGACAGGTACATCACTATGGCTAATTGCTCATATCAGCAAGGTAAACAACAAGGCAGACATAGAGAGCATGACAGCCAGAGGAGCATCAGCTTTTGGTGCGGATGTTCATGGCACTGGGTTTGTTATTAAGGATCCACAAGTCGGCGAAGACAAGCGGTTCTTGATTATGGGCAAAAAGCGTTACGAGGCCGCATTCAATGAGCTGTGCTTTAAGACTGAGCGTTACGAGGTTGAGGTAACCAATCGTCTTGGTCATAAGCTAATCGAGTCTTATCGCGTTGGTTTCGCTTCTAAGTCAGGGTTTGAGGAGCGCAAAGAGGAAGGCAAGATCCGCCAAATTACCAAGTACGAAACCGAAGTGATGGGTGCTGTGCGTGGATATGGACAGCCATACATCACCATCAAGACCCTTTCAGCCCTCATGGAATCAACTGGGGGTTCTAAGTACCAAAGGCTAACCGCATCGGTCAGCAAGCTAGTCCAAGACGGCGTGTTGGAAATGATGAGTGGCAAAGACGCTATCGAGCTTGGGATACCTGTGGAATCCAATACTAAGGCGGTGTATTCACTGCCAAAAGTGGAGGATTTTCAAGTATGAGAAATGGAAATTGCTTTTGGAAACTACTTGGAAATAGGTGGAAACAACCAAAAATAGACCCTTATAAACAGGGGCTCTGCGGGGAGGGGGTTGTTTCTTCTCCTAAGGAAATAACAAAAGGAAATAACGAAACAACCTGTGCCATTTCCAAAATAAAAAGGTCCTCGAAAGATGGGAGGGAGAGATTAAAAATCTCTCTCCCTTCCTCCCTATCTCTCTGTTTTCGTTCTTTGAGAAACAGATTGGAAATAGCTTGGAAACAACTTGGAAATAACCCGAAACAACCCGTGGTTACAAGGTCCTAATTGGAAATAGCTTGGAAACAACCCAACAAATATCAATGGAAAAATACTATGAATGAATCGAAAACAACCCTTCACACACTAACCGCAGCCCAAACCTTAGAGCTAAAGCAGATTTGGGAAGGGCAGAAAGCAAAACTAAAACCTGACGACTTTATTTTTATCAAGGTGAAGCTAGGCAGACCTCAAGCCAAGCTGACTATCAACCAGCTATACCGAATGACTATGACTTTGGCAGAGGCGGGTTATGAAGAAATACCAGAGTGGCTGCTAAGCATGCTCGACCCTGAGTAGCACCGATAAAAAAAGGCCGAGGTGGTGGATGGACATAATCTTTCCACTTCCTTGGCAAAACGTTATACGAACACCGCGCCCAGTAGCAATAAAGGCTATGTGGCAAAACATCTCACACACAACACTAGCAGCACCACAAATAACAGCCAATTAGGCGCTGTGTAAACACACTAAACGCAGCATTTCAAACTTAATGGAACAGTAGCACCCAAACCAAACATTTAAAGGAACCAATCAACATGGAACAGAACATAAACAAAACACGCAAACCAAAGACTCCAAGGCGTGTAGACCCAGCCAAAAGGGATGTTCGCAAGGCTGATACCACCAACTTGGATGTAGTTAAATTAGCCCGCACCTATTGGGAAATGGCGGATCTGCTTGAGGGTACGCTCGAGAACCTAACGCTTCATAACTCGCAGCGAAAAGTAAACCTAGCGCTCATGTACAAGTGCCGCTTACAGGCCAAATCACTCTGGCATCACATGGAGCCCCCACGTAAGGATTGCTTTGTGAGTTACGAGCTAACCGATCAAATGTACCGAGCAGCGCTGGAGGAGGAGAAAAGACGTATATCTAGGGAATCGGCAGCGGTCCCAAGAACTAGGGAGAAAATCCACTTTAGTTAATTAAGTATGACTAGAGCTGCTTTTTAATTTTTTGTAACTCAGCCGCACTCAGCTTTGCTAGCTGAATAATCAGATCTGCCAAGGCCTCGTTTTCGCAATACAAGTATGCCAATGGAACGTTTAATGCTTTAGCAATTGCTTTTGAGGTTGGGACAGCGGGCTCGTGGATTGAGCTCTCATACCGACTAATTCGCGTACCTGCCGATCCTTCCTCCAGCCCAATTAATACACCCAGCTTTTCCTGAGATAAACCCTTGGCTAGCCTTGCAGCGTAAATGCGGGCACCAATGGGAGAGCTTGTTTGGCTAATTACGGCCTTTTTCATGCCTACGATATTCGTAGGTTATGCTTGTGTTGTCCTTACGATTTTCGTAGTATTTATAAAGTTCGTAATTAAATTAAAACTACTCTGGCTTACTCCATGAAACTTTCTCTTACCAGCTCTCTTCTGACTTCATTAGTGTTGGTTGCTGGCTGCAATCAAATGCGCCCTCAACAAAATTACAGTTCTAACGTGGTAGGCGGGCAGTCGGCTAATACGCAAAATCAAATGACTCTTGCAAACAAGGCTTACAGCGATTGTGGAAAGCAAAATCGTGAAACTCCGAGTGGAAAAATTGTTACCTCTAGCATCCTAGTTTCTTCGGATGCGCAGCCGAATAAGCTGGAGCTTCTATCCTCAAAATCGAAACTTAATGAGTCACAAAAAAAGGCTTTCAAACAATTTCTATCTGACACCAACCGGTGCAGAAATATGCGACTTGATGATTTGAAGGGAACTCCCTATTTGTCATTAGTACAAAAAGATTTTGCAAGCAAGGATGTTATATATGGAAAGTTGCTTTCAGGACAAATGGCAATTGGGGATGCGAATGCAGCACTTAAGCAAATAAACATTAAAACCGGTGATGATATGCGGGCCGTAAATCCACAGCCTGTTAGGCCCCAACCAGTTGCAACCCCTCAGACGCCTGCAGGCCCCGGAAATGTGATCGGTCAAACTTTCGATAGCCAAGCAAATGGAAATATCTATCTCTACGATGGGCCCTGCAAACTTCCTAACTACGCAATCAGTTATCCATTGCGTTGGGATGCCAAGAGGGCAGATAACGGGTCCTTTATTGCGGAGGGTTGCTACACACTCAATCAGCAACAAGTAACCATGATTGCAGGTACCGGTTTAACTGTTAGCCGGCCAATGTCCTTGTTTCAAGGTGGCGGTAAGTCGGTTTTTCAATCATTTAGCGAAGGGCTACAGAGAGCCACAACCTATTGGAATAACTCTGCAGCTGAAACCCAAAGAAACACCACGAACTTAACCCCCGGCATGACTGGTGGAAATGGCATGAACTGTACGCCAGATGGCCGTGGCGGATATAACTGCAGATAAGAGGAAATGATGAAGAGAAAATATCTAACACTGACTACATTAGCTTTTTTGTGTTGTGAGGTGATGGCTCAGGCAGCAGTTATTGGCCGGACCTATGATTCACAGGCCAATGCTTACTTCACTTTATACAGCTCGGGGTGTAGAGACTCTCGTTTTTCAGGCTCATTTCCATTCCATTGGGAGGCGACGAGCCCTAATGGAGTTGTGTTGAATGCACCAAGCGGACAGCCGATGGTTGGGTGCTACGCCTTGAATCAGCAAACATCTCAAGTCATGCTGAATGCAAATGGTCAAGTATTGCCATTACCATTTTCTGGATTTGCAATAGCATCAAATCAGACTCCAGGTGGCGGTATTTTAGATTTTCTTAGAGCGATTGGTGATGGGGTTGGAAGGGCTTCAAATTATTACAACAACTCAGCAGCACAGACACAAAGAAATACTACAAACCTTACTCCGGGTTTAACTGGCGGCAACACTATGAATTGCACGCCAGATGGCCGTGGCGGATATAACTGCAGATAGTTACCAACCCTTTAATACTGGCGCCTGCGGGGCCTGACGTGGCGCGTTGATAGTGGTGTTGGGTACTGGAGGTGATGGAGTAATTGAATTAGTGCCTTGATAAGCGCCAGCAGGGCTGTAGTAATTAGTTTGCCCGTTATCAACCTGCGAAGACCCTACATTCTGGCCTTGAGCGTTGTAGGTGTTTGTTACACCGCTGGGGCTGGTCTGCTGGTAACCCCTATACTGGCCATTGGCATCATAAATAGCCTGAGCCATCACATTGGTGCTGATAAAAAGTAGAATGAATAGGTATCTCATGGATAAATCATACCCCTAAGCCAATGACTTGCAATACCCAAAACCAAACCTCTATTAAAGGTGTCAACTAAATGTCTTTTGTTGTGTTCCTCGTTCTTGCTGGCGTTGGTTTACTTATTGCGTTTAGCTTTATTAAAGTTGCCTTTGACGTCTTGCAGGGGATAGTTAAGCTGTTTGATTTTTATGCAGGGAAGTTGGTTGGGGTGCTTACCAAAATGCTAGGCCAAGGTAGTTCTCCAGCAGTAATCAAACTCGATCCAAGGCTGCTCGATATTAAGTTGTCCACTGGGCATGAAGAACAATTAAAAGCTCTATCAACTTATTCAGCCAGCTTCGCACCAATCAAAACAGTACGTGCTCCAGTTTGGGTTAGGCCAGCAGCACTATCAGTTCACCAATATGACCCATCTGCTGCAACGGCGATCAGTATTGAAAGCCTGTCAGAGATGCTCACACCATCGCCATCAATCAAAGCATCACTTGAAAATGCGTTAGCTCAGATCAAACCGTTCCCAGAAGCTGCGCCTGTTAAAGGTGAGCCAGTTAAACCGCCGCCTGAAGCACCAGTATTAGTACCAACATCAGACATAGAGCCACCATCAATAGACATCCCGTTGTACACCGGCTGGAAGTCATTCTTAAACCGTTTTGTTATCGCGCAATATGCCGATCAAGTTAAACAGGTTGAGAAGGCAGAAAAAAATCGACTGACCTTGTTGGAGTTTGAACAGTCCAGAGCGGCAGAGTTTCAAGCCGCCTCAGAGAAAGCCAAGGCCATTTACGAGAAGCTGCATAAACAACAAGAGCTAGATTTTGAAGAGCAACACCTGCGCTGGAGAAATTTAAAAGAAGCATGGGAAACCGAAGCAGAGAAAGATCGAGTAAAGATTCAAGAAGAGCTCGACTTACTTACTAGCGGTGATTTGGATTCAATGGCTTCGATACTATTTAAGTACCTCAAGCTACCAAGATGGGTTCCAACTGAATACGAGATTGGTTATGACCCAGAGGCCGACATTGTTATCTTGGAGCATGAGCTGCCTGACGTTGGTGCTGTTGTGTGGCAGAAGTTTGTTGAACAAAAAGCAGGCTACGTTAGAAAGCCAGCAAACCAAAAAGAATCCAAGCAAGCCGCTGAGTTGCTTTATCCAACTCTGGCATTGAAGTTGTCCTATGAGATATCCACACAGTTAAACCTGAGTGATCAGAAAGCCATTGTGTTTAATGGATGGTCTAACTTTGTGGTCAAGGCAACAGGCAATCAAAAACGCGCTTACTGTGTTGCACTCATGTCCAAGGTAAGTCAGCTAAAAGAACTAAATCTTGCGCAACTCGATCCACTAGTAGCATTTGGTTCATTGAAAGGTGTTGCTGCCAAGACGTTAGAACTCACGCCAATCGCACCAGCCATCACGATCAATATGAATGACCCGCGTTTTGTAGATAACAAAGAGATAGTTGGTAAGTTATCAAGTGAGCAAAATCTGGCGAGCATGGACTGGGAAGACTTTGAACATCTGTGTCGCGAGTTGTTTGAGCGTGTGTTTGCCTCTAATGGCGCAGAGGTAAAGGTTACTCAAGCCTCCAGAGATCAGGGTGTCGACGCTGTAATCATGGACCCAGACCCGATCCGTGGCGGCAAGATGGTAGTTCAAGCCAAACGCTACGTTAATACTGTGGACGTATCCGCAGTTAGAGACCTTTACGGCACCATGATGAATGAGGGGGCTATGAAAGGTATCTTGGTCTGCACAAGCCAGTTTGGCCAAGAGTCATACGCTTTCATCCAAGGTAAACCGCTGACCTTAATTAATGGTAATGAGTTGCTTGGGCTACTAGAGCAGCATGGTTATAAATTCCGGATTGATTTGGAAGAGGCCAGAAAGATGATGAAGGACGCAGGTACCACTGTGGCGGGTCGGAATAAATACGCTGGTGTGACACACTTCAAAAGCGAGGAATAAAAGATTGCTCTACTCAATTCTGAGGGATTGAGTGGTGTGGGTGCCAAGCCAAAAAATTACAAAAAATTCTGAGAAAAACCGCTTTTTAGCGTAGCGAGTTTCTTGTGCTCGGTTTTGAGCACCCCCCAGCTTAGTCTTGTCCAGAGACTCATGGAGGACGCCCTATACAGGACCCATTTAGGTGTATCGCCTAAATAAAAAGCCCCCCTAGGCTATTACACTCTAAATGATGGGTAATAATTGCACTTAATCTCCATATCAGGGTTACATGTCACGATGTTGGCTGGTGTTGGTGCATCTTTTGCGGCCTTTATCTGGCGTCGACGTACTTGGCCTCTGATTGCACCGGTCAGCAAGGTTGCAGCAATCTCTGGATTCATCACGGCATTTGTTTATGCATGGTTAGCCGGCTTTCAGATTCCGGCACAAAGAACTATGTATATGGTTGGTGTCGTAGCTTTTGCCTTATGGACCGGCAGAAATCCTCGATCGTTTGATATCTGGTGGTGGGCCCTCGCCTTTGTATTGCTGGTTGATCCTATGGCGCCATACACACCTGGCTTTTGGTTATCTTTTGGCGCAGTGGCTGCCATCTTGTATGCGATGGGTGATTCATCTGGTTTGGTGGGGGTTCCAACCGGCAAAGAATTAGAGGTGCATTGGCAACAACGTATGTTGCAAGCCCTAAAGGAAGCGTGTCGCGTGCAGGCTGTTATCACTCTTTCGCTCCTACCATTTACTTTGTATTGGTTTTATCAAGTCTCTATTGTTTCGCCATTAGCAAATGCATTTGCTATTCCATTGGTCAGTTATATCGTTACGCCACTAGCAATTCTCGGAGCCATGCTCCCAGAATTTATTGGGCGTTGGTTGATATGGCCCGCCCATGCTGCGATGGAATATTTGGCAGTTGTGCTTGAATGGATGGCGGGCTGGAGTTGGTCTGTGGTCTGGTCAAAGCAGCCGGAATGGTGGGCGCTATTGATCTCTGGATTAGGAATTGTTTATGCGATCCGTCCAGGTGATATTTTGGATGCATGGAAGTGGAGGGTGCTGGGCATTGCCTTTTGCATCCCGTTATTTGCTCCAGCGATCCAGCCATTAAGTTCATTTCTCCTTGGTCATGGAGAATTTAGAGCAAGTGTTCTGGATATCGGTCAAGGTACTGCAGTGCTTATTGAGACTAAAAACAGAAGACTACTTTATGACACTGGACCCATTCAGGGTAAGAAAGATGATGCTGGGCAGAGAATTATTTTGCCCTATTTGCGTGGCACAGGAATCGATCATATAGATCGCATGGTAATTAGTCATAGTGATAGCGATCATGTGGGAGGGGCTGCAACATTACTCAAGCACATTCATTTTGATTCGATGATCGGTTCCTTACCCAGCAACAATCCTTTATTACAAAATTTGCAAGCCAGAAAAGTCCCAAGTATTCCCTGTAGATTTGGGCAACGCTGGGAATGGGATGGCATCGAGTTTGTCATTTGGCATCCTCATGAGGCAACGATATTTTCTAATCAACATCCTGAAAAGCCCAATGAGATGAGTTGCGTGCTAGAGGTCCGTAACAAACAGAGTTCTCTTTGGTTGACGGGCGATGTTGAAAAACAAGGTGAAGCTGAGATTACTGAGCGATTAGACGATGTAATGCTGCAAGAAATTGGTGATAGAGAGTTGATTTTTATGGCACCCCATCATGGCAGCAAAACATCTTCTTCGTTGGCGCTTCTAAGACGATTAAATCCTGATCAAGCATTTGCACAAAATGGTTACCGCAATCGTTATGGGCACCCTCATGCGGATATAACGGCGCGTTACCGATATTTGGATATCCCCTTTTATCAAACGCCTGAAACAGGAGCGCAGAGTTGGTTATTTAAAAGTAATACCAAGTCTTCGACACAATTTTGGCGGCATGATATAAAACGTCTATGGCATCGATAGATGTGAAATGAATCAAAAGGATTTGCAGATGAATAAATTACTAGCCCTATGCTCCTTAGTTATTGTCGTTACAGTTGGTTGTGCTGGCGCGAATGTGCGCCCCTTGGTAGATATGAAGGGTGTAAATGAAAGTGCATATGAAAAAGATCTAAGTGAATGCCAGGCTTATGCACAGCAACAATCTGGCATGGGTGAGACTGCTGCTAAAGGGGCTGGCGCTGGCGCAGTTGTTGGTGGCTTGTTAGGTCTTGTTACTGGTGGTAATAAAACAGGTATTGCCCAAGCAGCTGGTGCTGGTGCGGTCGTTGGTGCTGCTGGAGGCGCCTTTACAGGCAACCAAGCTCAGGAGGCGGTTGTGAAGAGGTGTCTGAGTGGGCGCGGTTACAAGGTTTTGAATTAAACCCAGACCTAAATAGTCCATAAGCCCGAGAAATCAGGCTTTTTTAATGTCCAGAAAAGCAAAAAGCCCTTAAATATTAAGGGCTTAGTACGTAATTCTTGGTTGCGGGGGCAGGATTTGAACCTACGACCTTCGGGTTATGAGCCCGACGAGCTGCCAGACTGCTCCACCCCGCGTCTGAAGCTGAAATTCTACCATTTTTTGGGGGTCTCTGTCGAGGTATTCCTGTAAATAACGCATAAATAAGCGGTTTTTCATTAGAAATTCTGGATTTGATGCCCCCTTAGAAGGAGTAACATATTGCCACGCAACATCACCTTAAGGTTATGAGATGTCAATTAGTAATCCAGAGTTCTCAAGCTCAACGCTTCTAAATCCAGTAGAGGTGAGTGGACCTGAGGGCGAGCATAAAAAAAGTCTTGGCGTAATGATGCTTGCGGCTATCGGCGTTGTCTTTGGTGACATCGGTACCAGCCCCCTATACGCACTTAAAGAGTGTTTTGATCCTCATCATGGCATTGCTTACACACCAGAGGCTTTGTTTGGCGTGATCTCCATGATGATCTGGGCCCTGATCTTGGTTGTAACTGTTAAATATGTCTTGTTTGTAATGCGTGCGGATAATAAGGGTGAGGGCGGTGTTCTTTCTCTCATGGCTCTTGCTTTGCGCTCATTTGATAGCAAATCCAAAAGCTATTTCTTTTTCATGATTATGGGTATGTTGGGCGCTTGCATGCTTCTTGGTGAGTCCGTAATTACTCCAGCCATTTCTGTTTTATCAGCAGTTGAGGGTATTGAGATTGCTACACCAGGCTTGCATAAATTCATCATACCTATCTCATTGATTATTTTGGTGGCCTTGTTCCTGATTCAAAAATATGGAACTGCTGCAGTAGGTAAATTATTTGGCCCAATCACATTAGCTTGGTTTCTGACATTGGCTGCTTTGGGCGCCTGGAACATTGGTGATGCACCGCAAATCATTGCGGCCGTTAATCCTTTATACGCTGTTAATTTTGTGATGTTGCACCCTACGACTGCTTACATCGTGATGGGCGCAGTGGTACTGGTTGTGACGGGTGTTGAAGCCCTCTACTTAGATATGGGTCACTTCGGACGCTCACCCGTTAGATATGCGTGGCTATTGGTTGTTTTACCAAGCTTGCTGATTAATTATCTCGGTCAGGGTGCATTAGTTCTCTCTGATCCTGAAGCGATTAAAAATCCGTTCTACTTAATGGTTCCAGAGTGGGCTCTTTGGCCTGTAGTTGGCTTGGCAACAGCCGCCACTGTGATTGCATCTCAGGCCGTAATTTCAGGGGCATATTCATTGGTGAGCCAAGCTATTTTGTTGGGCTTTATGCCACGCATGAATATTCTTCATACCTCTGATTCCGAACAAGGGCAGATCTATATTCCGCTTGTGAACTGGGCGCTCTTGTTTATGGTGGTCGTCACCATTATAGAGTTTAGAGAGTCAGTAAATTTAGCGGCTGCCTATGGTATCTCTGTGACATCCACAATGTTAATCACCACGATATTGTTGGCTGTTGTGATGTTCCGCGAATGGAAAATGAATTTTATTTTGGTGGCCTTCATCACTGCTTCATTCTTCGTTGTTGATTTTGCTTTCTGGACCGCTAATCTTATTAAGCTAAAGGATGGTGGTTGGTATCCGCTCGCGTTGGGATTGCTCTGCTTTACCTGTTTAATTACTTGGTATCGAGGACGTCAAATATTGCGTAAGCGCGCTATGGAAGAGGGTATCCAGTTAAGTAGCTTCATCGGTGCTTTATTACAGCATCCTCCCCACCGGGTTGAAGGCACTGCAGTCTTCTTGACTGCCCACGTAGACTATTTACCAGTTTCCTTCTTGCATAACTTGAAGCACAACCATGTCTTGCATGAGAGAGTATTTTTTCTCAAAGTGAGTATTTGGGATGTGCCTTACGTAAACGACAAGGATCGCATTACCTTGAAGGATCTCGGTGGAAATATCTTTGTTGTGCGAGCTATTTACGGCTTTAAAGAAACGCCAGATATGGGAACTATTATTCAGCTGATTGAAACCCATTTCGATATGAAGTTTGACATGATGAACACCTCATTCTTCTTATCTCGCGATACTATCGTTCCATCAGCAATACCGGGTATGGCGATGTGGCGCGAAAAGTTGTTCTGCTGGATGTATCAAAATGCAGGACGCCAATCGAACTTCTTTAAGATTCCTGCGAATCGTTTAGTTGAGTTGGGTGCAAAGGTCGAGATTTGAGAAAAAATATTTTGCTTCAAACAAAGATATTTATTTCAATATTTTTGTTATCGACTGCATTAAGCGGCGTTGTCTTGGCAACTCCTGCAGAAGAGGCTGAGCTCGAGCAGTTGGATAAGATTGAGCAGGAGTTAGAGCTCCAGCGTGAGTGGGCGAAGTATCGCTGGGGTAAAGCTTCCTCTGATTGTTACCAAAATTATTGGGTGAATAGCTGCCTTAAGGATGCTCGCGCTACTTATCGTAAAGAAATTGATCCGATACGTGATCAAGAAGTAGCAGTACATGAAGTGCAACGTAAGTTACGCGAAAGCCTCAAGAATCAAGAAGATATCAAGCGCGCCGCCGAGAGGGCATCACCAGAAAAAGCAGCTGAGCGTGCAGCAAATCAGCGTGAATTCGAGCAGAAGCAAAAAGATGCTGCTGCTAGAGCTGCTGATTTAGAGCAACGTCGTAAAGATGCCCCTAAGCGTGCGCAAGAAAATAAAGCGGGCACTCAGCTCGATTAATGTTTTACTAAATTTAATTTCATTAGGTAACTCTTGGCTAAAGTCAAAACGGTTTATATATGCCAGTCTTGTGGCGGTACCTCTGCAAAGTGGCAGGGTCAGTGCCCATCTTGTCAGGCCTGGAATACCTTGGAAGAGGGTCTTCCAGAAACCACCTCGAATGCTCGATTTCAGGGGTTGGCGCAATCGTTGCCACGGCAAAAGCTTTCTGCCATTACTGCTGAAGATTTGCCAAGATTCAGTACTGGAGTAGAAGAGTTTGATCGCGTACTAGGCGGAGGTTTAGTGCCTGGTGGCGTAGTGCTCTTGGGTGGCGACCCTGGAATTGGTAAATCTACTTTGTTGTTGCAGGCGCTTGCCGAGATGAGTGCTGCCGGTATGAATGTCCTCTATAGCAGTGGCGAAGAATCGGCTGCTCAGATTGCATTACGTGCAAAACGTATTGCATTGGACGCTCCTCAATTAGAGGTCTTGGCAGAGATTCAGTTGGAGAAACTGATTTCGATAATGGATTCCGTGAAGCCACAAGTATTGGTCGTGGACTCTATTCAGACTTTGTACTCAGAGGTACTCAGTTCGGCTCCTGGTTCTGTAGCCCAAGTGCGCGAGTGCGCAGCCCAATTAACCAGAGCTGCTAAATCGAGTGGCATTTGCGTATTGATGGTAGGTCACGTGACTAAGGATGGTCACCTCGCTGGCCCTAGAGTTTTAGAGCACATTGTTGATACTGTTTTGTATTTTGAAGGTGACACCCATTCTTCTTTTCGTTTAGTGCGCTCCATTAAGAATCGTTTCGGTGCTGTCAATGAGTTGGGTGTATTTGCCATGACAGAAAAAGGCTTGCGGGGCGTTACTAATCCATCAGCTATTTTCTTGTCACAACATGAGCAAATGGTTCCAGGCGCTTGCGTACTAGTCACGCAAGAAGGTAGCAGACCTTTGTTGGTAGAGATTCAGGCCCTAGTTGATACAGCGCATGTACCCAATCCTCGCCGCTTAGCTGTTGGCCTGGAGCAGGCTCGCTTAGCCATGCTCTTGGCGGTATTACATCGTCATGCCGGCGTGGCTTGCTTTGATCAGGACGTTTTCTTAAATGCGGTAGGTGGCGTCAAGATTTCTGAGCCAGCTGCGGACTTAGCCGTCTTGCTAGCAATTCAATCATCGATTCGTAACCGCGCATTACCAAAAGAGTTAATCGTGTTTGGTGAGGTTGGTTTGGCTGGAGAGATTCGCCCTTGTCCCCGTGGTCAGGAACGTTTGAAAGAGGCGGCTAAGTTGGGCTTCACCGTAGCCATCATTCCAAAAGCCAATATGCCTAAAACTAAAATTCCAGGCTTAAAGGTAATTCCAGTTGAAAGAATTGATCAGGCTATTGCCGCAGCTGCAGAACTGAGTTAACTAGCGCAGATCTTCCGCCTGAATCAATAAGACTTGTTCTTCGCCTGCGGATACTTCCATCCAAATCGCAGGGATTTGTGGGAATGCATTCTTAAAGTTCTCATACTCATTCCCAATCTCGAGCAAGATAGCACCGCGCTCTGATAAGTAATCAGGCGCTTGAGCAAGAATACGTCTGATTAAATCCATGCCATCATCGCCACCAGCTAAAGCCAACTCTGGCTCTGCGTGATATTCAGCGGGGAGAGTGCTCATAGAAGCAGTATTTACATAAGGCGGATTGCAAATAATGAGATCGAAGAGATTATCTTCATTTGGCTCTGGCAGCGCATCCCAGAGATCTCCGTCTAAAAGTTCTACTTGGGAGTTCAGGCCATGGCGATCCACGTTGCGCGCTGCAACTGAGAGTGCGGGCATGCTGATATCGCAAGCGCTCACATGAATATCAGGGCAAGAAAGCGCCAAGAGGATTGCGAGTGAGCCATTACCGGTACAAAGGTCTAGCGCTTTGCCATCAGCTGGTAACCAAGGCTCTAGTGAGCCATCAACGATGAGCTCAGCAATCCAGGAGCGCGGCACAATACTTTGCTCACTGCAAAAGAATGGCACACCCATCAGCCATGCTTCGCCCAAGATATAGGCTAGTGGCTTGCGAGTAGAGATCCTGGTATCGGCAACGGCAGATGCTTTTTGCTGCTGCTCTGCAGTGATTGCATCGTCTAAATGATCTAGTGCTTCTGTTGGGCTGAGGCCAAGTTGTTTGCTAACAATCCACAGAGCTTCGCTTTGTGGATCGATTGCCCCATGGCCGTAGTGCAAATTTGCTGCTTCAAGATTTTGTGCAATCTGATCGATGCACTGGTTCACGCTAAGGTGTTGCTGAGACTCAGGGTCCATGATGGGAAGGTTCTTTAGAAAAAAGTGAGCGCTGAGTTAATCGATTAAGCGATTAACTGCTCGAGGGTCTTGCGATAGATATTTTTGAGTGGCACTACGTCATCCACAATGACACACTCATCGATCTTGTGACTGGTGGCATTCAGAGGGCCAAACTCCACAACTTCTTTACAGATCTTGGCAATGAAGCGTCCATCGCTTGTTCCACCAGTGGTGGAGAGCTCTGTATCGATATTGGTTTCTGCTTTGATGGCCTTGCGTAATGCGCCGGCTAAGTCGCCATCACCGGTAATAAATGGGCTGCCACCCAGAACCCAATCAATTTCAAAATCAAGACCAGCATCCTGAAGGATCTTCTCTAGGCGCTCACGTAATTGCTCTGGCTTGCTTTCAGTAGAGAAGCGGAAATTAAAGTCGATAACGAGTTCACCAGGAATAACGTTGTTTGCGCCAGTGCCGGCGTGTACGTTAGAAATTTGGAAGCTAGTAGGCTGAAAGTATTGATTGCCTTTATCCCATTCGGTCTCTACTAATGCAGAAATCGCTGGTGCAGAAAGATGAATGGGGTTCTTGCCTAAGTGAGGGTAGGCGATATGTGCCTGAATACCTTTTACTCTGAGCTTGCCCGATAGAGAGCCACGACGACCGTTCTTAATCATGTCGCCAAGCTGATCTACTGATGTGGGCTCACCGATGACGCAATAGTCCAAACGTTGACCATGCTTTTGTAAACGTTCACACATGATGACTGTGCCATCATTCGCAGGACCTTCCTCATCACTGGTGATTAAAAAGGCAATGGAGCCTCGATGATCTGGGTGCGCAGTGACAAATTCTTCCGTAGCCACTACAAAACCAGCGAGGGAGGTTTTCATATCCGCCGCGCCACGTCCAAAGAGCATGCCGTCACGAATCGTTGGTGTAAATGGGTCGTTCGTCCATTTTTCTAATGGGCCTGTTGGCACTACATCGGTGTGTCCTGCAAACACTAAGACTTTGCCTTGATCACCAGCTTTACCTTTTTTAATCGCCCACAAGTTTGTTACCTGAAAATTTTCAGGGCCACTCACCACGCTCTCAGTATGAAAACCAAGTGCTTGAAGACGTTTTGCAATTAAATCTTGGCAGCCACCATCAGCCGGTGTTACGGAATGGCAGGCGATGAGAGCTTCGGTGAGCTCAAGGGTGGCGCTCATAGACTTAACTTAATCGCGAAGTAATTCGTTAATGGCAGTCTTTGCTCGTGTTTGGGCATCAACCTTCTTCACGATGATTGCCGCATACAAGCTGTATTTGCCACATGCAGATGGAAGTGATCCTGGAACTACGACAGAACCTGCTGGTACGCGACCGTAGTGCACTTCACCAGTTTCACGATCATAGATCTTGGTGCTTTGACCAATGTAGACGCCCATAGATAAAACGGCGTTTTCTTCGATAACTACACCTTCAACTACTTCTGAGCGGGCGCCGATGAAGCAGTTATCTTCAATAATGACTGGGCCAGCTTGGATAGGCTCAAGAACACCGCCAATACCAACGCCACCAGAAAGGTGAACGTTTTTACCAATTTGAGCGCAAGAACCTACAGTTGCCCAGGTATCAACCATGGTGCCTTCACCTACATAGGCGCCAATATTGACGTATGAGGGCATTAAAACGGCATTTTTGCCGATAAATGAGCCGCGGCGCGCTACGGCAGGCGGTACTACCCGGAAGCCACCAGCAGCAAAGTCGGCCGCTGTGTAGTTTTCAAACTTGCTTGGAACCTTGTCATAGAACTGGGTATATCCACCCGCGCTCATGGGTTTATTGTCTTCAAGACGAAAAGAGAGCAAAACAGCCTTCTTGACCCACTGATTAACCTCCCACTTGCCTACGTCGCGGCGCTCAGCCACGCGGATAGTGCCGGCATTCAGACCTTCTAGGACCGCATTTACGGCATTACGGACATCCCCGGGGGCGCTATCTGGGGAGAGGTTTGCGCGGTTTTCCCAGGCTTGTTCAATGATGTTTTGTGGTGATTGGCTCATGCTTTTTAGTTAACTATCAGATTGTTAAGGGATTTTGTCCCTGGGGGTAGATTTATCATTATATAGATGGGGCAAAAACACGTCTAAGCACCCTCAAGCTTGCTATCATCTTCCCACTTTAGCTTTAATTTTTACCCCTTTATTTGAACCTCTTTTTTCCCTGCAAAGTACGCCGTGCAACTGAAATCCATCAAACTTTCCGGCTTTAAGTCTTTCGTAGACCCAACCCATTTTGAAATGCCTGGCCAATTGATTGGCGTTGTGGGTCCTAACGGTTGCGGAAAGTCGAACATTATTGACGCCGTTCGCTGGGTTTTAGGCGAATCCCGCGCTAGCGAATTGCGCGGTGAATCCATGCAAGACGTAATTTTTAATGGCTCAGGTTTACGCAAGCCATCTGGTCGCGCCAGTGTGGAACTCATTTTTGACAACACTGAAGGACGTGCTCAAGGTCAGTGGAGTGCTTTTACTGAATTAGGCATTAAACGCGTTTTAACTCGTGATGGAAATTCTAGTTACTACGTGAATAACCAAGTGGTACGTCGTAAAGATATTCAAGATATTTTCTTGGGCACCGGTATGGGTCCAAGAGGTTATGCGATTATTGGTCAAGGTACGATCAACCGCATTTTGGAAGCGAAGCCAGAAGAGTTGCGTGTGTTCTTGGAAGAAGCTGCTGGTGTTTCTAAATATAAAGAGCGTCGCAAAGAAACCGCATCACGTTTAGAAGATACCGTAGAAAATTTAACTCGCGTTGAAGACATCTTGCGCGAACTCGATCAACAACTCACTCGTTTGGAAAAACAAGCGACTGTTGCTGAGCGTCACGCCGAACTCTCTACGCAAATGAAATCACAACAGCAGCTGTTGTGGTTTGTGCGTCAGACCGAGGCTGGTAAAGAGCAAGAGCGTCATGCCAATGGCATCCGCGACACCCAAGTGGGCTTGGAAGAGCAGACTGCAAAGCTCCGTCATGCCGAGGCTGAGCTCGAGACAATGCGAACTCAGCAGTACGCATTACAAGATAAAGTTTCACAAGCACAAGGCGATTTGTATCAAACCAATTCTGATGTAAGTCAGGTTGAAGCGCAGATTCATTATGTGCAAGAAGCACGTCAGCGTTTGCAGCAACAAACCCAAGATTTACAAGCTCAGTTACAACGTTGGACCGTGCAAGAGACTGATGCAGCGCAAGCGCAGCGCACTACTGAGCATGAGCTGTCCTTAGCTGCCGAAAAAGAGCAAACACTATTAGCAGATTTAAATGGCTTGCAAGAGCAGATGCCAGGCCGTGAAGAGGCATATCAAAATGCCTCACGCGAGCTAAATAGTGCACGCGATGCATTGGCTTCAATTGAGCAACGCTTGGCAAGTTTGGGCGAACGTCTTCGCTCAATGTCTGCTCAGTCAGATGAATTGAAAGGGCGCGAAACTCGCCTTGTTGGTGAATTCGATGGCCTGCGTCGTCCAGATGCTGAAGCCTTACAGATGGCAATTGATCGTCAAACAATGGCTGCTCGCAAAGTGGAAGAAGCCAAAAATCGTGCTGTTGAAACTCAGCAACGCGTTCCTGCTGCTGATGAAGCGCGTAACGCTGCCCAGCAAAAAATTCAGGAAGCAAATCAGGATTTAGCTCAAACCGAAGCTAAATTAACCGCATTAACAGCCTTGCAGGCTAGCGTTCAGGCACAAGGCAAGATTGGACCTTGGCTAGAGAGCAAGGGCCTTAAGGAAAGCAAGCGTCTTTGGCAAGAGCTCAAAGTTGAGAGTGGCTGGGAAGCTGCACTTGAGTCAGTATTACGTGAGCGTTTAGCTGCGGTTACTGCAAAGAGTGCCCAAGAAACATTGGCCTTGGCTAATGATGCGCCTCCAAGTCGTTTGGCAATTTTGCTAACCGAAGAAATTACTCCGGCGCATACATCCGCTCCCGCTGACTTCACGCCATTATTGAGCCGCGTGCAAAGCGCAGGCGCAGCAAGACTCACTTCAGTATTGCAAGAGTGGTTGGACAATATTTATATTGCTAGCAGCCTCGAAGATGCTTTACATCGTCGCGAAAAATTACCTGCTGGCGGTGCATTTGTGACTCAACAAGGTCATTTAGTTAGCCGTGTTGGCGTGCAACTTTACGCTGCTGACTCTGAGCAGGCTGGTATGTTGGCGCGTGCTCAAGAGATGGAAAGTCTTGAGAAGCAGTTGCGCGCGCAGCAGCTCATGCAAAGCGAGCTGAAGGGTGAGTTAGACCAATGTGTTGCTAACTATCAAGCAGCGCATCAGGCTGCAGAACAAGCTCGTGAGAATGCAGAGCATGCTGTTCAAGAAGCGCATGGCTTTGAAGTAGAAAGAATGCAGTTGACTCAGGCTGAAGAACAATACAGTCAACGCGCAGCGCAAATTCAGGGCGAGTTAGGTGAATTGCGTCAGCAAATGGAGCAATTAGCCCAGACTCAAGAGCAGTCGGCTGCCGAGTTACTTGAGTCAGAAGAATCAAAACAGGGCTTACAAGAAGCCTTGCAGGTTGCACAAGAGAAGTTGGAGCGTTCTACCGAAGAACGCGATCGTTTACGTGAATCGCTCCGTGCTGCTGAGATGGCTGCACAAGAGGCGGCATTTGCTACACGCTCTTTGCAGCAGCGTATTGCTGACTTGCAACGCGATCAAAGTACTGCGCGTACTCAGATCATGGAGATCCAAGATAAGCATGATGCCGCTGCTCAAGAACTCGAAACTTTGAGCGATGAAGAAGCGCAAGATAAATTGCAGGGCTTATTGCTAGCACGCAGTGCACGCGAAGCAGCTTTGGCAAATGCCCGTACTGAGCAAGATGCTTTACTCCATCAATTGCGTGAAGCAGATGAGTCTCGCATGCAAGTGGAGCGTAGTTTGCAGCCAATGCGTGACAAAGTGGTGGATCTGCAATTGCGTGAACAAGCTGCACGTTTGAACTTTGAGCAATTTGCTACTTTATTGTCTGATGCTGAGGCTGATCTCACTGCGCTTGAAGCAAGCTTCAGCCCTGATCTGAAGGTTGGCGCATTGCAGAGTGAAGTGAATCGCTTGAATACAGAGATTCAGTCACTAGGCCCAGTCAATATGGCTGCTCTAGATGAGTTGTCAAGTTCGCGTGAGCGTAAACAGTTCTTAGATGCACAATCTGCCGACTTGAATGAGGCGATGCAGACTTTGACGGATGCGATTGCCAAGATTGATGCAGAGACCCGTGATTTATTGCAAGGTACCTTCGATCAAGTTAACGGCCATTTTGGAAAACTGTTCCCTGAATTGTTCGGTGGCGGTCATGCTGAGTTGGTGATGACAGGCGAAGAGATTTTGGATTCCGGTGTTCAGGTGATGGCGCAGCCTCCTGGCAAGAAAAACAGCTCTATTTACCTCCTCTCTGGTGGTGAAAAGGCTTTGACTGCTATTGCCCTAGTGTTCTCACTCTTCCTTTTGAATCCAGCTCCATTTTGTTTGCTGGATGAGGTTGATGCACCATTGGATGATGCAAATACCTTGCGTTATGCAAATCTAGTTGCCAAAATGTCAGATAAGACACAGTTTTTATTTATCTCACATAACAAGATCACTATGGAAATCGCCCATCAATTGATTGGTGTCACGATGCAAGAGCAGGGCGTATCCCGCATTGTTGCTGTGGATATCTCTTCTGCGGTATCAATGGTAGAGGCTGCCTAAATGTATGTAGAACAAATCATGACGATGTTGGGTTTGTCTGATTTGCAATTGGCGCTGGCCGTTATTGGTCTTCTAATTCTGATAGCCGTCGCTATTCTGAACATTAAGTACGCTCGTGCACGTCGCAAAGCAAAAGAAAATGAATATGCTTTGGATGATCGTTTTTCGCGTGAGCCTAGCTTTATCCAAGGTTTTGCAGACGCCGATATCTCTGGTAGAGCAGAGCCAAGTTTTGGTGAGTCCTTAACCACAATCTCCGCCCCAGAAAAGTTCGCGATTGATCCGCGTATCGATTGCGTTATTACCTTGCGTTTTGATGAGGCCATCAGCGGCGCAGAAATTTTGGCGGAAATTAATGCTTGGACCGACCTTGAAGCCCAATCTACAGCGCGTTGGATGTGCGAAGGTTTAAACGCGGATGTTGATGCTGCTGAAGATTGGGAAGAATTAAAGTCTGAAGGATCTTATTCAGAGCTACAGCTAGCCATTCAGTTAGCTAGTCGTAAAGGTCCAATTGGTGTTTTGGAGCTTTCTGATTTCTGCTCTCGTACCCAGGCTCTTGCTGAAACTTTGGGATCACAAATTGATATGCCTAGCGTTAGTACCATGTTGGAAAGCGCTAAAGAGTTAGATGTGATGGCTGCGGAGAGTGATATTCAATTGAGTATCAATGTACTGTTTGACGAGCCATGCCCTTGGGGTAACTTTGATGCGTTGATGCGTCAAAGGGGATTCAAGTTATCTCGCAACGGACGCCAATATGAATACCTCAGCAAAGGCTTAGTACTTTTCAATAGCGCTGACTTGGATCCAAATAAGTCCGTAACTCAAGTCACTTTGTTACTAGAAGTTCCTTTAGTTCCGCAAGATGAGCGCGCATTTGAAAGAATGCTCTCTGAAGGTGTGGAGATTGCACAAGCTGCTCATGGCCGCTTGGTAGATGACAATGGTATTAACTTAAGTGAAGCTGCGGTAATAAGCATTCGTCAGCACCTTGATGTTCTTTATGCCAATCTTGAGAAATCCGGCATTCCTGCTGGATCTTCTACATCCAGCAGACTCTTTAGCTAGGAAATTACTTTGTCGTCCAATAGTCCGACAAATTTAGCGGAGCGTTACGCATTCTTGCAAGCCGAGCTCGCCCGCCTTGAGCATGCTTACTACGTTCTAGACAATCCACTCCTGCCTGATATTGAGTATGACCGCCTCTATCGCGAGTTATTGGATATTGAGGCTGCTCATCCAGAGTGGATCACCCCCGAGTCCTTATCTCAGCGTGTAGGTGGGGCAGCATTAAAAGAGTTTGATTCGGTTACCCATGCGGTACCCATGCTCTCCTTAAACAATGCCTTTGAAGATGCCGAGCTGATTGCTTTTGATCGTCGTTGCCGTGAGGCACTCCATACAGATCATGTGACATATGCTGGTGAGCTGAAGTTTGATGGCTTAGCTATCTCTCTTCGTTATGAAAACGGCTCATTAGTAACCGCTGCCACTCGTGGTGATGGAGCTAGTGGTGAAGATGTCACGGCCAATATCAAAACAATTCGTGCTATTCCGCTCAAACTCACTGGAAAAAACATTCCACAAGTCCTAGAGGTTCGTGGCGAGGTCTTTATGTATCTAAAAGATTTTGAGAAGATGAATCGACAGGCAGCAGAGTTGGGTGAGAAGGAGTTTGCCAATCCCCGTAATGCAGCAGCAGGTAGCCTGCGTCAATTAGATTCGAAGATCACCGCAAAACGACCGCTGTCATTCTTTGCTTATGGATTAGGCGCCCTAGAGCCGCAGTCTTGGCTACCCAAAACTCATGAAGAGTTGCTAAATACCTACGTAGATTTGGGTTTACCAGTGTGTTCTGAGCGCAAAGTGTTGCACTCAGTAGAAGAGATCTTGGCCTTCTATAACGAGATAGGCGCTAAAAGGGATTCATTACCATATGACATTGATGGCGTTGTCTATAAAGTGAACTCATTCGCCGAGCAAGGTAAGTTGGGATTTGTCTCGCGCGCTCCTAGATTTGCGTTGGCTCATAAGTACCCAGCGCAAGAGGCCCTAACCACCGTCTTGGGTATTGATGTACAAGTGGGCCGTACAGGTGCAATTACCCCAGTGGCAAGACTTGCCCCGGTTGAAGTGGGTGGCGTTACTGTTACCAATGCCACGTTACACAATGAAGATGAAGTCAAACGTAAAGATGTACGCATTGGGGATACTGTTTCTGTTCGTAGAGCAGGTGATGTAATTCCTGAGGTGGTTTCGGTAATTAAGGATCGCCGTCCAGTAGATGCAAAAGAATTTGTCATGCCAATAAATTGCCCGGTATGTGACTCTCATATCGAGCGTTTAGCAGATGAGGCTGTAGCACGCTGTAGTGGCGGACTCTTCTGTGGGGCTCAGCGCAAACAGGCTTTAATTCACTTTGCTCATAGAAGAGCGCTTGATATCGAAGGCCTAGGCGAGAAGATTGTGGACCAGTTGGTGGATAACAATTTGGTTAGAACACCAGCAGACCTCTACAGATTAGGCTTCACAGCGCTAGCCAATCTTGAACGTATGGGCGAGAAGTCAGCAGATAACCTCATTCAAGCAATTAACCAATCTAGAAATACTACCTTAGCCCGATTTATCTTTGCCTTGGGTATTCGTCACGTGGGTGAGACCACTGCCAAGGATTTAGCCAATCACTATCAGTCGATGCATGCATTAATGGATGCAAATCTCGAAGACCTACTAACAGTAAAAGATGTTGGCCCTGTAGTTGCTGACTCCATCACGAGTTTCATGCAAGAGGCCCACAATCGTGAAGTAATTGAGCAACTCTTAGCCTCCGGAATGCAGCTTGCAGTTGAGGAAAAAGTGATTAGTGCTGCCGTTGCAGGTAAAACTTTTGTGCTGACCGGCACATTCCCAACAATGACAAGAGATGAAGCTAAAGATCTTCTAGAGAAGGCAGGTGCCAAGGTTGCGGGATCAGTTTCAAAGAAAACAGACTATGTCGTTGCCGGAACAGATGCTGGCAGCAAGCTCACGAAAGCAGAAGAATTGGGCGTTTCGGTGATTGATGAAGCGGCAATGTTGGAATTACTTAAGTAGGTGATTTCCTACAAAAATATCAGGTAGTCAATCTCCCCCTCTCTAGATAAGCTCAAAGCTTTGAAGGGGATATATGGGAAGTAATTCAGTAGACAAACCTTTAAACAAGTTATTTAGCTCTCACAATGACTCATGTCTTCGGGCGAGTGGTGCCGCCTTCCAGATCGCAATTATTGGGTGTGGTGCAGCAGCTGTAGCAACACTCTTTGGATTGAGTGAATATCTATCTTCAGAGATTAATCAAGATCTCAAAATAACTATTTTTGAAAAAAACACTGCTTTCGGGCCTGGTTTTGCCTACCAATGCGATAGCGATGAGCTATTAATGAATATGACCAGCTCAACCACATCAATTTTTTCACATCATGCGAGAGATTTTTGGGAGTGGACTCTCAAAGGTGGCTATAGAACCAGCAGCGATCATATTATGTCCCGATTGGGGGTTGCTCCATACGGATATATTTCGCGTCAATTTTTTGGCATGTATCTTAAAAGTCGACTAGATGATGCAATCTTTGCTCTTGAAAAGTTGGGTGTTGATATTGAATTAATTAACCTAGAGGTGGTCGACGTTGAAATGTTGGATATCGATAAATTCAATGTCATTACCCTTGGAGGGGGATCAAAAGTATTCAATGGCGTAATTTTATGCATTGGCAATACTTCGCCCCAAGATATTTTTAATATGAGCGGGAAGAGTCAATATGTCAATAATCCATATCCAATAAATAACTATTCAAGACTCATCAAAAAGTTTGATAGTGTTGGCATTATTGGGTCTCAACTTACTGCGGCTGACATCGCAGTCGTGCTGGCCAATCTAAACCATCGAGGCCCAATTAATTTCCTTACAAGAGACTTAAATTTTCCATTGATAAGGTATCAAGAACAACAATATCAGTTGAAATATTTGACATTAGATAACCTTACGCTTTTAAAAAGCAAAAATAAACATGGCGTATCTTTGCGACAGGTATTGAGATTGGCAAGAAAAGAATTTTTATTGACAGGAGTAGCCTGGAATAAATTTTTTGGGTCCTCAAAAGTTGATTATGGCAGTTGGCTGCAGTCTTTACTAAAAGGGGAGTCTGACTTCTCATCTTGGCAGGGTTTGGCAATCAAGACCGACGAGGTTATTGGTGCCTACTGGGATGCGCTCTCCAATTCAGGAAAAGAGTTATTTATGAGTCGATTCCATCGATTATGGGCAGCCAAAAGAGTCCCCTTGCCGGCCCATACTGCACTCAAGCTACATTCACTGTTTCAGGCGGGGATTCTTAAGCATTACCCGAATCTAAGGGCGATTAATGCTTCCGGTAGAAATAGGTTCACTGCGCTTGTCGCAAAATCTAGGGGGTCGATATCAGGCACTTCAGTCCATTGTGATTGGCTAATCAATGCTACGGGACCATCCAGGGATATTGGTGGCAATACAGAGCCAGCTTTAATAAAAAACTTGCTGAAATCTGGACTGATTATAAAAAATCCACATGGTGGGATTATGTTGGATTATGAGACCTCTATTGTCAAAAGCTTAACTCATCGGACTTCTAATCATTTTTATGCAATAGGGCAACTTACTTCCGGAACTTACTATTTTATTAGTTCATTAGACATGGTCTCCCTTAGAGCAAAAAATGTCGCTAGACATTTAGTCAAAGCGATTCGCCATCAGCGCGCCGGACAAGACATAAGCCGCTTTACCCAATTCGAGACATCCCATGCCTCATAAAGAAAGATTTTTAATACCGATTCTTATGGCATTAGTAATTTTGCCAATGATTGCTACAGATATCTACCTTCCGGCAATGTCTGATATGGGTTTGCAGCTAGGTGCAATAAGTTCTGATGTTACTAATACCCTGACTTCTTATATGCTTGGCTATTCTCTAAGCTTATTGCTTGCCGGTATTTTGGCTGATATTTATGGGCGTCGAATTATTTGTATCGCTGGATTATCAGTTTTTTGTGTTGCAAGTGCCGGGTGTTATTTTGGATCCACAATTGAGCAATTAATCGCTTTTCGTTTTTTTCAGGCGCTTGGGGGAGGTTGTGGCACCCTGCTTGCAAGGGTTATTGTCAGGGATCTTTATGATCAGCAATCCCAGGTGAGAGTATTAAGTTATTTGGCTGCGGGAATGGTTGTTTCTCCCATTTTGGGGCCAAGTCTAGGAGCTTACATCACGAGTTATTTTGACTGGCGTGTAATATTTCTTGTATTGGCAATCTTTTCATTCCTAGCACTTATATTTTTGTATATTTATATGAGGGAGAGTTTTGTCAATCACGAAGATAGGGAGTCTTTCTGGGTCAGAGCTGTCATCTCCCAATACTCTTATTTGCTAGGACATCGCGAATTTATGTTTTATACCCTGGTGATTAGCCTTGCCTGGATGGTTTATTTCGCCTTTTTATCCTCTTCTCCAGTATTGATTCGGGATTTTTATCAAACTACTGCTATTGAGTATGGCTACATTTTTTCAGCAACTATTAGCGGCTTCATCTTTGGGACAATTTTTATTCGTTGGAAAATAGGAGTCGTAAATTTAAGACATTTAGTTTTTTTAGCTGGAGCAATTATTTTTATGGCTACTTTAATTGTCTATATATTGACTTCACTTGAAATTAAATCTCTTCAAGTACGGTTACTGTTTGTTTTTATCGCATTATTCGGAATTGGCATTATTTTTCCTGCTGCCCAAGCAGGGGTTACTAGGCCCTTTAAAAATAATATAGGCCTCATTTCGGGTCTTTTCTATTCTATTGAGATGTTCTTTGGGGCTATTTGTGGTTATGTGCTTTCTATCATCGGGGATGTGACCTGGATATCCACATCATTAATTATGTTAATTGCAGCCACTGGGATTATTCTGTTTTGTATATTTGATGGATGGCATGAGATTAGTAAGCAACTTATTAGATTGAACCCCCTAGTTAAATGAGTAATACGTTGATGGTTGATGAAAAATTACGCATAAAAACTATTTTGAATTCTGCCAATCCATTTTCAAGAGCAAATTTGGATGGTCATGTTACTGCCAGCGGTTTAGTGGTACAGGATGGCAAGGTTTTATTAATTTTTCATCCGTACATCAAGCGCTGGTTCCAGCCTGGTGGCCATATTGATGAAGGTGACTCTCCGATTGCAACTGCAATTAGAGAGGTTTATGAAGAAACTGGCTACGTCTGCGAACTAGATTCTGATAGTCAAGATCCGATTGATATTGATATTCACGAGATCCCTGAAAATCCTAAAAAGGGCGAGGGCGCTCATTTACATATTGATCTACTTTATTGCTTGCGAGTCGTGCAACAAGAACAATCAGCGGAAGATATTGAATGTAAGTGGTTTACTTTCGGTGATATCGAAAGCATCCGAATCCAGCGCGCCTTAGCTAAATTGGATTAAGCCCCTAGAGCCTCTAGCAACTCTGTCTCAAGCTGAATCTGTAACTTGGGATTCTTACCCAAGTTAGCAGCATCAAGAAGCAAAACGTCTTCCACTCGCTCGCCAAGAGTATTAATGCGTGCTGTGTGGATTGATACCTGATGCTTCGCTAATACTCGAGATATGGTGTAGAGCAAACCAGTACGGTCGCTTGCTGACAGTGCGAGTGTGTAATATCTGCCTCGCTCATCTGGAACCATATGCACGCGGGGCTGTATTGGGAAGGTGCGTGACTGTCTTGATAGACGACCCATACTTGGGGTTGGTAATGGCTCGCTATTGGTAAGTGCAGCAGTAAGTTCAAACTCTACTAGCTGAATAATGTCGCGATAACTACCGCCTTCATCTACTAAGTTACTACCGGAGATTTGGAAGCTATCCAAGGCGTAGCCATGACGCGTCGTATGAATACGTGCATCCCATATGGAGAAGCCGTGCCTCTCAAAATAGGCGCAGATTCTGGCAAATAGATCTTCTTGGTCTTTTACGTAGACAGCTACTTGCAGGCCTTCGCCTATTGGAGACAGTCTGGCTCTGACAATTGGCTGCTCACTATTAACTTTATTAAATAGGTGGCGTGTAAGCCAGGCAATGTCGGAAGAGTCTTGCCTTAGGAAGAAGGCAACGTCCAATTGTTTCCATAGGTCTTCATAAGCATCATCGTTAATGCCATAGAGACGCAACTTTGCTTTCGATTCTTCTTGGTGCTGAGCCAATTCTGAGGAGGCATCCGGTTTAGCTCCACCTAATACTCTTAGCGTTGCGCGATACAGGTCTTCAAGGAGTTTGCCTTTCCAGGCATTCCAGACTTTCGGGCTGGTGCCGCGGACATCGGCGACCGTCAGTAGATAAAGTGCGGTTAGGTGACGCTCATCCCCCATCTTCTTGGCAAAGGCTTTGACTACATCAGGATCCGTAATATCTTGCTTTTGTGCAACTTGACTCATGTAGAGATGCTCTGCCACCAACCAAACTAAAAGCTCAGTATCTTTCTTATCTAAGCCATGTTCTTTGGCAAACTTGCGTGTATCTGCTTTTCCTAGTTGCGAATGATCGCCCCCACGCCCCTTGGCAATATCATGGAAGAGGGCTGCAATGACGAGCAACCAGGGTTTCTCAAAGTGAGCAATGAGACTGCTGCAGAAAGGGAACTCATGGGTGTGTTCAACCACCATGAAGCGGCGCACATTGCGAAGCACCATTAGGATGTGTTGATCGACTGTGTATATATGGAACAGGTCATGCTGCATCTGCCCAACAATCTTTCTGAAGGCTGGAAGGTAGCGTCCCAGTACGCTGCTGCGATTCATCAGGTGAAAAGCGCGGCTTACACCTTCAGGTTGCTTCAAGATCTCCATAAAAAGCGCGCGATTAATTGGGTCTTTGCGCCATTTGCTATCCATCTTAGTTCTGGCGTTGTAGAGGGCCCTGAAGATGGTTGCCGATAAGCTCTTTACATTAGATGTTTGGGCAAATACCAAGAATGTTCTCAGAATTTGCTCTGGATGTTTTTGAAAGAGCTGCGGGTCGGTAATATCCAATACCCCTTGACGCTCAATAAAGTATTCATTACCTTCGCCTGGAATGGGATGAGTGGTTTTAGATTCTTGTGGGAAGAGTATGGCCTCAATGTTCTGCAATAGAACATCGTTCAATTGGGTTGCTGCTTTAGCTGCCCAATAGTAGCGGCGCATGATGGCTTCACTAGCAACCCTTGAGGATTCTTCTTTGATGCCCATAGACGCTGCTAAGGGCGCCTGTAAATCAAAAGCCAGAACATCTTGCCTACGTTTTGCTAGGAGGTGGAGGTTGGCGCGTAAGGTTTCTAAAAATCGTTGATTGCGGTTGAGTTCAGTGAGTTCGCGTTGTGTCACTAACCCAGCCTCGTGGAGGTCCTTAAAGGTATTACCCAATAGCGCGGCTTTACTTACCCAGGAGATCACTTGTAAATCACGCAAGCCGCCGGGACTCTCTTTGCAATTTGGCTCTAGAGAGTAAGGGGTGTTCTGATATTTGTAGTGACGCTGAATTTGTTCTGCTTGCTTGGCTTGGAAAAATGCCTTGGGATCCATGGCCGCTTCAAATGCTTTAGCAAAGTCTTTGAATAAAGACTTATTACCGCAAAGAAAGCGTGCCTCCAGAAGGGAGGTACGCACAGTAACATCTTGTTCGGATTCAGAAATACATTCCGCAACATTTCGTACTGAGGAGCCTATTTCCAAACCCATATCCCAGCAACTGGCAATAAATTGCTCAACTTGCTTTGATAAAGCGAGGGCTTGTTTTTCTTCTGCCGGCAGCAGAATAAGAATATCAATATCGGAGTGGGGGAATAAAGAATTTCTCCCGTAACCTCCAACGGCAATTAGGGCGGCTTCATTTTTTAAGCCGCTATTACTCCAGAGATGGGCGAGTATTTGATCGCTCATCTTGGTAAGTTGTTTGGTTAATTTACCTACTGCTTGTGTTTTTCTAAACTCGTCGTAAGCAACTTCGCGAGCGGCGCGCAGGCTAGCTGCATCAGTGATATTGCTGGCTGCCTGGAGCTTACTCATGAATTTATGCGCCTGCTAGAGCAGGTCTAAAAGACAAGCCTTTAACGCAATCAGGTGGTGGGTTGCTACCTTCCGACCATGTCAATACTTCAACCCCAGTCTGAGTTACCAGCAAGGTATGCTCCCATTGCGCTGACAGGCTGCGATCTTTTGTTTTGACAGTCCACTGGTCAGGCATAGTGCGAATATCTCTTTTGCCAGCATTAATCATCGGCTCAATTGTGAAAGTCATGCCAGCCTCTAACTTTTCACCAGTGCCAGGTTTGCCGTAGTGAAGAATTTGTGGGTCTTGATGAAATACCTTGCCAATACCGTGGCCGCAGTATTCACGAACGACTGAGTAGCCAGCTTTCTCGGCATGCGTCTGAATCACGTGACCAATGTCACCTAGTGATGCACCTGGTTTAACTTGAGCAATACCAAGCCACATGCATTCAAAAGTAATTTGTGTGAGACGCTTTGCCATGACAGAAACTTCACCCACCATGAACATCCGGCTGGTATCGCCGTAATAACCATCAGGGGTAATAACGGTGATATCTAGATTTACTACGTCACCAGCCTTCAAAACTTTATCGCCAGGAATGCCATGGCAGATCACATCATTTACAGACGTACAAATTGAAGCTGGAAAAGGAGGATAGCCGGGTGGTTGATAGTTCAGCGGGGCGGGAATGGTCTTTTGGACGTCGCGCATGTAATCGTGGCAAATACGATCCAGCTCTCCAGTGGTCACCCCAGCCTTGACGTGAGGGGCCACATGATCGAGAACTTCGCTGGCTAAGCGGCCAGCTTCGCGCATCCCTTGGATGTCCTTTTCTGCGGTAAATACACTATTCATGCCTTGATTATCAACGACTTGGAGGGTTTTGGTTTGCTCAAATTGCCTAATTTTTAGGCAAATATCCCATTTTTAGGGGATCTGGAGGCTATTTTGAGGGCAAGCCTCATATTCTGCCTGGGGGTAAAGGTAGCTAGAGCATTGATATTTAAGCTATAATTTCGTTCTCGGGTCTATTTTGGACTTGAAATCGCGAGTTGAGCCTTCCAGGGTGGCGCTTTTTAGCGCAGCTAGGACTCAACTTTAGAACCAACCCTTAGGAGAAGTTATGTCAGTAACTATGCGTCAAATGCTGGAAGCCGGTTGCCATTTTGGTCACCAAACTCGCTTCTGGTCCCCAAAGATGGCCCCATTTATTTTCGGTCATCGCAACAAAATCCACATCATCAACTTGGAAAAAACATTGCCAATGTTTCAGGACGCCCTGAAATTTGCAAAACAAGTTGCTGCTAACCGTGGCACGATTTTATTTGTTGGTACTAAGCGTCAATCACGCGAGATCATTGCTGAAGAAGCTGCTCGTGCTGGTATGCCTTACATCGACAGCCGTTGGTTGGGCGGTACGCTCACTAACTTCAAAACTGTTAAAGGTTCCCTCAAGCGTTTGAAAGACATGGAAGTTGCTAAAGAAGCTGGCGACTGGGAAAAGCTTTCTAAGAAAGAAGCTTTGACTAACGACCGTGATCTCGACAAATTGCAAAAAGCTCTTGGCGGTATCAAAGATTTGAACGGCGTTCCTGATGCGATTTTCGTTGTGGACGTTGGCTATCACAAGATTGCTATTACCGAAGCTAACAAGCTTGGTATTCCAGTAATCGCTGTTGTGGATACCAACCACTCACCAGAAGGTGTTGATTACATCATCCCTGGTAACGATGACTCAAGCAAAGCAGTAACCCTCTATGCACGCGGCATTGCTGACGCAATCCTCGAAGGTAAAGCTAACTCTGTTCAAGAAATCTTGACAGCAGTTAAAGAAGGTGAAGAAGAGTTTGTTGAAGAAGGGAATGCTGAATAATGGCCGCTATTACCGCTGCGATGGTTGGCGAATTACGCGCCAAAACTGATGCTCCGATGATGGAGTGCAAAAAAGCTTTGACTGAGGCTGATGGTGATATGGCTCGTGCAGAAGAAATTCTGCGTGTAAAGCTTGGTAGCAAAGCTGGCAAAGCAGCTTCTCGCGTAACTGCCGAAGGTATCGTTGCTGCTTCTATCAATGGCACTACTGGTGCATTGTTAGAAGTGAACTGCGAAACAGATTTCGTTTCTAAGAACGATGACTTCTTGGCATTCACAGATGCGTGCGTGAAGTTGGTTGCTGAAAAGAACCCAGCTGACGTTGCTGCTTTGTTGGCATTGCCAATGAATGGTCAAACTGTTGATGAAGTTCGTAGCGCATTGATCGGTAAGATCGGCGAGAACATCATGCCACGTCGCTTCAAGCGTTTTGCTGGTAGCAACAAGTTGGTTTCTTATCTCCACGGTACACGAATTGGTGTAGTGGTTGAGTTCGAAGGTGATGACACTGCTGCTAAAGACGTTGCGATGCATATTGCTGCAATGAAACCAGTAGCTTTGTCTATGGCTGACGTTCCAGCCGAAGCAATTGCTGTTGAGCGTAGCGTTGCTGTTCAAAAAGCTGCTGAATCTGGCAAACCACCAGAAATTGTTGAAAAGATGGTTGAAGGTTCTATTCAGAAGTACCTCAAAGAGGTTTCTTTGTTGAACCAGACTTTCGTTAAAAACGACAAGCAAACTGTTGAGCAAATGCTCAAGGCTGCAAATACAACAATCAAGGGTTTCACCATGTTTGTTGTAGGCGAGGGCATTGAGAAGCGTCAAGACGACTTTGCAGCTGAAGTTGCTGCACAGGTAGCTGCCGCCTCTAAAGCAACTGCTTAATTAGCTAGTTTGGGGCTTGCCCCAGCCAGTCGGCATTACCCAAATGGGCACAGAAACCTTAGTTTCTGTGCCCTTTTCTTTGGTCCCTCCCAAGCCCTTTATAATTTGGCTGAGATATTAAAAAGCGCTTAAAGATCAATAAGCTAAGTAAGTTAATTGCTTAGCAAATTACGGAAAATAAAAAACATGCCAGCCTACAAACGAGTCCTCCTAAAACTATCTGGTGAAGCCCTTATGGGTGACGATGCTTTCGGCATCAATCCAGTCACCATTGATTCCATGGTCAAAGAAATCGCCGAGGTAGTAAATAGCGGGGTAGAGCTGGCGATTGTGATCGGTGGTGGAAATATTTTCCGTGGTGTTGCAGGCGGTGCTGCCGGCATGGATCGAGCCACTGCTGATTACATGGGTATGTTGGCGACCATGATGAATTCTTTAGCATTACAAGATGCTCTGCGTCAAAAAGGTGTTGAGGCGCGCGTGCAATCTGCTCTGCGTATGGATCAAGTTGTTGAGCCTTATATTCGCCCACGCGCAATTCGCGCAATGGGTGAGGGTAAAGTCGTGATCTTTGCTGCTGGTACTGGCAATCCATTCTTTACTACCGACACAGCTGCTGCTCTGCGCGGTGCGGAGATGGGTGTTGAGGTGATGCTTAAGGCAACAAAGGTAGACGGTATCTACAGCGCAGATCCAGTGAAAGACCCAACCGCTACCTTATATAAAACCATTACGTTTGATGAAGCGTTAATCAAGAATCTACAAGTCATGGATGCAACTGCATTTGCGTTGTGCCGTGATCGCAAATTACCAATCAAAGTATTTTCAATTCTCAAGCCAGGCGCATTAATGCGTGTAGTGCAGGGTGAACCTGAAGGTACTTTGGTGCACGTTTAATAGGAGGCCTGATGTCTGCAGCAGAAATTAAAACCAATACCAATCAAAAGATGGAAAAGTCTCTTGAGGCTTTGAAAACCAATTTAGCTAAGATTCGCTCTGGCCGTGCTAACCCAGGAATTCTGGAGCACATTCATGTGGATTACTACGGTAACCCAACACCATTAAGTCAGGTTGCCAGCTTGGGCTTGGCTGATGCCCGTACTATCAATGTACAACCCTTTGAAAAAACAATGGTTGCTGCAATTGAAAAAGCAATTCGTGATTCTGATCTGGGCTTAAATCCAGCATCCCAGGGCACTGTGATTCGCGTACCAATGCCTGCTTTGACGGAAGAGCGTCGTCGTGAACTCACCAAGGTTGTGAAGAGCGAAGGCGAAGATACGAAGATTGCTGTGCGTAACTTACGTCGTGATGCCAATGAGCACCTCAAGCGCTTAACAAAAGATAAAGAAATTTCTGAGGATGATGAGCGTCGTGCTACTGACGATATTCAAAAGATGACTGATAAAGCTGTGGTCGATATCGACAAGATCATCGCTGAAAAGGAAAAAGAGATCATGACGGTTTAAGTGCCGGATTGAACCTTCGTTTCTAATGACTCAACATTCCAGCTCAACCCTAGCCATTCCAGAGGTCAGTGCCGTACCTCGCCATGTAGCAATCATCATG
The DNA here is from genome assembly GCF_027924105.1 of Polynucleobacter sp. KF022. Classification (NCBI taxonomy): domain Bacteria; kingdom Pseudomonadati; phylum Pseudomonadota; class Betaproteobacteria; order Burkholderiales; family Burkholderiaceae; genus Polynucleobacter; species Polynucleobacter sp. KF022. Next base: position 555,825 of record NZ_AP026972.1, read on the forward strand.
GATGGTAATGGGCGCTGGGCTAGTAAGCGCATGATGCCGCGTGTTGCAGGGCACTCAGAAGGCTTGGGTGCTGTTCGTAAAATTGTTCAAGAATGTCGCAAACTTGGCGTTGAGTATTTGACGGTCTTTGCATTTAGCTCTGAGAACTGGCGCCGCCCTCCTGAAGAAGTAGGCTTCTTAATGAAGCTGTTTTTGAAATCTTTGAAGGGCGAAGTATCTCGTCTTGCTGAAAATGATATTGCCTTGCGATTAATTGGCGACTTGAGTCGTTTTGATTCCGCTATTCAAGAGATGGTTGAGTTTTCTGAGAAAAAGACTGCTGGCTGTAAAAGTCTCACGTTTACGATTGCTGCAAACTACGGCGGTCGCTGGGATATTTTGCAGGCCATGCGTCAATGTATTGCGGCTAATCCCAATTTAAAACCAGAGCAGGTGACTGAAGAGTTGCTTCAACCACATCTCTCGATGGCTTATGCGCCGGAGCCAGATTTATTTATTCGCACTGGCGGCGAACAACGTGTCAGTAATTTCTTGTTGTGGCAACTAGCCTATACCGAGTTGTATTTCACGGATATCTTGTGGCCTGATTTTGATGAGAAAGAATTACATAAAGCGTTTGACTGGTTTAGTCAGCGCGAGCGCCGCTTTGGCCGCACAAGTGCTCAGCTTGCATCGCAAGCAATGAGCGATGCAGTTTGATGTAGTCCATTGCTAAGCTCATTCCCATGCTAAAAACCAGAGTTATTACCGCCCTTATTCTGATGGCGGTACTGTTGCCAACTTTATTTTTACTTCCTCCAATTTATATTGGCGGCCTTTTCTTATTGGTTTTATTGGCTGCTGCTTGGGAGTGGAGTCGTTTGCTAGCCCCAGAGGCTAGTCGTTCTGCCTGGATATATGCCGTATTTTGCCTTGTCATTATTTTGTTTTTGCTGGGCATGCAAAACGCCTCCTGGCAGTTTGCTTTATTACTACTAGCAGTTCTATTCTGGTTCTTTGTTGCGCCATTTATGCTGGCCAAAGGCATGAATCTTTCTTTGCAAAAGCTGCGACCTTTTTATGTAGTGCTCGGTTTAATTTTGTTACCAGCGACTTGGTTTGCATTGGTGTTCTTGCGCGAACTCGGCCTTGTATTTTTGTTAAGCATGATGGCTTTGGTGTGGGTTGCTGATATTGGTGCCTACTTTGTGGGTAAGGCTTTTGGTAAGCGCAGGCTTGCTGTGCAAATTAGTCCAGGTAAGTCTGTTGAAGGTGCTATTGGCGGTTTATTACTTTGCTATGTTTACGCGTTTGCATGTGTGTATTTCTTTTCCTTTGAGTCTACTCTGTTTGGTGCATGGGCAATTCGCTTTGGTTGGATACCCATGTTCTTGATGGTGACGGTGTTAACAGCCTTTAGTATTTTTGGCGACCTATTTGAGTCTCAACTTAAGCGTTTAGCTGGAGTAAAAGATTCCAGTCACTTGTTGCCAGGGCATGGCGGTGTATTAGATCGAGTAGATGCGTTGATTCCAACTATGCCAATTGCTGCACTTTTAGCAGGATTTGTTTGATGTCGATCAAGCACGTTGCGATTCTAGGCTCAACTGGATCTATCGGTGTTAATACGCTAGATGTGATTCGCGCGCATCCAGATCGCTTCAAAGTGACTGCACTTACCGCCGCCAAGCAGGTCGATTTGCTAGCGCAACAGTGCTCTGAATTTAAGCCCGCTATTGCTGTTGTGGCTGATGCTGATGGTGCGGCACGCTTAAGCAAGCTTCTACTTGAGAAAAATATTCACACTCAAGTTTTGTATGGACCACAAGCTTTAGTGAATGCTGTTACTGATTCCAATTGCGATACTGTCATGGCTGCAATTGTGGGCGCTGCTGGCTTGGTTCCTGCATTGGCTGCAGCAAAAGCGGGAAAGAGAGTGCTACTCGCAAATAAAGAAGCCTTGGTAATGTCTGGCGATTTATTTATGCAGGCAATGAAGGAGGGCGGTGGTGAGCTTCTGCCGATTGATAGCGAGCACAATGCCATCTTTCAATGCTTACCTGAGCAATTTTCTAAAGAACCAAATCCACGTCACGGGGTTGAAGAGCTTTGGTTAACCGCCTCTGGAGGACCATTTAGAAATACACCTCTTGAGCAGCTGGCAAACATCACCCCTGAACAAGCTTGTGCCCACCCTAACTGGGTAATGGGTAGAAAAATTTCTGTTGATTCTGCAACGATGATGAATAAAGGTCTCGAAGTTATTGAGGCATTTTGGCTATTTGGTTTGCCTTTGGAGCAAATCAAGGTATTGATTCATCCGCAAAGTGTTGTGCATTCGATGGTTCGTTATCGTGATGGCTCCGTGTTGGCGCAATTAGGTCAACCAGATATGCGCACCCCTATTGCCTATGGATTGGCGTGGCCAGAGCGGATTGATGCAGGCGTGGCACCACTGAGTTTGACGCAGTTGTCAGCCCTAAATTTTGCCGAACCAGATTTGAAGCGCTTCCCCTGTCTCTCACTGGCATTTGCTGCTGCCAAAGTGGGTGGCACAGGACCGGCGGTACTCAATGCTGCAAATGAAATTGCAGTGGCAGCTTTCTTGGATGAGGGCTTGCCGTATTTGCAGATCCCGGTTGTAGTGGAGGAAGTATTAAGCGCTATTCCGACAGTGAATGCCGATTCTCTTGAGTTAATCTTGGGTGCTGATGCGAGTGCGCGTCAAGCGGCGCAAGCGGTAGTGAAGAACATTCTTTGTAAGCAATGATTACTCTCGCGGCTTTTTTATTGACCCTGGGGGTATTGGTTAGCTTTCATGAGTTTGGTCATTTTTTAGCAGCTCGCTGTTGTGGTGTTCGAGTGCTTCGCTTTGCGATTGGTTTTGGCAAGCCCCTCTATACATACCATGCGAAAAATAAAACAGAATGGGTGTTGGCTTCAATTCCACTGGGTGGGTATGTGAAATTACTTGACGGAAGAGATCGCCAGCAAAGTATTTCACCTGAAGAAGAACATCAAGCATTTGACAAGAAGCCGCTTTGGCAGCGATCTTTAATTGTGGCGGCCGGCCCTATTGCTAATTTCTTGCTGGCAGTTGTCTTCTTTGGCCTTATCTACCTGACAGGTGCCCCTCAGTTACCTGCTGTTTTGCAAAATCCTCCCGAAAACTCCGTAGCTGCAAATTTGGGGGTTGCAGAAGGGGATCGAGTGATCGGTTGGCAGGATTTAGGATCTCAGGCTGATACTGTGCCCCTTTTTGGTGATTTTGAGCCTGTTGCCAGCTGGAACGCTCTACGCTGGAGTCTGATGGATGCCATTACTGGGGAGGATGGTTTTGCGCTAGAACTTCAAAGTCCAGCTGGAGGTCGATACATCAAGGCTTTTTATGCCAAAGATTTACCTAAAATTAGCCCGGATAAGGATCCTATGATGTCCTTGGGCTTGCTACCCGTAGCCACCCCTTTAGAAAAGTGGCAAGAGTTGAAATTAGGGCCAATTGATGCTGTCGTATTTGCCTCGCAAAGGGTGTGGGTGATCACCAAGGTCTCTACAAGGCTAATGATCGGTTTATTTACAGGAAATACCTCCTTAAAGCAGTTGGGTGGACCACTCAGTATCGCGGATATGGCAGGCAAGACTGTTCAGGTGGGGTGGCAGCCATTTTTAGCTTTTTTGGCGCTTATGAGCATTAGTATTGGTTTGCTAAATTTGCTCCCTTTTCCAATGCTTGATGGGGGTCAGCTACTGTATGATGCATGGGAGTTGGTTGCCGGTAAGCGGATTTCGACATCAATGCAGGAACAGCTCCAAAAACTGGGCTTTATTTTGCTGATTTCTATGTCATTACTGGCATTGTTTAACGATTTACAACGCTATATTTCGCCTTGAATTCTCTGACATCATCTTTCCGTATTTTTGCCCGTTTCATCACCCATATCTTGGTATTTTTTGCACTAGGGTTGAGCTTGAATGTTTCGGCAGCTGAATCTTTTGTAGTGAAAGATATTCGTGTTGAGGGTCTTCAGCGTGTAGAGCCGGGTACGGTATTTAGTTATTTACCTGTTCAAGTTGGCGACACTTTTACAGAAGAGAAGGGTGCTGAGGCGATTAAGGCGCTTTATAGCACTGGCTTTTTTAGGGATGTGCAGATCCAAGCTCAAGGTAATGTTCTTATTGTGATTGTTGAGGAGCGCCCCACGATTTCTCGTATTGAATTTACGGGCATGAAAGAGTTTGATCCTGAGAACGTACGTAAATCACTGAAAACAGTTGGCGTGGCTGAAGCCCGCTTTTACGACAAAGCCTTGATTGATAAAGCTGAGCAAGAACTTAAGCGTCAGTATGTTGGCAAAGGCATGTACGCAGCCGAGGTAGTAGCTACAGTAACGCCGATTGAGCGCAACCAAGTTGCAGTGTATTTCAACGTGGATGAAGGCCCCGTTGCCAAAATTCAAGAAATTAACATCATTGGACATGAAGTATTTAGCGAAAGCACTTTAAAAAGTGAGATGCAGCTAAAAACAGGTGGTTGGTTATCCTGGTACAGCAAAGATAACCTTTATTCCAAGCAAAAGCTTACTGCTGACTTGGAGACGATTCGCTCTTACTACTTAAATCGTGGTTACCTAGAATTTGTAATTGAGTCAACTCAGGTCTCCATTACGCCAGATAAAAAGGGTATCTATCTCACAATCAGTATTCGTGAGGGTAAAAAATTCACCGTTAAAGATGTACGTTTAGCAGGAGATACCTTGGGTAAGGATGCTGAGTTAATGCAGCTGATCTCCTTGAAGCCCGGAGATACTTATTCCTCTGCGCGCCTAACGGAGAGCACCAAAGCGGTTGCTGAGATTTTGGGCTCCTATGGCTATGCCTTTGCAACTATTAATCCACAGCCTGATATTCGTCGCGAGGTTGCTGAGGTTGACCTCACTCTAGTTATCGATCCGGGTCGTCGCATCTATGTGCGTCAAGTGGCTATTTCAGGCAATGCAAAAACTCGCGATGTGGTCATTCGTCGCGAAATGCGTCAGTTTGAAAGCTCATGGTTTGATAGTGACAAGATCGAGTTATCCAAAAAACGTTTAGGACGCTTAGGGTACTTCACCGAAACAGATATCACCACCGAGGATGTGCCTGGCTCTCCCGACCAAGTTGATGTGAACGTGAAGGTGACTGAAAAGCCGACTGGTGCGATTACTCTGGGCGCGGGTTTTTCCTCAACTGAAAAATTGATCTTATCTGCTGGTATTAATCAAGATAACGCGTTCGGTACGGGCACATCCGTTGGATTGAATTTCTCTCTGGGCAAGATTAATCAAAGCTTGGCCTTATCTAACTACGATCCTTACTTTACTGAGGATGGAATTAGTCGATATACGGACTTGTTCTATCGATCATCTAAGCCGCTCTATTACGTAGGCGATCCGGATTATCAAATTAAGTCGGTTGGATCGAATATTAAATTTGGCGTTCCTTATACCGAGGTGGATAGGGTCTTTTTTGGCACTGGAATTGAAGCGTATCAAATTCAGACAACCATTAATACTCCACAGCCATACCTAAGCTATGCCCAGAGCTACGGTATAGCAGCGCCTGGCTACCCTGCTACGCTAACTACTTATAACGTGCCAATCACAGTTGGTTGGGCGCGTGATGGACGAGATAGCGCGCTCATCCCGTCAACGGGCTCGCTGGAGCAATTGTCAGCCGAAGCTGGTACGCCGATTGGCAATATGACTTTCTATCGAATTTTTGGCCAATATCAGAAATATCACTCTTTCTCGAAGGGCAATATCCTGTCCTTTAATGGTGAGGTGGGTTACGGGGAGCAGTACGGCAATAATCCATTCCCAATTACTAAGAACTACTTCGTTGGCGGTATCGGATCGGTCCGTGGTTACTCACCTGGCTCATTGGGCCCACAGTATTACAACACGGCAATTGGGGCCTATCAGCCTACCGGTGGCCAATCCAAGATTGTTAGTAATGTGGAGTACACCTTCCCGGTCCCGGGTTCAGGGGTAGATAAGACATTGCGCCTATTTACCTTCGTCGACGGTGGTAATGCCTTCGGGGAGAATATCAATTTAGTTCTGAGATACTCATATGGAATGGGTTTATCATGGATATCACCGCTCGGGCCTTTGAAGTTCAGCTACGGTATTCCGTATAAGTCACAACCAACGGATAATATCCAGCGTTTACAGTTCCAAGTGGGCACTGCGTTTTAATTGTTTAAGGAAAGTTTTATGAAGTTTTATCAATCTTCCAAATGGATTCAAGTTGGCATTGTTGCTGCAGTAGCGGCTCTTTCGTTTACTCAGGCATTTGCTCAAGACGCAGGCACAAGAATTGGTGCGGTTAACGTCGAGAAGGTTTTTAATGAATCTAATCTTGCTAAACAAAGCCAGGCTAGATTGGAAAAAGATTTTGCAAAGCGACAAGCAGATATCAGAGACGGAGCCGAAAAAATTAGAGCTGCAGCAGAAAAGCTGGATCGTGATTCTGCTGTGATGAGCGAGGCGGATCGCATTCGTCGTCAACGCGAGTTGTCTGACCAAGATCGTGAGTTACAACGCAAGCAACGTGAATTTACAGAAGATCTCAATCAGAGAAACTTTGAGGAGCGCGCCAAGATTGCTGAGAAAGCAAATATTGCACTCAAGCAAGTTGCCGAACAGAAGAAGCTAGACATCATTGTCCAAGATCCTCCGTACGCTAATTCTAAAATTGATGTTACTGATGACATCATCAAGGTTTTAAATAGTCTTAAGTAAGTTTATGCCTACTGCCATCGAGCTGGCCGAACAGTTTCAAGCAAGCTTGGTGGGGGAGGCCTCCCACAAATTTACCGGCCTCGCTCCATTGGAGCGAGCTCAGCCGGACCAAATCTCCTTCTTATCAAATCCGCTTTACCGGCAGCAGGCTAGTGAGAGTGCTGCAGGTGCCTTGATTGTTAATCAATCAGATCTGGAATTTTTGCAGGCTAATCCCAGTGTTAATTCGGCAAAGCGCGTTTATTTTGTTTCTAAAAATCCTTACGCTACTTTTGCAAGAATGGCTCAACACTTTGCAAAAGCTAGTAGCCCGAAATATGCGCCTGGAATTCATCCGAGTGCAGTAGTCGATGCTACCGCGATCGTTCCATCCTCATGTCATATTGGCCCATTTGTACAAATTGGTGCCGGTGTAAAGCTTGGTGAGCGTGTTTCTATTTTGGGGAATACCAGCATTGCTAAAGATAGTGTGATTGCAAGCGATACCTTGATCTATCCATCTGTTTCGATTTATCACAATAGTCAAATTGGCGAGCGCTGCATTATTCATAGTGGTGCAGTCATTGGGGCTGATGGCTTTGGTTTTGCCCCTGATTTTTCTGCTACTGGTGGAGAGTGGGTCAAGATTCCACAAACAGGACGAGTAGTTATTGGTAATGATGTGGAGATTGGAGCATCAACGACAATTGATCGTGGTGCAATGAGCGATACCGTTATTGGCGCTGGCACTAAGATTGATAATCAAGTTCAAATAGCTCATAACGTGATTGTTGGTAGCTGCTGTGTAATCGCTGGATGTGCGGCAATCTCCGGCAGTACCAAGATTGGTAACTTCTGCATCATTGGGGGTGCCGCAAACTTTGCTGGCCATTTAACGATTGCGGATAGAACCACTGTTTCAGGCAACACCTCGATCATTCGCTCTATCGTAGAGCCAGGACAGCATTTCACAGGTGTTTATCCGTCTATGTTGCACGGTGCTTGGGAGAAAAATGCCGCTATTTTGCGTGGTCTCGATAAAATACGTCAACGCTTGCGTTTGCTGGATAAAAACAAAACCACAGACTCATAAGATTCTGTGAATCTAAGATTAATATTTACTTTTTAGCGGGTTATATATGAGCACACCAATTGCAATCGATATCAATAAGATTCTGAAATTGCTACCCCATCGCTACCCATTTTTATTGGTAGACCGCGTACTAGAAATCTCCCCGCGTGAAAGTATTACTGCATTAAAAAATGTCACTATGAATGAACCTTTTTTCCAAGGTCATTTCCCAGACTTTCCAGTAATGCCAGGAGTTTTGATTATTGAAGCTTTGGCTCAAACAGCCGCTTTGTTAACGTTCTCTGAAGAGCGTGCTGAGGACGCAATCTACTACTTTGCAGGTATTGACGGTGCGCGCTTCAAGAAACCGGTATTGCCTGGCGATCAATTGATTATGACTGCCACATTAGAGCGGGGTCGTGCTGGCATTTATAAGTTTGCTGTTAAGGCAACTGTAGATGGCGAGATTGCTGCAGAAGCAAATATCACTTGTGCGGTACGTACGAAAGGCGCGTAATGACTCGGATTCATGCATCTGCTGTAGTTGACAGCAAGGCTGAGCTGGCCGGTGATGTTGAGGTTGGCCCTTATTCTGTCATTGGACCTAACGTCAAAATTGGTGCCGGCACCAAGGTTGGCTCTCATACTGTGATTGAGGGTTACACAACCATTGGAAAAGAGAATAATTTTGCACACTTTGCTGCAATCGGTGGGCCACCACAAGATATGAAGTACCGTGGCGAACCCACTCAACTCATTATTGGTGACCGCAATACCGTTCGTGAGTTCACTACGATTCATACTGGCACCTCGCAAGATGAGGGCATTACGCGCATTGGCAATGACAACTGGATCATGGCGTATGTGCACATCGCTCATGACTGTCAAGTTGGTGATCACACCATCTTCTCAAGTAATGCCCAAATTGCTGGTCATGTACAAGTACACGACTGGGCCATTATGGGTGGCATGTCCGGCGTGCATCAGTTTGTCCGAATTGGACAGCATGCGATGTTAGGTGGCGCTTCCGCTTTAGTCCAAGATATTCCTCCATTTGTGATTGCTGCTGGAGATAAAGCTTCTCCTCATGGAATTAATGTTGAGGGCTTAAAGCGTCGTGGTTTCTCGAGCGAAACGATTGCGGCCTTGCGCCAAGCGTACAAGATTCTCTATAAGGATGGCTTGAGCTTTGAAGATGCCAAAGTAGAAATTCAGAAGATGGTTGTTGCTTCTGCAGCTGACGCAGCTACTGCGGAAAAGCTTGCTCAATTCCATGACTTTATTGCCGCTTCTACCCGCGGCATTATTCGGTAACGGATTTACTTTGCCAAAGTTAGCTTGTGTAGCTGGCGAACCTTCTGGTGATCTGTTAGCTGCGCCAGCACTTAGTGCGCTAAATCAAATACCGGATATGTCCGGCCTTGAGATGTACGGCATTGGTGGCCCTCGTATGCAAGCTGAAGGCATGCGTTCCGATTGGCCTATGGAAACTTTGAGTGTGCGTGGTTATGTTGAGGCTATCAAACAACTGCCGGCAATTCTGAAGTTGCGTAAGGAGCTCATTCAAAATCTTCTCCATGAAGGTCGACCAGATGTTTATTTGGGAATTGACGCGCCTGACTTTAATTTAGGCGTTGAGTTTGAGTTGCGTAAAGCGGGTATTCCGACTTTGCATTTAGTATCTCCGTCGATTTGGGCTTGGAGAGCGGGACGTATCAAGAAGATCTCTCAGGCGGTAGAGCGCATGCTCTGCATTTTCCCTTTCGAGACTGAAATCTATGACAAGGCAGGTGTGGCTTCGACTTATGTAGGTCATCCATTGGCTAGCGAAATTCCGCTTGAGCCAAATACCCAAAAAGCAAGAGAAAAGATCAGTCAATTCCTGAGCCGCCAGGCAACATCACTCGATGGCCTTGTGATTGCTGTGCTTCCTGGTAGCCGGGGGTCCGAGATCGAGCTTATTGCTCCTGTCTTTTTTGAAACCATGCAGCTGTTGTCTAAGAGATTAAAGGGTCAGAAACTACACTTTTTGATTCCGGTGGCAACGCCACGATTACGTGAACCGCTTGAACAGCTTTTGCTTGCAGCGAAGAACATCAATCCAGATATCCAGATAGATTTGCTCGATGGCATGGCTGACGAAGTTTTGGAAGCATCCGACGTAGTGTTGATCGCCAGCGGCACAGCCACATTGCAAGCAGCTTTATGGAAAAAGCCCATGGTCATTTCATATAAGGTGCCTTGGTTGACTGCGCAAATCATGAAGCGTCAAGGATATTTACCTTATGTGGGTTTGCCAAATATTCTCTGCGAAGAATTTGTTGTGCCTGAACTATTGCAGAACGATGCAACGCCTGAAAAATTAGCGAGTGCTGTGCAAGATTGGTTAGAGCACCCAGTTAAAGTGGCTGAGCTCAAGGAGCGCTTTGTTCACATGCATGAAACTTTGCGTCGCCCCACGGGCTTATTGGTTGCGCAAGCTGTAGCGCAAACGATTGCTAACGCTCGTAATAAACAAAAAAGTATATGAGTCTAATTTGGGTCTGCGGTGTAGATGAAGCTGGGCGTGGACCATTGGTAGGTGCTGTAGTGGCTGGTGCTGTAGTGCTCGATCCCAATAATCCGATTGAAGGATTAAAAGACTCCAAGAAATTAACCGCCGCTCGTCGCGAATATCTCTATGAGCAAATTATGGAAAAGGCAAAGGCCTGGGGTGTTGGCGAAGCCAGCCCGCTAGAGATTGATCAGATCAATATTTTGCAAGCTACTATGTTAGCAATGCGCAGGGCGATTGAAGACCTCACCACCCGCTTAGGGGCCTGGCCTGATAAAGCATTAATCGATGGAAATCGTTGCCCAGAATTGCCAATTGCTGCAGAAGCTATTGTGAAGGGTGATGCTAAGGAGCCAGCTATATCCGCTGCATCTATTGTGGCAAAAGTGACGCGTGATCGTCAGATGATGTCTTTGCATGAACGCCATCCAGAATATGGCTTTGCGCAGCATATGGGGTATCCAACAGAAGCCCATTTTGCCGCTCTCAAGCAATATGGGGCTTGCGATCAACATAGACGAAGCTTTTCGCCAGTGCGCAAAGTTCTTGAATCTATTGCAAACTAAGTTATGAATTTTGATCAGATCACCTCCAAAGAGAATCCTTTATTTAAAGAGATTCGCCTGTTACAAGCTACCGGCTCTAAAGGGCAGAAGGCCAGACTAGCAAGCGGGCAGGCTTTGTTGCAAGGCATACACCTGGTCCAGACCTGGGTGGGTGATCCCGCCTTAAAAATTCTCCTAACCTCAGAAATCGGTTTGAAGAATGTGGAGATCTCGCAAGCCGTTTATGAGCATTTAGAGATTTGTCCAGACACTAAAGTATTTCAGTTAGATAGTGCTCTCTGGGATCTTCTATCGGATTTAGTCAATGCACCACATATTGCCGGTCTGCTTGATTTGCCAAAATCTACTCTTGCAATACCGCAATCTATTGCAACGCTAGATGGTGATGTAGTGATATTGGATCGAGTGCAAGATGCTGGGAATGTGGGTTCAATATTGCGCACTGCAGCTGCAGCTGGGTTTACACAAGTCATCGCTTTATCAGGTTGCGCTCATTTATGGTCTACCAAGGTATTGCGTGCCGGTATGGGCGCTCATAAATTGCTAGATTTATATGAAGGCTGGTCTAACCAGCAAGTATTGAGTGCTGTAACCGCGCAATTATTGGCAACAACAGCAGATGCTGAACATGACCTGTACTCCCTAAAAAAAGATCTACTGCATCCGGTGGCTTGGGTGATGGGTAGCGAAGGCCAGGGCGTTTCAGAAGATCTGCTGGCTCAGGCTAAAGGTGTGTCCATACCAATTGATCCAAGGGTAGAGTCACTCAATGTCTCAACGGCAGCAGCGGTATGCTTATTTGAGACGTTGCGGGTTAGACGAAGTTAGTCTTACTTAAAAGCAATCAACCCAAGATTGTTTTATCAGACTTAATTGCTTGCAATACGGTGGTAGCAATCTCTTCGATAGATTTGCTGGTGGTGAGCACCCATGGAATGGATTGTTTTTTCATCATCGCCGTTGCTTCATTGATTTCATAGCGACAGTTTTCTAGCTTGGCGTAATTACTGCCCGGTCTGCGTTCATTACGAATCTCGGATAAGCGCTCTGCATCAATCATGAGTCCAAAGATCTTCTGGCGATAAGGTACTAAGTCCTTAGGAAGTTGCCCTCGCTCAAAGTCTTCTGGAATAAGAGGGTAGTTTGCCGCCTTGAGACCGTATTGCATTGCCAAGTACAAACTTGTAGGAGTTTTACCAACTCGAGAGATGCCAATGAGGATGACATCGGCTTCAGCCAAGTTTTGATTGGATTGGCCATCGTCATGGGCTAATGAGTAGTTAATCGCTTCTATACGGTTCTTATAGGCTTCGGTATCCGCATTGTGGTGAAGTCGGTTCATGGCATGGGTCGATTTCATGCCGAGGGCTTCCTCGAGAGGTGCTACGAAAGTCTGGAACATATCGAGAATGAGGCCATTTGCCTTGCCGACAATGGCATTCAGCTCAGAATTCACCAAAGTAGTGAAAACAATGGGTTGGACCCCATATTTACTGGCCGCTTGATTGATACTGCTAACGGCGTCATGCGCCTTATCAACGCTATCTACGAATGGCACCCGAATGTGCTTAAAAGTGGCCTCAAATTGGGCCAAAATCGACTGGCTGAAGTTCTCGGCAGTAATGCCGGTACCGTCAGAAACAATAAAAACAATGCGGGTTTCGATAGACATAGATTTGGCTTAAAAGTCGGGGTCAGCACTACAATAGAATCATATTAAAGCATGCCCCGTTTAGGGTGGCCGCTATACCAGTTTCCTTATCTTTAGAGAGTATTTTATGTCCAACCAACAGCAACAAAATAGCAGTATGGCTGATGCCTATGTTTTGCCATTTGAGCAACTTCGCATGACGGATGTTGAATCCGTTGGCGGTAAGAATGCTTCACTGGGTGAGATGATTTCTCAGTTAGCCTCTACTGGGGTTCGTGTTCCAACAGGTTTTGCTACCACTGCATTGGCATTTCGTGATTTTCTAAAACACAATAACCTGACTGAACGTATTCAACAGCGTTTAGAAGGTTTGAATATTGATGATGTGCGTGCATTGGCACAAGCTGGTGCAGAAATCCGTAACTGGATCGAAACAGCACCATTTCAGCCTAAACTTGATGAAGAAATTCGCAAAGCATTTGCGGTATTGGATGATTCCGGCAAAGGTTCATTTGCAGTGCGTTCGTCAGCAACCGCTGAAGATTTGCCGGATGCTTCTTTTGCAGGTCAACAAGAGACTTTCTTGAACGTTGAAGGTATTGATGACGTTCTCAAGAAGATTCGTGAAGTATTTGCCTCACTTTATAACGATCGTGCGATCTCCTATCGTGTACACAAGGGCTTTGCCCACGCTGAAGTAGCCTTATCCGCAGGTATTCAGCGCATGGTGCGCTCTGATCTAGGTGCTGCAGGTGTGATGTTCACATTGGATACTGAGTCCGGATTTGAAGATGTTGTTTTTATTACTTCAAGCTATGGCTTGGGCGAGACTGTGGTGCAGGGCGCAGTAAATCCTGATGAGTTCTACGTATTCAAAACCACTTTAGCCAAAGACAAGAAAGCAATCATTCGTCGCTCTTTAGGCTCTAAATTGATTCAGATGCAATTTGCACCTAAGGGTTCAGCAGAAAAAGTACAGACAGTAGATGTCGCTCCAGAAAAGCGTAACCGCTTCTCATTAGAGGATGCTGATATTACTGAGTTGGCAAAATACGCCATGATCATTGAGAAGCACTATGGCCGTCCAATGGACATCGAGTGGGGTAAAGATGGTCAAGATGGCCGCATCTACATTCTCCAGGCTCGCCCTGAGACAGTGAAGAGTCAGGCTGCTGGCCAAGTCGAGATGCGCTATAAGTTAAAAGGTAGCTCAAAGGTATTAGCCAAGGGTCGTGCAATCGGTCAAAAGATTGGTGCTGGTCCTGTCCGCATCATTCGTGACCCAAGCGAGATGGATCGTGTTCAGCCTGGTGACGTATTAGTTGCAGACATGACTGATCCAAACTGGGAACCAGTAATGAAGCGTGCTTCAGCGATTGTGACTAACCGTGGTGGTCGTACCTGTCACGCTGCGATTATTGCTCGTGAATTGGGCGTACCTGCGGTAGTTGGTTGTGGCGATGCGACTGAGCATTTACAAGACGGCATGATGGTGACTGTTTCTTGTGCTGAAGGTGATGAAGGCCACATCTACGATGGTCTGATTGAAACTGAAGTTACTGAAGTGTCACGTGGCGTATTGCCGGAAATTCCAGTGAAGATCACCATGAACATTGGTAATCCTCAATTGGCATTTGATTTCTGCCAAATTCCGAATGCTGGTGTTGGTCTTGCGCGTCTAGAGTTCATTATCAATAACTACATTGGTGTTCATCCACGCGCAGTATTGGAGTACCCAAATATTGATCCAGATCTCAAGCGTGCGGTTGAGAGTGTGGCCCGCGGTTACGCTAGCCCACGTCAGTTCTACGAAGATAAGCTGGTTGAGGGTGTGGCAACCATTGCTGCTGCTTTCTATCCAAAGCCAGTAATCGTTCGTTTGTCAGACTTCAAATCTAACGAGTACAAGAAGTTGATTGGAGGATCGCGTTACGAGCCGGATGAAGAAAATCCAATGTTAGGCTTCCGCGGTGCATCACGTTATGTATCAGAAGATTTTGGCGAGGCTTTTGCTCTCGAGTGCGCGGCAATGAAGCGTGTTCGTGAAGATATGGGTCTAGATAACGTTGAGATCATGGTTCCGTTTGTGCGCACTATTAATCAGGCTAAGCGCGTGATCGATATGATGGAGAAGTTCGGCCTCAAGCGTGGTGTTAATGGTTTGCGCCTCATCATGATGTGCGAGATTCCTTCCAATGCAATTTTGGCGGATCAGTTCCTTGAGTATTTTGATGGCTTCTCTATCGGCTCAAATGATATGACTCAATTAACTCTGGGTCTAGATCGTGACTCTGGTATGGAGTTGCTCGCAATCGACTTTGATGAGCGTGATCCAGCGGTGGAGTTCATGATTGCCCGCTCCATTGATGCTTGCCGTAAACAAAACAAGTATGTTGGCATTTGCGGTCAGGGTCCTTCAGATCACCCAGACTTTGCCCGTTGGTTGGTTGAGAAGGGCATTACTTCCATCTCATTAAATCCAGATAGCGTAGTGGCTACTTGGGAGATGTTGGGTAAGAGCTTAAAAGCCTAATTGGCGAAGTCGTAAAAAGCAAAAGGCCTAGATTTTTCTAGGCCTTTTTGTTTGGTGAAGTGGAAGAGCTCTTTAGCTAATTATTTTGCTTTTGCCTTGATGCTGGTTTTCTTTACTGGCTTTTTGGCAGTTGGGGTTACTACCTTTGCTTTTGATTTTGCAGGCTGGCGATTAATGGGAACTGCACCCATCTTTTTAGCCGGCGCTGAAATGGCGCTCGACTTATTGGCGCCACTCCAGCTAGGTTCTGAAATCGAGTTAAACGCAGCGCGTAGCTTTTCACCCCAAAGCTGATGAATCATCTGGAAGTAGGGGTTAGATTCATCCATGGTGACGAGCTTATTGGCTTTAAGGGAATTCTTCTCATATACAAGTAAGTCGAGCGGCAGACCTACGGAAATATTACTGTTTAGAGTGGAGTCCATGGAGATCAAGGCACACTTGGTTGCAAGATTCAATGAGGTATTGAAGTTCAGCACTCTATCCAAAATTGGTTTGCCATACTTGGATTCACCAATCTGGAAGTAACAAGTCTCTGGAGTGGCTTCAATAAAGTTGCCAGCAGAATAGATATTAAATAGGCGGGGTCTTTCACCCTTTACTTGGCCACCAAAAATTAGATTGCAATTGAAATCGATCCCAGCCTTTTCAAGCGCCTTGTGATCGCGTTCATAAACTTGCTTGACGGCGTCGCCAATAACGACAGCGGCATCATGCGTATTCTCAGCGGTCCAAAGATTCTTGCCATTGAGTAGTTGGCCTTGTAAGAGGATTTCTTTAACGGCTTGAGTGATGGCAAGATTGCCCGCACTCATGAGGGTGAAGAAACGATCCTTTTCTTGGAACAGGGTCATTTTTCTGAAGGTGCCGATTTGGTCTACACCTGCATTTGTTCGGGTGTCCGATAAAAATACAAGACCATCTTTAAGACAAAGCCCAACACAGTACGTCATTCTCTAACCCTCTTCATTATTTCTTGAGATTATCTCTTAAAAATCAGATGGGCTAGCCGAGCTGTTGAATAGAGATATTGGCGCTTAGTTCTTCGCCTCCGCCTCCGGTGCGCACCCCTTTTACAGGGGCTGCAGAGTAGTAGTCACGACCCACTGCTAACCTGATGTGACGTGAATCGATGAGGCAGGCATGAGTAATGTCAACGCTAGTCCAGATGCCCTTGTCAATATCGCTGCAGAAATCAATCCAAGCATGACTTGCTAGATTTGGAGACTCTTCCGCAAAGAAATACCCGCTGACATAACGTGCTGGAATTTGTGAGGCACGACAAAGGCTAAGCATAATATGGGCATGATCTTGGCAAACACCGGATTTCATAGCAAAAGCTTGCGCGGCAGTTGTAGCGAAATTTGTTTGGCCTGGGGAGTACACAATTAAACCTGAACAGCCTCAGCGAGTTTTAATACTTGATCAACTGAATTTTTCTTTGGAAGACTGTAAGAGAAATATTCCAACATGGCTTCTGTAGGCTCTGTGAGATTGGTCTGCTGCAGAAGATAATATGGGAAACAGATTTAGGATCATCTATAAATTCAAAAGCATCTTCCGTGTGGACTTCACCCTCAGCCTCAAGCATCATCGAGGTATAGGGGGTCTCTTGCACAAAGACGCTGCATACGTTGCCAAAGGTATCGATTGAGTTGGATGCCTTAATGGGAGTGCTAATCTTCCACTTATCAATTTGTTGACCTGCGACGGCTGGCGGAGTGAGGCGCAACTCTTGAATAGAGTAGCGTACCGGAGTTTCATAACGGTATTCAGTGCGGTGACGAATCTTTAAGTGCATATATTCTTTGGTGAAGTCTTAAGCAACCGCTAGTGGGATGAGGTACGCATTACTAAATTCATCAGCAATATGATTAATGCGCTCTAGAAATTCTTCAATAAATTCTTCTAAGCCCTGCTCAAACACCTCATCGATATCAGAGTAATCCATGCTGGCTTTGAGTTTGCCAAGTAAGCGTTCAATTTCTTTGGATGCTGATTCTTTACCTCGGAAATAAGGGGAATGAGTTCATTTACGCAGCATACTAAGGAACGCGGCATTTGTTTATTAAAGATCAGTAGCTCAGCAACTTGTTTTGGGTTACTTGATCGGAATAAATTTGACGGTAAATCTCAAATGCGGAAACTGAGCGAAGTAATGCAGCCCAGTGGTAAAAATCAAAGAATTCCCCATCGGTACCTTCATCTGAGGATTTATTGGCACCAAGTACCTTTATCGTTGCTTGATCTTCATATTTCGTTTCTAAGATACGGGCAGTATTGTCGGCACGCTCAAGCAATGTTCCAACGCTAATAAAGTAGAAAGCCTCGTTCTTCAGCATCGTGCCATAGAGAACGCCTCTAGAAAGGTGGCAGCGGTGCTTGACCCATTCCAACAGGCGACTAGGATCAGCTTGATGCCTTGCTTCCAGAATGCGCTGTAACTCAAGCCAAGTCGTATTCTGGGTTTCCCACACCTCCGAAGTGATCTTGCCGCGAATCACGCGTGCGTTTTCACGGGCGGCATATAAGCAGGAAACAATGCTCGAAGGATTGCTGGTTTCATAAATCATGAAATCCAACACATTTTCACGATTAATCACATCATATTTACTGAGGAATGCCTCCTCCAACTTAGATATCGTGAGTAGCTTTTTCCAGCTTTGTTCCAAAAACTCAGCAGGTTGTGGCAGCAGGGATGTTTGATGATTAACATCAAGCATGCGGGCGGTATTTCTGCGCGCTCGGTATAGCGAGCCATCCAATAAAGACAATCAGCGGTACGGCTAAGCATGTTTACTCTTTCCTTATTTCTCTAACACCCAGGTGTCTTTAGTTCCACCACCCTGGGAGGAGTTCACTACTAAAGAACCTTCTTAAGCGCAACCCTAGTCAATCCACCTGGCACCATCTTGATGGTTTTGCCTGAAAGTACAAAGGGTCTTAAATCGATATGCCTTGGTGCAACGCCTGACTCCACAAAAGTAGGGCAGGTAGAGAGCGCTAGGTCGGTTGAGCAATATATTTGTCTGGGTTTGCAATCAGATGCGTTCTAAATTCTTCAATCTCTGCTTTGGTAGATGCTGGGCCCACCAACATGCCATAGCCACCAGCACCATGAGTGAGTTTGACAACTAGCTTATCTAAATTCGCTAAGGTGTATGCCAGATCATCCGTTTTGCGACACTGGAAAGTAGGAACGTTATTGAGGATAGGTTTTTCGCCAAGATAAAACTCAATCATCTCGGGTACGTATGGATATATTGATTTGTCATCGGCAATGCCGGTGCCAATCGCATTGGCTAAAGTAACGTTACCAGCACGATGGGCAGATAAGAGTCCTGCAACACCCAAGGTTGAATCGGAGCGGAATGCCAGGGGATCTAAGAAGTCATCATCAACGCGACGGTAGATTACATCCACTCGCTCGGGGCCCTGAGTGGTACGCATGAAGACTTGTTCATTTTTAACAAACAGATCTTTACCTTCAACCAGCTCCACACCCATCTGTTGCGCAAGGTAACTGTGCTCAAAATAGGCGGAGTTATACATGCCAGGCGTTAGCACTACCACATTTGGTTTTTTAACGTCATCTGGTTTAACGGACTTAAGGCATTCGAGCAAAAGATCGGGGTAGTGCTCTACAGGGGCAATGCGATATTTTTGGAAGAGGTCTGGAAAGAGGCGCATCATCATCTTGCGGTCTTCAACCATATAAGACACACCAGAGGGAACACGTAAGTTATCTTCTAATACGTAGAACTCGCCTTCACCAGCGCGTACGATATCGATCCCAGCAATTTGCGCATAGATGTCACGTGGCACACTGACGTTGCGCATCTCAGGACGATATTGTGCGTTGTTATAAATTTGCTCGGCTGGAACAATTCTGCTTTGATAATTTCTTCATCGTGATATACGTCATAGATAAAGCGGTTTAGTGCTTTAACGCGTTGGCGTAAACCAGCCTCAAGCTGCTCCCATTCTTTAGCGGTAAAGATGCGAGGTACTTGATCAAAAGGAATAGTTCTCTCCGCGCCGAGATCATCTCCATAAACAGCAAAGGTAATTCCGACTCGCCTAAAGATCAGGTCAGCTTCAGCTCGTTTGAGACCCATCAGGGTGTCACTTTGCTGTTTTAGCCAATTATGAAAAATTTGGTAGTGGGGACGCGCTTTGCTGCGGCGTCGAGCATTTCGTCAAAAGGCAATTTCATAGTTATAAAACTAATGCCTTTAAAAGGTCTGAATTGAGGGATTTGAAGCGGCTTGGTGCTGTATTGCACCATAAAAGTGCATAAATGCTCAGATATTGGCTCTCAAGCCAGTCTAACCCAGTTTTTGGGAGGTTAAGCGTTTAAATCGCCTCTGGCGATTCGGCCTTTTTGCACTTCCCACTCACGTTCTTTGGTGGCAGCCCGTTTATCGTGCTGTTTTTTTCCTCTGGCCAGGCCAATTTCGCACTTCACATTTCCTTTGGAGAAATGCAGGTTGAGTGGCACTAGCGTGTAGCCTTTTTGCTCAACCTTGCCAATGAGTTTGCGGATTTCAATAGCGTTGAGAAGCAGCTTTCTAGTGCGGGTATTGTCCGGAACGATATGGGTAGAGGCTGAAAGGAGAGGGGGTGATATGGCAGCCGATCAGGAATAGCTCCGCCTTACGTATAACAACATACGCTTCCTTGATGTGCACGCGCCCAGCGCGGATAGCTTTTACTTCCCAGCCTTCCAGCACAAGACCTGCCTCAAAGCGCTCCTCTATAAAATAATCAAAGAAGGCTTTTTTTGTTATCGACGATACTCATATTTATTTAGCTCTCAAGAACGATTATGGCAGACGTCTACAAGACCGTTTTAATTGGTCAATCAGCCGACCGCATGTACGGCTTAGTGACCGATGTTGCCCGCTATCCTGAGTTTCTGCCATGGTGTGGCGGTGTGGAAATTTTTGAGCAAACTGAGACAGTGCTTGATGCCAAAATCAATATTCATTTCAAGGGCATTACTCAGTACTTTCATACCCGCAACGTTAACCACCGCCCAGAAACGATTGATATGGTCTTTGTAGATGGGCCGTTTAAGCATTTTTCTGGCAATGGAACTTTATTCCTCTGCGCGAAGATGCCTGTAAGGTCGAGTTCAAGCTCCATTGGGAGTTTAAGAGCGTCATTCTCGATAAGATTATTGGGCCCGTCTTTGGCCACATCGCCGGCACCTTTGTGGATTGTTTTGTAAAGCGTGCAGAGGAGCTGTATGGCTGAGCGCATACTGGATCTGCTACTTTGTGATGCAAGACAGGGGGAGCCACAGTTAACGCCGACCAAGCTCATTTTGGAGGCTGGAGAGGTGGCTACGATTGGCTGGGCTCTGGTCAAGACTGGAATCGCCTTAGGTCCTGATGACCCTGCTATAGCCAGAAAAGGCTGCTTTGGGGTCTTTGGCAAGCGCAAGGACTGGGATAGCCCGCTTTATGCCGGTGATCGCTTGGAGCTATATTCCCCGCTAATCATAGACCCTAAGACCGTTCGGCGTAAAAAGGCCAACCAGAACCAAGATGCCAAATTCCAGGCTGCCGCAGCTAAAAGAAAGGCTAGGAGGCTATAATCGGTTTTTGCGACTAGGGGTTTTGCATGCGACTCATTCAAAAAGCACTCACTTTTGACGATGTGCTCCTCGTACCGGCCTATTCATCGGTACTCCCTCGAGATGCCAGCTTGGCAAGTAAGTTAACTCGAGAAATTTCACTCAATACACCATTGGTGTCTGCAGCTATGGACACTGTGACCGAAGGTCGTTTGGGCAATTGCCATGGCCAGCGAAGGTGGTATTGGCATTATTCATAAAAATCTAAAGCCTGCTGAACAAGCGCGTGAAGTGGCGAAAGTAAAGCGCTACGAATCTGGCGTATTGCGTGATCCAATCACCATTAGTCCTGATGTCACATTGCGTCAAGTGATTCAGCTTTCTCGTGAACATGGCTTCTCTGGATTTCCAGTTCTCGTAGGCAAAGAGGTGGTTGGCATCATCACTAACCGCGATTTGCGTTTCGAAGAGACTTAGATGCGCCAGTAAAAGCAAGATGACTCCACGCGAGCGTTTAGTGACTGTTAAAGAAGGTTGCTCATTAGACGAAGCAAAACGTTTAATGAGTCAGCATCGTTTAGAGCGCGTATTGGTTGTGAACGACAAGTTTGAGTTACGTGGCCTGATTACAGTAAAAGATATTCTGAAGCGACTGAGCATCCGAATGCCTGTAAAGACAGCGAAGGTAAGCTGCGCGTAGGTGCTGCAGTAGGTGTAGGTCCAGATAATGATGAGCGCATTGAATTATTGGTGCGCGCAGGTGTTGATGTGATCGTAGTTGACACTGCGCATGGACATAGCCAAGGTGTATTAGATCGTGTGAAGTGGGTCAAGAAAACTTTCCCTCACGTTCAAGTGATTGGCGGCAATATTGCTACTGGCGATGCTGCTAAAGCATTGGCTGATCATGGTGCCGACGGCGTCAAGGTTGGTATTGGTCCAGGATCAATTTGCACCACTCGTATTGTTGCTGGTGTCGGTGTTCCGCAAATTACTGCGATTGTGAATGTGGCCACTGCACTCAAAGGTACAGGCATTCCATTGATTGCTGATGGTGGCGTACGTTATTCCGGTGATGTTGCAAAAGCATTAGCAGCTGGCGCTAGTTCTGTAATGATGGGCGGCATGTTTGCCGGTACTGAAGAAGCTCCTGGAGAAGTATTTTTATATCAAGGGCGTTCATATAAGAGTTATCGCGGTATGGGTTCTTTGGGCGCGATGGCTGATGGTTCTGCTGATCGTTACTTCCAAAGTGACATCGTTGCGAATGCTGAGAAGCTTGTGCCTGAAGGTATTGAGGGTCAAGTGCCTTATAAGGGTAGCGTTTTGGCAATCTTGCACCAATTAACTGGTGGCATTCGCTCTTCCATGGTTATCTTGGTTGCAAAACGATCGACGAGCTTCATGAGAAAGCGAACTTTGTTGAGATTACCTCTGCTGGTGTGCGTGAATCGCACGTTCATGATGTGAAGATCACTAAAGAAGCGCCAAACTACCATATTGATTAAGACTTAAATAAGATTATGCTTCATTCGTGCACGACAAAATACTGATTCTCGACTTTGGTTCACAAGTAACTCAACTCATTGCAAGACGCGTACGCGATGGACGTGTGTACTCCGAGATTCACCCCTACGATTGCGATCCAGAATTCATTCGCAAGTTCATTCAAGAGCAGGGCGGTAAAGGCATCATTCTTTCTGGTGGACCAAGCTCAGTAACTGAAGAGGGTAGTCCTCGTGCACCCCAAATCGTTTTTGGACTGGGTGTTCCTGTTCTAGGTATTTGCTACGGCATGCAAACGATGGCTACTCAATTGGGTGGTGCGGTTGCGTCTGCCGAGTCTTTGGGTAAGGCGCGTGAGTTCGGTTATTCAGAAGTGCGCGCCCATGGCCATACCAATTTACTCAAAGGCATTCAGGATTTCTCGACTAGTGAAGGTCATGGCATTCTGAAAGTGTGGATGAGTCATGGCGACTCCGTTACTACATTGCCGCCATCATTTAAGTTGATGGCCTCGACCGAGTCTTGCCCTATAGCAGGTATGGCTGATGAAGAGCGTCGTTTTTATGCATTCCAGTTTCATCCTGAAGTGACCCACACCATTCAAGGCACGGCAATCATTGAGCGTTTTGTGCATGAGATTTGTCAGTGCAAGCCTGACTGGGTGATGGGCGATTACATCGCGGAAGCTGTAGACAATATTCGCAAGCAAGTTGGGGATGAGGAAGTCATTCTTGGTTTATCTGGTGGCGTTGACTCTAGCGTTGCTGCAGCGTTGATTCATCGCGCCATTGGCGATCAACTGACTTGTGTGTTTGTAGACCATGGCTTGCTTCGTCTAAATGAAGGCGACATGGTGATGGAGATGTTTGCACGCAATTTGGGTGTGAAAGTCATTCGCGTTGATGCCAAAGAAACTTTTATGGGTGAGTTGGCTGGCGTTTCTGATCCAGAAGCTAAGCGCAAGATTATCGGTAAAGAGTTTGTGGAAATTTTCCAAACTGAATCTGGAAAAATAAAAAACGCCAAATGGCTTGCTCAAGGAACTATTTACCCGGATGTGATTGAGTCTGCTGGTAAAGGTAAGAAGGGCGCACATACTATTAAGAGTCACCATAATGTTGGTGGCTTACCTGAGGATATGCATCTCAAATTACTTGAGCCATTGCGCGAGCTCTTTAAAGATGAAGTTCGCGAGCTCGGCGTTGCATTAGGTTTGCCACGTGAGATGGTGTACCGCCATCCGTTCCCTGGTCCTGGTCTTGGCGTGCGCATTTTGGGTGAAGTAAAGGCTGAGTTTGCGAGCTTGCTTCAACGTGCTGATGCCATCTTCATTGAAGAGTTACGCAATACGATTGATGAAGTCAGTCAAAAATCTTGGTATGACCTCACCAGTCAAGCATTTGCTGTTTTCTTACCAGTGAAGTCTGTAGGTGTGATGGGTGACGGCAGAACGTATGAATATGTTGTAGCACTTAGAGCTGTGCAGACTCAAGACTTTATGACGGCGCATTGGGCTCATTTGCCGCATGAGTTGCTTGGTAAAGTGTCAAACCGCATCATCAATGAAGTGCGTGGCATCAATCGAGTCGTATACGACATTAGCGGAAAACCGCCAGCAACGATCGAGTGGGAATAAGGGGCGGGCTAAAAAAGCCTACCAATTCCTATGCTTGAGTTACGAGCAACCTCACTCGCAATCCTAGCAAGCGTCGATTATCAGACTAAAGTCAGTCAGTTATTGCACCTGTTTGATGAATATCAACAGCAGCAGGTGACTCTCGATATTTCTGGTGTACTTGATTCTCAAGACCTCACACTTCCTGGGCGCCCAGCCAAGCCAGAGTTAGTTCTGCCAAAGTTAGTCCCCAAAAGAAGAATGGATACGCCCGAAGGTAGGGCAGGTTTGTTGCACTCACTTGCACATATTGAATTTAATGCCATGAATCTTGCTCTGGATGCAATCTGGCGCTTTCCAAATATGCCTCAGCAGTACTACGAGGACTGGCTTAAGGTTGCTAAAGAAGAGGCGTATCACTTCAGTTTGGTAAATGAACATCTGAAATCACTGGGTTTTACCTATGGTGATTTTCCGGCTCACAATAGTTTGTGGGAGATGGTTGAAAGAACAACTGATTCAGTTATTGCTAGGATGGCGCTTGTGCCTAGAACCATGGAAGCAAGAGGACTAGATGCCGTGCCGATGATTCGAGATCGCTTTAAGCAAATTAAAGAGACAAGGGCGGTTGAGATTTTGGAGATTATTCTCAATGATGAAATCGGCCATGTTCTGATTGGCAATCGTTGGTTTAATTTCTTGTGTACACAGGATCATCTTTCGCCGATTGCTACTTACCGAGAGTTGGCTGAAAAATATCGCGCACCTGTTTTAAGGGGGCCATTCAATATAGAAGCTCGTCAGCGAGCTGGATTTACAAGCGAAGAGTTAACTCTTCTGGGGGCATCGTAAATGAATATGAAGGTATTGAGCCTCATTCCCCCAATGACCCAGCTTAATACACCATATCCCTCTACGGCCTATCTCACGGGATTTTTGAGGTCACGCGGAGTAGATGCCGCCCAAGAGGATTTAGCTCTGGCACTGGTACTTAGTTTTTTTACGCCAGAAGGCCTGGCCAAAATTTACGGGGAAGCCCTTCTAGTTCCGGAGGAAAGTCGTAGTGCTAGCGTCAATTTTTTCTTAGACTATTTTGCTAGCTACCAATCCACTATCTCATCAGTGATTAGTTTTTTGCAAGGCCGAGATAGTACTCTTAGCCACCGTATTAACTCGCGCGCTTTTTTGCCTGAAGGACCACGCTTTGCGTCTTTGGATGCCTTTGATGATGAAGATGGCGACTCATTGGCTTGGGCTTTTGGGGCTCTAGGATCACATGATCGAGCACGTCATTTAGCAACCTTGTATCTCAATGATTTATCGGATGTGATGCGCGATGCCGTTGATGATCGTTTTGAGTTTGTCCGTTATGCGGAATCTCTTGCAAGTAGCCAGCCTACATTCACGCCTTTAGCTGATGCACTGAATGCGAACCCGACGCTAATGGATTTGCATTTGCAAGAACTTGCAAGTAAGACTATTGAGGACCATCAGCCCAACCTAGTGCTTCTATCCGTACCATTTCCTGGGGCGATGTATGCGGCCTTGCGGATTGCTCAAGTCATTAAAAGAGCTCACCCAAAAATCAAGATTGCATTAGGTGGGGGCTATGTCAATACAGAGCTGCGCGAGCTGAGCGATGCTCGTATTTTTGATTATGTAGATTTCATTACGCTCGATTCTGGGGAAAGACCCTTGCTTGCTTTGCTAGAACATCTGCGGGGTAAGCGCTCCACAGAGAGATTGGTACGCACTTTTATTCGAAATTCAAAAAATCAAGTTCAATACCTCAATTGGCAGGAGCCGGACATTCCATTTGAAGAGGTTGGTACAGCTACCTGGGATGGATTACCTCTAGATTCTTATTTATCACTTTTGGACATGCTCAATCCAATGCATCGCTTATGGAGTGATGGTCGTTGGAATAAGCTCACTGTTGCGCACGGCTGCTATTGGAAAAAATGTAGCTTCTGCGATGTTTCGCTTGATTACATTTCTCGTTATGAAACTGCTTCAGCCAGCTTATTGGTGGATCGTATTGAGCAGATCGTTGCCGAGACTGGCCAAACGGGATTTCATTTTGTGGATGAGGCAGCTCCACCTAAGGCATTAAAAGCCCTAGCTGAGGAGTTGATTCGTCGTAAGGTGGTCATTTCTTGGTGGGGCAATATTCGCTTTGAAAAAACTTTTACTCCGCAAGTGGCCGAACTTCTAGCCCAAAGTGGTTGTATAGCGATGTCCGGTGGCTTAGAGGTTGCCTCTGACAGATTGCTAAACCTGATGAAAAAGGGTGTATCCGTTGAGCAAGTGGCTCAGGTTACCAAAGGTTTTTCAGATGCGGGCATCTTGGTGCATGCTTATCTGATGTATGGCTTTCCTACTCAAACAGTACAAGAAACGGTAGATGCTTTGGAATATGT
This sequence comes from Polynucleobacter sp. KF022, assembly GCF_027924105.1. Classification (NCBI taxonomy): domain Bacteria; kingdom Pseudomonadati; phylum Pseudomonadota; class Betaproteobacteria; order Burkholderiales; family Burkholderiaceae; genus Polynucleobacter; species Polynucleobacter sp. KF022. Next base: position 582,063 of record NZ_AP026972.1, read on the forward strand.
AAGGCAGTTATTTGAGAGTGGCTGTATCCAAAGTGGATTTTTTCACCGCTTTATCTGCACCGTTCATTCTCCTGTGGGTTTAAATCCACAAGAGTATGGAATTGAATTAGTACCGTTGCCAGAAATTACTTTTGCCAAGAATGATGTTGCCTTTATTGATCCAACTGGCGTTGACCATGATGCCTTGGGTCAAGGATTGAAAAAGGCTATTTATAACTATATGCATGGAGTAGGTTTTGAGCTTAAAGCGCACTCTTGGTTTGATGGTTTAGGAATGGCCATCCCAAAGACGACGGTTGCCCATAATTTTATAGAGAATGCTTTGTATCGATAAGCTGACGACATGATGACTGCCCGCCATATTGTTTACTTAATCATGTCCGTCTTATTGACGGCATGTATCTCCTCTCAACCATTTCCAAATGGAGTCGTTGAGGCTCAGCCCACTCCCACTCCTTCCATTCGCGCTCCAAAAGTAGGGCAAGAATGGGTGTATCGAGTACGTAATGTTTTTAACCAGGAGATAGTGGATACGGTTACTGAAAAAGTAGTTTCGGTTGGAGAGCAAATTCGCATTTCTAGGGTCGGCGTCAAAGCAGGCCCCTTACCAGATGAAATCCAATCTCCCTGGGGATTTGTGATTCAGGATCCACACTGGAGTCCGCCACAAAAATTTACTTCTGCAATTCCTATATGGCCTGAACAATTAAAAGCCAATTGGAATGGCTTTTATAGAACCCGGTATCAGGTCCTGGGTCATCCAGACGGCAGCTTCTATTGTGGGGTAAATGTCAATTCCTATCAATGGGAACGTATTTCAGTTACGGCGGGTGAATTTTTGACCCTGAAATATCAAAATGAGATGCCTTACTTTGAAAGTCAGGATGTTTTTAGAGTAGCAAATTACCGTGAGGATTTGCTTTGGCTCTCGCCAGAAGTTGGTCGCTGGGTGATACGTAGGAGCTATGGGCGTTACATTACGCCAGGCGTTTATTGGGCGAATGCTTACTGGGAAGATTACTTGGAGTGGGAGTTAATCTCCTGGAAATAAGCAAAGCGCTTAAAATAGTCTAATTGCTATGTATACCGTAAAAGAACTATTTCCTACCCTTCAGGGTGAAGGTGCCCACGCTGGTAGGGCGGCAGTATTTTGCCGATTTGCTGGGTGTAATCTTTGGAGTGGGCGTGAAGAAGATCGTGCCACAGCTATTTGCCAGTTTTGCGATACCGATTTTGTGGGTAGCGATGGCATTGGTGGCGGTAAGTTTGAAACGGCCAATGCACTTGCAGATGCCATTGAGTCTTCATGGCGCAGCACCTCTGCTGGACCTCAGCAGCGTTATGTTGTTTTTACTGGCGGTGAGCCTCTTCTGCAATTGGATGATGAGCTAATCGCAGCCCTTCATCGCAAAGGTTTTGAAGTTGCAATCGAAACAAATGGGACTATTAAAATTCCTAAAGGGGTTGATTGGGTTTGCGTCAGTCCTAAGGCTGGATCTGAATTAATTGTTTTGCAAGCAGATGAGTTAAAGCTGGTAATTCCTCAGCAAGATAATCTAGAGTTAGAAAAACTCATGGCTCGCTTTGAGAAGATGGATTATCGAAATCGTTTCTTGCAGCCTATGGATGGTCAAAATCTTAAAAGCAATACAGAATTAGCAGTAAGCTTGTGTCAAAAGCGTCCCTTATGGCGATTGAGTCTGCAGTCTCATAAGCTGATCGGGATTCGGTAATTTGGCCGAGCTCAAACAGGATAATTAAGTACCTAATGACAAATAAACAGCCTCCCATCTCAATTACCCGTCGCCTCGAGTTTGATTCAGGACATCGCATCCCAAACCATGATGGTCAATGCCGCCATCTACATGGCCATCGTTATGCGATTGAAGTCACTCTGACTGGTGAAGTGGCAGATCATCCAGGTAAGGCTGAGGATGGGATGGTGCTTGATTTTGGTGATATCAAGCGCTTAACTAATCAGTATGTTGTGGACCTTTGGGACCATGCTTTTCTGGTCGCCAAGGAGGATGAAGGTTTGGTGGCGTTTTTGGCTACTTTGCCCAATCACAAGACAGTCATCATGGATCACGTTCCGACTGTAGAAAATTTAGCAAATGCTGCTTTCGCAATACTGCAACCAGTTTTTAATAAAGCCTTTGGTGGTCGCCTGGAACTCTCTTCTGTTCGTCTTTATGAGACGCCTAATTGCTGGGCTGATGTCCACTCTGCGTAAATGATGCAAGCTGAGCTTGACCAGCAATATATGCGTATGGCAATTGAGCAAGCTCAGTTGGCTGCGCAATCAGGCGAGGTTCCTGTCGGGGCTGTCTTGGTTAAAGATGGCCAAGTCATTTCCAAAGCCTTTAATAAACCTATTGCAAATCATGATCCCAGTGCACATGCAGAAATGTTGGCCTTGAGAGAGGCTGCGCTTTCTGAAGGGAGTTATCGTATTCCTGGCAGCACTTTATATGTCACTCTAGAACCATGTGCGATGTGCTCTGGAGCAATGCTTCATGCTAGGATTGATCGTGTAGTCTTTGGCGCCCCAGACCCTAAGACAGGTGCTGCAGGCAGCGTCTTGGATTTATTTGCTTCTAAGCAGATTAATCACCAGACAAGCGTCGAAGGTGGCATCATGAGTGAAGAGTGTGGTCAGTTGTTACGTGATTTTTTTAAGGGACGACGTTGAAATCCATTCACCTGATTGCTCCATCTGGAGCAAGTTTAGATAGCAAAAGTCCTTTGGCTGGCATTGACTGGTTAGAGGAGCAAGGTATTGATGTCCAAAATGCAGATTGCGTACATCGAGTCTACGAGCGCTTTGCTGGCAGCGATGAAGCGCGTCTTGCTGAGATTAATCAGATTGCGCAATTAGATTCAAAAACCCTAGTGATGGCTATGCGCGGGGGATACGGTTTGCACCGCTTGCTTCCAGATATAGAGTGGAGTGCTATTGCTAAGGCAATTCAAACTGGTTTACAAGTTTGTGGCCATAGTGATTTCACGGTATTTCAGTTGGCTTTGCTGGCAAAAACAGGTGCCATTACTTTGGCTGGCCCAATGCTCAACTATGATTTTGGACGTCTTGGCGATAATGGCGCTCCAGTGGTGCCAGATGCATTTATGTGGGAGCATTTTCAGAGCGCTATTCAAAATCGCAAACTCGACTGTCAGGTTTTAACCCCGCAATCCTTTTTGGGTAAAGCTAATACTGGCTCCCTCGCAGGATTATTGTGGGGAGGTAATTTGACTGTGATCGCTGGTTTGGTCGGCACTCCATATCTCCCTGATGCCAAGCAAACGCAAGGCGGTATCTTGTTTCTAGAAGATGTGAATGAGCATCCCTATCGGCTTGAGAGAATGATGATGCAACTTCTAGATGCAGGTGTTCTTTCAAATCAAAGCACCATCTTATTGGGCGGTTTTTCCGCTTATCGTCTATACGATAACGACAGGGGTTATTCACTTGAGCGCGCTATCGAAGTAGTTCGCAAACGCTTGCCAAAAGAGATTCCTATATTGACCGGGCTGCCATTTGGGCACCAAGCAAATAAATTGACTCTGCCTATTGGCGCTACAGCTAGCTTAAATTTCAATTCAAATGGATTTGAGCTTAAGGCGCTGTGGTAACGATTAGTCACCTCTTGAAGCGCCCCTGTATCAGAAGCATCTTCTTTCTCATTGCATTTACCTTTACAGGAGCAGTTATGGCAACTGAAGAGCCAAAATATACTGTTCTCGAAAAAGAATCCCCTTTTGAAATTCGATCTTATGCGCCAATGATTGTGGCCGAGGTTCAAGTTGAGGGTGATTTGGATGGCGCATCTAGTCAAGGCTTTCGCTTAATTGCGGCCTATATATTTGGCCAAAATCAAGTGAGTGAAAAGATCGCTATGACTGCGCCGGTTACAGTGCAAGATCAATCGGCAAAGAATGCAAAGATTGCTATGACTGCCCCAGTGGGGATTGAGTCAAATGCTGGCAAGTGGGCAGTGTCTTTTGTGATGCCGGCTGAATACACTATGGAAACAATACCTAAACCAATCAATCCGCTGGTGCAATTACGTCAAGTTCCTGCAATCAAAAAAGCAGTCATTAGCTTTACTGGGTTCTATAACGATCAAAAAGTCGCTGAGAAAACTCTGGAATTGGAGCAGTGGATGAAGTCTAAAAATTTGCAGGGTACTGGCACGCCAAATTTTGCTCGTTATAACCCACCTTGGACTTTGCCATTTATGCGCCGCAACGAGGTCATGATTAGTCTACGTGACTAGTTCTTTGCTTCAAATCTCTTAAGTACAAACTGACCGCCACCATTAATGCCTAAAGTTTTTGTTAAGGTGGGCAAGGCAGCTGCTAAGTGTTTTTCAAGGGTCCACGGCGGATTAATAATAAACATACCGCTCGACTGAAGACGTCGCTCACCGGGAGCATTTTCAACGCGTAATTCAGTATGGAGCCAAGAGCGCTTATGGCTTGCAGCAATTTTTTTCAGGCGATCAGGCAGAGCAATAGATTCTCTTCTGGAGATCACGGGATACCAGATTGCATAGCAGCCTGTGGCAAAGCGTTGCAATGCCTCTTCCATGGCAGTCTCAAGATATCGATAATCTTGTTTATCTTCATAGGATGGATCAATTAATACTAGACCTCGTCTACTTGGTGGCGGTAGCAAACCCTTAAGTCTGGCAAAGCTATCCTCGGCATAAATATCAATCTGCTTTGATTGCTTTAGCTCACCTATGTTGTGACGCAGAATATCAATCTCTTTTGGATGCAATTCAAATAGCTTAAGACGGTCTTGCGGGCGTAACAAGCCAGCTAATATAAAAGGGGATCCTGGGTAGGACCTTAATTGGCCATCAGTATTTTCAGCTTCGATATGCTTTAAATACTCGAGGATGCTTTCGGGTATCGGGCTATTCGCATGTTTACATGTTTCGACATATTGAGCGAGGCGAAAGATTCCGCCATTCGCTTCTTTGCTTACTGTTGAGAAGCCATCCTGCAGGCTGTAAATACCTGCGCCGGCGTGCGTATCGACAATTGTGAGCGCACCCGGCTTTTCTTGTAGGTATTCAACTAGGTGAATCAGGGTGAGATGCTTCAGAATGTCTGCATGACTTCCAGCATGGAATGCATGTCTATAGCTAAACATATCTAGATGGACTCACAGTGGGCGTCCTTGAGTAAATTGCGCTTTGCCATACATCACAAGCGTACTCACGATGATAGCGACAGAAGCATATTGAAGCGGTTGGTTTAATTCGTGATCCATTATTTGAGTGAGGTGAGAATAGATTGCGATAACACCTCCAAGCGCAATCAGATGAGCCCATATCTTTTTGGGACCCAGTTGACTCTCTGGGAATTGATTGGCTAGTAAGGCTCCAATCATGCCACACCAAATACCAAATCCCGCTCCACCCAAAACGTCGGTGAGCCAGTGGGCACCAACTGCATTGCGCGATAGCCCAACCAATGCAGCAAGAGCAAACAAAAGCAGAAGCGGTGCTCTCTTCTCTTTACTTGCTGAAAAATAGAAAGCGCTTGCAATCGCAAATGCGGTTAGCGTATGACCAGAAGGGAAGGCTCTATGAAGTAGTGCTTCACCGATACGATAAAAACTTCCCTCGTTCAGAATGCTTGCAGGCCTTGGTAGATTAAATAGGCCTTTTAATGCAGCGCTTGATAGCGCCGCTATGGTACCTGCAAAAATACCTGCAGTTAAGATTCTTGGTGCCAAAAGTAAGAGTGGAAATGCGATTGCAAATACGCCCCAACCATTACCTAAAAAAGTAAGCCAAGTCCAAAGTGTGTCTGGCAACTGCTGGGTAAATTGATTGATGAATAAAAAACTACTGCTTTGTAGATTGCCAAAGTAGAGAATGAATGCAAGCGCGAGCGGAGCTAGCGGGATAAACCAAGCAAATCCAGGTATAGCCTTTTTACTCATCCGGCTTAACGGGCCTTCGCTTGATCGGCATCCTGCAATTGCTTGATGACTTTGTCTAAAACTTGTGGGACTGTAATGGCCTGCATACAGACATTGTCGTGACAAGGTGTTTTACGGTGATTGGCAGCGCTCACACAAGGAGAGCATGCAAGGTTTGCAGTGATAGCAATAGAATTGCCAACCGATCCGTAGAGTGCTGGAGTTTCAGGTCCAAAGAGAACAACCGTTCTTAATGGCGTTACTGCTGAGAAATGACCAGGACCAGAATCGTTAGTCACCATTACATCGGACAGGGTGTAAAGGGGTGGTAATTCTGCGAAGCTGACTTGCCCAGCAAAGTTCAGCGCGTTCTTAATATTTGCAACAACACGAACTTTCTCTACATAGGCAAACTCAGCGGGTGAGCCTGTGATCAGAATCAGATCATTTGGATATTCTTGGTGGATCGCTTGAATTAACTCAGAAAAACGTTGCTGAGCCCAGCGGCGTTGCGGCAAAAGATCACTTGCATTAGGGTTAATCAAAATCAGACGATTTTTTCCAGGGGTGTAGCTGATATTTGCTTCTTTAGCTAATTTCTCAATTCGCTCACGCACTTTTTCTAGAGCGCTTGGGTTGATGATGGCTTGCTCTAAGCGAACTTCAGAATCTGGAATTTCAATTTTGCTAAAAGGAACTTCAATCTTCTGGGCAAAAGCAGCATGAATCAAAGAAAGAAAATTCTTAGTAATGTGAATGTGCGGGTTGTAATGCACTTTGCGGGTGAGCATGAAGCCACGCCATAGCCCCTCGCCGTGAAAGATGTGATAACCCACACGACGCCGTGCACCACACATGCCAGTTAAAAGGGCTGTAAAGCGCGAAAACAGCTCTAGGTCAATGACGGTATCGATGCGGTGTTTGCGAGCAAGCATCAGAAAGAGTAGGGTGTCTTTAATTAAGCCACCCAAGCTGGATGAGTCAATAGTAAAGATATTTTCTGGCTTTACGGTATTGAGTAATGTGAGGCTGGCGCGATTACTTTTGAAAATCAAGAAAAAGATTTCTGCTCCACGCGCTTGAGCATTACGCATTGCTGGGTCGACCAAAATCGCACTACCCATTTCTGATAACTCAATAAAGAGTAATTTTTTTGGGGTCTCTGGTCCGCGATTAAATATATTTTTTACGCCATCAAGCAAAGCAATAACTGGACTCACAATTGCACATAGGGGTACGCCGACCCAATGATCAATGGCGCGCATAGTGTTGACGCTAATAGTCATAGTTTTGCTCTAAAAAATTATTTTCGTTTTAGTAAAAAATAGGCGCCAGGTAGAACTGACAAAACAGTGATTGCCCCATAACTTATGGAAGCTAGAATTGTTAAGGAGGGGTTGACACCCCAGAGGGCCAAGACTGAGGAGAGGGTGGCTTCACGCAATCCCCATCCAGAAATGCTGATCGGCAACATGAGTAGCAAGCTAAGTGCAGGCAAGCCAATCATGAGCCCTTCAATAGGAGCGTCAACGCCGTAAGCCTTGAGGCAAAAGAGCAGCGTTAAGATTGTAAGAAAGTGAATGCCAATAGCTAAACCTGCTTGGGCAATATTGTTAGGCCAAGCAAAGGCTAACTGAATTCCAGGCATTGCATTATTCATATTGAAGCGATCTAAGAATTTTTGTAATAGCTGCTTGCTTGGTCCCCAAGCCAAGATAAGTGCAATAGCTACGCCTGCCAACAGCATCACCACCATAACTGCATAGCCTAAGTCCTGACCCCAAGCCGCCAATGTGGCGCCGCCTAGAATTAATCCAAGGGCGCCAAGTAAATTATTTCCCGCCAGACCCAGTAGACGATCAACTAAAACCATTGAAAAACTTAAGCGTAACTTTGGTGTTGCATGCTCAAGATCTACTGAGTGATGCAGCTCTTCATCCAACTCCTTAGTTTCGGATAAATTGCCAGTGCTGGTTAAATGGGTTGCAGTAATGGCTCTATAACTATCGCCACCCAATGTACTTGGTAGACCTTGATTAATCAGTCCGCCTGCAAAATAGAGGCCAATGTAGGAGCGAATTCGGCGTGGAAATCCAACGGCCTGCATAAATAATCCCCAGCGATAGCCGCCGCAGATGAAGGCACTCATCATGCTCACTAGTGCTGCTATAAACCAAAGGGGCTGCATCTGAATCTGGGTATCAAATAGTGAGTGCCAGTCAATTCCGCTGGTTGCCTTCCAAAGCAGTGCAATAGATAGAAGGATCCGAATAGTGGGCCAAGCGCGCTTGAGGATGGTTTTCCAGCCCGATTGGGTTTTAGGAGTGGGCTGGGTCTGTGAACTCATAAGCGTAAGGATAATGCCTTGGAGGCCTAAGGTCTTGAATTTGGGGGAATTACTCTGAGCGACCGGGTCCCTGCCAATTCCTACAAAGGCTAAAGTCGAATTTGGATAAAACTCGGCCAAAACGCTCAATTTCTAGGCTATCCAATGGTTCGCATGTCTCAAAAGCCGACTTATTGCCGACTGGTATCGAGTGGGGCATGCCTGACCAGTTAATGAGCAGGGCGCTCCCTCCTGGCGGGATTTCTCCAAACCAGAGATCAAATTGATCCCGTCTCTGATCTAAAACAAATACCGGGGTCGGAGATGCATACCAAGCAGCGCGACTACCTAGAGTCCAATTTTGAACGGCAATACCATCTGCTTTAGTCGCCTTGGCTAGTTCGGCTGCTTTTTGCCCGGCTACTTTCCAACCATATAAATCTGCAATCGGATTGGATTTAATCGATGCATTACTAATGCCCCCGGATAAGACATAGGCAAAGCCAATGCAACACAGTGCGATCTGTATCAAAAATAAAATACGAATCCAGTTGCGATGTTGTATAGACCATGCTTTTGCTAGACCAATGCCGGCGAATGGCGTAAGACAAAACCATGCGGGCGAAGTCCAGTGAGGTAGACCGCCACCCCCGGATAGGCTAGTAAAGATTGCAAAAGGAATAAAAAAGAATCCTATAAGTGCAAACAGAGAAATCTTTGCCCCATGGATGCAGTCTTTTAAGAAAATAATGAAACCCAGAATCAATAGAGGGCCAAAGACCAGAATTTGAATGCCAAAATAGGCTGCTAGCCTGCGCCACAGCCACTCACCACCACCACCATGCGCTAGTTGATATTTGAATGAAATCCAATCGTTAACCCAATTCCAATATAGGACTGGAGTAATGAGTAGCAAAGCGGTTAATGCAGCTAGCCAGAAGCCCGGTTTTGTTAGCCAAGATTTTTTGGGTGAGCTAAGAAATACAAAGAGTAATGCGAACGCAGTAAAAGCGGCGGTATATTTACTTAACCCTGCTAAGCCCAATAGGATTCCAGTCAGAATCCAATCACCTGTACTAAATTGATCTTTTCTTAACCAACGAAGAGCCATCAACATTAAGCCGAGACCTAAGGGGGCAAGAAGAGTGTCTGGTAACAAGCCAATTGCCAGAATATGCAACATGGGTGCAGCGACAATAGTTAATACGGCCATCAGCCCACATAAATTTGCCGATGGCAGTGCACTCGTCAGATAACCAGCGTTACGTCCTTGAATCAGGTGATGCAGTTCAATAGTGACTCGATACACCAAGAAACAAGAGACGGCCCACAGTAATTCTGGAATTAATCGAATAATCCCTTCTGAAGATGTCACGGCCACCAAAGGCCATTGAATCCAACCTACCAATGGTGGATGATCGAAATAGCTCCAAGCCAAGTGTTGGGCATACAAAGCGTAGTGAGCTTCATCTACTGAGAACTCAATAGAAAAACCCAGGGCTAAATGCACCAACGCGGCAATAAAGACGCAGATGAAGGCCCAGCTTGAGGGTGATTGATGGCGCATCAGATGATTTTAGACTCACAAGTCTCATTCTTTGGGACAATTGAAGTATGTCAAAGCCAGCCCCTTTATTTTTGATCCTCTGTACGATCCTTTTTTTGGGTGGTTGTGCTGGTTTGAGTGGCGATTCGGTGCAAAACGAAGCCGGCCAACCATTTAATGCAGATTTGCTGCCGGCTCAAGAGGAGTTGCCTAAATTTTCTGCCGAGACAGCTCGCGATGGCATGCCGAGCGGGTGGAATTTTTATCGTATAGCGCCATTTAAAAAGAACACGGTATATCGCCTTGAAAACTATCAAGGTAAAACAGTGCTCAGCGCGAATTCAAAAACCTCCGCATCTGGATTGGCGGTGAAGTTACGCCCCCGTCAGGCAGGTAATTTACTTTTGCAGTGGGAGTGGAAGGCGCTAAAGCCTATCGTCAATGCAGATAATGTCGAAGGTCATACCGACGATGCGCCGTTACGTATTTTGGTTGCATTTGATGGCAATAAATCCAAATTACCCTTAAAAGAAAAAATGACTTTTGAGATGGCCAACCTCATTAGCGGTCAAGAGATGCCGTATGCCACGCTGATGTATATCTGGTCTGGAAAATCACCTGTCGATACCATCATTCCAAATGCACATACTTCTCGTATCAAAATGATTGTGGTGGATTCTGGTTGGGATAACTTAGGGCAATGGCATAAACACCAGCGTGATTTAGCTGCTGACTATAAGCGTGCCTATGGCGAAGCGCCTGGTGAAGTCATTGGCATTGCCTTGCTGACGGATACTGATAACACTAAGTCAGAGACGCGAGCGTTTTATGGCGATATTGAATTGATTCGCAAGAATACAAAATAAGTAAAACGTACTAAAAAGATGTTTTTAGTGGCGAGTAGGGCGCCAGCGCTTGAGTAAAAGCGCATTGCTCAGAACGCAAAAGCTAGATAGCGCCATAGCACTTCCAGCCAGCATCGGGGATAGGTAGCCCAGCGCAGCCAATGGAATACCGGTGGCGTTAAAGATAAAAGCCCAGAATAAATTTTGCTGAATTTTTTTCCAAGTTCGCTTGGATATATCGATTGCATTGGCTACCAATATAGGATCACCTCGCATTAAGGTGATGCCAGCCGCTTGCATTGCTACATCAGTGCCAGTAGACATGGCCATGCCAACATCTGCGGTAGCTAGGGCGGGCGCATCGTTGACACCATCGCCTACCATGGCAACAAATTGGCGATGACCATCTTTAGATTGAAGTTTACGAATAATCTCTGCTTTATCGCTTGGCATAATTTGCGCAAACACTTCATCAATACCAATTTTTCCTGCAACACGATTCGCTGCAGCGATGTTGTCACCAGAAAGCATTACAGCGCGAATATTGAGATGGCGTAATGAGGTAATTGCCTCTTGAGCATTCTCTTTTAGCTCATCCCCAAATGAGAATATGGCAATTGGCGAGGTGGGCACTTCATTGCTCATCAGGATTGAAACAGTCTGACCTGCCTCAAAACAAGCCAGGGCCTTTCCTAGTATTTCGGCATGATGGTGACTACTCTCTAGGGATGCAATGCTTTGTAAGGTAAGGCTCTGCCCAGCAAGAGCGCCAATGCTAGGTTTGCCACTAATGCCAATACCCGGCAATGCTTTGCTATCGGTCGGCGTTATCGGGGTCAAGCCATTTTGTTTGGCAGCGTCCAGGAGTGCTTTTGCAAGAGGGTGCTCACTACCAAGCTGAAGACCTGCGGCTGCTGCCAGAATGTCATTCTCAGAAAATGATCCGCTAAAAGAAATGACTTTCAGTAGTCTTGGTTTGCCAACAGTGAGCGTTCCCGTTTTATCAAACGCAACCACGTTCAAGCGATGCGCCAACTCCAAAACTTGTGGGTCTTTAATTAAAATTCCAAAACGTGCCGCCACCCCGGTTCCTGCCATGATGGCTGCTGGCGTTGCAAGTCCTAGTGCGCATGGACAGGCAATCACGAGTACCGATACAGCTCTCAATATAGCAATGGATGCTGAGTCCAAATAAAACCAGTTTGCCAATCCTGTAATGATTGCAATCACGATCACGCTAGGAACAAAAATAGCACTCACCTGATCTACCAATTTTTGTATTGGCGCCTTTTGGGTTTGCGCATCTTCAACTAGGGAGATAATTTTTGAAAGCACACTCTCAACGCCCACTGCTTGAGCCTCAATGACTAAGACACCTTCACCATTGAGTGAGCCGCCGATGACTTTTTCTCCGATATGTTTTTTGACTGAATCACTTTCTCCAGTGAGTAGTGATTCGTCAATATGGCTATTGCCAAGTAGGATGATGCCGTCCACTGGGATGCGTTCGCCGGGTAGAACCAAGACACGGTCTTTCGGAAATACCTGATCTAAAGGTAGATCACGATATTGATCTAAGGCAGAGTTTTCGGTGATGACAATATCTCGTTCAATGACTTTGGCATGTTCTGGCCACAACTTTTGTAATGCACGAATTGCTTTACTAGTTTGTTGCTTAGCTCTGGCCTCTAACCATTTGCCTAGTAAGACCATGCAGATGATGACTGCCGATCCTTCAAAGTAAAGCTCGTGACTCGCATGAGGTGAAGCGATCATTTGATAAATACTGAGGCCATATGCTGCGCTTGTGCCGAGCGCTACCAACAAATCCATATTGCCAACACCTGACATGAGGGATTTGAAACCTGCTTTATAAAAACGCCATCCTAGAAAAAATTGCACAGGGGTGGCAAGCAGAAGTTGCCACTTTGGTGAGAGTGCCCAATGAATGCCAAAAGGCATGAGGAACATTGGGAGAAAAAGTGGGGCGGAGAGGGCGAAACCCAGCAATACGCGCCCCAAACCATTCGCTCCCCAAAACAGCTTAGAGGGTGCCGTTTCTGAAATTTGATGAGGGCTACTGATTTTTGCTTCATAGCCTGTTTTTTGGACTGTGGCGATAAGGTCGTCCGCATTAAGCCCAGAATCTGCTTTTAAGCGTACCTTGGCCTGTTCCGTTGCCAAATTCACACTGGCAGCCTCTACGCCGGGTATTTTGTCCAAAGCTTTCTCAACTCTGCCTACACAGGAGGCGCAGGTCATCCCGTCGATATCCAGAGTAAATAGCTCTGATTTAGTGTCTATTTGGAGGCTCATATAGAAGATAATCTACTGCATGCAAGCCAGATTTACATCAAAAGGGCATATATGTTGACTTTAAAAGTATCCGGGATGACTTGTGGGGGATGTATTAACGCAGTAACGAGAGCCGTCCAGGCTCAGGACCCTCAAGCCAAAGTTCAGGCCGACTTGGCAAGTCAGACAGTCAACCTAGAAACGACATTATCTGAAGCGCAGGCCAGTCAGCTTATAACAGACGCCGGCTTTCCAGTGGCCAAATAGCAATTGTTTAGAATGTCAGTAAACCTAACAAAACCCGTAGTTTTTGTTCCTAAAGGATCGTGATTTATGTTCTTCAGTAAGTTAATGCCTCACGATGGTAATTTCTTCGAGCTTTTCAACGAGCATGCTAGCAATATCGTTTCCGCCTCTGAATCTTTCTTAAAATTCGTCGAGCATTACGGCGATGAAGCATTGCGCGCGAAATATACACAAGACGTTGATAAAGCCGAGCATGCTTGCGACGACGTTGTTAAAGAAGTACATCGTCGATTGCACAAAACGTTTATCACTCCAATCGATCGCGATCAAATTTTCTCACTCATCAATACGATGGATGACGTTGCTGACTTGTTGCAAAACGGTACAGAAGCAATGCATTTGTATAACGTAAAGCAAATGACGCCAGAAATGATTCAAATGGCGGAGCTTTGCAATCAGTGCTGCATCAGCATGAAGAATGCTGTTGCTACATTAAAAGATATCTCTGATCCAGAGGTGGCAAAAGCTGCTTTGAAGACCTGCGATGAAATTGATCATCTAGAGTCTGGGGCTGATCGCCTTTTATCTACTGCGATTACCAGATTATTCCGTGAAGACATCGAAGTGCGCGAGCTTATTAAGTGCCAGCGCATTTATGAGCTGCTTGAGGAAGTTACCGACAAATGTGAAGACGTTGCCAACTTGGTTGAAGGCATCGTTCTTGAAAACTCTTAAGGCGAATTGAGTTGCCAGCGATAGAAGTAGCCTTTTGGGTTGTAGCGCTTTTAGTGGCGTTAGCACTTGCATTTGATTTCATGAATGGTTTTCATGATGCTGCTAACTCCATTGCGACTGTGGTCTCGACGGGCGTTTTAAAGCCACAGCAAGCAGTGGTCTTTGCAGCCTTCTTTAATTTTCTGGCGATCTTCATTTTTCATTTGAGCGTTGCTGCCACAGTGGGAAAGGGGATTGTTCATCCTGCGGCGGTTGACTTACATGTCATCTTTGGCGCCTTGGTGGGCGCAATTGTCTGGAACGTGATTACTTGGTACTACGGCATTCCATCAAGTTCTTCTCATGCCTTAATCGGCGGCTTAGTTGGTGCTGCATTGCCAAAAGCAGGTACGGATGGCTTGGTTTGGTCGGGAATCATTAAAACTGTTTCTTTCATCTTCATTTCACCATTTGTTGGCTTCTTGCTCGGCTCTCTAATGATGTTGATAGTTGCATGGGTTTGCCGAAATGCAAATCTAGCCAAAACAGATCGTTGGTTCCGTCGCCTGCAATTGGTTTCTGCAAGTGCTTATAGTTTGGGTCATGGCGGTAATGATGCCCAAAAAACCATTGGCATTATTTGGCTTTTGCTCATCATCACTGGTTACGCTGAAGCTAGTGCAAAGATGCCACCGACATGGACAATTATTTCTTGTTACATCGCTATTGCTGCGGGCACGATGTTTGGTGGCTGGAGAATTGTTAAAACCATGGGACAGAAGCTCACCAAGCTTAAGCCGGTTGGCGGTTTCTGTGCTGAAACTGGTGGCGCAATTACTTTATTTGCAGCAACGGCTATTGGCATTCCCGTTTCCACTACCCATACGATTACTGGGGCTATTGTGGGTGTTGGCTCAACCCAAAGGGCTAGTGCGGTTCGCTGGGGAGTTGCCGGAAACATCGTCTGGGCGTGGATCTTCACTATTCCAGCAACTGCGCTCATGTCCATGGCGGTCTATTATCTGAGTCTGCTCATTTTCTAGAGTACTTGCTTAATGATGGCTGACGCCCATTTAAGCAAATATTTGCAGCTACGAGTAAGCTAGCGCTAAATAAGAAAAATACCAAAACCTAGAATCCCATTCTAGGTTTATTTATATTAGGAGAAGGTTGTGTCGGTTACACCAGAGTTAGTACAAGCAGCACTCAAAAGCTTAGTTGATCCCAATACTAAGGTTGATTTCATTACCGCTAAAAACGTAAAGAATCTCCGAGTAGAAGATGGTGATATTTCTTTGGATATCGTACTAGGCTATCCTGCGAAGAGTCAGCTTGATTCGATTCGTAAATCAGTTATTAATGCCCTGCGCGAATTGTCTGGCGTTAAAAATGTCAGTGTTAATATTTCTAGTCAAATTGTTGCGCATGCAGTGCAACGTGGCGTCAAGCTATTGCCTGGTGTAAAAAATATTATTGCGGTTGCCAGTGGTAAGGGTGGTGTTGGTAAATCGACAACAGCGGTGAACTTGGCTTTGGCGCTAGCGGCCGAGGGTGCGCAGGTTGGCATTTTGGATGCAGATATTTACGGCCCAAGTCAGCCAATGATGTTGGGTATTACTGGTAGACCAGACTCTCTTGAAGAGAATACGATTGAGCCAATGGAGGCTTATGGCTTGCAGGCAAGTTCAATTGGCTTTTTGATTGATGATGATGCCCCAATGGTCTGGCGTGGCCCAATGGTGACTTCTGCTCTCGAGCAACTGCTTCGTCAAACCCGTTGGCGTGATTTGGACTATTTAATTGTGGATATGCCACCGGGTACTGGTGATATTCAATTGACTCTGGCGCAAAAAGTGCCTGTTACTGGCTCAGTGATTGTTACTACACCCCAAGACATTGCGTTGTTAGATGCCCGCAAAGGTCTGAAGATGTTTGAAAAGGTGGGCGTACCGATCATCGGCATCATCGAAAACATGAGTACTTATGTTTGTACAAAATGTGGACACGAAGAGCATGTATTCGGTACGGGTGGCGGTCAAAAGATGTGCAAAGAATATGGAGTGGATTTCTTGGGTGATCTACCTTTGAATCTCTCTATTCGAGAACAGGCAGACGCAGGGCGTCCTACAGTGGTTGCGGATCCTGACGGCGCAATTAGTGCGATTTATAAAGGCATTGCTAGACAGGTTGCTATTCGTGTTGCTACTCTATCCAAAGATATGAGTAGTAAATTTCCGAACATTGTTGTTCAAAATACCTAAGGCACTGAACATTTATGCGCTTTGCTGTATTGATGCGTAAACAAAATATGGATAACCCATGGGTTTCTTACCGTTGGGTACCTCAAGAGGTGGTACCTGATTTGGGGCAATTTAATAGCAATCAAAGTAATGCCATTTCAGGCCAGTTCCTCGGACGTGATGCAGAGGGGGAGTCTTGGTTATTCACGGGCTTCGAGCTTGACCTTTTCCCTGATGAGGCTGAAGGTTACTATCTCAACGTTTCTGCCACAAACCCAAGCTGGTTTGTGATGTGGCGTCTTGAGGAAGATATTGAGCGATATGTTGACGAGCAATCTCTCGAGTTAGCAAAGGCGGAATCATCATTCGCTGTGCCACATCGAATTTGCGTTAGCTATAACGAAGCGGCTCGTTTACTTGATGGCGGGGAATCAGTTGATACCGTTCCCATGAGTGAGCAGCATGCATCTTGGTTACAAGAGTATGTAGATGAAAAATATCATCCAGAGCCTAAAAAGCGTCATAAGCCTGCATCATTTAAGGGTGCACAACGCACCACGGAGGAATAATGGCTGACGGGTTTCTTGGTCGTTGGTCTAAGCGCAAGGCGGGTTTAGAGGCGGATCCTGTAGAGAAGAAAGTCGAAGCGCCTAAGGAGTCATCTCCAGTTCCGTCAACTGAGAAGATTGAAGATGAGGCACCACCGTTGCCGACATTGGATGATGTTGCAAAGATCGATCGGCTTGATCCCGATTTTTCTGCCTTCATGAAGCCAGATGTTGACCCCTCTGTTCAGCAGGCTGCCTTAAAGAAAATGTTCACAGACCCCCATTTCAACATCATGGATGGGTTAGACATCTACATTGATGATTACAGCAAACCAGATCCACTACCGCCAGGAATGCTTGAAAGAATGGTGCAGAGCGATATGTTGAATCTTTTCAGCAAGTCTCCCGAAGATCCTGCTAAAGAGGTAACCGCAGATTCTCGACAATCCGAGATTCAAGCCTCTAATCCTGAGTTGGAGGCTAGCGCCTTGGATGCACAAAAGCAAAGTGATTTAACATCCAAACAACCAAATCTCTCCACCCAGTTGGACGAGGTCCCTAAAGATGCCTCGACTGAGCCTGAACAGAAAAAAACTTAAGAAGATAGCGCATGAGTCAAAAATTAGTCTGTAACTGTAATAGCACCATGCCCTTGGATGCAAAAGCACTTGGTGTGCCGATGCACACTGCTTTATGTAGACAAGAGGTCGGATCATTTTTGAAAGCTCTAGAGGGCTCAGATTCTGTAGTGGTGGCATGCACACAAGAGGCTGCACTTTTTGGTGAGTTGGCTGATCAAGCTGAGAAGCCTCTAGTTGCCCCACTGCGTTTTGTAAATATCCGTGAAGTTGCCGGGTGGACGCAAGAAGCAAAAGCATCGGGACCCAAGATTGCTGCACTACTGGCTTTAGCTGATATGCCTGAAGCTGATCCAGTTCCGGTGGTGAATTATGAGAGCCAGGGCAGGTTGTTGATTGTTGGCGCAGGATCTCAAGCAATTCCATGGGCAGAAAAATTAAGCTCCGCTTTAGATGTTTCCGTTCTGTGTACTGAGCCTGGTGATTTGCCGCTCAACAGAAGTTATCCAATCTACACCGGTGCTGTTACGAAGTTAGACGGATACCTCGGCAACTTTTCAGTGGACTGGGATTTGCAAAATCCAATTGATCCCGAGATGTGTACTCGCTGCGGTGCTTGTGTCGAAGTTTGCCCTGAAGGTGCTATTGATCTCTCCTTTCAGATTGATTTGAATAAATGTAAGTCTCACCGTGCTTGCGTTACTGCCTGCGCTGGTATTGGCGCTATCTCATTTGATCGAAAAGAGCGAAAGCGTAATTCTGAATTTGATTTGATTTTGGATTTACGTACTGATCCAAAAATGCGCATGAGTCAAACCCCGCAAGGCTACTTTGCCCCTGGCAATGATCCTCTCGATCAAGCGCTCGCAGTGAATCAATTAACCGAGATGGTGGGCGAGTTTGAGAAGCCAAAATACTTTACTTACAACGAAAAGATTTGCGCGCACGGTCGCAATGGCAAAGTAGGTTGTAGTGCTTGTATTGATGTTTGCTCAACCGGCGCTATTGGTTCCATCTTCAAAAATGGCCAGGGCTCGGTCGAGGTTAATCCAAATCTGTGTATGGGCTGCGGAGCCTGTGCCACTTCTTGCCCATCGGGCGCAATGAGTTACAACTACCCTAGTGTTTCTCATCAGGGGAAAGAGTTAAAAACAATAGCGAATGTATTTACAGCTGAAGCCAAAAAGATCAACCAAGCTACGGCACCTAGTTTGCTGCTACACACCTTAAAAACTGGCACGCAAATGATTGATGGTTTGGGCAGATCCTCGCACATCATGCCAAAGCAGTTTGAAGGCCTTCCAGCGTTTGTAATTCCTTATGGTATTGAGCACATCGCTTCGACTGGTTTGGACTTGTGGCTAGGCGCGTTGTCCTATGGATTTGCTGAAATCATCTTGTTGCTAAGTGGAGATGAAGATCCTGCATACCGCGCTGCTCTCGAAGAGCAAGCAGAATTAGCGAATAGCATTCTGAAGGCGTATGGATTTGATGGGCGCATTCAGTTGGTATTGGCAAGTTCTACTGATGATTTATCGACCGTATCGAAAGCAATGGGAGCATTGCGTCAACGCGGCTCTCTAAATCCAATTTGTACTCCCGCCACCATGGGCTTGTCGAATCAGAAGCGAGAAACACTTGAGGCGGTTTTAGAGCATCTGCAAAAGCAAGCTAAGACACCTTTACCTGAAGCAGGCGTGGCGCTTCCTAAGTCCTCATTATTAGGTGGACTAACAATTAACAAGGATGCTTGCACCTTGTGCATGTCTTGTGTAAGCAGCTGCCCTGAAGGTGCGCTTTTAGATAATCCTGATGAGCCCATACTTTCCTTTATTGAGAAGCAGTGCGTTCAATGCGGAATTTGTGCGCAAACCTGTCCAGAGCATGCATTAACTCTTGCTCCTCGTTTGCAGACTGTAGAGCAACGTAAACAAAGAGTAACGCTCAATGAAACCCAGCCTTTTCATTGTATTAGCTGTGGCAAAGTTTTCGGAACACTTAAGATGGTTGACTTGATGCTCACCAAGTTGGGCGCGCATGGCGCTTTTGCTGGAGCAGCAATGGATCGATTGAAGATGTGTAGTGATTGTCGAGTAGTAGATATGGTGAAAAAAGAACATGAGTGAAACAGCTAAAGAAGTTGTAAAAGAAAATGTGAAGGCTGAAGTAGGAGATGTTGGCTTGCCTGAGGATTTGGCAAGAGCGGATTTATATGGCCTGATTGCTCGCTTGTTTCAGTTGCCGCCAGATCAAGAGTTGCTAGATCAAATTGCAGCCACAGCAGAGCAGCATGACGCTTCTGATGAGGCGCCTTTGGCAAAAGTCTGGATGGATGTCGTTGAGGTTGCTAAAAATAATCCTGCCAAGGCCTGGCACGATGAGTTTGACTTGAATTTCATTAGCGTTGGCAAGCCTAATGTGGTGTTGAACGGCTCTTTTTATATGGCTGGCCACTTAAATGAGAAGCCTTTGGTTAATATCCGCAGAGCTCTGCAGGAGTTTGGGCTTGAGGCTGCGGAAGAGATCACTGAAACAGAAGACCACATTTCAGCGCTTTGCGAAGTGATGCGATACCTTATAGCTGGGGATGATGTTGAAATCTCCAACCTTACAAACCAAAGGGTTTTTTTCAATGAGCATATTCGCCCTTGGTATGACGAATTGTGCGATGCAATAGAAGGTATTCCAGAGATGCATTTGTATCACCCGGTTGCCGCTCTAACCAGAGAATTCCTTGCTATTGAGGGACAAGGCTTTGACATGATTTAATGTTGCAGCGCAACAGAGGGTAAGCCTTATATGTAATTCGATATGACAATATGCGAAAAATGCAATTACCAATTACACTTGATTGAAATCAATAAAAACCAATTAGGAGCAAGCCATGAGCACTAAATCAAATGTTGCTTTAAGCGAAGAAAACAAACCATCACGCCGTAAGTTTTTTATTGGCGCAGGTGCCACTGTTGGCGCTGTTGCAGTGGCTTCTCAAACTTCAGTTGGTAAAGCGGTGATGCAAGAAATTGGCAGCACAGTAAAGCCTAATCATGATGGACAGCAAATCACTGCACACATGCGCAAGTATTACGAAACTACAAAGCTTTAAGTATTAGATCTAGTTGGTTATTCAATAAATAAAAAAACTTTCTCAGGGACACCATATGAGTCTGACTCGTAAATCAAATACCCCACAAAGCAGCCGCTCTTCATCTCATTTGATAGGTAGCCTATCTCGTGGTTTGAAGGCAGCAGTTCCAACAATGGACCGTCGAACTTTCTTAAAGCGTTCAGGCGTTGGAGTTGGAGCTGGTATCGCTGCTAGCCAATTGACCATGGTACAAAAAGCAGTTGCTGAACCTAGCAAAGCAATGCTGGATGGCAAGGGCAAGATTGAAGTTAAGCGCACCATCTGTACTCACTGTTCAGTAGGTTGCGCTACAGACGCTACTGTTGAGAATGGTGTGTGGGTTCGTCAGGACTCAGTATTTGATTCACCAATTAATATGGGTGCGTATTGTGCAAAAGGCGCTTCATTGCGTGAGCACGGTCACGGTGACTATCGTTTGCGTTATCCAATGAAGTTGGTTGACGGAAAGTATCAACGTATCTCTTGGGATCAAGCGCTTACAGAAATTACTGCGCAGATGAAGAGCATCCGCGAGAAATATTCTCCGGACGCAATGTTCTTCATCGGTTCATCAAAGCACAACAACGAACAGGCCTACTTACTCCGTAAGTGGGTCTCTTTCTTTGGCACAAACAATACAGACCATCAGGCTCGTATCTGTCACTCCACAACAGTTGCCGGTGTCGCAAACACTTGGGGCTATGGCGCGATGACCAATAGCTACAACGACATGATGAATGCCAAAGCTGCTTTGTACATTGGTTCAAATGCAGCCGAAGCTCATCCTGTTTCTATGTTGAGCTTATTGCACGCTAAGGAGAATGGTTGCAAAGTGATCGTTGTTGATCCACGTTACACACGTACAGCAGCGAAGTCCGATCAATACATCCGTATTCGCTCAGGTACTGACATTCCATTCTTGTTTGGTCTCCTGTATCACATCTTCAAAAATGGCTGGGAAGATAAGAAGTACATCAATGACCGCGTTTACGGCATGGATGAGATTCGTAAAGAGGTTATGGAGAAGTGGACTCCTGCTGCAGTTGAAGAGGCTTGTGGCGTACCAGAAGCTCAGATGTACAAAGCTGCAGAGACCATGGCTAAGAATCGTCCAAGCACTGTTGTTTGGTGTATGGGTCAAACTCAGCACACTATTGGTAACTCCATGGTTCGTGCATCATGCATCTTGCAATTGGCATTAGGTAACGTTGGTAAATCAGGCGGTGGTACAAATATTTTCCGCGGTCACGATAACGTTCAGGGTGCAACTGACGTAGGTCCTAACCCAGATTCATTGCCTGGCTACTATGGCTTGGCTGCTGGTTCATGGAAACACTACGCAACAGTTTGGGGTGTTGATTACGAGTGGATCAAGGGTCGCTACGCACCTGACATGATGGAGAAATCCGGTACTACCGTTTCTCGTTGGGTTGATGCCGTTCTTGAAAACAACGACATGATCGATCAGCAGACTAACGTTAAAGGGTTGTTCTTCTGGGGTCACGCGCCTAACTCACAAACACGCGGCTTAGATATGAAGCGTGCGATGAATAAGTTAGATTTATTGGTTGTAGTTGATCCTTACCCAAGTGCTACTGCAGCAATGGCAGCAATGCCGGCTGCTGAAGGTGATGCTGTTAATAAAAACCGTAATGTGTATTTATTGCCAGCTACAACTCAGTTTGAGACTTGTGGAAGTGCGACGGCTTCTAATCGTTCTTTACAGTGGCGCGAGAAGGTTATCGACCCATTGTTTGAGTCAGTTCCTGACCACGTGATCATGCAAGCATTTGCTGATCGCCTTGGCTTTGGTCAAGAGTTGTCCAAGAACTACAAAATGCTCAACTCCAAATTTGCTGGTAAGCAATGGAAAGAGCCGCAAATCGAAGACATCTTGCGTGAGATCAATCGCTCCGTTTGGACGATTGGTTACACAGGCCAAACTCCTGAGCGTCTCAAAGCGCACATGAGAATGGTTGCAACGTTTGATCCGAAGACTCTGAAGTCTCGTGGTGGTGTAGACCCGGTTACTGGTTACGACACTACTGGCGATTACTACGGATTGCCTTGGCCTTGCTACGGCACTGCCGCAATCAAACACCCAGGTTCACCTAATCTCTATGACACCAGTAAGAGTGTGATGGAAGGCGGCGGTAACTTCCGCGCCAACTTTGGTGTTGAGCGTGAAGGCGTGAGCTTATTGGCTGGAGACGGTTCTTGCTCTAAGGGTTCTGCAATCACTACTGGTTACCCAGAGTTCGACCACGTATTTGTGAAGAAGCTTGGTTGGTGGGATCAGTTAACTGAAGATGAGAAAAAGCTTGCTGAAGGTAAGAACTGGAAGACTGACTTGTCTGGCGGCATCCAGCGCGTGGTAATGAAAAACGGTTGCCATCCATTTGGTAACGCAAAAGCACGCGCAGTAGTTTGGAACTTCCCAGATGCAGTTCCAATTCACCGTGAAGCGCTCTACAGTACTAACGAGAAGATGATGCGTAAGTATCCAACTTCTGCGGATAAGAAGAATTTCTGGCGCTTGCCAACTCTCTATAAGACTGTTCAAGACCAAAACTTGAATCAGAAGCTATATGAGAAGTTCCCAATCATTCTGACTTCTGGTCGTTTGGTTGAGTACGAGGGCGGTGGTGATGAGACTCGTTCAAATCCATGGTTGGCTGAACTTCAACAAGAAAACTTTGTGGAGATCAATCCAAAGGCTGCAGCAGATCGCGGTATTAAGAACTGGGATTACGTTTGGGTTAAGTCTCCAACAGGTGCCAAGATTAAGGTTCGTGCATTGGTGACTGAGCGTGTAGATCAAGGAACTGCGTTTGTGCCATTCCACTTTGCTGGTTGGTGGCAGGGCAATGACTTGCGCAAGTACTACCCAGAAGGCGCAGCTCCAGTGGTTCTTGGTGAGGCGGTCAATACTGCAACAACCTATGGTTACGACCAGGTGACGATGATGCAAGAGACCAAAACCACTATGTGCCAAATCGAAAAATTTGCCTAAGTTAAAAATAAAGTCAGGAGAACACAATGGCAAGAATGAAATTTATCTGCGACACAGAGCGATGCATCGAATGCAACGGTTGTGTCACGGCCTGTAAAAACGATAACGAAGTTCCTTGGGGCGTTAACCGTCGTCGGGTAGTAACAGTGAACGACGGCATCATTGGTCAAGAAAAATCAGTCTCAGTTGCATGTATGCACTGTAGTGATGCTCCTTGCATGGCGGTATGTCCAGTGGACTGCTTCTACCGCACTGACGAGGGTGTTGTGTTGCACGATAAAGATATCTGCATCGGTTGCGGCTACTGTTCCTTTGCTTGCCCATTTGGCGCACCACAATTCTTAAGCAAGGGTGCCTTCGGTACTCGCAGCAAAATGGATAAGTGCACATTCTGTAGTGGTGGTCCAGAAGAGAACGGTAGCGTTGCTGAGTTCGAGAAGTATGGACGTAATCGTTTGGCGGAAGGTAAGTTGCCACTATGCGCTGAGATGTGCTCTACCAAGGCATTGATTGGTGGCGATAGCGACATTATTTCTAGCATCTACAACAATCGCGTTGCTATTCGTGAGAAAAATGGTAAGTATCCAGGGTCTAAAGCATTTGGCTGGACTACTGCCTACGGCGGCCCAGATACACCAGCGCCAACACCAACACCTGCTGCAAAAATTCCAGGAGCTAAATAATGAAAGTTAATTTCAAAACTCTCGGTTTATGTTTTGCAGCAGCCACGTTGTTGGCTGCTTGCTCTGAGCCTCCAGAAATTGCTGCTAAGGCTGCTAAACGTCCAGATGTTGCCCCTTACATGGGCGCTAATAATGGCTTTATGACTAAGAATTGGACGCCAGGTAATCAGGCTAGTTGGACTGAGTCTGTTGATAAGCGCACCCAGGGTCAAAACGAATACAGCCGCATGAAGTGATCCACTAAATAACTATAAATAAAACGAAAACGTTTAAGGACATCTGTATGAAACGATCATTTTCAAAAGTTCTACGTGCTTTAGTGGTGACCGCAGGTTTGTCGCTGACTTTGGCAAGCGGAATAAGTCTAGCTGAGCGCGCACCGATGGCGCCATTGCCTTCTCCTAGCGGAGTGGATATCCCGCCATTGTCTGTGCCGGCCAATCCAAATGCTTTAGCTAACGGCACGCAAGCACAGGCTCAGCCAGCAAATCCATCCATATTTACTTCAGCTAATAGCGACCCTTACAACTATGTCAGCATTCCAGACAAAGAAGCTAGTGTGTTGATTCAGCGTTCTGGTCAACAGTGGCGCGTGATTCGTAACGGCGTTATCACTGTATATGGCGGCTGGTTGCTTGCACTTGCATTCTTTGGTGTTGTTGCAATGTACACAATCAAAGGCTCAATCAAACTGCATGAGCCAATGTCAGGCGTAAAAATCAAACGCTTCAGCGCTTTTGATCGCCTGGTTCACTGGTTGATGGCTTTTAGTTTCTTGGCTTTAGCGTTTACTGGCCTATTGATTCTGTACGGCAAATATTTTGCGATGCCTTTGATGGGTGGAGTGGCTTACGGATCATTCTTAGATGTTTGCAAGAATATTCATAACTTCACTGGTCCATTGTTTACGATCTGTATCGTGATCTTCTTCTTGCTCTTCGTAAGTAAGAATATCCCAGGCAAGGGCGATATGAATTGGATCATGAACTTCGGTGGAATTTTGAATGGCAAACACATCCCGGCTGGTTTCTTTAACTTCGGTGAGAAATTCTGGTTCTGGTTTGGTATGACCTTTTTAGGTCTCCTCATTTCAGCCTCTGGGTTTGTGCTCGATATGATCGTGCCGTTCATGACTATTGAATACACACGTGGCACGATGCAGATTGCTAACATCATTCACAGTAGTGCTGCGATCTTAATGAGCGCGCTAGCGATGGGGCATATCTATATCGGTACCATCGGTATGCAAGGTTCAATCGACGGTATGAAGACTGGTTACGTTGATGCGACTTGGGCTAAAGAGCACCATGAGCTTTGGTACGACGATCTTAATAAAAAGGGTTAAGCCATGAAAAAAATCATTGCTTTCACATTCTGCGCTTTTGCCGGTACTGTAGCGTTTGCTGCACTACCTCCATTAACCCCTGAGCAAGCGGAAGCAGCAGCTTTAACTAAAGCTAAGGCTGCTTACGGAGATAGAGTGGGTGCCTACAAATTATGTCTGTCACAAAACAAGGTGGCGGATCAGTTTAGAGCGCCAGGTACACCGGCTCCAGGAGCTTGTACTGCACCTCCACCATTTACTCCGCCGGTAGCTGCAGCTGCACCAGCAGCACCTGCTGCGAAGTAATTAATCGGATAACAACTCTTGATGTAAGTAGCGTTTAGCTGCTTTTGTCTGGGGATTTTCAAAGAAGGGGCCTACGGGTCCCTTTTCTTTTATCTCACCTTGGTCAATGAAGATGATATGTTGAGCGAGTCTTTGCACTTGCGCTAGTTGATGAGATGAAAAAATCACATCCACGCCATGCTGATCAAATTTTCGAATGAGGCCTTCAACCTGTTCAGTGGTGTTGGGATCAAGATTGGCAGTAGGCTCATCTAATAAAACTAAATTGGGCTGCAGAAGAATGGCCCTTGCAAGGCAAAGTTTTTGTCTTTCGCCAGCAGATAATTTATGTGCTGGACTATTGGCTAAGTTGCTTAGACCAACTTCCTCCATGACCTGTTGGATATCCATTATGGTGATGCTTGAATCGACATCTTGAACGATCCCAATGTTAGCGGCTGCAGAAGCTTTAATCATCGGGGTGTGATGCAGAACTAATGAAGTCTTAGTTTTGAAGGAGTAGGTGACGGAGCCGCTATCCGGTTTGATAAGGCCATCAAGCACCTTGAGAAAAGTAGTTTTCCCAGCACCATTCGGTCCAATGCAGGCGGTAATTCTGTCTGCGGGAATAATGGCATGTGGAATATTAAGAATGGTTCTGCCATTACTCTTGACAATGATGTCTTTGAGTTCAATGAACCTCTCAAAATTTTCGATAGTATTAACCATAGCGATGCTCCGCAATTTGGCGTACTGCAAAGGTAAATAAATTAGCTAGCAGGACAATCAACAGCAGGACTATGCCCAGTGCGAGGGCTAATGGAAGATCGCCCTTGCTTGTTTCAAGAGCAATAGCAGTAGTCATAGTTCTAGTGGAGCGATCAATATTGCCGCCCACAATCATGACGGCGCCAACCTCAGAAATGGCTCTAGCTAGGCCCGCAAGGACAGCAATCGTCAGGGAAAAGCGACAATCCCACAAAAGCCACTTAAAGCGTGATAGTGGAGGTAATTTCAGGCTTAGAAAAGAGTCCCTATGAACTCTCCAGGAATCCTCCAGGATTTGTCGGCTCAGAGCGGCGATTAAGGGGGTAGTAAGTAGTGTTTGGGCTACAACCATACCTTTGATGGTAAATAACCAGCCCCATGCCCCTAAGGGTCCTGTGCGCGATAGCATGAGGTATACCAAGACCCCAACGATCACTGTCGGCACTCCCATAAGGGTGTTCAGAGTCACAATAATCGTCTTTTTGCCGGTAAATTGTTCAGTCGCCAGAAGGGCGCCAATAGGTAGGCCTAACAGTGTGCCAATCAATAGGGCGCTGAGGCTGACCTGCAGGGAAACCATAACAATGCCCAAAACACCACCGTCTAGCTGGGCGAGTAAAGAAAGGGCGTCTTGGAAAGCTTTCAACATGCGCTTGATTCTATCAAGGCAATGGCAAAATGGCTGTAATGAGATTGATTTCCCTATTTTCGACTTATGGCTGAAGTGGTTTGCCTCTGCAACGAGGTCCTCGACGTGGATTTGCGCGAGTATTTGGATACCCATCCAATCGACTCTATTGATGAGTTGCGCGAGCAGGCCTCTATTTGCAATAAATGTATGCAGTGCCAGGATTTAATTGAGGGCGAAATCTATTTAGCGCGCGTACGGCGTCAACGTGCCGCGGGACAGTTTTAATGAGCCAAAGTAATTCTTCCCGTTTTACTGTTTTGAGTATGAATGTTCACAAGGGTGTATCACCCTTGCATCGACATGCCACGATTTATCAGTTGCGCCAAAAAATGCGCACTCAATATCCAGACCTCCTTTTTTTACAAGAATTGCAACAAGAGCATCGAGGAAGATTAAGACGTTTTGGGCAATGGCCGCTGACAGAGTTAACTCACTTCCTCTCCGAGGATTTTTGGCAGCACTGGCATTATGGAAAAAATGTGGAGTATCGCAATGGGCATCATGGCAATGCCATTCTCTCAAGGCATCCTCAGCAAAAAGGAAATAACTACGATATCTCAGCCTATCGCTTTGAGAGTCGGGGACTACTTCATAGTATTACCAGTCTGGATGGCATTGATACGCCCATTCATTGTTTTTGCGTGCATCTGGCGCTCTTTGAACGTGGCAGAGAGCGGCAGCTCGAGGCTATCATTAGGCGCATTCGAGATTTGACGCAAGATGGGCCTACGATTGTTGCAGGAGACTTTAATGATTGGCGTAATCGTGTAAGTGCGCCAATGAAGGCTGCTGGATTTAATGAGGTCTTTGAGACACTCACTGGATCACCAGCCAAAACATTTCCGAGTGTGAGGCCGTTACTTCCAATGGATAGGATTTATGTACGCGGACTCAAAATTCATTCTGCGGAAATTTTGCATGAGTGGCTTAATTTGTCTGATCATCTAGGTATTACTGCTGAATTGGAACTTGTATGAATATTATGGCGTTTATTTTTGGATCCCTTTTCGGGTTCTCTCTCATATGGGTTCCGATAGTGCATGTCATTATTGTGCTTCTATTTGGCCTTCATTTAATTTCGGTTAGAAGGCCGGTTGGCGTAGCATTTGCATGGTTTCTGATCGTCATATTGATACCCCTTTTGGGAATTTCATTGTATGTTCTGATAGGCGAGAGACCTGTAGGTCGAAAGCTGACGCGCAAGATTGTGCGCATGAACCATGAGTATGAAAAACTCACTGAGACGATGCGTCAGGAGTTTGCGGCTGATAGACAGCAGTTGCCAGTTGAGGGTAGGGCCCTCAGTCTTTTGGCTGAGTCTAAAAATGGTTCACCAGTAGTAGCTGGCAACAAAATTGAACTGCATACAAACTCACTCAAAATCTTGCATAATTTTATTGATGAGATTAATAACGCTAAGAAGAGCTTGCATCTGGAGTTTTATATTTGGGCTCTCGGCGGGGATGCCGATAGAGTTTGTGAGGCTTTAATTGCAGCATCTCAGCGCGGCGTAGCCTGTCGTGTACTACTAGATTCTCTGGGTAGTAAAGATTGGTTTAAGTCTCCATGGCCGGCACGTTTTCGTAAAGCGGGGATTGAGGTAACGGAGGCGTTACCAATTCAGATTGGCCGCTTTCAGTTCCGTCGCGCCGATTTACGTCTACACCGCAAGATATTCGTTATTGATGGTGCTGTAGTGTGGACAGGCAGTATGAATCTAGTTGACCCGCGGACGTTTAAGCAAGACTCAGGTGTAGGTGAATGGGTTGATGCCATGGTTCGCATTGAAGGCCCAGTTGCATCACAGTTTGAATTGACCTTTGCATTCGATTGGAGTGTTGACAACCCGAATATCACCAACTTTAGGGATCGTGAGCCACCTTCCTCTCCTCATGCTGGTGGCGCTTTGGCTCAGGAGTTCTCTTCAGGGCCGGTTTATCGTGACGATATCTTGTATCAAGTTCTACTCTCGGCCATTATGGATGCCCGTGAAGAGTTGACCATTACTACACCTTATTTTGGTCCAGATGATGGTTTAATTCAAGCGCTGATGGCTGCGGCAGCCAGAGGCGTTAAGGTCACCTTGATTGTTCCTAAGTTGAATGATTCCACGCTAGTTGCTTGGAGTAGTAAAAGCTTCTATGAGGATTTGATGAACTCTGGAGTAATTATTGCGGAGTTCCATGGCGGCTTACTGCACACTAAGAGCTTATTAATTGATAAGCGCATTGCCGTCTTTGGCTCTGTTAATTTTGATCAACGAAGCCTACGTCTGAATTTTGAAATCAGTCTGATTGTTTACAACGTTGATTTTTGCGCTAAGTTAGAAAAATTAATTGAGTCTTATTTGGCACAAGCTGATTATGTGGATCCAAAAGCTTGGGCAAAACGACCAACTTGGCGTCGTTATCTAGAGAATGCGGCGCACCTTACTTCGCCACTGCTTTAAATCGCGCCATTAGCTCGCATAGACGCTATCTCAGACTCGGAAAGCCCGAGCTCTTTGAGGATGGAGTCGGTGTGCTCTCCTACCGCAGGAATGGGATCCATGCGGTATTCATAGCTGTCATTGAGGCCTGGAGGCAGAAGGGCAGCAATAGCGCCGTTTGGGGTGCCAACCTCAGTCCAGCGATTGCGTGCTTTGAGTTGCTGATGCTTCCAAAGGCCTGCCATATCATTGAGATGCGCATTTGCAATTTGCGCCTTCTCTAATCTGGCAATCAGCTGTTCTGAAGTGAGCTTACTAAAGCAAGCATCAATAATTTCTAAGAGCTCAGCACGTTTTTCATTGCGCTTAAAGTTGCGATCAAATCGCTCATCCAATGCAAGTGCTGGATTTTCTAATACCGTTTCGCAAAACTGTACCCATTCACGCTCGTTTTGAAGACCCAACATAACCGTTTTGCCGTCACCCGCTTTAAATGGCCCGTATGGATAAATAGTTGCGTGTGATGCGCCATTTCTAGGTGGTGGTTCTGCACCTTTGTAGGCGTAATACATTGGGAAGCTCATCCACTCGCTTAATGCCTCCAGCATGGAGATATCAATTACCGTGCCTTTCCCAGTTTTCCCTCTTTGCAGTAATGCTGCCAAGATATTCGTATAGGCATACATCCCTGCGGCAATATCAGCAATCGAGTTACCAGCTTTGCTAGGCGTTTCCGGCGTTCCGGTAATTGAAAGAAAGCCTGCTTCGCTTTGGATTAGGAGGTCGTAAGCCTTTTTGTCTCGATAAGGCCCATCGTTCCCGTAGCCTGAGATGGCGCAGGTAATTAAGCCAGGATTTTCTTTTTGCAAAACCTCTGGGCTCAGGCCCATACGAGAGGCCGCACCTGGCGCAAGATTCTGAATAAAGACATCAGCTGTTTTTAATAAATTTTTCAGTATTGCAATTGCAGAGTCTTGTTTGAGGTCAAGGGTCAAACTCTCCTTAGACCGATTGACCCAAACAAAGTGAGAGGAGAGGCCCTCAACTTGGGTGTCATAGCCTCTCGCAAAATCTCCACCGCCAGGACGCTCAATTTTAATAATGCGCGCGCCTAAATCAGCCAGTTGTCGAGTGCAGAATGGCGCTGCAATAACGTGCTCGAGTGCAACAACCGTAATTCCATCTAAAGGACGAACGTTCATAAGAATCGCTTTTTAGAAAGATCTTGGTAAGCCAAGAACATGTTCGGCAATGTAGGAGTAAATCAAATTGGTTGAAATTGGCGCCACTTGATACAGGCGAGTCTCCCTAAACTTGCGTTCTACATCGTATTCATTAGCAAAGCCAAAACCGCCATGCGTCTGAAGGCAGACATTGGCAGCTTCCCAGGATGCTTTAGCAGCCAGGTATTTGGCCATATTGGCTTCTGGCCCACAGGGTTGGTGGTTATCAAATAATTCACATGCTTTAAAGCGCATGAGATTAGCTGCTTCAGTTTCAATATAGCTATCTGCAATCGGGAATTGGATGCCTTGGTTTTTGCCAATTGGGCGATCAAATACAACACGGTCATTGGCATAGCGACGTGCACGATCAATAAACCAATAGGCATCGCCAATACATTCTGCGGCGATTAAGACGCGTTCTGCATTTAGGCCATCAAGGATGTATTTAAAACCTTGGCCTTCTGTGCCAATCAAGTTTTCCGCTGGAATTTCTAGATTATCAAAGAACACTTCATTGGTTTCATGGTTGACCATATTAGCAATCGGTCGAACTTCCATGCCTTCGCCGATTGCATCGGCAAGGTTCACGATAAAGATCGACATACCTTCGGATTTGCGTTGCACTTCACTGATTGGCGTAGTGCGCGCAAGTAAGATCATGAGATCTGAGTGTTGAATACGAGAGATCCACACCTTTTGACCATTCACTACATACTTATCACCCTTTTTAACTGCAGTGGTTTTTAATTTGGTCGTATCGGTTCCAGTGGTGGGTTCTGTAACAGCCATACTTTGAAGGCGCAGCTCACCTGATGCAATTTTGGGTAAGTACATTTTTTTCTGAGCTTCAGAGCCGTGACGTAACAGGGTGCCCATGTTGTACATCTGTCCATGACATGAACCTGAATTGCCGCCAGAAAAATTAATTTCTTCCATGATGACGGAGGCTTCAGCAAGGCCTAAGCCAGAGCCGCCGTATTCTTCTGGAATTAATGCGGCCAACCATCCGGCCTTAGTCATGGCATCTACAAAAGCTTCCGGATAATCTCTCTCATGATCAATCTTTTGCCAATAAGCGGAATCAAAGGAGCCGCAGAGGTCACGCAAGGCTTCGCGCATTTCTTGGTATTGGTCAGGTTTAGGGATAGGGTGACTCATGAATGTCTCGATTTATAGGTTTTATGGTTTATTTGCCAATTAAGGCATTAGTTTAAGCAAGATTTGAAATTCTTGGATATTGGCCAAAACAAGGCAAAATAGACCAAATGAGACCTGGAGAGAAGATAGAAATAAATACAGACGGATGCCATCCGGTGCCATCTGTTCGCCTAATCAAACATATGCAAGCGACGGTTGCTTAATGGAGCATATGTTTGAGCATTTTTTTTCGTGGTTTGGAATGCCCTCTGTCGGATTGCCGGCAGTATTTATTAGCGCATTTATTTCTGCCACATTAATTCCAGCTGGATCTGAACCTATTTTATTTGGGTACATCACTCTGAATCCGCACTTATTTTGGGTTGCCATTATGGTTGCCACAGTCGGCAATACTATGGGTGGAATGGTGGATTGGTGGCTTGGGGTTATCGCCCGCAATAGTTTTAAATCCATGGATGAACCTAGTAACAGTCGCCTGAAGCGGTGGCTAGAAAATTGGGGCCCTAAATTACTATTGCTTTCCTGGCTTCCGGGTCTTGGTGACCCCCTATGTTTAGCGGCCGGCTGGTTAAAACTTCCTTGGCAGCCATGTCTTGTTTATATGTTCATAGGCAAGCTATTGCGCTTCATTATGTTCACCTGGCTCCTCACCCTGGTTCCAGATAGCTTTTGGCACCAGTTAGGCCGCTGGCTGCATCTGATCTAAGTCCCGGATCCTGTAACATCAAGTTTTGGGCAAAAAAGCCCTTTGGTCAACTTGATACGGTAAATGAAATGTCCACATTAAAAGGTAAAACTGCGCTAGTCACTGGCTCAACTAGTGGTATTGGCTTAGGTATGGCAATTGCGTTAGCAAAGCAAGGCGCCAATATTATGGTTAACGGTTTTGGTGAAAAAGATGAAGCCATTGCCAAAATTAAAGCTTGTGGAGTGGAGGTTGAATATCACGGTGCCGATATGAGCAAGCCTGCTGAAATTGAAGATCTCATCAAGCAAACTGAAAAGCGCTTCGGCTCATTAGATATTTTGGTTAATAACGCTGGCATTCAATACACTGCAAATATTGAAGAGTTTCCAACAGACAAATGGGATGCGATCATCGCCATCAATTTGAGCTCTGCTTTTCATACAACGCATCATGCTTTGCCTGGTATGAAGAAGCGTAATTGGGGTCGCATTATTAATATTGCTTCTGTTCATGGCTTAGTGGCCTCTACTCAGAAAGCAGCTTATGTTGCTGCCAAACATGGCATTGTTGGTCTCACTAAAGTGACTGCTCTAGAGAACGCGCGCACTGGCATTACTTGTAATGCGATTTGCCCGGGCTGGGTTTTAACCCCTTTGGTTCAAAAACAGGTCGATGCTCGCGCTGAGCGTGAAGGCATTTCTAATGAGGCTGCGAAGACTGCCTTGGTCTCTGAAAAACAGCCGTCTGGTGAGTTTGTGAGTCCCGAGCAATTAGCAGCCCTGGCAGTGTTTCTATGCGGACCAGATGCTTCTGAGGTGCGTGGAGTGGCTTGGAATATGGATGGTGGCTGGACGGCTCAATAAGCTGCAGAACCCTTGCTCTTATCGGATGCCGGCGAGCCTATTGCCGGCATTTCTTTTTATAGTTGGGTCTTGAGATATGGGGGTACAGCATTTACTTGCCCCTCAAACAAAAAAGTCAGAATAGTCTATAGTTATCCCAAAATAACCTATATTTTTGCTTAATGAAATTTAAAGGAATACAAATGGAACATACCTTACCTCAGTTACCTTACGCGCTAGATGCTTTGACCCCTTATATTTCTAAGGAAACTTTGGAGTATCACTATGGCAAGCATCACCAGACATACGTCACTAATTTGAATAATTTAATTAAGGGCACTGAGTTTGAGAATTCCTCCCTTGAAGAGATTGTTAAAAAATCTTCCGGCGGTATTTTTAATAATGCAGCCCAAGTTTGGAATCACACTTTTTATTGGTTTGGCATGAAGCCGAATGGCGGTGGAGCTCCTACTGGTGCATTGGCCGATGCCATTAATGCTAAGTGGGGATCATTTGATAAATTCAAAGAAGAATTCACCAAATGCGCAGTTGGAACTTTCGGATCAGGTTGGGCATGGTTGGTTAAGAAGGCAGATGGCAGTCTTGATCTAGTTTCTACCAGCAATGCAGCAACTCCTCTTACTACCGATGCTAAAGCTCTTTTGACATGCGACGTTTGGGAGCATGCCTACTATATCGATACTCGCAATGCGCGACCAAAGTATCTGGAAAACTTTTGGAATGTGGTGAATTGGGATTTTGCTAGTCAGAATTTTGCTAAGTAATTATTTTTAATAATCTGGAAAATCTTATGGCTTCTATCTTGACCTCGCTAGGCCGCACAGTTTTAGCTGGCTTTGTACTTCTCTTTTTAATCATCTTTGCATTGGGCGGAAACTTTAGTTCTGCTGAGCTCCCATTTATTTTCCGTTGGTTACACGTGATGTTTGGTGTGATGTGGATCGGTTTGCTCTGGTACTTTAACTTTGTGCAAATCCCTTCTATGCCAAAGATTCCTGATGAGCAAAAACCAGCGATTGGTAAAGTGATTGCCCCAACTGCATTATTTTGGTTCCGTTACGCAGCTTTGTTAACTGTTGTTACTGGTTTGATCGTTGCAGGTTTAAGTGGTTACTTGCATCAAGCATTCACATTGCAAGCTCCATTCCGTGCAATTGGCTTGGGTATGTGGATCGCGTTGATCATGGCCTTTAACGTTTGGTTCATTATTTGGCCAAATCAGAAGCGTGCCCTTGGTATCGTTGCTGCCGAGGCAGATGCAAAAGCAAAGTCTGCTCGTGTTGCGATGCTGACATCCCGTTTAAACACAATCCTATCTATCCCGATGTTGTTTTTGATGGTTGCTCAATCACACAACACAACTTGGTTCGTGATTGTTTCTTAATCACCGCTAGCTGCATAAAGAAAAGGCCCGCAATGCGGGCCTTTTTATTTCTGTATCGATGTTGCTTAGGCCAGTATGGCTGGCAGTTCTTTGGTGAGGGCGCCACGTTGTGCTGTGGCTGCACCCATTAGTGCAAAGCCCAACAGCTTGCCGTCGGCAGATTCAAAGCGGGCTTCAAGGCCACCTTCTACTGGGGTGGTAGTCCACTTACCTTCAGCGCCCTTTGCTGGCGGGGAAACTATGGTGGGTAAAGCAGGGGTCTTCACCATCACCGGCATTGCAGGATAGGTGAGTGCTGTGGCTTGACCCAATAAGGTTGGCGCCAATGCTCTTGCTGCTTGCATGATCGGCATCACGTAAGGCAACACTAAACCTTCAATTTCTGCACAATCTCCAATAGCAAAGATGTTTTTAAGATTAGTCTTTAGTTGGCGATTCACCTGAATGCCAGTGCCAACGTTGATACCGGTTGCTTTAGCTAATTCAATTCTCGGTTTTAAGCCTACTGCGGATAAAAATACATCGCAAGTAATCGTCTTGCCATTGGCTAGTGTCACTTGTAATGATTCTGCTTGGTGGTCAATTGCCTGAACGGTGGTCGATAGATGCCAGCATACGCCAGCGTCACTCAATTTTTGCTGCAGCTCAAGCGCTGCCGCCTCTGGTAATAGGCGGCCTAAGGCCTGAGGGGCTAAGTCAATGACATCCACTTCATAGTCACCGAGCACAAGATCATTGGCAAATTCGCAGCCAATTAAACCGGCGCCCAAAATGGCAACCTTCTTTTTGCCAACAATTGCTTTACGAAAGAGTGCGTAGTCCTCTAAATCATTAACAGTCATCACCGTATTGGCGGCATTACCTTGAAGTGGTAAGCGAATTTGATCAGACCCTAGGGCCATCACCAGTTTTCCGTAGGTCACTTCGCCTTTGTTAGTTTGAATGGTTTGCTTATCAGGGTTAATGGAGATCACATCACATTCACTCATGATGGTCATCTCTTGTTGGGTTGCCATGCCATCGGCAGGGGTAGAGATGAGTTGCGAAGCTTCTTTATTGCTAGCTAGAGCGGTAGAGAGCATCGGCTTTGAATAAAAGTAACCAGGCTCTCGAGTCACTAAAGTGATTGGCACTGTTTTATCTAGTTTACGGATTTCACGTACGACGGTATAGCCAGCCAATCCGCTGCCAATGATGACAATCGCGGATGGGGATTGAGGGGTGGTTTGATCCAAAGCTGAGCTCTCCAAAATGACAAAATAATAAACAGGACTAGGGGTGAAGTGTAAGTATTAGCTTATCTGAACCATCTCAAAGTCAGCTTTTGCTACGCCGCAGTCAGGGCATTCCCAGTCTTCTGGCACATCAGCCCAAAGGGTTCCAGCAGGAATGCCATCCTCCGGAATTCCTTTTGCTTCATCGTAGATATAGCCGCACACGATACATTGGTAAGATTTCATACTGGTTCCTTAAATAATTCATTCATTTTAAATTTAATTGCAATTTATTTCTGAGCCACTCTTATTGAGCAGCCAAAACCTTTGCTTTCTCTAAAGCCTGCTTGTAATGGTTGGCATGGCGCTCTTCCACGTTAGCTAGTGCAGCGAAGCGTTTTGCCGCTTTAGCTAATACCGCCTGAAATTGCTCGGCATGTTCTTTTGATTCTGCGATTTGCTCATCAATTTCTTGAATTGCAGCAGCGTTACCTTCTTCGACTGCAGTTTTACGAAAGGATGGATACATTTCAGTGTATTCATAAGTTTCACCTTCAATTGCGATCTCTAAGGCACGCGCTGGTGTCATTGTATTGGCGGGGTAGAGTAAGTCTAAGTGACCAAACGCATGCATTACTTCTTGCTCAGCAGTTGCTTCAAATATTTTGGCGGTCTCTTCATCGCCAGCTGCGCGAGCCAACTTTGCAAAGTAACGATATTTGATGTGTGCCATAGATTCACCCGCAAAGGCGGACTCTAAGTTGTGGATGGTTTTGATTTCTGGACGGGCCATTTTGATTCCTTTTCATTAACTTCGGTTTGTTGAGCCATATTTGCTACTTTCTCAACCATGGATTCAGTGTGCGCCTAATTTATTTATCAGTCCAGTAAATCATTATGATAGTATTTATCAAATAAATCGATAACAGGGGGTATTTATGGCGTATTTACCATCTCTAAGGCAGTTAGGTTATTTCGTTGCGTTGGCTAAAGAGCTGAATTTCACAAGAGCGGCTCAAGCCTGCTTTGTGGGGCAGTCAACATTGAGTGCGGGATTAAAAGAGCTGGAAGATGCGCTAGGCATTCATTTGGTAGAGCGTGATCGTCAGAATGTTTCGATCACCCCAATTGGGCTAGAGGTGCTTGAGCGTGCAAAACTAATTTTGGCTGCTTCTGAAGATTTGGTGGAGTATGCGGGCGCATCAGGCAAGCCAATGACCGCCACAATTCGTTTGGGGGTGATTCCAACGATCGCACCATTTTTATTGCCAACGGTTTTGCCGGAAGTTCGCACGCGATTTCCGGATCTCAAAATTACTCTCAGAGAGGATCTAACGGCAAATTTACTTTCAAGATTGGCTGAGCATAAATTAGATTTTGCTTTGATTGCCTTGCCATATGATGTCAGCGGCCTTTTGGTACAAGAATTATTTGATGATCGCTTTTGGTTGGTTGCTAAGGAAGGTGATCCAGCGCTAAAAGGTAAAGAGGTAACCTTACCGGCCAAAATGGCTGAAAGGCTCTTGTTATTAGAGGAGGGGCATTGCTTGCGTGAACATAGCTTGCAAGCCTGTAGGCGGACGGATATTCGCAAAGCAGAAGGCCTAGAAGCAACCAGCTTGTTAACGCTATTGCAAATGGTGGAGTCTGGTCTTGGGATTGCTTTGCTACCTGGTATGGCGGTCAAAAGTAGCTTATTGAATAACTCTCAGCTAGTGGCGAAAGAGTTGGCCGCACCAACCCCTAAGAGAGTGATTGCCTTAGTTGCGCGATCATCTACAGCGCATACTCAAGAATTTAATGCGCTCGCTAATTGCATCCGCGAACAATTTGGAGCGACCTAAAAGCGCTGATTTATTGTTCAGAAAACATTATCAATCCTTGTTACAGTCCACCATCTTATTACTTATATAAAAGGCAGCAAATGTTAGGCAAAGAAATGATGTTCACCCCAGTAAGTCTTGGATCGATTCAGTTAAAAAATCGTTTAGTCATGGCACCACTCACTAGAATGCGCGCGGGTGCTGGGGATGTACCAAGCCCATTGGCAAAAACATATTACGCACAACGCGCTAGCGCTGGACTCAT
Source organism: Polynucleobacter sp. KF022 (assembly GCF_027924105.1). Lineage (NCBI taxonomy): Bacteria > Pseudomonadati > Pseudomonadota > Betaproteobacteria > Burkholderiales > Burkholderiaceae > Polynucleobacter > Polynucleobacter sp. KF022. The sequence goes on from NZ_AP026972.1 coordinate 620,279, forward strand.
CATCACTGAGGCTACACAAATTTCTCCTTTGGGCAAAGGCTATCCAGCCACGCCGGGAATTTATTCTGTAGATCAAACTGCTGCCTGGAAAGAAATCGTGGCAGCAGTGCACGCTAAGGGCGGTTCTATTGTTGCTCAGCTCTGGCACGTCGGTCGAATTTCACATTCCTCTTTGCATCCGGAGCAGGGGGCACCTGAAGCGCCTTCAGCAATTCCTGCATCCGGCCAAACTTATGGCGCAGATTGGAAGCTGCACAACTATGAGACTCCTAAGGCAATGATTAAGGAAGATATCGCTCGCTTGCTCAAAGAGTTCGAGGTAGCAGCGCAAAATGCAAAAGCCGCTGGCTTTGATGGTATTGAAATTCATTCTGCCAATGGCTACTTATTGGATCAGTTTTTGCAAGACAAAACGAATCAACGTACTGATGTATATGGCGGCTCTATCGAGAATCGCCTTCGCTTATTGGGTCAGGTCATAGAGGCAGTTAGCAAAGTATTCCCAAGTGATAAGGTAGGCGTACGTCTTTCACCTTATGGCACTTTTAATGATATGGGCGATAGCGATCCAGTAGCCTTATTCACAGCAGCAATGACAAAGCTCAATACTTATAAGCTGTCTTATGTGCACATGATCGAGCCTCGTGCAACTAGCGCAGGTGGTGGCGACCAGACGAATGAAGAGGCTCCAATTACATCCGAAATGTTCCGCGCTGTCTATGAGGGAAAATTTATTACTGCTGGCGGCTATGACCAGGCAATGGGTGAGAAGGTGCTTGAAGATGGTTTGGCTGACGCGGTCGCTTATGGTCGCCTATATATCGCCAATCCAGATTTAGCGGAAAGATTCCAACAGGGCGCTGTTTTAAATCCTTATAACCGCGCCACTTTTTATGGGGGCAATGAAGTTGGTTATACCGACTACCCAACGCTTTAATACCTCTCGGGCTTGGGCTGTATAGGAATAATCCCGCCAAAAGGCGGGATTATTTTTTGTCTTCAGGATCTTTTAAGAGGTCGTAGTGATTGGCTACGAGGAGCAGGGCAATGGATGCGCAGCCCATCGCAAAGAATTGCCACTGGTGCAACATAGCAGTGCCAATAACGGTCATTAGGATTGTCCAACCGACAGCCATCTTGGCTTTTTTAGAGAGTGGCTTCATTTAATCATTACTCCTGCTTTGGTTTAAGCATTCACTTTATTCAACATACGACGAAGTGTATCGTCCTTGATAACGTAATGTTGCCATAAACCAGCAATTGCATGGATACCAATCAAAATATAGAGTGTGTTTCCTAAAAACTCATGAATTCCTTCAACCACTTTTTTCATTTCGGGATTAGGGGTTACTAGTTGAGGCCATACTAAGCCAAAGAAATTGATTTCCTTGCCGCCATACTGAAAATACAAGATGCCAAAAATAGGGGAAATTAAGAGTAGGGCATAGAGCAGCCAATGCATTGCCTTAGCCAGTGAAACAATTACGGGTTTTGGATTTGTGGGCTGAGGTACGCCATAAATGAAACGGATTATTAGGCGAGCAGCCATGGCTAAAAAAATGAGCTGTCCAATAACGCCATGGACTGATTTACATAGATCTCGATACTCGCTACCCTTCGGGAACTGACCTTTGAGTTCAATCACGATAAAAGCAGCTATCACCAGTAGGAAAACAAACCAATGAAAGAAGATGGATGCTGGGTGGTATTTGGATCGGGTCATGATGCGTCATTATTAAGTTGATTCATCATAAATGATAATGAATCTCATTAACATTTGCAACAATAGGGCTAATTAGGCCCAAAAAACCACAAAATCCTAGTTATTAAGGCGTACTTTGGCGCTAAGTTCATTGGCTGCGCCGCGTTTATCTAGTTGAGAGAGTCTGAGTGCTTCCACTTCAAAGTCCAGCTGCCCTGGATGAAATTCTTCATCGTTTTGCAGGTGAATAACATAGGTCCAGACTAGCTCGCGGCCACGGTTTTTAAAAACATCCACTACACGTTTCATTTGAGCCGCCTTTATGGTGAAGCTTATTTGTCACCGCTAGATGGTTTGGCTTTTTCCATCTGTTGAATGAGATTGTTTTTCAATGCAACTAAATTTCTGGCTTCAATGCGAATGACACCGCTTCTTGGACTATCAATATCAGCTATCAAAAAGAGTGAGACTGAGACCACGAAAGGGAAGATCATGAATAGCCCCATGTTCTTCTCGAAATTACGCGCACCAAATCCTACCAATAGGTTGGCGCAAACTGCGATCGCTGCCATCAGCGCCCAAGCAGTAAGAGGGATGCGATTCCACCAAGCGGCTTGAACATAGCCCTGAGAATTGATGACATCGTTCATTCCAGAGGCGACCAGTGCAATGGTAGGTGTATCTTGTTTGCGAACAACGGGAAGAATCTCATTCCATAAGTCCGCTTGGAGCTGCTCAGTCTTGTTGCGAATCTCTTGAATTTTCTCTGGACTTTGCTTGGAGTAAAACAGGATACGTTGATCTACGTATTGAAGTAGTAGGTCTTTAGTGGCTGCAGAGACCTTTGAGGGCAAGAGATCTGCGCGTAAGAACTCAGTTCCAATGGCGTTTGCCTCGCCTTCTTCAAAAATTTCTCGCTGATCATGACGGTCAATTGCCATGGAGAAGGTAAACCCGATAATGAGGGCAAGCAAAGTCAATGTGGCCGTCTGAATGATTCCTAGATCTTCAGAGGTCTCAGTATCTTTAGTTCGATAGCGACTCAATGCAGCATGACCAAACCATACAGCGAAAGCGAATACTATGAACGATATGCCAAAGACTGCAAGAGGGTAGTTTAGAAGGTGAAAAATTTAAAAGGTTCCTGGATACAAAATATCTTTAGTCACATTTTGAATATCACGATGGCCCGTAAACGCCATGGTGATATCAAGCTCATTGTGAATCAGCTCTAAACATTTGGTAACACCAGCTTCACCCATTGCTCCCAAGCCATACAGAAATGGGCGGCCAATCATCGTGCCGCGCGCACCTAAGGCCCATGCTTTTAGAACGTCTTGACCGGAGCGAATGCCGCCATCCATCCAAACTTCAATATCTTTGCCAACGGCGTCCACAATTCCAGGCAAGGCTTTGATGCTAGAAATTGCGCCATCCAATTGACGGCCGCCATGATTGGAAACAATTAACGCATCAGCGCCAGAGTTTGCAGCTAAGCGCGCATCATCTTCATCAAGGATGCCCTTGATGATCAGTTTGCCGCCCCATAGTTTTTTGATCCACTCCACATCGCCCCAATTCAGCCCTGGATCAAATTGTTCTGCAGTCCAAGAGGATAGTGATGACATATTGCCAACACCAGTAGCATGCCCAACAATGTTACGGAATGTTCTGCGTGGCGTCATCGCCATCCCAAGACACCAGCGTGGCTTAGTTGCCATGTTGATCATATTGGCGATCGTAAGCTTGGGGGGTGCCGAGAGACCGTTCTTTAAATCTTTATGGCGCTGACCAAGGATTTGTAAATCTAAGGTCAGAACGAGTGCTGAGCATTTCGCAGCCTTAGCGCGCTCAATCAGGCGCTCGATAAAGCCACGATCTTTCATGACATAAAGCTGAAACCAGAATGGTTTTGTAGTGCGCTCGGCCACATCCTCAATAGAGCAAATACTCATGGTCGATAAGCAAAATGGCACGCCAAACTTTTCAGCTGCCTTAGCTGCCAAAATTTCACCATCAGCATGTTGCATGCCGGTTAGACCAGTTGGTGCAAGCGCAACCGGCATGGCAACCTCTTGACCAATCATGGTTGTCTTGGTTGTGCGGTTAGTCATATTGACTGCTACTCGCTGGCGTAATTTAATTTTCTGAAAATCAGATTCATTGGCGCGATACGTAGACTCGGTCCAGGATCCTGAGTCCGCGTAGTCGTAGAACATCTTGGGGGTGCGTTTTTGGTGGAGGACCCGCAAGTCTTCTATATTGGTGATGATTGCCACAGTAAATCCTTCTATTTGATGCTCTTTTGTTAAAGCAAATGCTTAATTTAAGCTCTATCTTAGCAATACCGGGAGATTTGTTTCTACAATGCTAGGGTATCCCTTGTTTCGGGACGCTAAATAACCGTTCCCCCTCTTAAATCTCCCATGCCCCAGCTTAATTTCGCAACGATTACCTACCTATTATTGGCTACTGCTTTATGGGCAGGCAATGCCATTGCGGGCCGTGTGTTGGTAGGAAGCATTTCTCCAATCACCCTGAGCGCAGTTCGCTGGGGGTTAGCTGCTTTGCTTCTGTTGCCTTTGGGTTGGCGAGTGTTTATGCCTGGAAGTGCTTTGTGGCAAAACAAAAAGCGCTTTTTGCTCTTAGGCTTATTTGGAGTGGGGAGTTATAACGTTCTTTTGTATCTTGCTCTGCAAACTTCTACAGCCATTAATGTCACCTTGATCGGTGCGAGTATGCCAATCTGGATGCTATTTATTGGCGCAGTGTTTTATCAAGTGAAGCCAAGCGCACTGCAAATGATTGGTGCAATCGTCAGTTTGCTTGGTGTTGGTATTGTGTTGACGCGCGGTGATTTGGTTGCACTGCTATCCATGCAAATGGTGATCGGCGATATCCTCATCATGCTGGCCACGATCTTGTGGGCTTTTTATAGCTGGATGCTAAGTCGCCCTGGATCTAGCTCTGAGCGACAGTGGCCATGGGCTGAATTTTTAATGGCTCAGGTTACGGTCGGTCTTTTATGGACAGGATTTTTTGATGGCTTTGAGATTGCTGCTGGCCATGCTTTTATCGACTTAAATTGGTGGACTTCATCATTGATTTTGTTTGTTGCAATTGGTCCATCTCTCATTGCTTATCGTTGCTGGGGTTTGGGAGTCAATGGGGCAGGGCCGACGGTCGCCGCTTTTTTTGCTAATTTCATACCGCTCTTTACTGCGCTATTGTCGGCCGCCATGTTGGGTGAACCCCCGCAGCTTTTTCATGGCCTGGCTTTTGCTTTAATCGTTGCTGGCATTGCTATTTCTTCAAAAAGAGGGAAGTAGTCCGCTGAAAATGGGTAAAAAAGCCCTTTTAAATGGGGTTTTGCTGCCATCTGCCCAAAAAACACTTAAATCAGTATCATTTAGGGCTAATCACTGAAATCCCTAGGAAATTACTATGCCAGGCTTACTTCCCAATGTTGATCCAGACGGTTTATTAGAGTTCTCGGTTGTTTATACCGACCGCTCTTTAAATCACATGTCTGAAGAATTTAAGCGTGTGATGGTGGATATTTCAAGTGTCCTGAAGGATGCTTACAACGCTAGTTCGGCAGTGATCGTTCCTGGTAGCGGTACGTTTGGTATGGAGGCGGTTGCTCGCCAGTTTGCCAATAATGAAAAATGTTTAGTTTTGCGTAACGGTTGGTTTAGCTACCGCTGGACGCAAATCTTTGATTTGGCGAATATCACCAAGGATGTCACCGTGATTAAAGGTCGCCAGTTAGAAGATTCAACACAAGGTGTTTTTGCTCCTGCTCCTATTGAGGAAGTAGTGGCTTATATCAAGAAAGAAAAACCAGCGGTAGTTTTTGCGCCGCATGTAGAAACTTCTGCCGGCATCATTCTTCCTGACGATTACCTCAAAGCGGTGGGTGAGGCAGTTCGCTCTGTAAATGGCTTATTTGTATTGGATTGCATTGCCTCTGGTGCAATGTGGGTTGATATGAAGGCTTGTAATGTGGATGTCCTTATTACTGCGCCTCAAAAAGGTTGGAGCAGCTCCCCATGTTGCGCATTGATTGCCTTGGGCGATCGTGCACGTGATCGTATTGACGCTACACAAAGCAGCAGCTTCTCAATGGATTTGAAGAAGTGGCTTCAGATCATGGAAGCCTATGAAAAAGGTGGCCACGTTTATCACACCACCATGGCTACGGATGCCTTAAAGGTGTTACGTAACGTGATGAAAGAAACTCAAGCACTTGGTTTTGCGGCTCTGAAGGAAAAGCAAATCGAGTTGGGTACAAAGGTGCGTAACTTATTAGTTTCTAAAGGCTATGACTCTGTAGCTGCTAAAGGCTTTCAAGCCCCTGGCGTAGTGGTTAGTTACACCAAAGACCCAGATATTCAGTCCGGCAAGAAATTTATTGCACTCGGTTTACAGACTGCAGCAGGCGTTCCTTTGCAGTGTGATGAGCGTCCAGACTTCCGTACATTCCGCATCGGTTTATTTGGCTTGGAAAAACTGGCACATGTTGATCGCACTGTTGGTCATCTTGAAGCAGCGCTAGAAAAAATTACCGAGACTGAAGCGCAGCCTGCGTAAAGACTTTAGTAGTTAAGCGACATCAATAAGGGCCATCACATGATGGCCCTTATTGCATCTACCAAAATTAAATTCAGATTCATCTATCGAATCATCTGGCTAAGGGATTAGGGGTTGCCTCTCCAATTTTATGCAGGGTGTTGTTGTCCACGTGGTGGAAAAGCTCGGCCTGATCTTTAATTTTCATGACGGTGTCTTGCTCATAGGACCAGGTGCCATCATCATGAACCGAAACCTGAATGCGAAACTCGACCGTTCTAAATGCGTAATCCAGAAAAGGGTTAGAGGAGATGCCTGCGCATCGATCATCTTCTTTGGAGAGCAACTCAAATTGCTTGGCATCGGCTGTGGCTTTGCCGGTTGCCATTGTGATCATGCCTCGCGGTATCGAGAGGGTATGAATAATGTTGCCAGTCGCTGGCTCCCATAGCCAATAACCCACCTGATCATGATAGGTTTTTACTTGGTCGGGTTTGGTGATGTGCGTGTGATATCTCAGGCCGTAGAACAATTGTGGCCCATTAGTTTGGGGGTCAATAGGTTGGAGTTCGATGCGCTCTACATATACCTGCTTCTTAGGACCCTCAGCCTTAGGCTTAACATCCAAACCTCGAATACCTTCCCAGATGCCGGCCATACCAGTCAAGGGTCCCAGTTGTTCTAGGGTGTTTACTGAATAACCTTGGGGTTCGGTAAAGATGTCGCTCGGAAAATCACTCATGACTAGCCTTCTAAAAATGAAGCATTAATCTCAATTTTTTGAGTATTATTAAATTATCCACAAACTTACTCGGAGAACTACATGATTTCTCGTTTCGCACGCTTGAGCTTGGCTGCCCTTACCTCTGCTGCTATTGGTATTACTCCACTCTCCGTAATGGCTGCTGATCCAGCGCCAGCTTCTGCGCCAGCCGCTACTCCTGCTGCCGCTCCAACACCTACAACGGCTGCTGCCCCTAGCGAGAAATCTGCTGAGAAGAAGGCTAAGAAAAAAGCCAAGAAAGAAAAGAAAGCTGAGAAAAAGACCAAAAAGAAATCTCAGAAGAAATCCAAAGCTGCTGCCGACGCACCAGCTCAGTAATTGAATACCCCTTAATTAAGGGGCTCCGTATTATCAAAGTCATCAGATTTTTTTGGATCTGGTGACTTTTTTGTTGGGGCATCGTTGCGCACCAGTAACCACATCGCCGCAATAACTAAAGTCATACCGCTAATTTGCGTCCAGGTAATAGGCTCTGCCAAAATGAGATATCCCATAAAGATCGTGGATACGGGGCCTAGTATTCCTGCTTGCGCTACCAATGGTGAGCCAATGCGATTGATAGCAATCATGATGAGAAGCATTGGAATCACAGTGCATAGGCTCGCATTGAGCAGGCTATACCAATAAATTTGTGGAACTTGCTCGAATATGGCTGATGGATTATGAATAGTTGATTGCAATATGCTTAAGACCGCTGAGGCTGAGCTAGCGTAAACAACCAGGCGGACACTGCCAATGCGCTTAACCATTTCTCCCGCGCCAATCATGTAGGCTGCGTAGGAACAGGCACTACCGAAGACTAAAAACATTCCAAGCCAGGCGCTAAGACCAGAAGAGCTAGCGTCTTGTATGAATACGACAAAAACTCCAATGTAACCAACGATTAATGAATACCATTGAAGTTTAGAGATTGGTTTTTTTAAAACAAAATAAGAGATGAGTAGAACAATGGTTGGTGTGAGATAGAGGACGATACGCTCTAAACCAACAGAGATATATTGCAGGCCCAAGAAATCAATATAGCTAGATAAGAAGTAGCCCAAAAACCCTAAGAAAAATAATTTACCGCGATCAAGCCAAGTGATTGGACTCATCGTCATGCGGCGCGATTCCCACCAGAAGATGCCCCAAAACAAGGGGAGGGCCATGAGCATGCGTAGGGCTAAAAGTGTTTCGGCGTTTGCGCCATAACCGAAGGCGAGTTTTACCAAAATTGCCTTGCCCGAGAAAAGCATCGAGCCAACTCCGGCCATCAGGATGCCATAGAGGTAACGTCGGTGATGATGTGCTGCGCTTACTGAATGCATATAGATTTATAACAGCTTATTCAGTATGGCCCGCATTTCTAAGATGGTCTCGGAGGGCGTTAAGCCAATAGGACCAACCCCTTGGCTTGCTAAGTTATCTGCTGCACTTGCATGGAGCTCAACTGCGATTCCAGTCGCTTGCCATAAATCGAGTTGATGACGAACGCCTTGACCAGCAATGGCGGCAATACTCCCTGTGAGAACATCACCCATTCCTCCGGTGCCCATGCCGGGATTGCCCGCAAGACATTGCACCGGAGAGTGCTGTGGAGATGCTATCAAGGTATGTTGTCCCTTCAGCACTACGATGGATTGCGTTAAGTCAACAAGCTGCTTAATGGCATTAACACGATCAGACTGTACTTTTTCTGTTGTCGAATTTAAAAGTTTAGCTGCCTCACCGGGATGGGGGGTGACAACGGTAGAATTCGGAAATTGTTTATTGCGAGTCTGAAGTTGCTCAAGTAACTCAGCAGACTCACTGATTAAATTAAGCGCATCAGCATCAATCACCAATCGAATGTTTGGATGTGCCAGTGCTGAGCGCAAACAGCGAGATGCCAACTCCGATTTCCCGAGCCCTGGACCAACTGCAATCACATCGGGCTGTGTTGTGACAAGCGCCTCTTGAATATTCAATGTCGCTAGACGAATCATGAGTTCGGGCTGGCTAACATCGGCACGTGCTGATGCTGGGTCCAGTATTTCTAGGATGGTCCAGCCAGCTCCCAAATGTAAACAGGCATTTCCTGCCAAAATCAGCGCTCCAGCCATACCAGGTGCACCACCAATTAAAACAACCTTACCAGCATTGCCTTTATGTTCGGCGGGCCCCCGCTTGAGAAGCGGTATGAGCTTCAGAGTATCGAGGGCAACAGGTTGAGAGTTCATTTAGATAGTATCGCTCTGATTATGGGGTGCTTGAGCTAATTATAGGAAAGAGTATGCTGGTTGTATGAAGATTCAATTTCTTGGCGCAGCAGGTGAGGTGACTGGCTCACGGCATTCCGTTGAGGCGATGCTGTCTGGAAGCTTGCGGCATTTCATGGTTGACTATGGCATGTTCCAGGGTGGTCGCGAGGCAACCAATAAGAACCTCGAGCCTTTACCATTTGCGCCTAAAGACCTCGACTTTGTAGTGCTGACGCATGCGCATATTGATCATAGTGGTTTGTTACCCCGTTTATGTGCGCAAGGTTTTTCCGGGCCGATCTACTGCACTAACGCTACCTTTGAGTTGTTAAAAATTCTTTTGCTTGATAGCGCCCATTTACAACGTGCCGATGTCGAGCGAGCGGAGAGAAGGAAGAAGGCGGGCAAGTGGCGTGGGGAAATGCCAGTTGCACTGTATTCAAGGGAAGAGGTTGAAATAACTCTCGCCCAGTTTGAGCCTTTGGAGTACAGGCAGTCTGTGGAGCTTGTGCCAGGCGTTCAGTTAGAGTTTCGTAATGCTGGACATATTTTGGGGTCTGCTATCGCTGTCATTGATATTACCGAGGATGGGCTAGAGAAAAAACGGTGTGTTTTTTCAGGTGACATTGGCATGAAAGGAAAAGTCTTAATGCCTGATCCTGATCTGATTCAGGAAGCTGATGTTGTTGTAGTTGAATCCACCTATGGTGATCGACTTCACCGAACTCTACAAGATACTGAAGACGAGTTAGTTGAGGTAATTACTTCAACTATGACTGCGCATGGAAATGTGGTGATGCCAGCTTTTGCGGTCGGACGGACTCAAGAAATACTATTTTTGTTAATTGACTTGGTGAAGAGGGGGCGCTTACCCCACCTAAGTATCTGGGTGGACTCACCGATGGCTACGGCAGCAACTCACCTCACTCAGCATTTTTTCTCGCAATTAGATGGCGAGTCTCAAGCTACCTTTAAGTGGTATCAAAATAATCCAAATACAGTAGACCTGCGCTTCATTGCTGACGTAGAAGAATCAAAAGCGCTAAATAAAGTAAAAGGTGGGGCGATCATTATTTCGGCTAGCGGTATGTGTGACGCTGGCCGTATTGTTCACCACTTAGTAAGTAATTTGCCGCGCTCACAAAATGCCATTGTGATTACCGGCTTTCAGGCTTATGGCAGTCTTGGTAGACGCCTAGTAGATAAGGTGCAGAAAGTGCGCTTATTTGGTGAGGAGGTTTCTGTTAAAGCCTCAATCCATACTATTGGCGGTTTGTCTGCTCACGCCGATCAGGCGGGATTGCTAGACTGGCTGCGAGGATTTAAAAAATCACCAAGTACTGTTTTTGTAGTGCATGGCGAGCCAGAGTCCTCGTCAGTATTGGCTGAATGCATCAGGGATGAGCTGAATTGGACTAATGTCATCATCCCTGAGCGTTCACATATTTATGAGTGTTAGATAACAATCAATTTAGTCAGCTACTTTGGCGCCTTGAATATTGTGGCGCTTCATAGCGTCTGCAATAAATCTAGATTGTTTTAGTTCGGCAATCACATCACTTAAAAAGGCGGTTGTATTTTCATAGTCAGTACGTGCTTTAGGAATACCGATCGCTTGATTGATCACCATAAACCTTCCTGGCAGCATACGTAAACCCTTGTAGCGTTTCGCATCACTCTCTAGCTGCTGTTTTACACCCGCCGCCACATTCCCTTGCCCAGACATAAAGTCGTCCACAACGGCTTGTGAGCTAGCGGCACGAAGCAGGGTAGCATTCTTAATCTCGCGGGACAGGTAGAGGTCATAGGCACTACCTTTGCCAACTACGATTTCATTCCCGGTAACATCCACTTCCTCATTGTTCTGAATAGTTGACTCAGCTTTAACCATGTAAGCACCCTCTATTTGAATATAGGCTGGTGTGTAGCTAATATCTGCGCCACGCACTGGATCAATCGCTACAAATACCAAATCGATTTCTCCAGTCTTGACTGCATCCACTGTGGCGCCTGCTGTTTTAAAGGGCGTGAGTTGCACCGGTAGAGAGATTCTCTTGCCAATCTCATTTGCAATATCAATGGTCACGCCATAAAGACGTTTTGTATTGGGCTCCTCATTTGCAAGAATTGGATTGCCTAAATTGATGCCAACACGCAAAGTTGCGGTTGGAGCAAAGGAAGAAAGGGTAGAAGAGTCGATGGTTTTCATGGTTATAAAAGTAGATATAAAAAAACCGCGGCGGACCGCGGTTTTATGTGCAGAATAAGAAATTACTTCTTGGCGTCAGCAGCAGGAGCTGCAGGAGCCGCTGCTGGAGCAGCAGGAGCATCTTTCTTAGCATCTTCCATGTGCGCAGCTTCAGCACCATGCTTTTCACCACCCATATCAATATCGCCGTCGCCTTTGATTAGTAAATAGGCGGTGGCACCAATTAAGACTAGTACCATAATGATAATTGCACGGTTGCTCATTGCTTTTCCTTCAGTTGGATTGAAATTAGATCAATTTTAACTCGGGATAGGCTCTGGGTAAATCCCAATAATCCCTAGAAGCCCGTATCCATGCTTGAACTAGGTATTAACACTTATTTGGGCGCGAGTTAAGATGGTCCTAATTACCTCAAAAGGTTACAACATGAGCCCAAAGCTGCCCACACATAACTCTCAAACAATCACCGAGTTTTTAAATCTACATCAGAGTCAGATCTCAGAAGAAGACTCCGAGGACTCCTATAAGTTTGCCTTTGATGATGAGGCCTTTCTGGCTCGTAGAGAAACCATGGGCATCCGTTTTGAATTAGAGTTGCTCAAGCCCGAAGTGCTGCTCAAAGAACATGGCATCGAGCATACGATTACGGTTTTTGGATCAACCCGTTTCATTAGCCATCAAGCAGCAGCAGAGCTCAAAGAAAAAGCAAAGACTCTAGATGAGATCGCTGCTGCTAATAAAGCCTTATTACACAGTGAATATTATGAGTCTGCCCGTGAGTTTGGTGCTCTCGTTGCTTCCTACAATGCAACACAAAACAAGGACTCCAATAAGCTTCATATTTGTACGGGCGGTGGCCCTGGAATTATGGAGGCTGCAAATCGTGGCGCTTTTGAGTCTGGCGATAAGACTATTGGTTTTAATATCAGCCTTCCTAGAGAGCAGCATCCAAATCAGTACATCAGTCCTGGTTTAAGTTTTCGCTTTCATTACTTTGCGTTACGTAAGATGCACTTCATGCTCAGAGCAAGAGCAATCGTGGCCTATCCTGGAGGCTTTGGCTCTTTTGATGAATTATTTGAAGTATTAACTCTCATACAGACTAAAAAAGTCGTTCGCATACCGGTGATATTGGTGGGTAAAAGCTATTGGAATGAAATGCTGAACTTTAAGAGCATGGTTGAGTTTGGTGTAATTGACCAAGAAGATATGCAGAGTATCCATTTCTCCGAGACTGCCGAGGAGGCTTGGCAGGTGATTCAGGATTGGTACCAGTTGGGCTAACGGGGCACCTGTAAAATCATCACCATGAATCCTTCACAAGCCAATCTCGCTATATCTCTTGATCTTCCAGGCTATCTCTTGGGTGGAGCTATGCTTTTAATGGTCATGGTGTTTCATGGCGTACTGCTACTCCAAATTGCCAAGCGCTATGAGGTGAAAACATTTTTGTATTTGGCAGAGAAAAAATACTCTGCTGTAGCACTCTGTTTTTATATCAGCGTATTCCTTTTATTTTTAACGCATATTGCTGAAATACTCATCTGGGGTATTGCGTTGTATGCATTCAAATTGCTGCCTGCATTAGGGCAGAGTATTTTATTTAGTGGTAGCACCTATACAGCGATGGGATTCATGGAGGATATTCTTCCAGACGGCTGGAAGATGCTGGCAGTCATCATCGCTTTTTCTGGAATGTTCTCATTTGCATGGACGGCATCAGTCATGATTTCGATGACTAAAAACTTTCGTCAAGCCTATACCAAGCTTCACATGAGAAAACTCAATATCTCATCTGACATCATCGATCGTTTTGAGTAAGACATGAGTAAAACTTGGGATGCCATTGTTATTGGTGGCGGTGCTGCGGGCTTATTTTGCGCGGGCGTTGCTGGTCAGCTGGGCAAGAGAGTGTTGGTGCTGGATCACGCAGAAGTATTGGGCGAGAAAATACGTATTAGCGGAGGTGGCCGTTGCAACTTCACTAATTTACATAGCAGCCCAGCAAATTTCCTATCTTTGAATCAACATTTTGTTAAAAGTGCGCTAGCGAGATATCCTTCATCAGAATTTATCAAGCTAGTAACGGCTTATAAAATTGGATATCACGAGAAACATCAGGGCCAACTGTTCTGCGATGACTCTGCCAAACAAATTATTGAGATGCTGTTTTCTGAGTGCGCTAAAGGCAAGGTAACCATTCGTCATCCTGTGACGGTTGAGTCTATTGCGCAAGATGGTGATCAGTGGACTGTTCATACTAATGTGGGTATAGAAAAGTCAAAGTCAGTAGTGATGGCTACTGGAGGCTTACCCGTTCCTGCTATTGGAGCTACTGCCTATTCATTGGATATTGCAAAGCAGTTTGGTCTTAAAGTAGTCGATCCAAGGCCTGCCTTAGTGCCGCTTTCATTTACTGCGGATAATTTTGGGAATCTCAATGAATTGGCTGGTCTGAGTGTTCCTGTCAGAATTGCTTCTGGCTCCAAAGGACATCGTTATGGCGCCTGTAGATTCAATGAAGACCTACTCCTCACACACAAAGGCTTATCAGGCCCTGCAGTCCTTCAGGCAAGTAGCTATTGGGAAGAGGGCGAGCCGATTCATATTGATTGGTTAGGTGCAATTGAGCGTCCAGGTGGATTTAATTGTGATGAGCTCTTTAATAATGAAGAGAATCGCTTAAAGCTGACCGAAACTATTCTGGCCTCTGTTTTGCCTCAACGTCTAGCGAAAGCATTTGCTGATCAAAAAGGTTTAACGGGTCGTAAATGGGCTGAAGTTTCTAAAAAAGATCGTCAGGCACTTAAAGAGCTCATCACCAACTGGTCAGTGAAGCCTGCAGGTACGTTGGGATGGAAAAAGGCTGAAGTCATGTTAGGTGGCGTAGATACTAAAGAGCTCGATGGGCAGAGCATGATGTCACGTAAACATCCGGGATTATTCTTTATTGGAGAATGCGTTGATGTCACTGGCCATTTAGGCGGACATAATTTCCAGTGGGCTTGGGCAAGCGGATTTGCTTGCGCACAAGCACTATAAGTAATTCATTAAAAAATCACTTTAATTTTTTCTTCTTTTCGCGAGAACGGATGTTTAAAAGCTCAACGGTTAATGAAAACGCCATAGCGACATAAACATATCCTTTGGGAATGTGCACACCCATACCTTCAGCGATTAGGACTACGCCAACTACCGTTAGAAAAGATAGGGCCAACACCTTTATAGAGGGATGGCGATGAACAAAGTCCCCAATAGGCTTTGCTGCAACTAGCATAATGACTACAGAAGTTAAGACTGCTGCGATCATGACGCTAATTTGATCAACCATACCTACCGCAGTAATGACGCTGTCTAGAGAAAAAATAATATCTAGCAAACCAATTTGTAGTACCGATCCGATAAATAGGGACAGCAGAGTTTTAGCCTTCTTTTTGTCGCTAGATTCGCCATATTCATCGCTATGATCTCCTACCTCAACCTCGACATAAATTTCTTTTGAAGCTTTCCAGATTAAGAAGAACCCGCCAAGTAAGAGGATGAGGTCTCTACCGCTAATCGATTTATCTGCAACTTCAAATAGTGGTTCGGTTAAACCCATAACCCAAGAAAGACTCAACAACAAAAGGATGCGGGTTACTAGCGCAAAGATCAGACCAAATTGACGAACCTTTTCTCGAATCTCGATTGGAAGTCTGTTAGCAATGACGCTGATAAAAATGATGTTATCAATACCAAGAATGATCTCAAGGGCCGAGAGTGTCAAAAAAGCGATCCATGCGTTAGGGTCGCTTATAAGCTGCATGAAACTTTCAATCATTTTTTTCTTTTCTAAGATTTCCTTGAGGTAAAGTGTATCTAAATTTATTCAATGCAGCCTTTTATGCTTAATTCCAAACGAATCTTCGGGGTATTTTTGCTGGGATTTATCCTTTTCTTAGCAATTAATCCAGCCAAGGGCGCCTATCCAGAGAAGCCCATCAAGATCATCATTGGCTTTCCAGCGGGTGGTCCATTGGATGCGCACATTCGTCTTTTGGTTGATAGGCTGCAGACATCCTTGGGTCAAACAGTGATTGTTGATTACAAAGCTGGGGCAGGTGGTACGGTGGGCGCACAGTTTGTTATGCAATCTCCCGCTGATGGGTATACCGTTCTGTTGGCTAATACTGGAACCATGGTCATTAACCCTGCGATTTATACCAAGTCGCCTTATGACACCTTAAAAGATTTTCAGCCTGTTGCAAGAACTGCGCAGCAACCGCTTGCATTAATTGTGAATAAGGATGTACAGGCTAATACACTCAAGGAGCTAGTTGCTTATGCAAAAGCAAATCCAGGTAAGTTGAATTATGGATCTGCTGGTAACGGTGGCATTTCTCACTTGGTTCCAGAGATGCTCAAAAGTGAGACCGGCATCTTCATGGTGCATATTCCATTCAAGGGTAGTGCGCCCGCTTTTACTGATTTGATTGCAGGGCATGTGCAATTCATGGCGGAGTCTGTGCCACAAGCAGCCAATTACGCAAAACAGGGAAAGGTTAAGGCTTTGGCTGTTACTAGTGCTAAACGTAATCCCGCTTTACCAAACACTCCGACCGTGATTGAAACTGGTGTTGCCAATTTGGATGTGGTGGGATTTTATGGAATTTTGGCGCCAAAAGGTACGCCGCCTGAAGCCGTTAATAAACTGAGCCAAGCCTTTAAGGAAACTTTGGAAGCGCCTGATATTCAGAAAAAAATGATCGATCAAGGTGCAGATCCTGCCTACTTAAATGCCGATCAGTTCACTAAGTTTCTTGCAAACGAAATGCCGCGATGGGCAAAAGCAGTCAAGCAAGCAGGCGCTAAGATTGATTAATCAGTTAGGCTGATTTCTCATCCAGTCAGCAGTATTGAAAAACGATTCCTCTAGTTGTTTCGCAATATTGCCTTCGATGCCGCATTCTTCCATGGCTTTATACATGCATGCCAGCCACTGGTTACGCTCTTTTAGACCAATCTTAAATGGCAAATGACGAGCTCTAAGCATGGGATGCCCATACTTTGGAGAATAGATATCAGGACCACCCATCCAGCCAGTTAGGAAAAACTTGAGCTTTTCTCGTGAGGTCGAGAGGTCTTGGGGGTGCATCTCACGTAATTCGCTAAAAACCGGCTCCAAGACCATTAAATCGTAAAAACGATCCACTAATTCATCGATTTTGTCGATTCCACCAATGCTGTCATAAACGGATTGTCTTTCACTCATTCCCTTATTTTAATGCTTGAAATCAGGGGAATTGGCAGCCCATCTAATTCGGTATAGAGTTAAGTATCAAAGGCTTATTAACCCTTATTTATAGGAGCGACAAAATGGATGCAAAAGACCTGCAAAAGTGGCAACAAGAAAAAGCCAAGGAATTGTTTGATTACTCTCACAAACTGTTAGATGCTGCTAAACAGTTAAGTGAGCATCATATTGCTGAAATGGAGTGGGGCATGAAAAATGCTCTCGATAGCGCTAAGTCAGCCGCAAAAAATGATTTAGAAAAATTAAAAGTACTACAAGAAGAGGCGGCAAAAGAAGCTGCTAAGCGTGCTGCGGTTTATCAAAAGAAAGTGAAATCTGTTCTCAAGGATATCGGTGAGAGTGCGGCTGATGAAACTGAAAAGCATCTTGAGAAAGTTCGCAGCTCACTGGTCAATTGGCTAGAGGACGCTGAAAATAAACTGCCAAGTCACGCTGATAAGCTATCTAAGGTTGTAAATGAAATGTCCACAACCGGACAGAAGATGTTTAAAGAAGGTCGTCGTATCGTAAATCAAGTAGCGGATGCTGCTGAAAAGAATATCGATGACTTGGTCAAAAAATCTGGGGGCAAAAAGTAGTCCGATTCATCATTGCCTCTGGTAACGTATTACAAGAACCGCCTCATCTTTAGGGCGGTTTTTTATTGCCATCCCTGCAGCCATAACTCACTATTGGTGAGGTCTCGCCATGCAATCAGCGTCGTTTTCTTGGAATAGACCGCCTCAATTTCGACAAACTCAATCTTGTCGCTTGGCGGCTCAGGAAGAATGACTTTGCTCACTAAAAAATGCTTTTGTTTGGCAATCGGATTTACGGCCGTCCATTTAGTGAGGAGTAATTTCTTGGGGCTGAGGCGATTCATCGATTAATCAGTATGTCGATATTTATAAGGCTGCGCACTGCAGCTCCTGGTCTTTTTTGATAAGCAATCCAGAGGAGGGGGTAAATGTAATGCTGGATAGATTGATCTGGGCAGGACATTTCTGATCAAAGTAGCTTTGATTTCCCAGGCTGCCGCAATAGTCGAATTTATCCCCCTGTAATTCCATTTGCGCTTTTCTGAGCACCATAGGAATTTTGGTCTCAGTTGCAGAGTTGCAGTTCCAACTAGTATAGGTATCTCGTTCGCACGCACACAACCCTAAAAAAATAGAGACGTAGGCTAGTAGTCGAAAAAGCGAAAACGATTGAGGGATGGCTATCAAGACTTATAGAACCCAGAAGTGGTGAGTTCCATCTTTGCCTAGCTGCTCTACTAAGCCAAACTCCCAGTCCAGATAAGCTTGCATTGCAGATGGGTCTACGTTCGTACCTTCATAGGGGCGTTTGTAGCGATCCAGTGGAGGTGAGGCCAAATGACTTGGGCCCTTCTCAAGCTCCAATCCTGCCTTCGTCCAAGTTGCATTACCACCCTCTAAAACAAGCACCTCTGCATCGGTGAGGGCTTGCAATTCTTGGGTAGCAAAAAGGCTTAGCTCACTTGGTGAACTAGTGATGACATAGCGATCTGCTTGAGGAATTTTTTTCATCGCCTCAGCAAGTTCAGAGCGCAGGGCATACCAACTTCCTGGGATATGCCCTTTAACGTAATTAGCATGAGTGCTGAAATCAATAGCAATCGTATTGCTGTCATTCTTAAGCCAATTAGAAACGGTGACTGCGTCTACGCTTTCTATTTTTGGGAGACCTGGTAAAGGCGCCTGCCATGAACCTTTTTCTGTGAGGCTGGAGGTATGGACTTCATCTAGCACATAGACATCCCAGGCCATTTGCGCCAACCAAGAGGCTGGCATATTGGCACGCACTCCACCGCCACTGGGGTCTACTAGGACCACACGGGCACCACGAACTGGGGCAACCATTTCCGTCTCTTGTACGAGCTGTCCACCTGGAACTGAGCGAAATCCAGGAAGGTGACCTGCCTCATATTCTTCAGGTGTGCGCGTATCGAAGAAATAAGTGGTGCGATCAGATTGCATTTTCCAAGTCTGGACATCGGTAAGGCTGGCGCGCTTGACTCCCGCTCTATCGGCAACGCTGCGAGCACGAATCGCTGCTTCATTCTTGGTATCGTCGTTCACCTCGTGAAATTTTCTACTTTGACCTTTATCCAGCTCTTGTCCAGCCAGAGTCCAGCCAATCGTGCCATTGCGTAGGGCATTTACTTCATTAGGGATGCCAGCATTAATGAGTGATTGTGTGCCAATGATGCTGCGAGTTCTGCCTGCGCAGTTGACGATCACTTTAGTTTTAGGGTTAGGGGCTAACTCTGGAAGACGGAGAACCAGTTCTGCACCAGGAACGCTAATGCCAGTTGGAATACTCATGGTGTTGTATTCATCAAAGCGACGAACGTCCACAACTACAACATCTGCATTGCTATCAATCAATTGCTTTACCTCTTGCGCAGACAAAGAGGGTGTGTGACGTTTTGCTTCTACAAACTCACCAAAAGACTTGCTAGGAACATTGACATCCTTAAATACTTCGCCACCTGCTGCCTTCCAGCCCTTGACGCCTCCTTCAAATACGGAAACATCTGTAAATCCTAAATTTACTAAGCGCTGTGCTGCAAGCCGGGCAAAACCTTCGCCGTCATCTAAGGTGACGACGGGAACATTTTTATTTGGCAGCTTGGCGTATGCATCAATCTCAATTCTGGAAAGCGGTAAGTTTGCAGCAAAAAGAGGATGCTCTTGTGCGTGAGGATCTTCTTCACGCACATCTAAGAATGCAATCTCTTCTTTATTGAGAAGCTTGTTGCGAACATAGGAATGGTTTTTGGTCTGAATGGTCATGCTGTCTATTGATAAATTTGTATTATTTTTTTAGTCTAATTTAGCGCCGGACTTTTTAACTACTTCACCCCAGCGAGTAATTTCTTGATTGATATAGGCGGCAAGCTCAGGGCGTGTCATCTTGGGAACGGTAGCTCCCATACTTGCCCAGCGTTCTTTAATTTCAGGTGAAGCAAGTGCTACCTGTACTTCTGCACTCATCTTTTCAACGATTTCCTTAGGCGTACCTTTGATAGCCCACATGGCGTACCAACTAGACACGATGAAATTGGAGATACCCAATTCTTGAGCGGTTGGTACGTTTGGAAACGCATCTACCCGTTTGGAGGTTGCCACTGCAACTGCAATGAGTTGTCCATTCTTGATGAAAGGTGCAGCGCCAGCTAGTGTGTCAAACATCATATCGACTTGTCCTGCAACGAGGTCTTGAAGGGCTGGCCCTGTACCGCGGTAAGGAATATGCGTAATGAACAATTTATTCTGCATCTTAAAGAGCTCACCCGTTAAATGCTGTGAGGTACCGTTACCTGTAGATGCGTAGTTATATTTGCCCGGATATTTACGAATCTCTTCCATGATGGATTTCAGATCGTTCTTCGGAAACTTAGTAGGGTTCACAACGATGACGTGAGGAACGCTACCAATGATCGCGATTGGCTCAAAATCCTTGGTGATGTCATAAGAGAGGTTGGTGTACATACTTGGCGCAATGGAATGATGCACTGCACCAAGAAGCCAGGTATAACCATCCGGTGCCATTTTTGCTGCAGCTGCAGCACCAACCGTGCCACCTGCACCGCCCCGGTTATCGACCACGATGGAATCATTTAATTGAGTGGACAGCTGCTTGGCAAGCGGGCGCCCAAAGGCGTCTACAGCCCCGCCTGGCGGGAAGGGGTTAATAAAGGTGATTGGCTTGCTGGGATTGGGCCAGGAGGTGGTTTGTGCATTGGCTGAGAGCCCAATGAGGGCGCCAAAAACCAATAGAAAGATATTTCTGATCATTTTGTCTGTCTCCGAGTTATTTTTTATTAATTAACCTATTTTGGCTGAAGCCATCAATATAAGAGTTATCCCTGATTTGGGGGGTGATTTTCCGTGGTTTTTATGGGGATATACTGATTTCGCTGTCAGTAAGAATATTCATTTGTTAATAGGAGACGAGATGTCACAACACGATACATTGTTGGCTGCTTTTGAAACATATAAAGCTGAAAACGAAAAATTCATTGAAAAAGGTATTAAGGCGTCTGCTGCACGTGCCCGTAAGGCATTGCAAGAAATCGCCGGTGCTTGCAAAGAGCGTCGTAAAGAAATCACAGCTGCTAAAGAGGCGATGGAAGCGAAGAAGTAATTCACATCCCACACTGATTGACGAGCCTAGCTTGCGAGCTAGGCTTTTTTATTTCTAGCGCCTAAATTTCAGAGGCGATTTAGCAAGCTTAGATTCCAATGCTAAATAAAGTCAGTTTCATTGCCTTGCTACGAATAGGCACAAGCGATTGGTACTCAGGGCTATTGGCCCACGTCTTAGCATCCTGCTCGCTGGGAAATTCTAGTTCCACGAATGTGCTGAATGGCGCACAAGCAAGTTCATTCCAAAATACATCGGCAATGGAGCCCCGATTTTTGATCGAACCTTTATATAGCTCTACGGTCTGACCTACTTGGGAGCGGTATTGCTCAAAAGCTCCCTCATCCCTTAATTCAATCAATCCAATCACTTTTACCATCATGACTCCCCATGAAAATTGCTCGACGCCAGGTGAGTATATCCACGCTATAGTTGAGGCATGAATTCAGAGGAATTTTTACAGCTACTACTTCGGGAGGGTTTTCCTGAGCCAGTAGAGGTTCAGCAAGTGTCTAATGGTCAGCTTGGCATTCATGAGCATCCATTTGAGGTGATGGCTTTTGTTGTCGAAGGCGATATCACCATCGTGATTGATGGTCTAAGTAAGAATTACAAGGCTGGAGAAATTTTTCATCTGGAATTTAAGCAGCTTCATGCAGAATCATATGGACCTGAGGGTGTGAAATACTTAGCCTCAAGAAAACAATAAAACTAGGAGCATTATGAAAATCGGATTTATTGGACTTGGCAATATGGGCTTACCAATGGCCCTTAACTTATTAAAAGCAGGTCATCAGGTAACTGGCTTTGATTTGGTAAAGAGTCAGCTGGGTGGCCTCGCTGCTGCTGGGGGTATCGTTGCGGCTAATGCCAACGATACGGCAAAAGATGCGGATGTATTGATTAGCATGCTGCCCGCCTCACGTCACGTAGAGGGTTTGTATCTTGGCGACGCAGGTTTGTTGGCAAACGCCAATCCTAAAACCTTGTTGATTGATTGTTCAACTATTTCACCCAAGGTAGCGCAAGCTGTTGCTGCTGCGGCTCAGGCAAAAAGTTTTGTCATGATTGATGCACCTGTTTCTGGTGGTACTGCTGGTGCGCAAGCTGGCACCTTAACATTTATGGTTGGCGGTGATGCTGGGGCTGTAGAGTGCGCACGTCCAGTGCTGGAAAAGATGGGCAAGAATATTTTTCATGCTGGGGCGAATGGTGCAGGACAGACTGTAAAGGTTTGCAACAACATGCTTTTGGGTATTCAGATGCTCGGAACGAGTGAAGCACTGCGCTTGGGAATTGCGAATGGCCTTGATCCCAAGGTGCTGTCTGACATCATGACAAAAAGCTCGGGACGCAATTGGGCGTTGGAACTTTATAACCCTTGTCCAGGAGTTATGGAAAACGTGCCGTCTTCAAAAGACTATGCCGGTGGTTTTGGGGTAGATCTGATGCTCAAGGATTTGGGCTTGGCAGTTGAAAACGCAGAGAATCTCGATGCGAGTGTGCCGCTTGGAAAGTTAGCGCAGCAACTTTATGAAATTCATAGCAAAGCAGGAAATGGTCAGCTTGATTTCTCAAGCGTATTTAATCTCAAGAAATAACTAACGGCTTGTCTTGGCGCTTGCTCATTTGACCGATGACGCGGGCACCCAAGAAATGATGTTGATTAAAAATATCCAACACTTCTTTAACGCTCTCAGGGCTGCAAGAAACCAACAACCCACCACTCGTTTGTGGGTCCGTTAATAAAGCGCGTTGTGCTGGCGTGAAGTCTGCTGGGATGCCGACTTCATTGCCATAGCTAAGCCAGTTTCTATCGGAGGCACCAGTAATCACACCTTCATCGGCTAGTGTCTGTACATTAGAGAGTAGCGGTACCTGACTCCAGTCGATATGTGCTGTGCAGTTAGAGCCACGTGCTAACTCTAAGGTGTGGCCAGCTAAGCCAAATCCAGTGACATCAGTTAAAGCATGAACACCGACTAACTTAGCTAAATCAGGCCCTGCAGAATTGAGTTTAGTGGTGTTGGAGATCATCTCTCGATAGCCATCTGGACCTAATAGATCTTTTTTGAGAGCGGCAGACAGTATTCCAACGCCAAGAGGCTTTCCTAGAATGAGTACATCACCTGGTTTAGCGCTGGCATTGCTCTTAACGCGCTTTGGATCAACAATACCAATAGCCACTAAACCATAAATAGGTTCAACAGAGTCGATCGTATGTCCACCGGCAATGGGAATGCCGGCGCTACGACACGCTTCAGCCCCACCTTCTAAGATGCGTGCAATGGTTTTATTGGACAAGACCTTAATCGGCATGCCAACTAAGGCAAGCGCAAACAAGGGGGTGCCACCCATTGCGTAGATATCGCTAATTGCATTGGTAGCAGCAATTTTTCCGAAATCAAATGGATCATCTACGATCGGCATGAAAAAATCGGTAGTCGCAACGATGGCTTGCGACTCATTAATTTGATAAACCGCGGCATCATCAGATGTTTCAATTCCAATGAGTAACTCTTTTGGAAAGGGTAGCTGCGGAACATTCTTCAGAATCTCAGAAAGAACTCCAGGGGCAATCTTGCAACCACAACCCCCGCCGTGCGAGAGGGAGGTGAGACGTGGTTCGTTCGGTAAAGTTTCTGCGTTTTGGCTCATGCTAAATATTCTAAACGTAGGTGAAATTAACGGTTAAAGCTTCTTTTAGGTGGGCTGCCGCGCTTGGCCGGAGTCTTTTTAGCTGGGGCGCCACCGGCACCAGCAGGTCTTGGCTTTCTGGATTGCTGATGTTGTTGACTACGCAGCTGAATGGGTTGCGCCACTGCATTCGGATCTGGCTCAAAACCTGCAATCACTTCCTGCGGTAGTTTTTGCTTAATCAGTTTTTCAATATCTCTCAGCATCTGGTGCTCGTCAACACACACTAAAGATACAGCTACGCCATTGGATCCAGCGCGACCAGTACGCCCAATACGATGTACATAGTCTTCGGAGACATTCGGTAAGTCGTAGTTCACTACGTGCGGAAGTTGGTCAATATCAATTCCACGTGCTGCAATATCGGTAGCAACTAAGGCAGTTAACTTACCCGCCTTGAAGTCAGCCAATGCTTTAGTTCGGGCAGATTGACTCTTGTTGCCATGAATCGCCATGCTAGTGATGCCATCTTTCTCCAGCTGAGTCACTAATTTATTAGCGCCATGCTTGGTGCGAGTAAAGACCAGCACTTGCTGCCAGTCGTTGCTCTTAATGAGATGGGCTAATAATGGATGCTTCTTGGTTCTATCTACTGGATGTATGAGTTGGGCGATTGCCTCGTTGGTGCTATTGCTGCGAGCTACCTCAATTAACTCCGGTGCATTTAGCAATCCATCAGCCAGCGCTTTAATTTCGGTAGAGAAGGTTGCGGAGAAGAGAAGATTTTGGCGTTGCTTTGGAAGTGCAGCCAATATTTTCTTGATGTCGCGCAAGAAGCCCATATCGAGCATGCGATCCGCTTCATCGAGAACTAAAATTTCAATATCTTTAAGAGATACGCAATTTTGTGACATTAAATCTAATAAGCGTCCTGGTGTCGCAACCAAAATATCGAGGCCGCCAGCAATCGCTTTAATTTGAGGATTGGCGCCAACACCGCCAAAAATGACTGTGGACTTTAAGCCAGTGTATTTACCATACGTCACGACAGATTCTTGGACTTGCGCTGCTAATTCGCGGGTAGGTGTCAGAATTAAAACGCGCAATAAGCGCTTGCCAGAAGTCGCTTTGGCTGAAGTTAAGCGCTGCAGAATTGGTAGAGTAAAGCCAGCAGTTTTACCTGTACCAGTTTGTGCTGCAGCCAAGAGATCGCCGCCTTTTAAAACGGCAGGGATTGATTTAGCTTGAATGGGGGTGGGGCTGGTATAGCCTTCTTCAGCGATAGCGCGAAGAATGGGTTCTGATAAACCGAGATCTGTAAATAACATAGGGACCAATAAAGTATTGACCCGTATTCAACGTATTTAAAAAATCGACTATCCCGGTCAATGGGGTGAGCTGCCACGCAAGTGCGTTTGCAGTAAGAGTAGCTATTTTAAGTCATCAGCCCTAAAGCTAGACAATTGTTCGATTAAGCAGGGTTCCAGAGGTTTGGCACAGTGGTATTAGCGTAGCCGGAGACAAAAGATTTTTCTGCGCCAGTGGCTGGGTCAAATACAGAACGATGAATCCGTCCAATGTTGCCACCATAGACATGAATGCTGATTGAAGTCTGATCACTCATATTGTTTTCCACAACATGAATATCGTGTGTATTGGGTGAGACGGTATCCACATGTCCTGGCGGGCTGATGCAAGCATCGCCTGGTTGGAATCCACCATCTGCCTGGAGATAGTAGGGGGTGCCCTTTTCTTCACCACGCAGTTGGCCAACCATCCCCCAGACAGTGTGATTGTGAACGGGAGTTTTTTGTCCTGGACCCCATACAAAGCTCACTACCGAGAAGCGCTCTAATGGGTCTGCATACAAAAGATATTGCTGGTAATACTGTGGATGCGGCTTGGTAAATTCTTCAGGAAGCCAATCATCTTTGGCAATGAGATTTTCGAGTAATTTTTTCCCTTTAGTAAAGATGGCGTCCTCGCTTGGCTTTTGCTCAAGTAGAAGGCTCAGTTCTTTTACAAAGGTCAGTAGTTTTCCATCAGACATCTTTTGCTCCATTGAATGCATTACTCATCCTGGAATACGCACTCAGGCCATGCCTTAGGCTTTAGTGTATTGGTATCAACACAGACGATATGTAGTACAGCGCTCGCAATCACTTGAAACTCCTCGCTGTCAGGAAGTTTTCTTTGTGCAGTCTGTTTAACGGTGACTTGTGTTCGGCCACGATGTTCGATCACTTGGTCTATGTAAAGCAAGTCATCTAGACGCCCTGGCTTATAGAAGTTCATGGTGAGCTCACGTAGGGGCATCACCATAGAGAATTCATTGGCAAGTTTGGTAGGGGTCAAGCCACGCTGGGAGAGCCACTCTGCGCGACTGCGCTCAAAAATCTCAAGGTAGCGTCCGTGATATACAAAACCAGCCGCATCTGTATCGGAATAGCAAACTCGATGGACGTAGATAAAGTTTGGCGGGGTTGGAGTGGTATTCGTAGTCATCGCTTATTGAGTTGAATTTGCTAATGTAAGAATCATATTACGATGAGGAATGCCAGCCTCATCGTAGCTAGCCCCCTCTGCTGTAAAGCCCAGTTTTTCATAAAAAGGGATTGCATCTACTTGTGAGTGCAGGATGATCTCCTGTGCTCCCTGCGAGGCAGCTAGCTCCACTAGCTTTTGCAGGATCTGCTTTCCAACACCTTTTCCTCTGAATTTGGCTAAGACCGCCATGCGTCCTATTTGGGCCTTGCCATTGCCTAAATCCACCAGCCTTCCGGTGCCAACGCACTGTGCATCTTGATGGGCTATGGCATGGACCGCGGTTGGGTCAAATTCGTCTAATTCGAGTTCGGCTGGAACCCCTTGCTCCCGGATAAAAACTTCCTGGCGCACCAAAAAGGCGTCTTCTTCAGCCCCTTTCCACGATTTGAGCAGTATTTCCAAGATTCCTGATGCCTTTATATTGATTTCCTCATCAATTTACCAAAGAAGCAATGTTGAAAGGATAGTTCGCGCCCGCACTAAAAACGCCCCAATCCATGGTTACAATGAATTGTGGCTCTGTATTGAGCCCCTCTAAAACCTTTTACTCATTTAGGAGTTATCTTGAAGAAATCTTTATTGACTGGTTTGTTTGCTGCAGTTGGTATTACTTGTGCTGCTTCAGTTTTTGCACAAACACCTGCAAAAATGTTGCCATTAGCAGCTGAAGTTGTCGTTTTGAGCGCAACTGTTGATTCTGTAGACGTTAAGAAACGTATCGTTGTATTGAAAGATGCAAACGGTAATTTGGCGCAAATGAACGTTTCTAAATCGATTAATGATTTAGACAAGGTTAAAAAGGGCGATGTATTCTTGGTTGAGCATGCTCAAGCGGTAGCTGTTGGATTAACAGCTGCTGGGAAAGATCAAAAGCCAGGCGTTTCTGGTGTTCGCTCTGTAGTAGTAGCTGGCAAAGGTTCTGCTAAGCCATTTGAAGAAACTACAGATACCATCTATGCAACTGTCAAGATTTCAACAATCGATCAAAAGACACGTATTGTTACTTTCACAATGCCTAACGGCGAGAAGCAAAAAGTAAAAGTAGATCCATCAGTTCTCGGTCTTGAGAAGTTTAAGGCTGGTGATGATGTGATGGTTGAGTTTGTTGACGACACAGCGATTGGTTTTGTAACACCAAAGAAATAAAGACTTGACGTTATTGAATTAACTGGGCGGTACGCCAGTAAGAAAAAGCCCGCTAATGCGGGCTTTTTTGTTACCTAAAATAGGTCTTGATTTACGCGCTTTTGGCAATCATCACATCAGAGGCTTTAATCACTGCCCAGGCTTGATCTCCAACCTTGAGGTTAAGTTCGTCAACTGCTTCATTAGTAATGGAGGCCGTCACAATATGTCCGCCACCAATATCTAGCTTAACGTGAGAAGTGGTTTGACCCATTTTGAGCTCAACTACTTTCCCGTTGAGGGTGTTGCGAGCGCTAAGTTTGACTTTCAGTTCCATGATTTCTCCTAAGTTGTACTGTTGTAAATTTACTTAGCATTAGGGAAGAACAACTGCTCGCCATCAATCTTGTAGCTAGCAATCACGTCTTGCCCATTCTTGGAGATGAGCCAATCAATAAACTCCTGACCTTGTACCTTTTTCACATTAGGGTATTTAGCTGGGTTTACCAACATCACGCCATATTGATTGAATAGCTTTGGATCACCTTGAACCAGAATGGTGAGATCACCACGATTCTTAAAGCTGAGCCAAGTTCCGCGGTCAGCCAAGATGTAGCCATTCATTGCGGAGGCAGTGTTCAGGGCAGGGCCCATGCCTGATCCAGTTTCTTTATACCAAGCCTGACTTGGTGGGATAGTAACGCCAGCGCCTTTCCAATAACGCAGTTCAGCTGCATGGGTGCCACTCTTATCTGCGCGAGATACAAATGGAGCTTGTGCAGCAGCAATTTTTTGAAGTGCTACTTGAATGTCTTTGCCGCCAGCAATTTTCGCTGGGTCTGACTTAGGTCCAATGAGAACAAAGTCGTTGTACATCACTTCATATCGTTTTGTTGAAAAGCCCTCATCAATAAACTTTTCTTCAGCAGGTTTGTCGTGAACAAACACCACATCTGCATCTCCACGTCGACCAATATCTAGGGCCTGACCAGTTCCCACGGCTACTACTTTTACTTCGATGCCAGTTTTCATCTTAAAGATGGGCAGCATGTAATTGAAAAGACCTGATTGCTCAGTTGAAGTTGTGGAGGAAACCACAATGCTTTTCTCCTGGGCATAAACCTGTGACGCAGGAATTGCTAAAGCTACGAGGGTGGAAAGGAATAGTCTCCGAAATATTTTTTTCATATTTTCACTCGAAAGGGTTGATTAAAGGGATATCATCGCATACATTAATACTTAATGAATATGCAAAAAATTACATATGAAAATTGAAGTCCGTCCCACGTTAATTGTGAATACCAAGGTTGATGGAAGGGCTTCTGTCGATCTGATTTGGCTCGCTCAGCTGCTGAAAGACATCGGGCAGGGAAGCTCCTTGGTAGTTGCTAGTAAAAAATCAGGCACTTCCTATAGGGGGGCGTGGGGCAAGCTGAATCAAGTTGAAGCTGAATTAGGTATGCCACTGATTATTCGGACCAAGGGCCATGGTTCCGAGTTGACTGAATTTGGAACTTTCTTAATTCAGTTTATTGAAGATATGCAGGCTGAGCACTTAAAGCATGATGCCCAGTATCACGATAGATTATTAAAAGAAATTAAGAAAATACAAAAGTCAGAAAGTGTGCGCTGGAAATTTTTCTCCAGCAGTGATTCAGTCATTCAAAAGGCGGCTGGAGAAATTCAGGGGGTTGAACTCAAAATTGCAGGCTCAGGAGAATCTTTGGAGAGACTTCTGAATAAAGAGGCGCATATTGCTGGCTATCACGTTTCCGATCCCACTAGCTCAAAGGCTATTTATCAGCGTCTATCAAAAAATAATATTGAAATCTATCCCGTCATGAAGCGTACCCAAGGGTTGATAGTAAAAAAAGGAAACCCGCTTCGTATTCGTGCGATTGAAGATCTCATGGGTAAAAAAGTACGCTTTATTAATCGTCAAATCGGCTCCGGTACCCGATTATTGCTTGATAACTTATTGATGGAGGAGGGAATTGAGCCCTCAGACATCAATGGATATCTTCATGAGGAGTTTACTCACTCAGCAGTTGCCAATGCCATCCTGGCCGGAAAGGCTGATGTGGGTTTGGGGGTTAAGAATATTGCTTTAGAAAATGGCCTGAGTTTTGTACCCATCAAAGATGAAATTTTCTTTATAGCAATGCATCAGGAGATGGCTACGCAATCTGCATCCTCTAAGCTGATTCGCAAAATTCGGAGCGCTTCTGGAGAAACGCCGGGATACAAGGCCGTCAGTCTCAATCGGCAAATTCAGGATTGGCTATAGTTTTCTAAAGACCAATGAATCCACTAGAATGGATTCGACATGATCAAGCGGATCTTTATCTTCCTCGCAGTATTTTTCGCCTTTACCGGTAGCGTATTCGCACAGGTTGCCACTATTGCAGTAGCAGCCAATATGAAGGATGCCTTTACTGAGATCGCCGCTGCATTTAGGTCTGCAGGTAAGCCTGAGATGAGGGTAGTTTACGGTTCATCTGGCAACTTTGCTGCGCAAATTCTGAATGGAGCACCTTTCAATTTATTCATTGCAGCTGATGAGCAGTTTCCGCTTGAGTTATATAAAAATGGTAAAGCCACAGATGAAGGTTCGGTTTATGCGATTGGTAAATTGGCCATCATTAGCAAAACATCATCCGGCACTCAATCGCTAACTAGCAGGACGGAAATTGCAAAGGCGATTAGCAAAGCCAATAAGGTTGCTATTGCAAAGCCTGAGCTGGCACCTTATGGCAGGGCAGCAGTTCAGTATTTAAAAGCTGAGAGCCTATGGGATCTCGCAAAAGATAAGCTTGTTTATGCTGACAATATTGGTGCGGCTACTACGTATGTCGCTAGCGGTGCTGCTGACATTGGTTTTACTGCGCTTTCATTGGCTAAGTCACCGGAGCTCTTAAAGCAAACGCGTTATTTCTTGGTGGATGCAAGGTTGTATGACCCCATTAAGCAACGTATGGTGTTGATGAAGGGCGCACCCCAAGAGGCGGTTGATTTATACCGCTTTATGCAGGGTCCTCAAGCTCAAGCCATATTGCAAAGATACGGCTACAGCACGCCTTAGTTGCTCAAGAGCGTATTAAGGCCCTCCCATTTGCTTTGGGTCAAGCCTTAAGAGCTTTAAAAGGGGCATTATTGCTAAAGGGTTGGCACTTTAAACGAATGATATTCATTCTCATTTGTCGCTATAATGGGCCTCACATAAGCTAAAAAGCATATTTAATGAATTTAGACCAAGTTGACTTAGGCAGTCTTTATCGCGTCACTCAAGTGGATGTGCCAAAAGGAGCTCCTCAAATTAAGGGGCAGTTGGAAGATATTGGCTTTTTACCGGGTGAACAAGTCACAGTATTGCGTAAGGGTTTGCTAGGCAAGGGCCCGTATATGGTTCGTGTAGGCGCTTCCACTTTCGCTTTACGCCAATCAGAGGCGCGCATGATTTTGGTTGAATCTTTGCAGCATGCCTGAATCCAAAGTCCATTTTTTTCCAAGCGAGCCACTCGTAGCGCTATTGGGCAATCCCAATTGCGGCAAAACAGCGCTATTCAATTTATTGACTGGCAGCCGTCAAAAAGTCGCCAATTATTCTGGTGTCACTGTTGAACGCAAAGAAGGACGTCTAACACTAGACTCCGAAAAAAATATTCGTATATTGGATTTACCTGGCGCATATAGCTTATATCCAAGATCTCTTGATGAGCGAGTCACTTGTAATGTATTGCTTGGTAGGGCAGAAGGTGAGAAGCGCCCTGATTTGGTGATCTGCGTTTTGAGTGCCATTAATCTGCGTCGCAATTTGCGTTTGGTACTGGCCGCAAAGCGCCTGGGTCTGCCATGTGTAGTGGTACTCAATATGCTGGATATTGCCAAACGTCAGGGCTTGCAAATTGATACAGCCGCTCTTTCGAATGAATTGGGTTTGCCTGTGCTCACCAGCATCGGTATTCAATCTAATGGTGCTGATGAGATTAAACGGTTTCTGTCTGATTTAGATTGGCGAAACTTAAATAGTCTTCGCAGTGGAACAAGCGATGCCACATTAGAAAATGTAGCCTCCCATATTGCGCATACAGAATCAGATAATGTGCAAGTGCAAAAGATTTTGCAAAACCTAAAGCTAGATCGCATCATCCCGGACCAGTTAAGTGATCGCCTAGATGCTGTATTGCTTCATCCAGTTCTGGGCCCCGTTATTTTGGTGGTCTTGCTGTTTTGTATTTTTCAGGCAGTCTTTAGTTGGGCAACAGTGCCCATGGAACTTATTAAGGATTCGGTTGAGTATCTTGGTGGTCAGATTGCAGAATGGCTGCCTAATGGATGGATACGTAGCTTATTGATCAACGGAATCTTGGCGGGTCTTGGTGGTGTTGTAATCTTCTTGCCGCAAATTCTGATTTTGTTCTTCTTCATCCTGTTGCTTGAAGAGTCTGGATACCTTCCGAGAGCAGCGTATCTCTTGGATAGGGTGATGGGATCAGTTGGTCTCTCTGGCAGATCTTTTATCCCATTGCTATCCAGTTTTGCTTGTGCAATCCCTGGAATCATGGCGACTAGGAGTATCTCTAATTCGCGTGATCGTATGGTGACCATCCTGATTGCGCCGATGATGACGTGCTCAGCACGTCTTCCTGTGTATGCCTTGCTCATCTCTGCTTTTATTCCAGAACAAAAACTCTGGGCCGGTATTGATCTTCAAGGCTTAGTTTTATTCTTACTCTATCTTGCTGGGATCTTGGGGGCGATGGCTGTAGCTTGGATTCTGAAGCGCTTTACGAGCGAGCAATTCAAGATGAATGCGCTGATGATGGAGTTGCCAAGCTATCACATGCCACGCTTAAGCAATTTGGCGATTAGCTTATGGCAACGCGCAGAAATATTCTTGCGCCGAGTTGGTGGAATTATTTTATTAATGACAATTGGTCTTTGGGTCTTGTCTAGCTTTCCATTTCCACCAGAGGGTGCAACAGGTTCGCCTATTCAATATAGTTTTGCCGGAATGCTAGGCCAAGCCTTGGCTCATGTTTTCTCACCAATTGGCTTTAACTGGCAAATTAGCATTGCATTAGTGCCGGGCATGGCAGCTCGCGAGGTTGTCGTGAGCTCTCTTGCGACGGTGTATGCCTTATCTAGTTCCAGCGCAGATGCAGCGGATGCGCTAATTCCTTTAATTTCTAGTGGCTGGTCTTTAGCTACAGCACTTTCTTTGTTGGCTTGGTTTGTCTTTGCACCTCAGTGTTTATCAACCATTGCGGCAGTAAAGCGCGAGACTGGCGGCTGGAAGATCCCGGTCATTATGCTGAGCTACCTGTTTGGGTTGGCCTATATTGCCGCTTTTATTACCTATCAAATAGCTAGCGCTCTTGGCCTAGCTTGATTGGGATCAAAGCAAGGTTTCTGAAATTCAGATAACCTCTTAAGCATTCATCACTTAAGAGAGTGCTCAAATGCGATCCAAACCAGTTTTCTTTTTATTGTCCTGCCTGCTGGGTCTTTCCACCTCTAATTTGGCTTTGGCTCAATCTGGCGAAAATACCTATAAACAAGTTTGTGCTAGCTGTCATGGATCAGGAGTGCTTAATGCACCTAAGTTTGGCGATAAGGCTAAATGGGCTCCCTTGATTGCGGAAGGTCAGGCAACCCTGACTGCTCACGCTTATTTTGGTGTGAGAGCTATGCCTCCAAAAGGTGGCAATCCCAATCTTAGTATTGAGGGCTTCTCCGATGCCTTGGTCTATATGGTCAACAATTCTGGCGGCAACTGGAAAACACCAGATGCCAAAATGCTTGCAGCTATCAATAAAGAATTAGAAGCTCGTAAAGCTGGCCAAAAAAAGAATTGATTGTGATCCAACGCTTGTAGCAACAAGCGTTGGAATATTCAAAGGTTTTAATCGGCTTTAATGTTAGCGTCCTTAACTACTTTGGCCCACATTGCTAATTCTCTTTGAATGCGTTTAGCAGAGTCAGCAGGCGATAGGTAATTCACATAAACGCCAGCAGCCAACATACGCTCTTGAACTTCTGGGCGTTGCAGGATCACTTTAATATCTTCACTCAGTTTATCGATGATGGGTTTAGGTGTTCCTGCTGGCGCCAAAATTCCGAACATACTCACTACATCGAAGTTGGGTAAGCCAGTAGCTTCGGTAACTGTTGGCACATCTGGTAATTGGCTAATCCGTTTGGATGTGGTTACCGCCAAGGCTCTTAGTTGGCCAGACTGAATAAATTGCAATGCTGCTGGGACGGTCTCAGCCATCGTTAATACTTGTCCGCCAACCAAGTCAGTCATAGCGGGGCCGCTACCCTTGTAAGGCACATGCAATAAATCTAAGCCAAGCTGGTTGCGAAACATTTCCATTGCAAGTCGTTGAGGGGCGCCAGCACCGGATGAGGCAAATGTAAGTTTGCCTGGGTTGGCTTTAGCGTAAGCAATAAACTCTTTCATATTCTTTACCGGAACTGAAGGGTTTACGACAAATACAAGTGGAACCACTCCCACCACGTCAACTGGAGTGAAATCTTTTTCCAGGTTGTATTTGATTTTGTCTTTATCTAAATTTGCATTGATAGAGTGAGAGGTGAGGGCCCCCATTAACAGGGTGTAGCCATCTGCTGGTGACTTAGCCACCATATCTGCGCCAATATTGCCGCTATCACCAGCACGATTGTCTGGCACAACTTGTTGATTGAGGGATTTGGATAGCTCCTGTGCCATGATGCGACCGATGACGTCGGTGGCGCCTCCTGGTGGATAGGGAATAACCAGCTTAATAGGCTTTTCAGGATAATTTTTGATTGCGGCACTATTCGTTTGTGCGAGTAGCGGGCTGCTGATTAGGCTGCTGCAAAGAAGTAGGCCTAGGCCCTTAATAATGTGTTGTCTCATTTTGAATTTTTAGTAGTGGTTTAAGTTACGATTTTCTATTATGAACACAAATTCAATTTATGCGCTGCGTCAAGGATTTGTAAATTTCTCTCATTACAATACCTAAATGACCTTAGATCCCCATCAAATAGAGATTATTGGTTATTGCGCTGCATTCTTAACCACCATCGCCTTCTTGCCTCAAGCAATCCGCTCATGGCGCACTAAGGACCTATCAGGTATTTCACTAGGGATGTATTCCTTATTTACTGCTGGGGTGGGCTTGTGGCTGATCTACGGCCTGATTATTGAGAAGTGGCCTCTCATCATGGCAAATGCATTGACCTTTGCGCTGGCTCTTAGTATCTTGTTATTAAAATTACGCCATACTTCTCCGCATCAGAAATAAAACACACGCTTATCAAAATTCTTAGAAAGGTTTTTATGTGCTCAGCATTTGTGATTGACCCCCCAGCAGTAGTGTCTTTGCCGGTAACTGGAGACACCCGTCGCTTTGCAGTCAATCGCATTTATTGCGTCGGCCGTAACTATGCTGATCACGCACGTGAGATGGGGCATGATCCCGATCGTGAGCCACCATTCTTTTTTATGAAGCCGGCCAACTCGATTGTGACTGATGGCGAGAATATGGCTTATCCCAATCTTTCAAATGATGTCCATCACGAAATTGAAATGGTTGTAGCCATTGGTAAGGGTGGCGCGAATATTGCTGCAGATAAAGCCCTTGAGCACGTCTATGGTTATGGGGTTGGTCTAGATATGACCAGACGTGATCTGCAAGGTGAAGCTAAGAAGATGGGGCGTCCATGGGATACAGGCAAAGCATTTGATCAATCTGCGCCATGTGGAGAAATCACGCCGGCTAGTCAGTGCGGTCATCCGTCTAAGGGCTTGGTCAAACTGTTGGTGAATGGTGAGGTTCGCCAAGAAGGTGATCTGAATCAACTCATTTGGAATGTGCCTGACACTATTGCCTATCTTTCCACTTTGTTTACCTTAGAGCCAGGAGATTTGATTTTCTCTGGAACACCAGCAGGTGTTGGTCCGGTCAAAAAAGGTGACGTGCTTGAGGGTAGTGTTGCGGGCTTACCGAATTTAAAGACAAAGATTATTTAATTACAAAAGATAGGCCTTATTTGCCTATCCATTTTGGTGGACGTCCTTCTAGGAAGGCGTTCACTCCTTCCCTAAAGTCTTTGCTGTTATAGGTCTCACGCATGAGATCTGTGCAATCAGGCAAATTACTCTGGAGAAGGCGTGCCATGGTGAGCTTGCTAGCTTTTTGTGTAATGGGCGCCAGAGTGGATAATTTTTCTGCGAGTGTGTTTGCTGCTGCATCAATTTCGCTTGCTTCAGCTAATTGATAGATATAGCCAGTCCCTAATAACTCTGGCGCTTTAATTAATTCTGCAGTCAGGAGCATCTTTTTTACTGTAGGCACTCCAAGATGGGCTGCAATCCAAGAGAGATTGCTCGGCGATAAACAATTTCCCAAAGTCTTAGCTACCGGTATGCCAAAACGTGCTTCGGGTGTGGAGATGCGAAAGTCGCAAGCGGTAGCCATCAATAGGCCGCTACCCACTGCTAAACCTTCAATGATTGCAATGGTGGGCATGGGCAGTTGCTGCAAAGAGGCAAAGATATGATCAACAGCAACTTCATACGCCTCATTTTCTTTGAGATCAACAAACTGTTGAATATCGCTTCCAGAAACAAATGCTTTATCTCCTGCGCCTCTGAATATCACTACTCGAATGTCGGAATTTTTTGCCAACGAATCACAAATCTGCTTAAGCTCTTCATACATTGGCCAAGTTAGAGCGTTACGAGCGGCAGGATTATTAAAAGTAACGCGTGCAATGTTGTCGTGGATATCTAAATCTATGCAGGGCGGGGTAGAGCGTAGAGTCATGAAGGCATTCTAAACAAAAGCTTGCACCTCATTGCCATAAATGACCATTTCATAAGCCCTGTAATCGTGTTTTTACCCTTATCTATAGTCTCCTGCGCTAGAATTCCCTTATGTATATGTTCCTTCCTTTTCTGACAGCTTTTATCGGACTCATCTTGGTCTGGTTTGAGAAGCGACTTGCTGCTGTAGTAGTTTTAGCAATTACTGTTGGAATACTGATGGTTTGGTTCCGCTTTCATGCCACTAGCCATCTCAACATTAGTCTGTAATTTATTGTGAGCAGACATTCTTTCCCTTCTTTAGCGGCTCTAGGAAATCAACTTGCATTGCTCGCTGTTGTTGGCATGCTGGCCTATGCATTTGTAGATCAACTCTATTTTGGTGAGTTGCCTTGCCCGTTATGTTTAATGCAACGTATTGGATTTGTGATCATTGGTTTTGCATTGGTCTTAAATATTCGTTGCGGCGCACATTCTGCACATTACGGTTGGGGCATTATTGGCGGCCTAGTAGGCATGATGGTTTCATTGCGCCAAGTGTTTTTGCATATTCTTCCAGGTGATAAAGGTTTTGGTAAAACCTTTTTAGAATTACATTTTTATACCTGGGCTTATGTTGGCTACACAGGTTTATTGCTAGGCTTAGCGGTATTGTTAATGTTACCCAATCGTGATGTGCGCTCGCGCTCTTGGTTCGCCAATACATTAGTGATTCTGTTTATTCTCCTGGTGTTCGGTAATCTTGTTTCAACCTTACTTGAGTGCGGTATTGGCCCTTGCGCTGATGACCCCGTGAAATATGAGGGCTGGCTGTGGCTGCGCTCTCGCTTTGGTTTCTAACTCAGGCCATCTGGTCTGGTTTCGAATTGATTGAGCATGCCATTCTCTAAGATTTTCAAGAGCTTCGTATTGATTTGTATGGCATCACTGCTGGCGCTGACAGCTCATGCGCAAACAAAATCAACCGGCAAAGCTACATGGCCAAAGCAGCCTATTCGGATTATTGTTACCTTTACTCCTGGCGGTGCACCGGATATCTTGGCACGTGTATTAGCTGAAAATTGGCAGCAAAGCTTAGGAATACCAGTTGTTGTCGAGAACAAACCAGGCTATGGCGGAAACATTGGAGCTGACCTAGTTGCTAAGAGTGAGCCGGATGGCTATACCTTGTTAATAGGAACCGTTGGTATTCATGCAATCAATGGCGCCCTATACGAGAAACTCTCTTTTGATCCTGTGAAGGATTTCACGCCCATTAGCTTTTTGGCGAGTACGCCGAATGTGCTGATTGTGAATAAGAAGCTAGGCGTCAGCAATCTTCATGAATTAATTGAGTTAGCCAAAGCAAAGCCAGATCAACTGACTTTTGGTTCTTCGGGCGTGGGCACTTCACTGCATATGTCTGGAGAATTATTTAAGGAGATGGCTGGCGTACAAATTCGTCACATTCCTTACAAAGGCCGTGCCCAATCTCTGCCGGACTTGTTAAGTGGTCGCATCTCCATGTTGTTTGACAACCTTTCTTCTTCTTTGACCTTGATTAAGGCTGGAGAAGTACAGGCTTTAGGGGTAACCACCCTTAAGCGATCTCATGCTGCCCCAGAAATCCCAACCCTGGCTGAACAGGGTTTGACGGGCTTTGAGGCGGTCTCCTGGTTTTCATTGATGGCACCAGCCAATTTGCCAGTCCCCATCCAAAAGCAACTCAATCAAATGGTGCGCCAAACGCTGAGTAATGCCGAGGTCAAATCGCGCCTCTTGGCGGGTGGTCTGGATCCTGCGCCTGGCAGCCCAAAAGACCTTTCTCGGTTAATTGTGGCTGAGGTAGCTAAATGGAGCAGGGTGGTGCAGCAATCTGGCGCAAAATTGGACTAATAAGCTTTTTTTGTGTCAGCTCCAGCCTGCTATCAGGCGTTAAAGGTATGAAGACTTTGTTGTCTTAAACTACAGATTGATTTCATCTACCACTCATAAGCCCCTAAATTTGTTCAAATTTTCAGCATTAGACTTTTCTAAATTCGGTATCGTGCTAGCAGTTGCTTTACTGGTAGGTTGCGCTACGCAAACTCAGCAATTGAAGATGAACGAATCCAAGGAGCCGTTCAAGAACGGGGACCTACAAAACACTGCTGCCGTTATCCAAAGCGCTTTCAAAGATAAAAATACTTTGTACTACATGGAGATAGGTGAAGTACAGCGCTTGCAAGGTCCTTCACAGATTCCGAGCAGCACAGAAAACTTATTAGCTGCTGATCAATTGGTCAGTCGTTGGGAAGTCACTACCAGCGATAAACTCAGACGCTCTTTTTCAGGGGCAAGCTCTTATGTATTGTCTGAAGGCTTTAGTAGTGAGTATGATCCAAAGCCTTATGAGGTGAGTTTTTTGAGCCAGACTTTAGCCTTGAATCATATTTCTCAAGGTCGCTGGAATGACGCCATGGTAGAAGCCAAAAAAATGGCGCAGCGTGAGAAGGTTATTGAGGAGCTGATTCAAAGTCAGGTTGCCGCTGTCTCTAAGGTAGAGCGTGATCAACAAGCCAACCCCAATACCCAGGCGGCAACGAGTCGCATAGAAAATATCAGTGGCTACCCCATTAATTTATTGGATGATGATGAGACCCGCAGTCTTAAGAATTCTTATCAGAACCCAGCAGCTTATTACTTATCAGGCTTTATTCATGAGTCACAAGGAGAAGCTAGCCTAGCTGCGCCAGGATATCGCCTGGCAATAGAACTTCGTCCGCAAGTGAATTTCTTTAAAACCAGTATTGCTAAGCTGGATTCTAATATTGCCAATCTTAGTAAAAAAGCTTTTGCTGATACCTTAATCGTGATTGATACAGGCTACATGCCTAAAATTGTTCCTTATCAAATTAGCCAGACTTTTACTGTAGGTGGTAATTCAAGGTTGGTGACATTAACGTTCCCAGTAATTGAAAGGTCTACAGAGCGTTTTAGGCCATCACTCATTCAGTTGGGTGATAGGGTGGCCAATCCAGAATTGGTGGCGAATATTGATGCAATGGCACGCAAGAACTTGCGTGATGAAATGCCTGCTTATGTTTTAAGAGCCTCTTCAAGAGCACTCGTTTCTCTAGCAGCCCAATTTGCAGCCGATCGTGCTGCGCAGCAAGCAGCAAATCAGCGTAATCAAAATAACCAAAATAGTGGTACTGCCGCTCTGATTGGCGCTATCGCTGGACTCATTACAGGATATGCCCTGCAGTCTGTCAATGTGACCGATGTGCGCCATTGGTCAACCTTACCTGCGCAAACTTATATGGTGAGAATGGGTTTGCCAATTGGTCCAACCGTTCTTAAATACACTCTGCCATCTGGCATGACCGTTTCTCAGACTGTGAATTTGGTAGGTGGCTATAACGTCGTCTATATCCGTATGTTTAGGAACAAAGCTACGGTCCTAACCTCTAATGATCCTGCCGCACTTCCTTCGAAGTCGCCAATCGCTATGCCCGTCGCTAGCGGTGTCACTACAACCCCAGCCGCAACCCCAGCTACCACCTTACCCGCGATAGCCGCACCTCAATCATCGGGTACTGCCCTGGACGGCCTCAAGAAACTATGGGGTAGTTTTCAAGATCCAAAGCCTGAGGAGGCCAATCCGGTAGTGTCATCACCTGTTCCCGTAGAAGCGGTTACTCCTACCCCCAATGTCCAGCCCGCAACACCAAGCCCGGCACCAGCATCAACCCCCAATCCAGCACCCGCAGGCAGTAATATGGAAGGTGTAAAGCCATATGAGCCACCCAATCTGCTAAATAGCTTTCAGCAGCTTTTTAATTAAGAAAGACCCAGATGAAGAAATACTTTTCGATTCTTTTAACTGCGCTTGCATTAGCAGCGTGTAGTTCAACGCCATCCATGAAAGATATGACTGTGCGCATGGGGGATACGGATAGTATTCAAATTACGGATATGAGAAGCTTGATGCGTAATGGTGTATTGACAGCGCAAGTGACTATTCTGAATGAGAGTAAATCTAACCTCGTTTCTTATCGATTCAAGTGGATTGGTAAAAACGGTATGACTGTGACTGACGAAGAGCCGTGGAAGCCTGTAACCGTCGGCAAAGGTCAGTCGACCACCATTATGGGGATAGCTCCAACCCCAGATGCTACTGACTTTCGTTTTGAGTTAAACCAATACAAATAAAACACGCCATCAGAAGATATTAGGACTTATTGAAAATGACTATGAAAACCAAAACTATCCATTTATCTGCCATCGTTTTGGCAGCAGCAGCCCTAGTAGCGTGCTCAGGCCCCCAGGTGCGCTATGGCGATGCCAAGGCAGTTGAAACAGTCAATGCCAATTACGGATCGACCGATCTGCAGATCATTGCTGAGGCAATGACAAGATCTTTGCTGCAATCTAAAGCCATCTCCGGAAGTAAAGACGCGCCAATTGTGACCTTGGCGGATGTGAAGAACAAGACTTCTGAATACATTGATACGCGCGTCATCACCGATAAGATTCGCACACAATTAATGAAGAGTGGTCAAGTACGGTTTGCTGTGAGCGTTTCTGAAATGCAAAATCAAACCGATGAACTCAAGCGTCAAAATCAATCAGGACTTTACAAGAACAGCACAATCGCTAAAACAGGCAATATGCAAGGCGCTCAATATCGCATTGAAGGATCCATTGCTTCTATTGTCAAAAACACCAAGGATGTTAAGGATGTTTACTACGTCTTTAATTTAAATCTCATCAATAATGAGTCTGGCTTGCTGGAGTGGGCTGATGAAAAAGAGATTCGTAAGACTGCAACGCGCTAATACGCCATACATGAAGGTAGGTAATTGAATGTCACTAAGTAAAACAAACTGGTTAGCCTGTGCGGGTATCGGCCTAGTCTTTTTGGCGGGTTGCGCTACTAAACCACCTGCTCCCAAAGCAGAGTCTGCGATTGTTGGTCAAGTACCTGCTGATCCGCCCAAGAATCCTGTGATTAGTGCTGAGGCGCTGAAGGCGGATTCTAAGTCTATTGCTGTGACGGATATCTACTTCAGAAAAGAAGGTAAGAATTTAACCTTTATTGAAGAGACTAGGACAACTACAGGCAATACCATCTCCTCAACTATTGCACCAAAGACAATTGAGGTAGATGCTGATAAAGCCAATGCTTCTGCTCTGACTGGCGGTGCAAATTCATCTGCGTTTCCAGTGAAGTTCACTGATTTGTCTGATCCTAAGGCAACTAGCCCTGGCACAGCAGTGCCACCTACACCAGTAGTTGATGCTGCACCATCAAGTAGTAATTCTTCAAATGCCAGTACCCAAAGCATGAAGAAGTCAGGCTATCAAAGCAATAATGAATATGGCGAATTGCGTTACCTGGCAAATCCTATACGTGGTTTACTAATCAAGTCTGGATATAAGGTAGTGCAAGCAAAGCCTACTGTGGCTGCACCTAACCAGGGCGATGAGTTTTTCGATATTGTGAAGCGTATTAAGGCGGGTGATTTTGGTGATGCTGACTATGTGCTGTATGGCGTCTTAGCGGAAGTATCAACCACAGATAACGTTGCAGATATCCCGGGAACAAAGTCGACCTCTCAGCAGCTCACACTGGAAGTGACGGTAGACTTCAATATCGTTGACACCAAGACAAGCCAAATCGTTGCTTCATTCGTGGCTTCGGGCGAGGGTAGGGATGTTCAAATTGATGGCAGAGATACTGGCTACAAACCAAGCACGGCGAAGTTAATGAAGTTGGCTTCATTAGATTTAGCTGAGGATGTCCGTAAACATTTGGCCGATCAGAACTTCATTACTAATAATCCTGGATCTGCAGGACAACAGCGTAACTTGAAACGACGTTTAGATGATGATGCTTCTACTCTGAAGGTCTATAAGTAAGAGAGCAGAAAAGCACAAGGCATTACCTTTCATTTAGACCTCTAGCGGCGGATGCGACTTCTCATAGCGCTCCGCCGTTCTTCTAAAAAGGTAGAGCAAAAAGCATGCAGCCAAAGCAAGGCTAAGACTATTGCCAGCCCAGAACCCATTGGCACCCTGTAAGAAGGCAGGTGTATTGCCTAAGACGTTAAAGCCCATCAGATAGCCGCCACCTAGACCTACTCCCCAGAGTGAGCCGGCGTAGATGACCATCGGCCAAAAGGCAATTCGGTAAGCCCGCAGAATAAATGCCGCAGTAATTTGCAATGCATCAAAGACTTGATAAAACGCAATGAATAGAAAGAGGGGAATAGCAAAAACTTTCACTGCTTCTGGTGGATCGTATAGGTTTAGCAGTTGAACCCTCAATATCCAGACTGCTATACCGATGCTGATGCAAAGTGCGGTGGTAAAAAATACTGAAGACCAGCCAATCTCCTCAGCGCGCTCTGGTTTATTGGCGCCAATAGATTGGGATACTAATGTCATCGTTGCAATTGAGAGGGATAACGGCACCATATAGATCACAGTTCCCATATTGGCCACAATTTGATGCCCCGCTAATGCAGTCGTTCCTAGCCGCGCAATAAACAGAGACATAAAGGTGAAAGAGGTCACCTCGATTAAATAGCTAAATCCAATGGGCGCCCCAAGCTTGAGTAAAACCCAAATACGATGCCAGTCGGGCGCGCTAAAGCGTGCAAAGATCTTAAAAGGCTTATAAAAGCGATCAAATAAAACAAAGCCCAAAGTCATGAGTAACCATGACCAATTAATAATCACAGTGGCCACTGCGCAGCCTGGGCCGCCCATGCCCTCAATGCCTAAGCCTCCATAGATAAAGAGAAGGTTGAGTGGTAATTTAAGGGCTAGGCCAATGATTTGTACCGCCGTAATCACAGTAGGGCGCGATACAGCATTATGAAGAGCCATTAATACGCGCATAGCCATGCTTGCTGGTAAACCAATAGCTAGAATATTGAGGTAGAGCTTTGCTTTATCTTCAATAGCCGCATCGACTTGTGAGATGGCTAGCAGATGATCGGAATTCAGCAAAATAAAACAACCAAAAATAGTGAGTCCTACAGCAAGCCAAGTGGCTTGACGAACTTCTTCGCCGATTTCTGAAAAACGTTTAGCGCCAAATAACTGACCAGCAATAGGCGCAAGAGCTGAAATGACGCCAGTTAAGCCAACATAGATGCTAATAAATATGGCCGAAGCCATGGCGAGCGCAGCTAAGTCATCGGCAGAGTAGCGCGCTGTCATGGCTGTGTCTAAGACACCAAATGCAATCACTGCAAGCTGACCAATCAGTAGTGGCCCAGCCAGTTTTAGTAAGGAGGGGATATCCTCGCGCAGGCGCGATAACTTAAAGTGCAGCACGATCTATTCTGGGATTACTTCGTAAAGACGCAGACGTTCGTCGCGGTCAGCTGCACGACGATCCTCCCATAGGAGGCTGAGTTTTTTATTGTTCAGCTGGGCGTAGGCTTTAGCCTCGGATTGGCTGTGGGTGAGCATCCAGGGGCAATTAGGATCATCCCGCAAATTGAGTTTAGAAAAGTATTTAAAAGAAGCAAGTTGAGCATCGCCAAGATTGCTGGTATCAATGCAGCCACCACCAGAAGGAATGACTTGGGTTAATCGCGCAGATACTTGACGATAGGTTTTGGCGTAATTAATCGTTGGCAGCCAGAGGGTCATTAATAAAACCCACATAAGTGTTGTACCTGAAGCGGAGATGATGAGACAACGCCAAATTTCTTTTGGTGCGCGTGAAGTTCTCCAGCGCACGATCGCAAGCCATACGCCAGTAATCGCCAGAGCAACGAAAAATGCCAATACATTAAATTGACTCTCAAATCCCGGCAATAAACGTGCAATATTGGCTGCGGTAGTTTCTGGGTAGCCTGTCACCTTAGCTAACCAGATAATCCAAATAGCGAGGGCGATTAGCGTAAAGCTAAACATGGCAAACCAGTCAATAAAGCTAATGACACTTCGTTTAAGCACTGGCAGGCTAAATGCGGCAATGATAGAAAGGCTCGGAATCAAAATCAATAAATCATGTTCATTTGCCTCAAGGCGGAACAAGACATAAATTAAGCTACCAATAAATAGGCTC
The DNA here is from genome assembly GCF_027924105.1 of Polynucleobacter sp. KF022. Lineage (NCBI taxonomy): Bacteria > Pseudomonadati > Pseudomonadota > Betaproteobacteria > Burkholderiales > Burkholderiaceae > Polynucleobacter > Polynucleobacter sp. KF022. The sequence continues at coordinate 664,387 of NZ_AP026972.1, forward strand.
AGTGGAATGCAAAGATGTGGGGCGCGCCATGTGCCCGCTTCTTTAACACGCCCCCAGTGTGCGAGCGAAATCATTGCCAATGGCCATACAGGCCATGCATAAGCCCAAAAGTTCACACTCAAGAATCCGAGAGATTCAATCGAAGGTGTGGCACGCATTTCTGGAACGTTGCGCCATCCCTCTTCAGCGATGTGACGCCAATGCGTAGGTAAGTCTGTTAGATACCAAACTATCGGCCAAATCGCAAAACCAATTAATCCCAAAACAGTGCTGGTAAGAGTCCAACGAAAGCGCAGCTTTGCATTGCTAGCGATGACCGCAATAATGGTTGAGGTAACAATGATGAGGCTTAGTGTGAGATTGCTCGATAGTGCAACAATGGCGATACCAAGGCCAGTCCATAGTCCGCCTTGCCATGGTTTATCTAAGCCACGTACAGTGCCGTAGAGCACAATGCTGATGCCCATCAATTGCGCCATCATCGGCGTGGTTTCGTGGGCGCGCTGAGCAAGACCTACGCAAGCCAAGAAGATGAGTAGGGCACCATCAGCCAAGGTCATGCCATAACTCTTTAAGTCTGGTTGACCACCAACAGCGAGTGCCATTGGTTGCACTTCGCGACGACGCCCTAGTAGATAGGTTGCGTACCAAATTGCGAGTGCAGCAGCAAAGAAACAAATCGCTGAATACAAACGAGCAGCATTAGCAGCGCCAATGAAGGGGCCAAACCATTTGATGAGAGTGGCGCCGATCCAATAGGGCAGTGGTGTACCAAGTGAGATATCGCGACCAGCTAGATGGGGAACAATCCAATCAATGGAGTTACCGCGAAAGAGGGTCCACATACCGCCAAAGCCAATAGCGTCTTCGTTTTTCCAGGGATCCCGAAAAAAGAGGCCAGCAAAACCATAAACCAAAGTCAGCGCAAAAATAATAATGCGCGGAATGGATTTAGTGGCAGCGGCGGTAAGTTTGACCATGTGTGCAGTTCAAAATAAAAAAGGCAGCAAACGCTGCCTTGATTATCTCGCAGAGATGGTATTTCACATACCCTGCGAATAGAGTTGTATTAAGCCTTCTTCTTAGCTGGCTTTTCAGCAGCTTTAGCTTCTGCAGCAGCAGCTTTTTTCTCAGCTGTTTTAGCAGCGCCATCACCGGAAGCCTTAGCAACAGCCTTGGTACCGAATTTCTGACGGAATTTCTCAACACGACCAGCGGTATCCATAATTTTCTGGGTACCAGTGTAGAAAGGGTGTGATTCAGATGAAGTCTCGATCTTGGCCAATGGATATTCATTGCCGTCTTCCCACTTAATGGTCTCTTTAGTAGCCATTGTGGAGCGAGTCTTGAAGCTGAAGTTATTGGAAACGTCTACAAAGACAATTTCACGATATTCGGGGTGAATGCCAGGTTTCATTATGAGTCCTATGAGCGGGTAGCCGTTTGAGTCAAATTGACTTAAATACTTTCCCAGGTTTTAAAAGCAGTAAAGGCGAAATTATGCCATGAAATCAACAACAAAGCGCTCTTTTGGGGTCCAAAAAGGGCCAAAACAGCCCCCTGGACCTCTAAATTAGCCTCCGCGACGCATTAGGTCGAAGAATTCGCCATTATTTTTGGTGGATTTGAGCTTATCTACGATGAAGTTCATCGCTTCGATATCGTCCATATCGGCCAGTAATTTACGCAATACCCAGATCTTCTGGAGATTTTCAGCTTTAACCAGCAACTCTTCACGGCGGGTGCCAGACTTATTGAGGTTAATAGATGGGTAAACACGACGCTCGGCCAAACGACGCTCAAGGTGAACTTCCATATTGCCAGTACCTTTGAACTCTTCATAGATGAGGTCATCCATACGGCTACCAGTTTCAATCAGGGCAGTAGCGATGATGGTGAGTGAGCCACCTTCTTCAATATTGCGAGCTGCTCCGAAGAAACGTTTTGGACGTTGTAATGCGTTAGCGTCCACACCACCAGAGAGTACTTTGCCTGATGAAGGAACAACCGTGTTGTATGCGCGCGCAAGACGAGTAATCGAGTCAAGCAAGATGATCACATCTTTACCCATCTCAACTAAACGTTTTGCTTTTTCAATCACCATCTCGGCAACTTGAACGTGACGCACAGCTGGCTCATCAAAAGTAGAGGCAACGACTTCACCGCGAACGGATCGTTGCATTTCGGTAACTTCTTCAGGGCGCTCGTCAACGAGCAATACGATGAGAATGGCATCGGGATTGTTTGCAGAGATTGCGTGTGCAATATGCTGCATCATCACAGTCTTACCGGATTTAGGTGACGCTACGATCAAGCCACGTTGGCCGTAACCAATAGGGGAGATCATATCGATAATGCGGCCAGTTAGATTCTCTTCTGCCTTGATATCACGCTCTAGGCTGATCACGCGGTTCGGATGCAAAGGCGTTAAGTTTTCGAACATGATGCGGTTCTTGAGGGCTTCTGGGGCCAAACCGTTGATCTTGTCGACCTTTACCAATGCAAAGTAACGCTCACCATCTTTAGGTGTACGCACTTCACCTTCAACGCTGTCACCAGTATGTAGGTTAAAGCGGCGAATCTGCGCAGGAGAGATATAAATATCATCCGGAGAAGCCATGTAAGAGGCTTCAGGGGAGCGCAAGAAACCAAAGCCGTCAGGCAGTACTTCTAAAGTGCCGTCGCCGAAAACGGTTTCACCAGCCTTCGCACGTTTTTTGAGAATGGCAAACATTAATTCTTGTTTGCGCATCCGTTGAGTGTTTTCAATCTCCAAGCTAGCTGCCATTTCGAGCAGGGCGGATACGTGGAGGCCTTTGAGTTCAGTTAATTGCATGTGGTTCTCAGGTGTAAATAAAAGGAAAAATCAGAATGGTATGAATTTGTTTTGAGGTATCGCTGCGCTGATTGAGATCACGCAGATGTGGAAAAACAGAATTTTGGATGTTTACTAAAAGAAGGGGGAGTAAATTGCTGGAAATCGGAGCACTGATTAGTGCGTTTGAGTAATACTACACTAAAAAACGGGTCTGACGACTACGGTAAATCGGTAAAAACCACAGGCTCAGCAGGTGAACCTGTGGTCTGAGACTATTTACAGATGACTATCAATAAATGCAGTCAACTGAGATTTGGCCAAAGCGCCTACTTTTTGAGCAGCCACGGTGCCATTTTTGAAGAGGATTAAGGTAGGAATGCCACGAATATTGAACTGGGCAGGTACGCCTTGGTTCTCATCCACGTTCATTTTTGCGATCTGTAGCTTATCGCCATATTCACCAGCGAGCTCTTCCAGGATCGGACCAATCATTTTGCAAGGACCGCACCACTCAGCCCAGAAGTCGAGCAGAACAGGTTTATCGGACTTGAGGACGTCTTGTTCGAAAGAGGCGTCAGTTACATATTTAATGCCGGCACTCATGAAAATTCCTTATTTAGACTTATTTAGCGAGTTATTTAATTATGGCGTTACAACGCTTATATTAGCAATAAGCGGAACGTTCTGCTCAAAATAGATAAATACACACTTCATGTCTCAGCCTTTTCCTGCCCTTTCTGACCAAAAGCAGCCGCATGCTTGGGCAATTACGCCTAATAGCCAAGCGCTCACCCAATTGGCAAAAGGCATCTGGGATTGTGCAGTGCAAACTAATCAGCGCCCCTTAGTGGTACTCAGTACTGCTGGTCCCCTCATCGGGGTTAGGGCAGCGCTAGAACAAAACCGACCGAAAGACTTACCAAGCGGTATTGCCTTCTTGCCCCAAGTCATTAGTTTTACGGATTGGCTAGAAGCAGCACCAGGCGCATGGAAATTTCCAAAGAAGCAAACAGATTTGGAAAGATGGCTCGCTGTTTATGCCACTTTGCGTAAACATAAAAATTTACAAACGTGGTTTAAGGCAGAGACTGAATCTGGCGCCTGGGGTTTGGCCCAAGCGATTGTGAAGGCGTGTGACACCTTATCAACAGCGGTGAGTCCGCAACTACAAAAACAGATTCATGAATTCATTCAGAAAAATCAAAAAGAAACAAGCAATCTTGGCGAGCTTTGCCTCAGTGAGGCGCAAGCATTATTAGATAGCACTGTTGCCAAAGTCTATTCAGGTATGGCGCGTAAAGTAGTGGATCAAGAGACTAAGGTCTTACTTGAGTTTTGGCGTTACACCGCAAGCGTGAGTGACCCTGCATTTCGCAATCAGTTTGCAATTGCCGCTCATCTCGAGGCGAGTAAGAATGCAAATTCAGCAAGGCCATTGATATGGGTGGAGACTGCCGATCCAACACCAATAGACCAAGAGATCATTGGTGCGCTGCTTAATGAGTATGCCCAGTACGCACAAGTAATAGATGTAAAGATGGATTGGCATGACTTGGGCTTGTGGCCTGAGTCTATTGGCGCTGAAGGTGGTGAACAAGCAAGGATTCAAGCGTTAGAAAATGTAAAACGCTCCCAAAGTAAGGGCTGGCGACTAATAGCTGCGAAACGTTTTGAAGAATTAGCATGGGCTGCTGCCAAAACAATTGAGCAACATCTCATTCATGGAAAAACTAATTTAGCATTGGTTGCGCAAGATCGTTTAGTGGCGAGAAGGGCGCGCGCATTACTTTCACGCCTTGGTCCAGCACTTAATATTCGTGATGAAACTGGTTGGAAGCTATCGACTACACGTGCGGCTGCAGCGCTTAATAGTTGGTTAGAACTCATTAGAGCCCCTAAAGATGGGCCGAGCTCAAAAACCTTGCTTGAGTTTTTACAGAATCCATTTTTAGATCTTGGCAAGATTCTGAATCGAGATGCGGAAGCCTGTATTGGGCTGATTGCAGAGCTTGAAGATATTTTAGTTGGCAGCAAAGCAGAGTCTGGTTGGAAAACCTTTCACCTGGCCATTGAGGGCGCGCAAGCGAATGCGGCAAAAACTTCTAGCGCAATGCCAAGCACAGCATTATTTGAGTTGTTGCAGTTTGCTCGAGAGCGTCATCATGAGTGGCTGACGCTTAAGGTTGATTGCAATAAGGCCTATCAGTTGTTGCAGGCTAATCTTCAAGCAGCTGGGATGGATAAAAGTCTTGAAAAAGACTCGGCCGGCAAGCAATTGCTGGAGGTGCTCAAGACATTTGACTTGAGTAAGACGCAATACCAACAAACCTCTATTCGTTTGAGTGAGTGGCTTAGTTTGCTTAAAACAGTTATTGAAGGGGCGAGCTATCAAGAAGCTGGTAAAGAAGCTAAAGCAACGCTGAGTATTTTGCCTTTGAGCTCTACACGTATGCGCGACTTTGAAGCAGTGGTTGTTGTAGGTTGCGACGAGCAGCAGTTGCCAGCTTATTCAGAGCCACCATTATTTTTCTCGGATGCGCTTAATCAGCTACTAAAGACCTCAACGATAGCGATGCAGTTTGTGCAGCAAGCCAGAGATCTTTCGCAATTACTAGTGTCATGCCCCAGTGTGGATTTACTCTGGCAAAGCAAAAGCAATAATGGAGAACCGCTCAGACCATCGGCTTGGATACAGCGTTTGCAAAATCAAATTAAGTGGGAAGCCATTCCAGCTCAATTGAAAAAACGCGCTTTTGAGGCAACGCCGATGGAAATGGCAGTTGCGCATTTTGATGAAGATCTGCCGATGCCGCTATCAATGAGCCCCAGTGCCTATAAGGCTCTGCGGGATTGCCCATATCGTTATTATGTGCGTAGTTTGTTGGGTTTGCGTAAGAACAAAGAATTTGATGAAGGCTTTGATGCTTCACTGGCAGGGCAAACTTTGCATAAGTTGCTCAAGCGTTTTTACCATGCGCTCAAAACCCATGAGCATACTAATCCATCACTTAAGGCTGACCCCGATCAAAGGCGTGCCTGGATGGAAAAAAGCTTAAATGACTATTCAGAACAAGAGTTCGCCGTATTGATTGAGGGTGATGCTAGGGTAATGGGTGCCTTAAGGGATTGGCAAAAACAAATTCCAAGTTTTGTGGATTGGCAGATTCAACGTGAGTTAGCGGGTTGGGAATATTTTGATGGTGAAGTCAAGGTTGGTTTTGATTTGCCATTTCAGGATGCTGACGGCAATATCAAAATGATTCGCATTGAAGGTTATGCTGATCGCTATGACGTCAATATAGATAACAGCAGGATTGCTTCAGTGATTGATTACAAAAATCAACGCTTTGACAGAGTCAAAGTTCGGGCTGAGCATGTCTTAGATGATCCTCAGCTATTAATCTATGCTCGGGCTGCAAATGAGGGTCAAGAAAGTCATAAGTTAACGGGGCATCAGGTTCAGCAGGCAGAGTGGGTGGCCTTGAAGGCTGATGTTTCTAAGGGCGAGCAAAAAGCACTGCGCAGCCAAGAAGTGGTAGATATGGCAGAAATGATGCAGCAGTTTTCTAAGCAGATTACAGAAGATGTAGAGCAGCTATGGGCCAAAAAGCCAATGCAAGCATTTGCGCCTGAAGGAGTTTGCCAATACTGCGAAGCAAGAGGCGTTTGCAGGAAGGGAATTTGGTGAGCGATCTAATTAATATGCTTCCAGCCAAGCAAACCTATTCAGAAAAGCTCGCTTGCGATCCCCATCGCTCGGTAATTGTTTCTGCTTGCGCAGGCAGCGGCAAGACTTGGTTATTGGTGGCGCGCATGGTTCGCCTATTGCTCGATGATGTGAAGCCGCAAGAAATTCTCGCACTTACATTTACACGTAAGGCTGCGCAAGAAATGCGTGACCGCCTATATGGGTTGCTGGAGCAATTTTCTAAAAGTGATGATGCCTCATTGATGAAAGAACTTACCGCTAGAGGTATGGAAGAGGTGCAAGCTGAAAAATACCTTCCTAAAGCCAGAGCGCTTTATGAGCAGGTCCTGGCAAACCCACAGCCGATTGTGATCGATACCTTTCATGGCTGGTTTGGCAGGTTACTAGGAGCAGCTCCAGTATCGCTTGGCATTCAGCCGGGGTTCATGTTACGTGAGGATGCTAAGCGACTCCAAGAAGAGTGTCTTGATGATTGGTGGGGCGATCTCACGCCAGAGCTCAAAGCGCATTATGACGTCTTGCTCAAATATTTAGGCTCTTATGAGACGCAAAAACTCTTAATGGGTAAAAGCAGCCTCTTTAAGCAAAGAGGTGCATGGACCTTCTTTGTGAAGCAATGTGATCAAACCGGCATCACGCCTTTAGAGCACCTAAAACAATCCCTGCATAAGTTGAATCTACCTAATCCATTGCTGGCTCAGTGGAGTGCACCTAATACGCTAGAGGATCTACAGTTCCTAGCGCGCTGTTTTCAAAATAGCAGCGTAAAAGATAGCGATCTTTTGCAATACTTGTTGCCGGCCATTGCCTGCAAAGAGCGTGCAGGCAATGTGATGGAAGTCGCAAGTCACTTTCAAACTACTTTCTTAACCAAAGAACCAAAATATCGTAGTAATAACGATAAAGCTTTGGGTGAGGCGAAGAAATATCTCGAGAAGATGGGTGAGTCTCATCGTATCGATGAGCACATCGCCATTAAGCAACATTGGGGTCATACTTTTGAGGAGTACCTCCAATGGCGAGCCGAGCAGGATGTATTTGCTATCAATGAGGCTTGGTTTGCCCTAAATCAATCCATGATGGCGCACGCGAATGCCCAAAAAGAAAATATGCGCGTGCGTGATTTTGATGATTTAGAGGTTGGCGTTAGTTTATTGATGGGGGAGCCTGAGCATGCAGCCTATCTGCAATCGCGCCTAGATGCAAAGTACAAACAAATTTTGGTAGATGAGTTCCAAGATACCAACCCATTGCAATGGCAAATTCTGCGAGCCTGGTTAGCAGGCTATAGCGTAGGCGATGAGAAGCCAAAAGTATTTATTGTGGGCGATCCTAAGCAGTCGATTTATCGCTTTCGTCGTGCTGATCCTAGGCTATTTGTGAGCGCAGCGCAGTTTTTACATCAACATCATGGTGCTGCTTATATTGAGCAGGATAAAACGCGTCGCAATGCTCATGAAATCAATAGGGTCGTGAATACTATCTTTCAGGGCGAGCAAGTGCCACCCGATTACCCATATACAGAGCAGCAAACCCTATGGACTACTCCGAATGAGGATAGGCCTACCGATGCTTATGCTGGGCGAGGTGAGATTTATTTATTACCTTTGATTCCTTATGCAGAGCAGACGCAGGAACCAAGAGAGGGTAGTGCTTTTGATGGTGCTATTGCCGATTCAAGTGAAACGGTTGGGGTGATTCAGCGTCAACGTGAGGGTGAATTGGTTGCGCGCCTCATTAAAGAAATTATTGCTACGCGTAAGGTGGCAGATAAAGAAGGTGGCAGGGAAATTTGGCGCGAGGCCAGGGCGAGTGATTTTCTGTTGCTGGTAAAGCGTCGTAAATATTTGCCTCAATACGAAAGAGCGCTGCGTGATGTAAAGCTTGCCTATGAAAGTCCACGTTTAGGCGGATTGCTTAATACTCTAGAGATTGATGACCTCATTGCCTTGCTGACTGTTTTGGTAACACCTCGTCATGACTTACCGCTAGCCCAAGTTCTGAGAAGTCCGATTTTTGGTTTTGCTGAAAAACAAATGCAGCAATTAGCAGTAGCGATGACATCTGGTCATTACCGCTCCTGGTGGGATGCGTTGCAAGATAGTAAAGATGCAAAGCTTCAAGGTGCGGCACGCTATCTTAAGCATTGGCATCTTTTGGGTGAGCGCTTACCGGTTCATGACCTGCTTGACCGTATTTATCAAGAGGGTGATGTGCGCCTCAAATATGCTGCAGTCTGTCAGGATCTCGATCGACCACAGGTCTTGGCAAACTTGGATGCCTTCTTAGAAGTGGCGCTTAATCAAGATGGGGGTCAATACCCAAGCTTGAGTCGTTTTATTCAGGAGATGAATACCAAGCGCCGTGGCGATGATGATGAAACCCCTGACGAGGGGGATGTCGATGCAGCAAGCGATGACAACCTAGTCGAAGTTGATGAAGAGAGTGAGATGTCAGAAGAAGATCGCCATAAGCGTGTGCGACTCATGACAATTCACGGTGCTAAAGGCTTGGAGTCGCCTTTTGTCATCATCCTAGACGCGAACAATACCGATACCAATGTTGACTACAGTGGCGTCTTAATTGATTGGGCGCCACAAGAAGAGAGCCCGTCTCATTTATCTCTGTTTACCTCTAAAACATTGACTAGCCCTCGCGCTGAGATCAATGAGGCTGAGAAGCTAATTGGTGAAAAAGAAAATTGGAATCTTTTGTACGTTGCCATGACTCGTGCTCGCCAAGGCCTATGGATTAGTGGTGATGCCCAAAAGCCCACTACCAATAATCCTAGTGGCTTAGATAAGACTTCTTGGTATGGCAAGGCAAGCAAGGTTGAGTTGTCTGTGTATCAGGTAGGCGAGCAAGTGGTAGCTACGGATGAGTTTGAGGTCATCAAACCTGCGCAAGAAAACGCGGTTGAGGATTTTGTCTTGGACTGGGACTCTGCGCAAGAAAGCCATACGCAAATGCTGTCTGACATCGAGAGTGGTGTGACGGTTGAAGTATTTGCGGGCGTGGATGAGCAGACAGGTAATCCTGATCCAGAAATCTTGGAAGAGGGTACAAACTTCCATAAGTTGCTAGAGTTCCTCACTCCCGATTCCAGTAATGAAACAAAACCACCTATGCCAAGCGAGCAGGAACTCATGAACTGGCTTAGTGTTGATCAGGACAGCGCAATCAAACTTATTACATACGTACAAAAAGTGCTTACAACCCCAGAGTTGAAACACTATCTGACATCAGGCGAGTGGGTGCAGGCTTGGAATGAGCTAGATATTACTAGTAAAGATGGCAAGAGCTATCGCATGGATCGCTTGGTGGAATTTGATGATCACTTAGCCATCATCGATTACAAGCTCACCATTCCAGAAGTGGGTAGTGATAAGTATGAAAAGTACCGCAAGCAATTGCAGGGCTACCAGGCCGAGCTCAAACGCATCAGAAAAGACAAGTCAAACAAGGCTTACTTGATTTCATCTAAGGGTGAGATGGTTGAGGTGAAGTAAGCGTCAAGGTGGAGATATCAGTGATTATCTTTAGATTTATTATTGATTAAGGTGCTATTGCTAGACACCGCCTTTGTTCTGCCACGAACTAATCGATGTTTAATTTCACTCCACTCTTCATCTGTCATGGGTAGGTTATCGGGGTCAGACAGAGCGGCCTTAGTGATTGCGGCATCTTCTGCGGCACTTGGTCTAATCAGTTTTTTCTTCATTGGCAGATTTTATTGAGGAGATTTTAGATATATTAGCGTACGAATATATCTAAAAAAATTAAGGGAATCCTAATAAATGAGGGCTTTGGAGGGGTATTAAGCACTATCATTGAGGCATGGAACGCTTCCCCATCATTCTCGAGCTTGTAGAAACTACACAACCTTGGCTTTTCCGAGTCAGCGTTTATCTGTCGAATGCCTTTCTGGATGACCCAGCAATACTGGCTTTTGCTTTTTGCTAAAACAGAAAGCAAGCACCCAATAAAAAACCACCGCTACGGTGGTTTTTTATTTGAAGCGCAGAAAAAGCTCAGAGTGAAATTTACTTAATCATTCCTGCATTCTTAGCATCATCCATGGCCTGAGCTGTTTTCTCTTTCATGAATGCTGGCATTTTTGCCAAAGGAATATCCACAATCACAAATCCAGAATCCTCAAGCTTCTTCTTGGTTTCAGGATCCGCATTGAGTTTTGCAAAGTAGTCAGACATTTTTTGCTGGAGCACTAGTGGGGTTGCTTTTGGTACAGCGACACCGCGATAAGCACCATCAACCCAGTTCAGACCCAATTCCTTGAAGGTGGGAACGTCTGGCAGGGCGGGGTTGCGCTTCTCGGTGGCAATGGCGAGCGTGCGTACCTTTCCTTTTTGTTGAATTGCTAAAGGCAAGTAACCCATGGCGCCATCAACGTGCATACCAATCAAAGCGGTAATCAAGTCACCGGTACCTTTAAAGGGAACGTAATTGATTTTGACGCCCGCTAATTTATTCAGACGCTCCACTGCCATATGGTTAGCAGAGAACTGCGCTGAACCCGCTAAAGACATTTTGCCCGGATCTTTCTTAGCTGCCGCAATAAATTCTTGATAGGTCTTGTAAGGGCTATCTGCAGAAACCATCAAGGCATCGGGAGTGAAGTGGTAGTAGTAGATCGCATTAATGTCTTCGGTCTTGTACTGAATGCCTTCCTGCAGTGGCTGCAAGATGGTGTGCGGAATATTGACGCCCACTACAGTTGCGCCATCAGCAGGATAGGTATTGAGTGCGCTCCACACTAAAGCGCCGCCCGCACCAGCGCGATTCATCACTACCATCGGCTGTTTGAACTTCTTGGCAGAAATATCAGCTTGATAACGCGCTACCAGGTCAGACTCGCCAGCAGGTGGGAAGGGGATGATGTACTGAATGGTTTTATCCGGAAAAGGCTGGGCACTTACGCCAGATAGCAACCCGAATGAAAGCAAGCAAGCACCTAGTATTCCACTTAGTAATTTAAAAAGCTTCATTTGGAGATCTCCTCGATAACTGCATTAGTAACATCACTCATCATGGCGGTGCCGCCTAAATCACGGGTGTGTAGCTTTGGATTGGCGGTTACTTTTTCGATCGCTGCCATGAGTTTTGCGCCGAGGGCTTTCTCACCCAAGAAGTCGAGCATCATGACGGCTGACCAGAAGGTACCAATCGGATTGGCAAGCCCTTTGCCCATGATGTCAAAAGCAGAACCATGAATCGGTTCAAACATCGATGGGTAACGACGCTCTGGATCCAGGTTGGCAGTCGGGGCAATACCTAAACTGCCAGCGAGTGCAGCTGCTAAATCGCTTAAGACGTCAGCATGCAAGTTAGTGGCAACAATGGTGTCTAAAGATTCGGGGCGGTTGACCATGCGCGCAGTAGCAGCATCAACCAACTCTTTATCCCAAGTGACATCCGGAAAGTCTTTAGCAACGATGTTGGCAATCTCATCCCACATCACCATGCCATGACGCTGGGCATTGGACTTGGTAATGACGGTGAGGTGCTTGCGAGGACGTGACTGCGCTAACTTAAAGGCAAAGCGCTGTACGCGCTCAACGCCAACACGGGTCATGATGCTCATATCGGAAGCGACTTCAATGGGATGGCCTTGGTGGGCTCTGCCGCCCACGCCAGAGTATTCGCCTTCGGAGTTCTCGCGCACGATCACCCAATCGAGTTGACCGGGTTTGCAATTGCGCAGTGGTGTTTCAATACCAGGAAGAATGCGAGTAGGGCGTACGTTGGCGTATTGATCAAAGCCCTGACAAATTTTTAAACGCAGACCCCACAAAGTAATGTGATCCGGAATCTTAGGATCACCAGCGGAGCCGAACAAGATAGCGTCTTTGGAACGCAAAGGTTCGAGACCATCGTCGGGCATCATGATGCCGTGCTTGCGGTAGTAATCGCCACCCCAAGCAAAGTGCTCAAACTCAAAAGCGACTTCAGGGTGTTTTTTGCTTAAGGCGTTTAATACCTTTTCGCATTCGGGAATAACTTCTTTACCAATGCCATCGCCCGGCACGGACGCAATCTTGTACGTCTTCATATGTCTCCTACTATTGTTTTTGTATGAGTTACTTAAGGCGTAACTTCTAGATCCATTATGCAATTCTTGGAGTCCAATGCAAGCTTGAGGCACTTGGGGTTTATGGCTAGAGAAGGAGTCTGAAAAGACCGGAAAAAGAGGGGGTGGGAGGCTCCCATAGCCCCAAAACAACAAAAATAAGGCCATTTTTGCGGTTTTTACATATACTGTATAAACATACAGTATATTAATGACTATGACGCAAGTAATGAACCCCACAAAAGTAACTCTAAGCCAGGCACCACAAGCCTTGGCGGGGCATTTTGCTGCTTATGAGCTTAAGCTCCTGAGTCACCGGATTTCAGCTGGATTCCCTAGTCCAGCAGCAGATTACGCTGAGGATGGTTTGGATTTGAACCATTACCTGGTTCAGAACAAGCCAGCCACCTTCATGTTCACCGTGAAGGGGGATTCGATGTTGGGCGCAGGCATTTGCGACGGCGATAAGGTGGTCGTTGATAAAGCACTCAAACCAAAACACAAAGACATTGTTGTGGCTGTCGTCGATGGTGAATACACCATGAAGCGCCTCTATCAATTGCGTGGTCGTATTGAGCTCCAACCAGAAAACCCCCATTACCAACCCATCACCTTTAATGAGGGTAGTGAGTTGCAAATCTGGGGTGTAGTTGTTGGAGTGGTTCGAAAGTACAGCAATGCCAGTACTAGATATAACAAAGAGGGCAAGTGAGATGAATCCCCATTCACAAACCACATCAAGCTCATCAAATTCACTCTTCGCCCTCGTCGATGTAAATAACTTCTACGTTTCTTGCGAGCGCGTATTCCAGCCTAAGCTAGAAGACGTGCCGATGGTGGTGCTCTCGAATAACGATGGCTGTGCTGTAGCGCGTAGCGCTGAAGTTAAAGCACTTGGCGTGAAGATGGGTACACCTTGGTTTCAGATGAAAGCTCTTGCCAAGAAGCATGGCATCCTGGCTCAATCATCCAACTACACGCTGTATGGGGATATGAGTAGCCGAGTAGTTCAGGTACTCAGAACATTTACACCTAACTTAGAGGTCTACAGCATCGATGAGAGCTTCTTGCAAATCGAAACTGTCCTCAAGCAATATCAAGACACCATTGAGTTGGGTCAGAAGATTAAAGAACAAGTCAAAGATACTACCGGCTTACCAGTTTGCGTAGGTATTGGCGCCAGCAAGACCTTAGCAAAGCTAGCCAATCACTTGGCTAAAAAGCACAAGCAGTTTTCTGGTGTATGCGATGTCAATGCTATGGCCAAAGAAGAGCTCTATCAGTGGATGAGTGAAACTGAAGTGGGTGAGGTTTGGGGCGTAGGTAAACAAATCGCCAAGAAACTCAAAGCCCAAAATATTCAAAGCGTATTTGATCTCTTGCAAGCTTCACCACAAGCCATGTGTCAGCAGTTTGGCGTAGTCATGGAGCGTCTTTGCTACGAACTACGTGGCACATCTTGCCTGCAGTTAGAGGAAGTGGCGCCAGCCAAACAACAAATCATTGCCTCACGTAGCTTTGGTAAGCCTGTCACTAGCGAAGCTGAGCTTGCGCAGTCGGTTGCCACTCATGTGGCCCGTGCAGCTGAAAAGCTCAGAGCGCAAAACAGCACTACGGGCGCGCTCACAGTATTTATCCAGACTAATCCGTTTAAGCAAAACGAACCGCAGCACCATCAAAGTGTCACGATTCCACTGGTAGACCCAACAGATAACACGCTGACACTAACGAATGCTGCGCTAGCAGGTCTGAAGCAAATCTACCAAGCGAGCTTTCGTTATAAGAAAGCAGGCGTCATTCTCAATTTGATTAGCGATAAGCCCACAGCCCAGCAATCCTTGTTTGACGATATCGAAACCAAAGGCAAATCTGCTCATCTCATGAAAGCAGTGGATGAAATCAATACGCGCTTTGGTAATGCGGCCATTAGATCCGCAGCTTCAGGAACCAATAGCGCTAAACAAGAGTGGCAAATGAGATCGGGTAATAGATCGCCGAACTATACGACCCGCTGGGATGAGTTGCCAGTGGCTAGGTAAAGAAATTCAGCAGCAAGTATTCACTAATAAGTAACACGCAACAACATATTAAGGAGAAACAAATGAACACAATCAACAACTTAATGAACAACTTTAACGGCATCTCATTGGCAGTGATCATGGTCCTGTCCTACTGCGCAGTGTTGAAAAACACAAAGCGTCATGATGTTGAAACAAAGCAGATCTTTAATCGTAAGTATCAGTAAAGAACATTGCGGTAGCAGCAAGTAGAGAATAAGCGGTAGGCAGAGGGGGAATAAGGAAATCACGGATTCCTTATTCCCTATTGCATATTAGGGGCGAGTAGATAATTCCCCTAGGGTTGTTAAGTCTTTAATACCCCTAAAAAGTGGTTAAGATTCGGATATGAATCCAGATAAAGAAACCTTCTTAGATAAAAAATTACGCCCCTTGCCGCGTTGGATATTTATGTCCCGCTGGTTGCAAGCACCACTCTATTTGGGATTGATTGTTGCCCAGGGTGTATATGTTTGGCAGTTCTGGATAGAGCTAGTCCACCTCATCACGATGATGGCAGATAAGTCGATGACTGAAACTGCCTTAATGTTAGTAGTTCTAGGTTTGATCGACGTCGTCATGATCTCCAATTTATTGGTGATGGTGATTGTGGGCGGCTGGGAGACTTTTGTTTCTCGTTTGGAATTGGAAAACCATCCCGATCAGCCTGAATGGCTCTCGCATGTAAACGCAGGAGTGCTCAAGGTAAAGCTGGCAACAGCCATTATTGGCATCTCATCGATCCATTTGCTCAAGACATTCATCAATGCGGCATCCTATGATGAAAAAACCTTGATGTGGCAAACCTTAATCCACATTACTTTTGTTCTATCGGCTGTAGCGATTGCCTATACCGAAAAAATAGTAACAGCAGCTCATAAGCCGCATTAATGGCCGAATAATTTTTTTCTCTCATTTAGATGGATTTAACAAATCCCTGTTTTGACTGTGGCATGTGTTGCCAGTATTTCCGGGTCAGTTTTTACCATGGAGAAATTGCTGGCAATGGTACGGGTACCGTTCCAGGGAACCTGACTACTAGAGTCTCTACACATTTGGCTTGCATGAAAGGCACGGAGAAGGGCAATGCACCATGCATCGCACTTCGCCATACCCAGGAAGATGGTTATCGCTGCTCTATCTACGAGCAGCGCTCGAGCTCGTGTAGATCATTTGATGTTCTCAATGAAGACGGAAGCATCAATGAGGTGTGTCAAAAACTACAGCAGATTGCAAAACAGAAAAAGCAGCAAGGATTGCCGGCTATTTAGCTTCTAATGCTTTGCGTAGATATTCCGAGACATTGTCTTGACGCAACATCCATTGCTTGTAGTCAGTAGGCATTTGGCTAATCAGTTCACCTTTATGTTTGCCATAGGGCATCACCTTCGGAATGCGTGCTTTCTCAGACATTTCCCAGAAGGCATCTAAAGAGATGGGATGAAGCTTATCAATGATTTGCCCCACAATCTTGGAGCAAATCCATACATCCGCTAATGCGCTGTGCGCGTTGCGTAATTGATCTCTAGCGGTATCGCGTTCGAAGTGATAGAGCAGGGCGCTTTGAGTATGGCTATCGAGCTCAGGCCAAAGGCTACGAGCAAGCGCCAAGGTGCAGATACGCTTCACTTCTGGTTTGCCAATGGCAATCCAATCAAAATCAATATTGTGACCAATTAAATATTTGGTGCCAGCAGGCAATCGGAAAGAGCTGCTTGCAGGGCAATTGACCAACTCTTCATCCATGATGTGGTGTGTAGCAAGAGCACCCAAGCTAATTGACTTACCAGGGTTGTAGCGCTGCACCCAAGGATTACCTACTTCAAATGGATTTAAGGAAGTGACGTCTAATGAAGCGGCTTCAATAATGACAGCATCGTTCTTATCAGTTGCTTCTACGTCAAAAATAATGGCTTGTGGCATAAGGTCTTTAGTAATGTTGTGTAGATGTATTGTGCCCTGTCTTCCGAACGGCTTACATCTAAATCATCCCAAATCCCTACTCGATCGGATCTGAAGGCGCTACGCTGAACTCTTCTATATAGAGGAGGGCTTGCTTTGCGAGTGTCAATTGAGTGTTCTCATAAGCAATTACAACTATTTAGAATTTCTTTGGACGCACGAACTGTCCTGGTTTTGCTCATTATTTGGATGATTTGGGGGATTTTCAGGATTCTGAAGATTTTTTAATTTTTGGATGGTTTGCATAGCCATTCAGTTAGAATTTCCCAAGCGATTAGTCAACTCAAAGGGAGCTATATGAAACATCCATTGGTCAAGAAAATGCTTGCTGTATCAGTGTCTGCCACATTGGCATTTACACCACTCATCAGTAATGCCTGTACTAGCTTCTTGCTAAAGGGCAATGACAATGGATATGTTTATGGACGAACCATGGAGTTTGGTTTGCCTTTAAAGTCACAACTCACCCTTATTCCAAAAAATACTGCCATGCAAGGTGTGGGTGTTGATAGCAAACCCGGAACAGGTCTTAATTGGGCTGCCAAATATACAGCCGCCGGTATGAATGGCTTGGGCTTGCCTGTTCTAGTTGACGGTATGAATGAAAAAGGATTAGTGGGTGGCCTACTCAATGCTCCTAACACTGCAGTCTTTCAGGCGGTAGCACCAGCTGATTCCGCTAAGAGTATTGCGTCAGTACAGATGCTGACTTATGCATTGACTAACTTTGCAACCATTGATGAAGTCAAAGCAGGCTTTCCAAAGGTTTTGGTAAATCGCTCCATCATTCCAGCATTTCGCAATCAATCAGCGCCCGTACGCATGACTTTGCATGATGCAACGGGCAAGAGTCTAGTAATTGAGTATCTCAAAGGCGAGTTGGTGATGACCGATAACCCAACTGGGGTGATGACAAATGACCCAGCATTTAGAGAGCAGTTAAACAATATTGGTAACTATGCAAATCTGACGAATGTAGAGCGCAATCCAATCGTGATTAACGGTACTAGCTTTGTACCACCAAGCTCTGGTAGTGGTTTACATGGTCTGCCTGGAGACTATTTGAGTCCTAGCCGCTTTATTCGCGCACTCTTTTTATCAAAATCTGTACCAACCAATTACTCCACTGTTCAGCAAACGAATACTGCTTGGCATATTTTGGGTAGCTTTGATATTCCACCTGGTGCGATTAGCTTGCCAGCAACGAATGCCTATGGTGGTGGTGCAGGTGGTATTGAAATCACAGAATGGTCTGTGGTTGCAGACAATAAAAACTTGATGTATTACGTCAAGATGTTTGAGACCACCAATGTTCAGGCATTTGACTTCAAAAAGGTAGATCCAGCAGTTAAAGGGGTGCAGTACTACAACCTCAATAAGCCTCAGACCTACACTCCAATTAACTAGGACTGCTGCTAGGTCTCTTTTTTTAACGCTGTAGCAAAGTATTCAGTTGGGGGAGGATGGATGAGCCAAGCCCCCGGCCCTAGGCTCTCATCAATCCGGCCCCACTCTAGACCATTTTGATCAGAAGCTTCTTTCCGCAGGCATGAGCGTACTTTCGTAAGGTTGAAAACGATGGTGAATGGCTATCGCTCCGAATGGATGATTCGAGGCGTGAGATAGCGCTTTTTGTTGTTCCCATAATTTGCGCAACCTGTTCTTGAGTAAGCCCTGCTTCTTTGCGGGCCTGAAATAATTCAGAAAGAGCTGCATATTCTTCTTCTAGAGCATCCCAAGCCTTTTTAAACTGCGGGTTAGCAAATAACTTTTCATCGTCTTGGCGAGAGTGGGGTACAGGTGCATATCGATCTTTTTTCTTAATCATTTTCTTTAACCTCTTTCTTTCACCTCTTTTAGTCGCTTGCGCGCCTTCTTTATTTCCTTATCTGGGGTCTCTTGCGTTTTCTTAATAAAGCTATGCAAAACAATGATGCGTTTACCAATCATCATCCCGTAGAAAACTCGCCCAATACCTTCGCTACCCCTACAACGTATTTCAAATAAGCCATCACCCATTGCCCTAGAGTGGGGGAGTCTTAGATCAGCACCGTATTGCTCCATCAAATCTAGCAGGCGCCTGTAATCCGCCAAAACTCCTACAGGCCAAGAAAAAATCTCAGATTTAGTGCGCTCATTAAAGTAGTAGATAGTCCAAATGCTCAAGATAATGTTCTCATATATGTGAACTTATTGCAACCGTGGGATGTAATGCGATAGAAGAAAAAGCCGGTAAATGGGGCTGGGAAGAGTTTCTCCAGCTTATGAAGAGAGGAGTGCTTTGTTTATCAGTAAGAACTGATTTTTATGTGGGTAGTGCTGCAAATTGACCTAAGGCAGGCGCTCCTAAATACCAAGTTAGAATATCAGCAAATAAGAGACAAAAGCGCCACAGAAATGATGTTGCAAATCAGGCTACAAACGTTGCCCAGTAAGCAACAGTTGTGAGAGTGACGAACCTGAATAAATGAAGTGAAGGGTGGATGAGCCAAACCCCCGGCACTGGTAGAAATTGGGTTTGGCTGCTTCGTTCCCGACCTGACCAGGTTATCCAACCCACCATGCGGGGAGGCCCATCCAATTCCATTTTAGCTTGTTAGAATGTAAGACATGACAGCATTGGCATTGGCCCGTTCGTGGCGCCCCAAAACCTTCTCTGAATTAGTCGGCCAAGACCATGTGGTTAAGGCTTTAACTCATGCTTTGGATCAGGGTCGCCTGCACCATGCATGGCTATTTACTGGCACCCGTGGGGTAGGTAAGACCACCATTGCCCGAATTATGGCAAAAGCCCTCAATTGCACAGGATCTGATGGTTCCGGCAAGATGACTTCAGAGCCTTGCGGAAAATGCCCAGCTTGCATGGAAATTGATGCAGGTCGCTTTGTTGACTATATCGAGATGGATGCCGCAAGTAATCGTGGTGTTGACGATATTGCTGCTCTCCTAGAAAAAGCTGCTTACGCACCAAGTAATGGTCGTTATAAGGTTTACATGATTGACGAGGTGCACATGCTCACCAATCATGCCTTTAATGCCATGCTCAAAACCTTGGAAGAGCCTCCAGAGCACGTCAAATTTATTTTGGCTACAACCGATCCGCAAAAGATCCCAGTTACTATTTTGTCTCGTTGCTTGCAGTTCAACCTCAAGCAAATGCCAGTACCGCTCATCGTTGAGCATTTGGAGAAAGTACTCGCCTCCGAAAAAGTGGAATACGAAGTCAATGCCTTGCGTGTCTTAGCTAAAGCAGCCCAAGGCTCTATGCGTGATGCTCTGTCTCTGACCGACCAAGCTATTGCTTATGCCGCCGGCAAAGTGACTGAAGAGTCTGTCCGCGGCATGCTCGGCACATTAGATGATGCTTATCTCATTCGCATTCTGGATTGTTTGATTGCTAAAGATGGCGCAAGCCTTCTCTCTGTTGCAAATGAAATGGGCGAACGCAGCATGTCCTTCTCATTAGCATTGCAAGATCTCTCTAGTTTGTTGCAAAAGATTGCAGCAGCTCAAGTTGTTCCTGAATCTGTATTGGATGATTGGCCAGAAGCAGGTGAGATTCGTCGTTTGGCTACTCAATTAACAAAAGAAGAAGCGCAACTCTTCTATCAAATTACAATTACTAGTCGTCCAGATTTATCACTTGCTCCAGATGAGCAAACCGGCTTTGCTATGACGCTCTTGCGCATGTTGGCGTTTCGTCCGGGCAGTGGTGGAGGCGGTAGTTCATCTCCAGCACCTTCAGCTCCACAGGTAAATACGGCTCGTCCAGCACCCGCTGCACCAGCATCCAGAACAGCTGCTCCTGCGCCTACAGCAAAGTCTGCCTCTACCGCTCCAGCTCCAGCATCTTCGGCTGCTGCTTCAGCCCCGGTTGCTGCTGCAGGTAACTCAGCAGAACGTCCCGATTGGCATGCATTGATGCGTCAGCTGCCAGTTAAAGGCTTGGTGCAGCAGTTGGCGTTCCAGACAGAGTTGCAAGATTGGAATGACTCCGCTGCAGGTGTGCGTGCAACGATTGTGACGCCAATGCCGCAGCTGGCTTCCGAAGCTTCTGTTGGTCGTTTATGTGATGCGCTGACTGCGCACTTTGGTAAGCCGGTGAAGATCGTAATTGAAAAAGGTGAAGTAGAGGGCAAGACCGTTGCTAAGGTTGATGCCCAGATTCATCAAGAGAAAAGAATGAACGCTGAGCAAATGATTGCAGCTGATCCATTCATTCAGCAATTAGAAAAAGAGTTCGGCGCCAAAGTAGTTGGTGGCTCAGTAAAGCCACTTTAATTTGATCACTCAGTACAAGCTCTTTAATTTAAATATCAATATTCAAAAGCACTAAGGAAATAAAGCGATGATGAAAGGTGGACTTGCTGGCCTCATGAAACAGGCTCAGCAGATGCAAGAGAAGATGAAAACTGCGCAAGCCGAGTTGGCTGCGTTAGAAGTGACTGGTCAAGCAGCTGGTGGCTTAGTTAAGGTAACTATCTCTGGCAAATACGAACTCAAGCGTGTGCAGATTGATCCAGGCGCAATGGATGATCGCGAGATGTTAGAAGACCTAATCGTGACCGCCTATACAGAAGCATTTAAGCAAGTAGAAGCCGCTAGCGCACAGATGATGTCAGGTGCTACTGCTGGTATGCCAATGCCTCCTGGCTTCAAGTTGCCGTTCTAACTTAATTATTTAGTTGAATTCTGAATGGCACGCATAGAAGCACCTCAAGATGCACTCGGTCGATTGATCGAGGCTTTGCGCGTGCTTCCTGGTGTAGGCCCTAAGTCTGCCCAGCGCATGGCCTTCTATCTATTGCAGCATGATCGCAATGGCGCTGCTGTACTTGCTCAGTCATTGGGTGAGGCAGTGGAAACGGTAGGGCACTGCGCGCGTTGTAATACATTTTCAGAAACACAGATTTGCAGCACATGCTCTGATGAGCGTCGTGACCCATCACTACTGTGTATTGTGGAAACACCAGCTGACCAAGTCATGGTGGAGCAGACTCTCAGTTTCAAAGGTAACTACTTTGTATTGATGGGCCGTCTCTCGCCACTTGATGGCATGGGCCCAAATGAAATTGGTTTTGATCGCCTGCTCAATCGCATTGAGACTCCTGATACTGGGGTTCCTATTCGGGAAGTAGTCTTGGCCACCAACTTCACCAGTGAGGGCGAAGCAACTGCCCATTACATTGGTGAGGTTCTCAAATCTAAAGGCATTAAAGTGACTCGCATTGCGCGCGGCATTCCGGTGGGCGGTGAACTCGAGTATGTTGACGCTGGCACACTAGCTCGTGCCTTAATGGACCGCCGATAGTCTTTGCCGCCTATTGGCCAAAGTCTTAAAAGGTTGCAATTTGCAACTTTTTGTGTTAAATTGACACTCATTCGATGGGGGGATCAATTATGTCTATAGCCATTAAGTTATCCGATCTTTTGGTGGAAGATGCTAAGCCTTATGCGCAGGCGATGCATAGATCTATTCCGAAGCAAATAGAATATTGGGCTCGTTTAGGTAAGGTTGCGGAGGAGAATCCCGATCTCCCGATCCATATGCTCCAGGATATGTTGGTCAGCATTGAGGAAGTAAAAGCCGGCAATCTCAATCCGTATAAATTCGGATGATCGTATCCACAACCCCTAGATTTGATAGGGCAATTAAGAAAATATCACCTGCCGAAAAAAAGACCCTTGATGGAGCAGTGAAGAGCATCATGGCTGAGCCATATAAAGGTGAGGCAAAAAAAGGTGATTTATCGGGTATTCAGGTAATTAAATTTAGACATCTGAAGCAACAGATGCTGTTGGCATATTCAGTTAGCCTCGATAGTGCTCAGCTAGTATTAATGGGTTATGGAGTTCATGAAAATTTCTATCGTGATTTAAAGCGCTAGGCATTAAATCTTGCATTATTAGTAGTAATGCGTGGCCCATTTTTCACATTGCCGTCATAAAGACTAGGTAAATTGCCTCTTTTTGGGGATAATTTGGTCTGCGCCACCCTTGGGCTTCAATCCCAGGCTGTGTTTGCCTTGTTTTCCTATCGGCATGTTGCTAATGCATAGCACTGGCATCCCAACTAGAAATTGTGAATGACCCGAAAGATTTATCTACTCCTCCTGCTGAGCATAATTTGCACATTTTTCGGGGCAACTGCATTTGCGCAGAAGGCGGGATCAGGCTCGGACCAAATTGCGAGCTTTGCATCGCCTATTGATGATTTGCCAACCGAAGGAACGCTTTTTGGTTTGCCTGTAAATATTCACGGACAAACAACTTACATCAATCAACGTTACAACAATTTCACATCCAGCTACTCTGGAGAAAATAGCCTTTCTTCATCGAAGTCAATGAGCTACACCTGGTCAGGCACTCTATTTTTTGGTGCACGCTTAGCCCCAAACACAGATATCTATTTCAATCCAGAGGTGGTGTCAGGCGTGCCATTTTCTGATTTAGTTGGTCTTGGCGGATTTTCTAACGGTGAAGCGACAAAAGCAGCTGGGTTAAATGCAAAGTTTTATTCTGCTCGCGCATTTCTGCGTCAAACCATTAATCAAGAGGGCGATAAAGTTGTTCTCGAAAATGAAGCAAATCAAATTACGCAAACCGTTAGCAGTAATCGTGTTGTGCTTACCGCTGGACAGTTTTCCACTTTAGATATTTTTGACGATAGCAAATACGCCAAAGACCCTCGCATTCAGTTCATGAACTGGGGCAATATGACCTATCTAGCCTATGACTACGCAGCTGACGCACGCGGCTACAGTAGTGGCTTAGCGGGTGAATGGTACCTCAGTAATTGGGTTATGAGAGCTTCTCGTATGCTGGCTCCAAAGTCCCCCAATGGCCGCGATTTAAATTGGCAAATATTTAATGCCTATGGCGATCAAATTGAAGTGGAGCGTCAACACAATATTGCAGATTTACCAGGTAAGGTAAGTGTGCTTGCTTATCGCAATCGAATGATTCTGGCGCGTTTTCAGGATGCGACAAATTATGTGGTTGCTAATAACGCTCAAGGTACGCAAGCAATCAATAATGTACGAACCAACTATCAATACAAAACCGGTGTTGGTATTAATGGCGAACAAGCTTTAACAAAAGACTTAGGTATCTATGGTCGCGCTTTCACTTCTGATGGTCATACTGAAACGATGTCGTTTACTGAAGCAGATAATTCCATATCAGTAGGCATGGGATTGAATGGCACAAGTTGGAGTCGACCTAAAGATACGATTGGCATCTCGATGATGCAAAACGGCTTATCCAGTTATCGCAAAAACTATTTGCAATCTGGTGGGGTGTCTTACTTTATTGGCGACTATGCTGGCCCTGGTCAAACAATTTCTTATCGTCCAGAGCGAATCGGGGAGGTGTATTACAACGCCACCGTGATCAAGAATGTCCTAGCAGGATTGAACTTTCAGCACATTAATAATCCTGCCTACAACTCCGCTCGCGGGCCTGTGAACATTCTGTCTTTTAGGGTTCATGCCGAGTTTTAAGGGCTTTGCTGACGGCAGGCATAGGGGGCATAATTATTATCTTTATAATCAATAACTTAGAGAGATCTAATTATTCGGCTTTTGACTTTTGTCCACTATAATCTTTAAAACCCCCTGAAATGGGCATAGATTGGATCTAAATCTGCATCTGGGGCTATAAAAAACAGTATTTGATTGATTTAGAGGCAGCCGCATTTGTTGATTCTCGGCAAACATACAACTGGGGTAGTTGAATCGCTTAAAAGCAAGACTTCACTTGCGGTACTTGCTTGTGTTCTTTATACCTCCGCCTCACCGTTATCCATTTTTGCTCAGCCATCCCAGGATGTTGCTCCAGCAAGCGTCACTGTTCAGTCTGGTGATACCTCTTTGGCCGCACCCCCATCCATTGGTGCACAGCTAAGTGCGCAAGATCCACCAGTAGCATCAAACTCTAAAGCAGCTGAATTGTTTGCTCCCGTAACAAAAGCAAACACGCCAACGATTTACGCCAAGCCAGCGTCATCAGGCTCAACAGAGATGGATTTGCGTCAGCTGTGGAGTGAGCTCAAGATGAACAATCCGCAACTGTCATCGTTGCGTGAATCCTATTTATCTGCCAAGGCAACTGTTCCGCAAATCAACGCGCCAGCCAATCCACAAGTAGGCTTGGTGTGGTCAGGTATGCCAGCGAATTCTCCATTTGCTTTGGGTGGAGCAAATGCGCCATCGCCACAATATCCTAGCGGTATCAGCAGTAATAACTCGATATCAGTAGCACAACCCCTTCAATTTCCGGGCAAGAAAAGTCTTGCTGCTGATATTGCTGATACCAATGCTGAAGCCTTATTGGCAAGCTCAGAGTCTACTTATTTGCAATTGGGCGCTCAGCTCTCAACTCTGTACTACAGCGCTTTGTCTTCTCAGAAGCAGCTGGCGGTCCTGAAAGAATCTGTCATCCGTTTAGAGATGATTAAGAATGTTGCTAAGGCGCGTTATGCTAATAATGCTGCAGCATATGTTGAATATTTGAATGCTCAAGTAGCGCAAAGTGCGGCTCAAGCAGATCAATTTAATGTAGAGCGTCAACTACATGTTGCTTTGCATAGCATTAATACTTTAGTTGGTCGGCATTCTCGCGAAAAATTAGTATTGCGTGGCGATGTTCGTCGTGCAATGAGTAAGGTTCCAACCTTAGTTGAACTAGAAGACTATGCAGAGAATAGTCATCCATCTTTGAAAAGCTCAGCGTTGCAATTAGATGCGGCACGCAAAGGCGTGGACTTGGCAAAGAAAGCCTACTTGCCAGATTTTCAGGTAATTGGTTCATCCTATACACCGCGTGGACCATTCTCCGCAAATAATGGCGCGATGTTTTATCAGTTCGAATTAGATCTCATTATTCCTTTGTACTTCTTCACTAAGGAAAAGTATGGGGTAGAGCAAGCACAGCGCAATCAAGCAGCTGCAGAAGCGGGCAATATTTCGAATCGTCAGCAAATCGTTTTGGCTGTAAACACAGCCTATGCTGTTTACGAGCAAGCCAAGAATCAAACTCAGTTTTTGAGGGAGCGCCAAGTACCCCAGGCTGATGCTGCTTACAAGGTGGGTCTGACGCAGTACTCAAATAATGGTCAAGGCTTCAATGATTTGTTGACTGCGCAAACACAATTGCGTAACTTGGAGATTGCGTTAGCTCAGGCTGAGAGCAATCTACTGCAAGCACAAGCGGTATTAATGGTTTCAGCGGGTAAAGAGCCCTTTTAAGGAGTAGTTTTGAAAGACAAAATTCTTTCGTTTCTAAAACATGTGTCAGAAAAGGCCAAGCCAATTCTGCATAAAGGCGCATCTCATGGTACTCACCATGCAAAAGTAGCCGCTGCTGGCTTGGCTGGCTTGTATTGGAATCTATCCCCGCAGAACCGTTATCGTGTTCGTCTCGCCGCTTTTGCTTTTGCCATTCTTTCATTGGGCATCGTAGTGGGGCGTGTGACTAACGTCAATCGCACTGTCAAGATTGAGGCTTCCGATAAGGCGCTCAAAGTAGAAAAAACGGGTGTGCTTGAGTTGAAGTTGCCTGGCGTTCAGCTCAACCCGGAGATTTATGTATTTCAAACAGCTGAAAAAGTGCAAGTGCCGGTCAATATCAAAGTGCCAGGACGATTAGCGTTTAATGCTGAAAAATCTAAAGTACTTTCAGCGCGTGCGCCAGGCCGAGTGGAGCGTATTTATGCATTCGATGGTGCTCAAGTCGAAATTGGTTCACCAATCGTTGAGTTATACAGCCCTGAATTTTTATCAGCACAGCAGGAGTATTTGCTTTCATCAAAAACCGCTAAGGTTCTCGAAGCAAGTAAAACAATGAGTGACTTATTGGGTGATGCGCGAATTACCCAACAGGCAGCCGCTAACCGTATGAGAAATCTTGGTGCCGGTGATGGTGATATTAAAAGTATCGAATCCACTGGCAAGACTAGTAACAACTTAATCATGCGCTCCCCTTTAAAAGGGGTTGTAGTCAGGCGTAACGTCGAGCCAGGTTCTGCTGTGAACTCTGGTGATGTCATTGCCACTTTGGCTGATCCTAAGCAACTCTGGTTCTTGGGTAATGTGTTTGAGCAAGATTTTCGTTTGATCAAGCAGGGTCAAAAAATGGTTTTGCACTTAGAGGCTTATCCAGAAAAAGAATTTGTTGCCTACGCGAATTACATTTCACCAACGGTTGATCCGCAAACACGTGCTTTATTAATTCGTGCGGATGTTGAAAATACTGATGATCTCTTACGCCCAGACATGTTTGCATCAGGCTCATTAACTACGGGCACAGCAGATGCTGTAGTGGTTCCGCAATCCGCTATTGTGCGAGTTCGAGAAAATCGGTACGCCATTGTTAGAGTTGGCCCAGAAACTTTCCGCCGTGTTCCTGTTAAGGGATATGACCTCAATAGCAAGAGCTTTGCTATTACTGAGGGTGTAGAGCAGGGTTGGCAAGTGCTATCTGAAGGCGCAGTTTTGTTAAACGATCGTTTTGCAAAGCAGGAGGACTAAGTGAGCGTTTTCACCTCTTTTATTCGAGGGGTAGTTGAGAAGCGCGCGCTCGTCATTTTTGCGTCGATCGTATTGCTTGGCTTAGGAATGCTCAGTTTGAGTAAGTTGCCAATCCAGCCATATCCAGGCGTTGCACCATTAACGATTCAAGCTATTTCACAGTGGCCCGGAAGAAGTACCACTGAAGTTGAGCAGCAGGTCACTATTCCGGTTGAGAATGCTCTGGCAGGTATTCCGGGATTGCAGGCGTTCCGCTCAGTATCACTTTTCGGTTTATCTGTCGTCACTCTCAAATTTAATGACACTGCCGATCCATTTAAGGCGCGCCAAACCTTTTTAGCTAACCTAGCTAATGTTGCTTTTCCGCCTGGTGTCACATCCAGCATTAGCCCGGACTCGGATGCGACGGGTGAGATCATGCGTTATGAGGTGCGTTCTGACTATGCATCCTCTACTTCGTTGAAGACCTTACAAAACTATGAGATCTATAAAGAGCTTAAGCAAACCCCGGGTGTGGCTGATGTCTCGTCTTTTGGCGGCAAGGTTCGCCAATATCAAGTCATTGTTAGCCCTGAAAGCCTGCAAGCTAAAGGGGTGTCTGTTAATCAGTTAATCACTGCTCTAACAAATGCCAATAGCAATACTGGTGGCGGTCTACTGCCAAGTGGTGAGCAACAGTTTGTAGTGCGTGGCGTAGGTCTTTTGAAGAATATCGATGACATTAAGCAGGTGGTTGTCGCTATTAATAATGGCGTCCCCATTCGGATTGGTGATGTTGCACGGGTAGAGATTGGCAATGCGCCACGTTTGGGTATGTTCCAGTTCAATGACAATCCTGATTCAGTTGAAGGCATTGTTTACTTACGTCGAGGTGAGAATGCTACTGAAGTATTGGCACGCGTTCGCAATACTGTTGAAAACATTAATAAACATATTCTTCCGCCAGGAATTGAAGTAAAACCTTTCTACGATCGTCAAGTGCTGCTCGATATCACGATTGGCACCGTTAAACATACTTTGTTCTTCGGTATCTCGCTGGTATTGGCAGTTCTCTTTTTCTTTCTTGGAAATATTCGTGCAGCGGCTGTTGTAGCTGCAGTGATTCCCTTGGCGCTGTGCGTGTCATTTATTCAAATGCATTTGTGGAGCGTGCCAGCCAATTTGATTTCATTGGGTGCGATTGACTTTGGTGTCATCGTTGACTCGGCAGTGATTCTGACTGAAAACGTGATGCGTCACCTAGAGGAGGGCGGTAAGCGCCTGAACCAAAGCATTATTCTGGCTACTAGTGAAGTACAGCGCGCCATGATTTATTCCACTGGCATCATCATCGTGGCCTATTCGCCATTGTTCTTTATGGGTGGTGTAGAGGGAATTATCTTTAAGCCAATGGCTTTCACCATGGGCTTTGCCTTGATTGCAGCGATGATTCTGAGTCTGACATTCTTGCCGGCAATGATTTCATTAGTGTTTGGCGAGAATCTACATCACAAACCACCATCTTTTATTACCAAGATTTTGGATAGTTACAAGCCTTTGTTGAGAAGATGGATGGATCGTCCATTAACCGTATTCTCAGTAGCTGTCTTTGTGTTGGGTATTACTCTTTTAAGTATGACTCGCTTAGGTACTGCCTTCTTGCCAACATTGGAAGAAAACAATATTTGGTTGCGGGTAACCCTGCCTAATACGGTTGATCTTGATTACTCAGTCAAAGTTGCCAACCAATTACGCGAAACCTTTATGAAGCAGCCAGAGATTGAAAAGGTTGCTGCGCAGATTGGTCGCCCAGACGACGGCACTGACTCTACTGGTGTGTTTAACCAGGAATATGGTCTTTATTTAAAGAGTCCCGACAAAATGCCGAGCGGATCCTCTAAGAAGGATTTGATTGCGCATTTGGAGACTGAGCTCAATAAGATTCCCGGCATTACTTATAGCTTCTCTCAATACATTCAAGATAACGTTAACGAAGCTTTATCCGGCGTTAAAGGAGAGAACTCCGTCAAGATTTACGGTACTGATCTTGAGGTGCTAGATCAAAAAGCACATGAGGTCATTGATCAGCTCAAAAAGGTTCGTGGTGTAGCGGATGAGGGCATTTTGAAAGAGTTAGGTCAGCCTACTCTTAATATTCAGATTGATCGTGATCGTGCAGCACGTTATGGCATTAATGTGAATGATATCCAGACAGTGGTAGCAAACGCGATTGGTGGCGCTGCTGTAACTAACTTGCTTGAAGATGAAAAAACTTTTGGTATTGCCGTACGTCTCAATGAAGGTAGCCGTAACGACGTTGCTGATATTGGTCACTTATTGGTGGAAGCACCTGACGGCACCAAGGTTCCTTTATCGATGGTGGCTAGTGTTCGTTTAACGGACGGCCCATTCTTTATCTATCGCGAAGCAGGTAAGCGTTATATCGCCATTAAGTTTAGTGTTCGTAACCGTGACTTGGGTAGTGCAGTAGAAGATGCCCAGTTCTTGGTGGAAAAGAACATTACCTTGCCGCCTAACTATTCGATTAGCTGGGATGGCCAGTTCAATCAAATGAAGCAAGCACAGAAAAAGCTGATGTTGATTGTTCCGTTGGCGTTGTTGGGCATCTTCTTGCTGCTGGTGAGTGCATTTGGTAATTTCCGCG
This sequence comes from Polynucleobacter sp. KF022, assembly GCF_027924105.1. NCBI lineage: Bacteria > Pseudomonadati > Pseudomonadota > Betaproteobacteria > Burkholderiales > Burkholderiaceae > Polynucleobacter > Polynucleobacter sp. KF022. The sequence goes on from NZ_AP026972.1 coordinate 694,194, forward strand.
ATGCTTTCATCGTCATGATCAACGTGCCATTTGCTGCCATCGGTGGCGTCATTGCTTTGCATCTCGCAGGTGAGACTCTCAGTATCTCGGCATTCTTTGGGTTCCTCTCACTATTTGGTATTGCAATCCAGGATGGCGTGATACTCATTTCCTTTATCAATAAGACGGCTGCCACCGAACATGGTCAGATGAAAGACATCATGGTGGAGGGTGCATCATTGCGCGTTCGTCCAGTTTTGATGACTGCAGCACTTTCAGGACTAGGCCTCTTGCCTGCAGCCTTATCTCATTCGATTGGCTCTGAGGCGCAACGTCCCCTGGCATTGGTCATTGTAGGTGGCATGGTAACCACAACGATCTTGACACTCTTGGTTTTGCCAGTCATTTATGGTTGGTTTAGAGCTCGCGCGCTAACCCCAGCAAGCAATATTTAATTGCGTTTAATTCAATAGCTAACAGAAAGAACTAAATCGTCATGAGCAATCGTCAACCGCACATCTTGGTTTCCAATGATGATGGCTATTTAGCTCCTGGCTTATTGGCTCTAGTAAATGCAGTGCGTCCTTTGGGGCGCATTACGGTGATTGCTCCTGAGCAGAACCATAGCGGTGCCTCGAATTCTTTAACGCTTTCAAGACCGCTTTCCATTCACCGAGTTGCGGGTGGTGAGCGCGATGGATTTTTCTTTATCAATGGCACGCCGACAGATTGTGTACACGTTGCGATGACTGGATTTCTGGATGAGAAACCAGATTTGGTGATCTCTGGAATCAATCAAGGCGAGAACATGGGTGAAGATACTCTGTACTCTGGCACGGTAGCTGCTGCTGTTGAGGGTGTGATGTTTGGAGTGCCGGGTATTGCTTTCTCGCAAATTGATCGTGGCTGGAATCGCATTGAAGATGCCGCTAAAGCGGCGCACGATGTAGTAGCGCAAATGCTGGTGTCTGCCTTAAGCAAGAATCATGCTGATGGCGTAGCAACACTGCTTAACGTCAATATTCCCAATCGTCCTTATGCTGATCTTTATCGCTGGCGCGTAACTCGCTTAGGTAATCGCCATCATTCACAGCCAGTAGTGGTGCAGGATAGCCCCCGTGGCGACAAGATTTACTGGATTGGTGCGGCAGGTGATGTCAAAGAGGGCTCCGAAGGCACTGACTTTCATGCGATTGCCGAAGGATGCATTTCCATTACGCCAATGCAATTGGATTTAACGCACCATGCTCGTTTGGCAGCGATGCGTGCGAACGGATGGGACCGCGGTTGAAGGCACCTACAGAGCGCTTTGCTGCCTATCGCCAAGCTCTAGCTGCAAAAGTGCATGCTGGTGGCGTAAAGCATGGCAAAACTTTAGAGGCGATTGCCACCGTTCCAAGGCATGCATTTATGGATGCAGGTCTACATGCGCAAGCTTATGAAGATACGGCCTTACCTATCGGTCATGAGCAAACTATCTCAAAGCCATCCGTAGTAGCGCGCATGATTGAACTACTTCATAAACCTAAGCACAAACTAGGCAAAGTATTGGAAATAGGTACTGGCTGCGGCTACCAAGCGGCGGTCCTCAGTTTGCTAGCAGATGAGGTTTACTCAATTGAGCGTATACGCCCATTGCATGACATGGCTAGAGCTAAGTTACGCCCATTTCGGATTAATAATTTGCGTCTGATTTATGGTGATGGCATCTTAGGTTTGCCCCAAGCGGCACCATTTGACGGGATTATCTTGGCCGCTGCAGGCTTAGGGATTCCGGATGCCTTATTGGACCAACTCTCGATTGGCGGTCGTCTGGTTGCCCCAGTTGCTAAAAATGACAAAGAACAGCAGTTGGTGATGGTGGAGAGGATGAGCTCCCAGCGCTACCAAAGAACTGTGCTGGACGAGGTCTTTTTTGTCCCCTTACAATCAGGGGTAGTATAAGTTTTATGATGAATTCAACAATTCAGAACCTAATTTAATGTCACGTACCTTATTGAAGTCTTCCCTTATTGCGCTCATGACCACATCATTGGTATTGGTTGTCGGTTGCAGTACTGTGCCACGCGCTAAACCTGCTAGCGTCACAGATCGTAGTGCTAGCACTACTGAGCCTACACCGTCTGGTTACTACCGTGTGAAAAAAGGGGATACCTTAGCGCGTATTGCTTTGGATCATGGCCAAGCTCCGCGCGATGTCACTCAGTGGAATAAAGCAGTCAACCCTAACTTCAACCCTAATGTGATTGAAGTGGGTGATTTGATTTTGATTAAAGCGCCTGCAGGTTCTAAGCCGGCACGTGTTGCGGATAAGAAGCCGGTAGCAGATAAAGCAGATTCACCTGCAGCTACTCCAGAGCCAGCGAAAGCTGAAGTGGTGGCTGAGCCAGGTATTCGTTTATCTTGGCCCGCAAAGGGCAAGGTCATTGCTGAATTTAGTGAGACCAATAAAGGGATTGATATTGCCGGGAAGGTTGGCGAACCTGTGCTTGCAGCATCTGACGGTAAGGTGGTCTACGCCGGAAATAGCTTGCGCGGTTATGGCAATTTAGTCATTGTTAAACATGACAACACTTATCTCACTGCTTATGCTCACAATAGCAAGCTCTTGGTAAAAGAAGGTGATTCTGTGCGTAAGGGTCAGAGGATTGCCGAGATGGGCGATACAGATGCCAATGCAATCAAGTTGCACTTTGAGTTACGCGTTAACGGAAAACCAGTTAATCCAACGCCGTATCTGCAGTAACGTTGCCTTAAGTAAGTATGGCGACCGTTCTCGTATTCGATATTGAAACCATTCCTGATGTAGCGGGATTGCGTCGTCTGGAAGATTTTCCAGAATCTATGAGCGATACCGAAGTAGCTAGCAAGGCCATGGCTGATCGTGCCGCTAAAACTGGCAGTGAATTTCTGCCTCTATTCCTACAAAAGATTGTGGCTATATCTTGCGTGATTCGCAGAACCACCAAAGAAGGTTTGCCACAAATTAAAGTTGGTACCTTAGGCGCCCCACAAGATGATGAAAAAGTTTTGGTGCAAGCCTTCTTTGATCTGATTGAAAAATACACGCCGCAGTTGGTTTCATGGAATGGCAGTGGCTTTGATTTGCCGGTATTGCACTATCGCGCTCTGGCGAATCATATTCAAGCACCGCGTTATTGGGAGATGGGCGAGAGCCAAGAGTCAGATAGCCGTGAATTTAAGTGGAATAACTACATCAGTCGATATCACATGCGTCATCTCGATATGATGGATCTCTTAGCTAAATTTAATGGTCGCGCCAATGCGCCTCTCGATGGCTTGGCTAAGCTCTGCGGCTTTCCGGGCAAGATGGGTATGGATGGCAGTCAAGTGTGGCCCGCTTACCAAGATGGCAAGATTAATGACATTCGTCGTTACTGTGAGACTGATGTGGTCAACACTTATCTCATGTACTGTCGGTTTCAGTTACTACGTGGTGGCTTTTCTCTTGAGGAGTACCAAGAAGAGATTGAGTTTGTAAAAGCCTACCTAGAAAAAGAAGCTAAAGAGCCTAATGGTGCTCAGTGGCAAGAATATCTCCAGGGTTTTTCTGCGGATGCGTAGAGGGGATAAGCCAGTCAATATTGAGGTGACTGAGCCAATTAAAGTCGAAGCCTTGGATCTAGACGCCCAAGGCATTGCACGCTTAGCACCTAATGAGGAAGAGCTTGCCCAGGGTCAAAGTGGCAAAGTCATCTTCATTAAGGGCGCATTGCCAACGGAGTTAGTGACATACACCATCACTAGCGACAAAGCCCGCTTTAGCAAGGCCAAAGCTCGAGATATTCTGAAGCCTGCAGTATTTCGGGCTGAGCCTAAATGTAAAGCCTTTGGTGTTTGCGGTGGCTGCACGATGCAGCATTTAGATATACGTGCACAAGTTGCTATGAAGCAGCGTGTGCTCGAAGATGATTTGCAGCATATTGCCAAAGTAAAGCCAGGAGAAATTCTGCGCCCGATGGGTGGGCCTACTTGGGAATACCGTCATCGTGCACGCCTCAGCGCCGTTAATCGCTCTATCAAAAAAGGCACGGTACTCATTGGTTTTCATGAAGGCAAGAGTGGCTATGTTGCTGACATGCTTGCGTGTGAGATTCTGCCTAAGCACGTATCCGACTTGCTGCCAGAGATGCGCAAATTGGTGATGGGCTTATCTATCGTCGATCGCATGCCGCAAATTGAAATTGCAGTTGGCGAGCCAGAAGATTCTCAATCGGATGATCCTAAAAAGTCAAAACCAGTTACCGCCTTGGTATTTCGTAATCTCAAGCCCCTAACGGCTGACGACGAGCAACTGCTGCGAGAGTTTGCCAATCGGCATCAGGTGTGGATATGGCTCCAGCCCAAAGGCATTGAGACGGTGGCACCGTTTTATCCCGTGACTGGCAAGCTTTGCTATCGATTGCCAGAATTTGAAATCGAGATGCCATTTAAGCCGGCAGACTTTACGCAGGTTAATCATATGATGAATCGTGCATTAGTCAGCAGGGCGATTCGCTTGCTTGAAGTAAAGCCAACGGATCGTGTGCTCGATTTATTTTGTGGGATTGGTAATTTCACATTACCGCTTGCTAGAAAAGCAAAACAAGTTTTAGGTATAGAAGGTTTAGCAAGCTTAACTACTAGAGCCAAAACCAATGCCGAACATAACGGCCTGGTTGATAAAGCAAGCTTCATGCAAAGTGATTTATTTGAAGTGACGCCAGAAACGATTGCATCCTGGGGAAAAGCAGAGCGCTGGCTAATGGATCCACCACGCGAAGGCGCGATGGAGATTTGCAAGGCGTTAGCCGAATTACACCTTCAGCAAAGTGACTTGCTTCCTCAGCGTATTGTGTACGTCTCCTGTAACCCCAAAACCTTGGCAAGAGATGTTGAGATCCTGTGCCATCAAGCGGGCTACTCTTTGAGCAGTGCAGGGATTATTAATATGTTCCCTCACACCTCACATGTGGAGTCCATGGCGGTTTTTGATCGGCTGTAGCGACCAAAATCGCTCATTGAGCAGTATTTTCCCAATAAGCCAGCTGGGATTGCCCCAATTTAGTGCGTAGAGCCTAAATCCAGTGCGTCTGGTAAATGCTTCAACCCAACCTAAGAGTAAATTGAATCTGTGCAGTGATGCTTAGCCGCCAAACCCGCAAATTACTTTTGGGAGTCTGTCATGAAAGCCTCAGATAGTTTTGCCCTCTTATTGATTTTGATGGCGCTGTCTTACGCAGTGAGTATGTTTGTTGCTGTTTAGTTTCTAGTCGCAAGCAATTCACACGAAGCTTATTTTGTAGCAAATAAAAAGGCGCCCGCAGGCGCCTTAGGGAACGTCACACTTCAGTTCTTAGTATTGCTTAATCTCTATTGCCGCCAACAATACCCAAGAGGGCAAGTAAGTTGGTGAAGACGTTATATACATCTAAGTAAATAGCCAAAGTAGCCATGATGTAGTTCGTCTCGCCGCCGTTGATCACGCGCTGTACGTCAACCAAGATAAATGCGGAGAAGATTGCGATGGCTAACACCATCACTGTCAACATCAAAGCAGGCAACTGTAACCAGATGTTTGCTAAAGAGGCAACAATTAAGAGCAGCACACCAACCATGAGCCATTTGCCCATGCCGGAGAAGTCGCTTTTGCTAACAGTAGCAATCGTTGCCATGGTGGCGAAGATCGCAGCTGTGCCGCCGAAGGACAGCATGATGAGTGTTGCGCCATTGCTGTAGCTGTTAAGAGTGAAGCCAACTAAACGGGACATCATGATGCCCATGAAGAAGGTAAAGCCCAGGAGTAGGAGAACGCCTACACCAGTGTCTTTATTCTTTTCAATTGCCCAGAAGAAACCAAAGGCAACTGCCATGAACACGATAAAGCCGATAAATGGACTGCCTGAGAAGAAATCCAATCCCATGGCAATACCGAGCCAGGCGCCAATGACAGTAGGCACCATGGATAGCGCTAAGAGCGCATAAGTATTGCGAAGTACGCGGTTGCGTACCTGGACGGTACTAATTGAGCCGGTTTGGCCAAAGCCGTAAGAGTTCAGATCACTCATATTGACTCCTTCTTTTTCATAGTTATTACAAGAGCCCATATAGGGCTGTTGACAGTAAGTATAGACAAAACACCTAAATTTCAAGCCCCCCTATGAAAGACCTACAAATTAAAGGCTTATGCCCTGTAAATTCAAGGGCTTAGCCCTACAGACATAGGGGTAAATACGGTCAGGCAATGTATAATTCGGGGGTCGCTGGAGTGGGGTGGCTTATAAGCCCCAAGCTGGTAAATACCTTTGAAATCACTATTGGAGTCTTGAATGGCAATTGAACGCACCCTTTCTATTATCAAACCTGATGCTGTCGCTAAAAACGTCATCGGCAAAATCTATGACCGTTTCGAATCTGCTGGTTTGAAGATTGTTGCTTCCAGAATGGCCCATTTGTCACAAAACGAAGCTGAGCAGTTCTATGGCGTTCACAAAGATCGTCCTTTCTTCAAAGACTTGGTGAGCTTCATGATCTCTGGTCCTGTCATGATTCAAGTTTTGCAAGGCGAAGGTGCTATTGCTAAGAATCGCGACTTGATGGGCGCTACCGATCCTAAGAAAGCAGAAAAAGGCACGATTCGTGCTGACTTTGCTGACAGCATTGATGCAAACGCTGTTCACGGTTCTGACGCTCCTGAAACAGCTGCTGTGGAAGTTGCATTCTTCTTCCCTGGCATGAATGTTTTTAATCGTTAATCACTGATTAATCGATTAGCTATTTATCTATAAGTAGTCGCATTGACCACCCCGCGCGTAAATCTCTTAGATTTTGACGCTGACCAAATGGCAGCGTATGTCGCGGGGTTGAATGAAAAGCCCTTCAGGGCAAAGCAACTCATGCAGTGGATACATCAACGTGGTGTATCAGATATTAATGACATGAGTGATTTAGCAAAAAGCTTCAGAGCAACCTTGCTAGATAAAGCGGAAGTACTTTCTCTCCCCGTTATCAAAGATGAGCACGCATTGGACGGCACCCGTAAGTGGTTGCTGGACGTAGGCGCTGGTAATGCCGTGGAGTCTGTATTTATTCCTGAGGATGACCGGGGCACCCTGTGCATCTCTTCTCAAGCGGGTTGCGCAGTTAATTGCCGTTTTTGTTCTACTGGACATCAAGGCTTCTCGCGTAATCTCACCTCTGGTGAAATCATCGGGCAACTTTGGTTCGCTGAGCATCTGCTCCGTAATGATCCTGAGGCTATTCGTCGCATTGAAAAATTTCCTACTCCAGGCTGGGAGCACACTGGTCGCGTGATTTCAAATGTCGTGATGATGGGAATGGGCGAGCCCTTACTCAATTATGACAATGTCGTATCTGCATTGCGCCTTATGCTTGATGATAGGGCGTATGGTTTATCGCGCCGTCGTGTGACTGTTTCAACATCAGGCGTAGTGCCGATGATTGATCGCCTCGCGCAAGATTGCCCAGTAGCATTAGCGGTTTCATTGCATGCGTCGAATGATGCATTGCGCGATCAGTTAGTGCCGCTCAATCAAAAATATCCATTACGTGAATTATTGGATGCTTGTGAGCGTTACCTACCATTTGCTCCAAGAGATTTTTTAACTTTTGAATATTGCATGCTTGATGGTGTGAATGACTCCGACATCCAAGCAAAAGAATTGGTGCGCTTGCTCAGAAACATTAAGTGCAAAATTAATTTGATTCCATTTAATCCGTTTCCAGAGTCCGGCCTCAAGCGTTCGTCAGCCCAGCGGGTCAATGCCTTTGCTGGCATTCTCTTGGATGCCGGAATGGTAGCAACAGTACGCAAGACTCGCGGCGATGACATTGCAGCCGCATGTGGGCAGTTAGCAGGGGACGTGGTAGATCGCACTCGAGTTCGTGAGCGTGATGTTCACAGCGCTGAGATTGAAATTGCTGAAGTTGAATCAAGTGAGCATCCCATTGAATGGCTCAAAAAATTAAATTAAAGATTAGATCCCGACCAATAGATTCCAATGAGCTCTAATTCATTACCTCCCTTGCCCTTAGGACCCAGTCCTAAGCGCGCTACCCGTCAGGCAACTGTTGCTTGGAAGACCAACATCATTACTGTAGGTGGTGATGCACCAGTGCGCGTGCAATCCATGACAAATACCGATACTGCTGATGCGGTAGGTACTGCCATTCAAGTAAAAGAATTGGCGCGTGCTGGATCGGAGATGGTGCGTATTACCGTTAATACGCCGGAAGCGGCTGCTGCAGTTCCTTATATTCGTGAGCAGTTAGACAAGATGGATGTGCTGGTGCCCTTGATTGGGGACTTTCATTACAACGGCCACACGTTATTAAATGATTATCCGGAGTGCGCGAAGGCACTCTCCAAGTACCGCATTAATCCAGGTAATGTGGGTAAGGGCGCTAAGCGTGATCCTCAGTTTGCCCAAATGATTGAGGCAGCTTGTAAATATGACAAACCGATTCGAATTGGTGTCAATTGGGGTAGCTTAGATCAAGAGCTTTTAGCTTCCATCATGGATAGCAATGCGGCTTTAGCAGTTCCAAAGACTGCGCAAGAGGTGATGATTGAGGCATTGATTCAGTCTGCATTACAGTCCGCAGAAAAAGCAGTGGAGTTGGGTATGAATCCCGATCAGATTTTGCTTTCTTGCAAGGTAAGTAATGTGCAGGACTTGGTTGCGGTCTATCGCGATCTCTCACGACGCTCTGACTATCCATTGCATTTGGGTTTAACTGAAGCCGGTATGGGTAGTAAAGGAATTGTGTCTTCTACGGCAGCAATGGGCATCTTGTTGCAAGAAGGCATTGGCGATACGATTCGCGTTTCGTTAACGCCTGATCCAGGTGCGCCTCGTGAAAATGAAGTGATTGTTGCGCAAGAGATTTTGCAAACCATGGGCTTGCGTAATTTCACGCCGATGGTGATTGCTTGTCCTGGTTGCGGCAGAACAACTAGTACCACTTTCCAAGAATTAGCAGCCAATATTCAGTCCTACTTACGTCAACAAATGCCGGTTTGGAAGAAAACCCATCCTGGCGTTGAGAATATGAACGTGGCTGTCATGGGCTGTATTGTGAATGGCCCAGGCGAGAGCAAGCATGCGAATATTGGCATTTCATTGCCTGGAACAGGTGAAACACCGGCGGCACCTGTATTCGTGGATGGAGTTAAAGTGAAAACCTTGCGCGGTGAGAGAATTGCTGAGGAGTTTCAGGTAATTGTGGATGAATACGTAAAACAGAATTACGCAGCCAAGGTTTAAATAGATTTAAGTAAAGCAATAACAAAACAATAATAAAAATGACTGATCAAAACGCAAAAGATAAAGTTCAAAAGACGCAGAAGATTAACGGTGTGCGCGGCATGAATGATTTGCTGCCGGCTGATGCTGCGCAGTGGGCTCATCTTGAACATGTTTTACGCGATCTCACTCGTGCTTATGGCTATGAGTTTTTGAGAACGCCTATTGTGGAAGCAACAGCGGTATTTCAGCGTGGCATTGGCGAAGTCACAGACATTGTTGAAAAGGAAATGTATTCCTTTGAAGACCGCCTCAATGGTGAGCAGCTTACTTTGCGTCCTGAAGGTACTGCCGCTTTAGTGCGTTCCGTTATTGAAAATAATTTGCTGTACGAAGGACCGAAGCGTCTTTGGTACACCGGTCCGATGTTCCGTCATGAGCGTCCTCAGCGTGGTCGATATCGCCAGTTCCACCAGTTCGGTATTGAGGCCTTAGGTTTTGCTGGGCCAGATATTGATGCTGAAATCATTCTCATGGGTCAACGCCTCTGGGATGAGCTGGGCTTGAAGGGCGTCCGCCTAGAAATTAACTCTTTAGGTCAAGCTCCTGAGCGCGCAGAACATCGTGCAGCCCTGGTGACTTACTTTGAAAAGAATAAAGAGCAGCTCGATGAAGACTCACAGCGGCGTCTGATTTCAAATCCATTGCGTATCTTGGATTCTAAAAATCCTGAGATGCAAGTTTTGATTGAGGGCGCGCCGAAGCTGTTAGATTTCTTGGGTGAAGAGTCGCTCAAGCACTTCAATGCAGTACAGGCTTTGCTAAAGGCCAACAACATCCCTTGCAAAATTAATCCCCGTTTAGTACGCGGCTTAGATTATTACAACCTCACCGTATTTGAATGGGTGACAGATGAGTTAGGCGCCCAAGGCACGATCGCTGGTGGTGGACGCTACGATCCATTGATTGAGCGTATGGGCGGTAAAGCTGCTCCTGCTTGTGGTTGGGCTATGGGAATGGAGCGCGTTCTAGAGTTAATGAAAGTTTCTGGTTCTTTGCCAGAGACGCAAGCTCAGTGCGACATCTTTGTTTTGCACCAAGGCGGTGAGACTTTGACGGCCGCCATGATTATTGCCGAGCGCTTACGCAGTGCCGGAATCGATACGATCTTGTTTTGCCCTCCAGATGGTCAATCCGCTAGCTTTAAGTCCCAAATGAAGAAGGCGGATAGCAGTGGGGCTGCTTTTGCGGTCATTATTGGACCTGATGAATTAGCGAAGAATGAGGCTCAACTCAAGGACTTACGTGGCACAGGTGAGCAAAAGTCTATTTCTCTGGATGATGTCTTGGGAGCAGCAATTGACGCCTTGGTAGGCGCCTCCGAATAGAATTACCCTAATACTTATAAATTACCGATTAATTAGTTTGGATTGACATGCCTTTAGATCTAGAAGAACAAGAACAATTAGACCAATTCAAAGCGTTTTGGCAGAAGTACCGCAATCTCATTACGGGCGTAATTACGGCTGCTTTGTTTGCATATGCTGCTTACAGCGGATATCAGTGGTGGCGCAATAGTCAATCACTGGAGGCTTCCAAGTTATATGAAACGATGGTGAGCGCAATCGCTAAAGGCGATAAGGATCAAACTTTGCGTGCTGCAGATGATTTACAAAAAGATTTTGGACGTACGCCGTATGCTGCAATGTCTAGCTTAATTGCTGCGCGTATTGCATCAGATGCAGGCGATAGCTCTAAGGCGACAGATTATTTACGTTGGGCTGCCAAGAACGCATCAAATGATGGCTATTTGGCATTGGCAAAATTACGCTTGGTGACACAGTTAATTGAGCAGGGTGGCGAGAAAGATTTTACTGAAGCAGATCAAATCTTGAATCAAAAACCCATTGCTGGTTTTGAGTCTTTATGGCTTGAGCGTCGCGGTGATTGGTATTTGGCTCAGAAGAAAAATGATCAAGCAAAGCAAAGCTACCAAGAGGCTTGGAAGAAGCTAGACCAATCAAAAGAATTTCCTGAGGAGGCGCGTGGTCTCTTGAAGGTTAAATTGGATGCCGTTGGAGGAGTTGCTCAGTGATGACTACAGAGATGAAGCGTTTACCAAGGCGCATAGGCGCTGCCCTAGTGTTGAGTTCAGTGGTAATTGCTTTGGTTGCCTGCTCTGGCAACTCTCGAGTCAGAAAGCCTGCCGAGTTGGCGACGGTAACCAATCAATTTGATTTGCAGCCGGTGTGGTCAACCAGCGTCGGCTCATCAGAAACTTTTAACTTTCATCCCATTGTTGCTGGGGATGCTGTTTACGCTGCCTCCCATCGAGGCAATTTAGCTAAGATTGATTTGGCATCGGGTAACAAGGTATGGGAAGCATCTGTTCCCGAACGTTTATCCGTGGGACCTGGTTCCGATGGTCGCACCACGGTTGCTGTAACTACAAAAGGTACGGTTTACGCCTACGACGATACTGGTAAGTCAATCTGGAACGTGAGTGTTGGAAGCGAAGTATTAAGTGAGCCTGTAGTTGCTGCCGGTGTGGTGATTGTGCGTGCGCTCGACAACCGTTTTATTGGATTAGATGCTCAAACTGGAGCGCGCAAGTGGACCTATCAACGTCAGCAGTCCGCTTTGTCCTTGCGAGTTGGCTATGGAATGCTCGCTATTGGTAATGAGGTTATTGTTACGGGTTTTACTGGCGGACGTTTTGGCATGATTGCGATTGCCAATGGTGGTTTAGTTTGGGAGACCCCAGTCTCTTTTCCTAAAGGATTCTCAGAAATTGAGCGCTTGAATGATGTTACTGCCAAGCCTAGTATGGATGGCGAGATTATTTGCGCAGTTTCTTATCAAGGTCGTGTTGGTTGCGGTCAAGCGCGTACTGGAAATCTTTTGTGGTTTAAAGATTATTCAAGCTATACCGGCACATCACAAAGTGCGGATATGGTTTTCTCGGCTAACGACAAATCGCACGTGACTGCATTTGCTACCAAAGATGGCACACAAGTTTGGGAGAACACTCAGTTAACGTTCCGTGATGTGGGCGAGTCGCTTGCAGTCGGTAGGGTTTTACTCATGGGTGATGCTCAAGGGTACATCCATGCATTTTCACAGGCGAATGGTGAGTTGGTTGCACGTATTCGTCACGACAGTAGTCCAATCTCGGCTGCCCCCATTGCGGTAGGTGGTCTCATCTTGGTTCAATCTCAAGGTGGAAAAATAGCGGCGTACAGTCCAAAATGAATCCAGTTATCACTATCGTCGGCCGTCCCAACGTAGGGAAGTCGACCCTCTTTAATCGCCTAACGCGTTCACGTGATGCATTGGTAGCTGATTTTTCTGGCTTAACCAGAGATCGGCACTATGGCAAAGGCCGCATTGGTGAGCGCGCATTCATCTGCGTAGATACCGGTGGTTTCGAGCCTGTTGCTAAGACCGGTATTGTTGCTGAAATGGCCAAACAAACCAAGCAGGCTGTCGCAGAATCAGACATTGTCATTTTCTTGGTGGATGGTCGTTTAGGTATGGCTCCACAAGATCGCGTAATTGCAGACTTCTTGCGTAAAACGGGTCGCCCAGTCATTCTTGCTGTAAATAAAACTGAAGGTATGCAAGCTGGCGTTGTAACGGCAGACTTTCATGAACTCGGTTTAGGTGAGCCTTTCCCAATCTCATCTGCGCATGGTGATGGTGTGCGCGGTCTGATTGATGATGCATTAGATTCTTTAGGCATCGCTGAGCCGGATGAGGAAGAGTTGGCTAACGACCCTAATCGTCCAATGAAGATTGCAGTAGTAGGTCGTCCAAACGTAGGTAAGTCCACATTAATCAATAAGTTGATTGGTGAAGAGCGCGTGATTGCATTTGACATGCCAGGCACTACACGTGATGCGATTGAAGTTCCTTTTGAGCGCAATGGCAAGCCCTACATCTTGGTAGATACTGCCGGTCTGCGCCGTCGTGGCAAAGTATTTGAAGCGATTGAGAAGTTCTCTGTTGTAAAGACCTTGCAAGCGATTGCAGACTGTAACGTAGTGATCTTAATGCTGGATGCGCAGCAAGATATTTCCGAGCAAGATGCTCACATCGCAGGATTTATTGTTGAAGCTGGTCGCGCCCTAGTGGTTGCGGTAAATAAGTGGGATGGTATCGACGCGTACGTAAAAGAGCGTGCTCGCTTAGAAATTGCACAAAAACTGCGTTTCTTGGATTTTGCAAACGTGCATCCGATCTCTGCCAAAAAGGGCACAGGCCTCAAAGAGCTCTTTAAAGATGTGGATTCTGCCTACGCTGCAGCTATGGCCAAATTGCCGACCCCACGTTTGACCCGTATCTTGCAAGAAGCAATTGAGCATCAGCAGCCAAAACGGGTTGGTATGGGCCGTCCTAAATTGCGTTATGCCCACCAAGGGGGCATGAACCCTCCAATTGTGGTCATTCATGGCACATCCTTGAGTGGGGTGACTGATAGCTACAAGCGATACTTGGAAGGTCGCTTTAGGGATGTCTTTAAGTTACGCGGTACGCCTTTGCGGATTCAGATGAATACAGCCAAAAACCCCTATGTAGATGCTGATAAGGGTAAAAAAGGCAAAAAGCGCTAATTTGGGCTAAGCTTTCATTTCTGAGCCTTCTTGGGCTTGATTTTTTCGAAAATCAGCCCAATATAGAGGACTCAATCAGCAGTTTGCAGTACAGATTGATATTTAATTAAAAAAGCAAGACTCCGAAAAAAGTAGTTCAGAAAAGATAAATAAGGGGCAGTATGAATAACAACAAAGTTCAATTACTTCAGGATCCATTTCTCAATGCATTACGCAAAGAGCATGTTCCTGTTTCGATCTATCTCGTAAATGGCATTAAGTTGCAAGGCAATATTGAATCTTTTGATCAGTATGTTGTTCTCTTGCGCAATACCGTTACGCAGATGGTTTACAAACATGCAATCTCGACAATAGTTCCTGCTCGTGCGATTGATTTCCGTTTAGAAGAAGCTAGCCCTGTATAAAACTGGAGTAGATGCGGCACGCGCCGTTCTGGTTGGAGTAGATACAGGGCGCGAAGATTTTGCTGACAGCATGGCCGAACTCAGTCTTTTGGCTGATAGCGCCGGCTCTATACCTGCAGCCAGTGTGATCGCCCGTAAAGGCAGGACTGATCCAGCTTTATACATCGGCTCAGGTAAAGCTAATGAACTCAAAAGAGTGATGGAAGAGCAGGGTGCAGAACTCGCGATCTTCAATCATCCCTTATCTCCAACACAGCAGCGAAATTTAGAGCGTCACATTGGGTTTCATGTGATGGATCGCACTGGTTTGATTTTGGATATATTTAGTCAAAGAGCGCAAAGTCATATCGGTAAAACGCAAGTAGAACTTGCACAAGTTCGCTATCGTATGTCTCGCTTAGTCAGAGCTTGGAGTCACTTAGAGCGTCAACGCGGTGGTATTGGTGTTCGCGGCGGTCCTGGTGAAACGCAAATGGAGTTGGATCGCCGGATGTTGGCAACCAAAGCAAAGCGCCTTGAGAATGAATTAGAAAAACTGCAGCGTCAGCAAAGAACGCAAAGGCGGGCGCGAAATCGTAAAGACGTGTTCTCGGTTTCTTTGGTGGGATACACCAATGCTGGCAAATCAACCCTCTTTAATGCCCTTACCAAAGCAGGGACATATGCGGCCGATCAATTGTTTGCCACTTTAGATACCACCTCTAGAAAGGTCCATTTGGACGGGGTTGGGTCAATTGTGGTCTCCGATACAGTGGGTTTTATCCGAGATTTGCCCCATCAGCTGGTTGAGGCTTTTAGGGCCACTTTGGATGAAACCATCCATGCCGACCTGATTTTGCATGTTATTGATGCCTGTAGCCCAGTTGCTAGGGAGCAAAAGGCTGAAGTTGAGGCAGTTTTAGAGGAAATTGGGGCCGATGACATCCCCCGCATCGAGGTGATGAACAAAATCGATCAGATGCCCCAAACCTTTACCCGTGGGGCTGTTTTAGAACGCGATGGACAAGGCTTCCCGAGCCAGATTTTCCTCTCGGCCCAGACGGGCTTAGGCCTTGATTTACTTCGCTCAGCGCTCGCCGAATGCTCTCAAATGACTGATAGAATAAGGGTCGAGCACAACCGTGCCAAGAAGCAATTGGCCCCGGATGAGTTTTTAGAGCCTTTACCTGAACGACCAGCAACTTCTGAATTTAATCCGATATCCAACCCGAGCTATTTTTCTAATGATGCGTAAATTTCTAGATCTGTTTTCGGTCAATGATCCAGGTTGGGGCAATAGCCTCAATTCCGGCGGATCTAAAGATGCCAAAGATGGGCAGGGAAGTGATCAAGCTCCTAAAGCTGACCCCGATACAAATAAACCAGTAGAGACTCAGCCAAATAATCGACCCGCTAAACCAGACGGCCCTCCGGATTTGGATGAGTTGTGGCGTGACTTCAATGACAGAATTGCTGGCATCTTTGGCGGCAAGAAATCTCCTGGCGCAACAAATAGACCGGCTAATAAACCAAGTAACACTGATATTCCTCCGCCTTCTCAAAGAGGTGGCGGTGGGGGTGGCAACGGCGGGATGAGTGCTCCCAACTTCAACTTCAGCAATCCGTTTGGATCTAAAGCAAGCATCTTAATCGCAGGCGCAGTTGTTTTCTTTATGTGGGTATGTAGCGGTTTCTTCATTATTCAAGAGGGGCAGGCTGGCGTTATTCTGACTTTCGGTAAATACGACTACACAGCAAGGCCTGGTATCAACTGGCGCATGCCTTGGCCAATTCAGTCTGAAGAAACAGTCAACTTATCAGGCGTTCGCTCTGTGGAAGTGGGGCGCCCTGTTTTAATCAAGGCAACCAATCAAAAAGATTCCTCCATGCTCACCGAGGATGAAAATATTATTGACGTACGCTTTGCTGTGCAATATCGCCTTAAAGACCCTACGGACTATTTATTCAACAATCGCGATCCTGATGCTGCAGTAGTGCAAGCTGCTGAAACTGCCGTCCGTGAAATCGTCGCGCGTAGCAAGATGGATACCGTGTTGTACGAAGGTCGCGAAAAGATCGGCATTGATTTGGCAAATTCTATTCAGAAGATTTTGGATAGCTATAAGACAGGTATTTATGTCACTAGTGTCACTGTCCAAAATGTTCAGCCTCCAGAGCAAGTTCAGGCTGCCTTTGATGATGCAGTGAAGGCCGGTCAGGACCAAGAGCGCTTAAAGAGTGAAGGTCAGGCATACGCAAATGACATTATTCCAAGAGCCAAAGGTACTGCTGCCCGCTTGATTCAGGAAGCTGAAGGCTATAAAGCTCGTGTAGTGGCTACCGCAGAGGGCGATGCCACACGCTTTAAGCAAGTATTAGTTGAATATTCCAAGGCGCCTCAGGTGACTCGTGACCGCATGTATATCGATAGCATGCGTGAGATGTATAACAACGT
Source organism: Polynucleobacter sp. KF022 (assembly GCF_027924105.1). NCBI lineage: Bacteria > Pseudomonadati > Pseudomonadota > Betaproteobacteria > Burkholderiales > Burkholderiaceae > Polynucleobacter > Polynucleobacter sp. KF022. Next base: position 710,890 of record NZ_AP026972.1, read on the forward strand.
TACTAAGATTTTGGTTGATACCACCAAGAGCAATAGTCTTTTATATCTCCCGCTCGATAAGATCGTTGCACAGGTAAGCGCTGAAAGTGCTCAAGCTGCAACTTCGCAAGTAAATCAGTCTGGATCCAATACCCCAACGGGAAGCGTCACAGTAGGCGGTGCCACTGGCGCCAATACTGTTGCTCCAGTATCTCCAAGTAGTGGTTCTGCAGACAAACGTGATGGTCTCCGTAGTCGCGATAGGGAGGCAAGATAATGAATGCAAATCGTTTAATCGCTGCTGGTATTGGTTTTGTTGCGCTGATCTATGTGCTGTCCTCTAGCATCTTTGTAGTGGATCAACGCAAGTTCGCGGTGGTATTTTCTTTCGGACAAATTGTTCGTGTGATTGAAAACCCTGGTATTCAAGTAAAGCTACCAGCTCCATTTGAGAGTGTCCGCTTCTTTGATCGTCGTATTTTGACAATCGATAATCCTGAAGCAGAACGTTTTATTACCGCTGAGAAGAAAAACCTATTGGTTGATTCTTATGTGAAATGGCGCATTGTCGATCCACGTAAGTTCTTTATTAGCTTTAAAGGTGACGAGCGTTTAGCGCAGGATCGATTGACTCAATTGGTTCGTTCAGCACTCAATGAAGAGTTCACCAAGCGTACTGTTCGTGAGTTAATTTCTGATCAGCGTGAAGAGGTAATGCAGGGCATCCGTAAGAAAGTCGCTGATGATGCATCGGATATCGGCGTAGAGATTGTTGACGTTCGCTTAAAGCGCGTTGATTTGTTGGCTGAAATTAGTGATTCTGTTTATCGTCGTATGGAAGCAGAGCGTAAGCGTGTTGCTAACGAGTTACGATCTACTGGTGCTGCAGAGTCTGACAAAATTCGTGCAAATGCCGAACGTCAACGTGACACTATTTTGGCTGAAGCCTATCGTGATGCACAAAAAATTAAGGGAGCAGGTGACGCTAAAGCTACTGCACTTTATGCAGAGGCATTTGGGCGCGATCCTCAGTTTGCTCAGTTCTATCAAAGCCTTGAGGCCTATAGAAGCTCCTTTAAGGATAAGAAGGACGTGATGGTGGTTGAGCCAAGTGGTGAGTTCTTCAAGTTCCTGCACAAAAAATAAGAAAGCAAATAGTTCATATCATGAATCGCTGGTTACTTCCTGAAGATATTGCAGATGTATTGCCCGCTGAGGCTCGCAAGGTCGAGTCTTTGCGTCGTGCTGTCTTGGATTTATATCAGTCCTATGGTTATGAGCTAGTTGCCCCTCCAATCCTGGAGTTCTTAGATTCTTTATTGACTGGTACTGGCTCAGATCTCAATCTTCAGACCTTTAAATTGGTAGATCAATTGTCAGGGCGTACCTTGGGTTTGCGCGCTGACATGACGCCACAAGTTGCTCGTATTGATGCGCACCTTTTAAATCGTGCTGGGGTCACTCGCCTTTGTTACGCAGGCTCTGTTGCTCATGCACGTACGCCTGTAGGTAGCTCTGCTCGCGAAGAATTACAACTGGGTGCTGAGATTTATGGCTGTGCCACTTGGGAAGCTGATCTAGAAGCGATTACCTTGTTGCTAAAAACACTTGATATTGCTGGCGTCAAGAAGGTTTATCTTGATTTGTCTCATGCCGGTATTTTGGCTGGCATCTTGGATGGCCAGAACTTAGATAAATCAACGGTAGAAGCTTTGTATGGCTTATTGCAAAGCAAAGATCGTCCACGTTTAAGTCAATGGGCGACTTGCTTGCCAGCAAATGTGGCAAAAGCGCTTGTAGCATTGACAGAATTGAATGGCCCTTGTGCTGATGTATTGGCTAAAGCTAAAAAAGATTTGCCTAAGCATGTTGCTATTGATCAGGCATTGGCAGATCTTGAGCGCTTGGTTGCTGCTGCAGCAAAACTGTCGAGCAACTTAGAGCTCAGTATTGATTTGGCTGATTTGCGTGGTTATCAATACCACAGCGGTGTGATGTTTGCCGCCTATGTTGATCAATTGCCGCAACCCATTGCAAGAGGTGGTCGCTATGACCATGTTGGTCAGGCATTTGGTCGACCACGTCCTGCCACTGGTTTTTCTTTGGATCTGCTAACGCTGGCAAGTTTGTCGCCATTTAGTGCGCGCAAGATGGCCATTATTGCCCCTTGGATCGAGGATGCAGAATTAACTAAGGCAGTCGCCGATCTCAGAGGCAAAGGTGAGGTGGTGATACAAGTGCCTGCGGGCACCAGCCTAGAGGCTGCCGAATACGAATGTGACCGAGAGCTTGTCAAGCAAGCTAGCTCTTGGGAAGTAAAAAAGAAGTAAAGCGACATATCAATTAAAGCAGTGAACAGTTAACTTATTTTGTAATTATCTTTTTGGATTTTCATTATGTCTTCAAAGCAGCAAGCTAAAGGTCGTAACGTAGTTGTCATTGGCACCCAGTGGGGTGATGAAGGCAAAGGTAAGGTGGTAGATTGGTTAACTGATCATGCTCAAGCAGTTGTTCGCTTTCAGGGTGGACACAATGCTGGTCACACACTCATTGTTGGTGATAAGAAAACCATTCTGCGTTTGATTCCATCCGGCATCATGCATAAGACTGTTATTTGCTATATCGGCAATGGCGTTGTCCTTTCTCCGGAAGCGCTCTTTAAAGAGATTGGTGAACTAGAGGCTGCAGGCTTAGACGTTCAGTCTCGCCTGAAGATTTCTGAAGCGACTACATTGATTCTTCCATACCACGTGGCAATCGACCATGCTCGCGAGAAGAAGCGTGGCGAAGCCAAGATTGGCACTACTGGACGCGGTATTGGTCCAGCTTACGAAGATAAAGTGGCGCGTCGTGCACTGCGCGTGCAAGATCTGTTCTACCCAGAAAAATTTGCCGAGCAGTTACGTGAAAACTTGGAATATCACAATTTCATGCTGACGAATTACTACGGCGCAGAGCCGGTCAATTATGAAAAGATATTAGCAGAAGCGATGTCTTACGCTGAACGCATCAAGCCTATGGTGGTAGATGTCTCCAGCGCTTTGTATGCTGCTGAACAAGCTGGCCAAAATCTGTTGTTTGAGGGTGCACAGGGTACTTTGCTCGACATCGATCACGGTACTTATCCTTATGTCACTTCAAGTAACTGTGTAGCAGGTAATGCTGCTGCGGGTTCAGGTGTTGGACCAGATTCATTGCAATATATCTTGGGCATTACCAAAGCCTATTGCACACGCGTTGGTGCGGGCCCATTCCCAAGCGAACTCTATGACCATGACAATCCTGCGAAGCAAGATCCAATCGGTATTCGTTTGGCTGAGGTAGGTAAAGAATTTGGTTCTGTCACTGGCCGTCCACGCCGTACTGGTTGGTTAGACGCTGCTGCATTGAAGCGTTCCATTCAGATCAACGGCTTATCTGGACTTTGCATCACTAAACTAGATGTTCTAGATGGCTTAGAAACTATTCGTTTATGTGTGGGCTACACCTTAGACGGCAAAAAATTGGATGTATTGCCACGTGGCGCCGAAGCTGTCGCTCGCTGTGAGCCAATTTATGAAGACTTCCCGGGTTGGAAGGGCACAACCTTTGGAATTCGTGAGTGGAGCAAGCTACCGGTTGAGGCACAAAACTTCCTGCGACGTATTGAGGAAGTTGCTGGCAAGCCGATCGCTATGGTTTCTACTGGACCAGAGCGTGATGAAACCATTCTCCTCCAACATCCTTTTCAGGATTGATGGAAAATAATTTATTCACCTTAATTTATTAACTTTTGTTTAAGAAGATAACAACATGACTGCGCGTACTACCTGTAATAGCCTTCAAGTGGCAACCCCTTTATACCGATTTATTGAAGACAAAGTACTTCCTGGTACTGGTATTAAGAGTGCTGATTTTTGGAAGGGCTTTGATGAGATCGTTAAAGATCTCACGCCAAAAAATGAGGCTTTACTTGCCAAGCGTGATCGCATTCAGGCAGATTTAGATAAATGGCACCAAGCCAATCCAGGCCCAATCACCGATATGCCTGCATACCGCAAGTTCCTGAAGGAGATTGATTACTTAGTTGATGTACCAGGAAAAATTACTGCAACTACTAAGAACGTGGATGATGAGTTGGCTCTTCAGGCTGGTCCTCAGCTGGTAGTTCCAGTTCTCAATGCGCGTTATGCGTTAAATGCTGCTAATGCACGTTGGGGCTCCCTGTATGACGCTCTTTATGGCACGGACGTTCTCTCTGAAGAAGACGGCGCCACCAAGACTGGTGCTTACAATCCAATTCGTGGCGCTAAGGTAGTTGCTTATGCACGTAACTTCTTGGATCAAGCTGCACCATTGGTCAAAGGCTCGCACCGCGACTCTGTTGCCTACACAGTTGATGGCAATAAGTTGGCTGTCAAATTAAAGGATGGCACAACAACTGGTTTAGTTGACGAGAAGCAATTTGTTGGTTATCAAGGCGAGGCTTCAGCACCAAGTTCAATCCTCTTGCGTAATAACGGCATTCATATTGATATCGAAATCAATAAGAGCAAAACGATTGGCGCAAGTGACCCTGCAGGCATCAACGATGTTGTACTGGAAGCAGCGCTATCCACTATTTTGGATTTGGAAGACTCTATTGCTGCAGTAGATGGCGATGACAAAGTGGTTGCCTATGAAAACTGGTTAGGCATCCTCAAAGGAACTTTGGTTGAGGAAGTGAAGAAGGGTGATAAGACGATTACTCGTGCACTCAACCCTGACCGTAAATACAAGGCTGGCATTGGTGCTGTTGATGCCAAAGATGGCATCGTTACATTGCATGGCCGTTCACTCTTATTCCTCCGTAACGTTGGGCACTTAATGACTAACCCAGCCATTATTACTGGCGAAGGCAAAGAGATTTACGAGGGTATCTTAGATGCAGTGGTGACTGTATTGATCGCTTTATATGACATTAATCGGCCAGCAAGCCAAGCAATTGGTAATACTCGCAAAGGTTCTGTTTATATCGTGAAGCCAAAAATGCATAGCCCAGAAGAAGTGGCTTTTGCAGGCGAACTCTTTGGACGTGTTGAAAAGCTGCTTGGCTTACCAGCGGACACAGTCAAGTTAGGCATCATGGACGAAGAGCGTCGCATGAGTGCAAACATCAAGGCGGCGATTGCTGCAGCTGGTGCGCGCGTTGCCTTTATTAATACCGGTTTCTTAGATCGCACTGGTGATGAAATGCACACAGCGATGTACGCAGGTCCAATGATGCGCAAAGGCGATATGAAAACCAGCAAGTGGTTGTCTGCTTATGAGCGTCGTAACGTATTTGCTGGCTTGGATTGTGGCTTACGTGGTCGTGCTCAAATCGGTAAGGGTATGTGGGCAATGCCAGACATGATGAAAGCTATGGTTGAGCAGAAGATTGTTCATCCAAAAGCAGGAGCAAATACTGCTTGGGTTCCATCTCCAACAGCTGCTACCTTGCATGCACTTCATTACCATCAAGTTAACGTAGCTGAGCTCCAAAAAGAAATGGAAAAGCTCGATACTCAAGCAGAAGCAGAAGCCCTAATCAACGATTTGTTGACTATTCCAGTGGTTGAAAAAGCAAACTGGTCTAAAGAAGAAATTCAGCAAGAATTAGACAATAACTGCCAAGGAATCTTGGGCTATGTGGTTCGTTGGATTGATCAAGGCGTAGGTTGCTCTAAGGTGCCGGATATTCATAACGTCGGTTTGATGGAAGATCGTGCTACTTTGCGTATTTCTAGCCAGCATATTGCTAACTGGTTACTGAACGGCATTGTGACTGCTGACCAAGTGAATGAAACTTTGCAGCGTATGGCTAAAGTGGTAGATGGCCAAAACGCTGACGATCCTTTGTATAAGCCAATGATGCCAAACTACAAAGATTCTTATGCTTATAAGGCAGCTAGTGATTTGATTTTCAAAGGTCTTGAGCAGCCTAATGGCTACACTGAGCCTTTGTTGCATGCATGGCGTTTGGAAGTCAAAAAAGCGAACGCTTAATACTACTTAGACCTCAGATAAGAATGGATTTGCCTACAAAGCAAATCCATTTTTTATTAGCCCATAACTATGTTTGGATTTCTGAATCCCTTTTCTAAGTCCCACTCTAGGTTCTTATTTCAACTAAATGATGGTGGTCGGGAGGCTGCTGGGTTTAAAGGTGGAGCAAGTGATTGCGTCGTGAGATCAATTGCTATTGCTGCAGACCTGCCTTACATCCAAGTCTATGAAGATCTAAGACTTGCTAACGAGAGATACGCACAACTCAAAAATGATCGTCTTGCGAAAAGATTGGCCATCAAAGGAGCGTCCCCTAGAAACGGTAATCATCGCAACGTCTTTCATGATTACATCCTAGCTCAGGGGTTTGACTGGGTTCCAACGATGAGGGTGGGGGTCGGCTGTCAGGTTCACCTTTGCCCTGATGAGTTACCTGCTGGCGTGATGATAGCCAAGGTTTCTAAGCACCTCACCGCCATTATTGATGGCGTCATTCATGATACGCACGATCCTTCCCGAGGTGGGAAGCGTTGTGTCTATGGATACTATATTAAGAGACGCTAGGATCCGTTTGATGGTGCTTGAGATTCCAAGCTGCTTTATATGAATTAGTCATCCCAATCATGGTGGAAGTAGTCCAGGCTACCGCAAATAATCCCGAGAAAGAAATGAAGAAGGCGAGACTTTTCCAGCCGGCCGGCAAAATATCCTCAATAAAGCCAACGGTGGTGTAGCAACTACCCACGAAAAGTAGGGTCTGAACACCATCATTCATGATGCCAAGTGTCATCACATAAAGAGACCAAATAACAATTTCGCTAATGTGAATCAAAGCAATAAAGAAAAAGGACGCGTAAAAATGAAAAAACACGCGGTTATATTGCTTTAGTTTTAGATTTCCAATGGTCAATCTTTCAAATCGCAGCATGATGTAGTTAATCGAGCTGCCATGAAAGAGAAGGATAAGGAGTAGACCAAAAACTCCATAAAAAGTATCTCTGATTAGCAGTAGAAGCGGTATGCCGCCTATTGATGCTTGGGTAATGACTTCAGTAGAAATGGACATAAGTTAGGCGAATTTCATTTGGTTTAAGGGTGGGCAAGTTTCCTTATCAGGGTTGATAATGTCATATTGATTAAGCCATGTAAAGCAACCTTTGAATATCGCCGTCCATACCACTGAAGCCAAGAAGCGAGAACGCTTCTTTTTGTTTTCATTGGCAGGCATTCAGTTCACCCATATCCTGGACTTCATGATCATGATGCCATTGGGCCCTGAGTTTATTCGGGAGCTTAATATCAATACGCATCAATTTGGCTTATTGCTTTCTTCCTATACTTTTGCAGCAGCAGCAGCGGGTATCTTTGCTACCTACTATGTAGATCGATTTGAGCGTAGACAGCTCTTATTAAGCCTGTATGCCCTTTTTATTATTGCTACTTTTGCTTGTGGTCTAGCGCCCAACTACGAAGCACTTTTTATTGCTAGGGCATTTGCCGGTGCTTTCGGGGGCATCCTAGGATCCTTGGTCCAAACTATCGTGGCTGACTCCATACCGTTCGAGCGCAGAGGGAAGGCATTGGGAACAGTGATGGCGGCATTTTCGGTATCAACCGTAGCCGGAGTTCCGCTGGGATTATTTCTTGCAAACCACATACCAAGTTTAGGTTGGCGTGCGCCGTTTTTCTTTATTGCATTGATCTCCGCTCTCATTCTTTATCTGGGATATCGAAACATTCCGAAGATTGCAGGGCACTTAGATCACATCCATGAGGGTAGTCGACTAAGTCAAATCATGAAGATTTTGACTGCACCTCAAAATATCAAAGCTTTCGTATTTATGGCGCTCATTATGATTACCGGCTTCTCAGTGATTCCATATATTGCGCTGTATTTAACATCTAATGTGGGCATTAGTAACTCTTATATTTCATTGATCTACTTGTGTGGCGGCATCGCTACTCTGATGAGCTCTCGTTTTATTGGGCACATGGCCGATAAGTATGGGAAGGTGGCTGTATTTCGAGTGCTGGCCATTATTAGTTTGATACCGCTTCTTGTGACAACGAACTTGCCGGTTACGCCTTTATGGATCGTACTGATTAATTCAACTGCATTCTTCATCTTGGTATCTGGCCGCATGATCCCTGCAATGGCCATGGTTAGCCAGGTAGTTGAAAGCAAGATTCGTGGCACCTTTATGAGTTTGGTCGGTTCAGTGCAAATGCTGTCTTCAGGTATAGCCTCGGTTCTGGCTGGCTGGATAGTCACTATTGGCCCGGATGGCATGATGCAGCACTACAACTTGGTGGGCTATGGCGCGGCAATTTGTGGGTTGCTTACATTTTGGCTGGTAGGATATATTCATTCTGATACGAAAAAAGCATAAGGAGACCTCATGATTGAATTTAAAAGACCTGATGGACAAACTGTAAAAGGCTACCTTGCTGAGCCAGTCGATAAATCCAATGCTCCTGGAGTTGTTGTCATTCAGGAGTGGTGGGGTCTTGATGATGAGGTCAAGGCGGTAGCTGATCGCCTTGCAAATGCTGGATATAGAGCATTGGTGCCCGATCTCTATCGCGGTAAATTAGCGATTGAAGCAAATGAGGCAGAGCATCTGATGGGTGATCTTAATTTTGGTGATGCTGCTGGGCAAGATATTCGCGGTGCTGTTCAATACTTAAAAGCTACTGGTAGCGGGAAAGTTGCAGTAACGGGTTTTTGTATGGGCGGCGCATTAACCATCTTGGCCGCCTGTAATGTACCGGAGCTGGATGGCTCGATAGTTTGGTACGGAAACCCTCCTTTAGAGTACGTTGATGCAAAAGCGATTACAAAGCCGATGTTAGGGCACTGGGCTATGCATGATGAGTTTTTCCCAATCGCTGGAGTCGATCAACTTGAAGAGAAGTTAAAGCAGGCAGGCGTGAACTATGAGTTTCATCGCTATGACACTAAGCATGCCTTTGCCAATCCTAAATCGGATACACGTGGTCTAGCGCCTCTGAAGTACAGCGAGGAAGCTGCCCAGTTGGCCTGGGATCGTACATTTACTTTCTTAAAAAAATATATTAATAACTAGGCAATATGAAACAGCGAGTTCGTGAAGATAAGTTTTTCAATTGGATTTATACAAAAAGTAATATCCAAATATTATTAATACTGGTCCTCTTTTTTGTGACCATGTTGGATATATTGCCGCGCCTATTGCAATGCATCCCTATTTTTGCTCCAACTCAAGACAGCACCCGATTGGGCTTGGGTTTATTTGGATCGATCATTACCTTAAGTGGTTTGTTAATTGGTTTTTTGCTCAATCAAGCGCAAACCAATTTTCGTGAGGTCCAAACTTTAGTTTCACAGGAAGCGGGGCGTATTAATAACTTAGATCGTTTACTGACCCGTTTTGGCGATCCAGCCATTGCGCCTATTCGTGCTGAGCTATTTGCGTATATGAATTCGATTGTTCATGATGAATGGCCTTTGCTACAAAAGGGCGAAGGCAGCCCTAAGACACACATGCTTTGGCGCAGTATTTCTCGTAATCTGATGGCGATTGAGCCGCACACCAATCGGCAAACGGCCATGTATACCGACATCATTAAGAAATCAGAAGAGGTGGCCGAGAGCAGAGAAGCCCGTATTGAGCGTTCAAGTATTCGCTTGCCTGGTTTGTTTTGGGTGGTTATTCTGATTTGTATGTTCGCCCTCATGGGGACTAACACTTTATTTCTGCCATCAGATTCTTTTTTCTTTGGCCTCAAGATTTTGCCGGTAACTTTAGGGGCCTTAATCTCGCTCTTGGTGATAACAGATCAGCCATTTAAAGGGCAAAACTCAGTTCAACCTGATGCCTTCTATAAAATTATTGAATCCATTAAAACTCGTAAAGAGTAATGTCTCATTTAACTGTTATGCACTTATTTTCTGAAAATCTTGCTGTAGAAATTTCTACCTATTACCGTAACTTGGCCTTGGGGCATGGAGTAGTACCCAAGGTATTTACTTTGGTAAACAGCGAGGGTGATCAATACCTTTTCTTTATTGATGATCTTCCCTTTGAAAAAGAGGAAGAAAAGAATCAGTTTCTTGCCTACATTGTGCAAGAGCATGATGCTGTTAGTTATGCTCGCGGAACCTTAGTGATTGTTGAAAAAAATCAGCAGTACATTGAGTTTGCTGTGGTTGACAAAGATGATGCTGATGCCATTGTCTGCTCGGCAGAGTTAACAAGGGATATGGACGATAAGCCAATTGGCTTGGGTGAGTTTGAGAAGACCCTGGTAAAGAAGGGCTCAATCATTTTTGGCCATCTTTTTGAGCCGATCCAGTTTTCCGAGGAAAAGACCGAAGATTTTCAGAGTCTTTGGATCGAAATGAAAGCAAAAATCCTACACCGCTCAATGGGGCTTTAATAGCCCTCTGAGATATTTGCGGGAAATGGCTTCAGCAGAAAAGCATCCACATAAAGCAATCACTAGTGCAATTGCGCTACCTGGAGCACTTTCAACAACATTGATAAATAAAGTAGTAAACAAACCTAGATTAATGATGATTGCGGCCCAGAGTGGCCATAGCTTTGCACCAGTTTGCTGGCGAACTCGAATGTGCCCAAAGGTAATCGCCGCATAGACTAATAAAAAAGCAAGACTTGCCATTTTTCCAACCACTTCTAGTGGGAATACCAATACCAAGGCAATGACCAAGATAGTGGATATGGTTAAAGAGCGTGAGTCTGTTGTTAAGACGGACTCCCCAAGTACTTTTGAGATTGAGCTCTTGTTGGCCATGTCTGCAGCAATGTTAGATGCAGCAAAGATAGTGGCATTCAGTGCGGCAGCGCAAGCCAAGAGCGCTGATGCGCCTATGACAACAAAGCCTGTCTTGCCGGCCACGATTTTGGCGGCATCCGCCAAAACATGTCCGTTATAGGCTGCCATTTGAGCGGGGGAGAGCAGCAATATGGCTGCAGTACTCACCAAGAAATAAGCAATGGTTACTAGAATGAGGGCTGAAAACATAGCCAGTGGCAGCTCTTTTCTAGGCTCTTGCATGGCATTAGAGGAATTGGTCACTACACCAAAGCCTTGGTAGTTTATGTACAAAATACCAGTCGCAATAGCAATGCCATTGATAGACCAGCTCGACATCTTAAATGCGCCAATATCAGCAACATGAATACCATCTACTGAAAAGAGTAGAAGGGCAATCGTTACAAAGCCAATAGCTAATGCCTCTGCTTTCCCAACAAAATTTGTACCAAGTAATTTAATCCCGGCACAAAAAATCACTATGCCAGCGCCAACAAGCTGTATCTCCACAGGAGATAAATTACCACCAAGCAAGGTATTGGCGTATTCAGAGAAGCCGGCAGCGTAAAGAGCAGCAGCAATAAGATAGGCTATGAATTGAAATATATTGAGGCCGCCAGAAATAACGCCTGGACCAAAACTCATCACAGTGAATGTGGCAGCCCCTCCGCTACTCGGAAAAGTAGCGCCCAATTTGGCATAAGAGTAGACAGAAAATGAGGCGGCAATTGCGCCCAGCAAAAATGCCAGGGGAATATGGGATCCAGCATGAGCGCTTGCAGTGCCCAATAGGGAAAAAAGTCCGGCACCCATCATTCCACCGATACCCAGGGCGGTAGCTGATAAAAGACTAATTCCTTTATTTTTCTTGCTCGCGGTTTTAAGTAGGGCAGGATTCAATGGAAGATTGGTAATGAGAGTTAGTGGTGGGGCTCATTGATTGAGCAATAGAGCCCTATATTAAGGCTCTAATGGATGACTTTAAGCTGTTTGGTGCCCAGGAAGGGACTCGAACCCCCACAACCTTACGATCGCCAGCACCTGAAGCTGGTGCGTCTACCAATTTCGCCACCTGGGCATACCTTTATTATAGAGGGATGAGCATTTCTGGGTCATTTCTGGCCCCATCCGGCTTTTTCCCATCAGACTTGGTGGTTTGATACAGTAGCCTTATTCATAACAAAAATAGATATCACTAGATATATACAGGGCATGTATTGCCGAAGGAATTAAATGCGTAAAGCAAAAGACTTGGTGCCACGCGAGGCTGATCGTTTAGGAACAGTTCAAGGGCATCGAGATGGATTTGGATTTGTTATTCCCGATGATGGTGGCGAAGACATCTTTCTTTCAGAAAGAGAAATGTCACGCGTCATGCACGGGGATAGAGTGAATGTCAGAGTTTTAGGTACAGACCGCCGCGGTCGTCCAGAAGGTCAAATTGTAGAAGTTGTTCTGCATGCCAATAAAGTAGTTATCGGTAGACTTTTAAATGAGAACGGGGTTTTGATTGTTGCGCCGGAAGATAAGCGTATTGGTCATGACATATTGATTCCACCCAAAGGTCAGGGCAATGCCAAATTAGGCCAAGTGGTTAGTGTCGAGATTATTGATTACCCAGATAGCTATCGCCAAGCAGTTGGGCGCGTAGTAGAGGTTTTGGGTGAGATTGATGATCCGGGTATGGAAATCGAAATCGCTGTGCGTAAGTATGGTGTTCCCCATGAGTTTTCTGCCGCCGCCATGAAAGAGGCTGCTGCATTGCCGGATACGGTGCAGCAATCTGATCTGGAAGGTCGCGTTGATCTGCGTGATGTGCCATTAGTCACCATTGATGGGGCTGACGCACGAGATTTTGATGATGCGGTTTACTGTGAGCCGGTCATGTATGGCCAGACTAAGGCCTGGCGTTTGATTGTGGCGATTGCTGACGTATCTCATTACGTTAAGCCAGGTCAGCCATTGGATGATGAGGGTTTGCTGCGCGCTACCTCGGTTTACTTCCCAAGACGCGTTATTCCGATGCTGCCAGAAAAGATCTCAAATGGACTGTGCTCTCTTAATCCGGGCGTAGATCGTTTGTGTATGGTTTGCGATTCGGTTGTGGATAACAATGGCATTGTTTTGGCATATCAGTTCTACCCAGCGGTCATGCACTCAGCTCAGCGCTTTACATATGACACTGTTTGGGAGATCCTCTCTAATAGTAAAGGGCCTGAAGCAACACGTTTTGCTCAATTTCGCCCATTACTAACGAATCTCTATTCACTGTATAAGATCTTATTGTCTGCCCGCGAGAAGCGGGGCGCTATTGAGTTCGAAACGACTGAGACTCAAATCATTAGCAATGAGCTAGGCAAGATTCTGCGCATTGAGCCACGCATTCGTAATGATGCGCACCGCTTAATTGAAGAATGTATGTTGACTGCCAACGTTTGTGCTGCAGATTTCATTGATAAAAATAAGCACCTCAGCTTATATCGTGTTCACGGTGAGCCATCGGAAGAGAAGTTGGTTACTTTGCGCCAAGTTCTCAGAACCTCCGGGCTCTCATTGGGCGGCGGCGAGAAACCTAAGCCACGCGATTACGCTAAATTGATGCGTGAGATTAAAGAGCGGCCCGATGCCAATATGCTGCAGTCGGTTGTATTGCGTTCTATGCAGCAGGCGATGTACCAGCCAGATAACGAGGGCCATTTTGGCTTAGCTTATCCGGCATATTCTCACTTCACCAGCCCAATTCGTCGCTACCCTGATTTGCTAACGCATCGGGTAATTAAATCGATTCTTCAGAAAAAGCCTTATGTTCCAGTCTTGCCGCCGAAGGTACCTCTCAACCTCACTCTGCCACGCAAAGGTAAGGGTCGTGAGAATGCAGTCAATGCCAAGAAATCCCAAAGTGATGCAAAAGCAGGGGTCAAGGGCGCTAAAACACCAAAAGGTGCAAATGCAGCCCTACCAATTTGGGGGCAGCTAGGTGTTCACTGTTCATCAAATGAGCGCCGTGCGGATGAAGCTTCTCGTGATGTTGAAGCATGGCTTAAGTGTTATTACATGCGCGACCATTTGGGTCAAGAGTACGCAGGTACGGTAACTGGCGTAGCCAACTTTGGTTTATTCATTCAGTTAGAGAATTTATTTGTTGAAGGTATGGTGCACGTCACTGAGCTTGGTGGCGATTACTTTCAGTATGACGAAGCACGGCAAGAATTGCGTGGAGAGCGTACCGGTATTCGTTATCGCTTAGGTGATCGCATGCATGTATTGGTAAGTCGTGTTGATTTAGATGCTCGCAAGATTGAATTTAGCTTGGTTAAATCGGTCGGGGCAGAGCCTGGCGGATCATCTAACCGCCGTCAGCTCTTGTTAGCAACTGATACCGGAAGACCAAACAAAAAAGCGGCTTCGAAAAGAAGCCGGCCTGACAACAAAGTTCCGCAAAAACCCAGTGGCATCAATGTGAATGCCGCTAAATCTGCGGGTACATTAGGCGCTAACCAGTCTAAGAGCAAAGCAGCGCGTAAGAGCGGCAAGACCAGCAAGCCTGGAAGAACTATTGGCAAGCCTGCTGGTAGTAAACCTCCAGTTCGTAGCACCAAAGCACGCCGTAAATAAAGACGCCCTGTATAGAAATTAAGTTAGAAAAGAAAATGAAACAAATATTAGTTGGATTTCATGCAGTGCAAGCGCGATTACGAGTAGACCCAGGCAGCTTAAAGTCGGTGTACTTTGATTCTGGTCGTCGCGATAGACGCATGGGTGATTTCCTAAAACAAGCTGAAGAGATTTTAGGCGAACGTTTGCATGCAGCTGATGCTGAACGTCTTCATAAGTTAACGGGTCATGACCGTCACCAAGGCGTGGTTGCTTTGGCTGAAAAAATGACTGTTGCAAGAACCATTACTGAAGTAGTTGAAGATGCGGAGAGTGCGCAGAAGAAACCTTTATTTTTGGTGTTGGATGGTGTGACCGATCCTCATAACTTTGGAGCCTGTCTGCGCGTAGCGGATGGTGCTGGCGTAGATGCTGTTGTGATCCCTAAAGATCGTTCAGCATCCATTAATGCCACTGTAAGTAAGGTATCCAGCGGTGCGTCAGAAGTCATGCCGGTGATCACAGTTACCAACCTCGTACGCAGCATGAAAGAAATGCAAGAAGCTGGGGTTTGGCTCATTGGCACGGATGATGAAGCAACTAAGTCAATCTATGACATCGACCTTACCGGACCTATTGCAATAGTGATGGGTGCGGAAGGTGAGGGCATGCGTCGCCTCACAAAAGAAACCTGTGATGAGCTTGTACGCATCCCTATGCAAGGCGTGGTCTCGAGTTTGAATGTATCGGTTGCAAGTGGCGTATGCTTGTATGAGGCATTAAGACAGCGCCTAGCCAAAGTATCTGACAAGGCTGCCAAGTAAAACAAGGAGCTTCATATGAAATGCAATATGGGACACACAGATCGCGTTCTGCGAATGACTGTTGGCGTTACGCTAATGGGTTTGGCTGGATTTGGTATTACTGGCCCTTGGGCCTGGATAGGTGTCATCCCGCTATTAACGGGAATGATAGGTAATTGCCCAGCTTACTCAATACTTGGTATTAATACTGGCAAGAAGTAAATGGTATTAATGAATTACTCCTGGTCAATCATTTGGCCAGTAGTACCTCTAACTTCTCTGTATCCACGCAGAAGTTTCGAATACCTTCGGCTAGCTTCTCAGTTGCCATAGCGTCATTATTGAGCTGTAGGCGGAAACTGGATTCATCGAGCTTAAGGGGTGTAATACTCTCTGCCTGCAATGCGGCTTGTGCATTGGCGGGATTAAGTTTTTTCTCAACAGGCGCATTACTACCCTGAAGTTCGGCTAATAGTTCGGGGCTAATGGTTAGTAAATCCACGCCTGCCAACTCCAATATTTGGCTAGTGTTTCTGAAGCTTGCACCCATGATTTCGGTTGGGATGCCAAAGTGCTTGTAGTAATGAAAAATTCTCTTCACTGAAATCACGCCAGGATCATTTGCTCCGCCATTGGCGGTATCACTCCAGTTGGCACCAAGCTTAGCTTTATTCCAATCAGTAATGCGACCTACGAATGGAGAAATCAATTTGGCATTAGCTGCGCCACAGGCTGCTGCCTGAACTAAAGAGAAGAGCAGGGTCATATTGCAATGAATGCCTTGGGCTTCTAATTCTTTTGCGGCAGCGATGCCTTCCCATGTGCCAGCTAGCTTAATCAAAATACGCTTGCGATCAATCCCGTGAGATTCATATAGGGCAATTAAATGCTTTGCTTTTGCTACGGTACCTTTGGTATCAAATGACAGCCTAGCGTCCACTTCGGTAGATACGCGTCCTGGAACAATCTTCAAAATCTCCAGACCAAAGGCCACCAGGATGTAATCCACAAGGTCGGTCGGACTCATGCCTGGATGAGCCGCTTTTACAGCCCGCACTAAATCCTGATAATTGCTTTGCTGGGCAGCTTTCAGAATCAGCGAGGGGTTGGTAGTCGCATCCTGAGGTTGGAAGGCCTGCATGCGCTCAAAATCGCCTGTATCGGCTACAACCGTAGTCAGTTTCTTTAGCTGGTCTAACTGGCTTAATGCTGAGGCGGTGCTATTCATGGGCTTACTCAATGCTCTAAAGTGGTTATCTTGTGAATATCATATGATAGATGGATTAATTACTCAGTTCCAGTAAAGGCGTTTGATAGCTATATGAATCAAGATCAACTAAAGCAAATGGTAGGCGAGGCAGCTAGAGACGAAGTCCTCAGGTTGCCAGCCGGACAAGTTTTGGGTGTGGGCACTGGTTCCACTGCCAATTGTTTTATTGATGCGCTGGCTCCGCATAAGGATCATTTTGCTGGCACGGTATCTAGCTCTAACGCAACAACTGATCGCTTGTTAAAGCATGGCTTTAAGGTTCTTAATCCAAATGACGTACAAAGTCTTCCTGCTTACGTAGATGGCGCAGATGAAATTGATCCAGCTGGTCACATGATTAAAGGTGGTGGCGGAGCGCTCACGAGAGAAAAAATCATTGCCTCTATGGCAAAGCAATTCATTTGTATTTGCGATTCATCAAAGCAAGTACCAGTGCTAGGCAACTTTGCACTACCAGTAGAAATCATTCCTCTTGCTCAAGGTGTCGTTAGTCGTGAGCTAGAAAAGCTTGGCGGCAAGGTGACCCTGCGCTTAGCAAAAAATACTCGTGCCGATCTTAATCAAACACCAAGTGAGCCTTTTGTAACCGATAACGGTGGCTGGATCTTGGATGTTGCAGGTTTGAAGATCGCCGACCCAATTCAACTGGAAGCGCAAATCAACCAAATTGCCGGAGTAATCACCGTAGGCTTATTTGCCAAGGAAAAAGCCAATATTTTGTTGGTGAGTAACGCTGCTGGGGTAGAGCGTCTCGCTCTGTAAGAAATAAAAAACCCGACGGGGTATCCCCATCGGGTTGTTTTGCCATGGTTTGCATGGCGCAGGCACTCGGAAGGTATTTAGTTCCTTAGCCTATAAGCACATAGATGTACTTATTAAGATTGGCTTTCGCCAATGTAGCGGGGCACTATAACTGCCTCACCACGACTTCATCCTACGCTTATCTTTGGCGGTGTCAACACCCCAAATCAAGATTGAGGAATATTTATTCTGCTGGCGGCGGTACGTAACCTTGCGCTGTATCTGCACCACCTTCAAAAAAGTACTTTTCTACCTGTTTTAAGAGGTATTGGCGTGCACGCGGATCTGCCATATTGAGGCGGTTTTCATTAATCAACATGGTTTGCTGCTTTAACCAAGCGGCCCAAGCTTCTTTAGAAACTTGATTCCAAATCTTTTTACCCAGCTCTCCAGGAAGCGGGGCGAAATCCATGCCTTCAGCTTCTTTATTGAGTTTGATACATTGAACCATACGTGCCATCTGTAATGCCTTTCTAGTATTTCTTATGTCTTATAGATCTTTGGTTAAAACCATGGACTTGCGGTCCCAGTTATAAATTTGTTTTCTTTCTTCTGGCAAGTCATCGACCGATGCCCGCTTGAAGCCACGCTTTAAGAACCAATGCTCAGTTCTTGTTGTGAGAACAAATAATTTTTTAATGCCTTCTTGCTTAGCACGCATCTCAACACGCTTTAGCAGGCGCTCACCGTCACCTGATCCCTGAACATCAGGATCAACAGCGAGACAGGCCAGTTCGCCAACGCCATTTGGGAAAGGGAAGAGTGCTGCACAACCAAAGAGTACGCGGTCATGTTCAATGACGGAGAAGCGCTGAATATCGCGCTCAATGACATCTTGGCCACGAGCAGCCAGAATACCTTCTTCTTCTAAGGGCATAGTCAATTGCAGGATGCCGCCAACGTCATCTTGATTGGCTTCGCGTAAGTTCTCAATATCAGACGATGCCAACATCATGCCAATACCATCATGGGTAAAGAGTTCTTCCAGTAGGGCGCCATCTTGATTGCAAGGCAGGAAATGAACGCGGCTAACACCAGCACGAATTGCTCTACCAGCAGTATTCAATAGGCCCTTCATACCAAGATCAATATCTTTATTCTGGGAGATATATTCTTGTAGCTGCGGCATTGAGAGTTCGGTAATGAAATCACCCTCAGCATCTTTTAAGCCAGCATACGGACTTAAGAAGATGAGTTTGTCTGCTTTGAGTGCAGCAGCAGTCGATGCAGCAACATCTTCATACGCCAAGTTAAATGCTTGACCGGTTGGCGAAAAACCTAAAGGTGAAAGCAAAACAATTTTGTTGCTATCCAGAGATTGTCTAATTGAACCAGAGTCCACTTTGCGAACTAGTCCTGTATGAATGTAGTCAGTACCCTCGACAACACCTACTGGCATTGCAGTGATGAAGTTGCCAGAGATCACTGAAATGCGTGAGCCGGCCATTGGAGTATTTGGTAAACCACGACTAAAGGCTGCTTCGATATCCAAGCGTAATTCACCGGCAGCTTCTTTGACGCACTCTAGCGCGGCAGCATCGGTAATCCGGTAGCTATGCATGGCACTCTTGCCGAACTTGCTCTTGATCTTACGGAGCATGAGCTGCTCTTCAATTTGTGGACGAATGCCATGAACCAACACAATGCGCATACCCATGGCATGCAACATGGCGATATCTTCAATCAGGTTCTCAAGACCGATTTCTTGTACGAGTTCACCTGCAAAAGCAATAACAAAGGTCTTTTCGCGGAAGCTATGAATATAGGGCGCAACATCACGCAGCCACCCTACAAAAGGGAAGTTGGAGGTCGTTTCTTCGGCCAATGAGGCCTGGTTTGGTGCATTTGTCGGCATAGTGAGAAAATTATAGGGTGCAAGAGCCTATAAACCAACAAAAACCCAAAGCAATCCCAAAGCCTGTGCCTGCTTCCAACACCTTGCGGAAGCTAGATATTCGCTTTCCGGAGGAATTGCCGGTCTCCGGTCAGCGTCAACTAATCAAGGACGCCCTGCAGACCCACCAGGTCGTGATTGTCTGCGGTGAGACGGGCTCAGGTAAGACTACACAGTTACCGAAGATCTGCCTGGACCTAGGTCGGGGCACGATTAATGGCGGCAAGCTCATTGGCCACACTCAACCCCGCAGGATTGCAGCTACCGCCACAGCCAAGCGTATTGCTCAGGAGTTAGGCTCACCCATTGGCCAAGATGTCGGCTACCAAGTACGCTTTGCCGATAAGACCAGCAATACAGCCTCTATCAAACTGATGACAGATGGCATCTTGCTAGCCGAGACTCAGCGTGACCCACAGCTACGCGCTTACGACACGCTCATCATCGATGAGGCGCATGAGCGCAGTCTCAATATTGATTTCTTATTGGGATATTTGCGCCAACTGCTTCCTAAACGCCCAGATCTTAAGCTCATCATCACTTCAGCAACCATTGATGCACAACGATTTGCAGAACACTTTGCAATCAATGGCCAAGTAGCGCCAGTGATTGAGGTGAGTGGTCGACTGTTTCCGGTAGAGCAGCGCTATGCGCCACTAGAGCCAGATGCAAAGCCTGATGGCAAGAAAGAATCAAAGACTGCCAAAGAAATTCCGGATGCCGTTACCGAAGAGATTGCAAGTTTGTGGCGTGAAGGCGCCGCTGGCGCTGGGGACGTATTGGTATTTTTGCCGGGCGAGCGGGAGATCCGTGATTGCGCTGAAGCTTTGCGTAAAGATCATGTCCTGCAGCAGCGCTTTCATCCAGAAATTCTGAGTTTATTTGCACGTCAGTCCGTTGCCGAACAAGAAAGAGTGTTTAGTGCGGGTAATGGGCGTCGCATCATTCTAACTACCAACGTTGCGGAGACTTCATTAACCGTTCCCAATATTCGTTATGTGATTGATAGCGGCCTAGCGAGAGTAAAGCGCTACTCCTATCGCAACAAGGTTGAGCAGCTCCAAATAGAGCCGATCTCTCAAGCAGCTGCCAATCAAAGGGCGGGGCGTTGCGGTCGTGTATCAGATGGCATCTGCGTACGTTTATATAGCGAGCAGGATTATCAAGGCCGCTCTAAATTTACTGACCCAGAAATATTGCGAAGTTCATTAGCGGCAGTGTTGTTGCGGATGAGCTCCTTACGCTTGCCCAAGATTCAGCACTTTCCATTTATCGATAAGCCACTAGGCAGGGCTATTGCAGATGGCGTTCAGCTCTTGGATGAATTAGGTGCAATAGAGTTCGATGAATCCGAGACGGCTGATATTAAGGATGCAGGCAAAGATATCAACAACAGCTTCAAGCTTACTGCCATTGGCAAGCAATTAGCAGACTTGCCATTGGATCCCCGTATTGGACGAATGTTATTGGCTGCTAAAGAGCAGAATGCTTTAAAAGAAGTGACCATTATTGCTTCGGCATTAGCTACACAAGACCCGCGTGATCGACCCATGGACCAGGCTGCGGCTGCGGATCAAGCGCACTTGCAGTTTGCCGATGAGCGCTCTGAGTTTTTGAGTTTCGTAAAACTCTGGAATTGGTATCAAGATGCTTTGCAACATAAGCACAGCAATCGTCAGCTAGAGAATCTCTGTAAAAGTAAATTTCTGTCACCACGTCGCTTGCGTGAATGGCGCGATGTCCATGGTCAACTCCATACGATGCTGGGCGAGAAGGGTTGGAAAGAAAATGGCTTGGCTGCAACTTATGAACAAGTTCACCTATCTTTGTTGACTGGCTTACTGGGATATATAGCCAAAAAAGAAGAGGATGAAAAATCCCAGGATCGCAATAGCAAGACCGGTGGTTACGTTGGTGCTCGCGGTATTCGTCCATTCATCTGGCCCGGGTCTACGATTGGCAAAAAAGCCGGTGCCTGGATTCTGGCTGGTGAACTGCAGGAAACCAATCGCATGTATGCCAGAACCATTGCAAAGATCGAGCCGCAATGGGTGGAACGTGTAGCCGCCCATCGACTCATTAAATCCTTGAGCGATCCCTTTTGGGATAACCGTCAGGGAGAGGTTATGGCATTTGAGCGAGGTACTTTATATGGCTTGCCGATTTACCATGGCCGTCGTGTTCGCTATGAACCTCATAACCCTAATGAAGCTCGAGAGCTATTTATCCGCCAGGCTTTGGTCCAAGAAGAAATGTTTGGACGCATGGATACGCCAGCGTTGCAACGCGAGACTGAAACTGATGCCAAGAAAAAATATCCAAATTTGTTTGGATTCTTTTGGCATAACCGTCGTCTCATTAAAGAGATTGAAGCCTTAGAGCATCGCTCACGTCGACCAGATGTTTTGGTGGATGATGAGTTGCTATTTGCTTTCTATGAGTCCCGAATTCCAAAAGGAGTATGCAGTCGAGAAAGCCTTAAAGCGTGGTTAGTTAAAAAAAGCGGAGAAGATAAAAGTCAAGGAAGTGAGTTGGATACTCAGCTTCGCCTAGAAAAAGCTGACTTGATGCGCCATGAGGCGGCAGGCATTACTGTGGATCGCTATCCTAAGACGATGCTGGTGGGCGGGGCACAGCTCAGCCTGACTTATCACTTTGAACCTGGAAGCCCTAAAGATGGTGTGACCCTTGTGGTTCCGTTGACGCAGTTAAACCAAGTAGATGGGCGTCGTTGCGAGTGGCTTGTGCCAGGCATGTGTGAGGAGAAGGTGCTTCTCCTGCTCAAATCTTTACCTCAGAAGCTTCGCCGTCATTGTGTGCCGCTACCTGACTATGCTAAATCTTTTTTAGAGCGCAAATTAGAAGAGAAGCAATTTGGTGTTGGTGATTTCTTGGATAGTCTGATTAGTGATATTCGCAAGGAGCGTGGCCTCGAGATTAAAAGGACTGACTTTAGACCAGAGGCATTGCCACTCCATTCCTCGATGAACTTCCGCTTGATTGATGAGCATGGGCGACAGTTAGAAGTGGAGCGCAACTTAGCTCGTCTACGTTCCGAGTATGGGCAAACTGCCCGAAATGCTTTCCAAGCAATTGCGCAGGAAACGGCCCAAGTTGAGTTAGGTGTAGAGCCACCAGTAGGTGAAAAAACTAAACTCAATTCAAATGGCAGCACTAGCGCCCTTGATGCCACTCGAAAAGTAGAGCAGGGTGGTTACCGTACCTGGGAATTTGGTGAATTACCTGAAACATTAGAAATACAAAAAGGTAATAAAACCCTTTTCGGTTATCCCGCCTTAGTTGATCGCGTCGACTATTGCGATCTTGAAGTATTTGATGATTTAGAAGAGGCGCGCAAGCAGCATAGCTTAGGATTGCGACGCTTATTTGCTCTAAGTAATAAAGATACGCTCAAGGCTTTGCAAAAACAGTTGCCTGGGATACGTGAGTTAGGTCTGCTTTTTATTAATGTGGGCTCAGTCGAGGGATTGATTGATCAGATTCTTAATCTAGCGTTAGACCGCGCATATATGACGGAGCCCTTGCCGGTGAATGCTGAGCAATTTACCGAGCGCTTACAAGCAGGAAAACCAAGATTGGCGCTCATCGCCCAAGAGATTTCTCGTCATGCATTAAATGCATTACAAGCCCACGCGGATTTGCAGAAAAAGATTGCCAGTACAAAAGCTGCATCACCGAGTGCTTATGCAGATATTCAGGCGCAGATACAGGGCTTGATATTTCCCAAGTTTGTTGCAGAGATACCGTATGCCCAGCTGGTGCATGTGCCGCGCTACTTAAAAGCTATTGCGATGCGGATTGATAAATTACGTTCTAACCCAAGTCGCGATGCCCAGTGCCAAAAAGATTGGGAATCAGTTGCCCGTCCATGGCAAAAACTAATTCAGGGAAACAATGGTACTGCTGCCTATGCCATGGCCGAAGACCAGGCTTTAGTGGATTTCCGCTGGCAACTAGAGGAGTTGAGGGTGGCTTTATATGCACAAGAGCTAAAAACACCAACTCCAATGTCCTTAAAGCGCCTTGAAAAGGTTTTGGCTAGCTTGCGCTAAGTCAAATCCATTGTGGTCTAGAGGTCATTTAGTGCCTCCTGATTGCTTACAATGGGGGTATGTATACATTTATCAGAATTAGAGGTTTTCGCATAATTGCGACCTCAGCTTTATTCACACTTTTTTTAGCCAGTCAAAACGGATTTGCGCAGACAGGTAATGCTACGGCAGCAGTTGTAGCGAATCAGCCTAAGCTGGCAGTCATTCTCAATTCTGGCGAAGCTTCAGTCAGTTTGATTGATATGACTACGCGCCAGGTCATTAAAACTATTCCGGTTGGTAAAGAGCCTCACCATTTGATGTTGACACCGGATCAAAAGACTTTACTAATCGCAAATGCAGCAGGTAATGATGTGGCCTTAATGAACCCAACCACTGGTGAGTTAACTGGCAGAATTCCCAACATCATTGATCCATACCAAATTGGGTACTCTCCAAATCACAAATGGTTTGTTGCAAATGGTAATCGCTTAGATCGTGTTGATATTTATGCTGCCGATGGTGCTAATCTCAAATTAGCGAAGACTGTGAAGTTAGCAAAGACTCCAAGCCATATTGCATTTACAGCCGATAGCAAAATTGCATTCATTACCTTGCAGGACTCAAACGAGCTTGCTGCCATTGATCTTGAAACGCAAAATGTATTGTGGGTAATGCCAACAGGTAAGGTGCCTGCAGGCTTATGGATGACGCCAGGCGATCAGTATTTATTGGTAGGCATTACCGGCGAAGACAACGTTCAGGTAATTGATTGGAAAAATCGCAAGGAAGTAAAACGCATTTCAACAGGGAAGGGCGCACATAACTTCCGCCCCCTGGGTGATAAGAAGCATGTCTTTGTGAGTAACCGTATTGCCTCCACAATCAGTCTGATTAATATGCAAACCTTAGAAAAGGTAGGTGACATCACTGGGCTGCCAGCGGGTCCAGATGATATGGAAATTACTCCAGATGGAAAAACGCTCTGGGTTACTTTGCGTTTCTCAAAAAAGGTCGGGGTGATCGATATTCCAACGATGAAGTTAGTTACCGTGATCCCAGTAGGTAAGTCACCGCACGGCGTCTTCTTTACACCAAGGGCGGGATGGGAGTAACCATCACCATGAAGCGCATTAGTCATCACGCATTCCTTCGCATCACAGCCGCGCTTTTGCTCGGCTGTTTTTCATTGGGCGTCTTTGCTCAGGCTGCACAGTGTAGTAAAAAGGTTTACCTGACTTTTGACACTGGCAATATGTCAGTCGCAGAAAAAGTAGCGGAGATTCTCAAGCGACAAAACGTGAAGGCTACTTTCTTTTTGGCTAATGAGAAAACTTTCCGCGGTGATTTTTCCTTAGACGACTCCTGGAAGGCTTATTGGCAAGAGCGCGTTAAAGAGGGGCACCATTTTGGTAGTCATACTTATGACCATACCTATTTTGTCAAAGATGGACCGAAAGGTGAGGTGTTTGAAAAACCACAATTTGGACCTAAAGCTGGTATGACCGTTCTCTATAACGAAGCAGCAATGTGTAAAGAAATCCGTAAGGTAGATCAGCGCTTTCAAGAACTGACTGAGCATCCGATTCAAAAGATTTGGCGTGCGCCCGGTGGCAAAACTTCGCCCACCTTAATTCGGATGGGGGATATGTGTGGATATGAGCATATTGGCTGGTCTCCTGCTGGTTTCTTGGGTGACGAGCTTAATTCTGACAAATATCCCAATAGCGCACTCTTGGATAAAGCCAGTCGCAGCATAAAAGACGGCGATATTACTATGGCTCACTTAGGTATTTGGTCTAGAAAAGACCCCTGGGCGCCCGCTGTTCTCGAGCAACTCATTGTTAATCTAAAGGCTCGTGGTTTCTGCTTTGACTTGCTGCCCAAAAATTCCGTAAATCAGTCAAAATAAAGCATGGATCTCAATACCATCGCCTCTACTATTTCAAGTGCGTACGCTAGCGTTCAGGAATTTCTTTTTTCAAATATTGCGGCTCCAGTTTTATATCAATTTGATTTAATGGCTTGGGCTGAAGATGTATTTGATGGGATCGATTGGTTTTTATTTGGCTGCATTCAGATCTTCTTGATTATTGTTGTGCTCAGAACATGGGAGCGCTTAGCCCCAGCTGAACAACAGGTGCGCTTTGCAAAGGCCAGCAAGGCAGATGTCTTTTACACCTTATTCCATCGCCTGGGAATTTTTCATGGCCTAGTGTTTATTGCTTTATCTGGATTCTTTTTTGAAATAGATTCCATCTTGCATGATTTTCGTTTCGGCCGATTAAATGTTGAGTCCTGGTGGCCGGGCGTAACTTCTATTCCTGCTGTTAGCTTTTTGATTTATTTGGTGTTATTAGATTTCATCGATTATCTCTACCATCGCGCATCACATACTTTTAACTGGTGGTGGCAATTGCATGCTCTGCATCACAGCCAAACAGTAATGACTGCTTGGTCAGATAACCGTAATCACATTCTGGATGACATCATGCGTGCGGTAGTGATGTCCTTTTTTGCTCTACTGTTTGGCGTATCTCCAGGTCAATTCATTTTGTTAATTGTTTTGAGTCAATTTATTCAGAGTTGGCAGCACGCCAATATTAAATCTCATCTAGGTCCCGCTAAGTATCTATTGGTGTCTCCCATGTTTCATCGTATGCACCATGCAGTGGGATATGGTCATGAAGCCAAAGGTAAGCCTGGTGTATTAGGGGGCTGTAATTTTGGTGTTTTGTTTCCTTGGTGGGATATGTTGTTTAAAACGGCCATCTTCCCTAAAGAGGTCTATCCTACAGGGGTAAGAAACCTAACGGTTTCCCAAAATATTCTTACCCAACAATGGCAAGGCTTTATTCATGCCCTTAAAGAAATCATGCCAAAGTAGACCTTAAGTCTCTCGGTAATAGGAGTTGTATGGTCGGACTGCAGCAGGTATTTAAATCGTTTGGAATGGCTTTGGTTGGGACCATGCATCCGCGTATGTTGTGGCTTAGCTTAAGACCGTTTCTGATCGTCTCCGTTTTATGGGGTTGCCTAATTTGGCTCACATGGTCACCAGCGCTCGAAATGCTCAGCGTCTTCCTAACATCATCGGTTTTTACGAGTTGGATTCAAGAGGGCTTAATTTGGGCAGGCTTTGAAAACGCACGAGCATGGATAGCACCATTATTTTTTGTCATGCTCATCATTCCGTTAATCACAATCAGCTTATTGGTGTTTATTGCTTTTTCAACCGTACCGGCAATCGTCAAAATTGCTTCTCGTCAATCGCAATTTCATGGTCTCGAATGTAAACAGGGTGACGGTTTTTTTGGCAGCTTGGTTTACACCTTATGGTCTGCTCTTATTTGCCTCGCTCTTGTGATGTTGACTTTGCCTGTTTGGTGGGTGCCTCCACTGGTAGCTGTTTTACCTCCTTTACTTTGGGGGTGGTTAACTATGCGACTAATGTCTTATGACGTGCTGGCTAAACATGCCAGCGCTGAAGAGCGCGATTTGCTGATTCAAAAGTATCGCTGGCCATTGCTATGTATGGGTATTGCCTCAGGCGCGTTGGGCGCTGTGCCTACTTTCTTTTGGGCTACCTCTGCATTGGCTTTAGTGTTATTTCCGATAGTGAGCTTTATTGCGCTTTGGATTTATTCTCTGATCTTTGTCTTTGCTGCTTTGTGGTTTAGCTATTTCCTATTGGATGCGCTTAAGCAGCTAAGAGAAGAAGATCTCGATAAAGCACTTACAGTGGAATCGCGTATTGTTGATTTGGAGCTCCCTCACCATGGTTGATGTAATGAAGAAAGTTGAAGTAGATGTGACTAATGGAGCAACCGTGGCACTGCGCCGCTTTGGTTTAATTGTCATTGGCGATGAGATTCTCTCTGGGCGTCGCCAAGATAAGCATATGAGTAAGCTCATCGAGCTTCTCAATGAGCGTGGTCTGAGTCTTGCGTGGGCCAAATATGTTGCTGATGATCCAGAACAAATCACCGCCACACTCAAGGCTAGCTTTGCAAATGGAGATGTGGTGTTTAGTACAGGCGGTATCGGTGCGACCCCAGATGACCACACTCGTCAATGCGCAGCTTTGGCATTAGGTACAAAAATTGAATTGCATCCAACTGCGCGAGAACTTATTGCCGGCAGAATTCAGTCGATGGCTGAGGGTGATCCGATTAAGTCAGACCTCAGCACCCCAGAAAATCAACATCGCTTCAAGATGGGAGAGTTCCCAATTGGCAGTGAAATTATTCCAAATCCCTATAACCAAATTCCGGGCTTCCGAATTCAGGAGCATCACTTTGTTCCCGGCTTTCCCGTGATGGCTGCGCCGATGATGGCCTGGTGTTTGGATACGCACTATAAGGATCTCTTTCATCAAGAGAACTGGGCTGAGCAGAGCTTTATCGTTCCCAAGGGCATCGAATCGACTTTGACCCCATTAATGGAGCGCATAGAAGCGAATTTTCCTGGGGTTAAGGTCTTTAGCCTGCCATCGGTAGGCGATGCCACAAGGGGTGGCGTGTACGCCCAGCGCCATATAGAGCTGGGCATCAAAGGTAATGCCAACCTTTTGGAAAGTGCTTGGATTGCATTAAGAGCTGGCACCCAAGAGCTGGGCTACGAAATCCACGATATCAGCTAACCTTATTTGCACTAAAAAGGTGCAAATAGGTGTATTTGAGGCGATATGAGGGGTGTTTCAGCACTTAAACAGTGCAATAATGAGCGTTCCCATTTGTTTGCTTCAGTAAATTACATACATCCATAAGGCATGTTTGGTGCCTGGAATAAACAAGGGTGTATGCCTTAAGTTTTAATTCCGAATTTAGTTAATAGAGGAGATTTGCATGACGAAGACCGTCGCTGATGTGATGAAGTTAGTTAAAGAGAAAGAATGTACTTTCGTTGATTTCCGCTTTGTAGACACAAAGGGTAAAGAACAGCACACGACAGTTCCTATCTCTGCTTTTGACGAAGATAAATTTGAGAGTGGTCATGCATTTGACGGTTCCTCTATCGCTGGCTGGAAGGGTATTGAAGCATCTGATATGTTGCTCAAACCAGATCCAACAGCTGCTTATATCGATCCATTCTATGAAGAGCCAACTTTGGTGTTGACTTGTGACGTGATCGAGCCAGCTGATGGCAAAGGTTACGACCGTGACCCACGTTCTATTGCTAAGCGCGCTGAAGCGTATTTGAAGAGCACTGGCTTGGGCGACACAGCTTACTTTGGTCCAGAGCCAGAGTTCTTTATTTTTGACGGCGTGCGTTGGGGTGCCGACATGCAGGGTTGCTTCGTGAAGATTGATTCAGAAGAAGCTCCATGGTCTTCATCAAAAGAAATCGAAGGCGGCAACACTGGCCACCGTCCAGGTAAAAAAGGCGGCTACTTCCCAGTTGCTCCAGTAGATACATTCCAAGACATGCGTTCTGAAATGTGTTTGATTCTTGAATCATTGGGCATTCCAGTTGAAGTTCATCACCATGAAGTTGCTGGTCAAGGCCAAAACGAATTGGGTACAAAGTTCAGCACATTGGTGCAACGCGCTGACTGGACTATCTGGCAGAAGTACGTTGTTCAAAACGTAGCTCATGCTTACGGTAAGACAGCAACCTTTATGCCTAAGCCAGTAGTTGGCGATAACGGTTCTGGTATGCACGTTCACCAATCCATTTGGAAGAACGGCGAGAACTTGTTTGCTGGCAACGGCTACGCAGGCTTGTCAGAATTCGCATTGTTCTACATTGGCGGCATCATCAAGCACGCTAAAGCATTGAATGCGATTACTAACCCAGGTACAAACTCTTACAAGCGTTTGGTACCAGGCTTTGAAGCCCCGGTGAAGTTGGCTTATTCAGCACGTAACCGTTCTGCTTCAATCCGTATTCCACACGTTCCAAATCCTAAGGGTCGTCGTATCGAGACTCGCTTCCCAGATCCATTGGCTAACCCATACCTCTGCTTCTCTGCATTGATGATGGCTGGTTTGGATGGTGTTCAAAACAAGATTCATCCAGGCGAAGCTGCTGACAAGAACCTGTATGACTTGCCACCAGAAGAAGACGCAAAGATCCCAACCGTTTGCGCAAGCTTGGAAGAGGCATTGGATGCATTGAAGAAAGATCACGAGTTCTTGACTCGCGGTGGTGTATTCACTGAGTCCATGATTGATGCATATATCAATTTGAAGATGGAAGATGTCACGCGTTTCCGTATGACTACCCATCCTATCGAATTTGATATGTACTACTCCCTGTAAGCGAAGGAGAGAACTTGAGCGCAGGTTTGTTGCGCAATTCGTTCAAGGGAGCAGCTTCGGCTGCTCCTTTTTTTCCGACATTGCTCGATCAGATGCCCAATGCCATCGTGGTATTTGAGGCTGAGACCCAACAATTGGTGTACGTGAACCCAGCTGCCGAGTCAGCTTTGGACCTTTCGCGTAAATCACTCGAGGGTCAATCTGTGCACAATTTATTTGGAGATAACGAAGCATTAAGGGTCATGATTGGCGAAGTGAAGCAAGGACATGTTTTGGCGCAGCGCCAAGAAATGATCCTGCATTCATTGCCTGGCAGTATTCATCATGAGTCAATACCGGCACACGTAGTTGTAGCGGTCCTCGAGGATCCTACCCTCATCATGATGGAGTGGTTTCCGATTGATCAGCAGTTGCGTAGTGAGCGCGATGAACGCGTGACGCAGCAAGTTGAGGCAAACAAACAGTTAATGCGTAACTTGGCGCATGAAATTAAAAACCCATTGGGTGGCATTCGTGGAGCGGCTCAGTTGCTGGAGTTCGAATTACCAGACAAAAGTTTGCGAGAGTACACCCAAGTCATCATTAAAGAATCTGATCGTTTGCAGACCTTAGTTGATCGACTCTTAGCACCTCATCGTAAGGCGCATGTGATGGAGTCCTTCAATGTGCACGAAGCATTAGAGCGCGTTCGCAGCTTGGTTTTGGCTGAGTTTCCAAAGGGGCTCAAAATTATTCGTAATTACGATACGAGTCTGCCAGATGTATTGGGAGACCGTGAGCAGTTGATTCAGGCAACTCTTAATATTGTTCATAACGCTGCACAAGCACTTTCTGAAGAGATTCAAAATGGTGTTGCGCAAATTGAGCTTAAGACCCGTGTGGCACGTTCTGTCACAATCGCTAAGCATCGCTACAAGTTAGCCATGGACTTACATGTCATTGATAACGGCCCGGGCATCCCGGAAGAAATTATTGAGCGCATCTTCTTCCCCTTAGTTTCAGGCAGGGAAGGTGGTAGCGGCCTTGGTCTTACCTTGGCACAAACCTTTGTTCAGCAGCATCAGGGCTTTATTGCTTGTAATAGCCGTCCTGGGCGCACTGATTTTCATATTCAAATTCCATACCGTAGGCAGGAGAAAGCATCATGAAACCAATTTGGATCGTCGACGATGATCAATCCATTCGTTGGGTCTTAGAAAAAGCGTTATCGCGTGAGAATATTCCGCATAAGAGCTTCTCTAATCCAAATGATGTTCTGAATGCTTTGGAAAAAGAATCTCCGCAAGTATTGATTTCGGATATCCGGATGCCCCGCGGTAATGGGTTAGATCTCTTGCAGCATGTGAAGGCTAGCCATCCGAATTTACCGGTCATTATTATGACGGCATACTCCGATTTAGACTCAGCTGTTTCTTCATTTCAAGGTGGCGCATTTGAATATCTCACCAAACCATTTGATGTCGAAAAAGCTGTAGAGCTGATCCATCGTGCTGTAGAGCAGGGCATACGCAATGACTCTGGCGCTAAAGAATTAACTGCATGGCGCCAAGATGCCACTGAGATCATCGGTCAAGCACCAGCCATGCAAGAGATTTTCCGTGCGATTGGCCGTTTGGCTCAATCTAATGCGACAGTCCTTATTACCGGCGAGTCTGGTACCGGTAAAGAGTTGGTAGCTCATGCATTGCATAAGCATAGCCCTTGCGCCAAGGGACCATTTATCGCTCTGAGTACATCAGCAGTTCCAAAAGATTTATTGGAGTCTGAGTTGTTTGGCCATGAGCGCGGCGCTTTCCCGGGTGCGCAAACCTTGCGTCGTGGTCGCTTTGAGCAAGCTGACGGCGGCACATTGTTTTTAGGTGAAGTAGGCGATCTACCATTTGACTTGCAGACCCGTTTGCTCCGAGTTTTGTCTGATGGTCATTTTTATCGTATCGGTGGCCAAGATCCGATCAAGGCTAATGTACGCATCATTGCTTCTACCCATCAGAACCTAGATGCTCGTGTAGCCGCAGGGCTGTTCCGCGAAGATTTATTACATCGCTTAAATGTCATTCGTCTGCGCATGCCTTCATTGCGTGAGCGTAGCGAGGATATCCCGATGTTGGCTCGGCACTTTATGCTCAGCTGCGCAAAATCTCTAGGAGTTGATCCTAAAAAGCTTTCTGATGAGGTATTAAAAGAAATCAGTGCCATGCCATTTCCAGGAAATGTTCGCCAGCTGGAGAATTTGTGTCACTGGTTAACGGTAATGACGCCCGCGAATGTGATCGGCGCAAGTGACCTACCTGCAGATATCGTTGCAGAAGCTAGCGAGCAACCCGTCATTCTTCATGGCGAATCCTCGCCAAGTAATCCTGCTGCTAAAGTTGCCTCAGGTGACTGGGAGAGCGGCTTAGGACGCCTTGCGGTGAAGATGTTGCAAGATGGCGATAAGGAAGTCTTTGATGCCCTAACTGCGCGTTTTGAAAAAGCGGTATTACAAGCTGCGCTTGAAGTCACGCGCGGTAGAAGAGTGGAGGCCGCTCATCGTCTAGGAATCGGGCGCAATACCATTACCCGTAAGTTACAAGAGTTGGGAATCGATGACTGATTCAGTTCGTATAGCTGCATGGAATGTGAACTCTTTGAAAGTTCGCATTCCACAAGTCCTGCGTTGGTTGCAGGACCAGGAAAAAAAGAAGCAGCCTATTGATGCATTGTGTTTGCAGGAACTCAAACTCACGGATGACAAGTATCCGCACAAAGAGCTTGAGGATACTGGTTACCTGAGCTTGGCTGCAGGTCAAAAAACCTATAACGGAGTTGCCATCATTGTGCGCAAGGCGGCGCTAGCGCCGATTGCATCTGATGCAGCAACCAGCTTTCTAAAGCCCATCAGAAATCTTCCAAACTTTGAAGATGAGCAACAGAGAATTTTGGCTGCCACGATTCCCTTTGCGGGAACCCAGCCAATGAGGTTGGTCTCTGCATATTTCCCAAACGGACAATCACCCGATAGTGACAAATTTGTATATAAGCTCAGCTGGCTTAAGGCCTTACAAACCTGGCTGGCTGAAGAGCTTCAGCAAAACTCGCGTTTAGCTTTGCTGGGTGACTTCAATATTGCTCCAATAGATGCGGATGTGCATGATCCCTCTAAGTGGATTGGGCAGAACTTAGTTTCTCCAGAAGAGCGCCAAGCATTCCAACAATTGGTGGAGTTAGGCTTAACAGACTCCTTCAGGATGTTTGAGCAGCCACCAAAAACCTTTAGTTGGTGGGACTATCGCATGATGGGTTTCAGAAGAAATGCAGGTATGCGTATCGACCACATCCTTCTCAGTGAAGCACTTAAAGAAAAATGCACCGCGAGCGTGGTCGATAAAGAACCCAGAACCTGGGAGCAGCCTTCTGACCATGCTCCTGTAATCGCAACGATTAAAAAAGTATAGCCAGCCTTAATTTCTGCTTGGCTTGGTGTTTAATAGAGGTTTGAGACCCCCATTTCACTAGAGAATTATGAAAAAAATCACTCGTCTTTCAGTTTTGGCACTCGGTACCGTCTTTGGAGTTTTATCTACCGCTGTATTTGCTGATCCTCCAGTGCAGCCTTTTTATGCGGCAGTGATGAAGATGACCCCCGAAGGTAAATTGGGGCAGGTGATTAAGCAGGAAAAGATTGAAACTTCCGTCAAAGGTGCTCAAGCGTGGAAGATTGCCTATATTTCTTCCGATGTCGCTGGCCGCAAAACTATTTCAACCGGTCTAGTTGTTGCGCCTGTCGGACAAGCTCCCGCTGGTGGCCGTCCGGTAATGACGTGGGCGCATGGCACAACTGGTTCTGCTCAGAACTGTGGCCCATCCCAAGTGTTAGATCCAGCAGTTCCTTTGAATGAGTATTTTTTAGTTGGTGGAAATTCTTGGACGGATTACGGAATTCCAGCGGTAGAGGAATTTATTAAAGAGGGTTATGTATTGGTTGCAACCGACTACCAAGGTTTGGGTGGTGGTGGTAGACATCAATATAGTGTTTCAGCAACCAATGGCATGGATACGCTTAATGCTGCTCGCGCTGCTGGCTCAATGAAAGAGACGGGTGCCAATAAGAAGACGATTGTTTATGGATGGTCACAGGGTGGTGGGGCAACAATTGCCTTAGCTGGAATGCCTGACTATATAAAACAAACTGGTACCGCATTTGATGGTGTGGAGATTCTAGGCTTTGTTGCTCTAGCACCGCAAGATATTTCTATTCTCGCTCCAGTAGGAAAGCTAGATCAGACTGCTGCGGATAAATATTTGCAGGGCTCGCTAAAAATGTTTTCAGATAACATCTTCAATTTCACCCATGCAACTATGTTTTACTGGGGTACTCAGGCAGCCTTTCCTAATTTAAAGCTGTCCGATCTTTTTACCGATGAGGGCGTGAGAGTTGTTAACGAAATTTACAACAATAAATGTATGCACGCGGCTAGCGATACATTTAATTTCAACTATGCAACAACTTACACCAACTTATTGAAATCCACCCCTACTAATACTATGGCTTGGGCACAAGCAATGATTAAGGGCGGCGTACCCGTTGTAAAACCCGTTGCTCCAGTGCAAATTTACTTTGGCTCCAAAGATACTGCCGTCCCCCCTATGATGCATAAGCTTTATCAAGATCAAATTTGTAAATTGGGTGGCAATGTTGGCAGAATGCAATTGCCTGGTGAGCAATCTCACTTTACAACCCCTGGATCATCCAAGCCGTTCTATTTGGCCTGGGTAAAAGATCGAGTAGCAGGCAAGCCACTTGAGAATGGTTGTCCAAAAAACTAAGTCAGAAACTAAGTCAGCAATACAGCCAGAGATGAAATCTTGAGATTCATAAGTCAAGAAGCAGAAAAACTACCCTCGGGTAGTTTTTCTATTTACTCATATCAGTGACTCAATCAAGCCAAGCCACCATGTCGGAGGAGGGCATCAATGCTCGGTTCTCTGCCTCTAAAAGCCTTAAAGGATTCAGCTGCCGGACGGCTGCCACCCACTTCCAAGATTTCTTCGCGATAACGGGCACCCGTTTTTTCATCCAACACGCTACCAGTTAGTTTTGCCGCTTCTTCAAAGGCGGAGTAGACATCTGCGGATAACACTTCTGCCCATTTATAGCTGTAATAGCCTGCTGCATAGCCACCTGCGAAGATATGGCTGAAGGTATTAATCCAGCGAGAGATAGCGGGCTGTGGGACAACATTAAATTGATCGGCAATCGTTCTCGATAAGTCGAGTACCGCTTGATCTTTCGCATCTTTAGTATCCAAACTGGAGTGTAGACGCCAATCGGTTAGTGACATCACAATCTGACGCAAAGTCATGTAGCCATTCTGGAAATTCTTGGCGGCCAAGATCTTTTCAAAGAGTTCGCGTGGTAGTGGCTTGCCAGTTTCCGCATGGGCTGTCATTTTTTCTAAGACCTCCCATTCCCAGCAGAAGTTTTCCATGAATTGGCTTGGTAGCTCTACTGCATCCCATTCAACACCATTAATTCCGGAGACGCCTAGGGCGCTCACTTGCGTTAGAAGATGGTGCAGCCCGTGACCACTCTCATGAAAGAGGGTGATCACATCATCATGAGTAATTGTGGGTTGGCGTAAGACGCCATCGACTTTCACCGGCGGCGCAAAGTTGCAGACTAAATACGCTACGGGTACTTGGATTTCTCCATTGGGCAAGACTCTACGGCCGCGCGCATCATCCATCCAGGCGCCACCACGCTTACCAGGGCGAGCATAGGGGTCGAGATAGAAATAGGCCACGATATTTCCCGCACCATTCTTTACTGAGAAGGATTGCACGTCAGCATGCCATTTGGGTAGGTCAGTCGACTCAATTTTGACGCCAAACAAGGTTTGAATAACCTGAAAGAGTCCATCCAATACTTTAGGCAATGGAAAATATTGCTTGAGTTCATTTTCTGAGAATGAATAACGTTCTTGCTTTAAGCGCTCAGAAGCAAATGCGACATCCCAAGGCTCCAGACCATCGATGATTGAAAGTTCGGTTTTGGCAAACTCTGAAAGCTCTTGCCAATCCTTTAAGGCAAATGGTTTTGCCTTTTGTGCAAAATTGGTTAAGAAGGAATCTACTTCATCTACGCTATTGGCCATCTTGGGAGCTAGACTCAGGGCGGCATAGTTCTTGAATCCCAACATCCGTGCTTCTTCATCACGGAGTCTGAGTTGCTCAAGCATATTTTGTGTATTGTCCCAATCGAGTTTGCCCTTGGAGTATTGGGGTGCTAGCTCTGAAGCGCGGGTAACATAGGCTTCGTACATCAAGCGACGCAGTGCGCGATTTTCTGAGTACTGCATGACCGGGTAATAGGAAGGGAAGTGCAGGGTGAATGCCCAGCCTTGCAAATTCTTTTGCTCAGCAGTATCTGCGGCTGCAGCAATCACATCCTCAGGCAGCCCCACGAGATCTGCTTGATTGGTTACCAGGTGCACAAAACTATCAGTTGCATCCAAGACGTGGTCAGAGAAAGTTTTACCTAGTGTTGCTTGCTCATCCTGAATTTGGGCAAAACGCGGTTTATCGGCATCACTCAGTTCTGCACCGCCAAGGCGAAAATCTCTTAATGAGTTTTCAATGACTTTTTTCTGGGCAGAGCTCAATTTTGTAAAGTCAGAAGACTTACTAAGTTCTTTAAATTTCTTGTAAAGATCTAAGTTCTGTCCAAGGCTGGAAAAGAAGGCGGTGACCTTGGGCAACATTGCTCCATAAGCAGCGCGTAACTCTGGGGTATCTGCAACGCTATTCAAATGAGAGATCACGCCCCAAGATCTGCCTAAAGACTCGGTAGCATCTTCAAGAGGCTCAGCAAGGGCATCCCAGTTTGGGGCGGTACTGGGATTGACTGCGACGTCGACTGCATCTTGCGCATGTTTCAATAGATACTCAATTGCTGGAGCAATGTGCTCAGGCTTCACTTCGGAGTAAGCAGCAATGCCGCGTCCGAAAGTAACCAGAGGATTGTTTTGTAAGTCTGCGGGGAGGGTATTGGTGAGGGATGTAGTCATCCCTCTAGCTTAATGGACTGGGAGCAATTTTGCCAAAAGTCCCAGTCAAATCCTTAGTGCTTTGATGCCTTTTCAGCGGCCTCTAAGGTGTTCATTAGCAACATCGTGATGGTCATAGGACCAACGCCACCAGGAACGGGGGTGATCCAGCCTGCAACATACTTGGCGGTATCAAAATCCACGTCACCACAAAGCTTGCCATCTGGCAGGCGATTAATGCCTACGTCAATCACTACAGCACCATTTTTGACCATATCGCCAGAGATCATTTTTGGTTTGCCAGTAGCAACGACCAAGATATCAGCGTCCTTTGTATGGTGTGCCAGATCACGTGTCTTGCTATTGCAGATAGTGACGGTTGCACCAGCCTGTAGCAGCAACATGGCCATTGGTTTGCCCACAATATTGGATGCACCAACAATCACAGCGCGCGCGCCGCGTATCGGATACTCAATGCTCTCTAGAATCTTCATGCAGCCATAAGGCGTGCATGGCTTGAATTCTGGTTGACCAACCATCAATGCGCCAGCATTTGCAACGTGAAAGCCGTCTACATCTTTCTCTGGAGCAATTGCTTCGAGTACGCGTTCTGAGGCAATGTGCTCTGGCAACGGAAGTTGCACCAAGATCCCATGAATTGCGGGGTCGGCATTCAGAGTTGCAATACGAGCTAGCAACTCTTCTTCACCAAGTTCGGTGGAGTAGCGCTCTAAAACAGAATGAAAACCAACATCTTCACAGGCTTTGACTTTATTGCGTACATACACAGCGCTGGCAGGGTTGTCACCAACCACAATGACAGCTAAGCCAGGACGAGTGCCTTTGGCAGTAACGATTGCGCCGCGGGCAGCAATCTCTGTACGTAACTTTTTAGATAGGGCATTACCGTCTAATAATTGCGCTGGCATCTTAAGACTCTAGTAATTAATTGGGTTGGGGATCAGATAAAGCCAAGCGGAGTAGGTCTGCCACGGTATTGACGTTGAGCTTTTCCATAATATTGGCACGGTGCGCTTCAACTGTTTTAATAGAAATGCCGAGATCATCAGCGATTTGTTTATTTAAGCGGCCAGCAACAATGCGCTCTAGTACTTGACGTTCGCGACCAGTGAGTTTGCTGAGCAAGCTCTGGGTAATTTTGCGTTGGCTTGCTTGTGAGTAATCAACGCGCGCTTTGGCAAGCATACGATCTACCAAACCACACAGATCATTTTCTTTAAAAGGCTTTTCAATGAAATCTACTGCACCACGCTTCATTGTGGAAACTGCCATAGAAACATCACCATGACCTGTAATGAAGGCAACTGGCATTGGCAAATTTTCAGCGGTTAAGCGTTCTTGTAATTCAAGACCAGACATGCCAGGCATACGCACATCCAAAATGGCACAAGAGATGGTGGACTTATCGGTGCTTTGCAAAGACTGTAAGAAACGCTCAGCGCTTGCGTGACAACGCACAACATAACCGTTGCTTTCTAAAAGCCAGGTGAGGGAGTCTCTAACTGCTTCATCATCATCTACTACGTAGACAACTTCAGCTTGGTTTGGTTTTGCAGTGGTACTTAAGTTCATATCAGTTCTCGCGAGGTAAACCTATAAATTCAATGTTAAGTATTGGCCGTGGTTCCAGGGGATTCCAGGGGTAGAAGTATTGTAAAGGTGCAGCCGACCAGCTTGGTCTGTTCGGAGTCCTGGACATTGGTGGCCCATAGCCTGCCATGATGGGATTCAATAATAGAGCGGCAGATATTGAGCCCCATGCCCATACCATCGGATTTAGTGCTAAAAAATGGCTCAAACATGTGTTCCAGCACATTTTCAGGGATTCCACCTCCAGCATCGGTGACCTGGATTCTGAGCATAGCCGGGAATATGCTGGTATCCAAATCAGCAGTAATTTTCACTGCAGGAGCTGACCAGCGCGAGGAGAGGGGATAGGCCTCACGAACGCTATCAAGCGCATTCTTTAGTAGGTTGACGACCACCTGCAAGATTAAAACGGGATCTAGATTGACCACTGGGAGATTTTCAGCAATCTCAGAGCTAATACTCAAGCGGTGACGATGCGCTTCAATCTCCACTAAACCAACGGCATCATTAATGATTTCAGATATACACGCTGCTTTGCGCTGAGGTTCACTACGTTTTACAAATCCTCGAATGCGTTGAATGATGGTTCCTGCACGATGAGCTTGTTCGGATGCTTTTGCAAGTGCTGGCAGAATTTCTTTAGAAATAGCAGGATCCACAAGGCCATCCAAACGTTTTGCGACACCCATGCAGTAATTTGAAATCGCGGAGAGGGGTTGATTTAACTCGTGAGCCAGTGAGGAAGCCATTTCACCCATTGTGGTGAGGCGGCTGGTGAACTGCATACGCTCTTGTTGCTGGAGCGCTAAATCATCTGCCTCTTTACGAGCGGTAATATCAGTAGCAACCAATAGCTGTGCAAGATGACCGTCTACCCAGGGGATAAAGCGTCGCCTTACTTCAAACCACTTATTGCTACCGTCAGTTAACTGCACTTCTTCTGATTCTGATTCCTGATAGAGGAATGAGGTTGGTATGCCGTCGCGGATGTAGTCCTGTAAATCTTGCGCAATATTATGCAAAGTCGCAATCTTGTTTTCCTGGTGCGCTAACTGAAAGTGTCCCTTCGAATCATTGCCAAAATTCTCCCGGTAGAAGCGGTTTGCAAATAGTAGTTCATCAGTTTCCAGGGAGACAACAGACACTGCCGCATCTAGACTTTCTAGAACGGTGGTAAATCGTTCTTGAGACGCAGCCAATTCTTCGCGAATCTTTTTTGGCTCCGAAATATCGATTAATGAGGTTACCCAGCCAGTCTGCTTACCTTTTTCATTAATCAAGGGCGCAATAAATGTACGGGTTTGGATCATAGTTCCGTCACGCTTCAGAATGGCGCCCTCGATACCAATCTTCATGCTGCCGCTGATCTCAGATTTCAGGGCGCGATTCATTTTTTCTACCAGCTCATCTTTTCGGCTATCTGGCCAAAATGGAAAGGGTGGGGTTAGGCCCATTAATTCTTCAGAGGTCCAGCCTGTCATTTCGCAAAAGGCTCGATTGACGTAAGTGATTCTTCTCTCCATGTCGTGAGCGCGAATACCTACAGGTGTGGAATTCTCCATCGCGTTACGAAAGCTGGTTTCTGTGCGCAGACTAGCTTCGGCTTCCTGGCGAACTTGCATTTGCTTGAGGACGGACCACAGGCTCCAAATCACGAAGATACTTAATCCCAATACAACACCAATGAGCATCCTGAAGGTGAGATTAGTGGGTGGAGGGTAGGTGTCAATCCGCAAGGTAATGTTGGGACTCAAGACGCCGATGTCTAAGCTAGTTTGATTGCTAAAAGCACGTTTAGGAGTGCCTTTGTCCGAAGAAATAGCGAGCACCTTTTCATTGTCAGTCATCAGGGTGAAGCGGTAATAGGATTTGAGCTCTCCAGGTATGACGTCCAGGATTCCCTGGGTCGTATAGAGTGCCGCCAAATACCCCACAGCTTCTCCGCCGACGATATTTGGAACTACTTGCCAAAACACAATTTTTCTCTCGGCGTTAATAGGTTCATCACCTGGTAGATTGAGAGATATAAACTGACTGAACGCTGCTCGACTAGTTACCCTACTGAGTTCAATGGTGGACGTAAGATTGGCATTCACCACCTGATCATTTTTTGTTTTAGTAATCCAATCTGGTTTACTGGTTTCAGATGGAGCAACCCATTGCCTTTGTTGTTGATTGTTCAGCCAGACGATCTTGATGATTTCATGATTGTTGACAACCAGATCATCCGCTTGCTCCCTGGCGATTAGTTTTAACTTGGCTTGATCTTCGCTAGCTGCCACTTCACGGTTAATGGTGGTAAAAGCATCAAGATTATTGGCAAAGCGAGATTGAATTCGTTGCTTTGCAAAAGATAACTCTCTAAATAGAGCAGCTTCCTGCTGTGTCTTTTCTTGTAGGTGGAGCGTGCCCAGAATAATGCCCATGACTGCTGTGAAAAGAACAATCGCGAGCAGGGGGGTGTAAACAAGCCTAAATCCGCGTATTTTGCGGAGCCATTTCAATGGCCTTAGAAATAGATTGGTGGAGGCTGATACTTTCATGA
Organism: Polynucleobacter sp. KF022; assembly: GCF_027924105.1. Lineage (NCBI taxonomy): Bacteria > Pseudomonadati > Pseudomonadota > Betaproteobacteria > Burkholderiales > Burkholderiaceae > Polynucleobacter > Polynucleobacter sp. KF022. Next base: position 751,548 of record NZ_AP026972.1, read on the forward strand.
ATACAGAGCATTTTGCCCTATTGCGATACCAAAATCGGGATTTCTCAGTCAGGAACGCCTTCTTATTTGCGGTGCAATAAAATACCACATTATGAGAAATACTATCATTATGTGGAAAATTGCTTGTTTACACCCATATACCTTCCTAGAATATTGCCTATAGAGTTAATGACAAATAAAGCACTATTTAACGGAGACAAAAGATGGCAGCTGTTCCAGACCAAGTATTAGGCACGCAGAATCCTCAGGACGCTGATCCGGGCGAGACTCAAGAATGGTTGCAGGCGCTTGACGGCGTGATTCGCAATGAAGGGCCAGAAAGAGCTGCCTATCTTATTGATCAACAAATTTCTCATGCACGTGTAAACGGGGTAGTTCAGCCATTTCATGCTGAGACTCCTTACATCAATACGATTCCTGTTGAAAACCAAGCGCGCTTGCCTGGTGATCAGAACGTAGAGCACCGTATTCGTTCATATACTCGCTGGAATGCCATGGCGATGGTCTTGCGCGCTAATAAAGACACCAACGTTGGTGGTCACATTTCCTCTTTCCAGTCAGCCGCAACCCTGTACGACGTTGGCTTTAATCATTTCTGGCATGCACCTTCTCCAGAGCATGGTGGCGACTTGATCTTTGTGCAAGGTCACTCAGCTCCAGGTGTTTATGCACGTGCTTATATGTTGGGTCGCCTCGAAGAAGGACAACTTAATAACTTCCGTCAAGAAGTGGGTGGCAAAGGAATTTCTAGCTATCCGCATCCTTGGTTGATGCCAGACTTCTGGCAGTTCCCCACAGTATCAATGGGCTTGGGCCCGATCATGGCGATTTACCAAGCGCGCTTTATGAAGTATTTAACTGATCGCGGCTTTATCCAGGAGCAGAGTCGTAAAGTTTGGGCTTTCTTGGGTGATGGCGAAACTGACGAGCCAGAATCTTTGGGTGCGATTGGTATGGCCGGTCGTGAAAAACTCGACAACCTTATATTTGTTATCAACTGTAACTTGCAACGCTTGGATGGCCCAGTGCGTGGTAACGGAAAAATTATTCAAGAGCTTGAGAGTGAGTTCCGTGGTTCAGGCTGGAATGTCATCAAGGTAGTGTGGGGCGGCCAATGGGACGCCTTATTTGCCCGTGATAAAAAAGGCATCTTGATGCAGCGTTTGGGCGAGATCGTTGATGGTCAGTACCAGACAATGAAGTCCAAGAATGGCGCCTACGTTCGCGAGATCGTTTTCAACACCCCAGAATTAAAAGCTTTAGTTAGCGACTGGAGTGATGATGAGATTTGGCAGCTGAATCGTGGTGGTCATGATCCTCATAAAGTATTTGCAGCCTTTCATGCGGCGGTAAATCATAAAGAGCAGCCAACAGTGATCTTGGCTCATACCATTAAGGGTTACGGTATGGGTGGCTCAGGCGAGGCGATGAATATTGCTCACCAGGCTAAGAAGATGAATGCGGATGACGTACGTCGTTTCCGTGATCGCTTTGAGATCCCTGTCAAAGATGAGCAGTTAGACGAAATGCCTTTAGTGAAGTTTGCTGAAGGCAGTCCAGAGTTGGAATACATGAAAGCGCGTCGCCAAGAACTGGGTGGTTACTTGCCGCAGCGCCGTACGAAAGCAGAGAGCTTGCCTGTTCCAGCATTAGATGTGTTTGCACCTTTACTGGAAGCTACTGCTGAAGGTCGTGAGATCTCCACAACAATGGCATTTGTGCGCATGCTGAACACTGTGGTGCGCGATAAGGTTCTCGGTAAGCGTGTCGTTCCCATTGTTCCAGACGAGTCCCGTACTTTTGGTATGGAAGGCATGTTCCGTCAATTGGGTATTTGGAATCAATTGGGTCAGCTTTATACGCCAGAAGACCATGATCAATTGATGTTCTATAAAGAGGACAAGACTGGTCAGATTCTGCAAGAGGGTATTAATGAAGCGGGCGGTATGTGCGATTGGATCGCAGCTGCTACTTCATACTCTACGCACGGTGTACCGATGTTGCCTTTCTATATCTTCTATTCCATGTTTGGTTTCCAACGCATTGGTGACTTAGCTTGGGCTGCAGGTGATATGCGTAGCCGTGGTTTCTTATTGGGCGGCACTGCTGGTAGAACCACTTTGAACGGTGAAGGCTTGCAACACGAAGACGGCCATAGCCATTTATGGAGCGGTGCAGTTCCAAACTGCATTAGCTACGACCCTACATTTGCATTTGAATTGGCGGTAGTGATTCAGGATGGTATGCGTCGCATGTTAGAAGTTCAGGAAGATGTTTATTACTACATCACTTTAATGAATGAAAACTACGCTCATCCAGCAATGCCTAAGGGTGCGGAAAAAGACATCATTAAAGGTATGTACAAGCTGAAGTCAGTTGGTGACGATAAGGCAAAGCTGCGTGTACAACTCTTGGGTTCTGGCACGATCTTCCGTGAAGTTATTGAGGCAGCCGAGATTTTGCATAAAGACTGGGGTATTGCGTCAGACTTGTGGGGTTGTCCAAGCTTTACTGAGTTGGGCCGTGATTGGACTGCAGCACATCGTAGCAATCTCTTAAACCCAGCTGCTGCGCCAACCCTATCTCATGTTGAGAAGTGCCTCAAAGACACGACTGGTCCAGTCATTGCTGCTACTGACTATGTTCGTTTGTTTGCAGAACAGATTCGTCCAGCAATTCAGCACATGGGTCGTCGCTATGAAGTTCTTGGCACTGATGGCTTTGGTCGTTCCGATACTCGTGAAAAACTCCGTGATTTCTTTGAGGTAGATCGTCGTTGGGTAGTTCTGACTGCATTGAGATCTTTGGTCGACTCTGGTCAGCTCGATCGCTCTAAGTTGGCAGAAGCGATTAAGAAATACGACATCGACACTACTAAACCAAACCCAATGACGGTTTGATAAGAGATAAATACTATGAGTCAAATAATTGAAATCAAAGTTCCGGATATCGGCGACTACAAAGATGTACCGGTGATTGAAGTTTTGGTCAAAGCTGGCGATAAGGTGGAGAAAGAGCAATCCATCGTTGTACTTGAATCTGATAAAGCTACGATGGACGTTCCGTCATCACACTCTGGTGTTGTGAAAGAGGTCAAAGTAAAGATTGGCGACAATCTTTCTGAAGGCTCTGTTGTGATTACTTTAGAAGAGGGTGCTGCAGCAGCGGCACCAGTAGCTAGCGCCTCCGCATCTGCGCCGGCAGCCCCAGCGGTGACATCTGTAAATGCTGGCGGATCCCCTATTGAAATCAAAGTCCCGGATATCGGTGACTACAAAGATGTGCCAGTGATTGAGGTTTTGGTGAAGGTAGGCGATAAGGTTGAGAAAGAGCAATCCATCGTTGTACTTGAATCTGATAAAGCTACTATGGACGTTCCTTCATCACATTCCGGTGTCGTAAAAGAAGTCAAAGTAAAGGTTGGCGACAATCTTTCCGAAGGATCAGTAGTTGTGATCTTGGAGGGTGGGTCTTCAGGTTCTGTAGCGGCTCCAGTTGCTGTCAGTCCAGCACCAACGGCACCTGCAGCTAAAGCTGTTGAACCTCCGATTCCAAGAGCACCAGCACCACCTCCGCTGAGCAATACTCCTCCGCCAGTAGAGACAGCGGTCAGTCATGCTAGCCCATCTGTCCGCAAGTTTGCACGCGAGCTTGGCGTCACGATTGATCAAGTTAAAGGATCGGGCCCAAAGGGTCGCATTACTCAAGAAGATGTACAGGCATTTGTTAAGGCGGCAATGAGTGGCGGGGCAGGTAATTCTGCTGCAGCTTCGAGTGGCGGTAGCTTAGGCGGCCTAAATCTCATTCCTTGGCCGAAAGTGGATTTCACGAAGTTTGGTGAGATCGAGCGTCAACCATTAAATCGTATCAAGAAGCTCACTGCAGCGAACTTAGGTCGTAACTGGGTAATGATTCCAGCAGTGACGTATCACGAGGATGCTGATATCACTGACCTAGAAGCATTCCGCGTTCTTACTAACAAAGAGAATGAGAAAAAAGGCGTCAAGATCACGATGCTTGCTTTCTTGATGAAGGCTGCAGTAGCTGCATTGAAAAAATATCCAGAATTTAATAGCTCACTGGATGGTGATGACCTGATTCTGAAGAAATACTTCAATATTGGTTTTGCTGCAGATACACCTACTGGTTTAGTTGTGCCAGTAATTAAAGATGCGGATAAGAAAGGTATCTTTGAGCTAGCTAAAGAAACTTCAGACCTCGCAGCACTTGCGCGCGATGGCAAATTAAAGCCGGATCAAATGCAGGGTGCTAGCTTTACGATTTCATCACTAGGCGGCATTGGTGGTACGTATTTCTCACCAATCGTCAACGCACCTGAAGTAGCTATTTTGGGTGTTAGCAAGGCTGCGATGAAGCCGGTATGGGATGGTAAGCAGTTTGTGCCACGTCTCATTTGCCCATTGTCTTTATCAGCAGATCATCGCGTGATAGATGGCGCCTTAGCTACTCGCTTTAATGTCTACATTGCTCAGCTCTTAGCCGACTTCCGTCGCGCTAGTCTGTAAGGGGAATTCATGGCTAAGCAAACAATCCTCGTTCCGGATATTGGCGACTATTCCGATGTGCCTGTTATTGAAGTGCTGGTTAAGGTTGGTGATGTAATCGAAAAAGAGCAGCCTTTATTAGTCCTTGAATCAGATAAGGCAACTATGGAAGTGCCAGCAGATGCTGCGGGCACTGTCACCAGTATTGCAGTCAAGCTCGGCGATAAGGTCAGCAAGGGTTCTGTGATCATGGAGATTGAAGCTAGCGGTGCAGCACCTGCACCTCAACCAGCTCCAGCAGCAAAATCTGCCGCACCAGCGGCCCCAGCTGCACCAGTCATGACAGCAGCTCCGATTGCTGGTCAATACAGTGGCAAAGTTGATCACGAATGCGAAGTATTGGTTTTGGGTGCCGGCCCTGGCGGTTATAGCGCAGCGTTTCGTAGTGCTGACCTAGGCATGAATACTGTTCTAGTAGAGCGTTACCCAACGTTGGGCGGCGTTTGTTTGAACGTAGGCTGCATTCCCTCGAAGGCATTGCTCCATACGACTTCAGTCATGGACGAAGTCAAGACTATGGCGAAGCACGGTATTACTTTTGGTGCTCCGAAGATTGAGATAGATCAGTTGCGTGGTTACAAAGAATCTGTGATTGCTAAGTTAACTGGCGGTCTTGCTGGAATGGCCAAGGCTCGCAAAGTAAAAGTAGTGCGCGGCCTAGGTAAGTTCTTAGACGCAAACCATGTCGAGGTTGAGCTAACCGACGGTACTGGACAAGATCTCACTGGTAAAAAAGAAGTAGTCCGCTTTCAGAAAGCCATCATTGCTGCTGGTAGTCAGCCAGTGAAGTTACCTTTCTTGCCTGAAGATCCACGGATCGTTGATAGTACTGGCGCCTTATTGCTCAAAAGTATTCCAAAGCGCATGCTGGTCATCGGCGGCGGCATTATTGGCTTAGAGATGGCTACGGTCTACAGCACACTAGGTTCACGCATTGATATTACAGAGATGATGGATGGCCTTATGGCTGGTGCTGATCGTGATTTGGAAAAAGTCTGGGAGAAATTTAATGCCGGTCGTTTTGAAAAAATCATGCTCAAGACCCGTGCTGCTAAAGCAGAAGTGAAGCCTGACGGCATTCAAGTGAGTTTCGAAGGCGAGAACGCTCCTGCTCAACCACAAACTTATGACTTGGTATTAGTTGCAGTGGGCCGTACTCCAAATGGCAAGAAGATAGATGCCGGTAAAGCGGGTGTGCAGGTCGATGAGCGCGGATTTATTCCGGTGGATAAGCAAATGCGTACCAATGTCGCCAATATCTTTGCGATTGGCGACTTAGTAGGTCAACCGATGTTGGCTCACAAAGCGGTGCACGAAGGTCACGTTGCTGCTGAAGCTGCTGCTGGTGAGAAGTCTTACTTCGATGCGAAGCAAATTCCATCGGTTGCCTACACAGATCCCGAAGTGGCTTGGGCTGGCTTAACGGAAGAGCAGTGCAAAGCTCAAGGTATTGCTTATGAGAAGGGTTTATTCCCATGGGCGGCTAGTGGACGCGCGATTGCTAACGGACGCGATGAGGGTTTCACAAAACTCATTTTTGATGCAACTACCCATCGCATTATTGGTGGCGGTATTGTTGGTACACATGCCGGTGATTTGATCGGTGAAGTGTGTCTGGCAATTGAGATGGGTGCTGATGCGGTAGATATTGGTAAAACAATTCATCCACATCCAACCCTTGGTGAATCAGTGGGTCTTGCAGCTGAGGCAGCCCATGGCCATTGCACTGATCTGCCACCAGTAAAAAAGAAATCCTAAAAGAACGCGTAGAAGAAATTACGCAAGAAAAAAGCCCCGAGTGATCGGGGCTTTTGCATTACAGAGTGCTCTGCGGTAATTTACTTCTTCTTCGCGGTTTTGCTAACAGTATCAGCAGCCTTTAATACAGTTTCTGTAGCGCTATTGAGATTGGTTTGAGCAACTTCAACTGCATGCTTTACAGCCTTCTGACTAGTCTCAAATACATTGTTCGCAGAAGCAATAGCTTGCTTCATGGCTTGAACAGCTGCATCAGATCCTGCAGGCGCATTCTTAGTCCACTCTTCTACCAAAGAATTGATTTTCTTTTGGCCTGCTTGAAATTCTTTTTCAGCAGATTTAGTAAAGCTGTTTTGAGTCTCGTGCGCTAACTCGTATAAGTGACGGCTATAAGCCATAATTTTTTCTGCCATTGGCTGTACAGCTTCAGCTTGATGAGCAAGCAATTGCTGAATGTCTTTTACTTCCAATGCTTTTTTAGCGCTATTCATGCTATCGCTCAAGCTTTGCTTAGCAATATGCATATTAAGTTCTACTAATTTTTCAATGCTTTGCAGGGCTTGATTGGTCAATCCGCTCAAAGTCTCTAAGTTCGCTTTTTGTGCTGCTGCAAGTTGTTCTGGAGTTAGGTTCATTTCAGTCTCTTTCCGTTTGCGTTTGATTTGTGGCTTGATTTTGTCTTTAGGCGTTCACCTAATGTACTCTCTTTGGCAAATTATATGGCATATATGTTGCGTTGCAACATATTTTCCCATTCTTGGATATAAATGGGGTAGTTGGGTAAAAGCGCCTAAAATCATGGATTGAGTAAAAAATCCTAATATTTTCAGCAAGTTACCCATGAAGCTTACGCTAGACAACGCAATTGCGCCGATATTTGTACTCATTTGGAGTACGGGTTTCGTGATTGCACGTTTAGCGATGCCTTACGTTGAACCAGCAACCTTTTTGTTTTGGCGATTTGCAGGCGTTTTAGGGGCAATGACAGCGCTTAGCTTGGTATGGAGAATCACTTGGCCTAGTTGGCCTCAAATCAAGCATATCGCCGTTGCCGGCATCCTGCTTCAGTTTGGTTATTTGCTGGGCGTATGGTTTGCCGTCAGACTGGGAATGACTGCAGGTTTGGTGGCCATTATTGTTGGGCTTCAGCCAATTGTGACAGCCTGGTTTGCCGCTTGGATTTCGGAGAAGGTATCGCCGCGTCAGTGGATTGGCTTGGGTTTTGGTTTTGCTGGTGTTGCCTTAGTGGTGGCTGAAAAGATTGGTTTTATGCATATTCCTTTGGCGAGTTATGCGCTCGCATTTTCTGGACTGCTCTCGATTACTTTTGGCACTTTGTATCAGAAGAAATATTGCCCAGTATTCGATCTACGTGCCGGCTCCTCTATTCAATTCGGTGTTTCAGCGGTGCTGTGCTTTATTTGTATGTATTTGTTTGAATCAGGCGAGATGGTCTGGAATCCCTCTGTTGTTGGAGCGTTGCTCTGGGCTATCTTCCCCTTATCAATAGGATCAATCAGTTTGTTGTTCATGATGATTCGCAAGGGGGCCGCTACTAAAGTCACCAGCTTTCTCTATTTAGTGCCGCCGACTACTGCAGCAATGGCTTGGCTGTTGTTTGATGAGCCATTTACCTTGTTGATGGCCGTTGGTTTATGCCTAACGATGACGGGCGTGGTGCTGGTAAATGCACGTCAGGCTAATACCGTAGCAACAATTGCAGAGTAAGGATACTGGCTAGTATTAATTTTGGTGAATGAAATGCCTAGATTGGGGCGAATAAAACTGCCTTGTCTTAGGAAATTAATTATCATTCCGTATGTTGAAAGTTTTGGAAGGTATTTTGGGATGCGTTTGAATCGATTTTGGCTCTTTGCCGTAGCGGTATTTTTTGCAGTTGGCGCTTTAGCGAATGCGCCTGCAATTGCTGCCAATAAAGATAAACAGCAAACCAAAACAAGTGCTAAAGCCGCTACCAAGACAAGCAATAAGGCTGCCAAGAAACCCAAAACAGTTCGTGTAACAGTGACACGTTCATCGGAGCCCGTTATTCCTGCAAGACCGTCTCTTGCAACGGCATTAGGCTTACGCGGACAACACGATGAGCTCAATCTTAAATCCAGCGTGGCAATGGTAGTCAATCAAGATACCAAAGAAGTGTATTTTGAAAAGAACCCTTCAGTTAGTTTGCCAATCGCTTCTATTACCAAGTTAATGACAGCGATGGTGGTATTAGATTCTCATATGCCCTTAGATGAAACCTTGGTCATTAATTCTGAGGATGTACAAAGTTATCGCTCTTCACGTTTGGCTGGCGGTACTGTTTTAACTCGCGAGGAAGCCCTGTTATTGGCTTTGATGTCCTCTGAGAACCGTGCTGCATATACCTTAGGTAGAAATTATCCTGGTGGCGTTTCATCATTTGTAGGCGCCATGAATCGCAAAGCCAAAGAGCTTGGTATGGATCACTCTCATTTTGCTGATCCAACTGGCTTGATGAGTGAGAACGTTGCTTCAGCAGAAGATCTGACACGCATGCTCAATGCAGCATACCAATACAAAACGATTCGTGAGTTTTCAACCTGGCCAGATTTGACCATGGTGATTGCAAAACGTCCGCAGAAATTCTTGAATACCAATCGCCTAGTGCGCTCTGGTGATATGAATATCGGCCTGCAAAAAACCGGCTTTATTAATGCCGCTGGTAAATGTTTGGTGATGCAGGCAAGAGTGAATAACACACCGTTGTTATTGGTTTTCTTGGATTCTGTTGGAACACAATCGCGCTTTGCTGATGCTGTGCGTGTCCGCGATTGGTATGAGCGCATGCCTTCTGGGGCACAGCCAATTCGTCGCTTAATGTAAGACTAGTTTGTGCTGCCTGGTTCGGCAGATTTGGGTTTAAAGCCCATGCCCTTGGAGATCTGTAGGGCAGTTTCTTGTAGAGCGCGCAGCCAGTCCGCCTGAATACGATCGGTTGGTGCGCTTAAGGAGAGGCCGGCAACTAATTTTCCTGTGTCATCCAAAATAGCGGCTGCTAAACAGCTCACGCCCAACTCTAATTCTTCATCATCACGAGCGTTACCTACTTTACGAACTTGATTGAGTTCAGCTTCGAGTTTGCCTAATTCCGTAATACTGTTACGAGTGTGTCCAGATAAACCAGTGCGCGTGACATATGCACGAACCTGGCTGGGATCATCGCTAGCTAAAAAGAGTTTTCCAACCGAGGTCAGGTGCAAGGGTGCGCGTCCACCAATCGCGCGAACGACTTGCATGCCTGAGCGTTCGCTATAAGCTCGATCTACATAAACAATCTCATCACCTTGGCGTACCGATAAGTTGACTGTTTCTCCGGTGAGCTTATGCAGGGTGCGCATTGGGAGTTGCGCTGCTTCACGTACTGACAATCTGGCTTTGACTAAATTGCCAAGCTCTAAGAGTTTTAAACCAAGACGGTAAGTGCCGCCATCACCGCGTTCCACCAATCGGCAGGCGACCATGTCATTCAAAATGCGGTGGGCAGTAGAGGGGTGCAAGCCAGTTAATTCAGCAAGATTTTTGAGGCTACTAGTGTCCTCTTGATCGGCCAACGCATCCAGCAAATTCATCATGCGCTCCACCACCTGGATGGCAGTTTTGCCAACCTCACCGGTAGATTTAGAGGTTTTGATAGTTTTGCTAGTGCTCATAGGGCTTATTGTAGCGATTTCATATCAAATTGCATATTATGAAATCCCATTTTATAGGCCTAGCAATGGAAAAACACCCACTTAGGACTGTCTAAGACGGTATTAGGGCTGTCTTAGGGCGGCAGCGCACTCATTGACTAAATCTGGACCTCGATAGATCAAGCCACTGTACAACTGGACTAGGCTAGCGCCTGCCATGATCTTTTCTCGGGCATCGGCGCCGGACAGGATTCCACCCACGCCAATAATCGGTATTTGATTGCCCAATCGTGCTTTTAATACTTTGATCACGATATTGGAGGCATTACGAACAGGTGCTCCAGATAGGCCGCCAGCTTCTTCGCCAAACTCCATGCCTTTGACTGCATCACGGGAGATGGTCGTGTTGGTAGCAATGACTGCATCGATACCAAACTCCAGAAGAAGGTCGGCAATCAGATTGATATCGCCATGATCCAAGTCCGGCGCAATCTTGAGGAAGAGTGGTTTACGTACGCCGTAGCGATCGCATAAACGTTTTCTGGCTTCATCCAAACTTCCTAATAATTCACGTAGCATTTCTTCGCCCTGTAAGGCACGTAGATTTTGAGTATTTGGAGAAGAGATATTGACAGTAATGTAAGTGGCAATTTCGTAAACAGCTTCCATCGCCAAGACATAATCACGAGAGGCCTCTTCAATTGGAGTGCTGGCATTCTTGCCGATATTCATGCCAAGAACACCACCGCTTTGCCAAAATTTAGAGCGCCGTACTCTGCTTACACAGGCATCAACGCCATCGTTATTAAAGCCCATACGATTGATGATGGCCTGCGCTTCTGGTAAGCGAAACATTCTTGGCTTAGGATTGCCTGGCTGTGGGCGTGGAGTGACGGTACCAATCTCTAAGAACCCAAATCCTAATGCAGCAAGCGCATCAATGTGTTTGCCGTCTTTATCTAAGCCGGCAGCCAGACCAACAGGGTTTGGAAACTCGATGCCACATAGCATTTGTGGATCATTGATTGGCTTGGTAACCAAACGCTCTAATAATCCCCAGCGCTGCGCGCGATCCATATTGCTTAAGGTGAGGTTATGTGCCTTCTCAGGATCTAGACAAAAAAGCCAAGGGCGCAAAAGAGAATAACGATCGATCATGGGTAGATATTATGACTCAGAGAGCAGTTGCCAATGATCGTCGATTAAACCTTCCATTGGCTGATACTTCACTTTGTACGACATCTTGTTGCTTTCTTTGATGTAGTACCCCAGGTAGAGGTAGGGTAAGCCTAAGGCGCGTGCTTGCTCGATCTGCCATAGGATGCTGTAGCTGCCATAGCTTGCTGAATGGCTTGAGGTGTCATAGAAGGTGTAAACCGAAGAAATGCCTTGTTCCAAAATATCAATCATGCTGACCATGCGTAATCGACCCGGATGTGGATCATGAGGGCCATCTCGAAACTCAACAATGCGCGAGTTCACCCGACTTTGTAATAAAAATTGCATATACTGATCTTGATCATCGCTATCCATATCGCCACCTTCATGACGTTCATGTTGATAGCGCTGATAGAGTTGGTAATGCTCTTCTTGGTAGCCTAGATTTAATACGGAGGCTTCGAGGCCAGCGTGTTTCTTCTGGGCACGACGCTGACTACGTGAGGGTATAAATTCATTCACCAAAATACGTGTCGCAACACAGGCTCTGCATTCATCACAATAAGGTCGATAGGTATATAGACCGCTTCGCCTAAAGCCAGCATTCAATAAATCACTGTACACATCTGCATGTATCAAATGTGATGGCGTGGCTACTTGTGAGCGAGCTGTCCTGTTTGGTAGGTAGCTACAAGCGTAGGGAGCAGTCGCATAAAACTGCAGTGTAGTTAAAGGAAGTTCTTTAAGCTGGGTCATAGCCAGTGATGCAGGATAGTTTTATCAAAAGTCCAAGATTTATCAATCTTAGTTTGATTTAAAGATATTTGCAGTTGCTCTAAAAAGACTTGCCGAGGAATGGGTGCGGCGCCCAGGGAATGGAGGTGGGCCGTCTCTTGTTGACAGTCAATCATGTGTACCCCATTTTTCAAGCACCAAGCGCTTAGGGCTGCCAAGGCGATTTTGGAGGCATTGGTCTTGCGACTAAACATGGACTCACCAAAAACCATGGCCCCAAAAGAGACGCAATAAAGCCCACCCATCAGCTGTCCATTCTCCATTACAGCAATACTGTGGGCATTACCTTGCTCATGTAATGCGGTGTAGGCATCCATAATTTCATGGGTGATCCAGGTGCCATCTTGATCTTTACGGGCACTCGTTGCACAAGAACGGATGACTGCGCCAAAATCTGCATCAACTGCTATTTGGGAGTGGGCGTCTTGACAAAAGAGGCGAATAATTTTTCGTAAAGACTCGCTGCATTTAAAGTCTTTAGGCTTGAGAACCATTCTCGGATCTGGTGACCACCATAAAACTGGTTGATTGTCGGAGTACCAGGGAAAAATGCCTTGTTGATAGGCGCGTGCGAGTTGACCTGGATATATTTGCTCACTGACCGCAATCAATCCAGGAACACTAGGATCCGGATCAGCCTCCAGTAGGGGGTTTGGAAAAGGGTCGTGTGGCCCTAGCCAGGCAATCTGACCCATGTCGACTCTTTAAATTCTCTCGGATGGCAAGACATCACGACTGCGCACATGAAGTTCTTTGCCAGCAACTAAGTTACCTGCGGCGCGGTCTGCAAAAAACCACTCAAGGGTCTGCTTCACCGTAGGGAAAGCTAAATCTTCCCAGGGAATCTCGTGTTCATGAAAAAGGGCCACCTCAAGACTCTCTTCGCCAGCTGAAAACTCTGGAGTGCTCATCGTCGCTAAATAGAAAAGATGGACTTGCTCAGCATGCGGCACATTCAGTAGGGAGTAGAGCGGTCCAATTTCGACAACAGCACCAGCCTCTTCCAGTGTTTCGCGAGCAGCTCCATGACTTGTGCTTTCGCCAAGTTCCATAAACCCCGCGGGAAGAGTCCAATATCCATGACGAGGTTCAATTGCTCTGCGACATAAAAGTACTTGCTGGCCATATACCGGAATGCTACCTACTACATTACGAGGATTTTGATAGTGAATGCTGCCACATGCTTCACATACATGGCGTTCACGAGAATCATCGGCCGGAATTTTGATTGTCAATACAGCGGCACAGTTAGGGCAATACTTCATACTGACTCTCTAAAAATGGGCTTTGATGGCACCGCGGAGGGCATTACTAAGAATAATCTCATCCGCCATTGAAACATCATTAATAGTCAGGTTGGCTTCACGGGCATTCATTTTGGGATCAGCAAGCAAAGCGGCACGCATGACACCAGGCAAAAGACCGGCGGAGACAGGTGGCGTAAGCCATTCTGAGCTATCTTGAGATTTAACAAAAATGCTAGTCCTACCACCCTCTGTCACAAAGCCTTGCTCATTGTAAAAGAGGGCATCAAAGCCACCCAACTTGACTGCCTCCTGCCATGCTTGATCATATAGTGATCGATTGCTAATTTTGTGACGTAGTAATACATCCCCAGAATGCATCGTTACATCACCAGGCAAGATGTCTTTAGCCCAGAAGATTTTGACTGGTTCATTTGTCTGATGAATGACGGCGCTTGAAACGGATAGCTCTCCATTGGCTGCGAGATCGAGTCTTAAGCGATGCGACAAGTTTTTATCAAAAGACGTACAAGCCTCCAGAATCAACTTTTCTGCAGTCGCAATTTCAAAGGAAATTCTTAAAGCAAACGCAGATGCTTGTATGCGCTGTAAGTGTGATTGAAGTCTCTGCGGCTCACCATGCACCACAGCAATCGTTTCAAATAAGCCTGTAGCACTGGGAAGATCCATCAGAAAAGCAGATTTAATATGACATTCCTGCCATTCTTCCTTGGTATTCGAGTCATTGGTAATGCCGGCACCTATTCCCAAGGTAAAGGAGGAGGCATGCGACTGACGATCCACAGCAATTTCAACAGTACGAATGGGTACGCTAAAAGCAAAGTTACCATTCGGGTCGAGCCAACCCAGGGCGCCACAGTAGTAACCGCGATCTTCGGGTTCAAGCTCTTGAATAATCTCCATGCTGCGCTTTTTGGGGGCGCCAGTAACAGAGCCGCATGGAAAAACAGCTTTAAAAATATCAAATAGACCAACGTCAGGTCTGATCTGACCTTGCACGGTGGAGGTCATCTGCAAGACATCACCATGTCTTGCAACTTCAAATAAATTGGGTACGATTACCGATCCCGGTAAAGAGACGCGACTGAGATCGTTGCGCAGTAAGTCAACAATCATGACGTTCTCCGCTTGATTCTTGGGGTCATCAGATAAAGCGCTGGCAACCGCAGATAAAGCGCTGGCAGTGCCTTTCATGGGCATGGCTTTTAAAGTATCGCCATCGCGTGCAATAAAAAGTTCTGGGGACTGAGACAGCAGAAAGTTACCTTCATACTCTATATAAGCGCCAAATCTCCCTGGCTGCCTATCTCGCAGGCGACTATATAAGGCTAAAGGCGCCCCATAGGTTTCACCCTTAATGCGATAGGTGTGATTAATTTGGTAGCTATCACCACTGCGGATATATTCCTGAATCGCAGCTATATCGGTATTAAAGCGATCTTCGGATATAGACTCTTGTACATTGATGACGCCAGAGCAGCGCTTAGAATCACCAAGTAATGCCAGTTTTTTCTCAATATAGTTATCTACATCCTGTTTTGAGAGTTTTGTGAAGCTCGAGAAAGACCAGGCTTCAATTAAAGGATGGGGATTCTTGGGTGGCTTGGATCTCTGAGGGAGGCGATGAATTTGTCTGCCTAATTCATAAGCAAAAGCAGCGACAACATATTCACCTCTAGCGAGAGATTCAGAGATTTCAGAAAGACAATTCTGGGTGGCGGATAAATCTACAGCGTTATCGCCACTAGGAAGTACGCGCCAGTAGTGGAGCGCATTTTCATAGAGGCGACTGGTAGGTGAGGCCGCAGTACTTTGCGCATCATCGAGCAAAATCATTGCGGCTTGCCTAATAACGCCTGATTACTTCAGAATCGTGGCAGATTCGATAGTGACAGTCTGACTTGGGACATCAGCCATTCTGCCCATACGTGGCGCTGGTGCAACCATGGTTGGGATCTTGCGAATGGCATCAATTGTTTGTGTGCCGGAGATGACTTTACCAAACACGGTATAGCCATTGCCCATTGCATTTGGATAATCTAAACCTGTATTGTCCTTAACGTTAATAAAAAACTGGGAAGTGGCTGAATCAGGATCGGATGTACGGGCCATCGCAATCGTGTAGACATTGTTTTTTAAACCGTTTTGTGCCTCGGAAACGACTGGAGCATTGGTTGGTTTTTGATTTAGATCTGCAGTAAAGCCACCACCTTGGATCATGAAACCATCAATTACGCGATGGAAGATGGTGCCGTTATAAAAACCACTCTTCACATAGTTTAAAAAATTGGCAGTGGTCTTAGGCGCTTTAACGTCATCTAACTCCACCACAAAATTACCCATAGTTGTTTTAAATTCCACCTTTGGTCCAGCAAATGCCACTTGACTGGAGAGGCAGGCAACTGCAACAACGAGGGCGGCGAATAACTTACGCATATGAACTCCTTAAACAAGATAAAAATGACTTGAGTTGATTGTATTGCTCAATACCGCGGGGCGGGTAAATGGAGTGATGCCCTTAACTCAGACCATTGGGGACATTGCCAGCATATGCGTACGAGGCTTCGCCAAACATGCCTGGCCTGGCAAGGTAATCCAAAACCCAATCAATAGTGTCGACACCCCAAAAGCAGTGTTGATTAACAACCAGAGCGGGAACTCCAAAAGCGCCATCCGATTTTGCTTGATTGGTATTGGCAATGAGTTTTGCCTTTACCTCTGGGCTTTCAGGTTTAGGGGTATCTATAGGTAGACCTAAGTAGGTACAAAACTCCGGCCAAGATAGATTGGGATCTCTGCCTTCTACCCACACATAATCAAATGCGCGCTCAACCATTGTCCAGTCAGCATTCTTCTCAACTAGAAGACGTTGTGCTGCAACCGTCATAAACGGATGATGTTCCGGAAAGCGAAAAGGGATGCCTAGCTTCTCTGTTTGCCATACGCAGAACTGATAAGTATGGGGACGTTTAGCTGCAACCTCACCAGGACCCTTATTTTCAGCAGCGCGAAGTAGGCCGCCTAATAGAATCGGAACGGGTTTGATATCTAGCTTACCTTCGAGACGCTGTCTTTGCTTGATGTACAGATAAGCAAATGGAGAAACAATATCGTAATAGAAAGTCGCTGGAGTTTTGGTACTCATATCAAATTACTTTTTCTTGTGCTCGTCATCGAGTTTTTTTAAGAAAGCTAACTTTTCTTTAATCTGAGACTCCAGACCACGCTCAACTGGCTCATACCAATGCGGCTCTTTCATGCCCTCAGGTAAGTATGATTCGCCGGCAGCATAGCCATGAGGTTCATCGTGGGCGTAGCGATATTCTTTGCCATGACCAAGCTCTTTCATTAACTTAGTTGGGGCATTACGCAAATGATTTGGCACGCCTCTGGATTGGTCTTGTGCGACAAAAGCTCTTGCCGCATTAAAGGCGTTGTAGCTGGCATTGCTCTTGGAGGCAACGGCAAGATAAACCACCGCTTGGCCAAGCGCAAGCTCACCCTCAGGTGAACCGAGTCTTTCAAAGGTTTGCGCAGCATCATTGGCTAATTGCATTGCTCTTGGATCTGCTAAGCCAATATCTTCCCATGCCATGCGAATAATGCGACGCGCTAGATAGCGGGGATCTGCTCCACCATCGAGCATGCGGCAAAACCAATACAAGGCTGCATCAGGATTGGAGCCACGAACAGATTTGTGTAGTGCAGAGATTTGATTGTAGAAGTGATCGCCACCCTTATCAAAACGTCGCGCTTGAGCGCTGAGGGCATTTTCAATAAATTGCTGATCGACGTTCTTGAGTTCAGCATTTGGCGTGAGTGCCGCATTACGTACTTGTTCAACCAGATTTAATAGACGCCTTGCATCGCCATCAGCGTTGGAGATGAGCGTGTCAATGGCGGCAGATTCAAATTGCACATCAGGCATTGCATGTTGGCGCGCACGATCAAAGAGTAATTTCAACTCCTCTGGAGTGAGTGACTTCAATACATACACCTGAGCTCGCGACAAGAGTGCGGAGTTCACTTCGAAGGAAGGGTTCTCGGTAGTGGCGCCAATAAAGGTAAATAAACCTGATTCCACGTGGGGTAGCAGGGCATCTTGCTGGCTCTTATTGAAGCGATGAATCTCATCTACAAACAAAATCGTTTGCTTGCCATACTGAGCCATGTTCTGTTGTGCTTGCTCAATAGCCTCGCGGATTTCTTTGACTCCAGCAAGAACTGCAGAAATCGCTATGAACTCTCGATCGAATGCTTTTGCTGAGAGACGTGCCAATGTTGTCTTGCCAACACCCGGGGGCCCCCACAAAATCATGGAGTGTGGCTTGCCCGAGGCAAATGCTAGGTTAAGGGGTTTGCCGCTGGTTAATAAATGCGTTTGCCCAATGACTTCTTCAATCGTTTTTGGGCGCAGCGCTTCCGCCAAGGGTGGGGGCGGAGTACTATCAAAAAGACTGCTCATTGCATCATGCTTGAATAAAAAGAATCACTAAAGATGCCCAGGTTAGGCATGCAGCGGCAATATAGGTTAAGCGATTACGCATCGTCATAAATGCTGCGCGAGTAGCGTCATCAGAAAAATAATATTGATAAGTATTCTGATCAATATTGCGCTGAATAATCAGAGTGGAGGCAAGGATGAGTAGACCCACAGGGATATAAATATGAAGTGCAACCCATGCAACCAGAGCTGGAATAACGCCCCAGATCCAAGCATTACGGTCTTCCCAGCGATCACCAGCGGGTGCTTTGCCTAAGAGGTGCAAATTAGCACCCCAATGTAAGGCCCCCATAAATGAAGTGATGACAGCCCCATAACCAGCTAATGATTCAGCACTCAAGTAGTTCATTGGCGTTGGTGCAAGTTGCACCATTAAAGCCAAGCCAACAAAAGGAATGAGGCCGGCATAACCAAGTTTGCGCACTAAAGGTGGAATGGGATTCACGATGGAGTGATTTCGTTATGAGGTAGTGGGAAAAATTATTTATCGTAGGTATAAACGCCGCGACCAGTTTTACGGCCGAGATATCCAGCTGCAACCATTTCACGCAACAGTGGGCAAGGGCGATACTTAGAGTCGCTGAAGTTTTCAAAATAAACTTCCATCACTGCTAAGCAGGTATCTAAACCAATGAGATCAGCCAATGCCAGTGGACCAATCGGCTGATTGCAGCCCAACTTCATTCCGGCATCAATATCTTCCGGACTAGCAAGTCCTTCAGACAGAACAAAGAATGCTTCATTGATCATTGGTAACAAAATACGATTGACTACAAAGCCAGGAGAGTTTTTAACGGTGATCGGCTCTTTACCAACTCGCTTAGCCATCTCAATAATGGCGGCATGAGTTGCATCGCTAGTTTGTAGGCCACGAATCACCTCTACCAGAGCCATCAAGGGTGGCGGGTTAAAGAAGTGCATACCAATAAAGCGCGCAGGATTGGAATCAAGAGCTGCTAATTTGGTGATGGATAAAGAAGAGGTATTGGTAGCAATGATGGTGTCTTTGCTCACAATCTCATCGACTTGCTTCAAGATTTTCTCTTTAATTGCTTGGTTCTCAGTAGCGGCTTCAATCACCAAACCCAAACCTTTGAAGTCGTGATAAGAAGTGCTGCCTTTAATTCGTTTTAGCGCAGCATCTTTAGCTTCAAGTGTTAAGGTTTCTTTTTTGACGAGGCGATCTAGGCTCTTGCTAATTTGTTCGAGACCACGTTGAACTGCAGCTTCGCTAATATCAACCATGACGACATCAAGGCCAGCAACTGCACACACTTGCGCAATACCATTTCCCATAGTGCCTGCACCGATTACACCGACGGATTGAATACTCATCTTATTTCCTCTTTTGATACTGGGTTGAACCAAATAACTGCTCTCTAGCCTTGTCATCGTGCAAGGGTTTGCGTAATGCGGTTAATACTTCACAACCACGCTTTACAGCTGGTCGTGCACCAATCTTTTCAAACCAACGTTTGAAGTTCGGGTACTCATTGATATTGATACCTTGATTTTTCCAATTACGCGTCCATGGATAAATCGCAATATCAGCAATTGAATACGTTTTCCCTGCAATATAGGGATTATCTTTCAGTTGACCATCCAATACCCCATAGATTCGTTTGGCTTCGTTGGTATAGCGATTGATGGCGTATTCAATTTTCTCGGGTGCGTAGAGGCGGAAATGGTGGTTTTGCCCAAGCATAGGGCCTAGGCCACCCATTTGGAACATCAGCCATTGCAGCACTTCATACTTGCCGCGGGTGTCTTGGGGCAAGAGCTTGCCAGTCTTGCCGGCTAAATAGAGAAGAATCGCTCCAGACTCAAAAAGACTAATGGGCTTGCCATCTGGACCATCAGGATCAACTATTGCCGGGATTTTGTTATTGGGGCTAATCTTTAAAAAATCAGGGGCAAATTGATCTCCTGCACCAATATCGATGGGGTGAGCGACCCAATCCTTTCCCAATCGAAAGCCGCATTCTTCCAGCATGATGTGCACTTTGTGGCCATTGGGTGTCGGCCAGCTATAAACATCAATTACGGTAGATTTTTTATTTGCCATGATGTCCTTTAGATTTTTTCTAAACGTTGTAAGGCGCTTGATAGTGTTTGATCTTGTTTAGCGAAACAAAAACGAATGACGCCAGATTCAGTAGCTTGCTCATAAAAAGCAGAGACTGGTATCGCTGCCACCCCAATCTCCGTTGTAAGCCATTTACAAAAGTCAGCCTCATTGAATTTTGCCTGAGGGATATCTAATGCCGAGTAGTCAGCACACTGAAAATAGGTGCCTGGAGTAGGGAGCAACGTAAATTTAGTCTTGCTCAGTCCCGCCCTAAAAAAATCACGCTTAGCCTGATAAAAGGCGGGGAGATTTAAATAATGTTCAGCATCTGCAAGATATGTTGCTAGACCATATTGCATCGGTGTGTTCACGGTAAATACATTGAACTGATGGACCTTGCGAAACTCTTTTGTAAGTGCCGATGGTGCGGCAACATAACCTACTTTCCAGCCTGTTACATGATAGGTCTTGCCAAAACTAGAAATCAGAAAGCTCCTAGCGGCAAGCTCAGGATGAGAGGCAACGCTGTGATGCTGAGCTCCGTCATAGACCATGTGCTCATAAACCTCATCACTCAAAATCAATGTGGAAGTATTGCGCACTAAGCCTGCGAGGCGATCTAAGTCAGTCTTGCCCCAAACCATTCCAGTAGGGTTGTGCGGCGTATTGATGATGAGCAGTCGGGTTTTGGTGTTGATTGCTTTGGCTAGGATTTCCCAAGGAATTTCATAAGAAGCCACTTGCCCATGCTCATCACGAGTGACTTGTAAAGCAATGGCAATGGTTTTGCCGCCTGCCAATTCAATAGCAGGTCGATAGCTGTCATACGCTGGTTCAATAATGATGACTTCATCGCCCGGACTAACGCAAGCGAGTATGGTCGTCAAAATACCTTGTGTACCGCCCGCAGTGATGGTGATATCGGTATCAGCATCGTAGTGATGCCCATACAAGTTTTGAATCTTCTGGCTAATGCCATTGCGTAGCTCTGCAATACCAATCATGGGTGGATATTGATTGCGATTGGCTAACATCGCTTCATTGACCTCGGCAATCAGTTTTCGATCACAAGGAAAATCTGGAAAACCTTGGCCTAAATTAATTGCTTTGTGCTCTGCAGCTAAAGCTGACATTACCGTGAAGATCGTGGTCCCCACCCTTGGCAGGCGACTTGGAAAAGAGGGGGTCTCTAGTGGGTTCATGGAGGCGAAGGCAGGCGGTCAGTCTTTTAGAGCGGATATATCCGGTAGTCGCTAGAATGGTAAAAATACATAAACAAATTGTGCCATGCTGATCGTCCTTTCACCTGCTAAATCCCTGGATTACAAGACCCCGGCCAAGGTCAAGGCACCCACTTTGCCAGAATTTGTCTCCGAATCAGCCAAGCTGATCGCCGATCTCAAGAAGCTCGCACCACAAGATGTTGCCAAGCTCATGGGCTTATCTGACCAATTGGCAACTTTGAATGTCGGGCGTTATCGCGATTGGTCTAAGAAATTTACTGAAGAAAATAGCAAGCCGGCGATCTACGCCTTTGATGGTGATGTATATGACGGTTTTGATGTCAAAACCCTGGATGCCAAGTCCGTTCAGTTTGCTCAAGACCACATTCGGATTTTGTCTGGCTTGTATGGCGCCCTGAAACCCTTGGATTTGATGCAGCCATATCGTCTAGAGATGGGCACCTCCTTCAAAAATGCAAGAGGTAAGGATCTTTATGCATTCTGGGGCGGTAGAGTGACTGATTCCATTAAGAAGGTTTTAGAAAAACAAAAGAAGCCCGTGCTACTTAATTTGGCCTCGGAAGAGTATTTCAAGGTACTTCAGCCCAAAGAATTGGATTGCCCAGTGATTGCTCCTGTATTTCAGGATGCCAAGGACGGTAAGTACAAGATCATCTCTTTTTATGCGAAGCGGGCTCGCGGTTTAATGGCGCGCTACGTAGTTGAGAATCGCATTACTGATCCAGCAGATTTAAAAGGCTTTAATTTAGATGGGTATAAGTACTATGCCGCAGAATCTAAAGTAGATAAGCCTGTGTTTAGAAGGGCAGAAAGAAAATAATGGCTGTTCATCGCACCAAAGCATCGCAACGCAATTCTCCAGAGGTGGAGAAGTTGGTGGCTGACGCTATTTCTTTAGCTGCTTCTGGAAGTCAGGTCGAAGACCGCTTTTGGGAGGAGCGCTTGAACATGCGCTTAATGCGCTTACTCAAAAGCCAAAATCAAAATGTGATTGATGCTGCCTTAGATCAAACCTTTCGGATTAATACAGTTGCTTTTGAGGTGCTTGCCGATATCGCAGAAACCCTGGCTGAATCCTTGAGAATCGAGCATGAAGGGCAGGAATGGGATGTGTTGTTATTAGCGATGCCTATCGTTGCTCACACGCGCTACCAAATTCCTTCTGGCCCACTGCCAACCAACATCATTGAATCCACAGCCCAAGCATTACATAGCGCGATTGCCTCAACAGATACACGTTTGGCGATTGTTCCTTGGTTGTACAGCATCGATCAAATGCCTCATTCGCATTGTCAAACTCGCATCCTGACTGAATCATTAGCAAGTGCAGCGATCTCTGGAAAAGACGTCAAGCTCGAGTTGCGCGACATGTCAGAAACCATTGCTGTTTTGGCTGATCCCCGTTTCATTATTGCTGCCTTAAGTGCGCCTGCTGGTTCACCAATCTTCCGTTGGCAGGCTGAGCCGCCAGCACGCCAAGAGCGCGGAGTGAGTTTGATTGGCTGGCAAAACGCTATGCAAGAGCCGATTGCTTCTTTATTGCCGGGCTGTGAGTTTGAACTTCTCTTGCCGGAAGCGTATTTCACAAACTGTCGCTTAGCTGATAAGCATGTTCGACCTTTGAGTATTCGTGCAGCGGTGAACTTTCTCGAGAGCACTCTCGGAATTCTGCCTGCAGGCTTATCCTGTGTTGTTGGTGCATTTGGTGAAGAGCAGGCTGATGAGTACCGGATTTCTTTTAGTGCAAAAGGATCCTCAGAGGTAATGTATGGCGTGATCTGGCCTCTATATGACCGCGAGAGTGTGGCAAGCGACGCCTTAAATGATTTATCGGATGATGAGAGTCCGATTAAGAAGATTTGTGATGCTTTGCATGATGCTGGAGTGGAGGATGTCTTCCGCCATGCCATGCTATTTGATCCAGAGCTGTGCGACGACTGCGGCGCACCTTTATTTCCGGATCGCTCTGGTGAAGCGGTGCATGCTGAAATGCCTGATGACGCACCGTCACAGCAACCTTTGTTCCACTAAAGAAATAAGAAATTAAGCAAAGAAACTGCGCAAAGAAACTAAGCAATAAAAAAGCCGAGGAATCCTCGGCTTTTTTAATTAATGCAACGTGAGAAATTAATTCTGCACAAATGGTTCCGCACCAGCAAACAAGTGTGGCAACTTACCAGACTTCATATCTGCTGTTTGGCAGAAATCGGCAAGACGTACACCTGCTTTGATGTTAAACAACATTGCTTTGTTACCTAGCACTACAAGATCGTAACCAGAGTTCATGTTCTTGTAACGCAAGCTGCCTGGCAATGAAGTTTGGCGCTCTAAATCATAAGACTTAGATTCCCAAGTTAAGCGAACTTTTTCAGTAGTGCCAGTAGTTTTGAACTGCTTGCTTTCCTGACAAGTCCATGTGATTACTTCTTCACTAGCTCTAGCATTTACAGCGCCTAAAAGGCTTGCAAGTACTACGCCAATGGCGAGAAGATTTTTTTTCATGTGCGAATTTTCCTTATGAGAGCAGGTGCTTAACGCCAGCTTGCTCTTCGAGTAATTCATTCAAGGTGTGTGTCATGCGCTCACGGGAGAACTCATCGATCTCTAAACCTTCGATCATTTTGTATTCGCCGTTTTCGCAAACAACTGGGAAGCCATAAATTACTTCAGCAGGAATGCCGTATTCGCCTTTAGAAGGAATACCCATAGTTACCCACTTACCATTTGTACCGAGTACCCAGTCATGAATATGATCAATCGCTGCGTTCGCTGCAGAGGCTGCAGAAGATAGACCGCGAGCTTCAATGATGGCTGCACCACGTTTGCCAACAGTAGGAATAAATACATCTTTGTTCCATGCTGCATCGTTGATAGCGTCTTTAACTGACTTGCCATCGATGGTTGCAAAGCGATAGTCTGGGTACATTGTTGGGCTATGGTTGCCCCAAACAACTAATTTCTCAATATCAGCAACAGGCTTATTCAACTTGTTAGCTAATTGTGAGAGTGCGCGGTTGTGGTCAAGACGTAGCATTGCTGTGAAGTTCTTCGCAGGAATATCTGGAGCAGATTTCATTGCGATGTAAGCGTTCGTGTTTGCTGGGTTACCAACAACCAATACCTTGACAGTCTTTTTAGCAACGGCATTCAGTGCTTTGCCTTGTGCTGTGAAAATTTGTGCGTTAGCGGAGAGCAAATCTTTACGCTCCATGCCAGGACCACGTGGACGTGCGCCAACTAAAAGAGCAACGTCGATATCCTTAAAGGCAGTCATTGGATCGGAGTGCGCTGTCATACCGGCCAATAGCGGGAATGCACAGTCTTCCAATTCCATCATCACGCCAGTTAAGGCTTTTTGTGCTTTTTCATCAGGGATTTCAAGCAATTGCAGGATTACGGGCTGATCTTTGCCCAAAAGGTCGCCATTGGCGATACGGAATAAAAGGGAATATCCGATTTGACCGGCTGCACCGGTTACGGCGACACGCATTGGGGCTTTTGCCATTGCTTAGAACTCCAGAGGAAGGTTAATTAAACGAAAACTTTTCTATTATCCATTCAAGTGTAGGGACTTTAGCTTTACACTGTCAATGATGTCTTATATAAGACTAGAATTACCTAGAATTTTATCCAATTGACGCGGTCTGGAGTTAATTTGTCTGATGTGACTTTGCCTGTTGCCTCATTTAGCCCTCTGTACGAGCAGATTAAGGCGATGATTTTGGCTAGTTTGCAAGCCTCTGAATGGCTTCCAGGGGAGGCTATTCCCAGTGAAATCGAGCTGGCTGCCCGTTACGCCGTCAGTCAAGGCACGGTACGCAAGGCAATTGATGAGCTCGCTGCTCAAAACCTCCTAGTTCGTCGCCAAGGGAAGGGTACTTTCGTAGCCACCCATCAAGAAGATGACTGGCAGTACCGTTTTTTACGTTTAGCTCCCGATTCTGGCGAGAAATTCCACCTTACCAACCTGTTTTTGTCCTGCGAAAAGACCAAGGCAAGTGCTTATGTGGCTAGTTTGCTTAAATTAAAGGCAGGTGACCCCATCATTCATATTGATCGGGTACAGAGTTTTGCAGGTAAACCCATTGTTTTTGAAGAGATTTTTCTTCCCGGTGCTCGATTTAAGGGCTTGGACTTAGAGGCTCTCAATGCTTGGCATGGTCCGGTATACGCTTTCTATGAAGGCCAATATGCCACCCATATGGTTCGGGCGGAAGAAAGGATTAAAGCGATTGCGGCAGACGAAGTGCTGTCCAAGCACCTTCATTTGCCCATCGGTGCGCCCCTGCTTTCTGTGGAGCGTGTTGCCTTTACCTACGGGAATAAACCAGTAGAAATTCGTCACGCAAGGTACGACACTTCAGAGCAGCATTACGAGAACAAATTGAACTGAGCAAATCAGTAAAAACCAGTAATTAACCCCTTTAAACGCCAAAAAATCCCCACCATCCCTAAGGTTTCCAATAGAATATGTTGCGATACAACAAAACCACACTGAACCTCCACCTAAAGATAGAGATTACCCATGGTTGATTCACAGCAAAACGTAAAAAAAGATAGACCGGTTTACCGCAATATTGGTCTTGCCCAGTTGATTAAATACCGCCTCCCTTGGGCTGGTAAGGTATCCATTCTTCACCGCATTAGTGGAGCAGCATTGTTCCTCTTGCTGCCATTTATCTTGTATCTCTTCGACCAGAGCGTTGCCTCTGAGTTGAGCTATCAAAAATTCCAGGCTTTTACCGGCAATATATTGGTAAAAATTATTTGCCTCGGTTTGATTTGGTGTTTCTTACACCACTTCTGTGCTGGTATCCGCTACCTCTTGCTCGATTTAGAAATCGGCGTAGAAAAGTCTGAAGCTAATCGTTCGGCCATTGTTGTTCTCGTGATTGGTCTAGCTTTGACTGCAGTAGTTGGTCTCAAAATGTTCGGCTTGTACTAAGCGCTAATCATTTAAGGAAATCTCATGCCTATTTATCAAATCGGACCAAAGCGCTTAGTTGTCGGTGCGCATTACGGCCTTAAAGAGTGGATCATCCAGCGCGTTACAGCGATTGTGATGGTGGTATTTACGATTGTTTTGTTAGTTGACTACTGCATCACTGGTAGCGCCTCCTACGAGGGTTGGTCTGGCTTGTTTAGCGGTCAAGTAATGAAGCTGCTAACACTCTTGGCTTTCATCAGCTTGTTCTACCACGCTTGGATTGGCGTGCGTGACATCTGGATGGATTACATCAAGCCCGTCAGCATTCGTTTGACACTCCAAGTGTTAACTGTTCTGTATCTCGTAGCCTGTGCGGCCTATGCCGTTCAAATTTTGTGGAAAGTGTAATTCGATGACTGCAATTAAAAAATCATTGCCACGCCGCCGTTTTGATGCGGTGATTATTGGAGCAGGTGGTTCAGGTATGCGCGCTTCATTGCAGTTGGCTGAAGCCGGCTTGAATGTTGCTGTTCTGACAAAAGTTTTCCCAACACGTTCACACACTGTTGCTGCACAAGGTGGTATCGGTGCTTCATTGGGCAATATGAGTGAAGACAATTGGCACTATCACTTCTATGACACCATCAAAGGTTCTGATTGGTTGGGTGACCAAGACGTTATCGAGTTCATGTGTCGTGAAGCTCCAAAAGTTGTTTATGAGCTAGAGCACTTTGGTATGCCGTTTGACCGTAACCCAGATGGCACGATTTATCAGCGTCCATTCGGCGGCCACACAGCAAACTATGGCGAGAAGCCAGTACAGCGTGCTTGCGCTGCAGCTGACCGAACTGGTCATGCGATGTTGCACACTTTGTACCAACGTAACGTCCGCGCAAAAACGAATTTCTTCGTTGAATGGTTGGCGCTCGATTTGATACGTGATGACGACGGTGATGTGGTTGGTGTAACTGCTCTCGAAATGGAAACAGGCCAGGTTTATATCCTCGAAGCTAAGGTTGTCATGCTAGCTACTGGTGGTGCAGGTCGTATTTGGGATGCATCTACTAACGCATTCATTAATACCGGTGACGGTATGGGCTTGGCTGCTCGCGCAGGCATTCCTTTGGAAGACATGGAGTTCTGGCAATTCCACCCAACTGGCGTAGCTGGTGCCGGCGTATTGTTGACGGAAGGCTGCCGCGGCGAAGGCGGTATCTTACGTAACAAAGATGGTGAGCGTTTCATGGAGCGTTATGCACCAACTTTGAAAGATTTGGCTCCACGCGATTTCGTATCACGCTCAATGGACCAAGAAATTAAAGAAGGGCGCGGTTGCGGTCCTAATGGTGACTATGTTGTGCTCGATTTGACGCACATTGGTGCTGACACGATCATGAAGCGTTTACCTTCTGTTTATGAAATTGGTATCAACTTTGCTAACGTTGACGTTACTAAAGAGCCAATTCCAGTGGTGCCAACGATTCACTATCAGATGGGCGGTATTCCTACCAACATCAATGGTCAAGTGGTTGTGCCTGCTAATGGTATTCACAATGAAATCGTGAATGGCTTGTATGCAATCGGCGAGTGTTCATGCGTTTCTGTGCACGGCGCTAACCGTTTAGGTACAAACTCATTGCTCGACCTTTTAGTATTCGGTCGTGCAGCTGGTAACCACATTGTTGGTCTTGATCTCAAGAATCGCGAATTCAAGCCATTGCCTGCTAATGCTGGTGAGCAAACATTGGAGCGTATTGCGAAGTTGGATAACTCAACTTCAGGCGAGTACGCGCAAGATGTTGCAAACGATATTCGCAAGTGCATGCAGAAATACGCTGGCGTATTCCGCAATCAAGAGTTGATGGACGAAGGTGTTCGTCAAATGGCTAAATTGACTGAGCGCGCTAAGCACTTATGGGTTAAAGACAAATCCGAGATTTTCAATACTGCACGTATTGAGGCTTTGGAAGTGGCTAACTTGGTTGAGACTGCAAACGCAACCATGATTTCTGCGGCAGCTCGTAAAGAGAGTCGTGGCGCTCACTCACATGATGACCATCCGCATCGTGATGATGAGAACTGGATGAAGCATACCCTTTGGTACAGCGAGGGCAATAAGCTGACTTACAAACCAGTTATTTTGAAGCCTTTAACGGTTGAGTCTTTCCCTCCAAAAGAACGTACTTTCTAAGCGAAGAGAAATTGAAAATGAGTGATATCCGTATATTCGAAATTTACCGCTACGATCCAGATGTCGATGCAGCTCCACGCATGGAACGCTATGAGTTAGAGCTCACTGGCGAACGTATGTTGTTGGACGCGTTGATTTCTTTGAAGAAGCAAGACGAAACCATTTCTTATCGTCGTTCATGCCGTGAAGGCGTGTGCGGTTCAGATGCCATGAACATCAACGGTAAAAATGGTTTGGCTTGTTTGACCAATATGTTGACTTTGCCTAAGGTCATCACATTGCGCCCATTACCTGGCTTGCCGGTTGTGCGTGATTTGATCGTCGACATGACTTTATTCTTCAAGCAATATTTGTCTATCAAGCCTTACTTGGTAAACGACAATCCACCCCCTGAAAAAGAGCGTCTCCAGAGTCCTGAAGAGCGTGAAGAGTTGAACGGTTTGTATGAGTGCATCTTGTGCGCATCATGCTCAACTTCATGCCCATCATTCTGGTGGAATCCAGATAAGTTCGTTGGCCCAGCCGGCTTGTTGCAGGCATATCGCTTTATTGCTGATAGCCGTGATGAAGAAACTGCTCAGCGTTTGGATAACTTAGAAGATCCGTACCGCTTGTTCCGCTGCCACACCATCATGAATTGCGTGGACGTATGTCCTAAGCACTTGAATCCAACGAAGGCAATTGGCAAGATCAAGGAGTTGATGGTTCGTAGGGCAGTATGACCCTCGGAAATGCAGAGTTATATCGTTTGAAAAGTGATGCTCGTAGGGGCTTGCTAGAGAACGATTTAATTCTGCAGCGTTTCTTTGAGCGCTATGGCACTCAGTTAAGCGTTGATGATGGAAAAGTATTAACCCAGCTATTGGCTCTAGATGACAACGACTTAATGGATTTATTAATTGGCCGTAAAGATTCTGTAGCAAGTTTGGAGAAAGAGATGCAGACGGACTCTTTCAAACTAGTTTTACAAAGGCTGAGAGAGAAGTAATTCAGCCTTTTGGTGCAGTAAGCGTATAGATGCATGAATGAATAGTGTATTAATCATAATTTTGAATGACTAAGGATTAGAAATGATTGAATCGGACATCAAGGCAAAACTCTCGTTTTCGGATGGAACACCAGATATTGATCTGCCAATTTACAAAGGGACAGTTGGTCCTGACGTAATTGACATTCGCAAGCTCTATGGTCAGACCGGTAAGTTCACTTACGATTCAGGCTTTCTATCTACTGCGTCATGCAATAGCAAAATTACCTATATTGATGGCGACAAGGGTGAGTTGCTTTATCGCGGCTACCCGATTGAAGATTTGGCAAAGAACTGTGACTTTTTGGAAGTCTGTTATCTCTTGATCAATGGCGAATTGCCAAATGAGAAACAGAAAAAAGACTTCGACGAAATGGTTATGCACCACACTATGGTTCATGAGCAAATGCAGTTTTTCTTGCGCGGCTTCCGTCGTGATGCGCATCCGATGTCTGTGTTGACTGGCTTGGTTGGTGCAATGGCAGCCTTCTACCATGATGAGATTGATTACAGCGATCCGCATGCTCGTGAAGTTGCCCAAATTCGCTTGATCGCAAAGATGCCTACATTGGTAGCGATGGCGTATAAATATTCCGTAGGGCAGCCGTTTATCTACCCAGATAACTCTTTGTCATACACCGCAAACTTTATGCGCATGATGTTCGCAACACCATGTGAGGAATACAAAGTAAACCCAGTATTGGTACGTGCTTTGGATCGCATCTTTACATTGCATGCTGACCATGAGCAAAATGCTTCTACTTCTACAGTGCGTTTGTGTGGCTCTTCTGGCACCAATCCGTTTGCTGCTATCTCCGCTGGTATTGCTTGCCTCTGGGGTCCAGCACACGGCGGTGCAAACGAAGCTTGTTTGCAGATGTTGAATGAGATTCAAGCTCAAGGTGGCGTAGACAAGATTCATGAGTTCATTGCTCAAGTAAAAGACAAGAACTCTAGCGTTCGCTTGATGGGCTTTGGTCACCGTGTTTACAAAAACTTTGACCCACGCGCTAAATTAATGCGTGAGACTTGCTATGAAGTCTTGAATGAATTGGGCTTGCAAGATGACCCATTGTTTAAGTTGGCAATGACTCTGGAGAAGATCGCATTGGAAGACGACTATTTCGTTAGCCGCAAGCTCTATCCAAACGTAGACTTCTACTCTGGCATAGTTCAACGTGCACTTGGTATCCCAACAGAAATGTTTACCTGTATTTTTGCTTTAGCAAGAACAGTAGGTTGGATTGCTCAGTGGGAAGAAATGATTACCGATCCTGAATATAAGATTGGTCGTCCACGTCAGTTATATGTTGGCGAAACAGCACGTAAGGTTCCAAACATTACAGTTCGTAAATAAGGTTTTTAAGGTCACTCATGTCTCGTACGCTTTATGACAAATTGTGGGATGACCACGTTGTTTACTCTGAAGAGGATGGCACAGCCACGATTTATATTGATCGTCAGTTGCTTCATGAGGTAACCAGTCCTCAGGCATTTGAAGGTTTAAATTTAGCTGGCCGTCCTGTTTGGCGCATCTCCGCCAATCTGGCGGTATCCGATCACAACGTTCCAACAACGGATCGCTCTGAAGGTATTACTGATCCAATTTCCAAGCTGCAAGTGGATACTTTGGATCAAAACTGCGATGCGTTCGGTATTACCCAATACAAAATGAACGATACTCGCCAAGGAATTGTTCATGTTATTGGTCCAGAGCAGGGCGCTACTTTGCCTGGCATGACAGTGGTTTGCGGAGACTCTCATACCAGCACTCATGGCGCCTTTGGTGCTTTGGCATTTGGTATCGGCACCTCTGAAGTCGAGCACGTATTAGCTACTCAAACTCTGCTCATGAAAAAGAGCAAGAACATGTTAGTAAAAGTGGATGGTCGTTTACAGCCAGGCTCCACTGCCAAAGACATCGTGCTTGCCGTGATTGGCAAGATTGGCACAGCCGGTGGCACTGGTTACACCATTGAATTTGCTGGCGAAGCGATTCGCGAGCTGTCGATGGAAGGTCGTATGACGCTTTGCAATATGGCGATTGAAGCTGGTGCACGCGCTGGTTTAGTTGCTGTAGATGAAACAACCATTGAGTACATTCAAGGCCGCCCGTATGCCCCTAAGGGTCCTGCGATGTTGCAAGCTCTGCAATATTGGAGAACCTTGCACTCTGATCCAGATGCAAAATTTGATGCTGTAGTTGAATTACGTGCCGAAGAAATTGCACCTCAAGTAACTTGGGGAACCTCTCCAGAGATGGTGTTAGCAATTAGTGATCGCGTACCCGATCCAGAAAAAGAACGTGATCCAAACAAGCGCTCTGCAATGGAGCGTGCGTTGCAGTATATGAATCTGAATCCTAATACTCCTATCAGCAGCATTGCTGTTGATAAAGTATTTATTGGCTCATGTACTAACAGTCGTATTGAAGATATCCGCGCTGCCGCAAAAGTGGTGGATCGCTTGGGTAAAAAAGTAGCTGCCAATGTGAAGTTGGCTCTTGTAGTTCCAGGTTCTGGTTTGGTAAAAGCCCAAGCAGAACGAGAAGGTTTGGATCGTATTTTCAAAGCCGCAGGTTTTGAATGGCGTGAGCCAGGTTGCTCTATGTGTTTAGCAATGAATGCTGACCGCTTAGAGCCGGGAGAGCGTTGTGCATCCACCTCCAACCGCAACTTTGAGGGTCGTCAAGGTAATGGTGGGCGTACCCATTTAGTTAGTCCAGCAATGGCTGCAGCTGCAGCCATTGAAGGTCACTTTGTTGATGTTCGTAAGATTTCATAAGGGTAATCAAGTCATGAAATTTTCTTCAGTTTCTTTAATTGCAAGATTGGCCATCGTTGGTTTAGCTGGTTTATTAATTTCAGCTTGCAGCAGTACTATGGAAGGCGTTGGAAAAGATTTGCAAAACCTAGGAACTTCCATGGGTGGATCAAGCAACACAACACAGCAGGGCAATCAATCTCAAACTAAGGGTAAGGACGTTGTCGTTACTCCTGTGAAGTAAATACTTAGAGCAAACAGAGTAAAAGTCGAATCATGGAAAAATTTACGGTATACAAAGGTTTAGTTGCTCCGCTTAATCGCGAGAACGTGGATACCGATGCCATCATTCCTAAGCAGTTTCTGAAATCTATTAAGAAAATTGGCTTTGGTCAAAACCTCTTTGATGAATGGCGTTATTTAGACCATGGCGAGCCTGGTCAAGATTGCAGTACACGTCCAATCAACCCAGACTTTGTTCTCAATCAACCTCGCTATAAGGGCGCAGGAATTCTCTTGGCTCGTAAAAACTTTGGTTGCGGCAGCTCACGTGAACATGCTCCATGGGCCTTGGATCAATTTGGCTTTAGAGCGGTAATCGCACCTAGTTTTGCAGATATTTTCTTTAATAACTGCTTTAAGAACGGTCTTTTACCTATCGTTTTGACTGAAATGCAGGTTGACCATCTGTTTAACGAGACCATGGCTTTTAATGGCTATCAGTTAACAATTGACCTAGAAGCTCAGCAGGTCATTGCCCCTGATGGCACCGCATACAGCTTCGATGTGGCCCCATTTAGAAAGTACTGCCTTATTAATGGCTTAGACGATATTGGCTTAACCCTGCAACATGCAGATAAAATCAAGGCTTATGAAGCTGAGCGCATCCTCAAGATGCCTTGGCTTGCGACACAATTGCCGTAATTTCGTTGATTTAAAGGCCTTTCATGAAAATTGCAGTCCTACCGGGCGATGGTATCGGCCCGGAAATCGTTGCTCAAGCCGTTCGAGTGCTCCAAGCACTTGGCCCCAAGTTTGATTTAGAAGAAGCTCCGGTTGGTGGTGCTGCTTATGACGTTGCTGGTCATCCTTTGCCGCCTGAAACATTAGAGTTGGCTAAAAAAGCCGATGCTATTTTGTTTGGTGCGGTAGGTGATTGGAAGTACGACACACTTGCGCGCGAACTGCGCCCCGAGCAAGCTATCTTAGGTTTACGTAAACATTTGGAGTTGTTTGCTAACTTCAGACCAGCGATTTGCTATCCAGAACTGACTGCTGCATCAAGTCTCAAGCCAGAAATTATTGGTGGTTTAGATATTTTGATCGTCCGTGAGCTTAATGGGGACATCTATTTTGGTCAGCCACGTGGAATTCGTACATCGGAGTTGCCATTATTCAAAGGCGCTCGTGAAGGCTTTGACACTATGCATTACAGCGAACCAGAAGTAGAACGTATTGGACACGTTGCTTTTCAAGCTGCACGCAAGCGTGGCAAGAAAGTATGCAGCGTTGATAAAGCGAACGTATTAGAAACTTCACAGCTTTGGCGTGAAGTGATGATTCATATTTCTAAAGAGTATCCAGACGTTGAGTTATCGCATATGTATGTCGATAACGCTGCAATGCAGTTAGTTAAAGCGCCTAAAGCATTTGACGTTGTGGTGACTGGAAATCTATTTGGCGATATTTTGTCTGACGAAGCGGCTATGTTGACTGGTTCGATTGGTATGTTGCCTTCCGCCTCTTTGGATAAGAACAATAAAGGTTTGTATGAGCCAAGTCATGGCTCTGCGCCAGATATTGCTGGTAAAGGCATAGCCAATCCATTGGCAACGATTTTGTCTGCCGCCATGATGTTGCGCTATTCCTTAGGAATGCCTGCTGAGGCGGACCGTATTGAAAAGGCGGTTCAAAAAGTGTTGGCGCAAGGATTGCGTACCGCTGATATTTATACCGAAGGCACGAAAAAAGTATCAACCATTGAAATGGGTGATGCTGTTGTTGCAGCACTCGCATAAGAAATAAAGCAAACATAAACAGAAATCAAATTCACTAGATAGTTAACATCATGGCAAATACACAAACACCTTTGGTTGGTTTAGTTGGCTGGCGCGGTATGGTTGGTAGCGTTCTTATGGAACGTATGCTCGCTGAGAAAGATTTTGATCTGATTGAGCCGGTATTTTTTAGTACCAGCCAAGCCGGTGGTGAAGTGCCACTCCTCAATGGTAAAAAAGTTACTAAGAGTGAAAGTACTTTGCAGGATGCCAACGACATCAAGGCTTTGTCACGTTGCGACATCATCTTGACATGCCAGGGTGGCGACTACACCAACGACATCTTCCCTAAGCTACGCGCTGCAGGGTGGAATGGCCATTGGATTGATGCTGCCAGTGCGTTGCGCATGAAAGATGACGCTGTATTGGTCTTGGACCCAGTCAATCGTCCGGTGATTGATAAAGCTTTGGCTGCTGGTGGCAAGAATTGGATTGGTGCCAATTGCACTGTGAGCTTAATGATGATGGCTATGGGTGGTCTGGTGAAGGCTGACATGGTTGAGTGGATTAGCGCCATGACTTATCAAGCAGCTTCTGGTGCTGGTGCACAGAACATGCGCGAGTTGCTCCTGCAAATGGGCGCATTGCGTGACAGCGTAGCTACTGAATTGGCTGACCCATCTTCATGGATTTTGGATATTGATCGCAAAGTTACTGAGACATTGCGCTCTTCTGACTTTCCGAAGAAAAACTTCCGCAATACCGCATTAGCGGGCAGCTTGATTCCTTGGATCGATGTGCCTGTTGAGAACGGTCAAACTAAAGAAGAGTGGAAGGGTGGCGCTGAGTTCAATAAGATCTTGGGTCGTCCAGCATTCCGTACGCCAGGCAGCATTCCTATTGATGGCTTATGTGTGCGTGTTGGTGCAATGCGCTGCCACTCACAAGGTTTGACTGTAAAGCTCAAAAAAGATATTCCACTTAAAGAGATTGAGGCGATTTTGGCTGCTGACAACCAGTGGGTCAAAGTGGTTCCAAATGATCGTGAAACAACTGAGCGTGATTTATCTCCTGCAGCTATCAGTGGTACGTTGACTGTACCTATTGGTCGTTTGCACAAGATGGCAATGGGTCCAGAGTACTTGGGCGCATTCACGGTGGGCGACCAACTCCTGTGGGGCGCTGCTGAGCCATTGCGTCGCATGCTCCGCATTTTGCTCGAAAAGTAATCTAAGTTGATGCTACGCCTTAGCCAATTAAGCTTTTTAAAGCTCCTTTGCTTTGTTTGGCTAAGCTGGTCTTTTAGCGCCGCTGCAATCTCCTTAGGTGCGCCGCAACTCCAGTCTCGCCCAGGCGAACCATTACGAGTAGAAATTCCTATTCGGGTGGGGGCTGATGAGCAGGGAGTTCTATCCAGTCTGAATGTAGCGATGCCGAATAAGGCTGCATATGAGCGCCTCGGAATCTCTCAAAAGATCCTGCAGTTGAATCCACAAGCGATGGTGTATCGCAATCGTCAAGAGCGGTTAATGGTGCTCGTTGAAACCGTTGACTCTGTTCCTATGACAGATGATCCATTCTTAGATGTATTGGTCAATCTCAACTGGTCGAGCGGAAGCCTCACTAAGACATTCACCTTATTGCTGGGTGATGTACAAAAAATCACTGTAAAGCCAGGTCAAACCCTATCTGAGATCGCCGCTACTATTACTCCCCAGCTAGAGGGTGCTACTCTCGATCAAACCATGATGGCTTTGTATAAAGCCAATCCGGATGCCTTTGCTAGCGGCAGTATTAATCGCTTGGCTGCTGGTGCTGAGTTAACTAAACCAAGTCAGGCCTTGTTACGCTCTATCAGTCCGGCAGAAGCAAATCAATTTGTTGCTGATGCCAATGAACAATGGCGTGCTGAGCATGATGGTAAGGGTGCCAATGCAGGTACTGGATCAAATGCGGCCAAGTCGGGGGAAGTGGCACCTAAAGATCGCTTAAAGATTGGTTCAAGTGCTGAGGGTAATGAGCAAGAGCGTCGTTACACCGAAGAGTTAGTCGCTCAAGAGAAGATGCTCGAGCAAACTAAAGCCCGTGTCGCTGAATTGGAAAAGAATATTGCCGATCTACAAAGACTTTTAGATAAGACCAAAGAGAAGAAGGCGGTAGATAGTAATTTTGGTTTAGGTGGCTTTGGCCCAGCTCTTTTGGCTATTGGCTTAATTGCACTAACCGGTCTACTTCTGTGGGGTTTAGCTCGTAATGCGCGTCGTTCAGAGGTGCCAAGTATTCATACGCATGCCCACCAAGCAAGCAAAGAAGAAAAACATCAAGAAGAGAAACCTGCAGCAGTAACTCCTTTTGAAATGCCTGCTCGCGCCAAAGCTTTGTTTGAAGGTATTGATCTTGATCTTTCGAAGCCAGCGAATGCGGCGCCATCTGTTACGGCAGTCCCTGCTTCCAATCCTCTAGCCGATACCTTGCGCGTCAAGCTCAATTTGGCACGTGCTTACATCACGATTGAAGATTTTTCTGCTGCTAAAAAGTCTTTGGATGAAGTGCTCCGAATGAGCAATTCAGTTGACCCTGCAATTACCATTGAAGCACAGGGCTTGTTGGCAGAAATCTCGCATCGCAATACCTAATATGCGCATAGCCCTTGGCCTTCAGTATGACGGCAGCCCATACTCTGGTTGGCAAACTCAGGTCAATCACAACACCGTACAAGACGAATTAGAAAAAGCAATCTCTGCTTTTGTTGGTGAGCAGGCGAGTGCAGAACATCCCATTCATACCATCACCGCAGGTAGAACGGATACTGGAGTTCATGCTCTGGGGCAGGTTGTGCACTTTGATACCAATGTCGAACGCGAAGATTTTTCATGGGTACGAGGTGTCAACTCCTTCTTGCCACCATCGATTGTGGTGAACTGGGCTAAACCAGTTTCCGATGAATTTAGTGCGCGTTTCTCAGCATATGAGCGCGAATATATTTACGCATTACATGCTGGACCATGCCGATCTCCAATGTCACATTTGCGTGCTGGATATTTAATGCTGCCACCAGGCAATTGGCTTGATATAGAGGCAATGAAAAAATCGGCTGAATGTTTAATTGGTGAGAACGATTTCAGTTCATTTCGCTCATCTGAATGTCAGAGTAAAACCCCAGTCAAAACGATTTACTCCATAGAGATTATTTCTGAGCAGCCTTGGATTTATTTTCGGATCCGTGGAAACGCGTTTTTGCATCATATGATCCGTAATATTGTTGGATGTTTTTTGCAAATCGGGCAGGGTAGGCAAAAACCGGAGTGGATGACAGAAGTATTGGCAGCCAAGAACCGGCAAATTGCTGCTCCAACCTTTATGGCTGATGGTCTGTATTTGGCCAAAATTACTTATCCCGAACAATTTGCTATTCCTCAGCCATGGCTGGAAAACTCCTGGCTGCCCGCCAAGGTTATTGGGAAGCAAGAGAAATAATAGGCCCCAGGCCTTATCATTCATTTATGGGCTTACTGACATATTCTCCCGGCCGAACTAGGGTCAAAATCTGCGGTTTAAAGACGTCTGCTGATGTGGATTCAGCCGTTTCCGCTGGGGTGGATGCTGTCGGCTTCGTCTTTTACCCTCCAAGTGTACGGGCAGTAAGCCCTAATATCGCTGCCCAGCTTATTTCCAGGCTCCCAGCAGGGGTTGATGCCGTTGGGTTGGTTGTAAACGCTACAGATGAGCAATTTGCCGCTATTCGAGCCGCTGCTTCAATCACCTTATGGCAGTTTCATGGGGATGAGACCCCAGAGCGCTGTGCCCAGCTTGCTGCTGGCGAGCCCTGGATGAAAGCTGCTCGCGTAGGAGCCGGCTTCGCTTTTGATGAATTTTCCCTACAATATAGTCAAGCAAACGCTTTTCTGCTGGATGCCCTCGTCGAGGGTTATGGTGGCGGAGGCGTTCCTTTTGATTGGCAAGGAATACCGCAGACATGGGTAAGCGAAAACGCGCCTCGGGTCGTTTTGAGTGGTGGATTGAACGCGCACAACGTGGGCGAGGCGATTGCACGCCTGCATCCTTGCGCGGTTGACGTCAGCAGTGGCGTAGAAAGCAGCAGGGGTGTTAAAGATCCTGCGCTCATGGCTCAATTTATCCAAGCAGTGCGCGCAGCTGATGCGAAAACATCATCCCAATAATTTGCTGTAACCAAATCAAAAGAGGTAGTTATGTACGATAAGCCAGATGCACGAGGACACTTTGGTCCCTATGGTGGCGTATTTGTTTCTGAGACGTTGATGTATGCATTAGATGAGTTGAAGGAAGCCTATGCAAAATATCAACACGATCCAGAATTCATTGAAGAGTTTCATTACGAACTCAAACACTTTGTAGGCAGACCATCACCGGTTTATCACGCCAAGCGTTGGAGTGAAATGCTCGGTGGTGCGCAGATCTACCTAAAGCGTGAAGATTTAAATCACACTGGTGCACACAAGATTAATAACGTGATTGGCCAAGCAATGTTGGCTAAGCGTATGGGCAAGCCCCGCATCATTGCTGAGACTGGGGCAGGGCAGCACGGGGTTGCCACAGCTACTATCTGCGCGCGTTTTGGTTTGGACTGTACGGTCTATCAAGGCTCTGTTGACGTTGCTCGTCAGGCGCAAAACGTATTTCGTATGAAGTTGCTCGGCGCCAAAGTGGTTCCAGTGGAATCCGGCACTAAGACTTTGAAAGATGCGCTGAACGAAGCGATGCGCGATTGGGTTACAAACGTTGACAATACTTTCTACATTATTGGCACTGTTGCAGGACCGCATCCTTATCCAATGATGGTGAGAGATTTTCAAAGCGTGATTGGTGAAGAGTGCAAAGTGCAAATGCCAGAGATGACTGGTCGTCAACCGGACTTTGTTCTCGCCTGTGTGGGTGGCGGTTCAAATGCCATGGGTATTTTCTATCCGTACATTGATTACCCCGAGGTAAAACTTGTTGGTGTTGAGGCAGCGGGTCATGGCTTGGGCAGTGGTCTACATTCAGCTGCTTTGTGCGTTGGTAAGCCTGGCGTATTGCATGGCAACCGTACTTACTTATTGCAAGATGAGAATGGTCAGATCTCTGAAACCCATTCCGTTTCTGCTGGCATGGATTACCCAGGAGTAGGCCCTGAGCATGCTTGGTTAAAAGATTCTGGTCGCGCAGACTATGTGGCAATTACAGATGAAGAAGCATTGCAAGCATTCCATGATTGCTGCCGTATTGAAGGCATCATTCCTGCGCTTGAGTCTTCTCATGCTATTGCCTATGCCTGCAAGTTGGCTAAGACCTTGCCAAAAGACAAAACGATCTTGGTGAACCTATCTGGTCGTGGTGATAAAGATATGCATACCGTTGCTCAAGCAACTGGCTCCGAAGGCTAAAAAGAAAAAACAAAAATAGAAAAAATAAAATAGCTATGTCAAAAATTACTGCGCTCTTTAAGGAGCTAAAATCAACGGGAAAAAAAGGATTAATTCCTTTCATTACTGCTGGCGATCCAGATCCAAAACAAACTGTTGAACTTATGCATGCATTGGTACGCGGTGGTTCAAGCGTGATCGAATTAGGTGTGCCATTTTCAGATCCAATGGCTGATGGCCCCGTCATTCAAAGATCATCAGAGCGCGCATTAACGCATGGCGTCACTTTGCATAGTTGCTTAGAGATGGTGAAAGAGTTTCGCAAGAAGGATGCCAACACTCCAGTGGTGTTGATGGGCTATGCAAATCCGGTTGAGCAAATGGGAGCAGAACGTTTTGCTACAGAGGCAAAAGCTGCCGGTGTTGATGGTGTTTTGGTAGTGGACTATCCACCGGAGGAGTGTGTTGATTTCGCGGCCCGTATGCGCGTTGCTGGCATTGATCCGATTTTCTTATTGGCACCTACTTCATCCCATGAGCGTATAAAAGAAGCTGCCAAAATAGCTTCTGGTTATATCTATTACGTTTCTATGCGGGGCGTTACAGGTGCATCCCACCTCAATACCCAGGACGTAGCCAGTATCATCCCGAAAATCCGCGAAGAAACCGATATTCCAATCGCTGTAGGCTTCGGAATTAGCGATGCCGCTAGCGCCAAGGCTGTGTCGGCTAGCGCCGATGCCGTGGTGATTGGTAGCCGAATTATTCGCCTTTTAGAGGATGCGCCCCCTGGCCAGGCGGTACAATCACTGGAAACCTTCATTCGTGAGATTCGCGTCGCATTGGATAGTTAAAAACTAATGAGCTGGATAGATAAATTACTCCCACCCCAAATTCAACACACTGATCCTGCGAATCGCAAATCAGTTCCTGAGGGATTGTGGGTTAAGTGCCCTGGTTGCGAAACCGTTCTCTACAGCACTGACATCGAAGCGAATTTATCGGTTTGCCCTAAATGTAGTCACCACATGCGCATAGGTGCGCGTCTACGCTTGGATAGCTTGTTAGATGAAAAAGGTCGCTACGAAATTGGCGCTGATATTTATCCAACCGATCCACTGAAGTTTAAAGATTCCAAAAAATATCCAGATCGTATTAAAGAAGCAAACGATGCTTCTGGTGAATCTGAAGCTCTGATTGTGATGGGCGGAAAGATTGAAACGATTCCCGTAGTTGCTGCATGTTTTGAATTCCAATACATGGGTGGCTCGATGGGTTCTGTAGTGGGTGAGCGCTTTGCCCGCGGTGTTCAAGAAGCGATTAATAAGAAGTGTGCATTTATTTGCGTAACCGCTACTGGTGGTGCACGTATGCAAGAGAGTTTGTTATCTCTGTTTCAGATGGCCAAGACCAACTCTATGTTGACCTTGTTAGCTAAAAAAGATTTGCCATACATCAGCGTTCTTACCGACCCAACGATGGGCGGCATCTCAGCCAGCTTTGCTTTTATGGGCGATGTAGTGATGGCTGAGCCTAAGGCTTTGATTGGATTTGCAGGTCCACGCGTGATCGAGCAAACTGTTCGTGAGAAATTGCCAGAAGGTTTCCAGCGCTCAGAATTCTTGATGCAAAAGGGCGGTATTGACATGATTGTTGATCGTCGTCAGATGCGCGGTGAAATTGCCCGTTTGCTGGCTTTGCTGCAAAAGCTTCCTGAGCCTGCAATAGCGGGTAGCGCAGCCGTTTAAGCGCTTGAGCTCAGCACACCAAGCCCCCATTTTATTTTCTAGCCTAGAGGCTTGGCTTAGCCACCTCGAAACTGCTCACCCTGTCGGTATCGATATGGGGCTTGAGCGTATCAATCGCGTGAAGGCTGCATTAGATTTGCATTTCGATTGTCCAGTGATCACGGTTGCTGGCACCAATGGCAAAGGATCCACTTGCGCCTTCTTGGAAAGCATTCTCCTCGCATCCGGTTACCGCGTTGGTTGCCACACTTCACCACACCTACTGCAATTTAATGAGCGTGCTCGTATCAATGGTGAGGATGTTAAAGACAATGTCTTGCTTGAGCATTTTGCTGCTGTAGAAAAAGCGCGCGTCAGCTTGGTCGATGCGCCAACGTTGACTTATTTTGAGTTCACCACTTTAGCCATCATGCATCTGTTTTCTAAATCGAATCTAGATGCTGTTGTATTGGAGGTTGGAATGGGCGGTCGTTTGGATGCAGTCAATATTGTTGACGCTGATTGTGCGATCGTAACCAGCATCGATATTGATCATGCAGATTTCTTAGGCGGTACACGCGAAGCGATTGGATTGGAGAAGGCGGGCATATTCCGCCCGGGTCATATTGCAGTATGCGGTGACCCTGTGCCTCCACAAACGCTTATCGACCATGCTGAAAAGCTGGGTTGTGATCTTTGGTTGCAGGGGCGTGATTACAACTTCCAAGGCGATAAACAGCAGTGGGGTTGGGCAGGGCGTAATAAGCGCTTTAGTGGTCTTGGTTATCCAGCACTGCGTGGCGCAAATCAGATTCTCAATGCATCTGCTGTTATTGCCGCCTTAATGGCTTTGCATCAGCGCTTGCCTGTGAGTGCTCAGGACATACGTAATGGCTTTGCCTTAGTGGAGTTGCCTGGTCGCTTTCAGGTGCTACCTGGGCAGCCTACGGTCATTTTGGATGTGGCTCACAACCCCCATGCCGCAGCTACCTTGGCTCAGGGTATGGATAAGATGGGCTATCACCCCTATACCTATGCCATTTTTGGGGCAATGGCCGACAAAGACATCGAAGGTGTCATCAAACCCCTCCTGAATATCGTAGATTTCTGGTTTTGCACAGATTTGCCGACTCCTAGGGCGGCTTCAGGTCAGTTCCTTGCTCAGAAGCTTGAAAGCATGGGTGTAAAGCCTAAAAATGGGTTAGACGGTGGCATTGAAATCTTTGAAAATCCCTCTTTAGCGTATCAAAAAGCGCTATCTCAGGCTGGTGAGGGTGATAGAATTGTCACCTTCGGATCCTTCTATACCGTTGCAGGCGTAATGACTTACCGAAACAACCAGGCCCACTGATCCATGATTCGTTTACCAAGCTTTTTTAAGCGAAAAACCCAGTCTGATGACCTTGAATTTGATTCAAGGGGTGGTCGCACCGCCAAAAGAGCCGCGCCACGGAGTTTTCAACGGGCAGCAGAGGCTGAAGAGTTAGCCCTAACCGAAGATCCGGAACAACAAAGAGCGCGTCATCGTTTGATAGGCGCAGCTGTGTTGGTCTTAATTGCCGTAGTTGGCCTGCCTCGTATTTTGGATAGCAAACCAAAGTCTGCGCCAAATGATATCGCCGTCAACATTGTGACTAGCTTGCCGATCCCGGGTACCGAAACCAAGCCTGAAGAAAGGCCAAAAGCAGAAGTACCGGTTGAGCCTGCTAAAGAAGCTCCAAAAGTCGCTGCTACACCGGTGCCAGTACCAGAAGTAAAAACCGAATCTAAGCCTGAAACTAAGCAAGAAGCAAAAGCTGACACTAAACCAGCGCCACCTGCAGTAAATAAATCTGGCACATTGGGTTTGGCGGCGGGTGAAGAGGTGGTTGCTACCAGCGCTCCCAAAGCAGACAAACCAAAAACAGATGACGCAACTAAACCTGCCACTACAAACGGTTCAGGTAAGTACGTTATTCAGATTGGCGCCTTTGCATCGGAAGAGCGTGCCAAGGGTTGGATTGCAAAACTCAAAGATCAAAAGATTCCAAACTATGTCTTAAATAAGACTGGTACTGATGGCGCTAAGTTGTATGTACTGCGTGCAGGACCATACACCGATAAAGAATCCGCCGAAGCAGCGGAGAAGAAAATTAAGGCGATGGGTCTGTCACCAAGACTCGTCGAATCCGGTAAGCAGTAATGGAATACTTATCCACCCTCAAGCTAACATCGGTGGATTACTTCACCCTAGTTGTGCTCTTGATCTCCGCTTTGGTTGGTATCTCACGCGGCCTGTTTAAAGAGGTGCTTGCTTTAGCATCTTGGTTTGCTGCGGCCTGGGTTGCCTATCACTATAGCAATTACCTATCTACCGAGTGGCTCTCTACATTTCATCTAGATGAGCTACTGAGTTTGGGTGTGAGCTTCCTTATTTTATTTATATTGACACTCATCATCTGTGGCTTGTTTGGTGGAGTAGTGCAAAAAATTATTCTGTCTGTAGGACTGAGTTTGACTGACCGCTTCTTGGGTTTGATTTTTGGTGTAATTCGTGGCGGCCTGATTGTTGTAGTGCTTGCCACCTTGGCTGCGCTCACACCCATTCCGCAAAGCATGGCCTGGAAAAATGCCATTACCAGACCAGCAATTGATATGGCAACCGGTTTAATTAAAGGTTGGCTTCCTGCTGACTGGGCAAAGCAATTGGGTGATGCTATGCCTAAAGTTACCCCTACCATTACTCCTAAATTAACAATAGGAATCTAGAGATATGTGCGGCGTCGTCGGAACTGTTTCCCACTCACCAGTAAATCAACTTCTCTATGATGCCTTGTTGCTTTTGCAACATCGCGGTCAAGATGCCGCAGGTATTGCGACGATGAACGGCAACTCGTTCACGATGCATAAAGCCAATGGCTTAGTGCGAGATGTTTTTAGAACACGCAATATGCGTAGCTTAGTAGGTAATGCAGGTATTGGTCAGGTGCGTTATCCAACTGCTGGTTCAGCTAGCAGTGAAGAAGAGGCGCAACCTTTTTATGTCAGTGCACCATACGGCATCATCCTGGCTCATAACGGCAATTTAACCAATGCGCCAAGTCTGCGTGTTGAGATGGCTTATCGTGATCGTCGTCACATTAATACGAGTTCTGATACTGAAGTATTGCTGAACGTATTGGCTGACGAACTACAAAAAGAAACCAATAGTGCAGCGCTCGATGAGGGCGCGATGTTTAATGCTGTTACTGGTGTCACTAGTCGCGTTAAAGGTTCTTATGCAGTTGTGTCATTAATAGCCGGCTATGGTTTGTTGGCTTTCCGAGATCAGTACGGCATTCGTCCTTTGTGTATCGGACGTATTGATACACCGCAAGGTCCTGAGTGGATGATTGCATCCGAATCTGTTGCTCTCGAAGGTTTGGGATTCACATTTGTACGTGAC
Source organism: Polynucleobacter sp. KF022 (assembly GCF_027924105.1). Taxonomy (NCBI): domain Bacteria; kingdom Pseudomonadati; phylum Pseudomonadota; class Betaproteobacteria; order Burkholderiales; family Burkholderiaceae; genus Polynucleobacter; species Polynucleobacter sp. KF022. The sequence goes on from NZ_AP026972.1 coordinate 796,016, forward strand.
GTCAATCCAGGCGAAGCAATCTATATCGATTTAGATGGCAATTTCTATTCACGTCAGTGCGTACCTAATGCAGTGCTTACTCCTTGTATCTTTGAGTATGTCTACATGGCTCGTCCAGACTCCACCATCGATGGCGTCACCGTCTATAACGTGCGCATGCGCATGGGTGATTACTTGGCTGAGAAGATTCGCAAAGAGACCAATGTCGACGAGATCGATGTAGTGATGCCGATTCCGGACTCAAGCCGTCCAGCAGCAATGCAGGTTGCCAAGAACTTAGGTGTGGATTACCGCGAAGGCTTCTTTAAAAACCGTTATATCGGTCGCACCTTCATCATGCCGGGGCAGGCTGTGCGCAAGAAATCAGTTCGTCAAAAACTCAATGCGATGCGTATCGAGTTTAAAGATAAGACTGTATTGATCGTAGATGACTCCATCGTACGTGGAACGACATCTTTCGAGATCGTGCAGATGGCTCGTGAATCTGGTGCCAAGAAGGTGATCTTTGCTTCTGCTGCGCCTCCAGTACGTTTCCCGAACGTCTACGGCATTGATATGCCTACGCGTAGTGAATTGGTTGCTTATGGCCGTACTGATGAAGAAATCAACAAGATGATTGGTGCAGATCAACTCATCTACCAAAGTGTTGAGGATATGAAACAGGCGGTGCGGGATATTAATCCCAATATTCAGCAGTTTGAAGCCTCTTGTTTTGATGGAAATTACATCACGGGCGATATTACTGAGTCCTATTTGGATGCTTTAGAAGCTGCCAGAAATACTTCAGCTGCTAAGGCTGATCGCCAGAAGGATTCGAGCGATTTTGCCCGCTCCCAGCTTCACCTTCATTTAGCTACCGAAGACTAAAAAGCGACAGGATATTGCCTCACACGAGGCAATTCCTCAATTCGGTGTCAAAATAGCAGTATGAAGAGCAAAACCACACGCAAAAAACCGGATTTTTCTAAGCTGGCCCTAGAGACTCTAGCGGTCCGCGCTGGCACACGTCGTACTGCTGAGTATCAAGAACACTCCGAGGCAATGTTCCTCACTTCAAGTTTCTGTTTTGATAGCGCTGAATTAGCAGCAGATGGTTTTGCTCACGCTGATCAAGGATTTATCTACTCCCGCTTTACTAATCCAACAGTCAGTATGTTCCAGGATCGCTTGGCTGCTCTAGAGGGTGGTGAGGCTTGTATTGCCACTGCTTCTGGAATGGCTGCCATCATGACATTGGCGATGGCGCATCTGCAGGCAGGTGACCATGTTGTTTGCTCTCGCTCCGTATTTGGTGCAACGATCCAGTTGTTCACCAATATCTTGGGTCGCTTTGGCATTACGACGACTTATGTTGATTTGGCTGATACCAAGTCATGGCAAGCTGCTGTCCAGCCAAACACTAAACTCTTTTATCTAGAGACGCCTTCCAATCCATTGACTGAGATTGCGGATATCAAAGCAATTTCAAAGATCGCCAAAAAAGCAAAAGCATTATTTGCTGTGGATAATTGCTTCTGCACGCCAGCCTTACAGAAACCATTGGCGTTGGGTGCTGATGTCGTCATTCATTCGGCTACTAAGTACTTAGATGGCCAAGGCAGGGTAGTTGGCGGTGCGATCGTGGGTAGCAAAGACTTCATCATGGGCAAAGTATTCCCATATGTCCGCACTGCAGGCCCAACGCTGTCCGCATTTAATGCTTGGGTGTTCCTGAAAGGCTTAGAGACTTTAGAGCTTCGCATGAAGCAACAAAGTCAGAATGCACTCGCCTTGGCTCAATGGTTAGAGAAGCAGCCTGGTGTCGAGCGCGTATACCATCCAGGCTTGAAGTCACATCCTCAGTATGCATTGGCTAAGCGCCAGCAAAAAGAGGGCGGGGCGATTCTGTCTTTCACTCTAAAAGGCGGCAAGAAAGCCGCATTCAAGCTCATTAACCAAACCAAGCTTTGCTCGATTACAGCAAACCTAGGTGACACGCGCACAACCATAACCAATCCAGCAACAACAACGCATTGCCGCGTGCCTCCTGAAGCCAGAATAGCTGCTGGTATCACGGATGGCTTGGTGCGTATTGCAGTGGGCCTGGAGAATATTAATGATCTCAAGAATGACTTGGTTGGCGGCTTAAAGAAGTAAATAAAACTCAAGTTGAAAAGAATATCCCAATGAGTTTTGCTGATGCTACCCAGTTCTGGAATGAGCGCTTTGATAAAGAAGAATTCATCTTTGGCAAAGAGCCCAATGAATATCTTGTTGAAAAGACAAGTCAGTATCTGAAGTCAAAAGATAAAGTCCTTTGCATCGCCGATGGTGAGGGGCGCAATGGTGTCTGGCTTGCTAAACAAGGAATGCAAGTTATTGGATTCGATGCATCTGATATTGCGCTGGCTAAAGCAAAGCAGCTTGCTAAAGACAATCAAGTCGAGGTTGAGTATTCATTCTCAGATACTGATAGTTTTACATGGCAAGCTAATACATATGATGCAGTGATTGGTATCTTTATCCAGTTTGCCGATCCCGCTATGCGCGAGCGCATCTTCAAACAGAGCTACGAAGCTTTGAAGCCAGGCGGCATCTTTATTCTGCAAGGCTACACACCAAAGCAATTGGAATATAAAACTGGTGGACCAAGCTTAATAGAGCATCTCTACACAGAGGAGTTAATCCGGGATCTTGCGAAAGAGTTTCAGGTTCTTGAGCTAGTAAGTTACGAGAAAGAGCTCTCCGAGGGCCCAAGGCATACCGGTATGTCCGCAATCTTAGGTTTGGTTGCTAAAAAGTGAGTTTTCTCTTATGAAGACCATTGAAATTAAAAGTGCATGGCAGGGTAACAGCGATTGCAATGCATGTTCTATTCGTAGCTCGGCACTATTTGCCGAATTGAATGAGGAAGATTTTTCCAAAATTCATTCACCTATTGATGATCTCCGCTTTGAAGCCAATTCAGGCATTTACATACAGGGTGAGTCTGCAGAGCATCTGTATACATTGCGAGAAGGGTATATCAAGTTATTGCATGTTAATTCGGATGGCTCCAGCAGAATCGTGCGATTAGTTATGCCTGGAGACTTATTTGGTATGGAAGCCTTGCTGGAGGAGAGTTATGCTCATTCCGCTAGCGCTTTATCGAATGTTCATTTATGCCGCATTCCAAAAGCAATCATCTCCAGCCTAGGTGAAGAGTCGCCACGTCTACACCGCCAGATAGTTAAAAAATGGGGTGAAGCTTTGGCTCAATCTGAATCCTGGTTTTCTGAAATCAATACTGGTCGAATTGAGGTGCGCTTGGCCCGCTTTTTTCTCAGAGTTGCAAAGGTGTCTGGAGACATGGCGGTTGCACCTCTCTTTAAGCGTGAGGATATGGGCTTAATGATGGATGTGAAGTTTGAGACCATCAGCAGGGCTCTTGCCTCAATGGCCGAGCAGGGGTTGATCTCCAATATCAGCAGGCTGACTATTCAGATTCCGAATGTGGAAAAGCTTAAAAGCTTTTCTCAAGCAGGATCTTAGTGCTAATAGCACATGGGCAATAGATAATAAAAAAGACTGCCGTAGCAGTCTTTTTTGCCTTAGTGCTTAACTAAATCTTTAATTAAGCCTTCTTAGCGTAAGCAGAGCACCAGCCTTTGCCAGCAACTTTCTTGGTGCCGAACAAAGAGCAGCCGCCAGTAGCATCACCCACTTTACCTTGGAACAAAGCACAGTTATCGCACTCTTGACCAGCTGCATATTTAGGGTATTTCGCTTTATCTACGGCAGTTGCAACTGCCTTATATCCCAAGGCAGCAGCTTGTGGGTCGGTCTCAGCAACCATTGCTTGGGCTTGAACTTTACCGTTCAATGCCAATGTGCAGGCACCAGCAGCAGACAAAATCATAAATTGACGACGACTATTCTTCATAAAGACTCCAGTGTTCAGGTGAGTAAAAAAGTTCGAATAACTAGCTATGTTGGATATTAAAGGGGATAACACCTTCAACAATAGGGGTTTCTCTGTATTAAGTTTAGCAAGTCTAGGCCTCACACTATGTAAATATGCATAAATGCGTATATAAGCATTTAAATCACCGTTTTGTGACAAAATAATACATAGAGGGTTTTATGAAAAAGTTTATTTCTCTTGGTCTGATGTTGTTTTCAGGCCTCGTATCAGCACAATCTGCTGCACCTGCAAGTCCTGAGCTACTGCAGATTATTGATAAATCCACCAAATTTGTCGTTAACACCCCAAAGGGTCCGGTAGAAATCACTCGTGTGATGACGCCTTGTGCCAAGAATAAAGGCTGGTTGCAGCCATTGATTCCTATCAAGGGCGTTGTTCCAGTTGATGAGATCGATGTGCTTAATGCATTGAATGACAAAGATTCAATAGTGGTAGACATGCGCGTTGTCGATGACCGCGTAAAGGGAACAATCCCTGGCTCAGTTGGTATACCGTATACAGAAGTTGCTATGCGCATGGATGAGTTAGGTTGCAAAAAGCCTGCTGCTGGATCAACTAAGTGGGATTGCTCTAAGGCTAAGAAGGTTTATGCATTCTGTAACGGTCCTGTTTGTCCTCAAAGCCCAATGGCAATGGCGGCGATGACACGCGATGGCTTCCCGGCAACGAAGATTTATTACTATCGTGGCGGCATGTTGGATTGGGATGCATTGGGATTAACAACCGTAAAAGGCGAGTTCTAATCTTATTAACTTAAGACCCGAAATTCGAAGGGGGCCACGGCTCCCTTTTTTATTCCCTAACCCCTGTATGAAGACCCATTCATTCATGATGTAGATCAAATTCTGTCGACTTGTTTGCTTATGCCTATTGACATTGCAGTTTAAATTGATAATATATAATTGTATATATTATTTAAACCTTAAATGAGGTCAGTAAAGATGGTAAATAAAGCAGGGCAGGCGAAACCAGCGCCGTATATGAACCCATTGCTAGCAGGCATCCTGCTTGGAATGGTTCTATTGGCAACTTTTGTAGTCACAGGTCATGGGCTTGGGGCAACGGGATTTACTACCCGTTTGACTGCATGGGTTGGAATGTATGTCGCACCAGTTGCTACCAATGCAAATGATTATTTGGGTGGAATGGTAGAAGAAGGCAAGCCTTTAAATGCTTGGATTACCTGGCAGGTGATCGGAGTGGCTTTAGGTGCATTGTTATCTGCATTCCTAGCAAAGAGAATTTACATTCAATTGGATGGAAAGAAGTTTCTCGGAGGATCTAAGCGTCCTATCACCGCATTATTTGGCGGCATCTTGGCAGGCTTTGGAGCACGTGTTGCTGCAGGATGTACTAGTGGTCTGGGTTTATCTGGCGCCGCGGTACTTAGTTTGGCTGGATTTACTTTCCTTGGCACATTCTTTGCGGTGGGTTTATTAGTAAGCCGCTTCTTGAAAGAGGGGAAATAAGATGAGCGAAATTCTTTCGGGGCTTCTTTTAGGCGCTGCATTTGGTTTCGTTTTGGAGCGTGCGGGTTTTGGCAATCCCAATAAGTTAACTGGCCAATTTCGACTAACGGATTGGTCCGTGTTTAAGGTCATGTTCACCGCTATTGTGTTTGCTGCGCTAGGGCTCATGGTCTTAGAAAAGACTGGGCTGGTTGATGCTGGTAGTTTGTTTGTCCCGCCAACTTTCTTGGGTGCAGCTGCCTTAGGTGGGGCGCTTGTTGGTGCTGGCTTCGCAATTGGTGGGTATTGCCCTGGAACATCAGTAGTTGGTTTAATGTCTGGTCGCATTGACGCAGCAATCTTTTTGCTTGGCCTGCTTTTGGGTACCGTATTTTTTGCAGCTATTTATCCAAGCATAGAGGCGTTAACTACTTTAGGCGAATTTACTAAAGCGGATTCATTGCCAGATGCTTTCAATATCTCAGATTGGTCGATTGATGTCGGAATGATTTTCGCGGCCGTTGGTGTTTTTGTCTTGGGCTCTTGGATGGAGAAGAAATCCAAAGGTCCTGTTAGTTCTCAAGCTTAATCATTAAAAGGAAAAATATGTCTAAGAAATCTACTGTAGCTGCATTGGCGCTTGCCTTGGCGGGTTTATCTGCAGCACCGCTCGCCCTTTCTGCTGATGCGCCTGCGAACCCAACAAGCTCTGAGCAAAAGAATCCTTGCGGTCCTAAAAAAGAAGCCTCCAATCCTTGTGGTCCAGCAAAGAAAAAGGCAGCTAACCCATGTGGGCCAGCCAATCCTTGTGGGCCAAAGAAGCGTAAGGCAGCGGAGTAACTTTTAAATGCTCACTCAATCCAATCTTTGGTTAGCCGCTCAGAAGCTGGCAAGCATTCAAATGCAGTACGCTAAATCTGGGCGTACATTGAATGAAGCTGCTTTATGCGGTGCCAAGGATTTTGTTGAGTGGCAGCATTATCCGAACAATGACTTAGCTGATGTGAATAGTGGCTATGAGTTTTATTACCATGCGCATTCAGCTGATGAGATGCCCGATGGAGAGCATGGACATTTTCATGTGATCAAACGGGACGCACAGAGCTTTCATCATCTTATTGGCATTGCATTAAATCAAAAGGGCTTACCAACCCGTTTATTTACAACAAATCAGTGGGTCACAGGCGAGGAAATGATCGATTCGGACTTGGTCATCAAGTCCTTAAAGAGCTTTGAGATGGCGGTCAAAGGTCGTATGGCACCAGTAAGCAACTGGATTGGTGCACTTATTCAATTATTTAGTACAGATATTGAAAAATTGATTGTGGATCGCGATCAAAAGATTGCATCAATGGAGGTTGAGTTTGGTGGTCGTGCACTTGTGCTGAATTCTAGAAAGCATCATGTGTTAACGGAGTGCAAGATTGATCTGCTAGGTCGTCTTTCAGAGAATTTATTGGTAGTTAATTCATAAGGGAGTAGAAATGAAAAAGATTCAATGGGCAGCAGCTCTTGTCTTGGCTAGCATGGTAAGTTTCGTGCAGGCTATTACATTGCCTGGGCCAGTGGTTAGTGCTGATTGGCTTGCTGCAAACCAATCTGAGGTGCAAATTTTGGAGGTAAGAGGCGATGTGGCTAGCTATGTACGTAGCCCTGAATTTGAAGTCGATAAAAAGACTGGAAAAAAGGTGCTAGTAGAGGTTGGCGGCCATATTTCAGACTCTAGCTTGTTAGACTTTAAAAAGGTTAGAGCTGATCGTATGATTGATGGAAAAAAGATTAAATACTTGATTCCTGAAAAGGCAGATTTTGAAAAAATTATTCAAGCTGTTGGCGTTAACTCTGACAAGCCTATCGTTTTGGTACCAATTGGATTGGATATTTCCGATGTGGACGAAGCCCTAAGAGCCTATTGGCAGTTCAAGGTTTATGGTGAAGACAATATTGCCGTTTTAGATGGTGGCATGGCAGGCTGGCTTGCTGAAGGTCGTGATTTTGTAGTGAGCCCCTCAACCAAGACCGGTGGAAACTGGACTGCAAAAGCTGAGCGTAAAGAATTGATTGCTAATTCAGAGCAAGTAGCCTCTGCATCAAAAAGCGGTAAGGTGAATTTGATTGATGCTCGTCAACCAGCTCAATTTTTCGGCTTAAGCAAGCGTGACTATGTAGGTGCTTATGGACACATTGCTGGCGCAAAAGAATTGGCCCCAGAGTTGTTGGCAAAAACTTCAAAGGGTGCACTGTATTTTTGGGATAAAAACACTTATAACGCATTGTTGACAGCAAACGGCATTAATCCAAAATCACCAGCCATTAGTTATTGCAATAGCGGCCATTTGGCAGCTGGTGGTTGGTTTGTATTGTCAGAGCTGGTAGGTAATAAATCCACCAAGCTGTATGACGGCTCCTTATATCTTTGGACTCTTGAAGGTCGTCCATTGGTAGGCGTTCCGCTTAACTAAGGTTGCGTGTCATGTCTCTTCTTGCCACCAACATCAATCTACAAAAGATGCAGTCATCAGCAGATGATGCCTGTCGCTTGATGAAGGTTCTTTCTAATCGCGATCGGATGATGTTGTTGTGTCAAATTAGTCAAGGGGAGAAGTGTGTGGGTGAGCTGGAGGCATCCCTTGATATTCAGCAACCAACCTTATCGCAGCAGCTTACCGTTTTAAGGAATGAAGCGTTGGTGAAAACCAGAAGAGAGGGTAAGCAAATTTATTACTCGCATTCCAATCATGTTGCCTTAGAAGTGATGAATGTGCTTTATCAAAATTACTGTAGTAAATAATTTAAAAGGAGCTTTAATATGAAATGCAATGTTGGCGGTATTGATCGTATGTTACGTATGGTGGTGGGCCTGGTATTAATTGGCCTGGCTGCAACTGGCACTGTTGGTGTCTGGGGCTGGATTGGTGTAGTACCGCTTGCAACGGGTCTATTTAGATTCTGCCCGGCCTATCCATTGTTGGGAATTAATACTTGCGGTACTGATTCTTCTTGTGGCGGTGGCGGTTGCTGTAAATAAGCTGCTTCAGCAAAAGCAAATAAGGGGCACTTAGTTGCCCCTTATTTTTTATCACCGAAACTTGGATAAAAGACTTCTATATCCAATCAATTAGACCCACAGTAGCCCAAAGAATAAAAGCAGTGCGTAAAGGTGAATGGCTACTAAATTATTCAAAATCAACCTCTTCATTTTCTCTTTCTCGCTTATCTCCGCTGAAACCTCTTTTGCGCAGTACAAAAATATTGGCAAAGGGAGGAGCGTGATGAGAGCTGCCTTTGGCAATTCAAAGTAATGGATGCCAATCATCTGCAGTGCATAAGAGCAGGCAATTACAGTTAGATACCAACGAGCTAATTCATTGCGAGTAGTTTGTGTTGCAAGCGTGAGTTTATGCGCAAGTTGGTCAGCCCTAATATCGGGAATCTGATTGACCAACAATATATTGGACACAATTAATCCGAACGCAACACCAATTGGAATTGCTTCGTATGCAATAGCGTTTATTTGGATGCTGGCAAAACCAATGACCACAAGTGACCAAGCTATTGAGATTGCTAATTCACCAAGAACTCCTTTAGACATCAACTCAAAAGGAGGGGCAGAATATGCCCAAGCTATAAATATCCCAATCATTCCAAGGGGAATTAGATGCCATGTAGTTTGTGAGCATAAATAGAGGCCCAATCCTGCGCTTAATAAGATGAGGGTGATACCAAGCAGAAGTATTTGCCTCGGTTTGAATATCTGGTTTTGTATGAAGCGACTGCCCCCGGTGAATGGGGTAATGCGATCTTCATTATTCTGGTCAGATCCGTTGAGGTGATCGAAGTAATCGTTTAGTAGGTTAGCTGCTCCGTGAGCAAAAAGAGCCAAGCTGAGGGCTAGAAAGTTAATTCCAAAAGTTGCCTTGGTAGCGCTAGGTAATGCAAGGCCTATCAAGCAGCCCAGCAGTGTGATTGTGAGAAATGCAGGCCTAGTTGCTAAAAGTAGATTTAACTTTATGCTCATGACGATGTCATGTGTTGCGTATTAATGATCTACAAATCGTCTTGGATCATTAATGGGGCGCAGGGGCATGATATGAATTTGATGTCCATCGAATTCAATATGCATTAGACTGCCAACTTCCATGCTCAGTCTTTTAACTTCAGATGCTGAAGCAACCCATTCAATTTTGTGCGCACTATTTTGAATTTGTAGCTGCACAACGGCAATTTGACCTAAGCTGCTAATTTCTACGGTAGTAGCTGGAATGCTGGCAGGGGTTGGTGCGTTAAAGACCCTTAATCCATCCTGTGGAATCACCCAAGCAACTTGCGCGTTTGGGGGAATCTTTCCTTTGTCAGCCACAGTAAACGTTTTTTTACAACCATCCCAAGTGAGATTTCCTGCATTAAATATTCCATGAAACATATTGCTGATGCCTACCAACTCAGCTACGCGTGAGTTTCTGGGTCTTTGGAATAAGACTTGTGGTGGAGCCGTTTGCAGGCTAATTCCATTATCAATAACGGTAATGCGGTCAGCCAGCAGGTCCGCCTCGCGCAAATCATGGGTTACTAGCAGAATGGGAATGTTCAAGTCCTTGCGTAAGTCAGCAAGGGTTTTGTAAAGACTCTGACGCGTTGGCGCATCCACTGCGGAGAATGGTTCATCCAATAACAAAATTTTGGGCTGCCGCGCTAGTGCTCGAGCTAATGCGACTCTCTGCTGTTGCCCACCCGAAAGTTGGTTTGGTAAACGATGGGCAAGTTCGGCAATCCCCATGCGACTTAACCAATCTTGGGCGATTGCTTTGCGTTCATTCGTTTCATAGGCGGAGTTTTGCAGCGGGATGATGACGTTCTCAATGGCCGAAAGATGCGGAAAGAGGGCGTACTGTTGAAATAAGAAGCCGCAAGAGCGTTGTGCTGGGGCTAGGTTTTTAATTACCCCTGAAAGTTCGCTCGCTTCAAACCAGGTTTCTCCATCACACTCAATTTTTCCGAACTTCGCTTGACTCAGTCCGGCGATAGTTCTAAGGGTGCTAGTCTTGCCGCTACCAGACGGCCCTACAAGTGCATGCAATTGACCAGGAGCGCAGTCTAAGTTAATTTGCAATGGATTAGGGAGGGTTTGGTTAATTTTGAGTTTGAGCATTAGCCTCTCCCTTTGCTCTGTGGGGCGGCTCTTCTTCCAAAGACGCCATAAGAGAGGGCAATCGCAAGCAGTGAAATGCCTAGAAGAAGCAAAGCAAGCGCCCCAGCGCCGGCAGTATCAAAACTCTGCACCTTGTCGTATATAGCTATGGATACCGTTTTTGTTTCTCCTGGAATGGCGCCTCCAACCATCAGGACAACGCCAAACTCACCCAGGGTATGGGCAAAAGTCAGCACGGCAGCGCTGGTAATGCCTCTCCAGGCCAGCGGAAGCTCAATTAAACGAAAGATTTGCCAATTGGATAGGCCGCTTACTTGGGCGGCTTCGCGTATTTCTGGATTAATCGCTTCAAAGGCGCGCTGAATGGGCTGTATGGCAAAAGGTAGGTTGACTATGAGGGAGGCTATCAAGATGCCGGTAAAGGAAAAAACTAATGGAAAGCCCAAGAAGCTCTTCCCACCCAGGCCAACCAGCAGGTAATAGCCCAAAACAGTAGGTGGCAGAACGAGTGGGAGAGCTAAGGCTGCTTCTACCCAGGGCTTGCTTCTATTGAGGCTAAGCAGGCTATGGGCTACCCAAACCCCAAAAGGGATGATGAGAGCCAAAGTCCAAACTGCCAGCTTTAGCGAAAGAAGGATTGCGTCTATATCCATCGTTTTGATTGTATTGCTAAGCAATATAGGGTAACTCACTATACCGATTTAGCTACTTCAGGAGTCCAATATATGCGTATACATGCATATATACTACAAGGCGATGATTTAGGTGAAATCTAGGGTTCAAAAAGCGACCAAAAACTTATCTCCGAAACAGATGGAGAAAGTATTTTCTCAGGTCGCCACCTATTTCAATGTGCTGTCTGAACCAGCGCGCCTTCGCATCATGTATTCAGTCTGCAGTGGAGAAAAGTCCGTTTCTGAAGTAGTCGAAATGTGTGGCTCAAGTCAGGCGAATGTTTCAAGGCATCTTTTGGCCTTGCATAAAGCGGGAATATTGCTCAGACGTAAAGAGGGTGTAACGGTTTATTACTCAATTGCAGACAATGCAACTGTAGAAATGTGTCAGTCAGTCTGCGCAAAGATTGCTGAAGGTATTCATTAAGTTTTGCAGTAAATCACTTTTCAAGTAGAGGTCAAATGACTAAGAAGCAAATTGAATTAAGTGTCGAGGATATCTCGGCAGTTGAAAAGTCGGTAAATAGAGCCCGCTTAGTTAAAGCACCAGAGCACTTTATCTCTCAAGAGTTAATTGCCGACATCAATGCCAATGGCCTTGATGAAACGCGCCGTGGCTTCTTGCGCAAAGGCTTCATGTCTGCAGTTGGCGGAGCGGCAGCAGGATTGGCTGCACCACTGGCGTTTGCTGCAGGCGAGGGCGACCCAGCAATTTTAGAAAAACAAGAATGGCAAACAACGCTTGGTAAGAACGTTGCCACCATGCCTTATGGCGTCCCTTCAATTTACGAGGCTAATTTAATTCGCCGTGAGTCACCTGGCTTAACGCGTGTATCAGCAGCATCTGTTGCCTTTACACCTTTGCAGGGCTTGTTCGGAACAATTACTCCAAACGGTTTGCACTTTGAGCGCCATCATCAGGGTTGGTACAACTTAAATCCTGAGACCCATCGATTGATGGTGAACGGTATGGTGAAAAATGCTCGCGTCTTTACGATGAACGACTTGATGCGTTTACCTTCAGTTTCTCGTACTCACTTTATTGAGTGTGGAGCTAACACTGGTTTGGAGTGGGGTAACGTTGCTGTTCCTACAGTGCAATATACACACGGCATGTTGTCCTGCTGCGAATTCACAGGCGTACCACTGAAAGTATTGCTTGATGAGTGCGGTGCCGATTTGAAAAAAGGCAAGTTCTTACTTGCTGAAGGTGGTGATGGTTCTGGCATGACTCGTACTATCAATTTGGAAAGCTGCCTAGATGACACTATCGTCGCCTGGAGTATGAATGGCGAGATGCTCCGTCCAGAAAACGGTTTCCCATTGCGCTTGGTGGTTCCAGGCGTACAAGGCGTTAGCTGGGTTAAATGGTTGCGTCGTCTTGAAGTGGGCGATATGCCTTGGAATGCAAAAGATGAAGCCGTTCACTATATTGAGCTTATGCCAGATGGTATTCACCGTCAGTATGCTTCTATCCAGGAATGCAAATCAGTTATCACTACGCCTTCAGGCGGTCAGCAATTGCTCGACAAAGGTTTCTATAACGTGAGTGGCATGGCTTGGTCTGGTCGCGGCAAGATTAGGCGTGTAGACGTTTCATTTGACGGTGGCAATAACTGGCGTCAAGCGCGTCTCGAGACACCTGTGCTCACCAAGTCAATTACTCGCTTCAATATTGATTGGGTTTGGGATGGATCGCCTGCAATATTGCAATCTAGAGCGGTTGATGACACAGGTTACATCCAACCTTCAATTAAAACGTTGCGTAATGTTCGTGGTACGCGTTCGATTTATCACAACAATGCAATTCAGTCTTGGAAATTAGATTCAAACGGCGAGGTGAGCAATGTACAAGTTGGGTAAATCGATTGCTCGTTTAGGGCTGTTGTCCGCAGCATTATTGGTGGCTAATCTTGCCTATGCGCAAGGAACGCAGGGTTCTGCTAAGTTTCCTGGAGTTGGTCGTAATGCCACCCCAGCTGAAGTAGCGGCATGGGATATTGATGTGCGTCCTGATTTCAAAGGATTGCCAAAAGGATCTGGTTCAGTTGAACAAGGACAGACAATTTGGGAAGCCAAGTGCGCTAGTTGCCACGGTATTTTCGGTGAGTCAAATGAGATCTTTACGCCGATTACTGGCGGCACGACCAAGGATGATGTTAAGACCGGAAGAGTGGCTTCTCTTGCAGATATGAAGCAGCCACAGCGAACCACTTTAATGAAGGTTCCTACTGTTTCTACTTTGTGGGATTACATCTATCGTGCAATGCCATGGAATGCGCCTAGGTCTTTAACTCCCGATGATACGTATGCTTTAGTGGCCTTTATCTTGAGCATTGGCGAAGTGGTTCCAGATGATTTCGTTCTCAGCAATACTAATATTGCTGAAGTTCAAGCAAAAATGCCTAACCGTAACGGCATGACAAGAAAGCATGGCTTCTGGAATGTAAAAGACAAACCTGATGTCAATGGTTCTGCTTGTATGAATAATTGTGTAGCGTTTGTTCAAATCGGTTCTACTTTGCCTGATTTTGCGCGTGATGCTCATGGCAATATCGCAGATCAAAATCGTATGTATGGCCCGTATCGTGGTGCTGATACGACAAAGCCACCAATTGCAAAGCTACCTGGTGCAGCGGGAGAAGGTTTAGCGCATGCTAAAGATACTCATGCCAATGCCCCTAAAGGTGCTGCAGCGTTATTTAAGAATGAGAATTGCTCTGCCTGCCATGCCCCAAATGCTAAGTTGGTCGGACCATCCATAGCAGATATTGCGGCTAAATATAAAGATCAAAGTGGCGCTGTAGATAAATTGATGGCCAAGGTTAAGAATGGTGGAGCTGGAGTTTGGGGTTCAATTCCGATGCCACCACAAGCGCAATTGTCAGATGCAGATCGTAAAGCACTAGTTGAATGGGTGCTTTCAGGGGGCAAATAAGGGGCGCTTAAGTAATTACCAGTATGGTTTATTAGAAAGCAGATAATATATTCACAGTAAGAGATTAATAAAGGAGTTTTTATGAATCAGCAGCGACGCAGTTTATTGAAATATTCGGCCGTATTTGGCTTGATGGCTTCTGCGGGTCTTATTAGCGTGGCCCAAGCACAGGAGTGGAATAAAGCCGCTTTTGAAGGCAAGAGCCTTGACGATGTATTTAAGATCTTGGGTGCAGGTAGCCCAGAGAAGTCTGGTGCAGTCACTTTGAATGCCCCTGACATTGCAGAAAACGGTGCAGTAGTGCCAGTTGGCATTACAACCACTCTCAAAGCAGAGCAAATGGCCATCTTGGTTGAGAAAAACCCAAGTGCCTTAGCTGCTCAATTCTTCATTCCTGCGGGCACCGAGTCATTTGTTACTACCCGTATCAAGATGGGTCAGACCTCCAATGTATACGCCTTGGTAAAAGCTGATGGCAAATGGAGTATGTCCGTTAAGGAAGTGAAAGTAACTTTAGGTGGTTGCGGCGGTTAATACCCCAACTTATCTGAAAACCATTAATTAATTACTAGATTACAAGAGGAAAACATGGCTGATCCAATGCGCGTTAGAGCTGCTGAGAACGGTGGAATTGTGGATGTAAAAATTTTGATGAAACACGACATGGAATCTGGTCAGCGTAAAGACGCTTCCGGCAAGACAATTCCAGCTTGGTTCATCAGCACAATCAATGTCAAAGCAAATGGCAAAGATGTATTGAATGGTCAATTTGGTCCAGCGGTTTCTAAGGATCCATTCTTGAACTTCAAATACAAGGGTGCTAAGGGCGACAAGATTGTTGTGAGCTGGGTAGATAGCAAGGGTGACAAGCGCACCGACGAAGCAACCGCTTCTTAATTGCTCGTCCCCATAGATTTTTACTATCACCTGAGTTTTGAAAGGGTTGCAAATGCAGCGTAAATTAACTTTAGGGCTGGCCTCTGGATTGTTGGCCACCTTATTAGCAGTGTCATCGTCAGTCTCTGCGCAAAAAAGTGCAACAGACGATATCGCTAAATATCGCGAGATGATCGCTGATGGCAACCCTTCAGAGCTTTATGAAGCAGCTGGTGAAGATCTATGGAAAAAACCCGCAGGTCCTAAAAATGCTACTCTTGAGAAGTGTGATTTAGGTCTAGGGGCTGGTGTTGTGAAGGGCGCAGCAGCACAGTTGCCGCGCTACTTTAAAGATACAAATAAAGTGCAAGATCTCGAATCACGTTTGATGACTTGTATGCAAGTCCTTCAAGGTCGTGATCCGCAAGAAATGATTGATGCTCCATTCCAAAAAGGTCCTAAAAAGGATATGGAGGCGATTGTTGCTTATGTAGTCACTGCATCTAAAGGCGACAAAATTAAGGTGAGCACGAATCATCCAAAAGAAAAAGAAATGTATGAGCTCGGTAAGCGCGCATTCTTCTTCCAGGGTGGCCCAATGGATTTCTCATGTGCATCTTGCCATGCTGAAAACGGTAAACGTATTCGTTTGCAAGATTTGCCTAACTTAACGGAGCAAAAAGGTGCCGCTATGGGTTGGGGTTACTGGCCAGCGTATCGCGTTTCTAGCGGTCAGTTCTGGACAATGCAACAGCGCCTGAACGATTGTTATCGTCAGCAGCGTTTCCCATTCCCAATTTATGGTTCAGATGTGACGATTGCTTTGTCTATGTATATGTCAAAGACCGCAAATGGCGGAACAGTTGAAACTCCTGGATTAAAGCGTTAAGAGATAAGAGACAAAGATCATGAAAAATACAAACATCAAAAAGCTCTTAACTATTGCTGGATTTATTGTTGCTTCAAGCTTGCTGCAAAACGTAGCTGTGGCTCAACAAAAGAATGATCCAAAGTTCAATAAGATGATGGCCGATAGCTTTAGAGCTCAGGGTATAGCAGGCTTAGATCGCATTGATCAAGACGCTACGCAAAAGTTTTGCTCTGATCCTGTGTTTGCTAATAGCAAGCAGGGTGAGAAGATGCGCGACAAGATTCAGAAAATCAATATGGATTCTATTAAGCAGCCGTCTGATGGCAAATATATTGGCGACTGGAAGAATGGCGAGAAGATTGCGCAAAGTGGGCGCGGTGCAACCTGGACTGATAAGGCTGATACCGTAATTGGCGGTGGTTGCTATAACTGTCACCAGATCGACCCTAAAGAGATTTCTTATGGAAACATTGGGCCATCATTGACTGGTTACGGAAAAATGCGCGGTTACTCACCTGAAGTGGTTACATATACTTGGAATCGCATCAATAACTCCAAGGCGTACAACGCCTGCAGTAATATGCCGCGATTTGCGCACTTCAAGCTCTTAAATGAGCAGCAGATTCAGGATGTCATGGCTTTACTGCTTGATCCTGCCTCTCCAGTTAATCAATAACGAATCAAAGAACAGGCCGACAGGCCTGTTTTCTTAAGGGAATATATATGTCATTAAATCGTCGCGACTTTCTGCAGGCTTTGGCTATTGCATCAGCAGGCGGATTGAGTTTGCAGTCCAATTTCGTGAATGCTCAGAGTACCGCACAGAAATACTATGATTTGCCTAAATTCGGCAATGTCCACTTCTTGCATTTCACAGACTGTCATGCGCAGTTATTACCAATTTACTTCCGCGAGCCTAATGTCAACTTAGGTATTGGCGCACAAGAGGGCAAGACTCCGCATTTGGTTGGAGAATACTTCTTAAAAGCCAATGGTATTCCAGCTGGAACACGCGATGCGCATGCATTCACTTACTTGGATTACGTTGCTGCAGCCCAGAACTACGGCAAGATGGGTGGCTTCGCCCATATGGCTACATTGGTTAAGCAAATGAAAGCAAATCGTCCAGGCGCTTTATTGCTTGATGGTGGCGATACATGGCAGGGTTCTGGTACGGCTCTTTGGACCAATGGTCAAGATATGGTCGATGCTGCTCTTGCGCTAGGTGTGGATGTAATGACACCTCACTGGGAGATGACTTTAGGTGAGAAGCGTGTGATGGAAATCGTGAATGGCGATTTCAAAGGCAAAGTCAATTTTGTTGCGCAAAATATTAAAACAGCCGACTTTGGTGATTCAGTATTTAATCCGTATGTCATGAAAGTGCAGAACGGTATTCAGGTAGCCATTATTGGTCAGGCCTTCCCGTATACACCAATTGCTAACCCACGTTACTTCACGCCAGATTGGACTTTTGGTATTCAAGAAGAAAACCTCCAGAAGACCATTAATGAAGTGAAGTCCAAGGGAGCCAAGGTTGTGATTCTGCTCTCCCATAATGGTATGGACGTGGATTTGAAGATGGCTTCTCGCGTAAGCGGTCTTGATGCCATTATGGGCGGACATACGCACGATGGTGTTCCCATTCCTGTCAAGGTTAAGAATTCCGGTGGTGTCACTCTAGTTACCAATGCTGGATCTAATAGCAAGTTTTTGGGTGTGCTCGATTTTGATGTGAAGGGCGGTAAGGCAGTTGATTTCCGCTACAAGCTCTTCCCAATATTCTCGAACATGATTCCAGCCGATCCAGCAATGAGCAAGTTGATTACCAAAATTAGAGCGCCGTTCGAAGCTAAGCTCAATGAAAAATTAGCTACTACTGAAGGCCTCTTGTATCGTCGTGGCAACTTCAATGGTAGCTTTGATCAACTTATCTTAGATGGCCTCATGGCGCAAAAGAATGCGGAGATTGCTTTCTCACCAGGCTTCCGTTGGGGCACTAGCCTCCTGCCGGGCCAAGCAATCACTCGCGAGAACCTGATGGATCAAACGGCGATTACTTATCCGTACACCACGGTTACTAATATGAGTGGTGAAACCATCAAGACCATTCTTGAGGACGTGGCAGATAATTTATTTAATCCAGATCCGTATTATCAACAAGGTGGCGATATGGTCCGCGTTGGTGGTATGCAATACACCATTGATCCTGCGCAAACAGCCGGTAAGCGTATTACAGATATGCGCTTAAACGGCAAGCCAATTGAGGCAAGCAAGACTTATAAAGTTGCAGGCTGGGCACCCGTTAGCGAAGAAGCCAAGAATGCTGGCGGCGAGCCAATCTGGGATGTGATTGAGCGTCACCTGCGTGATGTTAAGGTGGTTAAAGCAGTCAAGCTCAATGAGCCAATCATTAAGGGTGTTGCAAATAATCCCGGTATGGTTTCGATCTAATTTAAGTCATAGGACGTGAAATGAAAAAACTACTTTCCATTATTGCCTTTTTGACTTTTTCGCTAGGTTTTGGTTCTTTGGTTTCAGCTCAATCTACAGGTAATACAAAAGTGGTTTACCACATTGATGATGCTGAGACCCAAGGTCTAAAAGGTCTGCGCAATATCCGTAATCATTTAGACGTAGCGCCTCAAACTACCATTATTGTGGTGACCCATGCCAATGGCGTGGACATCATGATGGAGGGGGCGAAAGATAAGAAGAATAATGTGGAATACGCACCTTTAGTTGGCGCTTTAAAGTCTCGTGGTGTGAAGTTTGAGGTTTGCGAGATTACGCTCAAGAATCGTAACTTGAAAAAAGATCAGTTCACTTTAGATGCTGACTTCACACCATCAGGTGTGGTTCGTGTGGCAGATCTGCAATATAAAGATGGTTTTGCTTACATCAAGCCTTAAACAGTCTTATATGAATTGCTTTAAAAGTCTTGCAGGGATCCTGATGGGATCCCTTATCTTTTTGGATTCGGCTTTTGGACAGGTTAAGCCTAGCGATACGATTCAGCTAAAGCCAATACAGGTAGCGCCCCATACCTATTTTGTACAAGGCTTCCCAGAAATGGGAAGCAGCGCTAATCAAAACTTTATTTCTAATGCTGGCTTTGTTGTAACCCCAGGCGGGGTGGTGGTTGTTGATGCCTTGGGCTCGCCGATTCTGGCGCAAAAGCTCATTGCTGAAATCAAGAAAATTACTCCACAAAAGATAGTGGCTCTCATCGTGAGTCATTACCATGCTGACCATGTATATGGATTGCAAGAGTTTAAAAAAATCGGTGCAAAGATCTATGCGCAAGGTGAGGGTAGAAATTACCTCTCTTCTGAAACCGCCAAGCAACGCTTGATAGCTTCAAGAATCGATTTCGCTCCTTGGGTTAATGCAAATACCAAATTAATCTCTGCGGATGTATGGGTGGGTCAAAAAACAAAGTTGACCGTTGGTGGGGTGGACTTCTTCGTAAGTAGAGTTGGACCTGCGCATGCTCCTGAAGATCTCATGGTGTACGTGCCTTCAGAAAAAGTATTGTTTGCTGGTGATCTTGTATTCAGGGGTCGCATTCCATTTGTTGGGAACGCCGATAGCAAAGGGTGGCTGATTGCTCTAGATGAGATTGAAAAACTCAACCCCAATATTGTGATCCCAGGGCACGGCAATTACTCTGTTAAGCCGGCTGAAGATATCGCCTTCACCAGGAATTACCTCAAGTATTTGCGTGAGTCCATGTCTGAAGCCGCCATTAACCTAGATCCTTTCGAGGATGCCTATAAACAGGCTGATTGGTCTGAATACGAGGGGATGCCGCTGTTTAGGGCTGCTAACCGCATGAATGCCTATAACGTCTATCTGTCGATCCAGGCTGAGTAAGACAAGCAACTAAGGCAAATTCAGCCATTGGGCCTTAAAATAGAGGATTAATGCTAAATCCTTGATTTGTAATGAAAATGACTTTTCTCCGATCTATCTCAGCAATCGCATTCAGTGCCCTTATTAGCACTCCAGCGCTCGCTGCTCCAGATTTGGCTAATGGCAAGACCATAGACCAGCAAAAATGCTATGCCTGTCATGCCAAGAAAACCGGCTTTGGTAATGGCGACATGATTTACACCCGCTCTGATAGCAAGGTGAAATCGCTGGCTGATTTGAAAAAGATGGTTGGTCTATGTAATACCGAACTACGGCTTGATCTATTCCCAGAGGATGAAGCGGATGTCACCGCCTTTCTCAATAAACAGTTTTACAAATTTAAACCTTAATTTTTTCAAGATTTGATCGCTATGGATGTTGTAGATATTAGTTCTTTAAGTAAGTCCGTTCTCTGGGCTACTTTTGCCATCACCTTTTTTCTAGGTGCCGTTATGCAGAAAACTGGGTTTTGCAGCATGGGTGCAGTTTCTGACATTTTCATCATGTCTAGCTGGGGCCGTTTAAAGCAATGGTTTTTGGCTATCGGTGTTGCCATTATTGGTTTTACCTTGATGTCTTACCTTGGCTTGATTGATCCGCTGAAAAGTTTTTATACCGGCAATAAATTTTTGTGGCTTTCCACAATCGTTGGTAGTGTTTTGTTTGGTTTAGGTATGGTGCTGGCTTCAGGGTGCGGCAGTAAAACCTTGATCCGCATTGGTGGTGGCAACTTAAAGTCCATTGTGGTGTTTATGGTCCTCGGATTAACGGCGTATATGACAATGCGCGGTTTCTTGGGTGTAGTGCGCATCAACACTTTGGATACGTTTTTTATTGCCTTTAATACACCGCAAGATTTACCTAGTCTTTTAAGCGCACCCCTTGGCATTGCGCGTCCTCAGCTTCATTTAGCCCTGGGCTTAATCATTGGCGCTGCCTTTATTGCTTATGCCTTAGCTAACAAAGCATTTTGGACTGCTGAAAATCTATTTGCTGGCATTGCCGTAGGATTGGCAATCTGTGCGGTGTGGTGGGTATCAGGTAACTTGGGATATGTGGCTGAAGATCCAAATACTTTAGAAGAAGTATTTTTGGTAACGAATTCTGGTCGCATGGAAAGTCTTTCGTTCGTTGCACCTTATGCCTATTCCTTGGATTGGTTGATGATGTATAGCGATACATCCAAAGTAATCACAGTGGGTATTGCAGCTGTTGTAGGAATGATTTTGGGTTCTACTGCAGTATCAATTGCAACCAAATCATTTCGTTGGGAATCCTTCCGTAATACTGAAGATACCGCCAACCATTTAGTTGGCGCCGCGCTGATGGGCTTTGGTGGCGTAACTGCTTTGGGTTGTACAGTAGGGCAGGGCTTGAGTGGTATCTCCACTCTTGCTATTGGTTCATTGCTGGCCTTGCCTGGATTTATCTTTGGGGCTTATATAGGTCTACGTTATTTACAAATACGCCTTGCTCCTAACCCTTGCAGTTAATTTTAAATACGGCTGAATAATGCAAATTGATTGGATGTCTTTTACCCCCATTCCCTCCTTATTGGGCGGGATGATTCTTGGAGTTGCGGCGGCTCTATATGTTTTATTGCATGGCCGTATTTTGGGTATCAGCGGAATTGTTTCTGGCTTACTGCATCCTAAATTGACTGATTCAGCATGGCGTGTTGCGTTGGTTTTTGGTTTGATATCTGCGCCATTTCTGGCAGCGTTATTTTTTGGCATATTCCCGGTAGTGGAAATTGAAGCAGATTGGATTGCGATTGTGATTGCTGGCCTCCTAGTTGGCTTTGGTGCTCAATATGGATCTGGCTGCACTAGTGGCCACGGTATTTGTGGTCTGTCACGCTTATCACCACGTTCATTAGTTGCCACGCTCTCTTTTATGGGCGCAGGCTTTATCACTGTTTACGTGCTGCGCCACTTGATTGGAGTTTGAGATGAGAAAAAATTTCAGCCTCTTTGGTCAGTACGCAATTGGTGTGCTTTTTGGTTGGGGTTTAATTATCTCCGGCATGAGCAATCCGCAGAAGATCTTGGCATTTTTGGATTTAACCGGTAACTGGGATCCATCATTAATGTTTGTCATGATGGGTGCCGTGATTGTTGGTCTTGCCGGGTTCTACGTTGTTAGCAAAAGAACTGAAGCTTTTTTTGGTGGGGCACTGCATATCCCTACGCGCAGAGACATTACCAAGCCATTGATTATTGGCAGCTTAATTTTTGGAGCTGGCTGGGGAATCGCTGGCTTTTGTCCTGGTCCAGCTCTAGTTGCCCTAGGCGCAGGCCACCTCAAGGCCTTGGTGTTTGTGGTTGCCATGCTAGCTGGCATGGAGATCTGCGAGCGCTTCTTTACTGCCCATAAAAACAAGCCCACGAACATCTAGGCGAGCCTGATTTAAAATCGACCCTATTGCATAATTAATTGAATGTAGAGGGTTTCATGAGTCTTCCTATTTCTTGCCATAACGCTCAGTTTGGCACTCTCGGTCAGATCGACCCAAGCCATTTAGCTGAAATTGCCAAGCAAGGCTACAAGAGCGTGATTAATAACCGTCCTGATGGTGAGGGTGGCCCAAGCCAACCTTTGAATGCTGCGATCCAAGCTGAAGCTGAAAAGTTAGGATTGAATTATGTTTACTTGCCAGTAGTACCGGGCGCATTCACCCCGGCTCAAGTACAAGAAATGGCGCGCCTCTTAAAAACTTTGCCTGGACCGGTTCTCGCTTTCTGCCGCTCTGGCGCACGCTCAACTAATTTGTACCAACTTGCTTTGCAGCTTGGTTAAGCTAAAGAGCACTCGCTAAACCATGCGCATCACCATTCCCGAAGAGCGAAAATTAGTGCATGAGATGATCATGCCTATTCGTTGGGGTGATATGGATGCGTATGGGCACGTGAACAATACTATTTACTTTCGCTACATGGAGCAAGCCCGCTGTGAATGGATTACCGCGATGGGTTACGAGGTTGCCCCTGGTCGTGAATCCATGTTGATGCTGAATGGCTTTTGTAATTTTTATCAACAACTCTCGTTCCCAGGCGAGTTGATATTAAAGACCTCCATTGGCGCCATTGGCAGAACTAGTTTGGATGTCTATACCAGCATGGCTTTAACTACCTCGCCTGAAGTCGAGGCGGCTATTGGTGGCGCCACCATGGTTTGGGTAGATCTCACCACCAATAAATCAGCGCCTTGGCCTGAGCATATTTTGCAAAAGTTGCGCTAGTCTATCGTGCAACCCAGCAATCCACATATCTTAAGAGTTGATCAATTTTTATCTGAGCTAGGTCAGTTTGATCTCGTGATTGATGTGAGATCTCCAGCAGAGTTTGCTTTAGATCACATTCCTGGTGCAGTTAATTACCCCGTTCTTGATAATGAAGAGCGCGCAAAAATAGGAACGCTTTATAAACAAGAGTCTCCATTTGCAGCTAAAAAACTAGGGGCAGCGTTGGTCTCCAAAAACATTGCTACTCATCTTGAAAATCACTTCCTAGAATTACCTCGTGAATGGCGTCCATTAATTTATTGCTGGCGTGGTGGTGAACGCAGTGGCGCCTTTACTCATATTCTCAATCGGATTGGCTGGAAAGCTAAGCAGCTAGAAGGCGGTTATCAAGTTTTTCGTCGCACAGTGATTGATGGCTTAGACCAGGCAGCTGGTCAATTTTCATTTCAGGTTGTATGTGGAATGACGGGCAGCGGCAAAACACGAGTGCTGCAAGAGATCGGTGCATTAGGGGCTCAGATCCTTGATCTAGAGGGCTTGGCGGTTCATCGTGGATCAGTGCTTGGTAATGAGCCTAATGAAGACCAGCCATCGCAAAAAGGCTTTGAGACTGCGCTATGGAATGCCTTGCGTTCGCTTGACCCTGCTAAGCCAGTATTTGTGGAGTCCGAAAGCAAGAAGGTGGGGGGATTACATGTACCTGATGCTTTAATGGAAAAAATTCGCAATGGGTCTTGTGTTGAATTGAGATCGAGTACTCAAACACGAGTGTCCTGGTTAATTCGTGAATACCATCACTTTCTAACCGATACCGATAATTTCAAGCGTAAGTTAGCATTGCTAACCGCTCATTACGGAAAAGTGCAGATTGCTAAATGGAATGATGCAATTGATGCGGGTAATTTTCCTGAGCTTGTTGAAGAGTTGTTGGTAAAGCATTACGATCCTTCTTATCAGTCATCGATTGTGCGTAACTTTCCTCAATACAGAATTGAGAATTTTGTACAGCTAGATGATGATAGTGATGAGGCCTTTGCTAGAGCAGCAAAGGCCATCGCAAGTAAGCTAGGTGCTTAATTAGTTGATTAACTGAAGGCCTGAATGCCTGTTTGTGCACGACCTAAAATAAGGGCGTGAATATCGTGAGTACCTTCGTAGGTGTTAACGACTTCCAAGTTCAGCATGTGACGCACAACTCCATACTCATCTGAGATACCGTTACCACCATGCATGTCACGAGCCATACGCGCAATATCTAAAGACTTGCCGCAAGAGTTACGTTTCATGATGGAAGTGATTTCTGGGGCAGCAATGCCTTCATCTTTCATACGACCTAGGCGTAAGCAGCCCTGAAGTCCTAAAGTGATCTCAGTTTGCATGTCAGCCAATTTTTTCTGAATCAATTGATTCGCAGCCAGTGGCTTACCGAATTGCTTGCGATCCATGGTGTATTGGCGAGCGGCATACCAGCACCACTCAGCAGCGCCAAGTGCTCCCCAGGCAATGCCATAGCGTGCGGAGTTTAAGCAAGTGAAGGGGCCTTTGAGGCCTTCAATTTCTGGGAATTCATTCTCGGCAGGTACGAACACTTCATCCATCACGATTTCGCCGGTGATAGACGCGCGTAGGCCCATCTTGCCAGTGATCTTTGGAGCGCTTAAGCCCTTCATGCCTTTTTCAAGAATATAGCCGCGAATGATGCCTTCATCATTCTTTGCCCAAACTACAAACACATCTGCAATCGGGGAGTTGGAGATCCACATCTTGGAGCCAGTTAAAGAAAATCCGCCCGGAACTTTCTTGGCGCGAGTAATCATGCCACCAGCATCTGAGCCATAGTTAGGTTCGGTTAAACCAAAGCAACCAATCCATTCGCCACTAGCTAATTTAGGTAGGTACTTTTGTTTTTGGGCTTCGCTGCCGAATTCATTAATTGGAACCATCACCAAGGAAGACTGCACGCTCATCATGGAGCGATAACCAGAATCCACGCGTTCGATTTCACGAGCGATTAAACCGTAAGAGACATAGTTGAGATTTGCTCCACCATATTGCTCAGGAATGGTGATTCCTAAAAGGCCAAGCTCACCCATTTCGCGGAAGATGGCAGGATCAGTTGTTTCGTTGCGATAGGCATCATGAATACGCGGCATTAAGCGGCCTTGAGCATATTCAGCGGCAGCATCGCGAACCATACGCTCTTCTTCAGTCAGCTGGGTGTCAAGAAGTAGGGGGTCTGCCCAGTTAAAACTTACTTTACTCATTACCTTGTCATCCTCTATGCGGTGTTGTTATTACTTTTTGCCTGCACCCTGCGAATTTTCAGGAATACAGATATTCTGTTTCTATTATCCATTTTTCTGGACTTATGGACTCGCCTAGACGCCACCATCGTTATTACGACCTGATTCTGACTGCCTTCGTGGTGGTTTTATTGTGCTCGAACTTTATTGGCGCTGGTAAGGCGGCCGTAATTGATTTGCCGTATTTTGGGACTGTGCCATTTGGCGGGGGAATTCTATTTTTCCCCATCGCCTATTTCTTTGGCGACATCCTCACGGAAGTCTATGGGTACGCTTACGATCGTAGAGCGGTTTGGGCTGGCTTTGCTGCTCTCGCATTTGCCGCAATCATGGCGCAAATAGTCATTGCCTTACCGGTTGCACCTGGCGACTATATGGCTAATTATCAGCACGGGCTAGAAACGGTATTTGGAAACTCTTGGCGAATTGCCTTAGCTTCTATGTTTTCTTTCTGGTGTGGAAGCCTGGTCAACAGTTATGTATTGGCAAAGATGAAGGTGTGGACCCAGGGCCGTTTTCTGTGGATGCGTACCATTGGATCTACGGCGGTGGGCGAGATGGTCGATTCATCCTTTTTTTATGTATTGGCTTTCTATGGCATCTGGCCAATCCATGAATTGATTCAGGTAGCACTGGCCCAGTATGTCCTGAAGACCTCATGGGAAATCTTGGCTACCCCCATGACCTATTGGGTCGTGAACTTCCTTAAGCGCAAGGAAAACGAGGATTTCTACGATATTCATACAAATTTCACCCCATTTAGGGTCAAAGTCTAAGCAAGACTGCGGCTTCCTGCCAACAAAGACGTCTAAGCCGTTAAAATAACGGTCTTTGCCCCTCCGGGGTAACTATTGAATTTCAGAAAGCTAGAAAACATCCGTGCTGTCAGCATCTAATATCACCATGCAGTTTGGGGCGAAGCCTCTGTTTGAAAACATTTCCGTGAAGTTTGGCGGCGGTAATCGTTACGGCCTCATCGGCGCAAATGGTTGCGGTAAGTCAACCTTTATGAAAATTTTAGGTGGCGAGCTTGAGCCAACTAGCGGTAACGTGAGCTTAGATCCCGGTATTCGTTTGGGTAAATTGCGTCAAGATCAATTTGCATACGAAGATGTACGCGTTCTTGACGTAGTAATGATGGGGCACGAAGAGATGTGGAAGGCAGCGGCAGAACGCGACGCGATCTACGCTAACCCAGATGCTTCTGATGAAGATTACATGAAGGCTGCTGAGCTTGAAGGCAAATACGCTGAGTACGGTGGTTATACCGCTGAAGCAAAAGCAGGTGAGTTGTTATTGGGTATTGGTATTCCCATTGAGCAACACAACGGCCCAATGAGCAATGTTGCGCCAGGTTGGAAATTGCGTGTATTGCTAGCGCAAGCATTGTTCTCTGATCCAGATGTATTGCTGCTTGATGAGCCAACCAATAACTTGGACATTCACTCCATTCATTGGCTTGAGGACATCCTCAATCAAATTAAGAGCACCATCGTCATCATTTCCCATGATCGTCACTTCCTCAATGAAGTCTGTACGCATATGGCCGACATGGACTATGGAACCTTGAAGGTTTATCCAGGTAATTACGATTCCTACATGCTGGCATCTGTTCAGGCTCGCACTCAGCAGCTGAGTAATAACGTGAAGGCGAAAGAGAAAATTGCTGAATTGGCAGCTTTCGTAGCTCGCTTCTCTGCAAACGCTTCTAAAGCACGCCAAGCGACTTCACGCCAGAGACAGCTAGAGAAAATTGAGATTGTTGAAGTAAAGCCTTCATCACGTCAGAACCCATTTATTCGTTTTGATACTGAGAAGAAGCTGCACAACATGGCGGTAGAGTGCAATGCGCTAACTAAGGCTTATGACCGCGTTATCTTCAAGAATTTCAAATTAGGCGTTCGTGCTGGCGAGAAGATTGCCATCATCGGACAAAACGGTGCTGGTAAGACGACACTGCTCAAGACCATTCTAAGCAAACGCTTTGAAGGTATTGCTGCTGATAGCGGTGATGTGAAATGGGCTGAGAACGCTAACGTTGGTGTGATGCCTCAAGACAATACTGAGATGTTCGCAAAAGACGAATTGCTCATGGATTGGATGAACAACTGGCGTAATACTGGTGATGACGATCAAGTTATTCGTGGCACATTAGGTCGCCTCTTATTCTCTGGCGATGATATTGGCAAGTCCGTTAAGGTGCTCTCTGGTGGTGAAAAGGGCAGAATGATTTGGGGCAAATTGATGCTCCAAAAATATAACGTGCTAGCAATGGATGAGCCGACAAACCATATGGATATGGAATCCATTGAGAGCTTACAAATTGCACTTGAGAAATTCGACGGCACTTTGATCTTTGTTTCTCACGACCGTGAGTTTGTATCTGCTTTGGCTAATCGTATCTTAGAAGTGAAGATGGATGGCACGGTTACTGACTACTCAGGAACGTACGAAGAGTATTTGCGCAGTCAGGCATTAGAAGGTTAAAGCAACCTCACTAGTAGCTACTTAAAAATAAGCCCCTAAGCGGGCTTATTTTCTTTGACTTGTCGTTGAAAGCGGGTCGCAGTACCTTCTTCGCGAATGCGCTTCCACACCGAATCTTTTTCTTCCTGAGAAAAGAATACCCAATTACTGACTTCTCCGAGAGTGCGACCGCATCCTTGGCAGATTTCATCGTAAAGAGTGGTGCATACACCAATACAAGGGGAGTCGGACTCATTGTCCCCAGTCGATAGGGAGTGAGAACCGTCTTGCGAGGCTGATTTAGTATCGTTGCTTCCAGAATTCATGGCTGTACTTTAGACGATTTCAAAGGACTGTGCTCGGCAAGCTCATCGACGTAGGCTCCAATCCCTTGATGCTCTCGATCTAAGAAGTGTTGGACTGCTTTGGCAAAGCGTGGATCAGCAATAAAATGCGCTGATTGAATCGTGGTGGGAAGAAATCCCCGAGCCATCTTGTGCTCACCTTGAGCACCACCTTCAAAGGTTTGGATCTTTTGAGCAATACAGTATTCAATGGCTTGGTAATAGGCAGTTTCAAAGTGGAGGCAGGGAATGTGTTCTATCGCACCCCAATATCTGCCATAAGCCTTGGAGGTTTTCGGGTCTATCACTAGTAATGATGCAGCAATAGGATGGCCCGCACGTTCAGCAATGATTAAATGAAGATTCTCAGGCATTCTCTGAGCCCATAGCTTGAAGAAAGTCTCACTGAGATATGGATTAGAGCGATGCTCTAAGTAGGTATTTTCATAGCAGCGATAGAAAAATTCCCAATCATCATCGGTTGAAGATATTCCTGGCACATGCCTAAAG
Source organism: Polynucleobacter sp. KF022 (assembly GCF_027924105.1). Lineage (NCBI taxonomy): Bacteria > Pseudomonadati > Pseudomonadota > Betaproteobacteria > Burkholderiales > Burkholderiaceae > Polynucleobacter > Polynucleobacter sp. KF022. Next base: position 824,697 of record NZ_AP026972.1, read on the forward strand.
TGAATAGATTCTTTTGTCACTTGCTCGCGCTCGCGCCGAATATTTTTGCGGCGCTTCATTGTGAGGGCTGCTAAAAATTGTTCAAAGTTCTCAAAGCCCTGGTTATGCCAATGAAATTGCACAGAGTCACGTAGCATGAAGCCTTGCTCTTGAAGGTTTTTAGATTCTGAGGCGTAAGGGAATAAAACATGCGCTGAAGACAGATTGTTTTGAATAACTAAAGTTTTTAACCCTGTAATGACATGCTGCTTAACCATGTCGGCATCAATGTGACTGGCGCTAAGAATTCTGGAGCCTTGTACAGGGGAGAAGGGGATGGCGCAGAGCGCTTTGGGAAAGTACTGCATGCCTTGCTGCTCATAAGCCTGAGCCCATGACCAATCAAACACAAACTCTCCATACGAATGTTGCTTCAAATACAGAGGCATTGCACCTATCAGTTGGCCATGATCTTTTAGGAGCAGGTGTGCGACTTGCCACCCAGTATTGCCTCCAACACAACCCGTCTCTTCTAGAGTGCTAAGAAATTCATGGCGCAGAAAGGGGCCTGCATCAGCAGGAAGTAAAGCATTCCATTCCTCGCACGGAATATCGCTTAAGCGATCAAGTATGTCTAGTTGATATGAATCGGGCTGGGCCACGATTAGCGCTGAATGAGCTCTATTTTGTAGCCATCAGGATCGGTCACAAATGCAATGATGGTATCGCCGCCAGCTACTGGACCAGCTTCACGAGTGACATTACCGCCAGCTGCCTTAATCTTGGCGCACGCAGCATAGGCATCAGGAACACCAATGGCTATATGACCATAGGCTGTTCCCATCTCATAGCTAGAAACTCCATGGTTATAGGTTAGCTCAATCTCAGCTTGTCCATCTCCATTACCTTTGCCGAACCCCACAAAAGCGAGCGAGTATTTTTGCTCAGGACGCTCAGTTGTACGTAGTAAATTCATTCCCAATACTTTGGTGTAGAAGTTAATAGAGCGATTCAGGTCGCCAACGCGCAGCATAGTGTGTAGGATCATCATGGTTTAAATATAACGCTATTTATTGATTCCTGTTTTTAATGAAAAACCCCGGCATCTAACCGGGGCTTGTTGTATTGCATTGCTTTACATCGATGCGTAGTTCGGTCCACCACCACCTTCTGGAGTAATCCAGATAATGTTTTGGGTTGGATCTTTAATGTCACAGGTTTTGCAATGAACACAGTTTTGCGAATTGATTTGCAAACGTGGTTTGCCGTCAGTTTCTACGTACTCATATACGCCAGCAGGGCAGTAACGTTGCTCGGGGCCTGCATAGGTTTTGAGATTGATATCCACAGGCACGGAATCATTCTTCAGAGTTAAGTGGATAGGCTGATTCTCGGCATGATTCGTATTGGAAATAAATACGGATGAAAGGCGATCAAAGGTAATCTTCCCATCTGGCTTCGGGTAGTCAATGGGCTTGTGTTGAGCAGCCGGCTCTAGGCATTCGTGGTCAGCATGTTTCAGATGAACCGTCCATGGCATATTGCCGCCCAATAACTTTTGCTCTAAACCAACCATTAGGGTGCCGAGATAGAGACCTTTTGACATCCATGGCTTGAAGTTGCGCGCTTGATTGAGTTCTGTATGTAACCAACTATTTTGGAATGCAGTTGGGTAAGCAGATAAAACATCTTCAGAACGGTTTTCATTAATCGCTGCGACTGCCGCTTCTGCAGCAAGCATGCCGGTCTTAATGGCTGCATGACTACCTTTGATGCGTGACGCATTCAAATAGCCAGCATCGCAACCAATGAGTGCGCCACCAGGGAACACAGTTTTTGGCAGGCTGTTTAAGCCGCCTGCAGTTAATGCACGCGCACCATATGCAATACGCTTACCGCCTTCAAAAGTTTCCCGAATCTTGGGGTGCAACTTATAGCGTTGAAATTCTTCGAAAGGAGAGAGGTAAGGGTTCTTGTATGAGAGTCCAACCACCAAGCCAACTGCAACCTTGTTATCACCTAAGTGATAGAGGAATGAGCCGCCATAGGTATCACTCTCCAATGGCCAGCCTGCTGTGTGGACAACCAGCCCAGGCTTGCTCTTGGAGGGCTCCACTTCCCAGAGCTCCTTAATCCCAATGCCATAGCTTTGTGGGTCGGCATCTTTATCTAATGCAAATTTAGAGATGAGCTGTTTGCCGAGATGACCGCGTGAACCTTCAGCAAAGAGGGTGTACTTGCCACGCAATTCCATACCAAGTTGAAATTGATCGGTAGGGTTGCCTTCTTTATCCAAACCCATTGAACCAGTAATCACTCCGCAAACTGCGCCTTGATCGTTATAGAGAATTTCTGCTGCAGGAAAACCGGGAAAAATTTCAACACCGAGATTTTCAGCTTGTTGTCCAAGCCAGCGTGTCACGTTTGCAAGACTAACAATATAGTTGCCTTCATTTTTAAAGCAGTGGGGCAGCATCCAATTCGGAACTTGATAGGAGCTTTCACTGGTTAAAAATAAAAATTGATCTTCGGAGACTGGGGTGTCGAGTGGCGCACCTAATTCTTTCCAATCTGGAAATAACTCAGTAAGCGCCTTTGGATCCATCACCGCGCCAGAAAGAATGTGAGCGCCGATTTCAGAGCCCTTTTCCAGCACGCAAACGCTGATCTCTTTGCCGGAGGCATTTGCTAGTTGCTTAGTTTTAATGGCGGCCGATAAGCCTGCAGGGCCGCCTCCAACGATGACTAAGTCATAGTCCATGGAGTCTCTGGGCCCAAATTGCTCGACCAGTTCAGCAGCATTCATTTGATTTCTCCGAAATTTCTCAAAAATAGGGTATTTAAGCCCTAATAGTTTAGTTCCAACTGCCAAAATCCGAATTAGTGCCAAGACCGTCTGGATCAACGGCCCCAAAGCGTTATGATTGCTTTTTTACCCTTTTTGGCAATATTAGGACAAAAGTTATGAATAAAACTTACCCATCGGCAGTCGATGCCTTGCGGGACATCTTAAAAGACGGACAAAAATTAGCTGTTGGCGGTTTTGGTCTCTGCGGCATTCCTGAGGCATTAATTCAGGCGGTAAAGGATTTGGGCGTTCAAAACCTCACTGCAATTGCTAATAACGCAGGCGTAGATGGATTCGGATTGGGTTTATTGCTGAACTCTCGCCAAGTTAAAAAGATGGTTGCCTCTTATGTGGGCGAGAACAAAGAATTCGAGCGTCAGTATTTAGCTGGTGAGTTGGAGTTGGAATTTACGCCGCAAGGAACCTTGGCAGAAAAACTGCGCGCCGGTGGTTGCGGTATTCCTGCTTTCTACACCAAGACTGGTGTTGGCACTTTAGTTGCTGAAGGTAAAGAGGAAAAAGAATTCGATGGCGAGAAATACATCATGGAGCGCTCAATTATTTCTGATATTTCTTTGGTGAAAGCTTGGAAAGCAGATAAGTCAGGAAACTTGGTCTATCGCTACACAGCGCGTAACTTTAATCCGGTTGTAGCAATGGCTGGCAAGATCACGGTAGCTGAAGTAGAGGAGATTGTTGAGAACGGTCAGCTGCATCCCGATGAGATTCATACGCCTGGTATTTATGTGCACCGATTGGTACTCCATAAGACTCCAGAGAAGCGTATTGAGCAGCGCACAATGACTGCAACAGCTTAATTTCCCGAACGGCAACAGAACAGAATATTTAGGAAGATCGACATGGCTTGGACTAGAGATGAGATGGCAGCCCGTGCTGCTAAAGAATTAAAAGATGGTTACTACGTGAACTTGGGTATTGGTATGCCTACTTTGGTGGCTAACCATGTACCAAAAGATATGGAAGTGTGGCTTCAGTCTGAAAATGGTCTATTAGGTATTGGCCCGTTCCCAACTGAAGAAACGATTGATGCCGACCTGATTAATGCCGGTAAACAAACCGTGACTACTTTACCCGGTTCATCTATTTTTTCTTCCGCAGATTCCTTTGGCATGATTCGTGGCGGCAAAATCAACATTGCGATTTTGGGTGCAATGCAAGTAAGCGAATATGGTGATTTGGCTAACTGGATGATTCCAGGAAAAATGGTCAAAGGCATGGGCGGCGCTATGGACTTGGTGGCCGGCGTAAAACATGTTGTTGTGTTGATGGAGCACGTTGCCAAGAAAAAGGATGGCACAGAAGAGCTGAAGATTTTGCCTAAGTGCACATTACCTTTGACCGGTGTGGGCGTCATTAGCCAGATCATTACCGATCTTTGTGTCTTGGACATTACCCGATCGGGCTTGAACTTAGTTGAATTAGCTCCTGGTGTGACAAAAGAAGAAGTTATTGCAAAGACAGGTGCCCCTGTTGATACAACGGGTTTCTGAGCAATTAATCCAGATGAATGAAATAATGGAATCACTATGTCGGGATTCCATTTTCCTCATTCAAAATCCTCAGTACCCAAGATGAATTCGGGCATTGATCCTTCGCTTCATGCCCATAAAAAGGGTGATGCAAAACACACCCATAGCAAGCAAGTTTCTAATCAAAATTTACTCTTAATTGCCTTAGTACTCACTTTAGGCTTTTCAGGTATTGAAGGCGCGGCAGCATACTTTGCTAACTCATTGGCATTGATATCCGATGCCGGGCATATGGTTACCGATGCTGCAGCGCTTGGACTTGCGCTATTGGCGCAAATTATTTCTCGTAGACCACCATCCCCAAAACATTCATTTGGTTTTGGCAGAGCAGAAGCCCTGGCAGCATTTGTCAATAGCATTGTGATGCTGGCTTTAGTTGTATGGATTATGGTTGAGGCAATTAGTCGATTCTATGAGCCACATAAGGTGGATGGCCTTACCGTCACTGTTGTCGCTGCTATCGGCTTATTGATGAATATCGTGGTTGCATGGGTGTTGTCGCGTGATAAGAAGAGCGTGAATACTCGTGCAGCCTTAGTTCATGTCATGGGCGATTTGCTGGGATCAATCGCTGCGTTGGTTGCAGGCGTTGTCATTCAGTTAACGGGCTGGATGCCAATTGATGCCATTTTGTCTATCTTGGTATCGCTACTGATTCTGAAATCAACCATCTCCATTCTGCATGAGTCGTATCACTTTCTCATGGAGGGTGTGCCTCTCCACATTGACTATTTACAAGTTGGCACTGATTTAAGAAGAGTCCCGGGCGTACTTGCGGTGCACGATTTACATGTTTGGGAGATGACTCCAAGCTTTCCAGCATTGATTGGCCATATTGAAATTGCCGATATTCAAGAGTGGCCACAGATCATGGCCAGAATTAATGAAATGTTGTTAGATAAGCATGGTATTGATCATGTGACCTTACAGCCTGAGGTGATTGGTGAAGACCATGATCATGAGCATGAGCATGATCACGCAAATCATGAAATTCACAATGAAGCGCAAGCTGCAAATGTATTTCATGATGGCGAAACTTTTTACGTCGACTGCTCTAGTGGCGATGAAAAACATCGCATGGCCTATCACGCATGGGGCAATCCAGGTAATCCAGTATTGATGTGTGTTCATGGTCTCACCAGGCGGGGCAGTGACTTTAAGACCCTCGCACTAGCTATGTGCAAGGATTATTACGTTGTTTGTCCAGATATTGTTGGTAGGGGTGATTCAGACCGCCTTAGCAATCCGATGCTGTATGCCGTACCACAGTACGTTTCAGATATTGCCTCCTTAGTGAAAAAACTTGGTGTAACTCAAGTGGACTGGTTTGGTACATCGATGGGCGGTCTCATTGGAATGGTTTATGCATCAATGCCAAACTCGCCAATACGTCGCATGTTGATCAATGATGTGGGCCCGAAGATTGAGTCTGAGGCTATCAAGCGTTTGGGCTCTTACGTAGGGCAGCCATTTGCTTTTGCCAGTCGTGAAGATGCGCTTACTCGCTTGAATGAAATCTGCGCCAGTTTTGGTGAACACACTCCGCAAGAGTGGGAAATCTATAACGGCCCTATGTTGATTCAGAAGGAAGGTAAATGGATCATGCATTACGACCCAGATATTTCGGTGCCTTTTGCTTCTGTTAATCCAATCATGGCAAAGGCAGGCGAAATGGCGATGTGGCATGCGTTTAAGCAAATTCATATTCCGATGCTGATTGTGCGGGGTGGAAATTCTGACTTGCTGTCTGCTGCAACCGTTGCTCAAATGTGCAAAGTAAATCCCTATGCTCGCAGTATTGAGATTCCAAACGTAGGCCATGCTCCTGCATTTGTGAAGCCAGAGCAAATTGCGTTGGCAAAAGAATTCTTCAGCTAATTCCTACAAATCATTTTGCCTATGGCAAATAATCCCACTACATCCGAAAAAGTAGCCGTCTTTCAGGATGCCTGGTATGGCGAGCCAGCTGAATCACATGCGCTTGGGGTTTCGAAGATCCTGCAAACTCTCAACTTAGACGAAGCAACCCTAGTTGCGGCAAATAATATTGCGCGTACCCACGGTAAAGAAGCGCTCATTAAATTGATTGGTGAAGAGCCTGCCAAGTTATTGATTGGTTATCGCGGTTTGCGTCAGGCCCAAGCAAAATTGATGCGTGATGATGGTGGACTCAGTGTTACCGGCCAAGAAGAAATGCTGCGCAAAATGCTTCTAGCATTTGGTGATGACTTAAGGGTGGTGCTGATCTATCTCTCATCTCGATTGCAGACTCTGCGCTGGATCACTCAAGAGAAAATGGAGATGCCAGCTGCTTGGGCGCAGGAAATCCTGAATATTGATGCCTCATTAGCGAATCGCTTGGGTATTTGGCAGATGAAATGGGAGATGGAGGACTTAGCGTTTCGGGCGCTATCTCCAGAAACCTATCGAGAGATCGCCAAGATGCTCGATTCGAAACGTATTGAGCGTCAGTCATTCATCGATCAAATTGTGTTGCAGCTACAGGAAGAACTCAAGGCTGCGCAAATTGATGGTGAAGTACTTGGTCGACCTAAGCATATCTACAGTATCTGGAAAAAGATGCAAGGCAAATCCTTAGACTTTGCCAATCTGTATGACGTCAGAGCATTTCGAGTTTTAGTTGATGATGTGAAGTCTTGCTATGCCGTGCTGGGTATCGTGCATAACGTTTGGCAACCAGTACCACGAGAATTTGATGATTACATTGCAAGGCCTAAGCCCAACGGTTATCAATCATTGCACACAGTAGTGATGAATGATGACGGTACTGCATTTGAAATTCAGGTGCGTACACAAGAAATGCATCAGCAGGCTGAGTATGGATTGGCAGCACATTGGCGCTACAAAGAGGGTGCCTACGTTGGTATGGCGACGCCACCCAATCTAGCAAAAACCAATAAGCCCAGCATTAACCATCAACAAGGAACGCATAGCGCAGAAGTGGCCTATGAGAGGCAAATTGCGTGGGCTCGTCAGCTTATCTCCTGGAAAGAAGATGCTTGGGAGCAACTCAAACATCATGAGATTGACGATCATATTTATGTACTCACGCCATTAGGTAAGGTGATCTCATTGGAGAAGGGCTCAACGCCCATTGATTTTGCTTATGCTGTACATACCAGTCTAGGTCATCGCTGTAGGGGTGCAAGAGTGGACGGCGCTATGGTGCCATTAGAGACCCCTCTACAAAATGGTCAAACAGTCGAGATTATTGCCGTGAAGCATGGTGGCCCATCGCGCGACTGGATTAGCCCTGATAAAAATTACCTTCGTTCGCAAAGAGCGCGCCAAAGAGTGCGCGCTTGGTTTAATGCATTGGACGATGAGGAAGCTGGTCAGTCAATTAAGACGATTGATAACAAGCAAGATGCCAACTCAGAAACTAAAGTTACTCCTGCTACGCCCGAGATTATTCTGCGCAGCAGTACGCGTAAGCACGCGCAAAGCGGCGATGTCTTGGTGGTTGGAGTGGATTCGCTACTCACTCAGCTAGCGCGTTGCTGCAGACCTGTTCCACCAGATGCTATTGCTGGATTTGTGACGCAGGGCAGAGGAGTGTCAATTCACCGACGCTCTTGTAAAACCTTTAGGGGTCTGCTTGAGCGCGCGCCAGAACGGGTGATTCAAACTGCGTGGACCGCTTCGGCCGCAGATCCTATCGTCAACCAGGAGCAAAAACGGGTATTCCCAGCAGATTTGGTTGTAACTGGCCTAGATCGACCTGAGCTCATGCGGGAGCTCTTTGAGATTCTCACGCGGCAGGGTGTGCATGTGATTGATTTACGTAAATCAGCTAAAAAAGGCTTAGCTCAGATCCTTTTAACGGTTGAGGTGAAGGATTCTGAAGTCTTACGAGTGGTTCAAAACAGCTTAGAAGAGGTCAAAGGGGTCACCCAAGTGCGCCGCCGGTGATAAACTCTATGGCTGTATAGGCTCGTAGCTCAGCTGGTTAGAGCACCACCTTGACATGGTGGGGGTCGTTGGTTCGAGTCCAATCGAGCCTACCAACGAATAAGACCCAAAGAGGCGCGGATGCCCTAAAGCTACCGCGCTTTCTTTTTGGGAAAGATGTCAGGAATGTAGTTCAGTAAATAAGATGGGGTCATCATGCTTGTAGTTACTCTGCCCGATGGATCAAAACGTGAGTTTGAGGCACCAGTTCGCGTAGCGGATGTTGCACAAAGCATCGGTAGCGGTCTTGCAAAAGCCGCATTAGGTGGCATTGTTGACGGCAAGATGGTGGATACCAGTTTTGTTATTGATAAAGATAGTCAACTAGCCATCATTACTGATAAGAGTCCTGAAGCGTTAGAAATTGTTCGTCATTCGACTGCTCACCTATTGGCATACGCTGTAAAAGAATTATTTCCTGAAGCGCAAGTTACGATTGGCCCAGTGATCGAGAATGGTTTTTATTATGACTTCTCATATCACCGCCCATTTACTCCGGATGACTTAGTTGCTTTAGAAAAGAAGATGACTGAGCTGGCTAAAAAAGACGAGCCAGTCACTCGTACCGTAATGCCACGTGATGAAGCTGTTGAGTTTTTTAAGAAGCAGGGCGAAAACTACAAAGCAGAATTGATTGCCAGCATTCCGCAGGGTGAAGATGTATCTCTATATGCCGAAGGCATGTTCACCGACTTGTGCCGCGGCCCGCACGTACCATCTACTGGCAAGCTCAAGGTCTTTAAGCTGATGAAGCTTGCGGGCGCCTACTGGCGTGGCGATAGTAAGAATGAGATGTTGCAGCGTATCTACGGCACAGCCTGGTTACGCAAAGAAGATCAAGATGCTTACTTGCATATGCTTGAAGAGTCTGAGAAGCGTGATCATCGCCGCCTCGGTAAGCAGCTCGATTTATTTCATTTCCAAGAAGAGGCTCCAGGCTTAATTTTCTGGCACCCAAAAGGTTGGTCAATTTGGCAAGAAGTTGAGCAATACATGCGTCGCGTGTATCAGCAAGAAGGCTACCAAGAAGTTAAAGCGCCACAAATTTTGGATCGTGGTCTTTGGGAAAAATCCGGCCACTGGGACAACTACAAAGAGAATATGTTTACGACAGAGTCGGAGAATCGTGCTTATGCATTAAAGCCGATGAACTGTCCTGGTCACGTACAAATTTATAACTCTGGTTTGCATAGCTATCGTGAGTTGCCATTGCGCTTCGGTGAATTTGGTCAATGTCATCGCAATGAGCCATCGGGCGCTTTGCATGGTTTGATGCGCGTACGTGGCTTCACACAAGACGATGGCCATATTTTCTGTACTGAAGATCAAATTCAATCCGAGGTCGCTGCATTTGATAAAGCAGTGCGCGCCGTTTATCAAGATTTTGGTTTTACTGAGGTTGCTGTAAAGCTCGCTTTACGTCCAGCTAAACGCGTTGGCGATGACGCTATTTGGGATAAAGCTGAAGATGCCTTGCGTGGCGCTTTGAAGGCTTCCGGCCAGGAATGGGAAGAATTGCCAGGCGAGGGTGCGTTTTACGGTCCAAAGATCGAATATCACCTCAAAGACTCCATTGGACGTACTTGGCAGTGCGGCACGATTCAGGTGGATTTCTCCATGCCAGCCCGTTTGGGTGCTGAATATGTGGCTGAAGACAATAGCCGTAAGACCCCAGTCATGCTCCATAGAGCAATTGTGGGCTCTTTAGAGCGTTTTATCGGCATTTTGATCGAAAATCACGCAGGAAACATGCCAGTTTGGCTTGCTCCGACCCAGGCTGTAGTCCTTAATATCTCAGGAAATTCTGCTGCATACGCACAACAAGTGCAGCAATTGCTGAAAAAACAAGGGTTTAGAGTCGAATCTGATTTGCGGAACGAGAAAATTACGTATAAAATACGCGAGCACGCATTACAGAAGATCCCATTTTTGCTCGTTGTAGGGGATAAAGAATCTGAAAGTAATACGGTGGCCGTTCGTGCCCGTGGCGGAGTGGATTTAGGCGTAATGCCTCTTGATGCCTTCGTTGCCCGACTCCAGCAGGATATTTCCCAGAAAGTCGGACCCGAGCCTAGCTAGGGTTAGAACGGTTTTTATTGTTTTTTTAAAGGAATTAAGAAGATCGCTACTGAAAAATTGCAACGCATTAACCGGGAAATAACTGCTCCCGAAGTGCGTTTGATTGGAATCGATGGTGAACCCATCGGTGTAGTTAAGTTGAGTGAAGCCTTGGCTGCAGCAGAAGAGAAAGAAACCGATTTGGTTGAAATTGCTCCGACGGCTGTTCCACCTGTAGTCCGCATCATGGACTTCGGCAAATTCAAATACCAAGAAGCCAAGCGGATGCATGAAGCAAAGCTGAAGCAAAAAGTCATTCAGGTGAAGGAAGTGAAATTCCGCCCTGGTACTGATGATGGTGACTACGGTGTGAAGCTACGCAATCTAATCCGCTTTTTAGAAGATGGCGATAAGACAAAGATTACGCTGCGGTTTCGGGGTCGTGAGATGGCCCACCAAGAAATCGGAGTCAGAATGTTGGAGCGTTTGAAGTTGGATCTCGTTGAATACGGCCAAGTCGAACAGTTTCCAAAGATGGAAGGCCGCCAGATGGTGATGGTGTTGGCCCCCATTCGTAAGGCTAAGTAACTAGGTTCTACCTAGTTCTTATGTAGGGAGGCGCTGAAAGGTGCCGGTAGTTTGAAGTGCTTCTGGGTACAGGAAGAGTAACCGTCGGTTACCACCTATGTTGCACAAGTAATTGAAGGGGTGCTTTATGCCCAAGATGAAGAGCAAGAGTAGCGCTAAAAAGCGCTTCACGGTTCGCGCAGGCGGAACGATCAAACGAGGTCAGGCTTTCAAACGCCACATCCTCACCAAGAAGACCACTAAGAATAAGCGTCACCTCCGTGGTTCCACAGAAGTTGCGAAAGCTGACGTTAAGTCAATTCGCTCTATGCTTCCATACGCTTAACCTCAGACTAGATTAGGAGAATTAAATGCCAAGAGTCAAACGTGGGGTTACAGCAAGAGCCCGTCATAAGAAAATCACCGATGCCGCTACAGGTTACCGTGGCCGTCGTAAGAACGTATTCCGTATTGCTAAGCAAGCGGTTATGCGTGCTGGTCAATATGCATACCGTGACCGTCGCAATAAGAAACGTGTATTCCGCGCTTTGTGGATTGCTCGTATCAACGCGGCAGTTCGTCAGCATGACATGACCTATAGCGTATTCATGAATGGTATGAAGAAAGCTGCGATCGAACTCGACCGTAAAGTGCTTTCTGATATGGCCATTGCTGACAAAGCGGCTTTCGCTGCTTTGGTTACTCGGATCAAATCCGTAGTAAACGCTGCAGCTTAATCTTAGTTTTCTAAACTAAGCTGCAATGGTTTCTCTCGACCACATTGTCGAGGATGCTAAACGTGATTTCCTCGGGGCTGCCGATGCGGCAGCTCTAGAGGACGCGAAAGCCAAGTATCTCGGTAAGTCAGGTGTTCTCACTGAGCGTTTAAAAGCGCTTGGTGGAATGTCGCCTGAGGAGCGCAAGAGTGCTGGCGCCCAAATTAATCAAATCAAAACTCAAGTAGAAGCTGCGTTACAAGAGCGTCGCCAAGCTTTGGCTGATGCTGTGTTGATGCAACGTCTTGCGGCTGAGTCTATTGACGTTTCCTTGCCTGGCCGTGGCCAAGCAGTAGGTAGCTTGCATCCTGTGATGCGCACCTGGGAACGCGTTGAAGAGATCTTCCGCTCGATTGGTTTTGATGTAGCAGATGGCCCTGAAATTGAAACCGATTGGTTTAATTTCACTGCCCTGAATAGTCCCGAGAATCATCCTGCACGTTCAATGCAGGATACGTTTTATATCGACGGCAAAGATTCGAACGAGAAGCCTTTGTTGTTGCGCACACATACTAGCCCTATTCAGGTTCGTTATGCGAGTGAGCATGTTCAGAAATACGCTAACGCTGATGTGATGCCACCAATCAAAGTGATTGCACCAGGCAGAACTTATCGTGTTGATAGTGATGCAACCCATTCACCGATGTTCCATCAGGTTGAAGGCCTGTGGATTGCTGAGAGCGTCTCCTTTGCAGACCTCAAGGGCGTCTATACAGACTTCTTAAGAACCTTCTTTGAAACAAATGAATTGCAAGTGCGTTTCCGCCCATCGTATTTCCCATTCACTGAGCCATCAGCTGAGATTGATATGGCCTTTGGTAGCGGTAAGCTTGCTGGTCGTTGGTTAGAAATCTCTGGAGCAGGGCAAGTTCATCCGAATGTATTGCGCAATATGGGTATCGACCCAGAGCGTTATACCGGCTTTGCCTTTGGATCTGGATTAGAGCGCTTAACCATGTTGCGTTACGGCGTAGATGATCTTCGTCTGTTCTTTGAAAACGATCTGCGTTTCTTGGCGCAGTTCCCTGCATAACCCAATTATTTCTAAATATTAGATCGCGCTATGCAATTTTCTGAATCTTGGCTTCGTCAGTATGTAAACCCATCGCTAGATAGTAATGCGCTTGGTCATGCCATGACTATGGCCGGCTTAGAGGTTGAAGAGCAGCATTCAGTAGCACCTGCTTTTACCAAGATCGTCGTTGCACAAATTCTCTCTGCAGAGCAGCATCCTGATGCAGACCGTTTGCGCGTTTGCAAAGTAGATGCCGGCACAGGCCAAGAATTGCAAATCGTTTGTGGCGCACCCAATGCGCGTGCTGGCATTAAGATTCCTTGCGCCCTGGTTGGTGCTGAATTGCCTCCAGCAGAATCAGGCGGCAAGCCTTTTCTTATTAAAGTGGGTAAATTGCGTGGCGTAGAAAGCCAAGGCATGCTGTGTTCTGGTCGTGAGCTCGGTTTGGGTGATGACCATGAAGGCATCTTAGAGTTGTCTACGGATGCTCCAGTTGGTCAAGATATTCGCCAATACCTCAATCTCGATGATCAAATCTTCGTTATCAAATTAACGCCAAACAAAGCCGATTGCCTCTCATTGATGGGGATGGCAAGAGAAGTTTCAGCAATTACTGGTGCCGCCCTCTGTGCGCCAAAGTGGACACCGCCGGCAGTAACCATTCAAGATAAGCGCAAAGTCACAGTAGAGAACAAAGAACTTTGTGGTCGCTTTGCAGGCCGTGTCATTCGTGGTGTGAATCCGCAAGCCAAAACACCTGATTGGATGGTTCAGCGTCTATGTAATGCCGGTCAAAGAAGTATTTCTGCTTTGGTAGATCTATCGAATTATGTGATGTTAGAGATGGGTCAGCCTACACACTTATTTGATATTGATAAATTGAATGGCGACATCACTGTGCGCTGGGCTAAATCAGGTGAGACACTCGAGCTTCTGAATGGCCAGACAGTGACTTTGCAGGGCCCAGATTCTGCTGGCAAGATACAAGATGCGGGCGTGGTTGCAGACCAATCCGGTCCAGTAGCGCTTGCAGGCATTATGGGTGGAAATCACTGCGCAGTATCCGATGACACCAAGAATATTTACGTTGAGGCCGCTTATTGGTTGCCTTCAGCGATCCAAGGTCGTGCCCGCCGCTTTAATTTCAGTACAGATGCAGCCCATCGCTTTGAGCGCGGTGTAGATCCGCAACATACGGTTAATTGCTTAGAGTATCTCAGCGCCTTAATTATTGAGGTTTGCGGTGGTCAAGCAGGTCCAGTGGATGATCAGGTTCTCAATGTTCCAGAGCGTAAGCCGGTCAAAATGCGTTTGGCTAGAGCGGAAAAAGTCATCGGCATTCCACTGACAAGCGAAGTAGTGGCTGATGTATTTAAGCGTCTCGGTTTTGAATTCAAGCAAGAGGGTGATGCGTTTGTTGTTACTCCTCCAAGCTATCGTTTCGATATTGAGATCGAAGAGGACTTAATTGAAGAAGTTGCACGTATGTACGGCTTCGAAAATATTCCCGATAAACCGCCAGTCGCCTCATTAAAGATGAGTGCTCAAGCGGAAGCGAAGCGCGGCATTCATTTGTTACGTCAGCGTTTTGCATTACAAGGGTATCAAGAGGCTGTAAACTTTGGTTTCACTGATCTTGAGAGCGAACAGCGTCTTGCAGGGGCTAAAGAGGAAGACCTGATTAAGGTGCTCAATCCAATCGCCAATCAATATGGCGTGATGCGTAGCAATCTGTGGGGTGGCTTGCTTTCCAGCCTGAAGTCCAATTTGAACCGCGGAGCAGGGCGTGCACGTCTATTTGAGACTGGTCGTGTATTTAAGCGTGATGCTAATGTTCAAGAAGAAGCTGGCAAAGTAGCTGGTTTTCATCAGCCGCAAAAAATTGGCGGCCTGGCTTATGGCTCATTTGTTCCAGAGCAATGGGCCAATGCAACGCGTACAGTTGATTTCTTCGATGTGAAGGGTGATCTTGAACGCGCCTTAGATCCGCTACATTTCGTGACAGAAGCAGCGCAGCATCCAGCATTACATCCTGGGCGCTCAGCGCAGGTGATTTTGAAAGCCGGCAAAAACAACATTGCAATTGGTTGGATAGGTGAATTGCATCCAGGCTTGCAACAGTCCTACGAACTTCCGCAAGCACCAGTGTTATTTGAATTGGACTTAGAGCCGATTCGTGAACTGGGATTACCGGTTCCTGAAGAATTAAGTAAATTCCCTGCAGTGCAACGAGATTTAGCATTGGTAGTGAAACAAAGTGTTTCTGCGCAATCTTTGCTGGATGTCATGGCTGCGAGTAAACAGAATTTTGTCCGCAATATTGAGCTCTTTGACGAGTTCAAGCCCAAGGCAGGTTCAAGTAGTATGGCAGACGATGAGAAAAGCTTAGCTTTCCGTGTCACCCTGTTAAATCCTAATGAAACATTGCAAGACCCCCAAATTGACGCAGTAATGGCTGCTTTATTGGCTGCCGTTGAGAAAAAATGTGCGGCTCGTCTGCGCTAGGTTTAGTATTAGATATAAATCGAATAATTAGTTACCAAAGAGACATGCAATGACCGAATTGATTTCTAACGATACCGTTACTAAAAATGAGCTATCAGAGGCTCTCTTTGATCAGGTTGGATTGAATAAGCGTGAAGCGAAAGACATGATTGATGCTTTCTTTGATCGCATTGGCCAATCTCTTGAGACCGGCGTAGAAGTAAAGATTTCTGGTTTTGGTAATTTCCAGTTGCGCAATAAATCGGCTCGTCCTGGCCGAAATCCAAAGACAGGTCAAATGATTCCGATTGCTGCTAGACGTGTAGTTACTTTTCACGCTAGTCAAAAGCTTAAAGATGTAGTGGAGTCACATGCTCGAGAAAACCGAGTTTGATGCCAGCTCAGCGCTGCTGAGCTCTCAACTTCCCCCGATACCAGCTAAGCGTTATTTCACTATTGGTGAAGTGGCAGATCTTTGTGGTGTTCGTTCTCACGTATTGCGCTATTGGGAGCAAGAGTTTTCCCAATTAAGTCCGCAAAAACGACGTGGTAACCGTCGCTATTACCAGCACCATGAGGTAGTACTCATCAGAAAAATTCGCTCACTTTTATACGAAGAGGGCTTTACGATTAGTGGTGCACGCAATCGCCTTGAAGAGGCTCGCGGCGACCTCCGTCTACGTGAAGAATTGCAAGCTGTTCTGCAAATTCTCTCTAAATAGTTACTGATACAATTTTGTCTTTCGTCGGGGCGTAGCGCAGCCTGGTAGCGTACATGCATGGGGTGCATGTGGTCGGAGGTTCAAATCCTCTCGCCCCGACCATACAACTTCTTCTCATCATTTCAAACTCGATTCCATGACAAGCACTGATAAATCTATTGAGTATTTTGGCCTCAAGATTCCTTTTTTAGCTCACTTGGGCGTAGTGCCAGAGTATGCAAAAGACGGCAAATCACGGATTAGCCTAGAAATTAGACCTGAGTATGAGAATAGTTTTGGTATCGCTCATGGCGGCGTGATCATGACTTTGCTCGATTTTGCGATGGGTGCTGCAGCCAGAAGTACGACCGACGTGCCTTTGGGTGCCATGACCATTGATATGACCGTTAGCTTCTTACGTCCCAGCGTTGGCAAAATCGCCGTTGAGGGCACCATATTGAAACCAGGCAAAACCATTAATTACTGTGAAGCGATTGTCTTAAATGAGGCTGGGGAGATTACGGCCAAATCTAGCGGTACTTTCATGTTGAGAAAATCAAGCTGAACTTAATTATCTATAGTATTTATAAAGATTATGTCTTTTATTTAATTTAATAGATATAGCACTGATAAATATAGGTTAATAATCCCAATAATATATATTGCCAGATTAATTAATTTATATATAATCACTCCCTAATACGGTTTATATCTACTGTATAAAACAACTTATTATTCGGAGAGTGAAAAGAATATGCCTTCTTATAAAGAGCTTTTAGCCCAACGCGAACAGTTGGATAAACAGATTAAAGAAGCAATTGCCCTAGAAAAGGCAGATGGTATTGCCAAAGCCAAGCTCATTATTGAGCAATATGGATTGAGCGCCTCAGACCTATTTAGCCGTAAAGCGGGCGCTAAGAGTGCTGGTGGCAAGGTTGCCCCTAAATACCGTAACCCGTCCACAGGCGAAACTTGGACCGGTCGCGGCAAAGCTCCTAAATGGATCGAGGGCAGGGATCGTAGTAGCTATTTAATCTAAGTTACTGTATTAATTGAGTTTTAGGATAAAGGCCGCTAATAGCGGCCTTTATCATTTCCTTAGCATCTAATTGCGCGCTATGCGCACTTTCTAGCGAGGGCCTCAACAAAGAGGGGCTCAAGTAGCTCATGTCTACTTCCATGTGCCCAGCTGCCTTCTATCTCAGGATTGGTGGCTGGATAGCCAATAATGAGGGGATTCATGTCAATTAAGCCGTTTTCCAGCTCCATTTTGATGCTTTCGCTTAATGGGGGCTTGCCCCCAGAATTCTCATCAACTAGAGTGACTACCCCTGGATGAAGTTTGATAAAACCTTCATCTACTAGAATAGGTATACGCTGTGTGTCCTTGTTTTTACTCAAATAATGGATCAAATGCACTTGCTCTACCGGCGGAATGAGGGCATCTAAAAAGATTAAATCGGGGGCTATTGAAACAGCCTTCATCAGGCCCTCTAGGCTATCGACTGCCATTTCCATATCCACTTTGAGCTGCCAATCGGCAATGGCATCTATTAATTCTTGCCCATTTTCAGATCTTCTAAAGATTCCCATGGCAACACAGTTCTGGGTGGTCTTTTGCCGCATAGCCCTTTTTCTTCGCTGTAGCTGCTGATCTAGAGAGCTTGCCAATATGCGTCGATGGCCGCCACGAGTCTTCCAGGCGATTAACTCACCTAATTCAACCATTTTTTGAACGGTACCCAAGGAAACTTGCAAAATCTTGGCGCTTTGACGGGTGCTGAGGTATTCAGTTTCTGGGGTCATTGAGTTCATATTTCCCTTAATCTCATTTATTTGTTTGAAGATTTAGAGAATAAAAATCAAAATCATTTGAATCTGTCGGCGAATCTTTAAAGCAAGGTAGGAAACTTCTTATTAATTACCTTAAATAAGGGGATACCCCCAAAACCCCTTAAATCAGGGAAAGCCCTTTATGAATCAATGGTCATTCGTGTTAAATTACTGTTGTAGTACCGGTATTTGCACAGATCAATTCGTGAAGCGGTATAGCCGTAGAGCGGATGGTTTTAACCACAGTTTTTAATCGGGAAACCCGATGAAAGGTGAGCATCATGATGCAGGATCAAAGAGATAATTCCTATCTCTTCGGCGGAAACGCCCCCTACGTAGAGGAACTCTACGAATCTTACTTGCACGATCCAGCTTCCGTAGCTGATCATTGGCGAGATTATTTCGATAACGTGAAACAGGTTCCAGCAGTTGATGGTTCATCTCGAACTGACATTGCACACGGACCGATTGTTGCTTCATTTGCTGAGCGCGCTAAGCAAGGTCCAATCAGAACGATTTCTGATTCGGCTGACTCAGAGATGGGCCGCAAACGCGTTGCTGTTCAGCAGTTAATTGCCGCGTATCGTAACGTCGGTAATCGCTGGGCAAACTTAGATCCATTGAAGCGGACAGAGCGCCAGGATATTCCTGAGTTAGATCCCGCTTTCTATGGCTTTACTGATGGCGATATGGACATCGTCTTCAATACAAGCAATACATTCTTCGGCAAGAACGAAATGTCTCTGCGCGATTTGCTCCAGGCATTGCGCGAAACCTATTGCGGCACGATTGGTGTCGAGTTCATGTTTATTGCCGATCAAAAAATTAAGAAGTGGTGGCAAGAGAAGTTGGAGTCCATTCGCTCAACCCCACAATTTAATGTGGATGAAAAGCGTCAGATCTTGGATCGTGTGACTGCTGCTGAAGGTCTTGAGCGTTACCTCCAGGCAAAGTATGTAGGTCAAAAGCGTTTCTCCCTTGAGGGTGGTGAGAGCTTTATTGCCTGTATGGACGAGTTGATTCGTGATGCGGGTAACAAAGGTGTTCAAGAGATCGTCATTGGTATGGCCCACCGTGGTCGTCTCAACGTATTGGTAAACACCTTAGGCAAAATGCCTAAAGACTTATTTGCTGAGTTTGAGCATAAGGGCCCAGAAACATTACCTGCCGGTGACGTTAAATATCACCAAGGTTTCTCAAGCGATATTTCGACTCCTGGCGGTCCGGTTCACTTGTCATTGGCATTTAATCCATCCCATTTGGAAATCGTTAACCCAGTAGTTGAAGGTTCTGCGCGTGCTCGTATGGAGCGTCGTGGCGATATGTTGGGCGATCAAGTTATGCCAGTATTGGTCCACGGTGACGCTGCGATTGCAGGTCAGGGTGTAATGCAAGAAACTTTAGCGATGTCTGAGGTTCGTGGTTACTCTACCGGTGGCACAGTCCACATCGTGATTAATAACCAAATTGGTTTCACAACTTCTGATCCGCGTGACTTGCGTTCTAGCTTGTACTGTACGGACGTCATGAAGATTGTTGATGCTCCTGTATTGCACGTGAATGGTGATGATCCTGAAGCGGTAGTCTTGGCAACCAAGCTGGCTGTTGAGTTCCGCATGAAGTTCCATAAAGACGTGGCGATTGACATTATCTGCTTCCGTAAGCTTGGCCATAACGAGCAAGATACGCCTGCAATGACTCAGCCATTGATGTACAAAATCATTGCAGCACACCCTGGCACCCGTAAGCTCTATGCTGACAAGTTAGAAACTCAAGGTGTATTGCCGGTTGGTACTGGTGACCTGATGGTTAAAGAGTATCGCGCTGCAATGGATGAGGGTAAGCAAACGTCCGATCCAGTATTGAGTAACTTCAAAGGCAAGTTTGCCGTGGATTGGTCTCCATTCTTGAATAAGAAGTGGACTGATGAAGCTGATACAGCGATTCCATTGACAGAGTGGAAGCGTTTGGCTGAAAAGATCTCCACTATTCCAGAGGGCTTTAAAGCGCATCCATTGGTTGCCAAGGTTTATAACGACCGTGCTGCAATGGGACGTGGTGAAGCGAATATTGACTGGGGTATGGGTGAGCACATGGCTTTCGCATCCCTAGTTGCAAGTGGCTATCCAGTTCGTTTATCTGGTGAAGATAGTGGACGCGGTACCTTTACCCACCGTCACGCGGTATTGCATGAGCAAAACCGTGAGAAATGGGATACCGGCACCTATATCGCACTTCAGCACGTTACTAAAGATCAGGCCCCATTTGTGGTGATTGACTCGATTCTGTCTGAAGAGGCTGTACTTGGATTTGAATACGGTTACGCTGCAGCAGAGCCAAACACTTTAACTATTTGGGAGGCCCAGTTCGGTGACTTCGCAAACGGTGCTCAAGTGGTTATCGACCAGTTCATCGCCTCTGGCGAAGTGAAGTGGGGTCGTGCTAATGGCTTGGTAATGATGTTGCCGCACGGTTATGAAGGTCAAGGACCTGAGCATTCCTCAGCACGTCTTGAGCGTTTCATGCAGTTGTGTGCTGATACCAATATGCAAGTCATTCAGCCGACTACTGCAGCGCAAATCTTCCATGTATTACGTCGTCAAATGATTCGTCAGTTCCGCAAGCCGCTGATCTTGATGACTCCAAAATCATTACTGCGTAATAAAGAAGCTGCATCACCTTTGTCTGAATTCACAAAAGGTGGCTTCCAAACTGTGATTGGTGAGCGTGATGAATCTATCGACGCTAAGCAGGTTACCCGTTTGGTAATGTGTTCTGGCAAGGTCTATTACGACTTGGTGAAGCAACGCGCCGAGAAGAAGATTGGCGATGTTGCCATTATTCGCTTGGAGCAGTTGTATCCATTCCCGCACAAAGCAGTGACTACTGAATTGAAGAAGTATCCAAAGCTAGAAGAGGTTGTATGGTGTCAGGACGAGCCACAAAACCAAGGCGCTTGGTTCTTTGTGCAACACAATATCTTGGAAAACATGTCTGATGGCATGAAGTTGGGCTATGCAGGCCGTCCTGCATCAGCATCACCAGCTTGTGGTTATGCCCATCTCCACCAAGAACAGCAGAAGTCTTTACTGAATGCGGCATTTGCCAAACTCAAAGGTTACGTGATTACGAAATAATCGTATTCATAACTCAACATACACACATATTTATAAACAGGATTAATCATGGCTATTTTCGAAGTTAAAGTTCCCCAACTCTCAGAGTCAGTTGCTGAAGCAACTTTGTTGCAATGGAAAAAGAAGGTTGGCGACGCTGTTGGTCAAGACGAGATCTTGATCGAAATCGAAACAGATAAAGTGGTACTCGAAGTACCAGCTCCATCAGCTGGCGTGCTCACAGAGATCGTTGTTGCTGACGGCGGTACTGTGGTTGCTGAGCAATTAATTGCAAAGATTGATAGCACTGCTGTTGCAGCTGCAGCTCCTGCTGCTGCCGCACCTGCACCAGCTGCTGCTCCTGCAGCCGCAGCACCGGCAAAAGCAGCCGCTCCTGCAGCTAAAGCTGGCGCAGCCGCAGCTCCTTCAGCTGCAAAAATTCTTGCTGAGAAGGGTGTCGATGCTGGTCAAGTTGCCGGTTCTGGGCGAGATGGTCGTATCACTAAAGGTGATGCATTGAATGCTTCTGCAGGTGGCGCTAAGTCTGCTGCATTGCCAAGCGCACCAATTCCAATGGGCGATCGTCCAGAAGAGCGCGTTCCAATGAGCCGCTTGCGCGCTCGGATTGCTGAGCGTTTGCTTGAGTCACAGGCGAACAATGCCATCTTGACTACTTTCAATGAAGTCAACATGGGTCCAGTGATTGCTTTGCGTAATAAGTACAAAGACCAGTTTGAGAAAACTCATGGCGTGAAGTTAGGCTTCATGTCTTTCTTCGTAAAAGCAGCGACACACGCTTTGAAGAAATTCCCACTTTTGAATGCTTCTGTTGACGGTAATGACATCGTTTACCACGGTTACTTTGATATCGGTATCGCTGTGAGCTCGCCACGTGGATTGGTAGTTCCAATTTTGCGTGACGTTGACCAAATGAATTTGGCTGATATCGAGAAGAAGATTGCTGAGTTCGGCACTAAAGCTCGCGAAGGTAAGTTGTCTATTGAAGAATTGACAGGCGGTACATTCTCCATCTCTAACGGTGGCGTATTCGGCTCCATGCTTTCTACGCCGATCATCAACCCACCGCAATCTGCAATTTTGGGTATTCACGCTACTAAAGACCGTGCTGTTGTTGAAAACGGTCAAGTAGTTGTTCGCCCAATTAACTACCTTGCTTTGTCATACGATCACCGCATCATTGACGGCCGTGAGGCTGTGCTTGGTTTGGTTGCCATGAAGGATGCGTTGGAAGATCCTTCACGTCTTCTCCTTGATTTGTAAGAAGGGAAGATCATGAGCCAAGCTTTTGACGTAGTAGTTATTGGTGGTGGCCCTGGTGGCTACATCGCCGCAATTCGTGCAGCGCAACTCGGTTTTAAGGTTGCCTGTGCTGAATCTAGTTCTTATGATGATCCTAAGGGTGAGCCACGTTTAGGTGGCACATGCTTGAACGTTGGTTGTATTCCTTCTAAGGCCTTGTTGGCCTCTTCTGAGGAATTCGAGAAGATCAATCATCATGCTGCTGATCACGGAATTAAAGTGGGTGCAGTTAGCATCGACTCTAAGAAGATGATCGCCCGCAAAGATGACATCGTTACCAAGATGACTGGTGGTATTCAGTACTTGTTCCGCAAGAACAAAATCACTTTGTTAAAAGGCCATGCGTCATTTGAAGGCAAGGGCGCTGATGGTTATCAAGTGAAGATTGATGGCAAAGACAAAGAAACCGTTACTGCAAAGAATGTCATCATTGCAACTGGTTCTAAGGCGCGTCATCTTCCAGGTATCGCTGTAGATAACGTATTGATTTGCGATAACGAAGGCGCCTTGAAGTTTGATTCTGCCCCTAAGAAATTAGGCGTAATTGGTGCAGGCGTTATTGGCTTAGAGTTAGGTTCTGTATGGCGTCGTCTCGGTGCTGAAGTAACCGTGCTGGAAGCAATGCCTTCATTCTTAGCTGCTTGCGACGCAGGTATCGCTAAAGAAGCGCAGAAGCTTTTTGCAAAACAAGGCTTGAGCATTAATACTGGCGTCAAAATTGGCGATGTGAAGGCTGATAAGAAAGGTGTAGTAGTTAATTACACTGACAGCGCTGGTAAAGCTGCTAAGTTGGAATGTGATCGCTTAATTGTTTCAGTGGGTCGCGTACCAAACACTGACAAATTAGGTTTAGACAAGATTGGCCTCAAAGTGGATGAGCGTGGTTTCATTCCTATTGATGACCACACTTGCGCTACTGCAGCACCTGGCGTGTACGCCGTTGGTGACGTAGTGCGTGGACCAATGTTGGCACACAAAGCAGAAGACGAAGGTGTCTTAGTTGCTGAGGTGATTGCTGGTCAAAAACCACATATCGATTACAACTGCATTCCTTGGGTTATTTATACCGATCCTGAGATTGCATGGGTTGGTAAAACAGAGCAAGCGCTCAAGGAAGCTGGTGTTGCTTATAAAGCAGGTCAATTCCCATTTGCTGCTAACGGCCGTGCATTAGGCATGGGTCGTGCTGATGGTTTCATCAAAGTATTGGCTGATGCTAAGACAGATGAGATCCTTGGCGTTCATATCATCGGTGCTAATGCTTCTGACCTCATTGCTGAAGCAGCAGTAGCTATGGAATTCAAAGCAGCAGCAGAAGATATTGCTCGTATCTGTCATGCACATCCAAGTTTGTCTGAAGTGATGCGCGAAGCAGCGTTAGCGACAGACTCACGTGCATTAAATATGTAATTGAAAACCATTGAGTTTTACCAACAAGAGTTAAAGACGCGCGGGTATCAGAGTGATCCCGCGCAGCTTCGCGCTGTAGAGCGTCTACAGAAATGCGAAGACGAGTGGATTGCATACAAGGAAATCCGCAGTAATACCCTAAAGAAAAAGATATTCAAGCCGAATCTCCCACGTGGTCTGTATTTATGGGGTGGGGTAGGACGCGGCAAGTCTTTCTTAATGGACTGCTTTTATGCAGCTTCGCCACTAGAAAAAAAGATCCGTATTCATTTTCATGAGTTCATGCGCGAAGTCCATCGTGAGCTCCATGAGCTATCAGGCCTAGCAGATCCGCTAGATGAATTAGCTAAGCGCATCTCGAATCGTTATCGCTTGATTTGTTTCGATGAGTTTCATATTAACGACATTGCCGATGCGATGATTCTGTATCGCCTTCTTAGCGCTCTCTTTGCTGATCGCGTGCAGTTTGTGATGACATCTAACTATCGCCCAGATCAGCTATATCCCAATGGTTTACATCGTGATCGATTGATTCCTGCCATCAAGCTACTTGAAGAAAAGCTTGACGTGCTCAATGTGGACGCAGGCAATGATTACCGCCGCGTGCAGATGGCCCAAGTGGAGGCTTACCTAACACCCGTCAATGCCGAGACCCAAGCAACGCTAGGACAAATGTTTCAAACACTCATTGGCAATCAAAAGGAGACCCGTAATCCTGTACTCAATATTGAGTCCCGTGAACTGCGACCCTTACACATGGCAGACGGTGTGGTCTGGTTTGACTTCAAAACTCTGTGCTGCGGTCCACGCTCTCAAAATGATTACCTGGAGATTGCTAACCAGTTTCATACAGTCATTCTGTCAGGGGTGCCCTATATGCCACCCAGAATGACTAATGAGGCCCGTCGTTTTATTTGGCTCATTGATGTCCTTTACGACCATAAGATCAAGCTCATCATTTCTGCTGAGGTTCCAGCCCCGGATTTGTATACCGAGGGTCAAATTACCGCTGAATTCTCCAGAACCGTGTCCCGTTTGATCGAGATGCAGTCTCGTGACTACCTCGACGCGCCGCGTCGGGTAATTGATACCAGCTTGACCTAAAATAGGGTCATGAGCAGCTTTTCACCCCTAAATGCAGATTTGCATTGCCATTCAGTGATTTCTGACGGTACTTTGACGCCCGAAGAATTGGCCGAGCGCGCCAAAGCAAATGGAGTGCATTTGTGGGCCCTGACTGACCATGACGAGTTGGGCGGCCAGAAGCGTGCCCGAGAGGCAGCTAGCACATTAAAAATTGATTACCTTTCTGGAGTAGAAATTTCTGTCACCTGGATGGGTGAGACCATTCACATAGTCGGCCTTGGAATTGATGCAGAGCATGCTGGAATTATTGAAGGTTTGCGTCAAACGCGAGATGGTCGCGCGAATCGCGCCAAACTGATGGCCGAGCAATTACTCAAAGTCGGTATTGCGGGTGCTTATGAAGGGGCACTGCATTTCGCAGGTAACCACGACTTAATTTCTAGAACTCACTTCGCACGTTTTTTAGTAGAGCAGGGCGTATGCCGCAATACTGAACATGTATTCAAGAATTACTTAATTGAAGGAAAGCCGGGATATGTCCCGCATCAGTGGGCGAACTTGGATAATGCAGTTCACTGGATTAAGTCGGCAGGGGGTGTGGCTGTTATTGCCCATCCCGGTCGTTACAGTAGATTGAATGCAATGCAGATGGACGAGCTCTACAAGCACTTTAAAGATCTTGGCGGCCTGGCGATTGAGGTGATTACCGGTAGTCACAGTCCAGATCAATATAAAACTTTTGCAAAGATTGCTCAGCAGTATGGTTTTTTAGCATCTCGCGGTTCAGACTTTCATGACCCGAATGAGAGCCACATTGACTTAGGTAATTTGCCACACTTACCAGACCACCTGACTCCAGTATGGTCTGCCTTCCACTAAATAATTAATCACATAGAAAAAAATACAGATGTTTGCTGAACGCGTTCTCTCTGGTATGCGCCCAACCGGTAATTTGCACTTAGGTCACTACCACGGTGTTTTAAAGAACTGGGTACGTTTGCAGTCTGAATACCCCTGTTTCTTTTTTGTAGCCGATTGGCATGCATTAACTACCCACTATGAAACCCCAGATGTAATTGAGCAATCCGTATGGGATATGGTGATTGATTGGTTGGCAACTGGCGTAGATCCAAACCAAGCCACTTTGTTTATTCAAAGCAAAGTGCCTGAACATGCCGAACTGTTTTTATTGCTTTCAATGGGTACTCCATTGGGTTGGTTGGAACGCGTGCCTACCTATAAAGATCAGATCGAAAAGCTCAAAGAAAAAGACCTGCAAACCTATGGTTTCTTGGGCTATCCATTGCTCCAAGCCGCAGATATATTGATCTATCGCGCTCAGTTTGTTCCTGTAGGCGAAGACCAGGTGCCCCACGTAGAGATGACTCGTGAAGTAGCCCGTCGCTTTAATTACTTGTATGGCCGTGAGCCTGGCTTTGAAGAAAAAGCATTAGAAGCTGTTAAAAAATTAGGAAGCAAACGCGCCAAGATGTACGCCGAATTACGCGTTGCTTTTCAGGAGCGTGGAGATGACGAAGCTCTAGAGCAAGCAAAAGCATTGCTGCAAGAAGCGCAAAGCCTATCTATGGCTGACCGCGAGAGACTCTTTGGCTTCTTGGAGGGTGCTCGCAAAATTATCCTGCCTGAACCACAAGCATTATTGACTACGGCCTCTCGCATGCCTGGTATTGATGGACAGAAGATGTCCAAGTCCTATGGCAATACGATTAGTATTCGTGAAAATCCGGAGGATGTGATTAAGAAGATTCGCACGATGCCTACAGATCCTGCTCGCGTTCGTAGATCCGACGTTGGTGACCCAGCACGTTGCCCGGTTTGGCAGCTGCATACCGTCTACTCTAATGAGGAGACTAAGCAGTGGGTAGATAAGGGTTGTAAATCCGCTGGCATTGGCTGCCTGGAGTGCAAGCAGCCTGTTATTGATGCGATCCTGGCTGAGCAGCAACCCATGTTTGAGCGTGCGCAGAAGTATTTAGATGATCCTAGTTTGTTACGCTCCATCATTGCTGATGGTTGCGATAAGGCACGTAAGGTTGCTCAAGAAACCATGCGTGAGGTTCGCGAGTCTATGGGACTGGCTTACGATTGAGGATTAATCTTGCCTAATGCCCATGATGTGATTTCCAATGCATCTGCTTGGGTGAAGCGGTTTTCCCCGCTCATTCCAAAGGATGGTGTTGTTTTGGATCTTGCCTGTGGATCTGGGCGTCATTCAGAGTGGCTGGCAAATGCAGGCCACCAGGTATTGGCAGTTGACCAAAATCTTGCAGCAATAGAGTCTTTAAACCATCCGCTGATTTCTCTTCAGAGTTGCGATCTTGAACAAGCGGATTGGCCCCTCATAGGGAGTAATTTCAGCGCTATTGTTGTAACCAATTACCTGTATCGGCCACATTTAGACAAACTACCCAAAATGCTGCAAGCAGGGGGCGTCTTAATCTATGAAACCTTTGCCCTGGGTAATGGGGAATTTGGTAAGCCTTCGAACCCAAATTTCCTTCTTAATCCTGGGGAATTGCTCGCATTTGCAGCCCGCCACGAGCTTAAAGTAGTGGCTTATGAGGATATTTATGTGGATGAGCCCAAACCAGCTATGGTTCAGCGCCTATGCGCTGTAAAAGGTGAGCTAAAACAGCGCATTCCGTTACAATTTCAGGGTTAAGACAGCTAAAAATCGGTGCATATTCGGTGACAAATACAGCTCATTCCAAAGGTAGTAAAAAGCCCATCGCTGGCAGCATGCCCGCTATTGTTACCCCGATGTTTGAAGATGGCAGCTTAGATTACAAAAGTCTGCGCTCCTTATTGGATTGGCATGTCGCTGAAGGCACTGACGGAATTGTAATTGTTGGCACCAGCGGTGAATCTCCTACAGTTTCTGTTGAAGAGCATTGCGAACTCATCCGCGTAACAGTCGAGCAGATTGCTGGACGCATTCCGGTGATTGCTGGTACTGGTGGCAACTCTACGATTGAAGCAATTGAGCTAACCAAATACGCGAAGCAAGTAGGCGCAGATGCCAGCTTGCAAGTAGTTCCGTACTACAACAAACCTACCCAAGATGGTATGTATGCCCATTTTAAAAAGATTGCTGAGTCAGTAGATCTG
Organism: Polynucleobacter sp. KF022; assembly: GCF_027924105.1. Classification (NCBI taxonomy): domain Bacteria; kingdom Pseudomonadati; phylum Pseudomonadota; class Betaproteobacteria; order Burkholderiales; family Burkholderiaceae; genus Polynucleobacter; species Polynucleobacter sp. KF022. Next base: position 852,541 of record NZ_AP026972.1, read on the forward strand.
CCAGTTATTTTGTATAACGTTCCTGGAAGAACGGTTGCTGATTTGAATGGCGATACTGTTGTTCGTTTGGCCGGTGTGCCAGGCATTATCGGCATTAAAGAAGCTACCGGTAGCTTGGAGCGTGGCACTTTGTTAATGAATGATCTCAAGCGCGCCGGTCATCAAGACTTCTCCGTGTTTTCTGGTGATGATCTCACTGCTGCAATGCTGATGTTGATGGGTGGCAAAGGAAATATTTCAGTTACCGCCAACATTGCGCCTCGTTTAATGCATGAGCTCTGCGTTGCCGCCATGTCGGATGATGTAAAGCGTACTCGTGAAATTCAATATCAATTGATTGCAGTTCACAAAGCCATGTTTACAGAAGCAAATCCGATCCCGGTTAAATGGGCTCTGCATGAGATGGGCAAAATTACTGCCGGCATTCGTTTGCCGCTAACTCCCTTAAGCAATTCCCTACGTGAGCCGTTAAAGGCAGCTTTAAAACAGGCCAACTTATTATGATGAATTTGCTTCCATTAATCCGTCGATATTTATCGATCTTGGCTTTGCTCTCGATTGCATCGGTTGCGTTAACTTCATGTAAGTCAGTGACCAGTAGCGATACGGTTGACTACAAGAGTGCTGGTGCAGTACGCGGTCCAAATTTATCGTATCCACCTGACTTAATTACTGCCCAAGCAGATCGTCGCTATATTGTTCAAGACGGTACAGCTACGATGTCCGAATACAATGCTGCCGCCAAGAAGTCTATACAGATGAGAAGTAATGTGATGACTGGTATTCCAGGCATGCGTATTGCGCGAGATGGTGAAAGACGTTGGTTGGTTGTCGAAAAACCTGCTGCTGAGTTATATCCACAAGTTAAAGATTTCTGGCAAGAGAATGGTTTCTTGTTGGTAGTTGACTCACCATCTACCGGCATTATGGAAACCGATTGGGCAGAAAATCGCGCGAAGATTCAGCAAGACTGGATTCGATCAACGCTGAATAAGGTCTTAGACTCAATAGCGGATACTGGTGAGCGGGATAAATATAAAACCCGTTTGGAAGTTGCCAAGCCAAATGAAACTGAAATTTATATTACTCAAAAGGGCGCTTTAGAGAAGTGCGTCTCCGATACCACTGGTAACTGTTTGTACACCATTTGGACTGCGCGCCCCAATGATCCAGAGCTTGAGGCAGTATTTTTGCAGCGCCTCATGGAACGTTTGGGAATGACGCAAGAGCAGGCGAAGGCAATGGTTGCGGCGCCGCTTGGTCCTAAGACTCCTAAAGCGAAGTTTGTTCAAGAAGGTCCTAACCAGGGCTATATCGAACTGAGTGCGAGTTTTGATCGTTCTTGGCGCGATGTTGGTTTAGCTTTGGACCGCTCAAACTTTACAGTAGAAGATCGTAACCGTACCGCTGGTGTTTACTTTGTGCGCTACGTTAATCCAAAAGACTTGGGTGATACCAAAGGATTCTTCTCAAATCTGTTTAGTAGCAAAGATGACTCTAGTCTGAAGGCTAAAAAGTATCAGGTGATTGTGAAGAGCACGGGTGAGAATTCTGCCAATGTGTATGTACAAAATGCAGATGGCAAACCTGAAAATACACCTGCTGGCTTCCAGTTGTTGACTTTGTTAACTGATCAACTGACGAAGTAAGGCGATTTAATGCAAATAAAAAAGCCGCTTTTCAGCGGCTTTTTTTCTTCATGAAGAAGATTACTTCTTAGCGTCAGCAGCAGGAGCAGCAGCTGGTGCAGCAGGAGCGGCAGCAGGAGCTTCAGCAGCAGGAGCAGCTGGAGCAGCAGCAGGAGCGGCTTCAACAGGCTTTGCTTCTTCTTTTTTACCGCAAGCGGCCAAGGCGATTGCTAACATAGCAGCGAGTACGAGTGACTTCTTCATTTGTAAATTCCTTTAAAAAAATTAACAACAATTACCGGTAATTGTTTTCTGGAAAAACCAAGGGATAGTCCCTAGGTAGTATCCAGTATTTATTATATCCATCTCGAAATTCACTACTGAAAAATCACCCATCCGGCTAAGTAGGCTTCATAAAGACTAGATTTATCAAGACCTTGTAGTTTTGCCTGGAGCTTTTTAAGTGCCGCCAGCTTCTGCCAGGCTCTTACAGTAGCCAGACTTTGCCCCTTGGTCATATTTTCCCCGTTGCAATACACCTGCGTCTTGAGGTTCAAAATACGGGTTTGCGGATGAGGAATGAGGGTGTTGGCCTCAAGCGTTTTAGCAAACTGTTTGGGGTTCAGGGGGTTTTCTGGTGCTTCAAAGATGGCTTGTTGTTTGGGTTCGGATAAATAAGCTGTAATACCGGGTAAAAAACCATCAATTTGATCAAGCTTCAGATCTTTCAGTTTCTTGCTCAGTTGCTCAATAAGTTCGTTTGGTAATTGCTCGGCGTTAAGGGTGGCCATTTGTTTTGGGTCTGCAAATTTTTGATCCAATCCTGGTATGTCCTCAAGAGACTCAGCTAAACGCCACAAGCCTTCTTGTAGTAACTCTTTAAAGCTGGGAGAACGAAATCCAACAGACCATGTTTGGCAACCAGGATCGAGGGCAATGCCATCATGCGCAATATGCGGCGGTAAATACAGCATGTCACCGGGTTCCAGAATCCATTGTTGTTCGGGCTTAAAGTGCTGCAAAATTTTCAGAGGCAATTTGGGATTAAGGCTTAAATCCTTTTGCGCTGAAATCTGCCATTGTCTTCTGCCTGACATTTGAATCAGAAAGACATCATATGAATCAAAGTGAGGCCCAACACCACCGCCAATTCCGGCAATACTAATCATCAAATCATCAAGGCGAGCATCTGGAATGAAGCGAAACCAAGACAGTATTTTTGCCGCGGCTGGATGATGCGCTTCCATGCCTTGAAACAACAAAGTCCAGTTGGGTTTGTCTATTGCAGGAATAGCTTGCTTGGAGAATGGACCATGCTCAAAGCTCCAAGGTTTCGCTTTGACTAATCGGGACTCCACCTCATCCTTGGATGCAAATTGCAGTAATTCCTTTGCTGGTATGGGGCTGTCAAGCGGTTCGCCATTTTCGGCGGATAGGGCAAAAGCCGGAATCGCCTTGCGGATCAGCAGAGGCTTTTTGTGCCAATACTGTGCCATGAACTGATCTGGGCTAATCCCACCAAATAGGGCCCAGGACTCGCCCAAAGGCAGCTTTGCGGGCGCTTGGGGCGGTTGATAGGGCTTGCTCAAGTAAAATGATGTCATAAAGAAATAAATGCTTTTAGAAACTGATTAAAACCGAATGTTCGACAAATTCCGCATGAAGATTGAAAAAAATACCATCGTATCCCTTCGCTATAGGCTAACCGACGCACAAAATAATGTAATCGAAGAACCAGATTCTCCGATGGTATACCTGCACGGTGGCTATGAGGGTACTTTTCCAAAAATTGAAACTTTGCTCGATGGACAGGATATTGGCTATGAAGCCACGATCCAGTTAGAGCCTAATGAGGCATTTGGAGAGTACGATCCTGAGCTTTTGAAAATTGAACCACGCACACGCTTTCCGGAGCCTTTAGAGGTTGGTATGCAATTTGAAGGTGTGCCTGATGCCGAAGAGGATGCGGCTGCAGATGATGTCGATGATGAGCCATTGATTTATACCGTTACCGATGTTGCAGATAATCAAGTGGTGCTCGATGGTAACCATCCCTTAGCGGGAATGGCTTTACGTTTTTGGGTACAAGTTGAAGATGTCCGAGCTGCTACTGATGATGAGATTGAGAATCGTCATCCAGAAGGTGGCGAGAGTTTTTCATTTGGCATGCCTAATGACGATGATGGTGATGACGATGAAGAGTTTCCAGGTGGCGTATTAGGTGATAACAACGCGGGCCCACGTACTCTGCATTAATAAGCTACTGCAAATAAAAAAAGGAATAGTGCGCTATTCCTTTTTTGCTTTAGAGGGCTGATTAAATCTATTCCTTCAGCCATTCTTTGATGGCATCAAGATCACGCTTAGTATCGCTTGAGCCAGCATCTATACCGCCTGGAGTGTTGTTTAACTTAGCAAGGGCTTTTTCCAGCGCTGCAATTTTGGCTTCTTGCTCAATCGTTGCATCAATCAAACCTTTTAAGGCCATGGATACAGGGTCATCAATATTGGGTGTGATGCCATAAGCAGAGAAATACTCTTTGGTTTTACTATCAGCGCTTTGCGGTAAATCTGGATGCAAGATGCGTGCAGGAATACCAACTGCAGTAGCGCCTGCTGGAATCTCTTTAAGCACAACAGCATTCGATCCAACGCGCGCACCATCACCCACAGTGAAGCCACCAAGCACTTTTGCGCCAGCACTCACTACAACACCTTTACCCAAAGTAGGGTGGCGCTTAATACCTTTGTAAAGCGATGTGCCACCTAAAGTTACGCCCTGATAGATGGTGCAATCATCGCCAATTTCAGTAGTCTCGCCAATCACAATACCAAGGCCGTGATCGAGAAATACTCGACGACCAATCTTCGCGCCTGGATGAATTTCAATGCCAGTCAAAAAGCGCGAAAACATTGAGAGTACGCGCGCGATCCATTTCAGGCCGAGATTCCATAAAAAGTGAGAGACGCGATGCAACCAAACTGCATGCAGGCCTTGATAGCAAGTAATGACCTCAAGACGGTTCCGAGCAGCTGGGTCTCTGGCAATGATGGAGTCGACTTGGTCGAAGAAAGGATTTGACATGGTTTGATTTTAACGGGATGCGCTTATTTTCTCAGGAGCATCTGTTTTGCGATCCCTCGCAGAAGGTCTATTTCTTCCTTATGAAGACGGCTGCGGGCAAATAGCGCCTGTATACGTGGCATGAGTTTCTTAGGGTTGGCGGGGTCTAAATAGCCGATTGCCTCTAATCCTTCGCGCCAGTGATCTAGCATGGCAGCAACAGCTGCAGGGTCGGCAAAATCTGCCATTTCTTCGCGGTTGGCTAAAGAGTTGCACCCCCCGGCATTGCGTACCAGCGTCTCTCTGAGGCCGTATGCACAGACCATGAGGGCTTGGGCAAGATTGAGGGAAGGATAGTCTGGGTTAGCGTCTAGCCAGACTCTGTGGGTACACAAAGCCAAATGGTCATTATCTAGACCCGTTCTTTCCGGACCAAAAAGGAGGGCTACTTTTCTGCCTTCTTGGACTGTGTCACCAATGAGAGATCGTGCTGATTCCCAATCGATCGCAGGGGGCCCAAATTCTCGGTCACGGCTGGTAAGACCCAAAACCAGAGTGCATCCCTCTACGGTCGAGCTTAAGGAGTCGCTCTCAATGGACTTTTCTAGAACATCTCCAGCACCGCTTGCTAGGGCAATAGCATCAGGATTAGTGGCTATGCCCTTGACCTTAGGATTAATCAGCCTGAGATCGCTAAAACCCATCGTTTTCAGGGCGCGAGCGGCTGAGCCCACGTTGCCGGGGTGGCTGGTTTCCACTAAAACCCAGCGGAGTAATTCAGAAATTTCGGTATTCATCAAGGCGCTGTGGCATGGTTAATAGGGGGCAATGGACGCTAATCGTTTAGAATCAATCTGTTAGCTTCGTATTGTCATGCAATTTACCCTAGTTGTAGGCATTACAAGGGGCTTGTTCTTATTTAATTTGTCCATCAATACTATGCATCCCATGTTAAATGTGGCCGTAAAGGCCGCCCGTCGCGCTGGAACTGTGATTAATCGTGCCTCCTTAAATTTGGAGCGCTTACAGGTTGACCGTAAGCAACACAACGATTTTGTAACCGAGGTGGACAAAGCCGCAGAAGCGGCCATCATTGAAACGCTCAGCGAAGCCTATCCATCCCATGGATTTTTGGCTGAAGAAACAGGTGAGCGTAATGCTGATGCAGAAAATGTCTGGATCATCGATCCGTTAGATGGCACAACGAATTTCATTCACGGTTTTCCTCAGTACGCAGTGTCGATTGCATTAGCAGTCAATGGCGTAACGCAACAAGCAGTTGTATATGACCCAACGCGTGATGAATTATTTACAGCTACTCGTGGTGCCGGTGCTTATTTAGATCGTCGGCGTTTACGGGTTGCCACGCAAGATCGTTTAGCTAACTCTTTATTAGGCACAGGCTTTCCTTATCGTGAAGATCAAGATTTGGAAAAGTATTTAAAAATCTTTGGTGAGATGTCACGTCAATGTGCAGGTTTGCGTCGTCCTGGCGCAGCTTCTTTAGATTTAGCATACGTAGCAGCAGGTCGTTACGATGGTTTCTTTGAGAGTGATCTCAAGCCATGGGATATGGCTGCGGGCGCCTTGCTTATTACTGAAGCAGGCGGTTTGATTGGGAACTATCGCGGTGAAGAAGGCTTTCTGAAGAGCGGCGAAGTCATGGCAGCCAATCCACGCATCTTTGCGCAGATGGTGCAAACACTTTCCAAATACTCTGCTTCTTAATTAAAGAATTAGACTGAGCAGTCGACCTGTTTAGTTTTTAATCAGGTCGATATAGCGAGCGCCGGCATTATCAATCAGTAGTGCACTTGCTCTAGGCCGACCGCTCTCCGGGTGATCAAGATCCCAGTCTGATAAAACCCAGCGTTGCCAATTCTGGGTACCTAGAGACTCTTCATGATGTCTTGGTAAGTGGGTATGCCCATGAATCAATTGATCGCCAGATTGATCTCTCAAAATTGCAGCACATGCTTCTCGCGTTACATCCATCTTAAGTTGATGTGAGCTGGAATGCTGCGTTTGCTGATATTGGGCGTGGCTATTGCTACGAAGATGCTGAGCAATACCCTTGCGCCAATTGAGAGGCATGCTCAAGAAGATTTTTTGTATCCAAGGCTTTCTTACCCAGCCTCGAAAGACTTGATAGCCAACATCTGCAGTACATAAAGCATCGCCATGGGCTAAGACCCACTTTTGCGATGCGATATCCACAGGGCTTGGATCTTGCAATAGTGTCATGCCAGTCTTTTTAATAAAGCTTTGACCGATTAAAAAATCACGATTGCCATGCAGATAATACGTTTTTATTTTGGTAGAAAGATGCGCGATTGCACGCTGTACTTCTTGCTGAAATGGGGAGTGAGCAGTAGCGTCATCACCCACCCAATATTCAAATAAGTCACCCAGAATAAATACAGCCTCAACTTTTGGAGCTTCTTTTTCACAGAAGTCAAAAAAGCGTTGCGCCGTCAAGGGCATTGACGGCGTGAGGTGTAAATCTGATATGAGCAGGGCGCTCGCGTGATGCGGAATCATTCCTCGAGAACGGTCGCCTTCTCAATCACAACATCTTCAGTCGGCACATCCTGATGAAATCCGGAGCTTCCAGTTTTCACTTTACGAATGGTGTCTACAACATCCATGCCATCAGTGACTTTGCCAAATACGGCATAACCCCAGCCCTGAGCATTAGGGGCGGTATGGTTTAAGAAGTCATTGTCATTCACGTTAATAAAGAATTGAGCAGTTGCAGAATGTGGGTCGCTAGTGCGAGCCATCGCCACGGTGTAGCGATCATTCTTCAAGCCATTAGTTGCTTCGTTTTCAATTTCTGCGCCAGTTGGCTTTTGTTTCATGCCAGCAGACATGCCGCCACCTTGAATCATAAAGTTATCGATAACGCGATGGAAGATAGTCCCATCGTAGTGGCCACTTTTTACATACTGCAAAAAGTTGGCAACGCTTTTAGGTGCTTTAGCAGCATCAAGGGAGAGGGTGATGTCACCCTTATTGGTTTTTAAGAGTACTTTCGCCATTGTTAGATTTGCTTTCTGGAGAGTTAGTGGAAGGATTGATTGCAGGATTCACTGCGCGATTAACCGGACGTTTTGCTGGAGGCTTTAATACATCTAAGAGCGCCTTAGCGCGATTGGTGTATTGACGTTGATTCAGTGTCGCATTCTTGGCGGCGTCTTCATAGGCTTGTGCACCAAGGCGTATATAGATTTCACCTAGATTGGCCGAAGCAATCGCATAGCTTGGTCGTAATTTGAGAGCGAGCTCTAAATAGTCTCTGGCCTCAATCCACTGACCTTGGTTTGCCGCAATCGCTGCAAGGTTGTTATAGGGTTCTGGAAGCTCCGGAAATTGTTGTGTGATTTCAATCAAAGTCTTTTTGGCTTGATCAAATTGACGCATCTCAATTTGCAAGCGTGCTTTCACAAAACGTATTTGCACATTACGAGGAGTCTTTTTCAGATCAGCATTAATTTGTGTAACTGCATCTTGATATTTACGTGCCTTGATGAGTTTTTCTACATCTGATGGCACTGCATTCTTGCTAATGGGATCCGGTTCAATAATCAAGAAGGATAAAAACGGCACTCCCACAGTCTCAGACAATTCTGGGTTCAATGGGTCATAGCCCATGTCGGCAGAAAGTCTTGGAGGATCGGTTGGGCTATAGCCACCCAGATAGGGTTGGGGTGCAGCTTGAGGGGAGCTCATTTCTTGAGTGTTTAAGGCCCGAATCTCCGAATCCGCACGCTGTTGGGCGGGTGTACTGCAGCCCGTTACAAAAGCCATACATGCCAATGCGGCAAAAGCGGGGGTCAGGACCCTATTCAAGGTGAGGCGTGGCGCTGGGGCGTTGTGGGGCATAGGGGAAGGGGTGCGAAACGGGCTCATTCGATATACTCAGCGCTCAGTCTAACAAATTGGCGCTACTTGCCCCACCTTTATAGCCCTATGCTGCAAATCTATAACACCCTTAGCCGTTCTAAACAGGTCTTTAAGCCCATTGTGCCGGGCAAGGTGAAGATGTACGTCTGCGGCATGACGGTTTATGACTTTTGCCATATTGGGCATGCCAGGGTCATGATTGTCTTTGACATGGTGGTTCGCTGGCTTAGGGCTAGTGGCTACGAAGTGCTTTATGTACGCAATATCACTGATATTGATGACAAGATCATTAACCGCGCGATTGAGAATGGCGAGCCCATATCCGCATTAACTAATCGCTTTATTGATGCCATGCATGCTGACTCCGATGAGTTAGGTTTAATGCATCCCGATCAAGAGCCGCGTGCTACGGATTACATCGGACAAATGCAAGACATGATCGGCAAGCTTATTGAAAATGAATTGGCCTATCAAGCAAATGATGGCGATGTGAATTTCGCAGTGCGCTTGTTACCACGTTACGGTCAACTATCTGGCAAAACGCTGGATGAATTAAATGCTGGTGAACGCGTAGCGATCGGTGATGGCAAGCGCGATCCACTAGACTTTGTTTTGTGGAAAAGTGCCAAACCTGAGGAGCCCGCAGATACACGCTGGAAATCCCCTTGGGGCGAAGGCCGTCCTGGTTGGCATATCGAATGCTCTGCAATGTCTTGTGATCTATTGGGCGAGCACTTTGATATTCATGGTGGCGGCGCTGACTTGCAGTTCCCGCACCACGAAAATGAAATTGCCCAAAGCGAAGGCGCTTTGTATGGTAAAGATCGCAAAGAAGATGATGCTCCATTTGTAAATTACTGGATGCATAACGGGCACATTCGGGTCAATGAAGAAAAGATGTCAAAGTCACTGGGCAACTTCTTCTTAATAAAAGATGTGCTCAAAAGCTTTGATCCTGAAGTGTTACGCTTTTTCATGTTGAAGGCGCATTACCGCAGTCCCATTAATTACAGTGACTCACAGCTCGAAGAAGCTCGCTCTGGATTGGCGCGCCTCTATACCGCCTTAGCTCAAGCTCCAAAGGCTCAAGTAATCAAGTTAGACCCGAATAATCCCTGGGCCAAACGTTTTGCTGATGCAATGAATGATGACTTCAATACACCAGAAGCGATTGCGGTCTTGTTTGACTTGGCTAGTGAAGTTAATCGTGCGCAAGGCGAAGAGAAGCAATTACTTGCTAATACATTGAAGGCTCTTGGCGCGGCATTGAATTTCTTGCAACGTGACCCTACTGCCTTCTTACAGGCGGGCTCTAAAGATCAAGATAGCCTAAGCCCTGAGCAAATTGAAGAGCAAATTGCTGCACGTATTGCCGCTAAGCAAGCCAAAGACTTTGCTAAGGCAGACTTGATTCGCAAAACCTTGCTAGAGCAAGGTATTGTTTTGGAAGATAAACCCGGCGGCTTAACAGAATGGCGTAGGGCTTAATGACAGTAGTTAATGAAAAATCAGGTAAAGCAGTAAAAGCGGAACCGATTCTTGAAGAAGTGGCCCCAGAATATTGGGAGCAAGCTTGCAAAGAATTGATGAAGCAAGACCGCATTCTCAAGAAACTCATTCCCAAATATGGCTCGGGCTTTTTAGTCACCCGCGGCGATCCATTTAATACTTTGGCGCGAGCGATTGTTGGCCAACAGATTTCTGTAGCGGCTGCACAATCCGTTTGGAATAGGGTGGTTGCAGCTAGTAAAAAGAAGGTCACCCCGAAAAATATCCTAGCACTCTCAGTAGAGGAGTTACGCGGTGCTGGAATGTCCGGACGCAAGGTGGAGTACATCCGAGACCTAGCGGACCACTTCGATTCCGGTCGTCTCCATGCCAATCAGTGGAAAGATATGGACGATGAGAGCGTTATTAAGGAATTAAGCTCAATTCGGGGTATTGGCCGCTGGACCGCCGAAATGTTCCTCATTTTCAATATGATCAGGCCCGATATTCTCCCTTTGGACGATGTCGGCCTCATTAAGGCCATTTCCCTCAATTACTTCAGTGGGGAGCCTGTCAGCCGCCATGAAGCCCGCGAGGTGGCTGCCAATTGGGCCCCGTGGCGTACGGTTGCCACCTGGTATATGTGGAGAAGTATCGACCCAATCCCGGTTGAATATTAAAATCAAACTATGAAAACGACTTTCCTGGATTTTGAGCAGCAAATCGCCGAATTAGAGTCAAAGATTGAAGAGCTGCGTTTTGTACAAGATGAGTCATCGGTAGATATCTCCGATGAGATCAAAACGCTCGCTGAAAAAAGTCAGCAGCTCACAAAAGATGTTTACGCCAATCTCACTCCTTGGCAGGTTTCTCAAGTGGCGCGTCATCCACAGCGTCCATATACCTTAGATTATGTTGGCGCATTATTTACGGATTTCCACGAATTACATGGTGACCGTACTTTTGCAGATGATCAATCGATCATCGGTGGCCTAGCCCGTTTTGAAAATCAACCTTGCATGGTGATTGGCCATCAAAAAGGTCGCGATACTAAAGAGCGTGCTCTGCGAAACTTTGGTATGAGCCGTCCTGAGGGCTATCGCAAAGCAATGCGCCTGATGCGCCTCGCAGAAAAGTTTGGTATTCCAGTTTTCACTTTTGTAGATACGCCAGGTGCATTCCCTGGTATTGATGCAGAGGAACGTAACCAGTCAGAAGCGATTGGCCGCAACTTATACGTACAAGCAGAACTTGAAGTACCGATCATTGCCACAATTATTGGTGAGGGTGGTTCGGGTGGTGCATTAGCAATTGCCATGGGTGATGTGGTCTTGATGTTGCAAAACTCTACCTACTCTGTGATCTCTCCAGAAGGTTGTGCTTCCATTCTATGGAAGACGGCGGATAAGGCCCCAGAGGCGGCTGAGCAGTTGGGGCTTACAGCGCAACGCTTGAAGGCTTTAGGTCTGATTGACAAGATTGTGGCTGAACCGATTGGTGGCGCACATCGTGATTACGACAATATGATGAGCAATATGCGCAAAGCACTTGCTGAATCCTTAAAAACGTTTGATGGTATGAAGGTAGATGCTTTACTTGAACGTCGTCATGAACGTTTGATGAGTTATGGCAAGTTCAAGGAAATCACAGCCAAGTCCTAAGCCAGGAAAACGAATTGCGGTTGCCTTGAGTGGCGGCCTCGATTCGGTTGTATTGCTGGATACCGTTTGCAAAGCGCAAACCAAGAATCAAGCCAAAAATCAAATTTATGCTTTCCACATTCATCATGGTTTACAAAAACCGGCAGATGACTGGTTAATCTTTTGCGAGAAGCTCGCTAAAAAATACAAAATCCATTTTGATTTCCGATTGCTTCATCTCAACTCAGATCAAGAGAATGGTAATGTTGAAGCAAGAGCAAGAGCGGGGCGCTATGAAGCGCTTGCCGATCTTTGTGAAGAATATGGCATTGAAGATCTCCTCCTTGCACACCATCAAAACGATCAAGCAGAGACCGTACTCTTACAGCTCCTGCGAGGCTCTGGCGTGGCGGGCTTGTCTGGCATGCCAGCAAGTAGGGCGATCTCGGGCATTCCAAGTATCACTTTGTGGCGTCCACTCCTAAATCAAAGCAGGCAAGAGCTAGAGGCTTATGCCAAAGAACATCAGCTTAAATGGATCGAAGATCCTAGTAATCAAGACAACAAATATCGTCGCAATGCAGTGCGTAAGAAAATTATTCCTGCGCTTGAAAAGATTCAGCCAGAAGCATTGGCCAATATGGCGCGTAGTGCAGAATTATTGAGCGAGGCACAAACCTTACTCAATCGACTGGCAAAGCAAGATGGCAAAGGCATCATTTGCAAAGGTCAGTTGAAGGTGGATTCGCTACTGGCGCTAGCAACAATGGATTTGCCAGCAGCGAATAATGTCTTGCGCTATTGGTTGCAGACACAGCAGTTGGCTATGCCATCTCAAGAGCGTTTACAAGCATGGTGGCGCGATCTCGCTAAAGTTAAAGTGGATGCCAAACTAGAGTGGTTGCATGATGAAAGAAAAATCTACCTATGGCGCGGAATGTTGCAGCTTGACAATTCAGAAGAGGGGCGCTGGGTTTTAAAGACATTACCAGCCAATTCCAAGCAATTGGGCTTGCCTGCCGATTGGGTTAAAAGCGCTCAGGCAAATAATCAAATTCATCTTAGGGAGCGCCAAGGCTCGGAGAAGATTCAGATTAAAGCCAAGACTCCACGTAAAACCCTCAAAAACCTCTACCAGGAGGCCGATATCCCTCCTTGGGAGCGCCAGGCACCCTTGCTCTATATCAACGATGAATTGATCGCTGTAGCCGGTATTGGGCTTAGCTATCCTCATCTAACCACCTCTGGTCGACGTATCCTCCCAGAATGGGTGCAAAACCCTGTAAAATAAGCCCTTTTTAGACCCTCAGGGATTCATTTCCCTGTCATAGATAGTTAAATAGACGGTTTTTATGGCTCTTATCGTTCATAAATATGGCGGCACCTCAATGGGCTCAACTGAGCGCATTGCGAATGTTGCTAAGCGTGTTGCTAAATGGATGCGTGCTGGCCACCAAGTGGTGGTGGTACCTTCAGCCATGTCGGGCGAAACCAATCGCTTGCTTGGCCTTGCAAAAGAAATCAATCCTGATGCAAATCCACGCGAGTTAGATCAAATTGCCTCTACAGGCGAGCAAGTGAGTTCTGGCCTATTGGCGCTGGCGCTAATGCGTGAGGGCATCGATGCAGTTAGCTATGCAGGTTGGCAAGTAACTGTGCATACCGATTCTTCTTTTACGAAGGCACGTATCAAGAGTATTGAAAGCGATAAGATTCTCAAAGACCTCAATGCAGGTCGTGCAGTTGTAGTTACTGGATTCCAAGGTGTTGATCCTGATGGCAATATCACGACATTAGGTCGTGGTGGATCTGACACTTCAGCAGTGGCCATGGCAGCTGCGCTCAAAGCTGATGAGTGTTTAATCTATACAGACGTTGATGGTGTTTACACTACCGACCCACGTGTTTGTGAAGATGCCCGTCGCTTAGACAAAATTACTTTTGAAGAAATGCTAGAAATGGCTAGCTTGGGTTCAAAAGTATTGCAGATTCGTTCAGTTGAGTTTGCCGGTAAGTACAAAGTTAAAACCCGGGTTCTGTCTTCTTTGACAGACCCATTGATGCCTTTAGCTGATGAGATGAGCTCAGGCACCTTGATTACATTTGAAGAGGACAGCACTATGGAAGCCGCAGTTATTTCCGGCATCGCCTTTGCGCGTGATGAAGCGAAGATTACCGTTCTTGGGGTTCCTGATCGCCCAGGTATCGCCTATCAAATCCTTGGCCCGATTGCGGATGCCAATATTGATGTGGATATCATTATTCAGAACCAATCTGTTGAAGGTAAGACTGATTTCACTTTCACAGTGCCACGTGCAGACTATCAAAAAGCATTAGATATTTTGAAGAACACTGTGCAAGCACATATTGAGGCAAAAGAAATCTCTGGTGATCCAAAGGTTTCTAAGGTTTCAGTGGTGGGTGTTGGTATGCGTTCTCACGTTGGTATTGCCAGCAAGATGTTCCGTACTTTGTCGGAAGAGGGCATCAACATCTTGATGATCTCTACTAGCGAAATCAAGATCTCAGTCGTCATTGATGAGAAATACATGGAATTGGCTGTGCGTGCCTTGCATAAGGCATTTGAGCTAGATCAGAAGTAAGCTAAAAGGTGCAATAAACCCCTCAGAGGCGGTTATCCGTTAAACTGTGGGGCGTTGTAGTAAGAAGTACGGAGACGTGGCCGAGCTGGTCGAAGGCACTCCCCTGCTAAGGGAGCATCGGGGCTAAAACTCTGATCGGAGGTTCGAATCCTCTCGTCTCCGCCAAGTACTTAAAGATAAAGGGGCCTTTGGCCCCTTTATTTATTTCTAGCCCCTGGTCAACACTTTTATTATCATCATCCTAAGTACCATCAATTTTTCATCCGCTACAAAAAGGATTCTTGTGAAACGAATCATCCATTTAGTGTTTGCTACTTGTTTCTGTTTTTTCTCTAGCCTAGCGCTTGCTTATCCTACTAAACCCATAACGATTATTGTTCCTCAGGCGCCGGGTGGGACAAATGATATTGTTGGGCGGGTTGTAGCCCAGCGTCTTGGTGAGCAAATGAAAGCTTCGGTGATTGTCGAAAATCGACCCGGTGCTGGCGGTAATATTGGCACTCAGTTTGTTGTCAATGCTCCTAAAGATGGCTACACACTCTTGATGACCATTAGTAGTGCTCAAGCCATTAACCCTGCGCTTTATAAAAACCCAGGGTTTGATCCCGTAAATGACTTTGTGCCTTTGGCAATGATCGGCTCAGTACCTAATGTATTGGTGGTCAATCCTAACTTCCCAGCCAAGAACTTGGATGAATTTTTAAAGTTGGTTAAATCAAAGCCTCCTGAAACCTATCAATATGCTTCAGCAGGAAATGGCACCTTAAACCACCTCCTTGGTGAAATGCTCAATCAGAGCTATGGCATCTCCTTGCAACACATTCCTTACAAAGGTGTAGCGCCCGCACTTAACGATCTTTTAGGTGGTCAAGTACAAATTGCCTTTGCGAGTTTGCCGTCTGTACTGCAATACATCAACTCACAAAGACTCATTGCACTTGGTGTCAGCTCTGCTAAGCGCTCACCCATTTTGCCGGATGTACCTTCTATCTCAGAGAAAGTTCCTGGATTCTCTGGATCCTTATGGATTGGCTTGTTTGCACCAAAAGGTACGCCAAAGCCTGTGGTTGATAAATTGCAAAAGGAGATGCAGCTCACACTTGCAAACCCAGAGTTAAGAGAAAAACTACAAGCCTCTGGAGTAGAGCTTGCAAATATGTCTCCAGCTGAATTTGCGAAACAGTTACAAGAAGATATTGCTCGCTGGGCCAAGATCGTTAAAACCTCCGGCGCATCACTAGATTAATTCTGGTATTGACGATGTAAATAAATAAAGGGGCCGCGGCCCCTTTATTTACTTCTAAATCTACTCAAGACAGATTAGTTGGAGCCATTGACTGCTTGCATATAGCCCTGAATGTATTGTGGTGGTACATAGAGTTCAGTTTTAATGCCTGACTTAGATGAAACAGTCATGATGAAACCTTTTTTCATCTTGTCCTTAAGGAATGCTTCAGTCAATTGAACTGAGAGCACTTCTCTGAAGATGCAACCTCGTTCGCCACAAGCGCCAGCTTCTCTGCCAACTACTTTAAACGTGCTTGCAGGATTGCCTTCTTGAGATGCTGAATCGTAGTAACGCCATTGTGAGAAATATGTCAGCTGCGCAATGAGCTCATACGTTTTTGCGCCTTGTCTTGCTTGCTCAGCTCTAAGGCTAAACATTTGATAGGTATTGGTTTCATCCATCGAATTAATAGGAGGGCCTTGATAGACTTTTCCGCCCGTTGCTGAATTAGGCGTAATGATGGTCGAGTGATAGACATCATTAATTTCCCAGCCGCTAATTTTTTTATCATTCTGATTGCAGGCAGCTAGACCAGCGCTGATTGCTAGTAATAAAACAACTCGATAGATGATGCGATGCATATAAAGCTCCCTAAGAATCACCAAATCATACTATCCCTTGGTGTGGAGCTCGATTTCTGGTGCTTAAACGTATTTACCGGTTAGGCCACCGTCCACCACCAGCTCTGTTCCAGTAATGTAGGCTGCGGCATCGGACACTAAAAAGGCGCAGGCGTGAGCTACATCCCAGGCAGAGCCTGAACGACCTAGGGGCACCTGGCGATCGCGGGCTGCGCGTGCTTCATCAAGACCGTTTTCAGAGAACATTTTGGCTACGGTATTGGCAATGCGAGGGGTATCAATTAGTCCAGGAACCACCGTATTTGCTCGAATGCCCTTGTCAGCGTATTGCTGGGCAATCATTCTGATGAATTGCGTGTTAGCAGCCTTGGTCACGCTATAGGCTAGGTGAGGGTAGCCCAAATAACGCATTCCTGCTACCGAAGAAATGGCGATGATGTTGCCAGTCTTTCTGGATACCATTTCAGGCAAAACTTCTTGCGCTGCTAACAAAAGACTACGAACGTTGACCTTATGAATGCGATCAAAATCCTCGGCGCTAGTTTCCATAGGACCACCAACTTTGCCGATCCCTACGTTGTGATGCAACACATCAATTGGACCAAACTGTTTGCGCGCTTCACTAAACAGTCTTTTCACATCGTCTTCTTCAGAAACGTCGCCCACAAAAGTTTGAGCTATGCCGCCTTCATCTAGAATGATCTTAGTAGTTTCTTCTGCAGACACTAGATCTCGATCGACAACACAAATCTGAGCGCCTAAGCGAGCGTAGGTAACGCATGAGGCTCTACCAATGCTCCAGCCAGGGCCAGCTGAACCACCACCCGATACAAAGATCACGCGATTAGTGAGATCAGTAGGTAGGCCAGGAGGATACGTTGGATTCATTTATTGATGAATTTACTGACTGAGACCCACAGTCATACCGCCACACACATAAACTACCTGACCTGTAGTAAATCCAGCGCGTTGGTCTAAGAGTGATGCAACCATATGAGCCACTTCTTCAGGTTGACCAATGCGACCTAGTGGCACGCTATCTAAAATGCGCTGTGTAGCGGGGGCACCTGGTGGGTTGGCGCTCTGAAAGAGTTCTGTAGCAATCGGACCTGGTCCAATAGCATTGACAGTAATGCCATTGGCGGCAAGCTCTAAAGCCAATGTGCGCGTAAGACCTAATAGTCCCGCTTTAGAGGTGGCATAAGCAATGCGCTCTTCTTTACCTAGAGCAGCGCGACTGGCGATGTTCACAATGCGTCCAAAGTGAGCAGCTTTCATCGTGGGGAGTAGGGCTTGCACACAAATGATGGCGGCAGCGACGTTGACAGTCATCACCGCCTGAAAATCAGCGATGGTGGTTTTCTCAATCGTGCCGGGGCGTACGATACCTGCGTTATTCACCAAGCGCGTGATCGAAAATTGGGAAGTGACATTAGCTAATGCAGCGCGTAACACTTGTTCGTCAGATACATCTACTTCGTAGAAGCTTTCATTAGAGGAAATTTCTGCAGGTGCCGTTTTGTCAAAATTGATGACATGCATGCCATCAGCAATAAGACGCTCGCTTATTGCGCGACCTATGCCACGGCTAGCGCCAGTAACTAAGACACACTCTTTAGGACTCATCATTAGCCAATCTTATTGGCGCCATCCACAAATGGAATGGCATGCTCGACGGTATCCCAAATAAAGCGGCCTGATGGGCTTTGTTGTTCTTCAACAATATGGGCCACTAATCCAGCTGAACGTGAAATTACCGCAAAGCCACGCATTACAGCAGTAGGTATGCCAATTTCTCCTAGGAGAGCTGCAACAGCACCGGTTGCATTAATGGTGATGGGTCGACCAGCAACTTCATCAACTGCTTTAGATAAGGTCTCCAACGCACGAATATGATCCCCTTTGAGCTCTTTCTCGGCGCGACCCATCTCTAAGAGTTTGTATGCTCTGGGATCTACTGGTTTATGAAGATGATGACCAAAGCCGGGAACTGCACCCTTAATGTTCTTGTAGTGTTGTGCAATTGAAAGCGCTTCAGCATAAGGGTCTTTTGCAGCAATGATGCGATCTAACAATGCCGAGCAATTCTCCATCGTGCCAATGAATGAGCTACCAACGGCAAGTAGACCGGCTGATACTGCGCCCTGTAAATTTTCAGGAGCGCTCATATAGATTAAGCGTGTAGCAATCGCACTCGGCGTTAAGCCATGCTCCATCAACACTATCAGCACGACATCTGTAATCCGAATATCTACCTCACGAGGCTCTCTACCCAAAATTTGCATCAACATCACTTCAGTGAATGTCTTTTTACCCATCAAATCTTCCACTAAATCAGCATCGCGGTAATGCAGACTAGTCAGGGTATGTGTACAAAGGCTGGTAACAGGCGTTTTTTTAGCGGTCATAGTTATCGTTTTCTAAATTAAATCTAGGCAGGAGCTTGAAGCTTTTGAATAACCGCACTCTTGAGTAGCTTGCCTACATTGGAGCGCGGCAAGCTCTCGTAGAAGTGAATGCGCTTAGGCGTTTGTACAGGCCCCAGTAGATTGCGAACAAATGCGATCAGCTCAGCTTCATTGGCACTTTGTCCTGGGTGTAATTGCACGGCAGCTTGAACAGTTTCTCCCCACTTTTCATCGGGCAGACCAAAAACAAGGCATTCATGAACAGCAGGGTGTTGACTCAGCGCATTCTCAACATCAACTGGGTACACATTAAATCCGCCAGTAATCACGATATCTTTGAGGCGATCCTTGAGATACAAAAATCCACGTTCATCGATCAAGCCGCGATCACCAGTATGTAACCAGCCATCAATAATGGTTTCAGCAGTTTTCTCTGGCATGCGCCAATAGCCATTCATGAGTAGATCACCACGCGCAACGACTTCGCCGATTTCACCGCTGGGCAAAATTTTGCCTTCTGGGGACATGATGGCTACATCGCTAAACCATGTAGGCCTACCAACGGCTGCCCAGTTATTGGGGTCTTCAAAATCTTCTGGTCGCATGACCGTCAAAATTTGTGGTGCTTCTGTCTGGCCGTAGGTGGTTCCCAATACCGGCCCAAAAAAATCACGTACTTTGCGAACTTGCTCAGGTGGCATTGGTGCACCCCCATAAATCAGTCTGCGCAATTTTGGGAAATCATTTTTAGAAGCATTGGGTAAAGCCATCAACATATAAACGAGTGTTGGCGGCATGAAACAAACAGTCCCTCTGCGGTCCCGAAATGCGGATCTCACCACCTCGGCACCGGCACCATCCAGAATGACGTGGCAACCACCTTGAGCTAAGATGGGAACAATATAAGTTGATGTTCCATGGGTAATCGGGGCCGCTACAACATAGCGCTCATGCTCATCAAATCCCCACACATGAATTTGATTGCTAATGTTTGCCATCCATGCACGGTAGGGTTGCATGACGCCCTTAGGCGCACCGGTAGTGCCGCCCGTAAATTTAATCGCTTGAATGGCATCTTGAGGCAATTCAAAAGTGGGTTGAGGTGCATCAGCATGTAGATGGATAAGTTCATCCATGCTTCTGGCTGAAGCGTTAGTGTCGGTACCTGTATATATCCAAGCTCCTGGCGCGCCTTTGAGTAATTCCTGGTTTGCCGCATCTAGGATAACGATAGAGGGCTCAGTGATATTGATGATGCGCGCAATTTCTGGGTGAGTACTCTTAGGATTTAAAGGCACCCATACCTTGCCGCACGCCAAGATCGCGAGGAGAGCAGTGATGTGATCTGCGCTATTGCCTGCACAAATTGCAACGCGACTTTGTAATGCTGGATCTAAAGCCGAAAGTCCTGCCGCCAGAGCTTTGACTCGCGCAGCTAAGGTTGCGTAATGAATTGGACCTGCAGGGGTGTCAATGGCAATGCGGTCGGGCCAGCGTTGCGCAGCCCTCCAGAAAAAGTCGATAGGAAACATAAATTAATTCATCTTCATAAAGACGATTTGCGAAGGGCTAAGGATTACTGTTATTCAGCTTTGGCGCCGGATTCTTTTACTACTTCACGCCAGCGTTTCACTTCAGAGACCTCAAATGCGGCCATCTTTTCTGGTGTGCCGGGCTCAGGGGTGGCGGCCAACTCTTGCATGCGTTGACGTACCTCAGGTGAGTTCAATGCCTTATTGAGCGCGAAATTAAGCTGCATGATGATCGGCTTTGGTGTTCCTGCTGGAGCAACTAGAGCAAACCAAGATTGCACATCAAATCCAGGGTAGCCAGATTCTGCAATGGTTGGGACATCTGGCAAAAATGGTGAGCGTTGAGCGCTGGTAACGGCAATCGGGCGAAGTTTTCCAGCCTTGATGTGAGGTAATGCAGAAGGAGCGTTGTCAAACATCGACTCCACTTGTCCGCCGAGTAAATCAGTTACAGCAGGCGCACTTCCTTTGTATGGGATATGCAGCATTTGAATTTTGGCTTGCATCTTGAACATTTCACCGGAAAGATGAATAGATGAGCCGCTGCCTGAAGAGGCGAACGTGACGCCATCTTTTGCATTTTTGGCATAGCGCACATAGTCGGCTACGGTCTTGACGGGCAGGCTTGGGTTGACTACCAAAATATTCGGAATCTTCGCAATCATGCCAATCGGCTCAAAATCCTTAATAGGGTCGTAGCTTAAATTTGGGTAGAGCGTAGCGTTAATCGTATTGGCAATAGAGAAGGCGTATAGCGTGTAGCCATCTGAAGGAGAGCGGGCTACTAATTCAGCGCCAACGTTGCTGTTTGCTCCTGGCTTATTTTCAACCAGGATAGATTGGCCCAAGGTATTGCTCATGCTAACGGATACCAAACGCGTTAGGACGTCTGTAGCGCCGCCAGCAGAGTAGCCAACAATAATCTTGATGGGCTTAGTCGGCCACGCTGATGATGTCTGGGCTACAGCTGATATCGAGGTGGCTGTAATCAGGGCAGCAAAAACACTCAACAAACCTTTTTTGGGTGTGAAACGTAAAGACATAGATCTCCTCCGGTTTATAGGGTGCTTTAAGACAATCTCAATAAGCCCTAATTTTTAATTTATCCAGTATTTATAACACCAAAGACGAGAAAACGGTTTCTTGCTCCTTTCGCCTAAGTTCAACATCCAGATCTTTTATTAGGGTATCTCACTACCTTTTTTTATACTTCACAATTTCACAAGTACTGAAGTTGTGATATAGTGTTGGAACTGGGAGATGAAATGAAGAGACAAATACCAAAAACACATCAGGCCTTGGAATGGGTAGGCAAAGGCATGACTGCCGCTCAAGCAGCAAGAAAGATGGAGATTTCAGAATCCAGTGTGTATGCCGCTCTTAGAAAAACCAGAGCTAAAGAAGTAGGTTGTTGTCCAACGTGTGGTCACAAAATAAGGAACTAAGATGAAAAAGACTCTATTAGCAGCCGTATCAATCTCAGTAGCTGCATTTGCTTATGCAAATACAAAGCCGTCAGATTCTTCTGAGTTAGTAAATCAGCAGTGCAAGATTTCTGCTGAAGCGGTATCTACGTTGAAGGGCTTACGCTATGGCAACACTTCAATCCGCAAGGATGTATCGACACTCATTAACGCCAGCTTAAAGACGCCAGAGAATCGAGATCTTGCGCAAAAGACGCTCAATCTCATGGTGGATGACAAATCCATTGATGCTAGAAGTCTTGAGGGTAAGTACTGCTCTTAATTGACCAGTTAATTACCTTGGCACACAACGCAGAATGTCCTGACTGTGGGAACATGCGGGCACTGTTTGATCAATGCCCGCATTGTGGGTCTAATAACTTGCCAATATTGAGCTCCGATACGATTGAGCTCAATATTAAGCAAGATGGTCCCTATGTGGACGAAGCACTAGAACGAATTACAGACTACCTACGAAAATCTCTAGAAATTGGGATCAAGGCCATAGTCTTGATTCATGGATATGGATCTAGTGGCGAGGGTGGACGAATTAAATGGGCCATTCATGATGCCCTGGAAAACAATCGCTATTCAGATAGGGTTGATGAATATCATTTTGGTGAGGATGTAGCCTACGGGAGCGAGGCCTACCATGCCTTGCTTAAGCGCCGCCCCGGATTAAAGCGATATCTCAAGCGATTTAAAGAAGGCAATGCTGGTATGACAGTCTTATTGCTAGGTTCTCAAGCTAGAAGTGCTTAGAATAGGATTACCGTGCAATTACTGCCTTATTTATTGGGAATAACTCTATGACTGCCAAGAAACTTGACCATACCGTTGTCCATGAGGACAAGCAAACTGGTGCTGAAAGCCTCATTGGCGAATTCAAATCACTCATGGCAGATGCCGAGGCCTTAATTAAGGCTACCGAAGATCATCCAGGTGAGGCGATTAGCTCCATCCGCAATAAAACCTTAGAAACTTTGGCTGGCGCCAAGGAGAGTCTTTCTGGTGTCGAGGGTAAATTGCTAGATAGGGCAAAAGTAGCTGCTGAAGGTGCGGATGATTTTGTCCATCGCAATCCATGGGAAGCGGTTGGCGTTGCTGCAGGTTTAGGTTTGTTGATTGGTTTATTTATTGGACGCCGTTAAGTCATGTCCCAAGAAAACTTACTATCCTCCATCAAGGGTCTAGCTGCTACCGGCGCATCTATTGCGCAAACACGGTTAGAGCTCTTATCTTTGGATGTGCAAATTGCTAGAAGCAAATTCATTAGCTTGTTGGTGATGATTATCAGCGCCTTATTTTTTTTATTTTTCGGCCTAGTGATGTTGGCATTGCTGATTGTGATCTATAGCTGGGAGGCTGATCGCATGTTAGCTCTTGGTTTATTAACAGGCGCATTTTTATCGATCGGCTTGATCCTGGCTCTGCTCATTACTCAATCGTTACGCAAAATGCCTCGATTATTTGAAGCCTCAATTACAGAATTCGCAAAAGATCGCGAAGCGCTTTCAAAATGAGTGAGAAGCTAGAGGCTTTAGAGCGCCGTCAACGTGAGCTAATAGTTCAGGCGAACCGAGAGCGAAAAGCTTTTGCAGAACATTTTGAAGCTTGGGAAAAGCCACTCTCTTGGGCGGATAAAGGAATGGATGCAGTTCACTTCCTAAAGAGTAATCCCATTTTATGGACTAGTGCTTTTGCAGCATTGGCGCACTACAAGCCTAAGATTGCCAGCAAAGTCTTGACAGTAGGTTGGGGTGCTATGAAGATTGTTAAAAGCGCTAAAAAGCTAATCTAGCCTTTCAATAGGGATTGATGCTTAACACCATTCTGGCTCAACAATGTATTGCCATTTAAAAAAGTAATTTCTAGCAAGGTTATTGCACCTGCTACTTCAAAGCCAGCATTTCGAATGAGCTTATCTGCCGCAATCAAAGTCCCGCCAGTAGCCAGAACATCGTCCAAGAGCAATACCTTGGCACCCTTGGGCATGGTGGACTGCTGAATTTCCAGTGAATCATTCCCATACTCCAGGCCGTAGCTTTCACGATGGCTTGCTAATGGCAACTTGTTTGGCTTTCTGGCTAGTGCCAATCCCTTATGGGCATGGTGTGCTAGAGCAGAGCCAAAGATGAAGCCACGCGATTCAATGCCCAGGATGTGGGTGTAATCAAATTGCTGGGCCAGATCATGCAGCCGTGCAATTGCCTCTTTAAATGCGGTTGGATTAGCTAGCAAAGGGGAGATATCCCTAAAAAGAACGCCAGGTTTAGGAAAATCGGGAACTCCAGGTAGATAATCTAATAAATTCATTGCTAACCAATATGAAAACAGAACTACTCATTATTACCGCATTAGAGACCGAGCTCAAGCGCGATGCACTACCAAGTGGCGTGGAGATTGTGTATTCAGGAATTGGCAAAATTAATGCTGCAATGACGAGTATTAAAGCAATACATCAATATTCCCCCAAAAGAATCTTGAATTTTGGAACCGTGGGAAAAATTAATCCCGAGTTACATGGACTATTGGAGATCGGTAAAGTGATACAGCGCGACATGGACGCGGAACCATTGGCGCCACGTGGCAATACTCCTTTTTGTATCCGACCCCAAGAGTATCTTTCCACAGGACAATTTTTGTGTGGCTCTGGCGATAGCTTTGTGACCGCCAAAGATCCATGGTTATTGAGTCAAGGTGTAGATGTCGTGGATATGGAGTTGTTTGCAATAGCTACGGTTGCACATGAACATCGCATTCCCTGGCAATCCTTTAAATACATTACTGACGATGCGAATGAGTCATCTGGCACTGACTGGGGCGACAGAGTACATTATGGTCAGGATTTATTTTTAGAAAAGTTGCGGTCCATCATTCGTTGAATATCAAGGGGCATCTGTGAGCGCCGTAAAACCCTGGCTAAAACATTACCCTGAGGGGGTTCCCCATGAGTTAGGTCCTTTAAATCACACATCGCTGAGTGATTTTATGGAGGAATGTTTTACGCGTTTTGCTAATCGCAAGGCGATTGAGGCAATGGGCAGCTTCTTTACTTATGCCGATATTGATCGCTTATCTAATAATTTCGCCGCCTATTTAGCAAGTCTCAATCTAGAAAAAGGGGCACGCGTAGCATTAATGTATCCCAACGTGATTGAGTATGTGGTTGCAATGCTTGGTACGCTACGAGCTGGATATACAGTGGTAAATGTCAATCCGCTATATACATCACGAGAACTAGAGTCTCAATTAAAAGATAGTGGCGCTGCCGTTCTAGTACTCATGGAAAATTTTGCATCCACTTATGAGCAGATCTTGCCGCAAGTAGATCTGAAGACTGTCATTGTTAGTAGCCCTGGTGAATTACTGGGCCTCAAGGGGCATCTCATTAACTGGGTCGCGCGCCACATCAAAAAAATCGTACCGCCCTGGGATTTCAAGCACATCAAAATGAATGATGCGTTACGAATGGGTTCTGGACTCACGTTTGTGAGGCCATCTGTAGGATTGGATGACATAGCCTTTTTGCAATATACCGGTGGAACGACTGGGGTTTCAAAAGGCGCAGTGTTACTGCATCGAAATATTCTATCTAACGTGATGCAGATAGAGGCTTGGCTTCACCCAGGTCTCAAAAAGCAGCGCAATGATCAATTGGTTTTCTTGTGCGCTTTGCCAATGACCCATATCTTTGCTTTAACTGCCTGTGCTTTATTGGGAATTGCTAAGGGCGGCTTATTGATCTTGGTGCCGAATCCGAGAGACATCACTGGTTTTATCAAAACGCTGATTAAACATCCCAATATCAATATCTTTCCTGGTGTGAATACCTTGTTTCATGCATTGATTCACCGCCCTGAATTTAAATCAGTCAAGCTACCCAATTTATTGGTAACGATTGGTGGCGGCATGGCTGTGCATAAGAAGACGGCGGATCATTGGCAGGCGCTGACTGGAGTGCCTATTGCGCAGGGTTACGGTCTTTCAGAAACCTCGCCAGTGGTTTGCGTGAATAGCCCGCTGGAGGATCGCTTTACAGGCCATATCGGCTCACCTATTTCAGGTACGGATGTGGTGATTCTGGATGATGATGAAGTAGTCTTGCCGCAAGGATCGATAGGGGAGATCTGCATTAAAGGTCCGCAAGTCATGGCAGGCTATTGGAACAAGCCGGATGAAACCCGCAACTGTATGACTGCTGATGGTTACTTTAAATCTGGCGATATTGGTCTGATTACTCCAGAGGGGTATGTGCAGATTGTTGACCGCAAGAAAGACATGATTGTGGTGGCAGGATTTAAAGTATTTCCCAATGACGTAGAAGATGTCATTGTGCAAATGCCCGGCATTCAGGAGTGTGCCGTCATTGGTGAGCCGCACCGCAAGTTAGGTGAGATTGTGAAGGTTTATGCGGTCCGCTCAGATCACCACATTACTGAAGCAGCCGTGCTGCAGTATTGCAAAGAGCATCTCACGAACTATAAGCGACCCAGAAAAGTGATTTTTGTAAATGAATTACCGAAATCTAATGTAGGCAAAATATTGCGTCGCGAGCTCAGAAATATTTAAACGAAGATCGTTTACTTGCGAGGTGTTTTGCCTACCATCTTCGCCGCCCTTAAGAAATCAAAGTCAACGCCTTGATCTGCCTGCGTAACGGTATCTAAGAATAGCTTCTTATACCCACGCTCAGCAGTAGGTGAGGTAATTGGATTTTCTTTCATGCGCTTCGCTAATTCTTCATCAGAAATTAAAAGGCTGATTTCTCGATTCTTGACGCTCAAGCGAATGCGATCTCCGTTACGCACTTGAGCCAACGGGCCACCGATAGCGGATTCAGGTGTAACGTGCAAGACAATCGTGCCAAAGGCAGTGCCACTCATGCGTCCATCAGAGATGCGAACAATATCTTTCACGCCAGCACGAGCCAGCTTCATAGGAATAGGGATATAGCCAGCCTCTGGCATGCCAGGAGCGCCTTTAGGCCCAATATTCTTGAGTACTAAGATATCTTCTGCGGTGACATCTAATTCAGGGCTATCAATACGGTTAGCCAAGTCTGCAGCGTCTTCAAACACTACCGCTCGTCCTTCATGCTCCATGAGCTTTTCATTGGCAGCAGATTGTTTAATAATGGCGCCGCCTGGTGCTAGGTTGCCGTGTAATACCGCAATGCTGCCGCGTGGATAAATAGGCTTATCAAAGGGGCGAACAACATCTTGTTTAAAGCTTGGTGGGGCCGCATCAATTTCTTCGCCAAGTGTTCTGCCTGAAACTGTCATGGCGTCTAGCTTTAACAATGGCTTGAGTTCGCGTAGAAGGGTGGTCATGCCACCAGCATCATGGAAGTTCTCCATGTAATGATCGCCGGATGGTTTTAAGTCCACCAGAACCGGGGTCTCATCACCCATCTTGTCGAGGGCATCTAAGTCGATTTCCAATCCCATGCGACCTGCAATTGCCGCAAGGTGAACAATACCGTTAGTCGAGCCGCCAATAGCGAGCAAGACCCGCATCGCATTTTCAAAGGCATCAGCAGTTAAGACTTTATCGATTGTTAAACCTTCTTTGGCCATCTTCACGGCGCAAGTACCAGTTTCTTCTGCAATACGAATACGATCCGCAGTCACTGCAGGAGGAGTGGCGCCACCGGGCACAGTCATGCCGAGCGCTTCGGAGATGCAAGCCATGGTACTAGCAGTTCCCATCACTGAGCAGGTGCCAACACTGGCTACCAATTGATCGTTTACTTCATCTTTTTCTATTTCGTCAATTTCACCAGCGCGGAACTTACCCCAATAACGACGGCAATCGGTGCAGGCGCCAACCCGCTCACTGCGATGTGAACCTGTCAACATGGAGCCTGTAATCAGCTGAATGGCAGGGATACCTGCAGAGGCGGCACCCATCATTTGCGCTGGGACAGTTTTATCGCAACCACCAATCATGACAACAGCATCCATCGGCTGCGCGCGCACCATTTCTTCGGTGTCCATCGACATCAAGTTACGCAAATACATGCTTGTTGGTGCCGCAAAACTTTCATGAATAGAGATTGTCGGAAATTCCATTGGTAAACCACCGGCTAACATGACGCCGCGTTTTACCGCTTCAAGTAATTGAGGCATATTACCGTGGCAAGGGTTGTATGCACTGCCAGTATTAATGATGCCTATTACGGGGCGATCTAAGGCGCTATTGGTATACCCAGCTCCCTTAATGAAGGCTTTGCGCAAAAATAATGAGAAACCTTTATCGCCATAGCTAGTCAGGCCTTTGCGTAAACCACTCTCGGCAGGGTCTTTTGGTTTATTGCTCATGAATGTCTCAAATCTCTTATAAATGTTCTTTTGGTTTTATTGTAGCGATTCACTGCCGACTTGACCTATAGGCCGCCACCCCAGCGATACTGCCAAGAAATACCTATGGCATCGTAGCTGTTGTTGGTTCTGGAATAAATGCCTGTGCTGCCAGTTAAGCGTATGGAATTGTGCTTATTGATGGGGTAGGACAGAGTACTACCAAAGCGCCAATTTTCTTGGGAACCACTGACGGGCATGCCGTTCACATAGGATTGGCCACCCATATAGTAGGTTGCATCCGCAGATATCCAGGCCGTATTCTGAAAGTAGTAAATCACGTGAGATTCGGTGGAGTACATGGGGTTTTGGGAGAGTGTGTTGCTGCCCATAAAGCTTGTATTGCTAGTGTAGATGGTTGCCATCCCGGCTAACTCTAAACGCCAAGGCCCAATCGCTTGGGATGCGCCGATGCCCGGTTGAATGACAGAGCGATTTGCACCCACATTCAGCATTTGATCGCTGTTGTACTTTCCCCAGGGTATGGACGCTGCAAGACTGGCACCAATAATGAGATCTTGTTGATAGTTTTTGAATTCATCTAGCGAAAGCGCTGGTGCACCATATAAATTGGCTGAGACTTTTACAACAGGATCCGACAAACCTTCCGCAGAAGCATTCATGCTCTGAGACCCAATGCTGCCGCTTCCTGTCAGTTGAGCATAAGGAAGTAGGAGGCTGATTCTGCCGGACTGCCCAAAGACATCAACGATACGTGTGACATTGATCGCTTCAGTGGTTAGCTTATAAGAGCCACTTTTAGCCTGGGCGATCCCGCCAGTAATAAAGTTAATGCCAATCGGCGCATTGGAATACATGCGCGCTTCAATTTCTTGAGCGTTAACTTGTTGGCAACATATTGCTAACAAGCAAAACCAAAAAATTCTCACAGGGTAATTATTTTTTAGAGCCAAATAAGATGGCTAGTGTTGCGGTATTGCCCAGGGCTTGATTGACACCCATAAAAATCAAGTAGGGCCAGACGATAAGCCAATAAAGGATGGACATCGCAAAGATTCTTAAGGGCTCCCCATTTCCAAATGCTCTCATGGAAGAAATAAATTCTTTGCCATGGATTAAGCCATCAATCCCCGCTTCAATAAAGTTCAAGGCAAGAACGAAAAGAAGATAGACAATTGATTCGAACAAGAGAGAGTTCACAATTCCATGTTCTTTATTGATTTTGATTGGATAGGCCGCCTGTGCAATCAACATAAATTTTGCTGAGATACCAGCCTTAATGAGCGCAAACCCAAAGATCGATAACGGGATAGGTCGCTCCTCAAGAGCGGTCGCCGCAACAAAAGTAATCGCACAGAACCAGGCGCCAAAATAAAGCGTTAAGCCAAAGGCTTTTTTAGCCTCATCCTTGAGTTTTTCTTTCAAGCTGTGATGGTTTGGCTGCCCAACAGTAGTGTTCGTCATTAAAAATATTCAATCAGAAAAATTGGATGGGCTATTCACCACAAGTAGCGCAAGAGCCTGCGACTTCTGCTGGGGCAGGGTCTTGTGTGTAGCGTGCAATAAAGGCATGCTTGCTCGACATCGGTATTTTGAGCCATACAAAGTGACCCGACCCCGGGGCTACATCAATCGATTCGCCATTCATATTCCACATTTCAGTCAGCGTCACATCGGTGTTACCGCTTGGTTCAATAATCTCTAGCTTATCGCCAACGGAGAAACGATTCTTGACGTCTACCTTAACGCGGCCCGTTACTGAATCCATGTCGAGAGTTTCGCCAACATATAAGCTGCGCCCTGATAAAGAGTGGCCGCGCATATAGAGTTGATATTCTTTGTCGTGATGACGCTCATAAAAGCCATCGGTATAACCACGATTGGCTAAACCTTCTAGTTGACCTAACAAAGCAGTGTTAAACGGTTTGCCTGCTACTGCATCATTAATGGCTGCTCGGTAGGCCTGCACAGTTCGTGAAACGTAATAGGGAGACTTAGTGCGCCCCTCAATCTTGAAAGAGTCAACACCCATCTTGGTAAGACGCTCAATATGTTCAACTGCTCGCAAATCCTTCGAGTTCATGATGTAAGTGCCATGCTCGTCTTCTTCCATTGGCATCAGATCATCTGGGCGGCGAGCCTCTTGCAGAAGAACCACATCACCGCTGCCATTTTGTTGTCCTGGCTTAACTTTGTAGTCCCAACGGCAGGCGTTCGTACAGGCGCCTTGATTGGAGTCACGATGAGACATATAGCCCGAAAGCAAACAACGGCCTGAGTAGGCAATACATAAAGCGCCGTGTACAAAAACCTCAAGTTCCATTTCAGGACAATCTTGACGTACTTCTTCGATTTCATCAAAAGAGAGTTCGCGAGACAAAATTACGCGACTTATACCAACCGAGCGCCAGAATTTTGCTGATGCGCCGTTTACAGTATTAGCTTGAACTGATAAATGAATTGGCATATCTGGCCATGCTTCACGTGCCATCATGATTAATCCAGGATCAGACATGATTAAGGCGTCTGGTTTTAATGCAATCACCGGATCCATATCTTTGATATATGTGCGCGTCTTACCGCCATGTGGCAATAAATTAGAAACTAAATAAAACTTCTTACCCATGTCATGGGCAGTATCAATTCCTTCTTTGAGAACTTCGATCTTGCCAAAGTCGTTATTGCGAACTCGTAGTGAATAACGAGGTTGTCCGGCATAAATGGCATCCGCACCAAAATCGAATGCAGTGCGCAACATATTGAGGCTGCCAGCGGGAGCGAGGAGTTCGGGGATCTTAGTCATAGGCGCTATTTTAGTGTGCTTAGGCCGAATATTGCTCAAGACATGGATGTGTCTGGTCAGGGCTCTATAAGTCGTTTTAGGCAATAAAAAAGCCCCTAGATTGCTCTAGGGGCTTACTTATTTGGCTCCTCGACCTGGGCTCGAACCAGGGACCTACGGATTAACAGTCCGGCGCTCTACCGACTGAGCTATCGAGGAATAAGCCGATATTATAGCAAGATGAAATCACTTCTTCCCACTTCTGTGCAGATCCCCAAAGTACTGACGATTGCTGGGTCCGATAGCGGCGGCGGGGCGGGGCTCCAAGCCGATCTCAAGGTCATCACTGCCCTTGGTGGCTATGGCATGTCGGTGATAACCGCAATTACTGCTCAAAACACCTTGGGTGTCACGCGTATTCAGGATATTGATCTGGATGTTGTTGAGGCTCAGATTGATGCAGTTTTGTTGGATATTGGTGCTGATATTGTCAAAATTGGCATGTTGGCCAGCCCAGAAATAGTCAAGACCGTAGCTAAATCTTTACGCAAGCACGGTGTGAAACGCATTGTTCTTGATCCTGTATTGCGAGCCACTTCTGGTGCAAGTTTGGGTGGTGATGACACTGCCCAGGCCATGATTTCTGAATTGTTTCCGATAGCCACACTCATTACACCAAATTTAGATGAGGCTTCTTTATTACTGGGTCGTGAAATTAGCGGACCCAATAATTTCAAATTAGCCGCCGAAGAATTGCTTGATATGGGACCACAGGCAGTGCTGATTAAAGGCGGACATCTTGATAGCACGCATACCCAAATTACAGACTACCTAATGTTGCGCACCATCGAGGATGGTTTGGAAGTAGTGCAGACAAAAGAATTTAAACACTATCGCGTAAATACAGTGAATACTCATGGCACTGGATGTTCATTAGCCTCTGCAATCGCTACATACCTTGCTGATGGTCATGACCTCAGCCACGCAGTAGCTAAGGCAATTGCCTATGTAGAGGCTGGTCTTGAAGCAGGTCGTTTCTTAAGTATTGGTGAAGGTCCTGGGCCTTTATGGCATATGCATGACTTCTATCCAACCGCGCTACTGGATGAAAAAGATAAGTACTAAAAAATATTGTTAAAGCTATTTTTTCTTAAGCTTGCATTAACTCTTGCAAGTGTTTCACCGCTGCCTTTGGATCTTTGGCTTGTGTAATAGCTCTGACGACGGCTACTGAGCCCACACCACTTCTAGCGACCGCATGAATACTATCTTGATCAATACCACCAATAGCTACTAGCGGGTAGTGACTCATGAGCTTGGCATATTGATATAGACGACCAAGACCTTGTGGTGCTGTAGGCATCTTCTTTAAGTTCGTCGGAAATACTGCGCCCATGGCGATATAGCTTGGGCAGAAACGATCTGCATAGGCAAGCTCCGCATACCCATGGGTACTTAAGCCTAAGCGCAAACCTGCCGCACGAATCTCATCTAAGTCAGCCACTTCCATATCCTCTTGACCTAAATGCACGCCATATGCGCCCGCATCAATTGCTTCTTGCCAATAGTCGTTAATAAATAGCAGTGTTTTACTATCTTTAACTGCGGCAACAGATTCTTTGATTTGTTTTCGAATCTTGGACTTATCTTCGGATTTAAATCGTAATTGCACTGTCGGAATTTCTGCATCGACCATGCGCTTCACCCAATCAGCATCTGGCATCACGCCATATAAGCCTAAGCGTTTTGGACACTCCTTAAACGCATTGGGATTCATATTGCGAGTCCAGGGGAGTAAATCAAAATGTTCTGGTCTGCTGGGCCACTTAAATGGATTAAAGCCCCCATCCTGCAAAGTCATGCGTGACCAAGCTTTACCAAGAACTTTGGCATCCGCTTCGATAAACCCCATGTCAATGGCAGCTAAGGCGCCAGCCAATTCGTAATGATCAACAGCCGCCTCGTTATCTATCTGGGGTGGTGGCGTGTTTAAGCTGAAGGTCGGAATCGGAATGCATAGATCCGCATTACGATGCGCTGCAACGATTTGGTCGGCAAGATCACGTATTAAGCTCATCAGTTCAGTGTACTGAAGTTCACTACGATTGATGCCAAAAAGGCGTTCCCACCAAAGGCGTGCTGGCTTGAGCTGATGCTTGGGGTTTCATGGCGCCCGATAAATAGGCTGCACGTCCTGCATCTACCGCCATTGCAAAGGCTTTGGCCATAACTACTGGATCGTCGGCCAATGCCACTGCAGTATTGAGGAGCACACCATCAAAACCCCATTCCATCACGGTACATGCGTGCGAAGGAAGGCCTAAGCCAGCATCGACTAAGAGCGGCACTTTCAAGCGATCGCGCAAGAGTTTCATGGCATATGGATTCAAAGGTCCTTGGCCGGTACCAATCGGCGCCGCCCATGGCATTACTGCTTGGCAACCCACATCGACTAAACGTTGGCACAAAATCAGATCCTCAGTGCAATATGGCAAGACCTTAAAGCCATCTTTAATTAAAGTCTCAGCAGTTTGTACCAAACGCAAAACATCGGGCTGCAAAGTGTAGTCATCACCAATGAGTTCTAACTTAATCCAATCGGTTTCAAAAACTTCGCGGGCCATTTGTGCAGTGGTAATAACTTCTTGCGGGCTATGACATCCAGCAGTATTGGGTAAAACAGGCACAGCCATCTTTTTAAGCAAGTCCCAAAAGCCACTATGCGCTTCAGCGGTGGAAGTGCCTTGACGACGCAAGCTCACAGTAATCATGGCTGGATTAGATGCCTGCACAGCATTTTCTAAAACCTGAGGCGAGGGGTAACGTGAAGTTCCCAATAGCAAGCGACTAGCGAAACTCTCGCCATATAGAACGAGGGTATCAGCGCTACTGAGATTGCTAGGTAATGGGGCGTTCATATTAAGTCAGTTCGTTATTACATCACCCGCCAGTAACGGGGGCGATCACTTCAATTTGGTCATTCTCATTCAAGACAAATTCTTGATGCTTTGTCTTGGGTACAAAATTCAGATTCACAGCAACAGCATAGGGCGGTTTAGCGTTAATCAGCGCTAGCGCATCGCTCACCAGGCTTTGACTTGGTAAGTTGTACTCCACTTGATTCACGATTACGCGCATATGGCCTCAACTTGATTGTCATTTTGCGTCATGCTTAAACCCAATTCCAATGCGGTCTTGCTAGAACCTTCTGCCAGCAACTGCAAAGCGCAATCCAAAACTGCCGGTGCAATCATAAAACCATGGCGGTATAGGCCGTTGATCATGATCAAATCCACCAGCCCTTTTTCTTTTTTTACCCGAATTTCTGGGAGATTATTTTTTAAAGTAGGGCGACACTGCGTTGCCATTTCTAAAATACGGGCTTCTGCAAAGCCGCTATGGACGGTATAGACCGCACTTAGTAGCTCCATCGCAGAGCGCACACTCATCTCTGAGAGATCGTCGGATTCAATTTCAGTAGCGCCCACCACGTAGATATCGTTTTCCTTGGGGGCAATATAGATTGGGTACCGTGGGTGAATCAATCTTGTGGGGCGGCGCAGTTTAACTTCGGGCGCATAAAGTCGCACCACCTCACCACGAACACCACGTAAGGTATTAGGCTTGTCACCAGAAGACCAGGACTCTTTTGCGCCAGTACCGCGACAGTCAATGACCGCTTTGTAGTTGGACTGCTGACGTAGCTCTTGCGGGTCAACTTCTGTGTGCCAATGGCAATTCACCTTCAATAGCTTGAGCTCACTAGCAAGTGCATTGAGTAATTGGCGATTATCTAGCTGACCTTCATTAGGTAAGTACATGCCTTGAGTAAAGCGATCGGCAACACCTGGCTCTAAATCACGTAAAGCATCACTATTTAACTTTTGTGGTGCGCTTAAATCCGAGTTAGAGCGGCAGTTTTTTTCTAGATGCGCTGCAAAACGCTCAGCTTCACTAGCGTCTTGTCGATGCCAGAGGATAAGCGTCCCATCTTGCTGAAAGTAAACTGAATCAGACAGCTCAGAAATGAGCTCCTTCCACCGAGGCAGGCTATGCAAGCCCATACGGACAACAGAGTCTTCCGTAATTGCCGATTCCGCTAATGGCGCCAACATTGCCGCCGCAATTCGTGCTGCAGCATGTTCCCCATCAGCACCACCCTTATCGAATAACTCAACCTGAGCACCGCTCCTAGCAAGGGCAACTGCCAGTAAGCGACCCATGAGGCCGCCACCGACAATTGCATATTTGCTTTGAGAGAAGTTCAAGCTGTTTGCCATCGTATAAATCAGTAGTTACTGATAAATCTCACTACCGCGTTTGCGGAACTCCGCAGACATCTCTTCCATGCCTTTGGATGCATCAGAAACCTCAGTAATCGGAATGACTTTGGCTTTTGGATTGCCATCAGCATCTAAAGTCGCTGCATAGTCACGTACTTCTTGTGTGATCTTCATGGAGCAGAACTTCGGACCGCACATCGAGCAGAAGTGAGCAATCTTTGCGCCTTCAGCCGGCAAAGTAGCATCGTGATATTCACGCGCACGCTCAGGATCTAAACCGAGATTGAACTGATCTTCCCAGCGGAATTCAAAGCGGGCTTTAGATAAAGCGTTATCGCGCACTTGAGCGCCCGGCAAGCCTTTAGCCAAGTCAGCACCATGAGCTGCAATCTTGTAAGTGATGATGCCTTCGCGGACGTCTTCTTTGTCTGGCAAGCCTAAGTGCTCTTTTGGTGTGACATAGCAAAGCATGGCAGTACCGTACCAACCAATTTGCGCTGCACCAATACCACTAGTGATGTGGTCGTAACCTGGGGCAATATCTGTAATCAATGGTCCAAGCGTGTAGAAAGGCGCTTCTAAGCAATGTTTGAGCTCTTCTGTCATGTTTTCTTCAATGCGCTGCATTGGTACGTGGCCAGGACCTTCAATCATGACTTGCACATCATGCTTCCATGCTTTGGCAGTTAACTCACCTAAGGTATGAAGTTCACCAAACTGTGCGGCATCATTGGAGTCAGCAATACAGCCGGGACGTAAGCCATCGCCCAAGCTAAATGAGACGTCATAGGCTTTCATGATTTCGCAAATCTCATCAAACTTCGTATAAAGGAAGTTTTCTTTGTGGTGAGCCAAGCACCATTTAGCCATGATCGAACCGCCACGAGAAACAATACCGGTAATACGATCAGCCGTTAGTGGAACATAGCGAAGCAATACACCCGCATGAATAGTGAAGTAATCCACGCCTTGTTCAGCCTGCTCAATTAAGGTATCACGGAACATTTCCCAAGTGAGATCTTCTGCAATGCCACCAGTTTTGTCTAATGCTTGGTAGATAGGAACGGTACCAATTGGAACTGGAGAGTTGCGAATGATCCATTCGCGGGTTTCATGAATATGTTTACCAGTAGAAAGATCCATGATGGTGTCTGCACCCCAGCGAATGGACCAGACCATCTTTTCCACTTCTTCATTGATAGATGAGGTAACAGCAGAGTTACCCAAGTTGCCGTTAATCTTTACGCGGAAGTTGCGACCAATAATCATTGGCTCTAATTCAGGGTGATTAATGTTAGCCGGAATAATCGCGCGACCAGCAGCAATCTCAGAACGCACAAATTCACCGGTAATGATTTCAGGTAGGTTGGCACCATAACCTTTGCCAGGATGTTGCTTAAGGAGCTGCTTGTAAGCAGGGTCCTTGCGGAGTTGCTCAAGGCCCATGGATTCACGCAGAGCAACGTATTCCATTTCAGGAGTGATGATGCCTTGGCGTGCGTAGTGCATTTGACTTACGTTATGACCAGGTTTGGCGACACGTGGAGCGCTGATATGAGAGAAGCGTAAATTTTGTGTAGCTTCATCCTGAGAGCGCGCTACACCGTATTCAGAACTAGGGCCAGCCAATTGAATGGTGTCATTACGCTCCGCAATCCATGTATCACGCAGTCTTGGCAAACCTTTTTCAAGATTGATCACAACATCCGGATCACTGTATGGTCCAGAGGTGTCATAAACAGGAACAGGGGGATTTGCTAATAATTCTTCGCCTACACGAGTAGGGAGTTGCTCAATCATGCGGATTGGCGCTTTGATATCTGCTCTTGAGCCTTGTAGATAAGTTTTTGTTGAGGCGGGATAGGCAAACTTTTGCCCAAAGTCGCGCTCCAAGCTTTTTAAGCTCGGAATCTCGTGTTTAGCGTTTTTAGTTGAAGTCTTACCTGTACTCATGTCCATCTCCTAGCTGTTTTAGATGGACGAAACCGGGTGTCGGTCTGATGTAACTCCCCACGCCAGCATTACCTGGATCGGGTTAAAGGGTCTTTCTCAGCGCCTTCAGTCTTAAAACCTCTGAAGGGCACCCCTGTTTCATCCTTATTCAGGATTTAACCACGAATTAGGGGCTTGATGCATGACTTCGGTCAAGCGGGTCTTTCAAGGAGTGATTGGGGCTTAGGATCTTACTTATTGCGACGCAATATGAAGTCAGCTGTCACAAAGGCGGCGTCCGAAGTAAATTCATCAGCCAAGATTCTGGCAGCAGCTTCGCCCAGGGAAATCTCTATAAAGCCACTCACTTCGCCATCATGGTTTGTTGGCACAAAGTTATCGGCTAATTCTAGGTCGTAAATATAGAGCTGTTCATCATGAAAGCCTCGACCTAAAGAGGGGCGACGCATATGAATACGACCTACGGGCTCAATTTGATCCGCAATTTGCTCGGGTACGCCAGCTTCTTCCCAAAGCTCACGACGTGCGCTAACCCAAGGAGTTTCATCTGCAGTGATACCGCCAGCAGCTAAGTTATCTAACTTACCGGGATCAGTCGGTTTTGTTTCACTACGCCTGCCCAACCAAATCGTATTGCCTTGGGTATAACCATTGATATGTGTTGCCATACTCCGAAAGCCAAAGGTACGAAACGCAGCACGCTCCATGCGAAAGTACTTGTGACCATTTTGATCGACCCAAGCAAAATCCTCATTACGCCAACCAGGAATAAATCCAGCTACGCGCATGCGATTGGCTAACTGATAAAGACTGTTCGATAAATCTCTTGGTTTACTTAATTGAATCGTGAGCTTGTCATGACTCATGGAAATGTACGGAACAGATTCCTTTTGCAAAGATTCCTGCAAATAGGGAATGAATTCAGGATTGAGATGACCAATCAACTGCTCGTCTATTGCGCTGCGAGATAAATAGATTGGCAAATAATCAGCAGGGGCAGAACGCGCCGTGTTTTGGAGCATTTCCTCAAGGGCTGCTAGCGTACTGGTTGAAAGACTGGTCATGGCCCTAAGTGTAAGGGAACTTGGCTCTTTAACACATAACCGCAGCAGCACTGACTTAAATATTGGTCAGTAATTGCGCAAAGAAGAGGAATCAAGTCTGCACACAATTTAGGCAAGCTAGATCAACCTATACAAATCTGTGACTTACGAAAACTTTTGCTGATTTATCCACAAAGCCTGTGGATAAGTATGATGAATTTCTGGTCCCGCCGACAGGAATCGAACCTGTATCCCACGCTTAGGAGGCATGTGCACTATCCATTGTGCTACGGCGAGATGCGATAAAAATAAAAGTGTGTTTTGCGAATTCTAATGAAAGATTAGCCACAAATTACCAACCACACAAAGCCCATACTTGATTTGTGATGGCCACCATCATATCTGGTGCAAAGTACATTGAAAAAATAAATAACAATACAAATAAACCTAACCCATAAGAAATGATTCTCCAAACGGCAGGTTTTTTCTTAAGCATTAGCAACTCGCTCAACAGCGCGTTCTTTTACGGGAAGGTTAACTAAGAATGCAAAAACACCCAATCCAATAGCAATTTCCCAAACGATTAAATATGAACCTGTTTGGTCAAATAAATAGCCACCTAAGAATGCGCCACAGAAGCTGCCCAATTGATGCGAGAAAAATACCAACCCTGAAAGCATTGTTAAATACTTCACACCAAAAATTTGTGCAACGATGCCGTTAGTTAAGGGGATGGTAGATAGCCACAAGAAACCCATCACCGCAGCAAAGATATAAGTGCTCAAGGGCGTTGGTGGCAGCAATAAGAAAGCGGTAATTGCTATTGAGCGACCCAAATAGATTGCAGAAAGTAAATAGCGCTTTGGAAAGCGTTGGGCCAGGATTCCCGAGCTGTAAGTGCCAAAGATATTAAATAGGCCAATTAAAGCCAGGGCTGTAGTGGCGACTACTGGGGCGCCAACCGCTGGATAGTTAGTAGAAAGGTCTTTGAGATAGGGTGCCAAATGAACCGCAATAAATACCACCTGAAAACCGCAAACAAAGTAGCCTAAGGTGAGGTAACGAAAGCTGGGATTATTAATTGCTTCTTTCAATGCCTGCTTGATCGTTTGATCACCCAAATTGTGAGAGTGGGTGAAATTCTTCTCACGGAGCATAAATGCGGTTGGAATCATTAAGCTGGCCATGAGTGCCAACATGAGAAGTGCATCTTGGGCGCCAAAGGCGCTTAACAATCCTTGCTCAGCTGGAATCATGAGGAACTGACCAAAGGATCCTGCTGCTGCAGCAATACCCATTGCCCAAACCCGTTTTTCTGCAGGAACGTTGCGACCTAAGATGCCGTACACCACACTGTAAGTGGTAGCTGTTTGCGCCAAACCAATCAGCAAGCCGCCAGCCAAAGTGAAGTTCATGACATCGCTAGATAGGGCCATGCCCGCTAAGCCCAAGGCATACAAGATGCCACCCGCAACCATAATTTTGAATGCGCCGTAACGATCCGCTAAGGCGCCAGTAATTGGTTGTACTGCACCCCAAATGAGATTTTGCAGTGCAATCGTTAAAGCAAAAGTTTCACGGCCCCAACCATTGACTGAGGTAATCGGTAGGTTAAAAAGACCAAAGCCATGACGAATACCCATAGACATGGTGACCATGA
Source organism: Polynucleobacter sp. KF022 (assembly GCF_027924105.1). Taxonomy (NCBI): domain Bacteria; kingdom Pseudomonadati; phylum Pseudomonadota; class Betaproteobacteria; order Burkholderiales; family Burkholderiaceae; genus Polynucleobacter; species Polynucleobacter sp. KF022. The sequence continues at coordinate 892,186 of NZ_AP026972.1, forward strand.
GTCCACCATAAATGAGGACTTGTTTCATTGAAAGTCCTACGTTGCTGATTGGCTTAGTCATACGCTTTAGATAATGCCCTTGTTGCGCAAATCTTCAATAGCCTTATCGTCGAGCTTGAGACGCTCATGCAAGATTTCTTCGGTATGCTGCCCAAGTGTAGGCGGCGCCATCCGAACTTCAGTAGGCGTTTTAGATAGCCGCATGGGGCTAGCAACCAATTTCATGCTGCCAACCGTCGGGTGTGGAGCCTCGATCTGCACGCCGCGATGAATGACCTGCTCGTTTTCAAAGACTTCTTTGAAGTTATTAATGGGACCGCAGGGAACATTAGCTTTTTCTAGTAGCGCAATCCATTCGCCCTTAGTCTTTTTGCGCGTCATTTGCTCTAAGAGCGGAATGAGTTGCTTGCGATGTTCTACGCGTAAGGGGTTTGAGGAATATAGAGGGTTATCAGCTAAATGCGCTTCTCCACCTGCGCTCACAAAATGCCGAAATTGCCCATCATTACCAGCGCCCACAATCATCCAGCCATCAGAGGTCGGAAAGGTTTGATAGGGCACGATGATGGGTGAAGCATTACCCCAGCGTTTTGGCACTTCGCCTGAGGTGAGGTATGCACTGGATACATTGGCCATCACTGCCACTTGGGTATCAAGCAAGGACATGTCGATGTATTGACCTTCGCCGGTGTGGTCGCGATGAACAATGGCGGCCAAAATTGCAGTGCTGGCGTACATACCAGTAAAGATGTCGGCGATTGCAACACCGGATTTTTGTGGACTGGCACCTTCAAAGTCATGGGCTTCGCCTGTAACGCTCATAAAGCCACCCATTCCTTGAATAATGAAGTCGTATCCAGGGCGGTGTGCGTAAGGTCCAGTTTGGCCAAAGCCGGTGATGGAGCAATAAATGAGATCAGACTTCACTTTTTTGAGGCTGTCATAGTCAAGGCCGTATTTAGCTAGATCGCCCACCTTGTAGTTTTCAATGACAACATCTGATTCAGCGGCCAGCTGGCGAATGAGTTCTTGGCCCTCGGGCTTGGCAATATCAACGGTGATAGAGCGCTTATTGCGGTTGATGCAAATAAAATAGGCAGACTCTTCAGTTTCCTTGCCGCTGGCATCTTTGGCAAAAGGAGGTCCCCAATGGCGGGTATCGTCCCCAGAGCCAGGTCTTTCAACTTTAATGACATCTGCACCCAAATCCGCCAGGTTCTGAGCGCACCAAGGACCAGCCAAGACTCGGCTAAGGTCTAAAACGCGAATATGACTTAAGGCTCCCATTCCCCGATTTTGGCACGGATGACAGGGTAATGCCTGAAAAATTCGGTCTGGATCTCAGACATGACTACAATTTGCGCGCATGGCTACTCGTAAAACTTCTGAATACAGCGAATCGTCGATTCAGGTCCTAAAAGGACTAGAACCAGTCCGTCAACGGCCTGGAATGTACACCCGCACCGATAACCCTCTCCATATCATTCAAGAGGTCCTTGATAACGCATCTGATGAGGCCTTAGGTGGATTCGGCAAGCAAATCATTGTCACCATGCATACCGATGGCAGTGTGAGTGTCGAAGATGACGGACGAGGTATTCCTGTCGGAATGCATCCAACCGAGAAATTGCCGGTAGTAGAAATCGTTTTTACCCAACTGCATGCAGGCGGTAAGTTTGAAAAAGGCACTGGTGGTGCTTATGCTTTCTCAGGTGGTTTACATGGCGTAGGTGTTTCAGTAACCAATGCTTTATCCAAAAGATTAGAAGTGACTGTTTGGCGTGATGGCCAAATGTCAACATTGACCTTTGCTGACGGCAAGGTAATAGAAAAACTTAAATCAAGACCATCCTCCAAAGAAGATAAGTCGCACGGTACACGCGTTCGTGCCTGGCCAGATGGCAAGTATTTTGATAGCTCGGCTATTCCAATGCCAGAGCTTATTCGTCTATTGCGCTCTAAGGCGGTTCTGTTGCCTGGTGTGAAGGTCACGCTGATTCAAGAAAAAACCGGTGATACCCAGACTTGGCAGTATGCACAAGGCTTACGTGGCTACTTAAACGAAGCGATTGCACAGGCAGGACATGGTGCAGAAGTCATTCCGCCATTCGAGGGCGAGCAATACGCGACTGGTAATGGTGATGATGATTCCTTTGCCGAAGGTGAAGGCGCAGCTTGGGTAGTTTGCTGGACTGAAGATGGCGCACCTGTGCGTGAGAGTTATGTGAACTTGATTCCTACTCCTGCAGGTGGAACCCATGAAAGCGGTTTGCGTGAAGGCTTGTTCAATGCCGTTAAAGGCTTTATTGAGATGCATGCATTGCAACCCAAGGGTGTGAAGCTCATGCCTGAAGACGTATTTGCTCGTGCATCCTTCATTTTGTCTGCCAAAGTATTGGATCCACAATTTCAAGGACAGATTAAAGAGCGTCTTAATTCTCGTGATGCTGTGCGCTTGGTTTCAGGATACGTGAAATCAGCTCTAGAGTTATGGTTAAACCAGCACGTGGATTACGGCCGCAAGCTGGCTGACTTAGTCATCAAGCAGGCTCAAGCGAGAACCCGCGCAGGACAAAAAGTCGAGAAGAAGAAATCTTCTGGTGTGGCTGTGCTCCCTGGCAAACTGACTGATTGTGAGAGCCAAGACATCGGCATGAATGAAATCTTTCTGGTTGAGGGTGACTCTGCTGGCGGCTCGGCCAAAATGGGCCGCAATAAGGAATACCAAGCGATTCTGCCATTGCGCGGCAAGGTGTTAAATACCTGGGAAGCTGAGCGCGACCGCTTGTTTGCCAACAATGAAGTGCATGATATCGCTGTTGCGATTGGTGTTGATCCTCACGGACCAAATGACAATCCTGATTTATCCAATTTACGCTATGGCAAGGTTTGCATTTTGTCTGACGCGGACGTCGATGGTGCGCATATTCAAGTTTTACTCTTAACGCTGTTCTATAAACATTTCCCGAAATTGATTGAGTTGGGTCATGTGCATATTTCACGTCCACCACTATTTAGGGTAGATGCACCAGCGCGTGGCAAGAAGCCTGCGCAAAAGATATATGCATTAGATGCTAGCGAACTTCAGGCTATTGAGGATAAGTTGCGTAAAGATGGCGTGAAAGAAACTGCATGGCAAATATCCCGCTTTAAAGGTCTCGGAGAGATGAGTGCTGAGCAACTTTGGGATACGACTCTCAACCCAGATACACGCCGCTTGCTCCCGGTTACGCTAGGCACCTGGACTGAAGACGAAACCTTTAAAACAATGGATATGCTGATGGGTAAATCTGAGTCTGGAGCACGTCGCGATTGGCTTGAAGAGCGCGGCAACGAAGTGGAGGCAGATATCTAATGGCAACAAAAAAGACTCCTGGAAAAAATAATCCAGCGGATCAGGCGGATTTATTCTCCAACCCAATCGAAATGGATATTGTTGCAGTCGATGAGGCGCCAGCAGTTGCTACTTCTTCTGGTGGTGGCTCCAGTAATCATGATCCTAAGACTGTCGACCTAAATGAAGACGGTAAAGACAGCTTAACTTTAGCGGTTTATGCAGAGCGCGCCTATTTAGATTACGCCATTAGCGTCGTTAAAGGGCGTGCATTGCCAGATGTTGCTGATGGTCAAAAGCCGGTACAGCGTCGCATATTGTTCTCGATGAGCGAGATGGGATTGCGAGCAGATGCGAAGCCAGTAAAGAGTGCGCGTGTGGTTGGCGATGTACTTGGTAAATTCCATCCGCATGGTGACCAATCAGCCTACGATGCCTTGGTTCGTTTGGCGCAAAGCTTCTCATTGCGTTATCCCTTAATTGATGGTCAAGGAAACTTTGGTTCACGCGATGGTGATGGCGCAGCAGCAATGCGTTACACCGAAGCTCGTTTAACCAAGATTGCTAGTTTGCTCTTAAGCGAAATTGACGAAGGTACTGTAGATTTCGCGCCAAACTATGACGGTTCATTCCAAGAACCCAAGCTATTACCAGCACGTCTCCCATTTGTATTGCTCAATGGCGCATCTGGCATTGCTGTGGGTATGGCCACTGAGATTCCTTCTCATAACTTACGTGAAGTCGCTTCTGCTGCAGTTGCTTTAATGAAGTCTCCGAAGATGAGTACTGCAGAGTTGCTAGAGATCATGCCTGGTCCTGACTATCCAGGTGGCGGGCAAATCATTTCGTCTGCTGCAGAAATTGCACAGATTTATGAGGCAGGGCGCGGCAGTATTAAGGTACGCGCACGTTGGTCAATCGAAGAGTTGGCTCGCGGCCAGTGGCAGATTGTTGTAAATGAATTACCACCAGCAACATCCTCACAACGTGTCTTGCAAGAGATCGAAGAGATTACCAATCCTAAAGTGAAGGTTGGTAAAAAGACCTTAACACCCGAGCAAAATAATCTCAAATCAACCATTCTGAATGTGCTTGATGGTGTGCGCGATGAGTCTAGTAAAGACGCAGCAGTCCGTTTGGTATTTGAGCCTAAGAGCAAAAATATTGATGTGAATGAGTTTGTGAACCTATTGCTTGCACATACCTCATTAGAGTCCAATGCGTCAATGAACCTGGTGATGATTGGTAATGACGGTCGTCCACGTCAAAAAGGTTTAAAAGAAATTATTTCTGAGTGGATTGCTTTCAGGGTCGCTACGGTTACCCGTAGAACTCAGCACCGCTTAGGCAAAGTCAAAGATCGTATGCATATTTTGGAAGGGCGTTTAATCGTTCTTCTCAATATTGATAAGGTGATCAAGATCATTCGCAATAGCGATGAGCCAAAAGCGGATTTGATTAAAGAGTTCAAGTTAAGCGATCGTCAAGCAGAAGATATTCTGGACATTCGTTTGCGTCAGTTGGCTCGCTTGGAAGGTATCAAGATCGAGCAAGAGCTTAAAGAACTCAAAGCGGAGCGCGATGACTTAGAGGGATTGCTGCAAAGCGATGCCGTTTTGCGTAAACGCATCATCAAAGAAATCGAATCTGATATGAAGGATTTTGGTGATGATCGTCGCACCCTCATTCAGGAAGATAAGCGTGCCGTAGCGGAAACCAAGGTGATTGATGAGCCGGTTACGGTAATTGTTTCTCAAAAAGGTTGGGTCCGCGTTCGTCAAGGGCATGAGCATGATGCAACGCAATTTAGCTTCAAAGCAGGCGATGCTTTATATGCCACTTTTGAGGTGAGAACAGTTGACGTCATTCAAGGTTTTGGTAGTGATGGTCGCGTGTATACCGTACCCGTTAGTGAATTACCCGGTGCAAGAGGTGATGGTTCGCCATTAACCAGCTTTGTTAATTTAGCTGCAGGCTCACAAATGGTTGCCTACTATGCAGGTCAGGCGGATGATTTGGTATTGCTTTCTACTAAAGCAGGCTTTGGTTTCTTGGCCAATGTTGCCGATATGACTACTCGCAATAAAGCGGGTAAATCATTCTTGAGTATGGATGCCAAGGTTCCAGGTGATGCACCTTTAGGTGCGGCAAAAGTCAAATTAGGCATGAAGCAAGTTGCCTGCTTATCAGAAGCCTCTAAATTGCTAGTCTTCCCATTGGATGAGCTCAAACGCTTGCCCACTGGCGGCAAAGGAGTGATCTTGATGGGCTTAGACGATAAAGAGTTCTTGGCCTCAGCGATTGCTGTAGGTCCTGATGGCGCAACTTACTCCGGAGCAGGACGCGCTGGCAAGCCAACCGAACTGAGCTTGGATGCAAAAACCTTGAAATCGTTTGCGGGTAACCGTGCACGTAAAGGTCACTTTGTAGAGCCACGCTTAAAAGATGGCAAGCTCACAGCAAACTAAGGCCTTACGTTTTCTTGGGAACGCTAATCCCGTATTTGACGGCAATCACTTCAGCCAGAATCGATACCGCGATCTCTGGCGGAGTGAGGGCCCCAATATAAAGCCCAACGGGGCCATGTAATTTTTCCAGTTGCTCCTGGCTCACATCAAATTCAAGTAAGCGTTCTTTGCGTTTCTGAGTATTTTTGCGGCTTCCTAGTGCACCCACATAAAAAGCGGTTGATTTCAGCGCCTCCATTAAAGCCATGTCATCTAACTTAGGGTCATGTGTCAGGGCTACGACAGCTGTATGAGAATCTACGCCGATTTCTAACAAGACGTCATCAGGCATGCCTTTAAAAAAAGTAATGTCCGTGCGATTGAGGCCTTCTGCGTATTCCTCGCGGGGATCAATCACGATGACTTCAAAGTCAGAAGCCAAAGCAAAATCAGCCGTGTATAGAGAGAGCTGTCCTGCGCCAATAATGACCATGCGCCAGCGCGGACCATAGGTGGTTTGCATGAGCTCTTCGGTGCAAGCAAACTCGTCGCTACGATCACCAGTGCTGAGGGTAGATTTGCCAGTTCGGAAGTTCACTGAGCGACGGGTAATTTGATGTGAAGAAATATTCTCCAGCAACTTTTCTAAAATAGACAGTTCCGGTTTGGGTTCAACTAATAAACGAAGAGTGCCGCCACAGGGAAGTCCAAAACGTGCTGCCTCTTGTTGGGTTACACCGTAAACGATTATTTCTGGAGTATCGCGTGTCAGTATTTCAGTTTGTACTCGGCGGATAAGGTCGTCTTCTACACATCCACCTGAAACTGAACCTGCTACCTGTCCATCGGCACGTATCGCCAGCCAAGAGCCAACAGGCCGTGGAGCAGAGCCCCATGTTTGGACTACAGTGGCAATTGCTACAGATTGGCCCGATTTGAGCCATTCCACGGCAGATTTAAGGACGCTGAGATCAGTACTGTTCATACTTTTTTACTTTTGACATTACTTTATAGATAACTATTTATTATCACTCTAATGACTATTTCTAGTGAATCCTTCAAAAGCCCAAAATTACGCCTAGCCATACTTCTGTTGGCGGCAGGCGAAGGGAGTCGTTTGGGTGGATTTCCTAAGGCGCTACTGAAAAAAGAGGGTCATACCTTGTTGAAACGCTTTATCACTTCAGCACAGTCTCTCCAGCCGATAGAAATCCTGGCTGTTACTGGTTTTTATTCTGCGGAAGTTGAACAAGAAGTTCAAAGTCTGAAAAGTGCTTGCCCATGTTCGCTGTCTACGGTAAAAAATCCAACACCTGAATCAGGGCAGCCCTCTTCAGTGAGGTTAGGCTTAGAGTCCCTGAAGTCTGACTATGATGTTTTGTTAGTTGCTTTGTGTGATCAACCGAATATCAGCAGCCCAGAGATTGAATCTTTGTTATTGCAATTTAAACAAGCGGGTTCGGGAAAAGAAATCGTACTGCCCATGGTGCATGAAAAACGCGGTAACCCAGTGTTATTTTCGAGAAGGGTGATTGATCAAATTCTATCAATACCGGGAATGGTCTGCAGGCCCTTTATGGATAATCATCCAGAGCTAGTGAAAGTATTTGAGACAAATAATCAGGCTTATTTATTGGATGTCGACACACAAGCCGACATCCAAAAACTGGGGCTTGATCCTATTTGATTTAATGCAGGCGAATTAAATTTCTGCGATGAGTTCAATTTCAACGCAAGCACCTAGCGGAATCTGCGCAACACCAAAAGCGCTACGCGCATGCTTGCCGGCATCACCAAATACTTCAAAAAGTAATTCAGAGCAGCCATTCACCACTAAGTGTTGCTCAGTATAGGTATCGGTTGAGTTCACTAAGCCCATTACCTTAACAATACGCTTTACCTTATCTAAAGAGCCTAAGTGATTTTGCAAAGTCGAGATTAAATCAATTGCGATAGAGCGCGCAGCCGCTTTACCCGTATCCGTATCCATATCTTTACCAAGCTTGCCGACCCAAGGCTTACCGTCATGTTTAGCAATATGCCCAGATAGGAAAACGGTGTTGCCGGTAGTTGCTGCCATGACATAGGCTGCAGCAGGAGGTCCTGGGCGCGGCAAATCAATACCAAGAGTTTTAAGGCGTTCGCTGATGTTTGTAGTCATGGTTAATATGGTGATTTTAATTAAAGAGAGAGTTTAAAGACTAAATATCTAAATCTTACTTGGAAAGCTGACGCATGGCACTCTCCAGTCCATTTAGGGTGACTGGATACATTCGGTCTTTCATGAGGTTTTGCATGATGTCAATGGATTGGCGATATTGCCAAATAGATTCTGGCTCAGGATTAAGCCAAGCAAAATGGGGAAAGTGATCAATTAGTCGATTGATCCAAACGGCACCAGCTTCTTTATTGTTGTATTCCACCGAGCCATTGGGACTCAGAATCTCATAGGGTGACATCGTTGCATCGCCAACAAATATCAACTTATAGTCTGGACCATATTTATTAATGATGTCTTGGGTGGGCGTTACCTGATCGCGTCTGCGGCGATTGCTTTGCCAAAGGTTTTCATAAACACAGTTATGAAAGTAATAGTGTTCTAGATGTTTAAATTCGGCTTTAGCGGCAGAGAATAATTCAGCAATACGCTGAATATGATCGTCCATCGAACCTCCAACATCCATGAGAAGTAATACTTTGACTTGATTGTGGCGCTCGGGACGCATTTTGATATCTAGCATTCCTGCATTCGCTGCGGTGGAATGAATCGTTTTATCTAAATCAAGCTCTAAGGTAAAGCCTTCTCTAGCAAAGCGACGTAAACGACGTAGAGCTACCTTGATATTGCGTGTACCTAAAGCCAAATCACTGTCATAGTCTTTAAACTCACGCGCTTCCCAAACCTTGATTGCTGTTCTATTGCCAGCGCTCTCGCCGCCAATTCGAATACCTTCTGGGTGATAGCCGCTATGGCCAAAAGGTGAGGAGCCACCAGCGCCAATCCATTTATTGCCGCCACCATGCCATTCTTTTTGTTCTTTTAGGAGTTCATCAAGTCTCTTTTTAAGTGCATCAGGCCCGCCTAGTTTCTTGAGTGCTGCTTTTTCTTCTTCGGTCAGAACGCGCTGAAGTTTTTTCTCAAGCCAGTCTAGAGGGATGTCGGGTGATAGAGCAATAATTTGCTCGATACCGTTAAAGTAGCTGCCAAATACTTGATCAAAGCGATCAAAGTGTTGCTCGTCTTTAACCAAAGTCATACGAGCAAGCTGATAAAACTCATCAATCGATGGATTGATGACGCCAGATTTCAAGGCTTCCAGAAGGGTTAAAAACTCTCTTACTGAAACAGGCACTTTGGCCTCTTTCAGATTTAAGAAGAATTGAATCAACATAGACGCGGGGCGTTATTGCTAAATGATTTAGCGATGATTACGGTTCATCATCACCAAGCGCTCAAATAGGTGAATATCTTGCTCATTCTTAAGTAAGGCGCCATGTAATGGTGGTACGACAATCTTTTCATCGTTGCTATACAAAGCTTCCGGGGGAATATCCTCGGCCAACAAGAGCTTGAGCCAGTCAATTAACTCCGATGTAGAGGGCTTCTTTTTAAGACCCGGTAGGGAGCGTATTTGATAAAAGGCCTTGAGGGCTGCATCCAATAGATCTTGTTTGATATTGGGGTGATGGACATCGACAATGCTTTGCATAGTGCCAGCATCTGGAAAAGTGATGTAGTGGAAAAAGCAGCGACGCAAGAATGCGTCAGGCAACTCTTTTTCGTTATTTGAGGTAATGATGACTAGAGGGCGGTGTTTTGCTTTGATTAATTCCCGAGTTTCATAAACATAAAATTCCATGCGATCAATTTCGCGCAATAAGTCATTGGGAAACTCGATATCCGCTTTATCAATTTCATCAATCAATAAAACGGTTGGCTCATTGGCTTCAAAAGCTTGCCAGAGGACACCCTTCACAATGTAGTTCCGAATATCTTTGACTTTCTCGTAGCCTAACTGAGAATCACGTAAGCGACTCACGGCGTCATATTCATAAAGACCTTGTTGTGCTTTAGTGGTGGACTTGATATGCCATTGCATGAGCGGCATGTTGAGGGCGGCCGCAACTTCTTCGGCCAGCATGGTTTTGCCCGTACCTGGCTCACCCTTTATTAACAGAGGACGTTGCAGCGCAATGGCGGCATTTACAGCTAATTTAAGGTCTTCAGTGGCAACGTAGCTTTGGCTGCCTGAAAAGCGGTTTTGGGACGATGGGGTCGATTTGCTCATGGCCTACCTAAGGAGTGCTTGTTTAAGCGCTCAAGTATAGGTAAATGAGGCAAAATTTTCAGTGTTTCTACTGATTTTGGCCTCCAGAATGGCGAGAAGGGCGGCTGTCCGCTATACTCTTCCCAAATTGATCTAAATCAAACTCATTAATAATGATTTCTATGAAAAAACTCTCCATTCTTCCTCAATTGGCCGTAACTGCAGCTTTGGTTTTTGCTGGCTCTGTTGCTCAGGCTGATGAAGTTAAAGGTAATGCTGCTGCAGGTAACGGCAAGGTTTGGCTTTGTGTTGGCTGCCACTCAATTCCTGATTACCGTGCAGATTACCCATTGGTTTACAAGGTGCCTATGATTGGTGGTCAAAATGCCGCCTACATCGCTAGTGCGTTGGCTGCTTACAAAAAAGGCGAAAGAAAGCATCCTACGATGCGTTCTATTGCTGCCAGCTTGTCTGATCAAGACATGGCCGATATTGGCGAGTATTACGCTGCGCAAACTGCCAGCTCACCTAACAACCCATTGAAGTAATTCATTCAATAAAGATACATAGAGATACTTTTATGAAATTTGCCCTCATTACTGCAGTTTTGCTATCGAGCATTGGTTTAGTAAACGTAGCAAATGCTGCTAACAAAGAAAAAGGTCAGGCATTAGTAGAGAAGGCTAATTGCGCTTCTTGCCATGGTGCTGGTCTTAATGCGCCAATCCTGCCTGCTTACCCAAAGCTAGCTGGTCAATACGCTGACTACCTGTACTACGCTTTGAAGGCCTATAAAGTAGGTAACGGAAATGCCCAGTTTGGTCGTAATAACGCGGTAATGGGTTCTCAAGTGCAAAACTTTAGCGATGCAGACTTGCAAGATATGGCTGCTTATATTGCTTCCTTGCCTGGTAACTTTGTAGTTAAAAAGTAATCCTTAGTAGCCCTAGCTACTTGCAAAAAAGGCTTAGATTCATCATCTAAGCCTTTGTTTTTTATCAGTTATATGAAATTAACGAAGCGCTTCAAGGCCTCTTTCTAGATGCTTGCGCATCGCTTGCTCTGCTGCATGTTCATCTCGCTTCAGAATGGATCTCAGAATCTCTCGATGCTCCACCAAAGAGTTTTGCAATCTTCCGGTGCTGGTAAGCGAGTCTCGGCGGTGAAGTTTAAGCACTTTACGTAGATCAGCAATAACGCCATTCATCCATCGATTTCCAGCAATTTCTTGTATTAACTCATGAAATTTGCCATTAATCTCGAAAAATTGCTCTATATCCCGATCAGCTGCGGCTTTTTCCAGACGATGATGCAGGTGATCCAGAAGGTTTAACTCTGCCTCAGTTGCTTTGAACGCTGTTTCTTTGGCTGCTTGACCCTCCAGTAGGGCCAGAATGGTAAAAATCTGCTCTAAATCTTTGCGGATAACCTCGGTAACGTAGGCCCCCCGACGCATTTTGATGGTTACCAGACCTTCAGAAGCTAGAACCTTAATCGCTTCACGCATTGGTGTGCGGCTAATGCCAAACTGATCCGCCAAGGATTGCTCATCCAACCAGCTTCCAGGAGCCAATTGTTTGCTAAAGATCTGTTCCCGAAGCCTGTCAGCGACGTCTTCGTATAGGGGTCTATTATTCAGTTTTGTATTCATAATTATGAATACATTATGTAGACAAATTGAAAATTGTCAAGCAGAATGTAAGGACATTTCGATGCGATGCAACAAAAATTAAACGGGAGTTTTTGTGAGTTCTAAAGAAAACAATTCATGGCCATCATTTCCAGACGCTAATCTCGATGCTTGGAAAAAGTCAGCCCAGAAATCAGCCCCTAATGGTGACGTTGATTCTTTAGGTTGGAAAACACCTGATGGAATTCACTTAAAAGCTTTGTACACATCATCGGATGTTGAGGGACTCAATTACACCGATACATTGCCCGGTTTTGAGCCATTTGTACGCGGACCACAAGCGACCATGTACTCAGTGCGTCCTTGGACTATTCGTCAGTACGCAGGCTTTTCTACTGCTGAAGAATCGAATGCCTTTTATCGCAAAGCATTAGATGCGGGCGGTCAAGGTGTGTCCGTTGCGTTTGACCTAGCAACCCATCGTGGTTACGACTCCGATCATCCTCGTGTTACCGGTGATGTTGGTAAGGCTGGTGTTGCGATTGATTCCGTAGAAGATATGAAGATCTTGTTTGATGGCATTCCGCTAGACAAGGTATCTGTTTCAATGACGATGAACGGCGCTGTATTGCCTGTTTTGGCTGGCTATATCGTGGCCGGTGAAGAGCAAGGCGTAAAGCAAGAGCAGTTATCTGGAACGATTCAGAACGATATTCTGAAAGAGTTCATGGTGCGTAATACTTATATTTATCCGCCAGAGCCATCCATGCGCATCATCGGTGACATTATTGAATACACCGCTAAGCACATGCCTAAGTTCAACTCGATTTCAATCTCGGGCTACCACATGCAAGAAGCTGGCGCCAATCAAGTATTGGAATTGGCGTTTACATTGGCAGACGGTAAAGAGTATGTCAAAACTGCATTAGCAAAAGGATTGGATGTTGATGGCTTTGCTGGACGCCTTTCATTCTTCTTTGCGATTGGCATGAACTTTTATTTAGAGGTTGCCAAGTTACGTGCTGCTCGTTTGTTGTGGTGGCGCATTATGAAATCCTTCGAGCCAAAGAATCCAAAGTCTTTGATGCTACGTACGCATTGCCAAACTTCTGGCTGGTCTCTGACTGAGCAAGACCCATACAACAACGTTGTAAGAACTACTGTTGAAGCGATGGCTGCCGTATTTGGCGGCACACAGTCATTGCATACCAACTCATTGGATGAAGCGATTGCGCTTCCTTCAGAGTTTTCCAGTCGTATTGCCCGCAATACACAGTTAATCCTTCAAGAAGAGACTCATATTCCGAGCGTGATCGATCCATGGGCTGGCTCTTACATGATGGAAAATCTCACGCAAGAGATGGCTGATAAAGCCTGGGAAATCATTCAAGAAGTAGAAGCCATGGGCGGTATGACTAAGGCGGTTGAGAGTGGTTGGGCTAAGCTGAAAATTGAAGCAGCTGCCGCTGAAAAACAAGCGAAGATTGACTCAGGCTCTGATGTGATTGTTGGCGTTAACAAATACAAGCTTGGTAAAGAAGATCTTGTTGATGTGTTGATGATTGATAACGACAAGGTGCGCGAAGGACAGGTTGCACGTCTCAAAGATATCAAAGCAAAACGCAATACTGAAAAAGTACAGGCCGCATTAGAGGCTTTAACTAAGGCTGCAGAAGATAACTCCGGTAACTTATTAGAGTTGTCGGTAAACGCTATTCGTTTGCGTGCAACTGTTGGTGAAGTTTCAGATGCGTTAGAAAAAGTTTACGGGCGCCATCGCGCCGATACTCAAAAGGTGACCGGTGTGTATGCAGCCGCTTATGACTCAGCTGAGGGCTGGGCAAAACTCCAAACAGAAATCGCTGACTTTGCTAAAGATTTCGGACGTCGTCCGCGGGTAATGATTGCTAAGTTAGGCCAGGATGGACATGACCGCGGCGCGAAAGTGGTTGCCACTGCCTATGCTGACTTAGGCTTTGACGTAGACATCGGACCTTTATTCCAAACGCCTGAGGAGTGCGCTCGCCAAGCGATTGAGAATGACGTGCATGCCTTAGGAGTTTCTACTTTGGCGGCCGGCCATAAGACATTAGTTCCGGCCATCATTGCTGAATTGAAAAAACAAGGCTCAGACGACATCATCGTGTTTGTAGGTGGTGTGATTCCAAGACAGGATTACGAATTCCTCTATGAGGCAGGCGTAAAAGGAATTTACGGTCCTGGCACTCCTATTCCGGCTTCGGCCAAGGATGTGCTGGAGCAGATTCGCAAGTCTGTTAAACCCGCTTAATACGGATCATAGGCATGCTCGAAGCTGCTGATCAGGCTCTGGTAGATGATCTCACTATTGCGCCATCGCTTAAACAGCGTCGCGCACTGGCGAAGATTATTACTTTGCTTGAGTCAACACGTTTAGATCATCGTCATCGTGCTGATGACGTACTCAATGCTTTATTGCCTAAAACTGGTAAGTCATTCCGTCTCGGTATTTCCGGGGTGCCAGGCGTTGGTAAGTCAACCTTAATTGAATCTCTGGGTCTTTACCTCATAGAAAAAGGCCATCGCGTAGCCGTATTAGCAATCGATCCTTCATCTAGTTTGTCCGGTGGGTCTATTCTCGGTGATAAGACCCGCATGGAACGTCTATCTGTTTTGGAAAATGCATTCATACGTCCAAGTCCATCCTCATGCACCTTAGGCGGTGTAGCCGAGAAGACGCGTGAAGCCATGTTGGTGGCTGAAGCGGCAGGGTTTGACGTCATCATTGTGGAAACGGTTGGTGTAGGGCAGAGCGAAATCGCGGTTGCTGGTATGACCGATATGTTCTTGTTATTGCAGTTGCCGAACGCCGGTGATGATCTCCAAGCAATCAAAAAAGGGGTGATGGAAATCGCCGACCTGATTGTGATTAATAAAGTCGATATCGATCCAGATGCTGCAATGCGCGCCCAGCTCTTTATTACCAGTTCATTGCGATTATTGGGATTCCAAGGCAATCCTGATCATGCATCGCATGACAAAGAGTTTTGGCACCCTCAAGTGATGACCCTAAGTGCCTTAGAAGGTAAGGGCGTCCCTGAGCTGTGGGATAAGGTTTCTCACTTCCAAAAACTTCAAAAGGCGAACGGTAAATTTGATTCCCGTCGCCAACAACAAGCAGGCGCATGGATGTGGGATCGCATCGATGCCGGACTCAAGAATGCATTTCGTAGCAATGTGGCTGTGCAAGAACTTCTACCAAGTTTGGTTGCACAAGTAAATCAAGGAACTATGGCGGCCTCAGTAGCAGCAAGAAGACTACTGGAGTCCATGGGGCATGAATTTTTCTAAGGAGCAGGAAATGAAGGAAATCATTCAACAACTGGAAGCCAAGCGTGAGCTTGCCCGATTGGGTGGCGGGCAAAAGCGTATTCAGGCTCAGCATTCCAAGGGCAAATTAACCGCTCGCGAGCGTATTGAGCTCTTGCTGGATGCTGGCACATTCGAAGAGTGGGATATGTTTGTTGAGCATCGTTGCCATGACTTTGGTATGGGCGATCAAACAGTTCCAGGCGACGGTGTGGTTACTGGTTATGGAATGATCAACGGACGTTTGGTATTTGTGTTTTCACAAGATTTCACCGTGCTAGGTGGCTCCTTATCAGAAGCGCATGCTGAAAAGATTTGCAAGATCATGGACCAAGCTCTCAAAGTTGGCGCGCCTGTGATCGGTTTAAATGACTCTGGTGGCGCACGTATTCAAGAGGGTGTCGCATCACTCGGTGGCTATGCTGAAATTTTCCAGCGCAATGTGACTGCGTCTGGCGTAATTCCACAGATTTCCTTGATCATGGGCCCATCGGCTGGTGGCGCGGTTTATTCTCCAGCCTTGACTGATTTCATCTTCATGGTCAAAGATAGTTCATACATGTTTGTAACAGGCCCTGAAGTAGTGAAGACTGTTACCCATGAAGACGTTACTGCCGAAGAGTTAGGCGGTGCTGTAACGCACTCCACAGTGTCGGGCGTATGCGATCTTGCATTTGATAACGATGTTGACGCAATCATGATGTTGCGTCGTTTCTTCAACTACTTGCCGCTCTCAAACCGTGAAAAACCGCCTTTGATTAAAGGTGCTAATCGTACTGAAGAGCCTGATTACTCCTTGGATACCTTGGTTCCATCAAACCCAAATCAACCTTACGATATGAAAGAGTTGATTGAGAAGATTGTGGATGATGGCGAATTCTTCGAATTGCAGCCAGACTATGCAAAGAATATTGTGATTGGTTTTGCACGCATCGAAGGACGCTCAATCGGTATTGTCGCTAACCAACCTTTGGTTCTTGCTGGTTGCTTGGATATCAAGGCATCTATTAAAGCAGCTCGTTTTGTGCGCTTCTGTGATGCCTTCAATATTCCAGTAGTGACTTTGGTTGACGTTCCAGGCTTTATGCCGGGCACCGCTCAAGAATACGGCGGCATCATTAAGCATGGTGCGAAATTACTCTATGCCTATGCTGATTGCACCGTACCGAAAGTGACGTTGATTACTCGTAAAGCTTATGGTGGTGCTTATGACGTGATGGCTTCTAAGCATCTACGAGGTGACGTGAACTTTGCTTGGCCTTCAGCAGAGATTGCTGTGATGGGCCCCAAAGGGGCTGTTGAAATCATTTTCCGGGAAGAAAAATCGGATCCTGAAAAAATCGCAGCACGTGAAGCAGAGTACAAATCCAAGTTTGCTAATCCGTTTGTAGCGGGTCGTCGTGGCTATATTGACGATGTCATTTTGCCGCATGAGACTCGTAAGCGGATTGCACGTTCACTAGCAATGCTCAAAGACAAAGACTTGAAGAATCCTGCGCGTAAACACGGCAACATTCCTCTGTAAAGGCGCTGACAAATTATGACTACGAAAATGTTTAAGAAAATATTGATTGCTAACCGCGGTGAAATTGCTTGCCGTGTTATGGCTACCGCTAAAAAGATGGGCATCAAGACTGTTGCTGTGTATTCAGAGGCGGATAAAGAGGCGCGTCACGTTCAGTTAGCCGATGAGGCTGTATGTATAGGGCCCGCACCTTCTCGTGAATCCTACTTGGTAATGGACAGAATTATTCAGGCTTGCAAAGATACTGGCGCTGAGGCGGTGCATCCTGGTTATGGCTTCTTATCTGAGAACGAGCAGTTTGCAAAGCGTTGTGAGGAAGAGGGCATTGTCTTTATCGGTCCTAAGTATCAATCTATTGCTGCAATGGGTGACAAGATTGCCTCTAAGAAGCTTGCGCTAGAAGCCAAGGTCAATACCATTCCTGGTTACAACGAAGCAATTGATACCAATGAAGAGGCAGTGAAGATTGCTCAAGGTATCGGCTATCCCGTCATGATTAAAGCCTCAGCAGGCGGTGGCGGTAAAGGTCTGCGCGTTGCCTTTAATGATAAAGAGGCTGCTGAAGGTTTTGCAGCCTGTAAAACCGAAGCAATGAATAGCTTTGGTGATGACCGTATCTTTATTGAGAAGTTTGTAGAAGGCCCACGTCATATTGAGATTCAGGTTTTGGGCGATTCTCATGGCAATGTGGTTTACCTTAATGAGCGTGATTGCTCGATTCAACGTCGTCATCAAAAGGTAATCGAAGAGGCGCCATCACCTTTTATTGATCCAGCCACACGCAAGGCTATGGGTGAGCAAGCGGTTGCGTTAGCTAAAGCAGTTAATTACCAATCAGCGGGTACCGTTGAATTCGTAGTTGGTAAAGATAAGTCTTTTTACTTCCTCGAAATGAATACTCGCCTGCAAGTTGAGCATCCAGTTACTGAAAGCATTACTGGTCTTGACTTGGTTGAGCAAATGATTCGGGTTGCTGCAGGAGAGAAGCTTTCATTTAAGCAAGAAGACGTTAAGCTCGATGGTTGGTCCATGGAGTGCCGTATTAATGCCGATGATCCATTCCGCAACTTCCTGCCTTCTACAGGCCGTCTGGTTAAATACCGTCCACCTGAGTCAGTGAGTGGTGTGCGTGTAGATACTGGCGTCTATGAAGGCGGTGAGATCCCGATGTACTACGACTCCATGATTGCGAAGTTAATTGTGCATGGTAAGGATCGCACAGAAGCCATTGAGAAGATGCGTGCCGCACTAAATGATTTCGTGATTCGCGGAATTCACTCCAATATTCCATTTCAGGCTGCATTGCTTCAACATCCGCGCTTTGTAAATGGCGACTTTACGACTGGCTTTATTGCAGAAGAGTATCCAGAGGGCTTTAAAAAGGATTCTGTTCAGCCTGTGGATGCTAAGCGCTTGGCTGCACTAGCTGCATTTATGCGCTACCGCTATCTTGAGCATATTCAAATGATTGATGGTCAATTAGCAGGCCACGAAATGATCATTGGTAAGAAGTTTGTGGTGGTCACCGGTAAAAAATCGGGCTCTATGAATGACCCACATGAGGTACCAATTCGTGTTGAGCTTAAAGATGGGGTTTATTCCGTTTATATCGATGAGGCAGACGGTGTAAGCCGCTATGACATCGTGAGCGACTGGCGTCCTGGACAAATTTGCCTGAACGCCACCATTAATGGCACTCACAAGATTACTGCACAGGTTGAGCGCCGTGGTGTGCGCTATGTGTTGATTCTCGATGGTGTTCATTACGAGTGTATGGTGCTGAGCCCATTAGGTGCCGAGCTCCAGCGTCGCATGCCAGTGAAGTTGCCACCAGATACATCCAAATTGGTGATGTCTCCAATGCCAGGTCTGTTAACGAAGATTGCCGTTAAAGTGGGTGAGGCAGTTACTGCTGGTCAGAAATTAGCCTCCATCGAAGCGATGAAAATGGAAAATACACTATCAGCTGTTCAAGATGGTGTGGTTGCTGAAATTTGCGCAAAAGAGGGTGATAGCTTAGCGGTTGATCAGTTAATCATTCGCTTCGAATAAAAAGGTTGATGACTATGAGCGCTAAGCCATTCAAAATTTTAGGCATTCAGCAAATTGCTATTGGTGGTGAGAACAAAGATCGACTCAAGAAATTATGGGTTGATATGCTGGGCTTTGAATACAAGAGCACTTTTATCTCTGAGCGTGAAAACGTTGATGAAGATATCTGTGCAATCGGTAAGGGTGCCTATGAGATTGAAGTGGATCTGATGCAGCCATTTGATATTGAAAAGAAGCCAGCGGTACATCAAACCCCGTTGAATCACATTGGTTTATGGGTGGATGACCTACCTAAGGCGGTTGAATGGCTGTCTGCCAATGGCTTGCGTTTCGCGCCTGGTGGAATCCGCAAGGGTGCGGCTGGCTATGACATCACTTTCGTACACCCAAAAGGAAATGACGAGTTTCCAATCAGTGGCGAAGGCGTGCTTATTGAGCTGGTTCAAGCCCCTCCCGAAGTGATTGCTGAATTAAGTAGATAATTTGATTTTGTAAGTAAATTAACAGGACTTAAATTGGCAAATATATTGGCCATCGACACCTCCTCAGCATGGTGTTCGGTGGCTTTATCGTTAGAGGGTCAGGCAGTGCAGTTCAGACATGAGGCCGTCACAGCCGGCGCTAGTCAGTTGTTATTGCCATGGATTGAGTCGCTCTTAAATGAGGCGAAGATAACCCTCGATCAACTCAATGCTATTGCCGTAGGAATTGGTCCCGGTGCATTTACAGGTGTGCGTTTAGGCGTAGCTGCTGTGCAAGGATTGGCTGTGTCGCAAAACATTTCTGTGGTGCCAGTATGCAGCTTAGATGCTATCGCCGCCCAACTTTTAGATTCAGCAGTATTCCAATCCTCTCATCCTCAGCGATTGATGATTGCAATTGATGCCCGGATGGAAGAGGTTTACTGGGCTTCGTATGAAACTCAAGTTGGGCGATTGCCAAAACGCATCAGCGATATCCAGCTAACCAAGCCCGAAGAGCTTAAGCTGAATGGAATTCAACTTTTGGCTGGCAGCGCTCTGAATGCTTATAGTCAACGTTTGCCGCAATTTTCAGGCATGAAGGATCCAGATATCTCAATCTCTGCATTGGGTGTTTTGAAATGCGCGCAGCAATCTCTACTCGATGGAGTTTATTGCGAAGTGCGGCAGCTTGAACCCATGTACGTTCGCGATAAAGTCGCTTTTACTACTGCCGAGCGTGCAGAGGGCAAGCAGTAATGTCAGATCACTCAGCAGAAAGCGCCGCAGAACTTTCTTTCTTGCCAATGCAGCAGGCAGATTTAGATGAAGTCCTCAAAATTGAATCTGTTTCTCATATACATCCTTGGACTAAGGGTAACTTTTCAGATTCATTGGCAGCTGGTCACTGGGCATATTGCATACGACCTCAAGCAGATCAAGTAGTGAAGGGTTCCTATTTGGATCCAGCAATTCTTTGGGCATATTGCATCCTATTTCCTGCTGTTGATGAATTGCATCTCCTCAACATCACCGTTTCGCCTCATTTGCGCAAGTTGGGACTTGGGCAAAGAATGATGGCAGCCATTGAGGGTGTGGCTTTCCAGCAAAAAATGCCACGCATCATCCTAGAAGTAAGACCAACCAATTCAGCTGCTATAGCGCTTTACCAAAAGTTGGGTTACGAGCAAATTGGCGTACGTAAGAACTACTACCCCGCAATTCCTGAGACGGGTGGCCGCGAGGATGCGCTTGTATTAGCCAAATCGATTAAGCTAGAGGCATGAGCAATACACATTCAAGCTTTTTGAAAGAAATGGGGATCACCGAGTGGACTTCTCGGGATGCAATTTCAGCTCAAGCTGAAGTGTCTTCCGCCGTCACTTCTGAACCCAATACTCAAGAGAAGCAAGCATCACCAAGAGCAAGTAACGGCATCTGGTGGTTTTTTGGTAATGAGCCTCAAGGCGATGCCCAGATTTTGTTTCAAAATCTCATTCGTGTGCTGGGTTTGGCTACAAATGAGTGGTCATGGAAGAGTCCATCAACAAATCTAGGCCAGCTTGAAAATCCTGGGCTCCCAGTAGTGGCACTTGCCTTTGGTGGGCCAGTGGCGCAAAAAATTACAGGCGAGAGAGATCCTTTGCCGCAGTTGCGTGAGACGATCCTTGCCTTAAACACAGGCAATGACGAAGAGATTCCGGTGATTGCTTCTTTTGAGTTAAATCAAGTGCTGACCAGGCCCCAAGAGAAGGCTTTACTTTGGCAGGATTTGTTGATGGCGAGATCGGTACTGCAAAACAGCTGACCAGCTTAGTGCTTGTGTTCGCCGATCAGATGCATTGAGTCATATTCCGCCTGGTTTCTTGCGTGACGTTTAATGACTAACCACATAATCAGGCTGACGGCCACACCAAATCCAATGATCACGATTTGAATGGGTACATCCAACCAAATCAGCAATGAGTAGATTAATAGCATCATCAACACAGATATATTTTCATTAAAGTTTTGCACGGCAATAGAGTGTCCCGCAGACATGAGAACGTGCCCGCGATGTTGCAAGAGGGCATTCATCGGAACTACAAAGTAGCCCGCGAGCCAGCCAACCAAAATTAATAAGAAGTAAGCTGGCAATAAGTTCAGGGTAACGTCAAACTTGCCAAAGCTAAACACGCTGGTATTTGGTAGCAGGTCTGAGTTATACACGGCCATCACGCAGACCACTAGACCCATGGCAATTCCGTAGGGTAGTACATTCAAGGATTTGCGCAGAGGTATACGCCAAGCGGCATATACGGCACCACCAGCTACACCTACTGCAGAAATGGCTTGCAAAATTGCGCCTTGAGAAAGATTCATGTGAAGGGCAACTTGAGCCCACTTAATCACAATAAATTGCAAGGTGGCGCCGGCGCCCCAGAATAGAGTGGTAACTGCCAGAGAGATTTGACCTAAGCGATCATTCCAAAGGGTTTTGAAGCAAATAGCAAAATCTTTAACCAATTCAATAGGATTGGTTTTCTGGGAAACGTAACGTGCGCCAGTATCTGGAATTTTCAGGTTAATGATTGCAGCAACGACATAAATCATCATGATGATCATAATTGCCGACTCAGCCGGGGTATCAATGCCGGTGTCAAAAGTCGGCATATCTAATGCCAGCAGACTTTGCGAAACAGTACTGCTAATGAGTACGCCGCCTAAAACGGTGCCCAAAATAATGGAACCCACGGTAAGGCCTTCAATCCAACCATTGGCAGCAACTAATTTTTCAGGGGGCAACAGTTCAGTTAGGATTCCGTATTTCGCAGGTGAGTATGCGGCTGCACCTAAACCGACGATCGCATAAGACAATAAAGGGTGGCTTCCGAAAAGCATCGCCACGCAACCAACGAACTTAATCGTATTTGTGATGAACATGACATTGCCCTTGGGGCGGGAATCAGCAAAAGCTCCAACAAAGGCTGCCAGTATTACGTAGGACAATACGAAGAATAATTTCAGTAAAGGGGTCATCCAGGCCGGAGCGTGAAGCTGGGCCAGGAGGGCAATTGCCGCTATCAGGAGAGCATTATCAGCAAGCGACGAAAAAAATTGCGCCGCCATAATGATGTAAAAGCTACGGTTCATTCGTACAATCTAGTCATTACTACAATTAAAACATGAAAGGAGGGGTGATTATGGGTGATTCAGCTAACGGCCTGATTAATAGACCAATTTTGGCATCTATTCATACAGCCGCCTTTCAACATAATTTAAACCGAGTTCGGGAATTGGCGCCGGAGTCCAAAATATGGTCTGTCATTAAGGCTAGAGCCTATGGCCATTGTTTTGATGCGGCCCTCAAAGGTTTGGCATCTACCGACGGATTTGCCTTGTTAGATATCCAAGATGCGGCATGGTTACGTGATCATGGCTGGAAGGGTCGAATCCTGCTTTTAGAGGGCTTTTTTCATGAAAATGAGCTAACTCTTGCTGAAGAGTTGGCGTGCGATTTGGTAGTTCACTGTGAAGATCAGGTAGGTTGGCTTGAGCGATTTAAAGGCAAAAACCATAAACCATTCAATGTCTTTCTGAAGATGAATTCCGGCATGAATCGACTGGGTTTAAAGCCACATGCGTATCGGATTGCTTTTCATCGTTTGCACGCTGCTGGCTATCACATGCATCACATGACCCATTTTGCCAATGCGGATCAAGTAGATCGATTACCTACGGTAGGCTCTCAACAAGAGCTATTTAATCAAACCATTGAGGGCTTAGATGCTCCGACCTCATTAGCAAATTCAGCCGCTATAATGTGGCATCGCAATGCATTGGGAGATTGGGTACGACCCGGCATCATGCTTTATGGCGCATCACCAACAGGCCTTCATGCTGATATCGAGCACGCCAATCTTCAACCGGTAATGCAACTGCATAGTGAAATTATTGATACACAGGATTTACAAAAAGGTGATCGTATTGGCTACGGTGGTCGATATCAAGCATCGGAATCGATGCGCATTGGTATTGTTGCTTGTGGTTATGCGGATGGATATCCGCGTCACGCTAAAGATGGCACCCCAGTTTGGGTTGCTGATGGTGATACAGGTGCCATATGTCCTTTGGTAGGAAGAGTCTCTATGGATATGTTGGCGGTGGATTTACGTAATGCTCCCAATGCAAAGGTAGGAGCTACTGTTCAACTCTGGGGCGATAAGGTCGCAGTAGATGATGTGGCGCAGATGAGCGACACGATAGGTTATGAATTGCTTTGCGCAGTAGCACCTAGAGTGCCAGTAGCGATCAAATAAAAAATCCTCCGTGCTGGAGGATTTTTAATGAGTACACGCTGTTTATTTATTCCAGAACTGCCACCATTGACGTTGTTTTTTAACGCGTTGACCAGTTTCTAGCATGTCGCTATCTGGAAAGTTCAACTTAAAAACACGGGCAGAATCGTTGCTTAATTGTGTCATGCCAAGCTTTTCATAAGACTTGGTCAGAAGGTATAAAGCCTCTTCAACCGCAGGTGCGCGGTCGTAATCGCGAATAACTAGCTGAGCACGATTTGCCGAAGCCAAATAGGCGCCACGCTGATAGTAATAGCGCGCTACGATGACATCCGCTTCTGCTAATGAGTTCACGATATAGCGCATACGATCTAAGGCGTCAGGCGCATATTTACTGTTGGGGAAACGCTCAACAACTACCTTAAAAGATTCAAAGGCTTCCCTTGCTGCTTTAGGATCGCGCTCACTTAGATCTTGACCTGTGAATTTACCGAGCCAACCTAAATCATCGTTAAAAGTAATGAGACCTTTTAGGTAGTAAGCGTAGTCCAGGTTTGGGCTGCCTTGGTGTAACTTAATAAAACGGTCGATTGCAATAAGTGCTTGAGTTTGCTCTTGAGCCTTCCAATAACAATAAGCAGCATTAATTTGAGCTTGCTGAGAATACGGACCAAAAGGAAAGCGAGCTTCCAGTTTCTCGAAGTACTTGCCGCACTTAGCAAAGTCGGCATCATTGAGTTTTTCTGTTGCTTCTGAATAGAGTTTGGCTTCTGACCAGATATCAGTGTCATCTTTGCTGCCATCGCTGCCTGCACACCCACTTAATAGCGTCAGGGCAAAAAGCAGTGCTAACAGTAGTGCAATAGGCAGGCTATTTAAATTGCGAGTCTTATTTTGTGCGGAAGAATTCCCGGCAAG
Organism: Polynucleobacter sp. KF022; assembly: GCF_027924105.1. Classification (NCBI taxonomy): domain Bacteria; kingdom Pseudomonadati; phylum Pseudomonadota; class Betaproteobacteria; order Burkholderiales; family Burkholderiaceae; genus Polynucleobacter; species Polynucleobacter sp. KF022. The sequence goes on from NZ_AP026972.1 coordinate 916,446, forward strand.
CCTTAAACTGGCGTCTGATATTACGTCGGACATAACTGAAAGGCTCTCTAAGCGTGGCATTGCCGCAAACTCCTGATTCGAATCCCATTGATTATATCGATGATGAGGATTTCATCTCCCTAGAAATACCCTTGGAGATGGCTGGCGAGCGCTTGGACAAGGTGCTAGCAGGGTCTTTGCCTGATTATTCCCGCAATCGTTTAAAGGCTTGGGTAGAGGCTGGGGCAGTAATGGTCGACGGAAAAGTCACCAAAGCCCGCTATCTTCTGCGAGGGGGAGAGAGTATTAAGGTATTTCCTCAAGAAATGCCTGAGCAATTCGCCTTTAGCCCCGAAGAGATTCCCCTGGACGTGGTTTATGAGGATGAGGACGTAATTGTCATTAATAAGCCCCCTGGCTTGGTGGTGCACCCAGCAGCTGGCAATTGGTCGGGCACTCTTCTCAATGGGCTTCTGTTTCGGTATCCGGAGCTAAAAATGCTCCCTAGGGCAGGCATTGTTCATCGTTTAGACAAAGATACCTCTGGCCTCATGGTGGTTGCTAGAACTGCTCATGCGCAGACATCCTTGGTACGCCAATTGCAGGATAGAACGGTTGGACGTCGCTACCTAGCATGGGTCTGGGGTGAGGCTCCAAGCCAAGGCAAGGTTTTAGCTTCAGTGGGTCGAGATCAGCGTGATCGCCTTAAGATGGCTGCTGGTAGCCCCCAAGGCAAGCCTGCGGCTACCGTATTTCGACGTTTAGCCAAAGGTCTTGTTCAAGAATCTGCTGTAACTCTTTTGGAATGCCGACTTGAAACTGGGCGCACCCATCAAATTCGAGTCCACCTTGAATCACTGGGCTTTCCATTAGTGGGCGATCCTGTTTATCGTAAAAAGACACCTGGTGCCTCTAAAAATCTTACTTTTAATCGTCAAGCCTTACATGCATTTGCACTTAGCCTTCAGCACCCAGTAAAAAATGAAAACATGACTTGGTTCCGCCTTCCGCCACAGGACATATTGGAGTTGTTGCCGCAATTGGGTATGACTGAAGAGGCGCTGCCTAAAGAAGCAGTCGTTTTGGCTTCAATTCAAAATGAGTCTCAAGTATGATTGTGATAGAGCCTCAGTGGCCCAGACCACCCAATATTCATGCACTACTGAGTACGCGCTCAAGCGGGGCGAGCAAATCACCATATGATTCTCTAAACCTGGGCGATCATGTTGGCGATGATATTGAAGACGTACTAACTAATAGAGCAATCTTCACTCAAGCTTTGCCTAGTAACCCTTTGTGGCTCAAGCAGACTCATAGTGTTGTGGTGAGCACTCCTGAAACTCGTAAAGCAAAGAATGGCGCTGTGATTGAAGCAGATGCCTCAGTCACCAATATTGCGAGCGAAGTCTTAGTCATCATGACAGCAGATTGCTTGCCGGCTTTATTTACCAATTCAAAGGGAACTATCATTGGTGCAGCACATGCAGGATGGAGGGGACTATGTGCTGGAGTTTTGGAAAACACCGTCGCTGAAATGCTGCGTTTATCTAAAGAATCTACAGCGTCTGATCTATTGGTGTGGCTGGGTCCTGCCATTGGACCGAACTCATTTGAAGTGGGTGAGGATGTAGTGAATGCTTTTAGAGATTCAGGCTTACCTTTTTCAGAGGATGCGTTCAAGCCTATTCCTGGCAAATCTGGAAAGTTCTTGGCTGATATTTATCGTTTGGCTAAAGATCGACTAGAGGCATATGGCATTAAATCAATATTTGGCGGTGAATATTGCACTGTAAAAGACAGTAAGCAGTTTTTCTCATATCGACGCGATGGCATAACTGGTAGATTTGCTTCTGCTATCTGGATTGCTAAATCATGAGTGCTTCATTTTATGAGGGTAACTACTAGCTTAGCTCTTAGGCTAGGGTTATTGCGTATAACTCAATAGCCCTTAAGGGCGGAGAATGTCTCTAATTAATTGAAGAGACTACTATGTTTGCAGGCATGACTACCGGTGCAACGCCATCTTTGGCGCCGCATCATATGGCGTTAATTCCGCCAGAGCGTTTATCTGAAATTCAAAAAGAATATTTCACTGAGCTAGCGCACATTGCAACCAATCCTGAAGCGATTGAAGTTAAAGATCGTCGTTTTGCTGGTAAAGCCTGGCACTCCTCATGGAGCAAAGTGATTGCGGCAACTTATTTACTGAATTCCAAGCACCTCATGGCATTAGCCAAAGCAGTAGAAACAGACGAAAAGTCTAAGCAGAAGATTTTGTTCACAACAGAGCAGATGATTGATGCGCTTTCTCCATCGAACTTTATTGCCACTAATCCAGAAGTATTAGAGAGCATCATCAGCTCCCAAGGTCAGTCCATTCAAAAGGGAATTGTGAACTTATTGGGGGATATGAAAAAAGGTAAGGTCTCTCAAACGGATGAGTCTGCCTTTGAGGTGGGAAAAAATATTGCCACTACTGAAGGACATGTAGTTTTTCGTAATGAGCTCTTTGAATTAATTCAATACACACCGCTGACTGAAAAAGTATTTGAGCGACCTTATTTGATGGTGCCCCCATGCATCAATAAATATTACATTCTGGATTTGCAGCCAGATAACTCTGTCGTTCGTCATATGGTGAGCCAGGGCCATACCGTGTTCTTAGTATCTTGGAAGAATCCAAATGCTGCTATGGCTGAGGTGAGCTGGGATGACTACGTTGGTAAGGGCGTAATCAAGGCAATTGATGTAGTCAAAGAAATCGGCGATACCAAGCAAATTAATATTTTAGGATTCTGCGTCGGCGGCACCTTAACTACCTCTGCATTGGCTGTGTTAGCGGCGCGTGATGAACATCCGGCCGCAAGCTTAACGCTATTCACCACCTTATTGGATTTCACCAATACCGGCATTCTGGACGTCTTTATTGACGAGGGTATGGTTGAGATGCGCGAGAACACCATTGGTGGTAAGGGCGGCAAGTTTGGCATGATGTCGGGCTTAGATTTGGGTAATACATTCTCTTTCTTGCGCCCGAATGATTTAGTTTGGAATTACGTTGTAGAAAATTATCTAAAAGGCAATTCACCGCCCCCATTTGATTTGCTGTATTGGAATGGCGATTCAACCAATTTACCTGGTGCCATGTACTGCTGGTACTTACGCCATACCTATTTGCAAAATGATTTAGTAAAACCAGGCAAGCTCAAAATTTGCGGCGAAAAAATTGATCTAGGCAAAATCAAATGCCCAGCCTATTTGTATGCGTCACAAGAAGATCATATTGTTCCTTGGCAGTCTGCTTATGAATCAACCCATATCCTAAAAGGGAAGAATCGTTTTGTATTGGGTGCTTCAGGCCACATTGCCGGCGTGATTAATCCGCCCGCTAAAAATAAACGTTACTACTTTGAAAATAACAAGATTGCGGCAACGGCTAACGAATGGCTAGAGGGTGCAAAACAAATTCCTGGTAGCTGGTGGCCTGACTACACCAAATGGCTCGAACAATTTGGTGGTGAGCAAAAGCCAGCAAGCACAACTTTTGGTAACGCCAAGTACAAAAAAATGGAAGCAGCGCCTGGTGTGTACGTCAAAGAAAAAGCAACACCAGAGATCAATCAATAATTAACGAAGGTTTTTAAAAGGGGAAAGTAATGTCTCAAAAAGTCGCATATGTAACTGGTGGTATGGGTGGTATTGGTACCGCTATTTGTCAACGTCTTGCTAAAGATGGCTTCAAAGTAATTGCCGGCTGCGGACCAAATTCTCCACGTAAAGACCGATGGCTTGGAGAGCAAAAGGCGCTCGGCTACGATTTCATCGCGTCAGAAGGTAACGTTTCTGACTGGGACAGTACTGTTGCTGCCTTTGAAAAGGTCAAGGCTGAAGTAGGGCGCGTAGATGTTTTGGTAAACAACGCTGGTATTACACGTGATAGCGTTTTCCGCAAGATGACTCCAGATGCATGGAAGGCAGTGATTGATACCAACCTCAATTCCTTATTTAACGTTACCAAGCAAGTGATTGATGGCATGGTTGATAACAACTGGGGCCGCATTATCAATATTTCTTCTGTAAACGGTCAAAAAGGCCAATTTGGTCAATGTAACTATTCCACTGCCAAAGCAGGTTTGCACGGCTTTACGATGGCTTTAGCGCAAGAAGTAGCTACCAAGGGTGTTACTGTTAATACTGTATCTCCTGGTTACATTGGTACCGATATGGTTAAGGCAATCCGTGAAGATGTTTTGGAGAAAATTGTTTCTGGTATTCCAGTGAAGCGTTTAGGTACTCCAGATGAAATTGCCTCTATTTGCTGCTGGATTGCATCAGAAGATGGTGGTTATGCCACTGGCGCAGACTTCTCATTAAATGGCGGTATTCATACTGGCTAATATTGCACTGCAGCAATTATGAGAGTATGTGCAGTACGCAACACAGCGTATTTACCTTTTAGTCAAACTAGGGATAAACTACGCTGATGTTGCGATGCAGTAAAGAGTAAGGATAAAAATGGTAACCCGCGCTAAACGAGCAGGCGAAGATCGGCTCATTAAGAAGTACCCAAATCGTCGTCTCTACGATACCCAAACAAGTACCTATGTCACGCTGTCAGACATTAAGAACTTGGTCATGGGTAGTGAAGTCTTTAAAGTCGTAGATGCCAAAACAGAAGAAGATTTAACGCGCAACATTTTGTTGCAAATTATTCTCGAAGAAGAGGCTGGTGGTGCACCCGTGTTCTCTTCGCAAATGCTCTCCCAAATCATTCGCTTCTATGGAAACTCCATGCAAGGCTTAATGGGTAACTACCTTGAAAAGACCATGCAATCTTTTGTGGATATTCACAACAAGCTTGGCGATCAAACTAAAGGTTTGGGAGCTGGAAGCACTCCAGAGGCCTGGTCTCAGATGATGAATCTCCAGAACCCCCTCATGCAAGGCTTGATGGGCAACTACATGGAACAGAGCAAAGATCTCTTCATCAAAATGCAAGAACAGATGCAGGGCTCACAAAATATTTTTGGAAATTTTCCATTTACGCCTCAGCCCAACAAAACTGAAAAAGAATAGTTGTGGCTGGAAAAATTGGATTTGTATCCTTAGGGTGCCCTAAGGCACTGGTTGATTCAGAGCTCATCCTCACACAACTCAGCGCTGAGGGGTATGAGACTGCTAAGGATTATTCCGGAGCTGACCTAGTAGTTGTTAATACCTGCGGCTTCATAGATTCTGCTGTTGAAGAAAGTCTCTCGGCCATTGGTGAAGCATTAGCTGAAAATGGCAAAGTCATTGTGACTGGTTGCCTTGGCGCCCGTAAAAATGCAGATGGCTCTGATCTCATTCAGAGTATCCACCCTAAAGTGCTTGCCGTTACAGGGCCACACGCAACTGATGAAGTAATGCAAGCCATTCATTTCCACCTTCCCAAGCCGCATGATCCCTTTATCGATTTAGTGCCGCCAGCAGGTGTAAAGCTGACTCCAAAACATTACGCTTATCTCAAAATTAGCGAGGGTTGTAATCACCGCTGTACTTTTTGCATCATTCCTAATATGCGTGGAGATTTGGTTTCACGTCCCATCGGCGAGGTATTGCTAGAAGCTAAACGCTTATTTGAGTCAGGCGTAAAAGAACTGTTGGTTGTCTCCCAGGATACGAGTGCCTATGGTGTAGATATTCAGTATCGCACTGGCTTTTGGGATGGCAAACCAGTTAAAACCAAGATGTTTGATTTGGTAAATGCCTTAAATCAAATTGCGCGCGAACATCAAGCCTGGGTTCGCTTGCATTATGTTTATCCATACCCGCACGTTGATGATGTTTTACCGTTGATGGCTGAGTTTGCAGAACATGGCTATGGCGTTCTGCCTTACTTAGATATTCCATTGCAACATGCGCATCCCGACGTGCTGAAGCGCATGAAACGTCCTGCTAGTGGTGAGAAAAATATAGAACGCATCTTGTCATGGCGTGAAGCTTGTCCTGATTTAGTAATTAGAAGCACTTTCATTGCTGGCTTTCCTGGCGAGACCGAAGAAGAATTTGAATATTTACTCAACTTCTTGGATGAGGCACAAATTGATAGAGCAGGCTGTTTTGCTTATTCGCCAGTAGAGGGTGCTACAGCAAATCAATTGGATAACCCCGTCCCAGATGCAATTCGCGAGGAGCGACGTGCTCGCTTTATGGCAAAAGCAGAGGAAATCTCTGTAAAACGACTTGCTAAAAAAATAGGCAAACGCGTTCAGGTCATTATTGACCGCGTCGATGAATCCGGCGGAATTGGCAGAACTATTGGCGATGCCCCTGAGATTGATGGTTTGGTGAGGGTTTTGCCTGCTAATAAGCCCTCAAAACGCTATCGCGCAGGCGAAATCATCCGGGCCACGGTCATTAGCTCCCAAGGGCATGACCTAATAGCCGAAACTTGACGAATCGAATAAAACTGTCAGCTGGGTTGCTTATTTAGTAATTATTGAGTGCAGTATCAGCCTAATAATTAGGCTTAGTAAAGGGGATTGATATGAGTCGTGATGTCGTTGTCTTAAGTGCAGTTCGTTCCGCAATTGGCACCTTTAATGGTTCCCTCAGTAGCTTTGAGCCTTCAGAGCTCGGCGGCATTGTGATGAAAGAGGCGGTTGCACGCTCTGGTGTAGATCCAGCATTAATTAATTACGTCACTGTTGGGAATACGATTCCGACTGATAGCCGCTATGCCTATGTTGCACGTGTTGCTTCGATTCAGGCTGGTTTGCCAATGGAATCTGTAGCAATGGCCCTCAATCGTTTATGCAGCTCAGGCTTACAAGCGATTGTGACCACAGCTCAGCAAATCATGTTGGGTGATTGTGATTACGGAGTCGGCGGCGGTGTTGAAGTTATGTCTCGAGGTATGTATGGTTCACCTGCAATGCGTAGCGGCGCACGCATGGGCGACACCAAGATGCTTGACCTCATGGTTGCTGTTCTCACTGACCCATTTGGTGTTGGTCACATGGGTGTTACTGCAGAAAACCTAGTAGAAAAATGGAAGCTTACTCGTGAAGAGCAAGATGCATTGGCAGTTGAGTCACACCGCCGTGCGGCAAACGCAATTAAAGAAGGCCGCTTCAAATCTCAAATCGTTCCTATTACTATCAAAACCCGTAAGGGCGATATCGTGTTTGATACCGATGAGCATTGCAAACCAGATACCACAATGGAAACATTGGGCAAGATGAAGGCAGTGTTCAAAAAAGAAGGTGGCTCTGTTACTGCTGGTAATGCTTCAGGCATTAACGATGGTGCAGCATTCTTTGTATTGGCTGATGCCGATACTGCTAAGAAGGCTGGTCATAAGCCTATCGCACGTTTAGTTTCTTATGCGGTTGCCGGTGTTCCAAACCATATCATGGGTGAAGGTCCTATTCCTGCGACTAAGTTAGCCCTGGAGCGTGCAGGTCTCAAATTAGATCAAATCGATGTGATTGAATCTAATGAAGCTTTTGCAGCGCAAGCCTTAGCAGTTACTAAAGGTTTGGGTTTAGATCCTGCCAAAACAAACGTGAATGGTGGTGCGATTGCTTTAGGTCATCCAATTGGTTGTTCTGGAGCCGCTATTGCTACTAAGGCAATCCATGAACTACACCGCGTTCAAGGTAAATACGCCCTAGTAACGATGTGTATCGGTGGTGGTCAAGGTATTGCGACCATTTTTGAGCGCCTCTAAAAAATTACCCTGATCCCTTAGGTAAATCTTAAGAGATCAGTAGTAAAGCAGCATCTAAGCCGACTCGGTCAAAAGCCGCGTCGGCTTTTTCTTTGACTACAGGCTTTGCTTGGTAGGCCACGCTGATACCTGAGCCATTCATCATGATGAGATCATTCGCTCCATCACCCATTGTGATGGAATTTGCTTTAGTGCAACCAAGGCGGGAGCATGCAGCATCTAGATGGGCTGCTTTAGCTGCACCATCAACAATATCGCCAAGCACCTTGCCAGTCAGTTTGCCATCAATAATCTCAAGAGTATTTGCTTGAGTTTGTTTAAAGCCTAATTGCTCACGCAGCTTTTCGGTAAAGAAGGTGAATCCACCCGAAACCAAGAGTGTATAAATGCCGCGCTCATGTGCTCCAGCTAGGAGTTCAGCTGCGCCGGGGTTAGGGCGTAAACGTTCACGATAGACAGACTCCAGTGCATCGGCGTGCACGCCCTCTAGCAAAGCAACACGTCTTTTGAGACTCTCTTGAAAGTCTTTAATTTCTCCACGCATGGTGGCTTCGGTAATTTCAGCTACAGCCGATTTCTTGCCGGTAAAATCTGCGATCTCATCGATACACTCAATGTTAATGAGCGTCGAGTCCATGTCCATGGCAAGAACACGTATATCCTGCGAAACAAGATCTGGCTTTAAGAAGCAGAGATCAGTATTAAAGCCTCCTGCAAGAGAGCGAAGTTGCTCACGTTGAGGTATCTCAAGAGGTGCGCTGGATTCAAAACGCTCAGAATAATAAGTGCCATTACTAAGTTGACCGCCAATCAAGTGCAGCGAGACACCATACTGTAAGGCTTGATCTTTTAGTGAAAAGATCAGCTTTTCAGATAAGGGGTCTCTGGATATCGCTACAAGTACTTGATTTCTCATGGCTTAATAATAATCGGATTATTGACCCGTCTTCATTGGGCTTAAAACAGCAGATTCATTCAGGCGTCTGAGGACTTGCCTAATGGCATCCAGGCGTTGCCCTAGCTTCTCAAATTCTCGGTCTTTCTGTGGCAATACTTTGAGCTTATCCTGCCCATTGAGTTGAATGTGCTTTGAAGACTGAATCAGTTGAATGATTTTCATTGGGTCAATCGGAGGATTCGGTATAAATTGAATCTGGATGGAAGCAGGGGTTGCATCAATCTTCTTAATACCAAAGCCAGTCATTTCAAGGCGCAGGCGGTGAGTTTCATAAAAGGACTTCGCTTGATCGGGCAGATCTCCAAAGCGATCTACCAACTCTTCACGCAAGCCCATTAATTCAGAGAAGTCGTGGGTACTTGCAAATCGTTTATATAGCGAGAGACGCTCATGTACATCAGGACAGTAATCCTCTGGTAGTAGGGCGGGTACACCGAGATTCACATCGGTAGTTGCCTGCAGTGGCGAGAGAAGATCTGGCTCTTTACCGCTGCGCAAGGATTTCACGGCGCGATTCAGCATCTCGGTGTAGAGCTGAAATCCAATCTCATGAATCTCTCCAGATTGTTTATCGCCCAATACTTCACCAGCGCCACGAATTTCTAAATCGTGCATCGCCAAATAGAACCCAGAGCCCAACTCTTCCATAGCTTGAATAGCATTTAATCTTAGCTGCGCTTGTTTACTCAGCGCCTCAGGATCGGGAACTAGTAAATAGGCATAGGCTTGGTGATGGGAGCGGCCCACACGACCACGCAACTGGTGGAGCTGGGCTAATCCAAACTTATCTGCACGGTGCATGATGATGGTATTGGCTGTGGGTACATCAATGCCCGTTTCAATGATAGTGGTGCATAACAAGATATTGGTTCGTTGAGTTACAAACTCACGCATGACGGATTCAAGTTCGCGCTCATGCATTTGGCCGTGAGCCACGCTAATACGTGCCTCAGGAATCAATTCTTGTAATGCATGTTTACGATTCTGAATAGTCTCCACTTCATTGTGCAAGAAATAAACCTGACCACCACGTTTGATTTCACGCAATACTGCTTCACGAATAACGCCATCACCTTCGCGACGGACGAAGGTCTTAATAGCTAAACGTTTCTGAGGGGCAGTAGCGATGATGGAAAATTCTCTTAAACCTTCCATTGCCATACCCAATGTTCGTGGGATAGGTGTGGCTGTTAGGGTCAAGATATCAACCTCAGCTCGAAGTGCTTTAAGAGCATCTTTTTGGCGCACACCAAAGCGATGCTCCTCATCAACAATCACCAATCCTAAATTGGCAAACTGAGTTTCTTTTGAAAGCAGTTTGTGCGTTCCAATAATGATGTCTGCCTCACCCTTGGCGATCGCTTCGAGTGCTGCATTAATCTCTTTGGTAGTTTTAAAGCGGGAGAGCTCAACAATACGTACCGGCCAATCTGCAAAGCGATCCTTCCAGGTAGCGACGTGCTGTTCAGCAAGTAGGGTGGTTGGTGCCAAAATAGCGACTTGCTTTCCACCCATCACGGCAACAAAGCTAGCGCGTAGGGCCACTTCTGTTTTTCCAAAGCCAACGTCGCCACAAACTAAGCGATCCATTGGGGTGCCACTAGTCATATCCCCGATGACCGCTGCAATCGCATTGGCTTGGTCAGGTGTTTCTTCAAAGCCAAAGCTTTCTGCAAAAGCGGCATAGTCATGTGCTGAAAACTCAAAGGCATGTCCTTTTCGTATCGCTCTGGCAGCATATAAACCGAGCAACTCTGCAGCTGTATCGCGAATTTGCTGAGCAGCTTTTCTTTTGGCCTTATCCCACTGGCCTGAGCCTAGCTGATGCAAGGGCGCTGAATCAGGATCGGACCCGGCGTAACGAGTCACCATTTCTAGTTGCTGTACTGGAACATACAAGGTGGCTTGGCCTGCATATTGCAAATGCAAGAACTCTTCAAAAATAGGCGCTTCTTTAGGTGGCGCAAGATTCAGAAGGACTAAACCTTGATAACGCCCAATGCCATGCTCTGCGTGTACTACCGGATCACCAATCTTGAGTTCGGATAGATCCTTAAACAACATATCAGGATCAGCATTCTCATTCGCCTTTCCTTTGCGGCGTTGTCTTGCGGTAGTAGTAAATAATTCCGCCTCAGTAATAACAATAAGATTTTCTGAGGACCAAGAAAATCCATTAAAGAGTGGTGCGGTTACCAGACCAAATAGTGAATCGCTCTTAATAAAATCGGCAATGCCCTCAAAGCCTTCTGGCTTTAATGGGTAAAGGGGCTTGCCATCTGAGCCAGCAACTGAATTGCTTTCTTCAAAAAGCTGTCGAATCGATTCTTTACGACCGGCGCTATCACTACAAACCAGTACACGTACTTTTTTAGTGGCAACGATCTTCCGAAGGTTGCTAATAGGGTCGGCGTCACGACGATGAACTGCAATATCGGGGACTGCATAAAACTCACTCTTATCAGAACCGTCTTTTTCAAATGCTAGGCGAGCATATGGTTTAGAAGTTGTGAAAAATTCATCAACATCTAAAAATAATTCTTTGGGTGGAAGAATGGGGCGATCTAAATCGTGCTTGAGAAATTCATAACGAGATAGCGTATCTTTCCAAAAACCCTTAATCGTTTCCTCTACATCGCCAATACTGACCAGCCAAACAGGGTCCCCCGACCTAGGGAAATAGTCGAAAACATTGGATTGCTCTTCGAAAAAGAGCGGCAAGTAGGATTCAATACCGGCGCTGGGTATACCTAGGTTGGCGTCTTTATAAATAGAGCAGCGACTAGGATCACCTTCAAAGACCTCTCTCCAGCGACCTCTGAATGCGGTACGTGAGGCATCATCAAATGGAAACTCATGCCCTGGAAGTAATCGTATTTCTTTTACTGGATAGAGGCTGCGTTGTGTGTCAGGGTCAAATGCGCGGATTTGTTCAATCTCATCGCCAAATAAATCCAATCGATAAGGTAGATTAGATCCCATCGGAAATAAATCAAACAAGCCCCCGCGAATACTGTATTCCCCGGGACGCATTACTGCGCTGACAGGATCGTAACCAGCTTGTTGTAGTTGTAGCTTTAATGCAGCCTCATTGAGCTTGTCGCCTTGGCTAAAGAAAAAAGTGTGGCCCGATAAAAAATTAGGAGGGCCGAGTCTTTGGAGTGCGGTGGTAACAGGTACCAAAACAATGTCACAGCTACCATTGAGTAATTCGTAAAGAGTGGCAAGCCGTTCAGAAACTAAATCCTGATGTGGCGAAAAATGGTCGTAGGGAAGAATTTCCCAATCCGGCAAAAGCCTGGTTTTTAGCTGTGGCGCAAATGCGGGGATTTCTTCTAATAGGCGCTGGGCCTCCTGAGCTTGTGCACAAAAAATCACCATCACCGAAAAATTGGCGCGGTAGCGAAGGGCGGTTTGCGCTATTAAAGCGGCATCTGACGACCCAACTAACCCGGAAAAGGTAAAGCGCTGCCCAGCCCGGGGAGCGGGTATAGGGGGTGCTAGATTTAATGCATCAGACATCTAGGCTCATTATAGAATCAGGTATGGCTCCAGGAAATCCTTCAAAAAAGAAATGTCATGCGCTTTTGCCAACAGCGGGCACAGGCTCACGTTTCGGTGGAGGGCTCCCTAAGCAATTTCAGCAGTTGGCAGGAAAGCCAATGCTTTGCTATGCGCTAGAAGCTTTTTTAAACACCCCTCAAGTGGAGTCAATCTGGATTGGCGTGAACCCTGGGTTTATTGATAACCCCATTTTGCAATTAATTTCTAATGGCGCTCATCAGATTCAATTTTTGCCAACGGGTGGACCAACCAGGCAAGAGACGGTTAGAAATACATTAGCTGCAATGCTCAAAGCAGGCGTCCCTGATGATGATTGGATCTTGGTTCACGATGCGGCTAGGCCAGGGATAACACCGGCACTCATAGAGAAGTTAATTCACACGGTTGAAGCAGCAAATGCTGGCGGCATATTGGCCGTGCCTTTAGCGGACACTCTTAAGCAAGCAGATCTGGATTCAGTAGTAGCTGGAAACATCCCGCACTCGGAAAGAACGATTCCCCGCGAACATCTCTGGCAAGCACAAACCCCGCAGATGTTTGGTTTGAAGCAGTTACACGATGCGCTCGAAAGCGCCATTCGTCTTGAAGCTGATGTAACAGATGAGGCCAGTGCAATAGAGTTAGTCGGTGTTAAACCATTATTAATTGAAGGTGCCGCCCGCAATTTCAAGGTAACCCATCCTGCAGACTGGGAGCTGATGCAGCTACTGTTAAATGCACGCGCTAAGTAAAGATCAAATATGACCCAAAGCAATCACCATATTCCACAGTTTCGCATTGGCCAGGGTTATGACGTTCATGCCTTAGTTCCTGATCGCAAACTCATCCTAGGGGGTGTTCATATTCCTTTTGAAAAGGGTTTATTGGGACATTCTGATGCAGATGCTCTTTTGCATGCTCTAACGGATGCCTTATTAGGCGCTGCTGGATTAAATGATATTGGGCAGTTATTTCCTGATACGGATCCTCAGTTCAAGGATATGGACAGCCGAATCTTGCTCAGAGCAGCCCTTCAGAAGGTTCAGGCGGCAGGGTTTCAAATAGGCAATGTCGATGCCACCATCATCTGCCAAAAGCCAAAATTGGCCGATTTTTTGCCAGAAATGGTCCGTAATATTGCGGCCGATTTGGCCGTTACCCCAAGCCATGTCAACCTTAAAGCCAAGACCAACGAATCCCTTGGGCACCTGGGCAGGGGAGAGGGCATCGCTGTACATGCAGTAGCTTTGCTCTACAAGGCCTAAAACAATCTCTAAAACCCTAGGCATTGTAGAATTACGGTCTTTAGAGTGAAGTCTAGGCTTGGCAGTTTGCGGATATTCGCGAGGATGGCGAAATTGGTAGACGCACCAGGTTTAGGTCCTGACGCCAGAAATGGTGTGGGGGTTCGAGTCCCCCTCCTCGCACCACAAGATTGCTACTTGGCTTGGACTTCACATTTCCAGATCTTCAATTAAGAGACGAGAATGGCTGTGCAGATAGAAAATTTAGGTTCACTAGACCGCAAAATGACTTTGGAATTCGCTCGTGCCGATTTGGCAAAAGCGCGCGAGGCCCGCTTGGCTAAAGTTGGTAAGACCATGAAGATGGCCGGCTTCCGTCCAGGCAAGGTTCCAAAGAACATTATTGAAAAACAACACGGCATGCAAATTGATTTCGAATTGCAATTCGATAAAGCAGCTGAGCTCTTTTACGAGATGGCGCAAAAAGAAGGTGTGGCTTTAGCTGGCCAACCTCGTCTAGAGCCTAAGAGTGAGCTCGAAGCAGAGAAGGTTGTGTTTGATGCCTTCTTTGAAGTATTGCCAGAAGTAAAGATTGGCGACTTCAGTAAAGCTGAAGTAACTAAGTACACAACAGATATTGGCGAAGCCGAAATTGACCGCGCTTTAGATGTATTGCGTAAACAGCAAGTCCATTACCACGCGCGCGGCGAGGCTGGTGCCCATGGCGACGGCGGCTCTAATACTGCGGCACAAGCAGGCGACCAAGTTGTGATCGATTTTGTTGGCAAGATTGATGGCGTTGAATTCGCTGGTGGCAAAGCCGAAAACTTTGAATATGTATTGGGCGAAGGTCGCATGCTTCCTGAATTTGAAGCAGCTACCTTAGGTCTAAAAGTTGGCGAGAGCAAATCGTTCCCCTTAAGCTTTCCCGCTGACTACCACGGTAAAGATGTTGCTGGTAAGACTGCGGAATTCACTATCACTGTTAAGGCCGTTAATTGGGCCCATCTACCAGCCGTTGATGACGCATTTGCATTGTCATTAGGTGTTACTGAAGGTGGCGTTGCAAAAATGCGTGCTGAAGTAAAAGAGAATTTAGATCGCGAAGTAAAGCGTCGTATTACTTCTCTAATGAAAAATGAAGTCATGGATAAGCTCAATGACTTATGTGAGTTGGATGTTCCTAAATCTCTCGTTGCCTCAGAGCAAGAGCGTTTGGTTGAGAATGCTCGTCAAGACTTGATGCAGCGCGGCGTTCCTAATGCAAAGGATGCCCCAATTCCAGTAGAGATCTTTGCGGAGCAAGCTACAAAGCGCGTTCGTCTTGGATTGATCTTGAGTGAACTCGTTAAGAAGCAAAATTTGGCCGCTACCGCTGACCAAATTAAGGCGGAAATTGATGAGCAAGCAGCAACTTACGAAGATCCTAAAGAGGTAGTTCGTTGGTTCTACAGCAATCCAAGCCGTTTAAAGGACATCGAAAACCTAGTGCTTGAAGATAACGTGATTAAATATTTCACGTCTCAAGCCAAGGTAAGCGATAAGGCCGTTACCTTTGAAGAACTCAGCAAGCTAAACTAAGTTATAAATTAAGTCATCCATTTACCCATAAGAGGTTTCAAAATGATCCATAACCATTCTCAGTCTGAAAATCTAGAACCAAAAGGCTTGGGCTTGGTTCCAATGGTGATTGAAACCTCTGGTAGAGGTGAGCGTGCTTACGACATCTACTCCAGATTACTGCGTGAGCGCGTTGTCTTTTTGGTTGGCGAAGTAAATGATCAAACTGCTAACTTAGTGATTGCTCAGTTGTTGTTTCTTGAGAGTGAAAACCCAGATAAAGAAATTTCTTTGTACATTAATTCTCCTGGCGGTTCTGTATCAGCTGGCTTAGCAATTTATGACACGATGCAATTTATTAAGCCTCATGTCAGCACATTGTGCATGGGTATGGCTGCAAGCATGGGTGCGTTCCTCTTGTGCGCCGGCGAAAAAGGTAAGCGTTATGCCTTGCCAAATTCCCGTGTAATGATTCATCAGCCTTTGGGTGGTGCGCGCGGTCAAGCCTCTGATATCGAAATTCAAGCTCGTGAAATTCTGTACCTACGTGAACGCTTAAATAAAATTTTGGCTGATCGTACCGGTCAATCTATCGAAACTATTGCTAAAGACACTGATCGCGATAACTTTATGTCTGCTGACCAAGCCCGTGATTATGGTTTGATCGACAAAGTTATCGAGAAGCGCCCTTAATTTTCTTATCCAATATTTAACGAGCCCATTTTGAGTGATACAAACACAACTAATTCATCAGATAAAGTTCTGTATTGTTCTTTTTGCGGCAAGAGTCAGCATGAAGTAAAAAAACTCATTGCTGGCCCATCTGTATTTATCTGTGATGAGTGCATAGACCTTTGCACCGATATTATTCAAGAAGAGATTGCCAAGCTCCCCAAGGAAGATGGTGATGACTCCTTGCCAACACCGCATCAGATTCGTGAGAATTTAGATCAGTATGTCATCGGACAAGATCACGCTAAAAAGACTCTAGCTGTAGCGGTATACAACCACTACAAACGCTTGCAGTATTTACCTAAGCCTAAAAAAGAGAAGTTGGACAAAGACGGTAAGCCAGTAGAGACTGCCGACAAGAAAGAATCTAAGCTTCCCGCTAAAGCAATGGTTGATGGCGTTGAGTTGGCTAAGAGCAATATTCTTTTAATTGGTCCTACTGGTTCAGGTAAGACACTTTTAGCGCAAACACTAGCCCGTATGTTAGACGTCCCATTTGTGATGGCTGATGCAACGACATTAACTGAAGCGGGTTATGTTGGTGAGGACGTTGAAAATATTATTCAAAAGTTATTGCAAGCTTGCGACTACAACGTAGAAAAAGCACAGCGCGGGATTGTCTATATTGATGAGATCGATAAGATTTCACGCAAGTCAGATAATCCATCGATTACTCGTGATGTTTCAGGTGAAGGTGTTCAGCAGGCACTTTTAAAGCTGGTTGAAGGGACTATGGCTTCTGTGCCGCCACAGGGTGGCCGTAAACATCCGAATCAAGATTTCTTGCAAGTAGATACAACTAATATTCTCTTTATTTGCGGTGGCGCATTTGATGGGCTTGAAAAGGTCATTCAACAACGCACCGCTAAAACCGGCATCGGTTTTAATGCAACCGTTCCAGGTAAAGATGATCGCGGCGTAAGCGACCTCTTGATCGAAGTGGAGCCAGAAGACTTGATTAAGTTTGGCTTGATTCCAGAGTTAATTGGTCGTCTGCCGGTTGTAGCTACTTTGGCCCAATTGGATGAAGAGGCTTTAATACAGATCCTAACTGAGCCTAAAAATGCTTTGGTTAAGCAATATCAGGCTCTGTTGACCATGGAAGGCTCTGAGCTCGAAGTGCGTCATGAGGCTCTATCGGCTATAGCCAAAAAGGCAATTGCGCGCAAAACAGGCGCTCGTGGCCTCAGATCCATCCTTGAAGGCTCGTTGATGGATGTCATGTATGACCTGCCATCACTCAAGAATGTCCAAAAAGTCGTCATTGATGAAAGCAGCATTGCTGAGGGTGGAAAACCACTTTTGGTCTACAAGCAAGACGCTGAACAGGCAGATTTGAGCAAAAAAGCCTAAATTCTTAGGGTTTTCGCTATTTTTGGGGCAATTTTGCCCCTTTTTTGTCTTTTTACCCCTTGTTTTTCTCTAAAGCCTACCCATATAGGTAGTATGCTACTCATGAATAATGTCTGTATTTAGTGGCTAGCGGTTTGACTGCTACTAAAGAGGACTTTTGAGGTTTGATTACTTTGGAGGATTTGCCCCATGCCTGGCCACTTATTACTACCCTCTGAACCCATTCAACTACCTTTACTCCCTTTAAGGGATGTAGTTGTGTTTCCCCATATGGTGATCCCATTATTCGTGGGTCGCCCCAAATCTATTAAAGCCCTTGAAGCGGCTATGGAAACTGGCAAAAATGTACTTTTAGTGGCCCAAAAAGCGGCCGCTAAGGATGAGCCTGTTATTGAAGACCTCTACGAGGTTGGTTGTATTGCCAATATTTTGCAAATGTTGAAATTGCCCGATGGAACTGTAAAAGTGTTGGTAGAGGGTGTGCAGCGCGCTGAAGTAAGTCAAATTGAAGATAGCCTTGGTTACTTCAATTGTGAGGCAACACCAACCGCTATTAACGCCATTGATGCACATGAAACAGAGGCATTGCGTCGAGCCATCATGGCGCAGTTTGATCAATACGTAAAGCTAAACAAAAAGGTACCTCAGGAGATCCTGTCTTCATTAGGTGGAATTGATGATCCAAGTCGCTTGGCTGACACTATATGCGCGCATTTGCCAGTAAAGCTTGAGCAGAAACAGCGCTTGCTTGAAATGACTGATGTTGTTCAGCGCTTAGAAAGCTTATTGGCTGATCTCGAAAGTGAGATTGATATTTTGCAAGTGGAGAAGCGCATTCGTGGACGTGTGAAGCGTCAGATGGAAAAGAGCCAACGCGAATACTACTTAAATGAGCAAGTTAAAGCGATTCAAAAAGAATTAGGCGAGGGCGAAGAGGGTGCTGATCTTGAGGAGCTTGAGAAGCGCATCAAAGCTGCGCGCATGCCTAAAGAAGCTTTGAAGAAAGCCGATTCAGAGCTCAAGAAACTCAAGCTGATGTCACCAATGTCAGCAGAGGCTACGGTTATTCGCAACTTTATTGATACGCTCGTGAATTTACCTTGGAAGAAAAAAACCAAGATTAACAACGACCTCACCAATGCTGAAAAAGTGTTAGACGAAGATCACTATGGCTTGGATAAGGTGAAAGAACGTATCTTGGAGTACCTCGCAGTCCAGCAACGCGTTGATCGTGTGAAGGCACCGATTCTTTGTTTAGTAGGTCCTCCTGGTGTTGGCAAGACATCACTTGGTCAATCCATTGCGCGTGCCACCAATCGAAAATTTGTGCGCATGGCCTTAGGTGGTGTGCGCGACGAGTCTGAGATTCGCGGTCATCGTAGGACTTATATTGGCTCAATGCCAGGCAAGATTTTGACAAGTCTTACTAAGGTTGGCGTGCGTAATCCTTTATTCCTCTTGGATGAGGTTGATAAGATGGGTATGGATTTCCGCGGAGACCCAGCTAGCGCCTTGTTGGAGGTGTTGGATCCGGAGCAAAATCACACTTTCCAAGATCACTATGTCGAAGTGGATTTTGATTTATCGGATGTGATGTTCGTGGCGACTTCGAATTCGTTAAATATTCCAGGCCCTCTCTTAGATCGCCTTGAGATCATTCGTCTAGCTGGCTATACAGAGGATGAAAAAACCAGTATTGCCGTTAATTATTTGATTCCTAAACAAATCAAAAATAATGGCCTGAAAAAAGACGAACTCAAGATTGAAGATAGCGCTGTACGGAACATAATCCGTTACTACACGCGTGAGGCTGGTGTGCGTTCTCTAGAACGTGAAATCAGCAAAATCTGCCGTAAGGTAGTCAAGCTTTTGCTCTTGAAGAAAGAGGCAGCTCCAGTGGTTGTCAATGCAGATAACTTAGAGAAGTTCCTCTCCGTGCGTATGTACGACTTTGGTTTGGCTGGTAAAGAAAACCAAGTTGGACAAGTCACTGGTTTGGCATGGACTGAGGTAGGTGGTGATTTGCTCACTATTGAAGCTGCTGTGATGCCTGGCAAGGGCGTTATCACTCGCACCGGTTCTATTGGTGACGTCATGAAAGAGTCGGTTGAAGCAGCTCGCACAGTGGTTCGATCTAGAGCTAAACGTCTTGGCATTGCGGATGAATCTTTTGAGAAGAAGGATATCCATATTCACTTCCCAGATGGCGCTACTCCTAAAGATGGCCCATCGGCTGGCATCGCGATTACAACTGCTTTGGTATCTGTGTTTACTGGGATTCCAATTCGATCCGACGTAGCGATGACAGGTGAAATTACCCTGCGCGGCGAGGTTTTACCTATTGGAGGCTTGAAGGAAAAACTTCTTGCAGCACATCGCGGTGGCATTAAGTTGGCCTTGATCCCAGAAGAGAATGTGAAGGATCTGATTGACATTCCAGATAACGTCAAAAATGCAATTGAGATTATTCCGGTTCGTTGGATTGATAAGGTTCTGGAGTTGGCATTAGAACGTATGCCAGAAGCATTGCCTGATCCCACCCCTGAAGAGTTGGCAAAAAAAGCTGCTGAAGCAAGTAAGGCTAGCGAAAAAAGTGCTGCTCCAGACGTTCTTAAGCACTGAAAATAGGGCGATTTTTCGCTAGTTTGACTTCATTTATTGAGGTTGGGCTAGCGGAAAATCCACCCCAAAGCCTCGCTTAGGTTACAATCTCACCTTGTAATATTTTGGGGCGCTTAGCTCAGTTGGTAGAGCGTCTGCCTTACACGCAGAATGTCGGGAGTTCGAGCCTCTCAGCGCCCACCAAATTATTGCCTGTTTTTCCTACCTAAGCCTACTCAGGCATTTCAATACCAAGCCGCTTTACCCTAGTACACTCCTAGTATTCATCTTTTTTACTAGCGATCTTTTACATGTTTGATACCGTCCGTAAGCACCAACGATTACTGCAATTTGTACTGATGCTGTTGATTGTTCCTTCTTTTGCTTTTTTTGGCATCTCCAGCTATTCCAGTTTTCTCGATAAAGAAACTGATCTCGTCAAAATTAATGGCAAGCCGATTACTGCACAAGAGGTCGAATCAGCAGCTAAACGTCAGGCTGAGCGCGTCGGTGGCAATGCGCAGATCGCACAAAGCTTGCAGTTTAGACAGGCAATCTTGAATGAACTTTTACAGCAACGTATTTTGGGTTATGCAGTGGGCGACCTTCGTTTGCAAGTTGGTAAAGAGGCTTTAATTAAAAGCTTGCAAAATATTCCTCAGATTCGCGCTCTCTATAAACAAGACGGCAGCTTTGATGATGTTCGTTTCAAGCAATTATTAGCAAGTAACGGTTTAAATGAAGAGCAGTTTTATGCCAGCCAAGCCTTTGATTTAAAAATTAGCCAATTAGTTAACTCAGTGGCGCGTACTGAAATTGCCAATCCCAAATTAGCTGAAATTATCTCGACTTTGTATGAGACTGAACGTCAAGTACAGGCCATGTCATTTGATGCCAAAGATTACTTATCCAAGGTAAGTCCTACAGAAGAAGAGCTGCAAGCCTTCTATACCGCAAATGCTAAATTATTTGAGACTCCAGAGTTTGTGGATGTCGAGTACATCGTCCTTAAGGCTGACCCTAAGGAAGATGCCAAAGTATTTAGCGAGAAGGCCGATCAGTTTGCCAACATGACTTATGACCAATCCGATAGCCTTAAACCGGCGGCGGATAAATTAAAGCTGAGTGTTCAGACACAAAAGGGTGTAACGCGTTCAGGTGCTCCAGGGGTTGCCAGAAACCATCCTCTAGCCAATCCTAAGATAGTTCAATCTTTGTTTGGTGATGAGGCCGTTAAGAACAAACGCAATATTGAAGCTGTACAAATCTCTCCAGGTGTATTTGTTTCTGCTCGAGTGGTGACTTTCCATCCGGCACAAACTTTGCCGTATAAAGATGTTGCTGCAGAAGTGAAGCGTCAAGTAAGTCAGCGTTTAGCAGAAAAGTTAGCAATTAAAGCAGCTGCCGATCGTTATGCTGCTATTGAAAAAGATCCTAAGGGCGCTTCTGGTTTTGCTAGTCCAACTTGGGTTTCCAGAAATAAACCTGGCAATTTAGTGGGCGGCGCACTAGATCAAGTGATGTCAATTAATCCCGATAAATTTCCAGCCCTTGTATCTGTAAGCAATCCAGGCGTTGGAACTACCTTGTATCGAGTGGATCAAGTCCGTCAACCTACAGGCGTGGATGCAAAGGCACATAAAGCTCAAGCCCAGCAAATTCAGGCCCTAGCAGCTCAGTCTGAATTCGCAGGATTTATGTCCTACTGGCGTGACGTTGCTGGCGTTAAGGTGATCAATCCGCTCAAGCCAATGTCTTCAGGATCGGGCAGCTAAGTTAGTTACTTTTAAGCAATATTTGATATGAGGCCATAGCGCCCCATACGTTTTTAAATAGAATGGATTGGGCTTTTTCATTCGGATGAATCCGATCAGCTTGAAACAGACTCAAGTCTGAGGCAACACCATTTAAAAAGAAGGGCAGTAATTCCACATTCTCTTGTTGTGACAGTTTTGTATAAATATCCTTAAATTGCTTTGCGTAGTCCTGCCCATAGTTGGGTGGAATCTGCATTCCAAAAAGCAATACTTTTGCGCCAGATTGCTTGCTAAGTGCAATCATCTTGCGCAAATTCCTTTCAGACTCCTGGATCGATAGTCCGCGTAATGCATCATTTCCTCCAAGCTCCAGAAACACAATACCCGGCTTCTTTTGCTCTAGTAGTTTTGGTAATCTAGAGAGGCCACCAGAGCTTGTTTCGCCGCTAATGCTGGCATTGAAAACAGTCCAAGGACTGCCTTGATTCTGTAATTGCCCTTCCAGTAATTTGACCCAGCCAGTCCCACGTGCGAGACCATATTCGGCTGAAAGGCTATCACCCATCACCAGAATGGTCTGCTTTGTCTGGGCTACTGTGCCAAAGGAAATAAACAGGCAAAATAGAGCAACAGCATATATTAGCGCTCTCATTTTTTTACTCAAGAAGCTCAACCCAATATATTGATTCATTTATGAGTATTCCAACAAAGGTCCTTAGTTCGATTGGCCTAGGTAAACAAGTTTTATCTAGTGACGGATCGTTAACTATTTTGCACGACATTAGCTTTGATGTCTTTCGAGGCGAGAGCGTTGCCATTACGGGAGCATCTGGCTCCGGTAAAAGCACCTTACTGAGTCTGCTAGCTGGTTTGGAGACACCTACTAGCGGACATGTGGATTTAGTCTCTCAAAACCTCAATGATTTAGACGAAGATGGAAGGGCGCTCTTAAGGGGGAAAAATGTAGGCTTTGTTTTTCAATCCTTTCAACTCTTGCCGCACCTCACTGCGTTAGAAAATGTGATGCTCCCTGCCGAACTCAACGGACTAGAATTGCCCAAAGAGAATGCTCTGCATTGGCTTGGGCAGGTAGGCCTGGAGGAGCGAGCCAACCATTTCCCCAAAACCCTCTCTGGTGGAGAGCAGCAACGCGTAGCCCTAGCAAGGGCTTTCATCATGAAGCCTTCCATTTTGTTTGCCGATGAGCCAACTGGGAGCTTGGATGAACTTAGTGGAAACCGGGTTATTGAGCTCCTTTTTGAGCTAAATCGGGCCAATAAATCGACCCTAATTTTGGTTACCCATGACCAGGCCTTGGCGGATCGGTGCCAACGGCAGTTACACCTTCAGGGTGGCCGATTACTGTAGGCAAAACCTTATAATCTAGGGATGTCTTTTTTCCACTTTTTGCCTGGCGCAGATGCGCTTTCCCCCTTCCGCCAACAGCGCCTTTTAGCTTCTTTGGCCACCCAAGGGGTTGATCTTGAGTCTATTGAAGCTCAATACCTTCATTTTATTTGGTCTCCAGCGGAGTTGGATGCCAAAAACCAAGAGGTCATGGCCAGTCTATTGACCTATGGTCAACCATTTCATTCAAAAATTAATCCTGGTAAGTCTTGGTTCGGAGCAGGCAAATCAGAAGATCAGTGTGCGATTGTTATTCCTAGATTCGGAACTGTTTCGCCATGGGCAAGTAAGGCAACCGATATTGCTCGTCAATGTGGTTTAGATGTTCTGCGTCTTGAGCGTGGCGTACAGTTTTCTTGGAAGAGCAAAAAGACGCTAACTCCAGAACAAAAAGCATTGGTGCTTGCTGCAGTTCATGACAGGATGACTGAAACAGTCATTGATTCAACAGAAGCAGCAAATGCTTTATACCAATCATTAGAAGATAAGCCATTAGCACGTATACCTGTGATGACTGAAGGTAGGGCGGCGCTTGATAAGGCAAACCAAGAATTAGGTCTTGCTTTATCGGATGATGAGGTGGTTTACCTCGCCGAAAGCTTTACTCGTCTTCAACGTAATCCATCTGATGTTGAGTTGATTATGTTTGCTCAGGCAAACAGCGAACACTGCCGTCATAAGATCTTTAATTCCAGTTGGACAATTGATGGTGACGATCAAGAGCGTTCTTTATTCGCCATGATTCGCAATACGCATCAATTGCAACCAGAAGGAACCATAGTTGCATACTCTGATAATTCAGCCGTGATGGCCGGATGCGAAGCAGAAACTTGGATTCCGCAGGGGGCAGATCATCGCTATGAAAAAGATACGCGTTTAGTTCACACCCTAATGAAGGTAGAAACTCATAACCATCCCACAGCGATTGCACCATTTCCTGGCGCATCTACCGGTGCCGGCGGTGAGATTCGAGATGAGGGCGCAACGGGTGTTGGCGGCCGACCTAAAGCAGGTCTTACTGGCTTCTCCGTATCCAACTTAAATATCCCGGGCACAGCTTTGCCATGGGAAGCTGAGCAATACGGTAAGCCAGAGCGCATCGCCACACCTTTGCAAATCATGATTGAAGGCCCACTAGGCGGAGCTGCATTCAATAATGAGTTTGGTAGGCCGATCTTGGGTGGTTACTTCCGAGTTTTTGAGCAAACTTTAGATGGTACTCGTCGCGGTTATCACAAGCCCATCATGATTGCTGGCGGTATAGGCAGCATTGATTCGATTCACACTGCTAAAAAATCAATACAAGCAGGTCACCTCCTAATTCAACTTGGCGGCCCTGGAATGCGAATTGGTATGGGCGGTGCTACGGGTAGCTCAGTTTCTACTGGTACCAATACTGCGGATCTGGATTTCGATTCAGTACAACGCGGTAACCCAGAGATGGAGCGCAGGGCGCAAGAAGTCATTAATGCTTGCCGTGCGCTTGGCGAGAATAATCCGATCGTCTCTATTCATGACGTTGGTGCAGGTGGTCTTTCCAATGCATTTCCAGAGCTTGCTGATGGTGCCGGGCTAGGGGCTGCTTTTAAGCTTCGTAGTGTGCCGCTAGAAGAAAGCGGCATGAGTCCTGCGGAAATTTGGTGCAACGAATCTCAAGAACGCTATGTTCTAGCAATTGATGTAAAAGATTTAGATTTGTTTAAATCTTTCTGTGAGCGTGAGCGTTGCCCATTCGCAGTTGTTGGGGAAGCTACTGCGGAACGTCAACTGACATTAAGTGATACTAAGCAAGCTGCTGGTACTGATGCAGCATCGCCTATTGATATGCCGATGGAGGTCCTTTTGGGTAAGCCTCCCAAGATGCATCGGGATGTCAAACGGGTCCCACAAGAATTTAAAGAATTAAATGTAACTGATGCGGATTTAGCGCAATCAATAGCTTGGGTTTTGCAACAGCCAACTGTCGCTAGCAAATCATTCTTAATTACGATTGGCGATCGAACTGTGGGCGGTCTAAATGCCCGTGATCAATTTGTTGGACCATGGCAGGTTCCTGTCGCTGACTGTGCAGTCACCATGATGGACTACAAGGGCTATCGTGGTGAAGCGATGTCTATGGGCGAAAGAACCCCATTGGCCGTTATCGATGCACCTGCTGCAGCTCGTATGGCTGTTGGTGAGGCCATTACTAATTTATTGGCTGCAGATATCACCAGTCTTCAAGGCGTAAAACTTTCAGCAAACTGGATGGCTGCCTGTGGAGCGCCCGGTGAAGATGCCAAGCTGTATGACTCTGTGAAAGCGGTTGGTATGGAGTTATGTCCTGCGCTCGGAATTTCTATTCCGGTGGGCAAAGATTCTTTATCTATGTCTACTGCTTGGCAAGACGGTAATGAATCTAAAAAAGTGGTTGCCCCGGTTTCATTAATTATTTCCGCATTTGCATCTGTGCAAGATGTACGTAAGACATTAACACCGCTTCTGCAATTGAAGAATCAAGCAGGATCTCCCATGGAGACTGAGCTCATATTAATTGATTTGGGCCGTGGACAAAATCGCATGGCCGGCAGTATTTTGGCTCAAGTTTTAGATCAATCTGGAAAATCTGCTCCTGATGTCGATCATCCAGAAGATCTCAAATCCTTAGCGTCTGCAATCATTGAACTTCGTAAAGAAGGCAAGCTGTTGGCTTATCACGATCGATCTGATGGCGGATTGTTAGCATGCGTTGCGGAAATGGCATTTGCCTCACATTGCGGCATTTCTATGAACGTAGACATGATTGCCATGGATGCAGGGCAAGAGCCCGACTACGGAGATGCTAAGAACTGGGCTCAACAAGTTTCAGGGCGTCGTCATGAGCAAACTATGCGTGCTTTGTTCAACGAAGAGCTTGGTGCTGTTATTCAAGTCCGAAAAGAAGATCGTGATGCCGTATTTGCAGTGCTCAGGAAGTTAGGTTTGAGTGCTTACAGTCACGTCATTGGTAAGCCAAACACGAATGGCCGTATTGAAATTTGGCGTGATGCAAAGAATATTTTTGCAGAGCCGCGTGAAGTGCTCCAAAAGATGTGGGCTAATACCAGCTATCAAATAGCTCGCTTGCGCGATAACCCAGCTTGTGCTGATAGTGAATTTGCACTCTTAGATAACATCTCTGATCCAGGCATGAGTCCAAAGCTCACGTTTGATGTCGCCGATGACATAGCAGCCCCTTTCATAGCTAAAAATGCTCGCCCCAAAGTTGCTATTTTGCGAGAGCAGGGTGTGAACTCTCATGTAGAAATGGCTTACTCCGTAAACTGGGCTGGCTTTGATAGCTATGACGTCCATATGTCTGACTTGCTCAGCGGCAAGGCCAAGCTCGAAGATTTCAGAGGCTTAATCGCTTGTGGCGGATTTAGTTATGGCGACGTGTTAGGTGCTGGTGAGGGTTGGGCCAAAACCATCCTCTTTAATCAACAGCTGCGTGATCAATTTTCTACATTTTTTAATCGCCAGGACAGCTTTGCATTAGGAGTCTGTAATGGTTGTCAAATGATGAGCAATCTTTCGGGAATCATTCCGGGCGCAGAGGCTTGGCCTAAATTTACCCGCAATCAATCAGAGCAGTACGAAGCGCGTTTGGTTATGGCGGAAGTTATGTCTTCTCCGTCGATCTTTACTCAAGGCATGGAAGGCAGTCAAATTCCGATTGCAATCGCTCACGGTGAAGGCTACGCCAACTTTAGCCAGCAAGGTAATTTAGAGCAGATTCAAAAGCAGGGATTAGCCTCTTTCCGATTTGTAGATCATCAAGGTATTCCTACGGAAACTTATCCAATGAATCCTAATGGATCCCCAGGCGGGTTAACAGGTGTTACTACTCCTGATGGTCGCTTTATGGTGATGATGCCTCATCCAGAGCGCGTATTTAGAGCGGCGCAGATGAGTTGGTGTCCGCCTGACTGGTTGAACACGCCAGACGGCGCTAGCCCTTGGTTGCGTCTATTCCGTAATGCCCGCAATTGGGCGAAATAATCTCGTTACAGATGGAACCGGTTACATTTTCTGAAAGTGGTGGCATACGCTATTTGCACTTTGGCACTGAGTTAATTCAAGGGGCAATGCGTTTACGCGACCCCGATGAGATTTATCTTGAGTACAACCAGCAGATGATGGCCTGGTTATTGTTTTTGGAAACCAAGCCTGGGATGCGGATTGCTCAATTAGGTTTAGGTACTGGTGCATTGACCAAATTTCAGCATCGTTATTGCCCAGCCGTGAAGACAGCTGTAGTAGAACTCAATCCTGCAGTAATCGTATCGGCTAGATCCATGTTTTTTACGCCCGATGACGACCGTAAATTAGAAACTCTCCAAACGGATGCGAAAAAGTTTGTTAAGGATAAAAAGTACCGCGGTCAGTTTGATGCTGTTCAGGTGGATTTATATGACGCTATCTGCGATGGTCCTGCTGCGAGTTCTTTAGACTTCTACAAAGGCTGCTTTGATATTCTGAAAGGTCCAGGCGTATTGACCGTGAATTTATTTTCACGTCATAAAAGTTTTGAAGTGAATTTAAAGAACATCTGCGAAGCATTTGATAACAGGGTACTGCTATTTCCTGAGTCTCATGATTGCAACGTTGTTGCCATCGCTTTTAAGGGGCCTAGGCTTGAGGCTGAATGGAAAGACGTCTCTAAAAGAGCAAAATTAATTCTCGAGAAGACTGGATTGCCTACCAATAAGTGGGTTTCTGGCTTAAGCCGCGAGAATGCACGTCAAGATTCAAAACTTTCTATTTAAAAAGCCTGAAATCTAGGGCAACAAAAAAGGCGATCATCAGATCGCCTTTTTGCTTAGTAAGCCCCTCAAAAAGAGGCTGACATGCCTGACTTAAATAGTTACAGTATCAGCAACATCACTAAATGATTTGATCTTGTCAAAGTTCATGTATTTATAAACTTCACCAGATTTAGCATTCAAGGATTCAACTTGCTCGAAATACTCTTGCGGCGTTGGTAAACGACCTAAGAGTGCTGCAACAGCTGAAAGCTCAGCAGAAGCCAGGTACACGCGAGTATCGATACCCAAACGATTCGGGAAGTTACGTGTTGATGTAGAGACTGCAGTAGAGCCTTTACGGATCTGCGCCTGGTTACCCATACAGAGTGAGCAGCCTGGAGTTTCCATGCGAGCTCCTGTAGCACCCAGAATGCCGTAATATCCTTCTTCGGTCAGAATCATTTGGTCCATCTTGGTAGGAGGAGCTACCCATAAACGAGTAGGCATATCCTTTTTGCCTTGGAGAACTTGACCTGCTGCGCGGAAGTGCCCAATGTTTGTCATACAAGAGCCGATAAATACTTCATCAATTTTCTCGCCAGAAACTTCAGATAAGAATTTCACATCATCAGGATCATTTGGGCAGGCCAAGATTGGCTCTTTGATTTCGCTCATGTCGATTTCAATTACTTCGGCATAGTCTGCATTTGCATCGGCCTTGAGTAAATCTGGCTTAGCGATCCAAGCTTCCATTGCTTTAATACGACGACCTAAAGTACGCTTATCTTCGTAGCCATTTGCAATCATCCACTTCATCAATGTGATGTTAGAGCGCATGTACTCGATGATCGGTTCTTTGCTTAGTTGAATAGCGCAACCTGCGGCAGAACGTTCAGCCGAAGCATCAGATAACTCAAATGCTTGCTCAACCTTCAGATCAGGCAAGCCCTCGATTTCCAAAATGCGGCCAGAGAAAACGTTCTTCTTATTCTGTTTTTCAACAGTTAACAAGCCTTTTTTAATGGCATACAAAGGAATCGCATTAACCAAGTCACGCAATGTGATGCCGGGCTGCATTTTTCCTTTGAAGCGAACCAATACAGACTCAGGCATATCTAAAGGCATCACGCCAGTAGCAGCAGCAAACGCCACCAGTCCTGAGCCGGCAGGGAAGGAGATACCAATTGGGAAGCGAGTATGGCTATCGCCACCAGTACCGCAATTATCAGGCAAGAGCAAACGATTTAACCAGCTGTGAATCACGCCATCACCTGGACGCAATGAAACACCGCCGCGGTTAGTCATAAATGCTGGTAACTCATGGTGCGTACGAATGTCTACTGGTTTTGGATATGCGGATGTGTGACAGAAAGATTGCATTACCAAGTCTGCAGAGAATCCTAGGCAAGCCAAGTCTTTCAACTCATCACGGGTCATTGGACCAGTAGTATCTTGTGAGCCCACTGTAGTCATGTGTGGCTCGCAATATGTATCTGGGCGAACACCTTGACCTTCTGGTAATCCACATGCACGGCCAACCATCTTCTGAGCCAAGCTGAAACCTTTTTTGTTGTCAGGAGGGCTAACAGGAACACGGAATTCAGTAGAAGCTGGCAAACCAAGGGCTGCGCGTGCTTTAGCTGTTAGACCACGACCTACGATTAAAGGAATACGCCCACCTGCACGAACCTCATCCAGAATTACTGGTGACTTGAGTGAGAAAGAAGCAATTTCTTTACCGTTTTTAAAGGCTTTACCTTCATAAGGGCGGAGTTCAATCTCATCGCCCATATTCATATCAGAGACATTAAGCTCAATCGGTAATGCGCCAGCATCTTCCATGGTGTTGAAGAAGATCGGTGCAATTTTTGTGCCTAAGCAAACACCACCAAAGCGCTTATTTGGAACAAAAGGAATATCTACACCTGTCCACCACAACACAGAGTTGGTAGCTGATTTACGGGATGAGCCAGTACCAACAACGTCACCTACATAAGCAATTTGGTTTCCTTTTTTCTGCAACTCAGCAATTTGTTTCATCGGACCACGAACACCAGTTTCATCCGGCTCAATACCTGGACGTGGGTTCTTCAACATCACTGTTGCATGCAAAGGAATATCGGGACGACTCCACGCATCAGGAGCGGGTGATAGATCGTCAGTATTGGTTTCACCGGTTACTTTAAATACAGTGAGCTTCATGCTTTCTGGAACGGCTGGACGGCTAGTAAACCATTCGGCATCAGCCCAGCTTTGCAATACTGACTTGGCATTAGCATTGCCTTTTTCCGCCAACTCTTGAACGTCATGGAAGTAGTCAAACATCAATAAAGTTTTCTTGAGTGCAGCAGCTGCAGCGGCGCCACATTCAGCATCACTTAATAACTCAACTAGCGGTTTAATGTTGTATCCGCCTAGCATAGTACCCAACAATTCAGTAGCTTTGACTCGTGTAATTAAAGGGGATTTGACTGTTCCTTTAGCGACCGTATCTAAAAACTCAGCTTTTACTTTTGCCGCTTCGTCAACGCCAGCGGGAACGCGGTTTGTAATTAACTCTAAAAGCTCAGCCTCTTTGCCGGCTGGTGGATTAATTAACAATTTAACCAATTCAGCGGTTTGATCTTTGGTTAAAGGAAGGGCGGGGATGCCAAGGGCGGCACGTTCGGCTACTTGGGCGTTATAGGCTTCTAACATTGTGTTTCCTATGAGGTAAAAGTGGTCAATAGAAAGGCCAAAAGGGAATTTTCTCCCGATTAGGGTGATTATAGTTACTTATTTAAGTCTTATATAAGACTTTGAAAGGCTAAATTGCTCTCAAAGGGTTAAATTGTTAAAAAAATAAGGGTTTTTCCGCAATAAATCCTATATTCCATAGGCTCGGGATAGGGTTATTCGGACCCGCTTTAAAGGACTTTCTCATCCTTCATGGCCCAAACCAAGGCGACAACCCAACCAACCAGCGACCAGCCTAGGAATAGATTTAAGGCAAAGATAGCGCCTGAATTGGCTCTTTTCTTATTAAAAGCGATGGCAAATGGGAGGAAATAAAAGAGGGAAAGGAGGGTTAAGAGAACGGTAAATAGAAGGCGCATAGGGTCAAAAAATAGCCAAATTGAAGTAAGAAAGCCCATATTACTGATTTCCAGTTTTGTCGTGGATTGATCCTCTGTCGTTATAATTACTTTTTCCAACAGAGCTTAAGCGATGACCAAATACGTTTTTGTCACTGGTGGTGTGGTTT
The DNA here is from genome assembly GCF_027924105.1 of Polynucleobacter sp. KF022. Classification (NCBI taxonomy): domain Bacteria; kingdom Pseudomonadati; phylum Pseudomonadota; class Betaproteobacteria; order Burkholderiales; family Burkholderiaceae; genus Polynucleobacter; species Polynucleobacter sp. KF022. The sequence goes on from NZ_AP026972.1 coordinate 947,304, forward strand.
CTTCTTTAGGGAAAGGAATCGCAGCTGCCTCGCTTGCCGCGATTCTCGAATCCCGCGGCCTGAAAGTCACCCTCCTAAAATTAGACCCATATATCAACGTTGACCCGGGCACTATGAGCCCACTCCAACACGGAGAGGTTTTTGTTACTGAGGATGGTGCAGAAACCGACTTGGACTTAGGTCACTACGAGCGCTTCGTATCAGCCAAGATGCGTAAAAGCAATAACTTCACTACTGGACAGATTTATGAATCTGTCATTAGCAAAGAACGTCGTGGTGAATACTTAGGAAAAACAGTTCAAGTCATTCCGCACATTACTAATGAGATTCAAGCATTTGTAGAGCGCGGCGCTAAAGCAAGTCACGATGGCAAAGCAGATGTGGCTATTTGCGAGATTGGCGGGACTGTCGGTGACATTGAATCTCTTCCGTTTTTAGAAGCAGCAAGGCAAATGAGCTTACGCTTGCCGATCAACGACTGCGCCTTTGTTCATTTGACCCTCGTGCCCTATATCAACAGCGCCGGCGAGTTAAAAACTAAACCTACCCAACATTCAGTGCAAAAGTTACGCGAGATTGGCATCATGCCAACCGTATTGCTTTGCCGCGCAGATCGTCCGATCCCCGAAGATGAACGTGCAAAGATTTCTCTCTTCTCTAATGTCCGTGAAGAAGCTGTTATTTCAGTTTGGGATGTGGATACGATATATAAGATTCCTGAAATGCTGCACGCACAGGGCATGGATGAGTTGATATGCAGACAACTTGACCTTAAAGCAAAACCGGCAGATCTTTCTGTATGGGCTAATCTGGTTTACGAAATGGCCAACCCTCAGCATGAAGTGACTATTGGCATGGTCGGTAAATATGTTGAGTTAACTGAATCCTATAAGTCATTAATTGAAGCGTTGCGTCATGCAGGTATTCACACGCATACGCGTGTCAATATCAACTATATTGATTCAGAAGTAATTGAAAAAGATGGTGTAGATTGCTTGAAGCAGCTAGACGCTATTTTGGTTCCTGGCGGCTTTGGTAAGCGCGGTACAGAGGGCAAGATTGCAGCAATTCGTTATGCTCGAGAAAATAATGTGCCATATTTAGGTATTTGTCTTGGAATGCAATTAGCTGTTATTGAATTTGCCCGCCATGTTGCAAATCTCAGTAAGGCGAATAGTACCGAGTTTGATCAACAGGCAGAGCAGCCTGTGGTTGCTCTTATTACAGAGTGGCTAGATAGAGAAGGGCGAGTAGAGAAACGCACAAATGATTCCGACCTAGGCGGCACGATGCGCCTTGGTTCGCAACGTTGCCCTGTTAAAGCAGGCACTTTGGCCCACCGCATTTATGGATCTGAAGTCAATGAGCGTCATCGCCATCGCTACGAAGTAAATAACACCTACGTTCCTCAGCTTGAGCAGTCTGGCCTGATTATTTCTGCCAGAACACCTAATGAAGAATTGCCGGAGATGATGGAATTACCGGCATCTATCCACCCATGGTTCTTTGGTGTTCAGTTTCATCCAGAATTCACTTCCACCCCGCGTGATGGACATCCTTTGTTCTCGGCATTTATTACGGCTGCACTGGAGCATCAAAATGTTGCTGAAAAGCAGGCTGCATAAAGGAAAAATATGAGCACATTTAAGCTATGCGGGTATGACGTTGGTTTAGATCGTCGCTTCTTTTTAATTGCTGGACCTTGCGTCATTGAGTCCGAGCAGTCTGCGATTGATATTGCCGGCCAGTTAAAAGAAATTACCTCGACCTTAAAAATTCCTTTTATCTATAAATCTTCGTTTGATAAAGCCAACCGTTCGTCGGGCACATCGTTCCGTGGTTTAGGAATGGAAAAGGGATTGGAGATTCTGGCTAAAGTCAAAAAACAAGTCGGTGTATCGGTTCTCACAGATGTACATGACATCAGCGAGATTGCAGATGTAGCTAGCGTTGTGGATGTTTTGCAGACACCCGCTTTTCTTTGCAGACAAACCGATTTCATAGGGGCCTGTGCCCAAAGCGGTAAGCCTGTGAATTTTAAGAAGGGTCAGTTCCTTTCTCCACACGAGATGCTCAATGTGATTGAAAAAGCTCGTGTTGCAGCGGCGGAAATGAATCTTCCGGATCAATTTATGGTTTGTGAGCGCGGCGCTTCCTTTGGTTACAACAATCTTGTTTCTGATATGCGTAGCTTGGCAATTTTGCGTGAGTCCAAGGCACCTGTGGTTTTTGATGCCACTCATTCGGTTCAATTGCCTGGCGGTCAAGGTAGCTCTAGTGGTGGGCAGCGTGAGTTTGTGCCCGTTTTAGCTCGTGCAGCAGTGGCTGTAGGTATCAGCGGCCTCTTCATGGAGACCCATCCCGATCCTGCGAAAGCATTATCTGATGGCCCTAATGCGGTGCCGTTAGACCGCATGAAAGACCTGCTGCAATCATTACTTGCAATTGACGATGTTGTTAAATCAACCGGAACGTTTTTAGAAGATAGCTTTAAGTAAGTTATTCAAACCCATTTCATATTGTTTTAAGGAGAAGGTGCATGAGCGCCATTGTTGACATCATCGGTAGAGAAGTTCTAGATTCACGCGGAAACCCAACAGTTGAATGCGATGTTTTACTTGAGTCTGGTGTTATGGGTCGCGCAGCTGTTCCTTCAGGGGCATCTACAGGCTCACGCGAAGCGATTGAATTGCGTGATGGAGACAAAGCTCGCTACTTAGGCAAGGGTGTTCTCAAAGCCGTCCAAAATATCAATATTGAAATCGCTGAATCGATTCTTGGTCTTGACGCAAGCGAGCAGGCCTTCTTAGATCGCACTCTGATTGAATTGGATGGTACTCATAACAAGGCGCGTTTAGGTGCCAATGCAACATTAGCTGTTTCGATGGCTGTTGCGAGAGCAGCCGCTGAAGAGGCTGGCCTGCCTTTGTATCGTTATTTTGGCGGTTCTGGCGGTATGCAATTGCCTGTCCCAATGATGAATATCGTCAATGGTGGCGCACATGCCAATAACAGTTTGGATATTCAAGAATTTATGGTGATGCCAGTTGGCGCTGAAAATTTCCGTGATGCATTACGTTGTGGCGCAGAAATTTTCCATGAGCTCAAAAAGATTTTGGGGGCACAAGGGATGCCAACTACTGTAGGTGATGAAGGCGGTTTTGCTCCAAACTTTAAGAGTAATCATGAATGTCTCCAAACCATTATGAAAGCTATTGAAGGCGCAGGCTATCAAGCAGGTGAAGATGTTTTATTAGCTCTTGATTGCGCTGCCAGCGAATTCTACAAGGATGGCAAATACCATTTGGCTGGGGAAGGCCTGCAATTGAGCTCAAGTGAGTTCTCCGACTACCTTGGTAACTTGGCTGATCAATTCCCAATCGTATCGATTGAGGATGGTATGCATGAAAGCGACTGGGACGGCTGGGCTGATATCACCCAAAAACTTGGCAAGAAAATTCAATTAGTTGGTGATGATTTATTCGTTACCAATACACGCATTCTGAAAGAAGGTATTGAAAAGGGTATTGCTAATTCAATCTTGATTAAGATTAATCAAATTGGTACCCTGACAGAAACATTTGCAGCTATTGAGATGGCTAAGCGTGCAAATTACACTGCTGTGATTTCACATCGCTCTGGTGAAACTGAGGACAGCACTATCGCTGATATTGCAGTAGGAACCAATGCAGGTCAAATTAAGACCGGTTCTTTATCGCGCTCTGATCGTATTGCTAAATACAATCAATTGTTGCGTATTGAAGAAGACTTGGGTGATGTAGCAACCTACCCGGGTAAGTCTGTTTTTTATAACCTGAAGCGCTAATTTTAAGACTTTATAGCGATGCGGATTGTCATCTACTCCATGCTGGTATTGCTAATAGCAATCCAGTACCCGCTTTGGCTGGGTAAGGGTGGATGGCTCAAGGTATATGAGATGGAACGTCAGGTAGAGCTTCAAGAGGCTAAAAATAGCCTCTTAGCTCTGCGCAATGCCAAGCTAGCTGGCGATGTCAAAGATCTCAAAGATGGAACCCGAGCAATTGAAGAGCGTGCCCGTGTTGAGCATGGTCTCATTAAAGAGGGTGAGTTCTTCGTGCAAATTTTGCCTGCGGATAAAACAGGTGATGCAAAAGCTACTAAGCAGTAATACTGATTAGTGGCCGCTAGAGGGCGGACGAGTAGCATCACTAAGTAAATCTGTTTTGAACACTTGCAGGCAATCAACCGCATCAAAGCGATAGGGTTTTGCGCAAAAATCACAAACAGTTTCAACAGCGCCTTGTTCAGCAAGAATACTTTGAACTTCTTCCTCACCAAGCATGCGCAAGATATCTGCTACCTTACTACGTGAGCATCTGCAGGAAAACCGAATAGGACGAGCAGGGAAGCTGCGTACGCCGTTTTCAGCAGACTCTTCCAGGAATAAGCGCCTCAAAATTGTCTCAGGTGGAAGGGTTAGTAGCTCTTCGTCAGTAATGGTTTCACCAAGTGTTTGAATGCGGGACCAACCTTCGGCTGCCACCTGCGGATCAAGGTGGGCATGTCCCCCTGAATTAGGCAAGCGCTGCAGCAATAATCCACCGACATGCGTATCACTAGATGCAAGCCAAATTCGTGTATCTAATTGCTCGGAGTTCTGCATATATAAGGCAATAGCTTCAGCCGCGCTTGAGACCGGCTTAATCACAGAGCCCTGATGATCTTGCAAGGCTACAATGCCTTGGTAGGGGGCTTGGCCTGGTTCGCGATCAGATGGATCTAAGGTGATGACAAGTCTTCCGCTTTGGGTGACATCGAGAAGCTCAGCAAGCGTTGCATCGACTGCAATTTCAGAAGGATCTACCGATAATTTGACAGTTGCTCGCATGGATAGATCAGATTTACATTCCACTACCAGCAGCTGAATCGGTCCTTTGCTTTGCGCCTGAATAATCAAAGTTCCATCAAACTTGAGACTGGCGCTTAATAGGGTGGCAGCTCCCACAAAATCACCCAGAATTCGGCGCACAGCCGGGGGGTCATTACGGCGCTCTAAAACGGCCTGCCAGGCACTTCCAATTGAGACTATTTCACCCCTAACTGGAGCGCCATCACACATAAATACAAGCAATTCATTCATAAGGCAAAGTATCCACTTTTTTTGAGATTTAGTCCCGGGATTGCCGACCTGAGATAATGTGATTTATGCATATTCGTACACGTTTCGCCCCTAGTCCCACGGGCTTTATTCATCTGGGAAATCTTCGCAGCGCGCTCTATCCATGGGCATTTGCGCGTCACAATAAGGGTGACTTCATTCTTCGCATTGAAGATACTGACCTTGAGCGCTCCACTCAAGAAGCAGTGGACGTCATTATCGAAGGCATGTCTTGGCTGGGCTTAGATTTAGATGAGGGCCCTATTTATCAAATGCAGAGGATTGATCGCTACCGAGAAGTGGTAAAGCAGATGCTTGATGCCGGATTGGCTTATCCATGCTATATGAGCGAGGAAGAGCTCAATCAATTGCGCGATCAACAAATGGCTAATAAAGAAAAGCCGCGCTACAACGGACTCTGGAGACCGGAGCCTGGAAAAACATTGCCACACATTCCCGAGGGAGTTAATCCGGTTATTCGCTTTAAGAACCCCATTGGCGGTTCAGTCATCTGGAATGATGCAGTAAAAGGGCAGATTGAGATTAGCAATGATGAGCTGGATGATCTAGTCATTGCAAGGCCGGACGGTACGCCTACTTACAATTTCTGCGTTGTGATCGATGATATGGATATGAAGATTACCCATGTCATCCGCGGCGATGATCATGTCAATAACACCCCCAGACAAATCAACATCATGAAAGCGCTTGGCGGTACCCCACCCGTATATGCCCACCTGCCAACAGTTTTGAATGATTTAGGCGAGAAGATGAGTAAGCGTAATGGCGCTATGAGCGTGCGCGATTACCAAAAGGCAGGCTATCTGCCTGAAGCAATTCTGAATTATTTAGCGCGCCTGGGCTGGTCTCATGGCGATGCTGAAGTTTTCACCAAAGAGCAATTTGTTGGTTGGTTTGATTTGGAAAGTTTAGGGCGTTCTCCAGCACAACATAATCCAGAAAAATTGCTTTGGCTCAACCATCAATACATTCAAAATGCAGATCCAGCGAAGTTAGCTGAATCCACAAAACCTTTTGCTCATGAACTTGGTATTGATACCGAATCTGGACCAGACTTTATTCAAGTGGTTGGGTTACTAAAAGACCGCGCTAATACATTGATAGAAATTGCCGAAGGGGCAAAGCTTTTCTATTTGCCTGCACCAAGCTTAAGCCCTGATCAAATCCAAGAAAATATTCCTGAGAATATTGTGCCGGCATTAAAAGATTTGATTGATGCCATTTCACAGTCTGAGCCAACAAAAGAGGCCTATGGCGCGGTATTTAAGCAAGTATTGGCCAAGCATCAACTCAAAATGCCAGCTCTAGCAATGCCTGTCAGATACGCATTATTTGCCACAACACAAACCCCAGCCATTGATTCTGTCTTGGTGGTATTGGGCAAAGAAGAGGCTATACAAAGGCTCTCTAAGGTGGTCCGTTAGGGAATTTGCGCACCTGCACAAAAATAGGATAAAATCTTGGATTGTTTTGAATGTCTTGTAGTTTTATCGCGAGATTTCGGGGGGTATAGCTCAGCTGGGAGAGCGCTTGCATGGCATGCAAGAGGTCAGCGGTTCGATCCCGCTTATCTCCACCAAGCATTTAAAATAGCAGTTTGTTGTAGTCCAGGTCCCCATCGTCTAGAGGCCTAGGACATCACCCTTTCACGGTGAGTACGGGGGTTCGAATCCCCCTGGGGACGCCAGATTCTTCTGGTAGTAGTAAAGAGGTATGATGTTGCGTTACTCGATGTATTTGGAGCGGTAGTTCAGTTGGTTAGAATATCGGCCTGTCACGCCGAGGGTCGCGGGTTCGAGTCCCGTCCGTTCCGCCAAGACAACAGGTATCACAAGGGTTTGTGACAAATAATCTACCTTGTTACCAAAAGCGTTACCAAAAAGCCATCCTGCGGGGTGGCTTTTTTTATCCTTACTAATTTTGTTCTATAGATTTTTTAATGAGGTTCCCATCGTCTCAGGATTGAGTCACTACAGATACAAAGCCGAGCAAATATAATGAATCAAGCAAGAATTACTCTCAAATTCACTTTTCTCCCAATAGGATCATTTATGAAAACCAAATTATTAGGTCTCGTTGCAGCAGTGTCATTATTTGCTTGCGCCGCTCCTGTGACCCAACAAGAAATTGCGCAAGCCAAATTCCCGCCTCAACCTAATCAGGCAGCAGTAGATAAAGAAGTGAATGCTTATCTTAAGTCTGCCGTGAATAACCCAGATATGGCAAAAAAAGAATGTTCGCCTCCACGTAAGGCCTGGGCAAGAGCGCTGGCTTTTGAGACTCCAAAGTTTGGTTGGATGGTGGTCTGTGATGTCAACGCAAAAGAACGGTCAGGTGGCGATGGCCCAATGAAGACCTATATGTTCTTGTTCACCACTAATGGTAACTTCGCCTATGACTCATCCTCTTTCGGGAATATCAACAATAATGTCCAATTTTTGGATCTGATCAAGTAAATTAGTATTGCTAAATAAAAAGCCACCTGTGGGTGGCTTTTTATTTAATGACTAACTAGCTCTACATATCGCAGAGTTAGTTGAAAAGATTACTTCTTAGGGCTGGTAATAGAGGCTGCCATTGCATCAAAGTAAATGACTTTTACCTGCTCACCGACTTTAACGTCAGCCAAAAGGGCGGGGTTTTTTACAGTAACAGTGGTGATTTTGCCGCTGGGGCCCTTAACGGAAACCAATTTCTTCTCACGATTTACCTCAACAATATCGGCAATGATGGTTGTCTGATTGGTGATTGTTTCAGAAGGCTTTTCATTTGCCTTTGATTTTGTCACTGTATTGGTTTCTACTTTTGTACGAACGCCATCACTCTTGGTTTTAATCAACTCAATAGCTACAGCCAATTCATAGTTAACGTTAACGCGATCACCTTTTTTGATTTGGTCAAAGTTCTTAATATCTGGACCAGCCACAAATTTAGATTCGCCTTCTTTGTTTTTAAATGTAATTGTGCGGGTTTTTTTATCGACCTTAACAACTTCACCTTCATAGAGCTGATAGACGTTGTCAGTAACAGCTGCATCGATTACAACTGGCTTAGCGGCACCAGCTGTGGAGGGTGTTTGGGCATTAACCGCCGTCGTACCTGCGAAAAGCACAGCAAGCATCATAGCAATCGGGGCAAATTTCATATTAGTTTTCCTTATTTAAATAACTACTAAATTCAATCTTAGCCTATTTTGAAGGTCAATTAGACCTATTAAGAGGTATAGGCCCCTGTAAGACTGAGCTGCTCGGGGTTTGTTAAGATCAACCAATACATTGATTCACTCTAAAGGATGTGAAATGCCCCAGTTTGCAGCAAATCTCACCATGCTATTTAATGAGCATTCCTTTATGGATCGATTTGAAAAAGCAGCAGAATCTGGATTCAAGGCCGTTGAATTTCTTTTCCCCTATGCCTATAAGGCAGGTGAAATTCGTCAAAAACTGGATCAAAATAACTTACGTCTGGTGCTTCACAATTTGCCTGCTGGAGATTGGGATGAGGGGGAGCGAGGGATTGCCTGTCTTCCAGATCGCATGGATGAATTTAAAGCAAGTGTTGCCAAAGCAATTGAATATGCAAAAGTGCTAGGGGTGGGTCAACTCAATTGCTTAGCAGGAAAAGCACCTGCTGGATTGAGTCAAGAGCTGTTGCAAGCAACATTGATTGCAAACTTACGATATGCGGCAGCTGAGCTCAAAAAGGTCAATATTAAATTACTGATTGAGCCAATCAATACATTTGATATTCCCGGATTCTATTTATCAAAAACCCAGCAAGCTTTAGAAATTCTGAATGAAGTTGGCGTTGATAATGTGTATATTCAATACGATATTTATCATGCCCAACGCATGGAGGGTGAGCTTTCTAAAACATTAGAGAAAAATATCTCTAGGATTGCCCACATTCAATTGGCTGATAATCCGGGTCGACATGAGCCCGGTACTGGAGAAATTAATTACGCATATCTTTTTAAACTGATCGATCGGATAGGCTACCAAGGCTGGATTGGCTGTGAATACAAGCCGGCTACCCAAACCCAATCAGGGTTGGATTGGATCAAATCACTCAATAGACTTTAGGATTTTCATATGCCTTCAACATTGCTTGTATATCTTCATGGCTTTCGATCATCGCCTCGATCTAGTAAGGCCGTTATTACAGGTGAGGCAATTCAAGCTTTAGCAACACCAGAAAATCCCATTGAGTGGTTTTGCCCACAGCTTTTAGCATCTCCTAAGGCGAGTATGGATCTAGTAGAAAAACATATCCATGACTCAAAACATGATCGTTTGGTGGTTGTCGGATCCTCATTAGGTGGCTTCTACGCCAATTATCTTGCCGAGAAGTATGGCTGCAAAGCGGTAGCCTTAAATCCTGCCGTAAGAGCCCCAAGAGAGCTAGCTCCCCATGTTGGCATGTTGACTTCCTATGACTCAGATGAGCCGTTTGATTTTCGTCCAGAATATATCGATGAACTAAATGCGCTTCAAGTGGAGTCAATAACCAAGCCCTCTCGTTATTTTTTAATGGCTGCAAAAGGCGATGAATTGTTAGATTGGCGTGAGATGGTGGAGTTTTACAAAGGTGCAGAGCAACTAGTGCTAGAAGGCAGCGACCATGGCATTGCTGAGTATCCAGAGCACTTACCTAAGGTAATACAGTTCATCTCACGGTAGGGTCAATTGATTGCCGACATCTTCTTCTGTAAGATGATCCAAACGACTTTCATCTGCATGATGAAGCCTAGAAAGGAGGGTTTGTGCTGAGCATCTTGAAATTAGACGCAGGTGGAATTCCCCAGGGTTGGGTTAATCCAGAAGAAGCTGCAAAGCAATATGCTGATAGCAGCGTCATATGGACTCTAGGTGATCCCATATTCAAAATGCGTGGTGGCATTTCTCGTGCCACCGGCAAGCAATCTGTTATTGAGCTTCACTCCATCATCGCAGTAAAGGGTAGCGCCAAAATCAATCTTTTTGATGTTGTGCCCGTCATCACGAAGCACAAGCTTTATAAACGCGATAGAGGTTTATGCGCCTATTGTGGCGATGCAATTCATGAAAATCACGCAGAGGCAGAACACATCATCCCCAACAGTCGCGGCGGTCAATATAGTTGGATGAATTTAGTGATCTCTTGTAGGCCCTGCAATCAACGCAAAGGTAACCGTACACCTGAGCAAGCTGGTATGGGTTTGTTATACACGCCTTATTTACCAAGCCTTTATGAGGACATGATTCTTAAAGGACGTAATATTTTGTCAGACCAGATGGATTTCTTGGCTGCCAATCTCCCCAAAAATAGCCGCCTTTTGGAGGGTTTCTCCTGAATGTAAAGACAGGGTGGGGTAGTTATTTTGGTTGCCCCAAGTTGAAATCGCTGCGAATAATTTTTGCTGCTTTACTACTTTCAGTGGTTGGGCATCTCCTATTATTTTTTGGCCTTCCTTTTTTTTCATTTAATGAGCTGCCACCAATTGCTGAAGATCTCATCATCAGGACTGAGTTAAAAGCGGAACCGCCTAAGAAAATCCAGATGACTAAGTCTGCTAAAAAGGTAGCTGACAAACAGACCTCATCATCAAATGCGCAGACAGGGGTCAAGTCTGACGGGGCTGGAGCAAACGGCGCTATAGGAGATCAATCTGGGGCGGCATTCAAATTACCGGAATCTGGGATTATTTATTACGATGCTTATGTCGATGGCCAGCAGTATCAAACCGGAGAAATTGACTGGATTGTCGACGGCAATAGCTATCGTCTCTATATCAATATTCCCTATGCTTTTGTCGGCCCTTTTGTATTTGAATCACGCGGCTCGGTAGACGCCTATGGGATTGCTCCCAGTATTTATTGGTCGCAACGCGGAACAAGAACACCGCGCTACTCTCGATTTGATCGAAATGAAAAAGGGGAAGGGCAGATGTTCTTTTCTGAAAAACCTGAATACACGCCCGCAATATTACCTGGCACTCAAGATCGCTTTAGCCTAATTTTCCAGCTAGCTTCGCTGTTAAATGGCAATAGCAAAATGGATGAGGCTGGCACAATACGCAGCATTCCGGTGGTTGACTACAACACCCTGGAGATGTGGAACTTTAAAAGCTATGGAGAAAATGTCTCTGAAGACATTCCAAGCATGGGTAAAACGATCAATCGTCACTATGCCTTGATGCAGCTTGAGAGTAGCCCTTACAAGCGTCAAGTTGATATTTGGCTTGCGAAGGACTTGGATTGGCTGCCTGGCCGCATACGCTCTCTAGAGTCAAATGGTAGGGTGCTTGAACTTGTTTTCAAGCAAAAGAACCCTGTGCCTAAAGCAATTCAGCCCTGAAACTAGAACCCTGACCCAGATTTTGGATTTTGATTAGACCGTCCTAGTAATGCACCCATCATGGAATATAAAGCAGCCCCAGACATGGAGACTGCAAAAATTCCCGAAAAAGAAATGATGATCGGCAGGATTCTCCAGTGCTCAGAAAGCGTGTAATCACCATATCCAACGGTTGTATACATTTCGCCAGCAAAGTAAAAAGTCTGAGGATTAGTGGCAAATACCTTGAGCGCCACACAGATATATGCCCAGGCAATAATTTCGATGAAGTGGCTCGCAATAATCAAAAGAATAGCCACGAAGTATGAAAAAAAGTTTGCGCCGTAAATTTTCTTGTTTTCTAACTTGTGATCAATCCAGTGGAATGCTCCTGCGATCATCAGAACGGCAACACCATGCAGCGTTAACATTAAACATGCTAGTAACAGCACAACCCAGATCTGACTATTGCCCATATCAGTATTGATCTCTGAAAAAAGAGTGGTGAAGCTGGGCAGATCGGCATTCTGGAAAAGATCCAAGATAGGGAGTTTATGGTCGTGGAGGAAGTTGATTGCCATTTGGGGTCTGTAGCGAATATTACAAAAATATCTTATTTGACATAATAATGATTATACGCAGATATGTGTATTATGGCTTAGGCTGTGTAAGGGCCTTTGGGTATACATAAGGCTGCTTATAAAGCTTTAACCAACGTGAACTTAGGCCTTCTGCAATCCATGGCTTCTCGTAGATGACGGCTATATCAATTGCAGTAAAGCCTTGAGAATTCTTTAATCTCAAATCTGCACCCTTAGACAAAAGCAGGTTAATCAGATCTTCATTGCCGGCTTGAACTGCCATCATCAATGGCGTGTTATCACCAACACTTAATGCATCAATTGTGGCTCCTTTGGCAATGAGATATTTGGCTACATCTAATTGACCTCTGGCGCAGGCGTAATGCAACGGCGTCCAGCCAATATGGTTTATCTGTGCATTTCTTTGCTCAACCAAGGCCTTTACCACGGGCAGATTGCCGTCAATAGAAGCAATCATTAAGGGCGTCTCACCAAACTTATTGGAGAGATCAACGTCAGTAGTTTTATTGGCCAGCAACAGGGCAATCACATCATCAGATTTGTCTCTAATCGCTATATTTAGCATAGGGTCGCCCTTAGAGTCGGTTGTATTGGGGCTGACACCTTTAGCAAGCAGGCTTTTCACTGTTGCCACATCGTTAAACTTAGCTGCCTTAGTAAAGTCTAGAATTTGCGTCTCTGTTTGGGCAAAAGATGATGTACAAATAGCTGCAGAAATGGTCATAAAAGCAGCAAATAATTTAAACTTAAATCTCATCTTAATTCTCTATCTATCTGAAAACATTCATAAAAATTGCTAGAGGTTTGGCGCGCTAATTCTTCAATAGAAACCCCCTTCAAGTCAGCAATAAATTCACCTACCTTAGATACCCAGGCAGGTTCATTGGTCTTGCCGCGATATGGAATTGGGGCTAAGTATGGTGAATCTGTCTCAATCAACATTCGATCCAAAGGTACTTGTTTGCAAGTCTCTTGCAGTTCCTTGGCGCTCTTAAAGGTCACAATTCCGGAGAAGGAGATGAAAAACCCCATCTCCATAGCCGCCTTCGCCACGTCATAGGATTCCGTAAAACAGTGCATAACCCCGCCAATGTTCTGAGCGCCCTCCTCTTTAAGGATTTTGATGGTGTCTTCAGAAGCTGAGCGTGTATGAATGATTAGGGGCTTCTTGGAGGCTATAGATGCCCTAATATGAGTTCTGAAGCGCTCTCGCTGCCATTCCATGGATTCATAACTACGATCGCCCATACGGTAGTAATCAAGACCTGTTTCACCAATAGCGACAATTTTGGAATGCTTTTGGGCGGTATCAACTAGAAACTCAAGGCTTGGTTCGGGCGTATCTTCGTAATCTGGGTGAACGCCTACTGAGGCATAAAGATTTGGATGATCCTGTGCTAATTTCAATACATTGGGGAAATCTGGCAAATCTACTGAAATGCATAAAGCATGACTGACCTTGGCCGCCTGCATATTAGCAAGAACCTCGGGCAATCTCATTTGAAATTCTGGGAAATCGAGGTGGCAATGTGAGTCTATGAACATGACTCGTATTTTAGTCTGCCTGCGAGTTGTTTATGGCCCAAATATCTGCTGATATTGTGAAAGTAGCCCCTCTAATTGAATTCTGGTGGCAAGAGGGTGATTTTCATGTCGACGAGCCTGTACTAGAGATTTCCAAAATTGATGCAACTTTTGAATATTCGCTAATTTAGATAATCCTTCTAGTGAAGATAAATGTTTGGGGTAATAACGTGGATGTCCACCTTGGGCCACTGCTTGTAAATCCGAGACCCATCGCTGCATGCTTGCCAAAAGAAATCCGTATTGAGCCTTATGTGTTTTCTCAGCCGTTTCAAGCCAGTTGATTCTGACTCCTTGAGCCATCGATTGAAGTAAAAAACGCGATGCCTGAATGGCTATCGTTAGCTCATCCTTTTCATCTTTATTGTGCCTAGCAATTAGCGAGCTGAGAACAGAAAAAGGTGCCCCACCCTGCTCGTCATAGATGCTCTCAATATCAGCATCACTAGCCTTTAACCCCGTAATTTCATTTGCTTGAGCCTTTAGCCAAGCAATACCTTCCTCGCGATTGGGGCGTGGAGCCGTTAAGAGGCGACAACGAGAGCGAATCGTCGGCAATACACGATCAACTCGATCAGCCAGTAATATGAAAATAGTATTTGCTGGCGGCTCTTCTAAAGATTTCAGCAATGTATTAGCAGAATCTGACCGTAGCATCTCTAATGGGTAGATCAAGATCACGCGATTCCCGCCACGGTGAGAGCCAATAGCCAGATTTTCTATTGCACTTCGAGTTTCCTCAATGGAGATATTCCTCTTTTCTTTTTTCTCACTTGATTCGCTTTCATCGTCGCGCACGGCCTTCCCTTTTTTCGGGGACTCATCACTATCGTAATCAGCATGAGGCATTAGCTTGCGGTGAGTCTCCGGCACAAGGGAAATAAAATCGGGATGATTGCCGGTGTCGAACCAATGGCAAGCTTCGCATTGATTGCAAGGCTTTGCAGATCCATTAGTGGTCTCACAAAGCAATGCTTTGGCCAGCTCAATTGAAAAGGCGAATTTGCCAATACCGGATTGACCATGTAGCAATATCGCATTGGGAAACTGTCCAAAGTCCAAGCCCTCCCAAAGAGGTTGAAGCCAAGGCGCTATTTGAGTCTTTTGTCTCACTGAACCACAATCTGAATTTGTTTTAAGCCATCCCAGATGGCTTCAGGTGTTTGTGTAGCGTCTACCAAATGAAAGCGTTTGGGATCTTCCTTTGCCCGACGTAAGTATTCTTGGCGAACTCTTTCGAAAAAGGATAAGTCCATCTTTTCGAATTTATCTGGTGCCCTCACTTTTGAGCGGCGTGATTCAGCGATTTCACCAGGCAAGTCAAATAGGATGGTTAAGTTAGGCTGCAAAAGAGAGCCATCAACCCTACCCTGAACCCAGCGCTCTAAATCATTCAATTTAGTTAAGCTCAAACCGCGACCTCCGCCTTGGTAGGCAAAGCTCGCATCAGTAAAGCGATCCGAGATCACTATCTTACCGGCGGCGAGCGCTGGCTCGATAATTTGAGCAATGTGCTCACGACGTGCCGCAAACATGAGCAATGCTTCCGTTTCAAGATTCATGGGAGCATCAAGCAACAAGTTACGAAGCTGTTCACCAAGGGCTGTGCCCCCAGGTTCACGAGTCATAACCACTTCTTTATTGGGATAGCGTTCTTGCATCAGATTGCGAAAAGCATCGACATGCGTACTTTTACCTGCCCCATCAATTCCCTCAAAGCTGATAAAAAATCCTGTGTGTGCTGATGTCATATAAAAAATTAGTTTGCGCTAGTTTTAGATGTAATTTTGCGTTGATATTGATCTACCGCTGCTTCATGCTCTTTTAGGGATTGTGAAAAATGGCTACTACCATCGCCTTTAGCAACAAAGAATAAAGCATTACTTTTAGCTGGATGTGCGGCTGCCATGATTGATTCTTTACTTGGCATGGCTATAGGGGTTGGCGGTAAACCTTTATGCATATAGGTATTGTAGGCAGTGTCTTTGCGCAAATCTGCTTTCCGTAAATTTCCGTCAAATTTAGGCCCTATTCCATAGATTACCGTCGGATCCGTCTGGAGTGGCATACCTTTGTTTAGGCGATTGATAAAAACAGTCGACACCATAGCTCTATCGCTCTGACGCCCAGTTTCCTTTTCAACTATGGATGCCAGTATCAAAAGATCATAAGACGTTTTAAGCGGTAATCCCTCGGCTCTTTGGTCCCAAATTTGGGCTAGTTGCTTTTGCATTGCTTGTGCCGCTCTCCGATAAATATTCAGGTCAAGCTCATCCGGGTCAAAAACGTAAGTATCGGGTAGAAATAATCCCTCATCACTTGGATAGTTGAGATTTAAAAGCTGTAGCAACTCTTTATTGCCAATTCCCTTGGTTCTGTGAACGATTGATGGGTGAGAATTCATCAACGCCCTCAACTGCCAGATAGTCATGCCTGGAATGATGGCAATACTTTCTCTGACACGATCTCCGCGAGCCATTTGTAAAAGTACTTTTCCAAGACTGGCACCATTGGGGAATAAATATGTCCCTGGCTTTAATTTTGAGCCAATAAATAAACTTCTTGCAGCAATATGTAAAGCAATGGGGTTAGCAGTCAAACCTTGGGTGCTGAACTGGGCAGCAATGCTTGTTAGGCCAGAATTTGGGTTGATTTTGACCTTATAGACTAAGCCATCTGCACCATTTGATTGATTTGGTACAACTGGAAGTAAAAAAATGACGCCATAAAGTAAGCACAAGAGAGCCGCAGCTACTGCAAGCCACCTTTTTAAAAAAAAGACCTTCTTCTGAATTTTTCTGCTCATCGGGCTATGATAAAAGGGTCATGACAAATAACACTCAAAATCAGCAAAATTGGCTTAATAACCATTCATCTCTACCCTCCATTCTTCCTGATTGGGGTTGTATTCAAATTGAGGGTGCTGATGCTGCAGGCTTTTTGCAAAATCAATTAACAAATTCTGTTTTGGGGCTCAATCGCACCCTGCCAGGATCCAAGGCTTATGGTTTCTCAGGAGCTCGTCTCGTTGGCTACTGTAGCCCAAAAGGTCGATTATTGGCGAGCGCTTGGCTTGGCTTATTCCCATCCACTAATGAATCTGAAGACCGCTTTGCCCTATTTATCTCAAAAGATATCGCGGCAAGTACAGCGAAACGATTATCAATGTATGTGTTGCGTTCAAAAGTGAAGGTGACAGATCTTTCTGCGAGTTGGTCAGTAGCAGGACTTTATGGAACTGATCAAGCTATCAGTAGCTACCAAACTTCCGAACAGTCTATTGCCTTAAGGATGCCCGATGTATTAGTTGGATCTCAATCAATTGCACGCCTTTTGTTAGCGTTTCCAAATCAATCCCCTATCGAAACTCAAAACTCTGTAACAGCATTAAATATCTGGAACGAGCTTGAGGTGCTAAGTGCCATTCCTCGAATTGTTGCAGCAACACAAGAGCAATTTGTGCCGCAGATGATTAATTTTGAATCCGTTGCTGGCGTGGATTTTAAAAAAGGATGTTATCCAGGTCAGGAAATAGTAGCCCGCAGTCAATATCGCGGCGCCATCAAGCGAAGACTTCAACTGGCCAATGTAATTGGTTCTGAGTTAGATCAAAATCTCATCATGCCAGGCACCGAAATTTTTCATAGCAAGGATTCGGATCAGCCAGCTGGAATGGTTGTTTTATCCTCCCAAGATCACTCAGATCCAGCGCGTACTACTCTTCAAATTGAGTGCAAGCTCGAGGCTCTTGAAAATGGGGAGATTCACTTGGGTAACCCTACTGGACCTGTGTTACAAATAGATTCATTGCCATACCCTTTAATTGAAATTTAACGCCTTTTATGTGCCTCATTCTTTTCGCATGGAACTCCCATCCAGACTACTCTCTGGTGGTTGCAGCCAATCGCGATGAATTTTATGAGCGCGATACCGAAGGAGTCTCTTGGTGGTCAGAACATCCACATGTTTTGGCCGGCAGAGATCGCGCTGATGTTTTGGGAAGTCCTGGTACATGGTTAGGATTTACTAAAACTGGAAAATTTGCGGCCTTGACTAACGTAAGAGCGCCGAGCGAAAAAAATCCAGATGCAAGAACGCGTGGCGAGCTATCTTTGATGTATCTCACCAGCAAAGATCGCCCAACACAATTTATTCAAAGTCATTCAAAACGCTTTACACAATACAACGGCTTTAATTTGCTGATGGCCGATCTTAGTGATCCAGCTAATGGAGAAATGCATTGGGTTAGCAATCGAATGATGTTGGGTCAAAGTATTCGCCCCCGCAAGGTATTTCCCCAACAACCCCTAGAGCCAGGCGTCTATGGACTCTCCAATGCGATGTTGGACACCCCTTGGCCCAAAGTAAACCACCGCGTAGCTGCCTTTGCTCAAGCCTTGGCTATGGATCAAGGGCAACTTAAAAATGCAGATCAATATCTAAAATTGCTCGCAGATAGTCATCATGCAAGCGATCATGAGCTGCCGAATACGGGTGTAAGCAAAGAATGGGAGAAGGCGCTCTCCTCTGCTTTTATTAAAACCCCTGCCTACGGTACACGTTCCAGTACGGTTCTAAGGGTTCGTAAAGATGGGCATTTTGAATTGGTTGAACGTCGCTTTGATGTATCCGGAACCGTTGGCCACGATGTTGTAACAGGTGCCCTTAGTTCATCATCAGACTCTAATTTATCTGTCTAATATTATTCGACGCGACCATCGTCATTCACTACACGAATTCCGTCAGCATTTTTAGTAGCTAAGCGCTTCAGGTACTTAAAGGTCCCGGTCGACATGCAGCAAATCTCACCCTGATCATTAAATAGCTTTGCTTCGCAAAAAGCCATGGTTGCAGTCCTTCGGACGGTATCAGCCTTGACCCTGAGTACTCCAGTTGCGGCCTGCATAAAATTATTTTTCATTTCAATAGTCACGACACTTCTGTCGCTGGGGTCACCCGATCTTGCTGCAACTGCCATGGCAACATCCATGAGTGTCAATAAGACGCCGCCATGAGCCACTTCCCAAGTATTGTTGTGCTCAGGTTTCAGAGCTAGCAAAATCTCCCCCTTACCCATTTCTGCACTTAAGCAACGTACGCCAAGAAGCTTTAAAAAAGGGACATTCAATTCCTCGCCTAAATTGGCTAGTTGGGTTTGTGGATTTATTTGAACTTGTTTATTCATGGAATAATTTTAGAGCCATGTACGTGTTTTGGTAAATCCCCCTAGAATAGGACTCATGGCCTTTACCTTCAGCGGCGATGATGTTTGCCAAGCGACCCAACCCACTCCCTTGCCCGAACCCTATTGGGTTGCATTTTCGCCTTCCTCTGCTAAGTTAATCGGTATTGAGCTGGATAAAAACCAGCTACCTACTGATACGACTTGGTTGGCAGTTTTATCTGGAAATCAATTAAGTACAGGAACCCACCAGTTTCCTAACCCAATTGCAACAGCCTATAGCGGCCATCAATTTGGCGTTTGGGCTGGACAACTGGGGGACGGACGTGCAATTTTATTGGGTGATATAGCAGGGCAAGAATTACAGCTGAAAGGTGCTGGCATTACTCGGTTTTCACGAATGGGGGATGGGAGAGCGGTACTACGTTCTTCCATTAGAGAGTTTCTCTGCAGCGAAGCAATGCATGCATTAGGCATTCCCACTACTCGAGCATTATCGATTATTGGTTCTGACTTGCCGATTAGAAGGGAAACCCTGGAAACCGCCGCAGTCTGCGCAAGGCTCGCGCCTAGCTTTATGAGGGTTGGTCATTTTGAACACTTCGCTTCATTGGATGATGTGGGGCGTCTGAAGGAATTTGCCGATTACTTAATTCAGAACCATTACCCAGAGTCTCAAAATACAGAGAATCCTTACTTAAGCCTTTTTAAAGAAATTTGTTCTCGTAATGCAAATCTTGTGGCGCAATGGCAGTCAGTTGGCTTCTGTCATGGTGTTCTCAATAGTGACAACATCAGCGTACTTGGCTTAACAATAGATTACGGGCCATTTGGGTTCTTGGATCAATTTCAAATCGATCATATTTGCAACCATAGCGATCAAGGCGGACGATATGCCTATCATCGCCAGCCTCAGATCATGCATTGGAATATGGCTTGCCTTGCCAGCGCGATGATTCCATTGCTAGCAAATGATTCAGGGAAAGAAAAAGCGCAAGAACAACTGCGCGGCGCTCTTGAGCAATTTCCAGTGGTGTACGCACATAAATGGCAATCCCTCTTTAGGAAAAAGCTAGGCCTTTTCACTGTTCAAGAGGGAGATATCCCCCTCATCGAAAGACTATTGCAGGCAATGCATGATTCAAAAGTAGACTTCACGAGTTTCTTTAGAAATCTTGGCAAGCTACAGGTCAATTCAGCTATTTCTAAAAATCCATTGCGTGATGAGTTTTTGGATAGAGAGTCTATCGATCGCTGGTTTGTCGATTACGCAGAGCGATTGCAGCTGGAATCAAGCTCTGACATTGCGCGCCAGAAAGAAATGGATCGAATTAATCCTAAATATGTATTGCGAAATCACTTGGCACAATCTGCAATTGAAATGGCTCAGAATAAAGATTTCTCTGAAGTCATCAAGCTTCTAAAAATTTTGAGCCATCCTTATGAAGAGCAAGATGAGTATCACTCATACTCATTAGCGCCACCCCCAAATGCCCAATCAGTTGAAGTTAGCTGTTCATCCTAGAGCATAAGAAAACTGATATATCAGGAGTCAACATGAAAAAAACAGATCAAGAATATAAACAAGCGCTCAGCGACATTGAGTATCGCGTTACACGTGAAGCTGCAACTGAACGACCATTTACCGGTAAGTATTGGGATCACTGGGATCAGGGCCGGTATAAGTGCATCTGCTGCGACACCCCCCTCTTTCTATCTGAAACAAAATTTGACGCTGGTTGCGGTTGGCCCAGCTATAACGCCCCTGAAGTTCCATCATCAATCAAAGAAATTCGCGACACGACCCATGGAATGATTCGCACTGAGGTCCGTTGCGCTCATTGCGATGCTCATTTAGGTCACGTATTTGAAGACGGGCCTATGCCTACGGGGTTGCGTTATTGCATCAATTCAGCTTCCTTGAGCTTTGAGCCTAGCTCTAACGCGACACCCGTAAAGTCAGGTGAATAGTTAAATAGCTGGATAATCGACCAATGAAATTCTTATTCGACCTCTTCCCCATAATTCTGTTTTTTGTGGCCTTTAAATTCGGTGATATTTATACGGCCACTATTGTTGCGATGGTAGCGACTATTGTTCAGATTCTTTGGGTCTATTACCGCCATCGCAAAATTGATGCCATGCAATGGATCAGCCTGGTGATGATCATCGTCTTTGGCAGCTTAACGATCTTTTTGCACGACAAGACTTTTATTCAGCTTAAGCCCACTGCTCTTTACTGGCTATTTTCCGGAGCACTTTTTATTAGTGCACAGTTTTTTCAAAGGAATTGGATACAGGTGCTGATGGGCAAACAGGTAACACTGAAAGAAAAAAGTGCCCATTCTGTTTGGCATCGTCTAAATATGGCCTGGGCTACCTTCTTTTTTGCAATGGGCGCTCTTAATTTGTATATTGCCTTTGAGTATTCTGAGGAAACCTGGGTTAACTTTAAATTGTTTGGTAGTACTGGCTTGTTAGTGGTTTTTGTTATCCTTCAGGGCCTGTGGCTTGCTAAACATATAGTGCAACCTAACGAATGAATATCAATCAACAACGTATTGCAGTCTTTGACGATGATCTTCGCAGAGCCTTTCAAGTTCAGTCTCTCAAGATTGAGGATGAAAGCCACCTTCATGCTGGACATGCTGGTGCTGCAAGCGGTGGTGGACACTTTAAGCTGGAAATTGTCGCCCCGGAGTTTAAGGGTTTAAACCTAGTGGCTCGGCACAGGGCTATTTATGCCGCTCTAAATCAACACATTCCCAAGGAAATTCATGCTTTAACCATTTCCGCCTTGGCTCCTGATGAGGTTCTTGACTGAGCCTACCTTAAAATAGCTCCATTCTTCATTCAATTCCTTAAATACCATGTTCAATAAACGTCAATTATTCTCAATCAGCCTTCTCGGAGCACTCTTTCTTGCAGGTAATGCTAGTGCACAAAATGCAGTCATCGTGAATGGCAAATCGATCCCAAAAGCGCAGCTTGATAAGCTGGTTCAACGCTCAGGCCAACCAGATAATCCTCAAGTACGCGACCAAGCACGTGAGATGCTTGTAACTCGTGAACTTATTTTGCAAGAAGCGGATAAACGTGGCGTCCTTCAAAAAGAAATCGTTCGTGAACAGCTTGAGCAGGCGCGCATGGGCGTATTGGTATCCGCAGTATTTGAAGACTTTATCGAAAAAGAAGGTGTGGCCGATACCGAGCTGAAAGCTGCTTACGATTCAGTCAAGGCGCAATACACTGGCAAGGAATATCACGTTGAGCACATCCTTGTTGAAAAAGAATCAGATGCAAAAGCAATCATTGCGCAACTAAAAGCTGGCGCAAATTTTGAAGATATCGCCAAGGCAAAGTCATTAGATCCCGGCTCTGCCAAGAATGGTGGTGATCTAGGCTGGGTAAGCGATAAAGCCTTGGTTCCAGAATTTTCTAAAGCAATGGTTCAGCTAAAGAATGGCCAAATTACAGATAAGCCCGTTAAATCTCAATTTGGATGGCACGTTATTAAGATGATTGATTCACGTGATGTAAAAGCACCAAGTATGGATGAATTAAAGGATCAATTAAAGCAAATGATCATGTCAGATAAGAACTGGCAGAAGGCTAAGTTCGCGGAGTTGATGCAAAAACTGCGTACTAAAGCAAAGATTCAATAAAGTAGTCTTAAGGTTTTATCTGGCGGGATAACGTCGCGGCCTGAGTTTCTGGATCGCCATGCCCGCCAGTCCACATGCAAATGCGGACATGACAAATACATCTCTGGGCTGAGAAGTCTCCCAAATCCAGCCAGCACACAACCCACCTAAAGTGCCTCCCAAGCCATAGGAGATTGTGGCCATCAAAGCTTGACCTCTTGCCTGTAGAGGGCCTGTAAACCAGCGTTGCAATAATTTGGTAGCAGCGCTATGGTGTGCAGCAAATGTGCCGGCATGCATGATTTGCGCCGCAATCAGGACAGATGTAACGGGTAGAAATGCAATCAAGACAAATCTAATAACACCTATCCCAAATGCAGCTTGCAAAATGACCTCTGCATCTAATCTGCTAAGTACTTTACTTTGGAAGTAAAAGAAGAGAACTTCAGCAGCAACCCCGAGCGCCCAAAAAAGACCTATTTGTAGTTTGTTGTAACCCAGATCAGCAAGATAGAGAGAGTAAAAAACATATAAAGCAGCATGGGCAAAAATCATAAAGAACCCAGACAGCAAAAACCAGCGAACATCAGGATTAAATAGCACTACTAATAGCTCTCCCTTCACCATCTTGCGGCGCTCCATTTTTGGCTCGTGCAGGCAAAAAGTAATGATGGCTAAGGCAAACAGAACAATGGTGCCCACAATGGGGTATAGCTCAATCGACTTGCGCTGAAATAACTCTCCTGCAGCAAGTACCATAACGATAAAGCCGATAGAGCCCCAAAGACGTAGCCTTCCGTAGCGCTTATCGAATGAATTGTCTTTGTATAAAGCATGGATGGTAGCGGATTCGCCAAGAGGCATGAGGCTGCTTAAGATGGTGTGCAGAACAAACATCCATATGAAAAAGCCAATGTAGCCATCTAAAAAATAGATGCAAAGAAAAACGAGAGCAGCTAAACAAGCGCAAAAACGAATAATGCCAATACGATTTGATAGATAGTCTGATAACCAACCCCAAGAAAATGGGCCGACGATTCTGGTGATCTGTAGCATGGACATTAATGCCGCAATCTCGATGACACTAAATCCACGATCAAAAAAGAAGAGGCTCGCATAAGGCGATACCAGACCAACATAGGCGAAATATAAAAAGAAAAAGGACCCGAAGGCCCAGCGAAGTGATGGCGTCATTTAAAAAGCCAAATCAATCGCGAAAAGATCCGGGCTGCGATGCTGGAATGGATGCTGCAGATGCGGGAACATCGGCGCACTGAGCGCGATGACGCAAGGAGTGATCCATTAATACGAGAGCCAACATTGCTTCAGCAATGGGGGTTGCACGAATACCAACACAGGGATCATGACGCCCCTTAGTTTGAACCGTAATCGGATTTCCATTTAAATCCACAGATTGCTTTGGACTCATGATGCTTGAGGTAGGTTTAATTGCGATAGAAACACGCAAATCTTGACCTGTGCTAATGCCACCAAGAGTGCCGCCGGAATTATTCGATGCAAAACCATCTGGATGCAGCTCATCACCATGCTCGCTACCACGTTGAGCAACACATTTAAAGCCGGCGCCGATTTCTACACCTTTCACCGCATTAATTCCCATCATGGCATGCGCAATATCCGCATCCAACTTATCAAATAAAGGCTCACCTAAACCTACGGGAACATTACGTGCGCGAACTTCAATGCGAGCCCCGCAAGAGTCCCCTGCTTTGCGTAATGCATCCATGTAAGTTTCAAGCTGAGGAATCATTTCGGCATTTGCGGCAAAAAACGGATTCTTTTCGATCTCTGCAGCGTCTTTAAATGGGATTTCAAGCTCTCCCAGTTGACTCATATAACCATAGAACACGGTGCCATATTTTTCATGCAGCCATTTTTTGGCAATTGCAGCCGCAGCCACAACTGGGGCTGTCAAGCGTGCTGAAGATCTGCCGCCACCGCGGGGGTCACGAATTCCGTACTTAGATTGATATGCGTAATCTGCATGACCTGGCCTAAAGGTTTGCAAAATATCGCCGTAGTCTTGGCTACGTTGATCGGTGTTACGTATTAACAAAGCAATGGGAGTGCCTGTAGTTTTGCCCTCAAATACTCCAGAAAGAATCTCCACCCTATCTTCTTCTTTGCGCTGAGTAACGTGTCTTGAGGTGCCCGGTTTGCGACGATCCAAATCCAACTGAATATCCGCTTCAGATAGCTGCAAACCTGGAGGACAGCCATCAACAACAGCTCCGATAGCCGGACCGTGGGATTCACCAAAAGTAGTGACAGTAAAAAGGAGGCCTAAAGTATTTCCTGACATACCGACATTATGTCATTTGTCAGAAAATCATGGTCAGAATAGCCTAGGGAGCAGCTTTTTCAGTATCTTCAGGCCAGTCGCGGATATAAGCCTTGAGCATGGTGTTTTCAAAATCCTGGGCTTCCACTACGGATTTTGCAACGTCATAGAAAGAAATCACGCCCATCAACATCTTTTGATCCACTACCGGCAGATACCGAGCGTGGTCTACCAACATCATGCGACGCACTTCATCTATTTCGGTTTCCATATTGCAGGTCAAAGGCTTCTGATTCATTACCGAGCTCACTTGTAATCCCTCAAGCTTGCCATGATGTTTTGCCAAGGCAGCAATAACTTCACGGAAAGTCAGAATTCCAACCAGCTTGTCGTATTCCATTACCACTAAGGAACCAATATCGTGTTCACTCATGACCAGAACCGCAGTTTGCAGGGCTGTATCTGGAGCTACCGTAAAAAGGGTGCTTCCCTTAACGCGCAATATGTCACGAACTTTCATTTGATCTCCAAAAAAACGATGCTGTTATAGGCTCAATATAGACTCAAGACCACTCTGAATC
The DNA here is from genome assembly GCF_027924105.1 of Polynucleobacter sp. KF022. Classification (NCBI taxonomy): domain Bacteria; kingdom Pseudomonadati; phylum Pseudomonadota; class Betaproteobacteria; order Burkholderiales; family Burkholderiaceae; genus Polynucleobacter; species Polynucleobacter sp. KF022. The sequence continues at coordinate 972,675 of NZ_AP026972.1, forward strand.
AAGGGTTAAGTAATTGCTTTTAGTAACGAATAACCCTAATGACGCCGCTGCGGATCTCTGGCAAATTAGCCACGAGCACCGCTCCAGTCAAGGTAATCCACCAGGTCATATAAATCCACATCAGCCCCAAAGGGAAAATGGCAAAAGCCCCATATACCGTCTTATAGAAGGCGGTATGACTTAAGAAGATAGCAAAGCCAAATTTCATTAACTCAAAAGCCAACGCTGCTACAAAAGCGCCGGTGAAGGCATCCCGCCATAAAATTTTGGCATATGGGAGGACTTTGTAGACCACTGCATAAACTAGAACGGCCAGGAAGATGGGTGCTATGGTTGCAACTAATTGAAAGCCAAAAGAAATTGCACTGATCCAACCTTCTGATGCGCTAAACAAGACGCCGCTGAGGTAGATGCCAAAGCCCAACAGTATTGGGCCCAGAATTGTTGCTGCACTATAGATCGCAATTTTTTTATGAAGAGGTCGACTAGTAGTGACTTTAAAAATTTGATTAAAGGCACTTTCTATCACAGCTAGGGTCATAATTGTTGTAATGATGAGGCCCGCTAAACCGACAAAAGTTAAGCCTTTTGCCTGAGATGAGAATTGATCCAAGTACACAAAAACTTGTTGATTGATACCACCTGGCATATAGGTATCCAGAAGCCAGGATTTAAAAGCATTCTTTATTTGAATAACGCTTGGCAAATAGCCAATAAGCATGGTCGCTATGGTCACCATGGGAACCATTGATAATGTGGTGGTAAAGGCTAGGCTTGCGGCAATTTGCTTTAAATTTTGACCGCGATTGCGCTCCCAGATCTCTTTTCCAAGAGAGAGCCATAATTGGGGGTTACGAATGAAGCGCATCGCCGTATCATAAGAGATCAATATGAGCCAACCCGATATTTTAGTTTTGTACTACTCCCGTTATGGTGCAACCAAGGACTTGGCGCGCCTAATTGCTGAGGGCATTGAAAGCGTTCCAGGCGTAAATGCCCGGCTAAGAACCGTACCCCCTGTCTCCACTGTTTGCGAAGCAACGGATGCGGCCGTGCCCCAAGATGGCGCTCCTTACGCGGAATATTCAGATTTGCAGGAATGTATAGGCCTTGCCTTAGGCTCACCTACCCGTTTTGGCAACATGGCAGCACCCATGAAATACTTTTGGGATGGCAGCTCATCCGAATGGATGAACGGCGCCTTAATTGGTAAACCAGCCTGTGTATTTACAAGTACTGGTAGCATGCACGGCGGACAAGAAAGTACTCTTTTAACGATGATGATTCCGCTTCTGCATCACGGCATGATGTTGATGGGTATTCCATATAGCGAGCCTGATCTCATGTCTTCAAGTACGGGTGGCAGTCCATATGGTGTTACTCACCTTGCCCATGCCGACGGTCGAGCACCCATTAGCTCTGAAGAACAGCGTCTCGCTAAAGCACAAGGTAAGCGATTGGCTGAAACCGCATTAATGCTCCATCTCAATAAAAAGTAAGGCATGCAAAGCGCATCATGATCCAAAAGATTCTCGATAAAAACCCCTATCAACTGATAGCCACTGCTGCCTTTGTTGACCTATTTATTCTTTGTGTGAGTTGGGAGTGGTTTATCTCTCCCTTGAGACCTGGCGGCTCTTGGTTGATTCTGAAGGGCATCCCCTTGTTGTTTGCTATTCCAGGCCTTTGGAACGGCAAGGTTTATACGATGCAATGGGCCTCGATGTTGATCTTGCTCTATGTCACCGAAGGCTTAGTTCGTATTTTAGAAACAGGCGCTAACTTTTGGCTTGCTGTTCTTGAAACCGCTCTTGCTACAACTGGCTTTGTTTGCTTATTGATGTATCTAAAGCCAATCAAAAAAGAGGCTAAAGCACTGAAAAAGCGTAATGCAGAATAAAAATGCAAGCCTTCATCGAACACCTATCTAAGATTCTTGAACAAAGATACATCCTGACTCAGGATGAAGATAAGGCGCCTTATCTCACCGATTGGCGCAAGCGCTATATAGGCAAGGCTTTAGCAGTTCTGTTGCCAAGCACTAGCGATGAAGTTGCAGCTATCGTCAAATTATGCGCACAGAACCAAGTTGCACTTGTCCCACAAGGCGGTAACACCGGCTTCTGTGGCGGCGCCACTCCTGACAATAGCGGGAAGCAAGTCGTCCTTAATCTTAAACGGATGAATCAAATCCGTGAGATTGATATTGCCAACCAAACAATCACGATTGAAGCAGGATGTATCTTGCGGGCGCTCCAAGAAAAAGCTCTTGAACATGGTTTTTTATTTCCACTCAGTCTTGGTGCCGAGGGGAGTTGCATGATTGGTGGCAACTTAGCAACTAATGCAGGTGGCACTAATGTGCTGCGATATGGCAATGCACGAGACCTCTGCCTAGGGCTTGAAGTGGTAACAGCTAAGGGTGAAATTTGGAATGGCATTAAAGGCCTACGTAAAGATAACACTGGCTATGACTTGCGTGACTTATTCATTGGCTCCGAAGGCACTTTAGGCATCATTACGGCCGCCGTAATGAAGTTGTATCCCCTGCCCGTTTCTCAGTGGACAACGTTGGTTGCATGCGAAAATATTGCCTCCACTATTACGCTGCTAAACCTATTCCAAAAAAGGGCAAGCTCTTTGCTGACAGGCTTTGAGATGATGACCCGTGAATCGTTAGATTTAAATGAAAAACATTTTCCGCACATGGCAAATCCACTTCAAGGTAATTCGCCGTTTACCGTCTTGATTGAATTATCAGATCACGAAAGTGAGGAGCATGTAAGACAACTCCTTGAAACTATTTTGGAAGAAGCATTTGAGGTGAAGCTCATCAGCAATGCTGTCATTGCCAGCAATCTAACTCAAGCAAACACCTTTTGGCACATGCGCGAACACATTACATTAGCGCAAGCTGAGGAAGGTGCTAATTTGAAGCATGACATCACCATCCCTCTTTCCTCATTGGATAGTTTTATTCAGCAGACGGACGCCTTAATGCGGGACAAGTTTCCTGGTGTCAGAATCATTAATTTTGGACATTTAGGCGATGGCAATCTTCACTACAACATCGCCCCGCCTTTGGGAGTAGATCCTAAAATCTTCAATGAAACGAACGAAAGACAGATACACGAACTGGTTTATGGCCAAGTAGAGCGCTGTAAGGGCTCTATTTCTGCTGAGCACGGGGTTGGTCAGCTTAAATTGGACGGTCTAAGGGCACATAAGGGAGAAGTTGCCCACGAGCTGATGAGGGCCCTTAAAACCGCTTTAGACCCTCAAAATATCCTCAATCCACACAAAGTGGTGTCCATTTAAAGAAATTACCTCTTTTCTGTTAAATATTTTGTAATTCCTGTCATCTCGCCGCCTTTTCAATGCGTTGTATGGTCATGGAGGTGACAAATATGTCAACAAGACTCAAACGTTGGGCCCGCGCAATTCAGCAGATAGACTTGTCCAAAAGGACGCCTGAAGTCGCTATAGGCTATTTGGATAGCAAATACCGCGATATTGCTTGGCGTTATATCCGCATCCTAGGCTTTGAACGCACTATCAGCTTCATGGCTAGTAATAATTTTCACCCAGAGTGATTAAAAAAACCCTAAATAGTTGATTTACTTAGGGTTTTTTGTAGTAGTGCTTCTAGTGCATTAAGCAAAGAATTTCCTGGTTTCAGCCAGCAGCTGGTCTGGGACCTCCTCAGGAATGTAGTGGCCACTGGGGACCGCTTTTCCAGTTACGTCAGATGCTACTTGCATCCAATCATCCAACGGCTTAAAGCACTGATTGACCAATCCGTACTCCCCCCAAAGAACCCTTATCGGTATTGTTAATTGACTACCTGCAGCTCGATCTGCACGATCGTGCACAAGGTCAATTGAAGCTGCTGCTCGATAGTCTTCACACATAGCATGCATGCTCTCTGAATTGCTTGCACCAGCTAAATATTCAGCCCAGTGATCTACAGAAAAGATACCCGTTCCAGCATGGCGACCCATATGATTTTTTAACCAAAATTCTGGATTTGCCCTGATCATAGCTTCAGGAATTGGCTCCGGCTGTATTAAGAAAAACCAGTGCCAGTACCCCTTGGCAAATGCCATAGTGGTTTTCTCATACATTGCCAGCGTAGGGGAAATATCTAAAACCATTAGACGAAGCACGCTTTCTGGGTAATCCATTGCCAATCGATGAGAAACACGTCCACCCCTATCGTGACCAAGCAAGAAAAATTGATTGAATCCTAGCGACTTCATTAAGGCATGCTGATCAGCTGCCATAGATCTTTTTGAATAAGTAGAGTGATCAGCTTTTCCATGGGGCTTAGATGAGGCACCGTACCCCCTAAGATCCGCAGCAATCACTGTAAAGTTTTTTGCTAATTCGGGAGCGACCTGACTCCAGATTGCTTTAGTTTGCGGGAAACCATGCAGAAGCAATAATGGCGGGCCACTCCCACCAATTAAATAAGCAATTTCAATTGGCCCATCATCAGACTGAACGGTTACTATATTTTCAGTAAACCCCGGAAAAGAAATAGACATCATTCACCTAATAAAAAAGAGCCTTCAAAGAGGCTCTTATCACTATCGACTTACCTATCAGCCATTGCTTGAATTTCAGCGACCGTTACGTAACCCTTTTTTGACGAATCAATGTAACTGAAATGACTATAAACGCGAGGCATGCAACCTTTAGCCTCTTCGGGAGTTAACTTCCCATCTTTATTGGTATCGCACTTTGCAAAGCGTGCCGCAATTTCCTTATTGCGAGATGCTTCATCCGCCACGGCCAATGAAGATAATGTTATCAATGAACAAAAGCCAATAAAAATAGATGTCTTAAAAAGCCTCATCATCGGATCGCCTTACTGACCCGTTGGGGTTGGATTGGCTGATGTCTCAAGCGCTGAACGAACCACCTTTTTTGCCATCGCAATAAATGAATCCACTGATCCAGAGCTTGTACGGAATGATTCACCTTGGACGGTGATTAAGCCCTCACCCAATAATTGCTTTGTTTGACTATCAGTAATCTTGCTCTCGACTAATAGTGCTGGCGTTTTAGAATTGACGCCGCCAGCATAAGCTGCTGCATTCATGGCCAAACCAATCGGCGTGAGATTCCAAGGTTGCAAACTATCTGCCGAACTTTCCGCCCCCGTAATACCAACGGAGATACGAGCAACACCAGGGCCAGGTTTAGTCACGATACGAATATTACCGCGTGCATTGACTGCTTCAACCATAGAGTCTTGTAAAGCTGCTTTTGCTTTGTTGATAACTTCGAGGCTTACGTCCTTAGTGGCGTTTTGGTTCAAATAAATGGGGTCCAAAATCACTGCTGTATAGACGCCTGGGTTAGCACCAGAAACGCGATATCTCCATATGCGAGTATCTTTTTCACTTGTCGCCATCGGCACTAATAAATTGTAGTCAGGCAAGAAACCGGATCTTGGCATTGACTCTGTAGCTAATTTGGGTGCATTGCTGCAAGCTACCAAAGCAATTGCTGCGACCAAAGAGGCCAACGCTAAATTCAGTTTTTTCATAGTAGTTCCCGGGTATTAAGTAAATGGTGACTGGCAATAAGAAACATCATACCTATTTCAAATCAGTCAGGCGAAGGACAAGGCAAAGCACCGCCCGTTTTTTTATGAATCCGGGGTTTGCAATCCGTTGCTGATGGGGCTAGCTTAGATGCGGTGGCAGGTGCACTGGAATCAACGGGTAATGGCGGCTTATTAGATGAATTATTTACAGCAGTAGATGGCGCAGCTGGAACTATACCTGCCGCCCTATAAAAGGCATTGTCCGATCCAGGGCACGGCATTAGAGCACCTGTCTTTGGATTTATAACATCCTTGCAATGGGGATTCGCTTCAAGTCTTGCCTCTAATTTAGCGGCAGAGCAAGCTGAAAGGATCATAGCAATAATTAGGGCTAAGCTGGAGCCGACTAAAGGTATCTTCATTAGTACATTCTAAGTTACGACTTACGCTTTAAAAGCGTGATAGGCCGCAATCTAGGGCATACCGTGAAATGAAGAATTGGCCTGCCCAGCACGATTCGAACGTGCGACCTACGCCTTAGAAGGGCGTTGCTCTATCCAGCTGAGCTATAGGCAGTGAGTACTGGGACTGAAAATCGTAAAACTAAGAGAAAGTGGTCGGAGTACAAGGATTCGAACCTTGGACCCCCTGCTCCCAAAGCAGGTGCGCTACCAGGCTGCGCTACACTCCGACGGAATCGATATTCTACACCGAGAGGGCTATTGCAGGCAAATCCTGTAAGATTCGTGCCATGAGTGCCTATTTTTCAAGCAAATTTACAAAGCAAATACAAGTTGCGCTAAGCGTAGCCTTGCTGGTTCTTTGCTTGCTTGGCACTCGCTGGGTTGGCCTTGCACATCACATTTCTCATGCTCATGTGCACAGCCAAACTGAAGCAAGCTCAGTTGCTGTGGATGCCTTTTCATCAGCAAATCATAGCTCAGATGTGTGTCATTTATTTGATGCCCTAACGCTAGCTGGATTCATTGGATCTGATCCAGCTTCCTCGATTGTCTATAACAATGTTTCTGAGCAATCAAGCACATTCAATAGCGCATTCATTTCTATAGCTCGCATTGAAAACTATCAATCGAGAGCGCCACCCATCCTTCTTTCATAAATCAATATAGCGTCTAGTTTTAATAGCTAGTCAAGGATTTATTTGCGCCATTGATTTGGCTGCAAGCATTGAAGGATTTCAAATGAAGTGTAAAAAAATATTTAAGCCGCGAGTAATTTGCGTCTTAATTTCTAGTCTATGCAGCTCTTTTGCGTTTGCTCAAAATCAAACACCAAGCCTTGAGATAACTGCTACTGGCAGCCAGGAAGCAACGCAAAGTATTTTGACCCCAACTAAGATTCTTCAGGGGGACGAGCTGGCGAATAAATTGGGTAGCACTTTGGGTGCAACCCTCGCAAATGAGCTTGGCGTTTCTGCTACTGGCTACGGGGCTGGCTCATCTAGACCAGTGATTCGAGGTCTCGAAGGTTCCCGTGTGCAAATTCTGCAAAATGGATTGTCCGTAGGTGATGTATCTAATATCTCTCAAGATCATGCCGTTGGTAACAATATGCAAAACGCGCATCAGGTTGAAATTTTGCGCGGTGCCGCCGCCCTCCTCTACGGCTCTGGATCGAGCGGTGGTTTAGTTAATGTGGTGAATGATCGCATTTTGACCAACCTCCCAGATCGCCCAACTGGAGCAATTAATACCAGTTATGAGACCGTTAATAATGGTAGAGCTGGATCTTTGGAGGTTGATGGCGCAATTGGATCAGTCGCTATTCATGTAGATACGGCCATTAATAACGCTAATAACTATTCAATACCTGGTAGCTCAACGCAATCACAAGGCGAACCTCCTGGTGGGTGGACAGTTCCCCCAGAAGGCAATGGCGGGAATAACTACACAGGCAAGCTACCCAATACTTATAGCAATCAAAACAATCTAGGTTTTGGTGTTTCATATATCGGCAAATCCGGATATACCGGCGTATCTGTTGAGCGGCTAAATAATAACTACGGCATACCCACTCCTGAGGGTGGATCAATCAATCAGTCGCAAAATCGCTATGATTTGCAACACGAAACACGCGACCCCTTTAGCGGATTTTCTTCCTTTAAATTTAGTGCGGCTAATACTAATTACAACCATACAGAATTTACTAATACTGGTGAAGCTGCTTCACTTTGGAAAAACATTGCCAATGAAGCCCGGGTTGAGTTAACTCATAATCCTATCTTTGGTTGGAAAGGCACATTTGGCGCACAAGTTACCGCTGCATCTTTGAACGCATCCGAAGTCGGCACTGGAAGCTATGCGATTGTTCCGCCTACCAAAACCAATTCGAATGCCCTATTTTGGATTGAGGAAGGCAAATGGAATAGCCTACAAGGCAGCTTAGGTCTGCGTTATAACAACGTCGCTCAAAACCCGAATACCGGAACGGCACTAGAGGCACAAGATACGACTGCTGGCACCCTTACCCCACAAATTACATTACAAAACCGTAACTTCAATTTGATGTCCTATTCCGCAGGTGGCTTGTGGAATTTTATTCAAGGCCATGGTTTGGGTGTCGCCTATACAGTGTCGCAACGTGCACCTAGCGCTCAGGAACTATATTCATACGGTGCTCATGAATCTACGGCAACATTTGATATTGGTAATCCTAATTTAAGCAAAGAAGTCTCTCATAATCTCGAGTTCAATTTTCAAAAGAGTATTGGAATACTTCGTAGCAAAGTGAGCGTTTACGCTAATCGCTTTAATAACTATATCTATGGCTACTACACTGGCAACGCTATTAACAATGGCGGTCAGGAAGGAGATGGATTTAGTGTTGTCACCGCCCAGCAAGCTGCAGCGACTATTAAAGGCATTGAGGGTGAATTGACCTATAACTGGCGTGAACAAGGGCTTGGTGGAAGAGTCTTTGGTGATGCCTCTCAGGGTACCTTTGATGCTGGTGGAAACTTGCCGCTGCAGCCAGCACCTCGCCTAGGCGCCGAGATCGCTCATCAAAAAAATGGTTGGCTAACGAATGCTAGCTACATCTACAGCTATCAACAAAATCGGTTGGCAAGTTGGGAACAGGGGCCTGCGCCAAGTTACAACCTATTAAATGCTGGAATCTCTTACACAGAAAAGATTCAACAAGTAAATTGGACTGTATATCTGAATATGAAAAATCTGCTCAATGAACAAATACGCTATGCAACCACTCCAATGGCTGTGAGGCTTTATGCCCCTCAACCAGGAAGAAGTTTCATGGTTGGACTAAGGGGTACGTTCTAAATATGTGTGGCGTATTAAGCCGTAGGTACTAAGTCTGCAATGCTCTTGGCAGCGCTCATGGCAACAGCGCCGTCCTTAGTCTCTACCATCACCCTCAAAAGTGGCTCGGTGCCAGAGGCGCGAATCAAGACTCTGCCAATGTCTTTAAGATTATTTTCTACCTGAGCGATTTGTTTTTTGAGGGACTCATCAGATTTCCAGTCATAACCAGGCATAAATTTCACATTTAAAAGAACCTGCGGGAAAATAGAGACCGCCGCTAACAATTGCGCGAGACTTTTTTGGGACTGACTCATTACAGTTAATATTTGTAAAGCAGCAATGGTGCCGTCCCCTGTCGAATGACGATCCAGGCAGAGCAAGTGGCCTGAGCCCTCACCCCCTACATGCCAGCCATTCTTTTTAAGCAGCTCTAATACATAACGATCACCCACATTAGCACGTTCAAAGCCAATGCCAAGATCTATAATTGCATTTTCAATAGCAAGATTGGTCATCAATGTCCCAACTACTCCGCCAATTTGCTCTCCACGATCTGCTCGGTCTTTTGCAAGTACATAAAGCAATTCATCGCCATTGAATAATCTGCCGGTTGCATCAACCATTTGCAGGCGATCAGCATCTCCATCTAATGCAATTCCAATGTCCGCTTTGACTTCCTGTACTTTGGCAATTAAGGCGGCTGGTGCTGTGGCGCCACAGCCATCATTGATGTTGCGTCCATCTGGATGAACGCCAATTGAGATGACTTCAGCGCCTAGCTCATGGAACACATGAGGGGCTGTATGGTATGCCGCACCATTGGCGCAATCCACCACGATTCTGATTCCCTTGAGATTGAGATCGCTCGGAACGGTAGATTTACAAAACTCGATATATCGACCTGCAGCATCATCTAAGCGAAAGGCTTTGCCTAAATCTTGGGAACTAACGCAGCCTATTGGACTTTCCAACTCTTTCTCGATAGCGAACTCAAAATCGTCCGAAAATTTATCTCCATCTGCAGAGAAAAATTTAATGCCGTTATCTTGATAAGGATTGTGCGAGGCTGAAATAACTAAACCAGCGGTTAATCGCAATGCTCTTGTTAGATAAGCAACACCAGGTGTTGGTATAGGGCCGCAAAGCATCACATCCACACCAGCAGCAGCGAAGCCAGCCTCTAGTGCTGCCTCTAATAAATAACCAGATACTCGGGTATCTTTGCCAATGAGAACCTTGCAACGTTCACCAGGCTTTGCATTGCGAGTTAATACTTTGCCAGCTGCATATCCAAGACGAGTCATGAATTCTGGAACGATAGGAAATTGTCCCACCTCTCCACGGATGCCATCGGTTCCAAAGTATTGTTTTTTCATGAGAGTAATTATAAAACTTAGATCGATATACCCAGTTGAACCGCTTCCCAGAGCTTTAAAGCATCCACCGTCTCAGCGACATCGTGAACTCTCACAATTTTGGCGCCTCGATCTGCCGCTATAATTGCTGCTACAACGCTTGGGGCCACCCGCTCATTGGTATCTTTGCCAGTAATTTTCCCGATCATGGATTTACGAGAAATGCCTGCCAGCACAGGTAGACCCAATGTTGAAAAATCAGCAAAGTTTGCCAACATATTAAGGTTGTGCCCTAAGCTTTTGCCAAAACCAAAGCCGGGGTCAATGGCAATGCGATCCCTCTGAATTCCTGAGGATGCCAATACATTGACTTGATCCAGTAAGAACTTTTTTACCTCTGCGATCACATCTTTGTATTCTGGATTAAATTGCATCGTGAGAGGATCACGTTGCATATGCATCAATACAATGCCGCAGCATTCACTCTCTAAAACGGCTTCTACAGCACCAGCTTGTCTGAGTGCCCAAATATCATTGACGCAATCAACGCCAGCATGGAGCGCTTGGCGCATGGTTTCTGACTTGTAGGTATCAATCGATAGTGGGACACCGCAATCTTTGAGGGCCTCAATGACCGGCAGCACTCGATCCAACTCTTCTTGCAGTCCAACTGGTTCAGCGCCAGGCCTGGTCGATTCACCACCAATATCAATTAGATCAACTCCGTCGGCAAGCATGCGCTCCGCTTTCGCCACTGCATCCTTGGGGGTTCGAAATTGACCACCATCTGAGAATGAATCAGGAGTGGCATTCAGAATGCCCATCACGACCGGGCGCTGACGTTTAGTAAAGTCAAAAAGAAAACGCCCACAACGCCATGTTGTGGGCAGAGATTGATGACTTTGATGTGACATCAAAGGCTAAAGCTATTCCTAATTATGCAGTTGCCGGTGCGCTGCCAGTAGCAGGGCCAGGCGTACCTGCGGAATTGCCAAATTGGGTCGCTGGTGGAGGTTTAGGTGACCGTGGCGGACGGCCTTCCATGATGTCAGTGATCTGCTCAGCATCAAGAGTCTCCCACTCAAGCAATGCTGCAACCATAGCTTCAACCTTGTCACGGTTTTGCTCTAGGATCGATCTTGCTAAAGCGTATTGACTGTCAATTAATGTACGAATTTCTGCATCCACTTTTTGTTGAGTTAATTCAGAAACAGTCTTAGTGCTATTGCGACCAAAAATACTTTCAGATTCAGTATCAACATAAACCATCGTGCCTAAGCTATCACTCATGCCATAACGCGTAACCATGTCCCGCGCCATCTTAGTGGCACGTTCAAAGTCATTGGATGCGCCAGTACTCATGGAATTGAGAAATACCTCCTCAGCAGCACGACCACCAAACAGAATAGCCAACTCCTCCAACATGCGATCCTTATATAGGTTCACACGATCAAATTCAGGTAACTGCCAAGTGACGCCCAAAGCCATACCGCGAGGCATGATGGTGACCTTATGAACGGGGTCCGCTTTAGGCAATACCTTGGCAACAACAGCGTGGCCGGACTCGTGATAAGCAGTATTGCGACGCTCTTCTTCGCGCATAACGGCAGACTTGCGCTCCGGACCCATATAAATCTTATCTTTAGCGTCTTCAAAGTCCTTCATGTCGACAGAACGTTTATTGCGACGCGCAGCAAACAATGCGGCTTCATTAACTAAGTTTGCTAAATCAGCTCCAGAGAAACCAGGGGTGCCACGAGCTAAGACAGCTGCATTCACATCCGGATCAATAGGAACCTTGCGCATGTGCACTTGCAAGATCTGCTCACGACCACGAATGTCAGGTAAGCCAACATGCACTTGACGATCGAAACGGCCAGGACGCAACAATGCTTTATCCAATACGTCCGAGCGGTTGGTAGCAGCAACTACGATCACACCGCTATTGCTTTCAAAGCCATCCATCTCAACCAACATTTGATTCAATGTTTGTTCGCGCTCATCATTGCCACCGCCCATACCGGCGCCGCGATGACGCCCTACCGCATCAATCTCATCAATAAAGATGATGCAAGGAGAATTTTTCTTAGCGTTTTCGAACATATCGCGTACACGAGATGCACCAACACCAACGAACATTTCAACGAAATCAGATCCAGAAATAGAGAAGAATGGAACTTTTGCTTCGCCCGCAATAGCACGCGCTAAAAGGGTCTTACCAGTACCCGGAGGGCCTACCAGCAATACACCATGCGGAATACGTCCACCCAGTTTTTGAAATTTCTGAGGATCTTTTAAGAAGTCAACCAACTCAAAGACTTCTTCTTTGGCTTCATCACATCCGGCAACATCTGCAAAAGTGACTGTGTTGCTATTTTCATCAATCAAGCGAGCTTTTGATTTACCAAAAGAGAATGCTCCACCTTTGCCACCACCCTGCATTTGGCGCATCATGAAAAACCAGAAGCCAATGATTAAGAGTGTTGGTCCTAAATAGTACAAAGCCGAAACCAACATATTGGGTTCATCATCAGCTTTACCGGTAACCTGAACGCCGTATTTCATCAGATCGCCAACCATCCAGATATCACCTGGAGAGATGATGGAATATTTAGCGCCATCAGCAGGCGTCACTTGCAATGTGCGACCTTGCACATCAACGCGCTTAACTTTTCCTGCTTTTGCGTCATCCATGAATTGGGAATACGTAACCTGATTCTGGTCCTTAGGCTTATCAAACTGCTTAAAAACAGTAAAAAGCACTAAGCCCACAATGAGCCACACACCGATTTTTTGGAACATATTGCTGTTCAAAATGAGTCCTTTTCTGGGTTGAACCAGGAGTTAAAGCAAATCGCTTCCTAAGTATTTGATTCTACTACCAGCCTTTTTCAAGAGCTATTGGCATATTTATTTAATAAACCCCCTATAAATTGGGGTTTTTAGAGCTTATTTTGGCTGCTTGAGGTTTCTACCCAAAAGGAATATCTCCGAAGAGCGGGCTCTTGAGGCCTTGGGCTTGCGGGAGGCCACTGTTTTAAAGACCTTTTTAAAAGACTCTACAATTTGACTATAGCCACTACCGTTAAAGCACTTAATCAATAACGCACCTTCTGGCTTCAAATGAGACACAGCAAAATCCAAGGCTATTTCAGCTAAAAAGGCCATTCTGGCGGCATCAGCCACACCAACACCTGATAAGTTGGGAGCCATATCTGATAGAACCAAATCAACCTTGCCTTGGGCGTCCTTTGGTAGTAAGGCCTCTAGGGCTGCGAGCCCCTCATCTTCACGAAAATCGCCCTGAATAAAGCTGACGTCAGCTATATCCTCCATAGGCAAAATATCAATAGCAATAATCTGTCCATCTGGTTTGCCAGATTCAATGCTTGGATTGCTTTTACCCAATTCAGTTAGACGATTGCGAGCGTACTGAGACCAGCTCCCTGGAGCGCTCCCCAAGTCGACAATGGTCATGCCTGCTTTGATGAGGTGATCTTGCTCGTCAATTTCACTAAGCTTATAAACCGCTCTAGCGCGATAGCCCTCTTTCTGAGCCATCTTCACGTAGGGATCGGTTAGGTGATCCTGCAACCAACTTTTATTAAATTTATTCTTTGCCACAACTTACCCACTTTCGCCTGCTATTTTCCTAGTTTCTGTCGTCTAAAGCAAAAGGAATTAAGAAAAATAGCCACAAATTAGCTGTAATAAGCCGATTTTTATAATGAATGCTCTATCATCGAGGCCATGACTGCACTCATCCTTACCCCCGCACAACGTAAATCTCTCAAAGCTGACGCACATGACCTCAATCCAGTGGTGATGATCGGCGGCGATGGCTTAACTCCTGCTGTGATTAAAGAAGCAAAACTCGCCATTAATCACCATGGCCTTATCAAGATTCGTGTTTTTGGAGATGACCGTGATGCGCGTGCTGCGATTTATGAAGAGCTTTGCGATAAATTGGATGCTGCACCAGTTCAACATATCGGCAAATTGCTCGTACTTTGGAAACCAAAGGATGCTATTGATGAAGCCTTTAGCAATCTAGGTCGCTCCAGCAAGCAAACCAAAAAATCATTACAAGCACCACGCACTAAGCGCCAGCCAAATCGCACTGTCACTAAAACAGGTGTTCGTACTAGCACATCAGAACGGTCTGATCGTCGCTCTGCTTCAAATAAATCACCTTTTGAACGAGCCGCTGCTGTGAAGAAAGCAACACCGAAGAAAAGAGTTTTGCGCTCCGAAGCTGCAGAGTCAAAGATTGGCTGGTCTTCACCAGGCTATAGAAAGGCTGCTGCTGCTCCAGCACCAATTAAGAAGCGTAAAGTCCGCATGAGTAGTGCCAAGAAAAAATCTTTGGGCTCATAAGAATTCTTTTAATTGATTAAAAACGCCGCTAGTCGGCGTTTTTTGTTGCTCGCCACACCAAGGCAATACCCAATATAGCTTGGAGCATATAGATCGCACTTGAAACACCGTGCAACCGGCTAAAAAGAACGGCATAGGTAGATTCACGGACTGATAAGCCTAAATATAGAGCTTGATCTCTTAGGGAATTCATCCAGGGAATAATGATGAATGCCGCACTAATGGCACACGCCAGCATACCCAACAATATCCAGCGTGAAACTCGATAATAGGATCGGCCAAGGCGTACAAAATGATTGGCCATCAGCATCAAAATAATACTGGTGAGAACGCTAATATAAGCAGTTGATTTAAATAAGTTGGCAGCAACCATTCCTGCCACTTGTCGATCTCCCAAGCTGGAAAAGAGAATGGGAACAACCAAGAATCCAATGGTCAATAAACCACCAACCCAGAGACCTGCAATTAAACTAAAAATTCTCTGAGTTGCCAAAGAAAGCATCAGACGTAACGCACTGCCAATATTTCTACTTCACGATTGCCGCCAGGAGCCTGCACAGCAACAACATCGCCCTCTTCTTTGCTAATTAAAGCTCGGGCAATTGGAGAGCTAATAGAAATTTTGTTTAAGGCAATATCAGCCTCATCATCGCCAACAATTTGATATGTCAGCTTAGTGCCATCTTCAAGATCTTCCAGATCAACAGTAGCGCCAAAGACCACACGACCAGAGACATCAAGAGAAGCAGGATCGATTACCTGTGCAGCAGATAGCTTGCCCTCTAACTCTTGAATACGCCCTTCAATAAAGCCTTGCTTTTCTTTAGCGGCATCATATTCAGCATTCTCAGAAAGATCACCTTGAGCTCTTGCCTCAGAGATGGCGATGATAACTGCTGGACGCTCAATATGCTTTAAACGGTGCAGCTCTTCTTTGAGAAGCTCTGCACCGCGTTTGGTAATTGGAATTGTGCTCATGCTACTAACCTAACCTAAATTCTTGCGCAAAATTACGCATACAAGAGTTGATTTTAGATTAAATAAGCGTCTGATGTAAGTTTTGCAATGAATAGACCTCAAGTGACTCCAACTTGCCATTTTGAGATGCCAACAAGCCGTCCATTACCGCACGTGCTGCACTAATTGTTGTGTAATAGGTCACACCGTTAGCCTGAGCGCTAGTACGAATCGATCTAGAATCCGCAATTGCAGTGCGGGTTTCATCGACAGTCGTAAATACCAGTGAAATTTCACCGTTTTTGATGAAATCCACAATATGCGGACGTCCATCCTTAACCTTATTCACAACTTTCACAGGTAAGCCGGCCGCTTCAATTGCTGCAGCCGTACCCTTGGTAGCCACCATGGGGAAGCCCAATTGATGCAATAACTTAGCAACCTCAATCGCTTTTGGTTTATCACTATCTTTTACAGTTAGAAGCACTGTGCCACTCTTTGGCAATTTAATACCTGCACCTAGCTGAGACTTAAATAAGGCTTCGCCAAAGGTTTTACCAACGCCCATGACTTCACCAGTAGAGCGCATCTCAGGCCCAAGGATAGGATCGATACCTGGGAATTTATTAAACGGAAATACCGCTTCTTTGACTGAGAAGTATGGAGGCTTCACTTCAGCGGTAATACCCTGTTGAGCAAGAGTCTGACCCACCATACAACGAGCAGCAATCTTAGCGAGCTGCAGGCCAGTAGCTTTAGATACAAAAGGCACGGTACGAGAAGCGCGAGGATTGACCTCAAGAACGTAGATAACATCTTTGCCATCAACATTCTGAATGGCAAATTGGACGTTCATCAAGCCAACCACATTTAGGCCTTTAGCCATTGCTGCAGTTTGACGTTTGATTTCTTCTACCGTGTTGTCGGATAAAGAATATGGCGGCAAAGAACAGGCTGAGTCACCAGAGTGGACGCCGGCTTGCTCAATATGCTCCATGACACCGCCGATGAAGACTTTTTCACCATCACTGATGCAGTCAACATCGCACTCAATCGCATCATTTAAAAAGCGATCTAATAAAACTGGAGAATCATGTGAAACTTTAACGGCTTCACGCATATAACGCTCAAGATCGCGACCGTCATGAACAATTTCCATGGCGCGACCACCTAAAACATAAGATGGACGAACAACCAATGGATAACCAATTTCTTCAGCAAGCTTAAGAGCCTCTTCCTCAGTACGCGCAGTGCGGTTAGGAGGTTGGCGTAAACCTAAATCTTGCAGTAATTTTTGAAAACGTTCACGATCTTCTGCTGCATCAATCATGTCTGGTGATGTACCAATAATTGGTACTCCATTGCGCTCGAGATCTAATGCCAGTTTCAAAGGTGTTTGGCCGCCGTACTGAACAATGACACCTTTTGGCTTTTCCTTTGCAACGATTTCGAGAACATCCTCAAGTGTCAATGGCTCAAAGTACAAACGGTCGGAAGTATCGTAATCAGTAGAAACGGTTTCAGGGTTGCAATTGACCATGATGGTTTCATAACCATCGTCGCGCATTGCCAAGGCTGCGTGAACGCAGCAATAGTCGAATTCAATGCCTTGACCAATTCGGTTGGGACCACCGCCCAAAACCATAATCTTTTCTTTATTGGTAGGATTGGATTCGCATTCGCCATGCTCAGCTTCGTATGTAGAGTACAAATAAGCTGTATTGGTAGAGAACTCAGCAGCACAGGTATCCACACGTTTGTAGACTGGGACTACTTTTAAGCGGTGACGTGCAGCACGAACGGAAGCGGCATCAATTCCAAGCAGCTTTGCTAGACGACGATCAGAGAATCCTTTTTGCTTAACAAAGCGAAGCTCTGGTGCAGTCAGGCTATCTATCTTACGCTGCTTCAGTTCGGTCTCAATGGTAATGAGCTCTTCGATTTGTTCAAGAAACCAAGGATCTACTTTAGTTTCGGAATAAATTTCATCGAGGCCCATGCCCATGCGGAATGCATCAGCTAAATACCAAATGCGATCTGGACCTGGTTCATTGATTTCATTGATGATGTCATCAAGGTCTGTAGACACTTCATCAAGACCATCAACACCCACTTCTAAACCACGCAGCGCCTTTTGAAAAGACTCTTGGAAAGTGCGGCCAATAGCCATAACTTCACCAACAGATTTCATCTGGGTAGTTAAGCGTGAATCCGCTTGCGGGAACTTCTCAAATGCAAAGCGTGGAATCTTGGTCACTACGTAATCGATTGATGGCTCAAAGGATGCTGGTGTAGCACCGCCAGTAATATCATTCTTGAGCTCATCCAATGTATAGCCGACTGCCAATTTGGCAGCAATCTTTGCAATAGGGAAACCCGTTGCCTTTGAGGCCAAAGCTGATGAGCGTGACACACGCGGGTTCATCTCAATGACAATCATGCGACCATCAACTGGATTAATAGAGAACTGAACATTTGATCCGCCAGTATCCACACCGATTTCACGCAAGACTGCAATCGATGCATTACGCATGATTTGATACTCTTTATCAGTCAAAGTTTGCGCAGGAGCAACGGTAATCGAATCCCCTGTGTGAACCCCCATCGGGTCCAAGTTCTCAATGGAGCAAACGATGATGCAATTGTCATTGCGATCACGCACTACTTCCATTTCAAACTCTTTCCAGCCCAAGAGTGATTCTTCAATCAAGAGCTCACGCGTTGGCGATAAATCCAAACCGCGTTTGCAAATCTCTTCAAATTCTTCACGGTTATAGGCAATACCACCACCTGATCCACCCATGGTGAATGAAGGACGAATAACCACGGGGAAACCAGAGCTACCGGTCTCTTGTTGAATGCGTTGCTGAACTTCATGGGCTTCGTCCATCGAATGCGCGATACCGGATTTAGCGGAGCCAAGACCAATCTTAGTCATAGCCTCTTTAAACTTTTGACGATCTTCCGCTTTATCGATCGCTTCAGGAGAAGCTCCAATCAATTCACAACCGTATTTCTCGAGTACGCCATGACGATGCAGATCCAACGCACAGTTCAGCGCAGTTTGACCGCCCATAGTTGGCAATATCGCATCCGGTTTTTC
Organism: Polynucleobacter sp. KF022; assembly: GCF_027924105.1. Classification (NCBI taxonomy): domain Bacteria; kingdom Pseudomonadati; phylum Pseudomonadota; class Betaproteobacteria; order Burkholderiales; family Burkholderiaceae; genus Polynucleobacter; species Polynucleobacter sp. KF022. The sequence goes on from NZ_AP026972.1 coordinate 991,302, forward strand.
GGTGGCAATAATGCGCTCTACTACTTCCCAAGTAATCGGCTCAATGTAAGTTACGTCAGCCATCTCAGGATCAGTCATGATGGTTGCAGGATTGCTGTTTACCAATATGACTTTGTAGCCTTCGTCACGGAGCGCTTTACACGCTTGCGCGCCAGAATAGTCAAACTCACAAGCCTGACCAATTACGATCGGTCCTGCACCAATAATCAGAATGCTCTTAATGTCGCTACGCTTAGGCATTATTTGCCCTCCTTCTTGCTGGCAGCATTCATGAGCTCCACAAAACGATCAAATAAATAGGCAATGTCATGAGGTCCAGGTGAGGCCTCAGGATGTCCTTGGAAACACAGGGCCGGCTTATCTCTCCAAGCCAAACCTTGTAAAGAACCATCAAACAAAGAAACATGGGTTACACGAATATTGTCTGGCAATGTATTGGCATCAACAGCAAAACCATGGTTCTGAGAAGTAATTGCCACACGACCAGTATCTAAATCTTTAACTGGGTGGTTTGCGCCATGATGACCAAACTTCATCTTCAAAGTTTTTGCACCAGCAGCAAGGCCCATAATTTGATGGCCTAAGCAAATACCAAAAGTTGGGATACCTTTTTCGATGATTTCTTTTGCTGCAGCAATTGCATAATCACAAGGGCCAGGATCTCCAGGACCATTCGAGAAGAAAACGCCATCTGGATTCATAGCCAAGACTTCTGCCGCACTAGTTTGAGCTGGCACAACAGTTAATTGACAGCCACGCTCAGTAAGCATGCGTAGGATGTTGCGTTTGACGCCAAAGTCATAAGCAACTACCTTCTTAACTGGTTTGCTTGTATCTAGGGCTCTGTACGTTGGCTTACCTTCAGGGCCATGAAGATCCCATTCGGCTTCACGCCACTCATAAGACTTATTAGTTGTTACTACTTTAGCAAGATCTAACCCCGACATGCCTGGAAAAGCCTTAGCAAGTTCAAGAGCTTTCTTGCTCAAAGTTTCGTAATCATCGCCCAGCTTGCCAGCAACGATTGCGCCTGATTGAGCGCCTTTATCACGAAGAATTCTGGTGAGTTTGCGCGTATCAATACCGGCGATGCCTAATACACGCGCTTTAGTCAGATAGCTATCTAAAGAGCCTTCTGAGCGGAAATTAGATACTCGCTTTGGTAGATCTTTGACAACCAGGCCAGCTGCATGTACTTGATCAGATTCAGCATCTTGGGTATTGACGCCAACATTACCGATATGTGGGTAAGTCAATGTCACGATTTGACGTGAGTAACTAGGATCAGTGATGATCTCTTGATATCCAGTCAACGCAGTATTAAAGACAACTTCGCCGGTAGTTTCGCCAGGGGCGCCAATACTAAATCCGGGAAAAATGGTGCCGTCAGCTAGAGCCAACACGGCGGGGGGAAAAGAAGGAAGCAAGGGTGACAAACCATCTCCAGTCCCTGCTCCATCCGACGCTCAAAACCCTCAAAAAGACCAACCCGAGGATGTTTTTGCGGGAGGTGAGTGTCTTTAAGCGCTAGGGTATTTAATTAGTTTCGAACCCTGTAATCATACCATTTCTGCTCGTAAACCCTTGAATACCCAATGAGATGGGGCCCGGAAAGGAAAAAGCTCCTACAACCTAATGGCTGGAGGAGCTTTTTATCCTAAATTAAGGGGATTTAAGCCTTGGCGCTTTGCTCAATAATGGTCTTAATTTGAGCTAAAACAGACTGATCATCCATGGTGCTGATATCACCAGGATCGCGTCCTTCGGCAACCGCCTGAAGCGCGCGGCGCACAATCTTGCCTGAACGTGTTTTTGGCAAAGCCGTGACGATGTACACGCGTCCTGGACGAGCAATAGCCCCCAAAGTGGTGTCCACAGTTTTCATGCACTCAGCTTCCAAAGTCGCTGTATTTGAAGCATCCTTTGGAATAACAAAAGCAATTGCAGCCTGTCCTTTGAGTTTATCTTCAATACCAACCACAGCCACTTCTGAAATATTTGGATGGCTAGAAATGCTCTCTTCAATCTCGCGAGTGCCAAGACGATGCCCAGCAACGTTAATAACGTCATCTGTTCGTCCTAGAATAAAGAAATAGCCGTCTTTATCTTTAATACCCCAGTCAAAGGTTGAATAGATCAACTTGCCAGGAATAGTTTCCCAGTAGGTGCTGATAAAGCGCTTGTCATCACCCCAAACTGTTTGCATACAACCTGGAGGCAATGGGCCTTCTATGGCAATCACCCCTTTTTGATCTGGACCCAACTCTTCAGATGTTGCGTCATCAAGCAACTTCATGTTGTAGCCAAAAGATGGCACGCCAGGTGAGCCAAACTTATGCGGCATGACTTCAACACCACGTTGGATTGCCAACATTGGCCAACCGGTTTCCGTTTGCCAGTAATTGTCCACGATCGGCTTATTGATGGCGCCATGAATCCAACTTGCAGTTGGTTCATCTAAAGGCTCACCAGCCAAGAACAAAGCACGCAATTTAGAAAGATCATGTTTTGTTAGGAACGCAGGATCTTGTTTCTTCAGAACGCGAACAGCCGTTGGTGCAGAGAACATGACAGAAACTTTGTATTTATCAACCAACTCCCACCAAATGCCCGCATCTGGACGCAAAGGCGTTCCTTCATACATGATGGTCGCCATTCCAGAAAGTAATGGCGCATAAATAATGTAGCTATGACCAACAACCCATCCAATATCAGATGTACAGAACATCGTCTCGCCCGGATTGCCAGTGAAAATATGTTTCATGGAAGCAGCAAGTGCTACAGCATATCCGCCGGTATCACGTTGCACACCTTTTGGTTTACCAGTCGTACCAGAGGTATACAAAATATAGGATGGATGAGTTGCATCAACCCACTCAACAGGAACAACATCATTGAGGTGTTTCTGACGCTCAGTTGCATAGTCAAGATCACGTCCAGCAACAGTTGTGAACTCAGTTAAGCCGCGATTCACAATCAATACTTTCTCTGGCTTGTATTCAGCCAAAGTAATTGCCTCATCTAGCAAAGGCTTGTATGGGACAGCCTTACCGCCGCGTGCACCGGCTTCTGCAGTTACGATGAGCTTTGGTTTTGCATCATCAATACGTGAGGCGAGGCTATGGGATGCGAAGCCGCCAAAAACAACAGAATGGATAGCGCCAATACGAGCACAGGCTAGCATTGCAAAACAAGCCTCAGCAATCATTGGCATATAAATTAGGACTCGGTCGCCCTTTTGAATGCCGTTTGCTTTATAGATTGCAGCCATACGATTAACTTCTTCATATAGCTCTTTAAATGTGTAAGTCTTCTCTTGATTGGTTTCTGTTGAGACCGCAACTAGAGCGATTTGATTTGGACGATCCTTAAGATGGCGATCTACAGCATTGAAGCAAAGATTCGTTAGGCCACCTTCAAACCATTTTGCAAATGGAGGGTTATCGTAATTTAAAACTTTATTAAATGGTTTTTCCCAATGAATTAATTGCGCTTGCTCGCCCCAAAATCCATCTGGGTCTTTAATTGAGCGTTCGTGGTGTGCTTTATAGGACATGGTCAACCTGATTTCTTAAAAAAGTTACTGAAATTACTGACTTTTGCTCGCCCCTTTGCTGCTGTTATTGCTGCTAGAGGCGGCTGAACTACCATTTTTCGCAGATTTTGCAAGTCCTGTCGATGCGGATTTATGCTGAGATGCAGCATCTTTTTGAGAAGAATTACCCTTAGAAGTCGGTTTTCCTGTTGATTTGGCAATTGTAGCGGGGGCACATTTTGCTGTCTTGCCACCCTTCCCTGCATTTGCCGGCTTAGGGCATTTGGGGGCTGGCGGCGCTGGTTTTTCCAAGCTTAAGCTGGCATTTTCTGCCATAGAAGAAGATACATCTCCAGGGCGGCGATTATTTTTAGGAATAAGCACGGTAGAACCTGCGCGAATCCGCATTCCTCGCGGAATACCATTGACCTCTCTAAGAGTATCAACATCTACACCCAAGGTTTTTGCTGCCTGGTCAACACTTTCCGTTTTGGATACCTGAACGGCAGTCCATGAAGAAAGTGGTTTGTCGTATTGCTTCAAGTTAGATTGAAAGATTTCTGCATGGGCAAATGGCAGCAGAATTTGCTGATTTGCATTACTTAAGATAACCGGCTTATTAAATGATGGATTTAAGCTATGAAATTCATCTGAGGGGATTTCTGCTAATTTAATTACTAGAGACACGTCAATATCACTGCCGACATCAACGGCAACAAAGTACGGGTGATTTTCAAGTTCTGGCAAAACTATTCCATAGGCCTGTGGATCCAAAACGATTTGACGATATGCCATTAGTTTGGGAACGTAATTTCGAGTCTCTCGTGGCAACGTCAAACTCTCATAGTCAGTTGGCAAGCCAGCAGCAACATTGCGCTTCTGCGCTTTAGCAATATTCCCGGCCCCCCAGTTATATGCAGCCAAGGCCAACTCCCAGCTGCCGAATTGATTATGCAGACGCTGCAGATAATCCAAAGCCGCATCAGTAGATTGCACGACATCACGACGCTCATCTCTAAACACGTTTTGCGTTAAACGAAAATCTTTACCTGTAGCTGGCATAAATTGCCATAAACCTACTGCTTTAGCACTCGACTTAGCATGAGTTACAAATGCACTCTCTACAAATGGTAGTAGCGCTATCTCTGTAGGCATATTTCGCGCATTAACTTCTTGAACAATGTAAAACAAATAACGTGATGAACGCGTCATCGAGCGATTGACGTAATCTGGCCTCGCAGCCAGCCAGCGTACCTGTTCAATTTCAAGCGGAGTATTCATGGGCTCCATTTGAAAGCCGTCACGAATGCGGATCCATAAATTATCCGAAGGCGCATAAATCTTGCTGACAGATTGATTTTTAAGATTAACGCGGATGGCCTTAGAGGACTTAGGGTTAGCCTTGGTCGGAGTATTTGAAGACCAATCCCCAGTACTCGCGCAGCCACTCAAGAAAGCGGCAATGACTACCGCCGCATACAAAATGCGCATCAGAAACGATCTTTCCAGGCGCGAATTACTGCTAGCACATGGGCTGGGGATGGTAAATCCGATTGCCCAGAGACCTCTTTGGCCATTGCAATAACTTCCGGCTGATCACAGCGCATGAAAGGATTAACTTGTAGCTCCTGACCAATTGTTGTGGGGAGTGTTGATAAGCCTTGTTCGCGCAGAGATTTTGCTTGCTCTGCCCATGAAACTAAATTGAAGTTATTGGGCTCAACTGCTAAAGCAAAGCGAATATTAGATAAGGTGTACTCATGAGTGCAGAAAACCAAAGTGTTTTTTGGCAAAGCAGCAAACTTAGCGAGCGACTCACTCATTTGCGTTGGCGTACCCTCAAATAATCTGCCGCAGCCAGATGCAAAAAGCGTATCGCCACAGAACAGCATTGGCTCTACTACATTGGCCTGCATGTTTGCAAAATAGGCAATGTGGCTGAGGGTATGACCTGGAACCTCAAAAACTTTAAGACTAATTCGAGGGGCGGTAATTTCAACCTTATCGTCCTGCATGACTGCAACAGTTCGACCTGGAATGTTGTCGCCCACTGGTCCATAAACTGGAATATCAGCCCCTAAACTTTCCAACAGGGAAAGAATTCCACCGGTATGGTCGGCATGGTGATGGGTAATTAAGATTCCCTTAAGGGTTAATTTATTTGCCTTCAGGTAAGCCAGAGTGGGTTGCGCATCCCCTGGATCCACCACTAAAGCAGAGCTGCCATCGTGAATGCACCAAATATAGTTATCATCAAAGGCCGGTATGGGCCAGACCTGCAATAAAGTATTCTTATCCATAGACTCATGATACCAACCCCACCCATCCCCTCTCAGATGCCTGCACCCCCTTGGAGCTCCTGGGAAAAATGGCTGCAATCTCCGCCGGGGCGCTATGTACTTAATTGGGAGCAACAATGCTTTGATCAAATCGTTGCGGATGTCTTTGGATTTCATGCTGTCCAAATTGGGCTACCTCAGATTAATACACTATCTGAAAATCGGATGCCATTACATGCAGTTCTCATTCATTCAAACGATAGCCTCACCACTGCAAGCCGCCACAACTGGCATTTAATTGAGGCTAGCTCGACTGAGCTCCCTTTTGCAAGTGAGAGTCTTGATTTAATTGTTTTGCCTCATGTACTGGAGTTTGCTTCAGATCCCCATCAGATATTGCGCGAAGTAGACAGAGTCCTTCGACCTGAGGGTCGCCTGATCATTTCAGGCTTTAACCCTGCAAGCCTATGGGGCGCCAGACAATATCTCAGTAGATTAATAGGCAGCCCCTACCTCCCTAGAGATGGTCAATTTATCAGCCTCATACGTATTAAAGATTGGTTAGAGCTACTTAATTTCTCTTTAGATCGCGGTCATTTTGGTTGTTACAAATTCCCACTTCAGGGCGAAGCAGTCATGAAGAAAATGAATTTCCTTGAAAAAATGGGCAACCGATGGTGGCCTATATTCGGAGCAGTTTTTCTGGTCTCCGCAATCAAGCGCCAACAAGGCATGCGTCTCATTGGCCCAGCTTCACTAGTCCGCATTCCAGCAATCAATCAATTGAGCCCCGCAGCGGAGCGCAGTAATCTGCAAAACCAACTCAACAGTAGCAATACCAAGTAAATTATTGCTATGCCGCATAACAAACTCCCTCATATCGTCATTTATACCGATGGCGCCTGTAAAGGTAACCCTGGCCCTGGTGGCTGGGGAGCGGTGCTGCGCTCAGGAGGTCATGAAAAGCATATTCATGGCGGCGAAAAGCTCACCACCAACAATCGCATGGAAATATGCGCGGTGATTTTTGCTCTAAGAGCCCTAAAGCATCGAAGCACTGTCGAGCTATGGACCGACTCACAGTATGTCCAAAAAGGGGTAACTGAATGGCTTGAAGGGTGGAAAAAGCGTGGGTGGAAAACGGCCAACAAGGATCCCGTTAAAAACGCGGATTTATGGCAAGAATTAGATGCCCTACTTCCAGACCATGACATCTCTTGGCATTGGGTTAGAGGGCATAACGGCCATCCTGGGAATGAATTGGCCGACCAATTGGCCAATAAGGGTGTCGAGGAGTTTTTGCCCTAGGACTAGCGCCCGCCTCTAGTCACCAATAAAGGCATCTTATGAGAGAATGGTTCTGCCCTAGAAGCCCTAAAAACAGCATATAAACCCCAGAAAACCAAGAAAAACGAGACTGTGTCAAAAATAGAATCCTCCCTTGATAAATTGCTAGTCAAGATCGTGCAACTGAAGGGCGCTGCTAAATCTCGCTTATGTGGCCTTTGGAGTAAATATTTGCCACCGTCCAGCAAGCTAAAAGGCATCAATTACGGCTCTACCAAATCATTCATAAAGCAGTTTAAGTGGCGCATTTTGATTGTTTTGATTCTGCTATATGCAGGCTCAAAAACATACGATTATTTTTTCCCAGCAGGCAAGAAAGCCGGCGGCCCCCAAACGATCACCAGTATTGTGGTGGAAAAAAAGGATGTTCCTCTCATCATCGAGGCTACCGGGACTATTGTCTCCAATAGCATTGTTGATATTCGCCCTATGGTTACGAATACCGTTACCAAAATTCACATTAAAGATGGACAAGAAGTAACAGAGGGTCAACTTCTGTTCAGCCTAGACGATCGCAATGACAAAGCCAACTACGAAAAACTCAAGGCTTTAGCCGATGATGCTCAGAAGCAATATTTGCGCGCCAAGGAATTGGTTGCTAAAAATTTCATTTCCAAGGCGGGATTGGAAACCTCTTTAGCCAACGCTAAGTCAGCACAAGCAGCTGCCCGTTCTGCTGAGGTACAACTTTCCTTTGACTCTATACGCTCCCCTATTAATGGTCGTGCAGGCATCATTAATGTCTTTCCAGGCTCATTCGTGCAAGCAAGCAATGCAGTAATTAGCTCAACGAATGCTTCTGCTACATCCACCACTGGATCTATGGTGACTATTACACAACTGAATCCTATTAACGTTCAGTTTGTGGTGCCTGAAAAAGATATTCCAATAATTTTGGAAAACAAAAAGGCAGATGAACCCCTAAAGGTAAAAGTTACTGTTGGCAACACCGGAAAAACTGTTTACGAAGGTCAGGTGCTGGTGATAGATAACCAAGTAGATCCGGCGATTGCAGCAGTGAGAGTGAAAGCACAAATTCCTAATGAAAAGATGGAGCTCTTGCCTGGTCAGTTTGCACGCATTTCTCTGAATGCCAACACTCTAAAAGATGCCTTAGCGGTACCAACCCAAGCAATCGTTATTAGTCCATCAGGACGACTTGTCTACGTAGTAGACAAAGATGACAAAGCAGTAGCTAAGCCAGTCAAAGTAACTTATGAATATCAAGGCACTTCTGTGATTACCGGTATTCAGGCTGGGGATCGAATTGTGGTCGAAGGCAAGCAGAATTTACGAACTGGCAGCAAAGTACGTGAGGCTAAAGTCAGCAAAGGCCCTGCTCCTGCTGCCCCTGCTAACAACACCCCCGCTGCAGAGCAAAAATGACGCTTTCTGAGTTATGCATTAGACGTCCCGTCATGACGGTGTTGTTATCTATTGCAACCGTCATTGCCGGAAGCGTAGCGTATTTCAAAATTCCAGTAGCTGCACTACCTAGTTTTAATACACCAATTATTTCTGTAACGGCAAGTCTGCCTGGAGCTGCGCCAGAAAATATGGCATCCGCAGTTGCGTTGCCGCTTGAGAAAGAATTCTCAACAATCGATGGCATTAAGGTTATTAGCTCTACGAACTCCCTTGGTTCAACCAGCATCACTCTGGAATTTAATAACGACCGCGACATTGATAAAGCCGCGGTAGATGTGCAAGCGGCACTGTTGCGTGCGCAAAGACGCCTACCCATTGAAATGACGATACCTCCGTCATATCGAAAAATTAATCCAGCAGATACACCAGTACTTATTGTCAGAATGAGTTCGCCATCAATTAGCCTCTCGGAAATGAATGCCTATGCCGAGAATTTAATGGCGCCTAATTTATCGACTATTACAGGTGTATCTCAAGTTTCTGTTTATGGCGCCAAACGTTACGCCGTTCGCGTTAGCGTAAGACCAGACGCCTTGGGCAATCGCAACATCACGATGGATGAAGTGGCGGCTGCGATTAATAAAGCCAATACTAATAGCCCTGTTGGTACGCTGGATGGCCCGCGACAACTCATTACTATTTATGCCAATCCTCAATTGGTTAAGGCTGAGGAGTTTGGCAATCTCATCATTGCGCAGCGCAATGGCTACCCAATTTATCTTAAAGATGTAGCGGATGTTCAGGAAAGCTACGAAGATGTCAAAACTTTTGCCTCTGCAAAAGGTGAGAGATCAATTGCGATTGGTATTAATAGACAACCTAATGCCAATACGGTTGAGGTAGTGGATTCTATAAAGCGCTTGCTGCCTTCGCTCAAAGCGCAAATGCCAGATTCGATTCAGCTAACGCTTATCAATGACCGCTCACTCTCCATTATTGAATCTATTCATGATGTGAATATCACTCTGCTATTCACTATTGCATTGGTTGTTTTAGTAATTTTCCTCTTCTTAAAGCATATATCTGCCACTGTCATTCCCTCCATTAGCCTACCAATTTCTTTGATTGGCGCTTTTTTTGTTTTCTACTTTCTTGGATACAGTCTAGATAACATTTCCTTGCTGGGTATTACGTTAGCCGTTGGTTTGGTTGTAGACGATGCCATTGTTGTTCTTGAAAACATCATGCGTTACGTTGAAAAAGGCATGGATCCCCTCAAGGCTGCTCTCAAAGGAAGTAAAGAGGTGGGCTTCACTATTGTTTCCATTTCTTTGTCTCTAGTTGCTGTATTCATACCCCTGTTCTTTATGGCCGGTCCAATTGGCCTCCTCTTTAGAGAGTTTGCAGTTGTAGTTACGCTTTCTATTTTGGTCTCTGCAGTTGTATCCCTAACAATTGTGCCAATGTTGTGTAGTCGCTTTTTGCCTAAGCCGGATCACAAGCCAAAAGAATATGAAATTACTAAGAAATTTGATCGCCTCTTTGATTGGACGTTAAAGTCATACGTTCACTATTTGGACTTAGCTTTAGTAAATCGTAAAAAGGTACTCTGGGGGGCGATTGCTAGCTGCGTCATTACAGTTGCCCTATTCGTCTATAGCCCAAAGGGATTCTTTCCTGAAGAAGATATTGGCCAATTGCGAGTCACCGTTGAAGCTTCTGAGGACACATCATTTAAAACAATGATTGCCTTGCAAGATCAAGCAGCCAAAATTGTTGATAGCGATCCCAATGTCGCAACGTCGATTTCTATTTTGGGTGGCGGCCAAAGCTCAGGGCGCAATACCGGGCGGTTCTTCATTATTTTGAAGCCGAAAGGCGAGCGTCAAAAAATGAGTAAGGTCATGGAAGGTCTTCGGACCAAGTTCAGAGAAATTCCTGGCATCCAGGTGTATATGAGTCCTGTGCAGAATCTACAGTTGGGTGGACGAAGCAGTAAGAGCCGTTATCAATTTACATTGCAAAGCGTTGGCTTTGAGGGCGTGAATGAGTGGGCTGATAAGTTATTGCAAAAAATGCGTGCGGACCCTATTTTTAGGGATGTCACAAGCGACTCTCAATTAAAGGGCCTAAACGTCAAAATCGAAATCGATCGCGAAAAAGCTGCTAGTGCTGGTGTATCGATTGCCGATATCAGAACGGCACTCTACTCTTCATTTGGTGAGCGTCAAGTTTCCACCATCTACACACCCGTCAATACTTACTATGTCATTCTAGAAACGGCAGAGGATGATCGGCAATTTGAAACAGACTTGAACAAAGTGTATGTACGGGGTCGAGCAACCGACAAGCTCATACCCTTATCCAGCCTAGCAAGCTTTGTGAGAACAGTGGGTCCAACCGCGGTAAACCACCAAGGCCAAATTCCTGCCGTGACAATTTCTTTTAACCTCGCACCAGACGTCTTCTTGGGCGATGCGACTAAAGCAATCGATAAGTTTGTGAAAGAAGTGGATTTACCGCCCTCAATCATTACCAGCTATGGTGGCGATGCTGCGGTCTTTAAAGACAATCAGTCCGGCCAAGTCATCTTGCTGTTAGCAGCATTAGGTGTCATTTATATTCTGCTCGGTGTTTTATATGAGAGCTACATTCATCCACTTACTATTCTGGCCGGCCTACCTTCTGCTGCTATTGGTGCGATATTAGCTCTGCGTATTTTTGGCTTTGAGCTTACTATTGTTGCGTCAATTGGCATCCTGCTTTTAATTGGTATTGTTAAGAAGAATGCAATTTTGATGATTGACTTTGCCTTGGATGCGCAACGAAATCAAGGAATGAGTCCCGAGAAAGCGATCCGCGAAGCTTGTATTTTGCGCTTTAGGCCGATCATGATGACAACGATTGCTGCTTTGATGGGCGCACTACCAATTGCGCTTGGCCTTGGTGCCGGCGCAGAATTGCGACAACCACTTGGCATTAGCGTTGCTGGTGGACTTATTTTTTCTCAGTTTGTGACACTAATTATTACGCCAGTCATTTATCTATATCTGGATAAATATGCGGGTAATGGCCCTATGGACATTCCAGCTTCTGTTTTAGAGGGAACCTAATGCGTCAAGTTATTCTCGATACCGAAACTACCGGTTTAAATCCTGCTACAGGAGACCGCATCATTGAAATTGGATGCGTTGAGATGGTTGGCCGCCGTTTAACGGACCGAACCTTTCACTACTACATTAATCCGGAGCGCGATATTGACGCGGGCGCCTTTGCGGTTCACGGTCTCTCAAGAGAGTTTTTATCTGATAAGCCAATCTTTGCAAATATTGTTGAGCAACTGATTGAGTTTGTCGATGGCGCTGAAATCGTGATTCATAATGCAGCTTTTGACTTAGGCTTTCTGGATAATGAGTTCGCACTCTTAAAACGTCCGCCGTTCAGAAATCTAGCATCAAAGGTTACTGACACCTTGCTCGATGCTCGGCAAATGTTTCCAGGTAAACGAAACTCTTTAGATGCTTTATGCGAGCGTTTCTCTATTAGCAATAAACATCGTACTTTGCACGGCGCGCTTTTAGACGCCCAACTATTGGCCGAAGTATATGTAGCAATGACCAGAGGTCAAGAAGACCTTTCCATTGATCTCATTGATTACACTGTTGGAGCAGATTCCTCTGGCCATACGAAGGCTCTACCAACTAATTTAAAAATACTATCAGCATCAGATGATGACTTGCAAAGTCATGAAAAAATTCTCGCTGAGATTGCTAAGGCAAGTAAAAAGGACTCCGTATGGAGCCCTTTACGTACAGTCAGTTAAGCATTCAATTAGATTGCGTCAGCAATCGCCTTACCTAAATCATCAGTTTTTGCATTGCCGCCTAGATCTGGCGTCAAAGGCGCGTTTCCGGGACCAGAGGCCAATACCTTTTCAATAGCATTAAAGATGGCTTTGCCGGCTTCAGGGTAACCCAGGTGATCTAACATCATCGCCCCACTCCAAATCTGACCAATTGGGTTTGCAATCATCTTGCCAAAAATATCAGGTGCAGATCCATGTACTGGCTCAAATAAAGAAGGGAACTTGCCTTCTGGATTAATACTTCCAGATGGAGCCACTGCAATTGTTCCAGTACATGCAGGTCCCAAGTCAGAAAGTATGTCGCCAAATAAATTACTTGCAACAACCACATCGAAGCGATCGGGGTTCATGACAAACTGCGCTGCAAGAATATCAATATGGTATTTATCAGCTCTTACGTCAGCATAATTCTTTGACATTGCTTCAACACGCTCATCCCAGTAAGGCATGGTAATCGCAATGCCATTTGATTTGGTTGCAGATGTAATGTGCTTCTTAGGACGAGATTGCGCTAGATCAAAGGCGTATTTCAAAATGCGATCAACGCCTTGTCTTGTAAATACGGATTCTTGAATCACAATTTCACGGTCTGTATCGGGGAACATTTTTCCACCAACACTAGAGTACTCGCCTTCAGTGTTCTCACGTACAACAAAGAAATCAATGTCGCCAGGCTTGCGATTTGCCAATGGGCAAGGAACGCCTGGCAGCAAACGCACTGGGCGCAAATTAACATATTGATCAAAGCCGCGTCGGAACTGAATCAAGCTTCCCCATAAAGAGACGTGATCGGGGAGAATTTCTGGCATTCCAACGGCACCGAAGAAAATGGCGTCATACTTCATCAAAGTATCAAACCAATCGTCAGGCATCATCTTGCCGTGCTTGAGGTAGTAATCACAACTTGCAAAGTCGAAATGATCGAACTGCATCCCAAGATTAAATTTACGATTAGCGGCCTCGAGTGCGCGAACACCCTCCGGCATGACTTCTTTACCAATACCATCGCCAGGAATAACGGCAATCTTTGGATTCTTAAAAATTTTCTTTGCGTTCATGGGTGATTAGTCTCTTTATATTTTTTTGTGAATATTCATTTTACAAATTTCTAGCTAATGGCTCTGCGGATGTCATCGGGCGCTTTTTTACCACCCTTTTCAATAGACTCACTATCGTAATCAGTTGTATTTTCAATGGTCTCTGGTACGGCCTCTAGCATGCGAATGTTGTCCTTAGGGCATATTGGCGCCCCATAACTAGCCCATTTTTTGAGTAAGGTGACTTCATAGCCACATTGGCTGCACTTGGCTTTGCTGCGACTGGCATTGCTTGGTCTAGGGGGTGGGAAAACAATTGCCTGATGCGGATATGGACCCAGTTCTTGGCTGATCATCATCAGCTTGACGGTCAACTCCTCAGTGGCATGTGCCATTCTGGCGGGACCTTCCAATCCTACGGTCTGAGCGATACCCTTGAAATCTTCACCATGGCCACTAAAGCAATCATCCACAGCATGACAAAGCTCATGAACCAAGGTATCTAAAAGCTGTACTGGTTCATCTAATTTTGGGGAGATAAATATCTCATTGACACCGCCACCAGATCGCTCGCGAGGCCAACATTGACCAAGCGTGGTTCTAGGGCTGCTGGAAGCCGGAAATCCGCAAGAAACCCTCACTGGAGGGATCGCATAACCTGCTTTTGAAAATACTGGCTCTAGATGCCTTACAGCGTCTTCCAGCCATGCTTCACGTACCGTATGTTGCTTCATCTAACTTCTCTTTTATTGAATTTCTAGTCCAAAAACCTTAAATTGCGATCATACGCCACCAAAAGTAGAATGGGGTAATGAAAGATCTCGAAAGTCTCAGCGCCACCCAGGCCATTAAAGCCCTCTCTAGAAGAGAGATTAAGGCAACCGATTTGCTACTCTCCTGCCTGGACCGCATAGGACAGAGGGAGAGCGTTGTCAAAGCTTGGACAAGCCTTGGCAAGGAGAGCGCCCTAGCCAAGGCTAAAGAGCTTGATAAGGGTGCATTTAAAGGTATTTTGCATGGGCTACCTATTGGCGTAAAAGACCTTTATGACACTTATGACTTGCCAACTTCTTATGGATCACCGATCTATGCCAATCACTATCCGGCAGCAGATGCTGTATCCATTGCATTAATCCGACAAGCGGGCGGCATCATCCTTGGTAAAACAGTCACCACAGAGTTAGCCTCTTTTAAAAGTGGGCCAACCACCAATCCCCATCTTTCAAACCACACGCCGGGAGGATCTTCCAGCGGCTCTGCTGCAGCAGTAGCTGACTTCATGGCGCCCTTAGCAACTGGCAGCCAAACAGCAGGCTCCATCATTCGTCCAGCGTCTTATTGTGGCGTAGTAGGCTTTAAACCCAGCTTAGGAAAAATCAGTACTGCGGGGGTAAAAAGTCTCTCCACTTCCCTAGATACATTGGGATGCTTTGGCAGAACTATTGAAGATGTCGGACTAGGTGTAGCAGCGATGAGTGGCGATCACCGTTTTACAAAAGTAGAGGCTTTGCACAATAAGCCTCGTGTAGCCATATGTAAAACATCTGACTGGCCTCTTGCGCAGCAAGAAACCGTGACTGCAATGGCTGTGGCTCGCCATGCTGCAGAGCTTATCTCCAAAACAACCGTTTCTGATCTTAAGCTTCCTCATTCTTGTGATGGTATTACGCAAGTACAAACGCGCATCATGCTCTCTGAGATGTCACGCAGCTTTGCATTCGAGCGAACTCATTACCCAAAGAAGCTAAGTTTAATTTTGAGCAAACAACTTAGTGATGGTGCTGCAATTAGTTACGAGCAATATGCAAAAGATTTACTTTTTGCCGATGAAGCAAAAGCATCCATCATGGAGTTATTTCAAGATGAGGTTGATTTATTGATTGCTCCTAGCGCACTAGGAGAAGCACCCAACATTAAAGATGGGACTGGAGACCCGGTCTTCGGTCGTGGATGGACGCTATTAGGCCTACCCTGCATCAATATCAATGTGGGCAGCGGCCCCAATGGATTACCTGTCGGAGTGCAACTGATTGCTGGGCCAGGAAAGGATCATTTTCTTTTAAGCGCAGCAAGGGCTTTCGTACTTGCGTTGCCTGATCCCACTTTAAGAGATCAGGCTTAAAACGCATATTTAATCTAAAGTAATGTTCGCCGCTTTAATCGCTTTACCCCAGAAAGGAATCTCTTTTTTCACGAGCGCATCAGTTTGCGCCGGATTGAGATAACGAAGCTCCACTCCAGCGGCATCTGAACGCTCTTTGACTTCAGGTAATGCCAGACTCTGTTTTACAGAGTTCGTCAGTTTTGTAATGACCGGTGCTGGTGTACCTGCTGGAGCATATAAAGCAACCCAAGACTCTAGCTGGAATGAAGGAAGCCCTGCTTCTGCAGTGGTTGGCACATTGGGCATGCCTGGATGACGATTTTTCCCTGTTACTGCCAAACCTTTTAGCTTGCCACTTTGCACATGCTGCATCAAAGAAGGTGGCGTACTAATAAATACTTGAACTTGCCCCGCCAATACATCTTGAATAGCAGGACCAGATCCCTTGTAAGGAACGTGCACCATTTCCACACCCGTAGTTTGTTTGAAGATCTCGGTACCGATATGAGAAACAGATCCGTTACCTTGTGATGCGTAATTTAATTTACCTGGATTTGCCTTTGCATACGCAATGAACTCTTTCAAGTTATTCACGGGTACTGAAGGATGTACAGCAATCACATTAGTTGAAACAGTGAGCAAAGCTACCGGCGTAAAGTCCTTGATTGGATCCCAGGAGAGCTTGTCAAATAACGCAGGGTTGCCTACGTGATAACCGGAATAAGAAATTAATAAGGTATACCCATCAGGTTTTGCATTCGCAACATATTGATAGGCGATATTACCGCTGGCACCCGGCTTATTATCTACCACTACCGTTTGGCCAATCACTCTAGTTAAAGGCTCGCTCAACAAACGCGCAGAGGTATCAACCAGGCCACCCGGTGGATTTGGCACCACTAGGGTAATTGGACGATCAGGAAAAGATTGTGCAGAAACTGTGCCTGCCCAACCCAAACTCAATGCTGCTAAAAAACAAAATAAAACCTTATTCTTTTTCATCGGTGTCTCCAGATTTTTATTATTGAAAATTATCTTTGCCCTATTTTTACACTACCAAATACCGCTTGCGCCTCACGTGGCAAGCAACGCCAGTAACGCTCATTGGCGGTAACTGTTCCGCCTAAAGCAGCAGCTGCTTCCCAGCCCCAACGGGGTTTATATAAGAAAGCTCTTGCCAGTGCTATCAAGTCTGCATCGCCTGCCTGCAAAATATCCTCCGCCTGTTGCGGCTCAGTAATTAAGCCAACTGTCATGGTAGGCGAGCCAGATTGATCTTTCACAATCTTCGCAAAGGGCACTTGATAATTTGGCCCAATGGCAATTTGCTGTTTTGGTGAAATGCCGCCAGAAGAGATATGAACAAAATCACAACCTAAAGGCTTTAGTCGTTGTGCAAAAACTGCAGTCTCTTGCGGGGTCCAACCCCCTTCTATCCAATCACTAGCAGAAATTCGGATACCGAGAACGCCCTGATAGGCTGCTCTTACAGCAGCAAATAGTTCTAGCGGGAAACGAATCCGATTTTCAAAAGAGCCGCCGTACTCATCGCTACGTTGATTGGCAATGGGTGATAAAAATTGATGTAACAAATAGCCATGAGCGCCATGAAGTTCAATGCCATCAATACCAATGCGATCCGCACGTTTTGCGGAGGCAACAAAATCAGCAATCAAATTCTGGAGTTCATCCTTGCTTAATTCGTGAGGTAAACGCTCTCCGTCTAGCTGCGGGATAGCTGAAGGCGCTAATGTTTCCCATCCACCCTGATCTTTTCCAAGCAATTGGCCACCATTCCATGGGGTAGCACTGGATGCCTTGCGGCCCGCATGAGCCAGTTGAATAAAAACTGGCATAGCTGGGGCTAAGGCACGTGCTCGACTTAATTTATCTTTTAATGCTGCTTCGGTGCGGTCATCCCAAAGACCTAGGCATGCCGGCGTAATTCGAGCTTCTGGACTAACACCCGTGGCTTCAATAATGAATAAAGCGGCACCGCTATTGAGTAAATTACCCCAGTGCATTAGATGCCAGTCTGTTGCCTCGCCATTACTAGCAGAGTATTGGCACATTGGGGCCACTACTATGCGATTAGCCAGCTCAAGAGGTCCACGTGGCGAATTGAGGGTGTAACTAGAGAATAAAAGACTCATTGAATACCTTAAAAAGCCCAAATAAGGGTCAAAAATACGAAATTTGCTGTAAAGCTATAAAATACTCAAAAAGCAGAATAAACGAGATAGTAAAGTCGTGCAGGCTATATAGCCAAGCGTCTTTTTTTACCAGTAATCCTATAAACAATCACCACAAGAGACTATGAACGCAACTCAAGCCTTTGAATCAAAAGAAGATATTGGCCACTTTGTTGGCGGCAATGTAGTTAACCCTAAAGATGGCCGTTTTGCCGATGTATACAACCCTACCAAAGGGTCTGTAGCTCGCCGCGTCGCCCTTGCTAGTCGCAAGGAAGTAGACGCTGCAGTCGCAGTTGCTCAAAAGGCTTTTGAGACCTGGAGCCAAACCAGCCCCCTGCGTCGCTCACGTATTCTGTTTAAGTACCTCGAGCTCTTAAATGCTAACCGCGATGAATTAGCTGCGATCATTACAGCTGAGCATGGCAAAGTATTTACCGATGCGCAAGGTGAAGTTACTCGTGGAATTGAAATTGTGGAATTTGCCACTGGCATTCCAGAGTTGCTCAAAGGCGATTACACCGAACAAGTTTCTACCGATATTGATAACTGGGTAATGCGTCAGCCATTAGGCGTTGTTGCCGGCATTACGCCATTTAACTTCCCTGTCATGGTGCCAATGTGGATGTTCCCTATGGCAATTGCTTGTGGCAACACTTTTATTCTCAAGCCAAGCCCTACAGACCCATCTGCCTCATTATTCATGGCTAAGCTACTCAAAGAAGCCGGACTTCCCGATGGCGTATTTAACGTGGTTCAAGGCGACAAAGAAGCCGTTGATGCTTTGATTGAAAACCCAGATGTTAAGGCTGTAAGCTTTGTAGGCTCTACCCCAATTGCGAACTATATTTATGAGCGCTGCGCTCATTTCGGCAAACGTTCACAAGCATTAGGTGGGGCTAAGAATCATATGGTCATCATGCCTGACGCCGATATTGAAAAAGCAATTGATGCATTGGTTGGCGCCGCTTACGGCTCAGCTGGCGAACGCTGCATGGCGATTTCAGTGGCAGTCTTGGTTGGTGATGTTGCTGAAAAAATCATGCCAAAACTGATCGAGCGCACTAAGACGTTAAAAGTGAAGAACGGCATGGAGCTTGATGCCGAAATGGGTCCAATCGTCTCTAAGGCAGCTCTTGAGCGCATTACTGGCTATATTGAAAGCGGTGTGGCTTCTGGAGCAAAGCTGTTGGTAGATGGTCGCGGCCTCAAAGTTCCTGGCAATGAAAATGGCTTCTTTATTGGCGGCACATTATTTGACAATGTCACCCCCGATATGAAGATCTACTTAGAAGAAATCTTTGGACCAGTATTGTCTTGCCTGCGCGTTGCTAACTTTACAGATGCGCTCAACCTAGTGAATTCTTGCGAATTCGGCAATGGTGTTGCTTGCTTCACTAGTGATGGCAATATTGCTCGTGAATTTGCACGACGTGTTCAGGTGGGCATGGTTGGTATTAACGTACCTATTCCAGTACCAATGGCGTGGCATGGCTTTGGTGGTTGGAAGAAATCGATCTTTGGCGATATGCATGCATATGGCAAAGAAGGCGTTCGGTTCTATACCAAGCAAAAGAGCGTGATGCAACGCTGGCCTGAGAGTATTGCTAAGGGTGCAGAGTTTGTCATGCCTACCTCCAAGTAATTCTGGAAGTGGGTAGCAAAAAGCGATCTTCGGATCGCTTTTTTATTGACTGGATTTTATTAGGCTGTTACTGAAGGGTATTTTTCAACGCAGGAATCACTGGCATTGAAAGGACATCAATGCCCTCTTCTCTTAAGGCCTCAGCCTCATCCAACGTAGTTTGACCACGAATACTTCTCTCGGGAGATTCTTTGTAGTGAATCTTTCTAGCTTCATCAGCAAAAGAATCGCCTACATCTTCGGAACGGCCCATAAGCTCTCTCATACCCTTCAAGAAGGCTGCTTGGACTTGCGCCTCTAGGTGGGAATGATCGCTACCAGTAAGCGCAACCACGCCTCCACTCAGATTTTCAGATTCAGTTTTGGGAGCCACCAACTCAGTAGAGGACGATTTACTAATATAAGGTGCTGATGGCATCCGGGTAATTTCAGTGCTGTCACAAACCGGACAAGCAAGCATACCCTTGTCTTGTTGGGCAAGACAATCCTCTTCCGAGGCGAACCACCCTTCAAAACGGTGATCTAACGGGCAAGCTAAGTTATAGACTTTCATAAAACGTATATAGGGGCAAAAACGATAAATTCAATACCCCCATTTTAATCGGGTTTGAGAGCGCCCTATTCGATCGGGGTTGGCTTGACTAAGCCTCTGCGATAACGATCGAGCCAATAGGCTGAAATCGTTGTTTTGACGTCCGTAATCTCGCCTTCCTCAACCCAGCCTAACAATTGCTCCAAAGGGGCTGCAAAGACATCTAAAAATTCTTCATCATCTAGATGACTCTTGCCAGGGACCAAGTCTTCAGCAAAGTAAATATCAATAAACTCCGTTGAGTAAGAAATCACCGGATGAATACGCCGGATGTAACTCCATTTTCTTGCCGTGTAGCCTGTCTCTTCTTCTAGTTCACGCTTGGCACAAACCAAATGATCTTCGCTCGGATCAAGTTTCCCAGCGGGAATTTCAATGCATGCTTTTGCAATTGGATAACGATACTGTCGCTCTAAAAGCACTCTACCGTCATCTAAGATAGCAACAATGGCTACAGCACCCGGATGAGTTAAGTATTCACGTATAGCCTCTTCACCATCTGGCAAAGCAACTTTGTCACGCTTCATCTTCAGGAATATTCCACCATAGATATCCTCGCCAGAGATCCACTCTTCACGTAAATGAGCATCCCCTAGTGGTAAATCTTGAAATGATTTTTCAGTCATGCGCTTATTCCTGTTTCATTCAGTTGCTTCATCATACAAAAGAGTCATGACATATAAATGTCATAAATAATAAAGGCTCCCTAAGGAGCCTTTATTTACATTGGGTCTTGTATTAAGAGCCCAACAAAGTGCGACGCATAGCATCTAAGCATAGACTCATTAAGCCGGCTGGAACAATACCGATCGCCAATACCAAAATGCTATTGAGGCCTAAGATACCTTTAGCAAATCCAGAGCCGCTCACAGTGATCTCATGCTCAGGCTCATCAAAGTACATGACCTTAACAACTCTGAGATAGTAAAAAGCGCCAATTAATGAAGCAATCACAGCAATCACAGCCAAGAATGTGTGTTCTGCATCAACCAATGCTTCTAGAACGCCTAACTTAGCGGCAAAACCTACTGTTGGCGGAATACCAGCCAGGGAGAACATCATCACAAGGCCAATAAAGGCAAACCATGGGTGCTTCTTATTAAGACCTTTTAAGCCATCCAAGGTTTCGCAGTCATAACCCTTACGTGACAGCACCATCAATAGACCGAAGGTACCAAGAGTAGTTAAGACATAAGTAATGGCATAGAACATTGCAGCACTAAAAGCATGGTCATCAAATACAGACAACATACCTAAAAGAACAAAGCCCATTTGCGCAATAGCCGAGTAAGCCAGCATACGCTTCACGTTAGTTTGAGCGATCGCCGTCACGTTACCGACAACGAGTGATAGCACTGCAAGCAATACCAACATTGGCTGCCAGTCACCTAGCAATGGCAACAAAGTATTCACCAATAGACGGAATAACAAAGCAAAGGCAGCTAACTTAGGCGCGGCAGCAATCATCAATGTGACTGCAGTTGGAGCGCCCTGGTAAACATCCGGCACCCACATGTGGAATGGGACCACGCCTAATTTAAATGCCAAACCAGCAACAATAAAGACTAATCCGAAGGCCATGACCAAATGATTTACACGTGGGTCAGCTACAACCTTAAAGATTTCAATCAAATCCAAGGATCCAGTGACGCCGTACAACATAGACATGCCGTAAAGCAAGAAGCCGGAGGCTAAAGCACCTAAGATGAAGTATTTAATACCCGCCTCAACACTCTTTTCGCTGTTGTGACGCATGGCAACCAAAGCATAGGTTGGCAAGGCCATTAACTCCAAGCCAAGATATAAGGTCAGTAGATTTGCGCCAGAGATCAATACGAATTGGCCAAGCAAAGCAAGCAAGGCTAAAACAATAAAGTCAGGGCGAAATAATGCTCGATCAGTTAAATATTGCTTGGAATAAATCAAGCTCACCAATACAGCAATACAAGAACACGCTTTAAGCAAGTTTGAAAAAGGATCTGATTGGAATAGACCATTCATTGCCACTAGAGCTGGATCAGCCATGCGACCAGCAAAAGCAAAAACGAGGTATACCAATAAGATAATTGTGAAGAAATAAACAAACCCTACGCCACGTGGAGTGTGGAAAATATCTTGCTCTACACCTGGTGTAGAAGTAACTCTCTCAGGAACATAAACACTTGCAACTAGTAGCAAACAAGTTGCAATTAGTAAAACAAGTTCCGGCAGGATGGCGTATAGGTCGAATGCTTGCATTTGTGCTTACTCAGAGTTTGCTAACAGCAACATGCTGTAGCAGATTAATCACAGCTGGATGAATAATGTCGGTAAATGGTTTTGGATAAACACCCATACCAATAACGCAGATAGATAGAACAGCCATCAAGAAATACTCGCGACCGTTCAAGTCCTTTAACTCTTCTACATGGGCATTATTGATGGTGCCAAAAAATACCCGCTTCACCATCCATAAAGAATATGCAGCGCCTAATATCAAAGCAGTTGCTGCCAAGATACCAATCACAAAGTCGTAATCCACAGCAGCCAAAATCACCATAAACTCACCCACGAAACCAGAGGTTGCAGGTAAACCGCAGTTAGCCATTGCCATTAAAACTGCGAATGCAGTGAATGCTGGCATACGGTGTACAACGCCACCGTAATCAGCGATCTGACGAGTATGCATACGGTCATAGAGCACGCCAATGGACAGGAACATTGCGCCGGCAACAAAGCCGTGAGAAATCATCTGCACAATCCCGCCCTCAATGCCCAAAGGACTAAAGAGGAAGAAACCTAAGGTTACAAAACCCATATGCGCTACAGATGAATAAGCAACCAGCTTTTTCATATCCTTCTGAACCAAAGCGACTGCGCCAACATAGATCACAGCAACTAAAGATAAGAAGATGACAAATGGCCCTAAATATTGACTTGCGTCTGGCGCAATTGGTAATGAGAAACGCAGGAAGCCGTAAGCACCAAGTTTCAACATAATTGCAGCCAATACTACGGAGCCGCCGGTAGGTGCCTCTACGTGCACATCTGGCAACCAAGTATGCAGTGGCCACATTGGCACCTTAACAGCAAATGCCATGAAGAAAGCGGCAAATAACAAGATTTGTTCAACGATATCTAAGCGCGCATTTTGCCAAGCCAAGATATCAAACGTATTGGTTACGTTATACAGATAAAGCATGGCAATCAAAGTCAACAATGAGCCAAGCAATGTGTACAAGAAGAACTTAAAAGCAGCGTAAATACGGTTATGACCACCCCACACACCAATAATGATGTACATCGGGATTAGCGTTGCTTCAAAGAAGACGTAGAACAGTAAAGCATCCAGCGCGCAGAAGACGCCAATCATTAATCCAGATAGGATCATGAAAGAAGCCATGTATTGAGATACCTTGGTTTCAATCACCTCCCAAGCTGCTATCACCACGATGACATTGATGAAGGCTGTGAGAACAATGAACCAAACAGAAATACCGTCGATACCGAGGTAGTAATTAATGTCGTAACGCGGAATCCAGCTGATCTTCTCTACAAACTGCATACCAGGATTTGCAATATCAAATTGCAGAATCAAAGGCAAGGTCGCAATGAAGCCGAGTACAGCACCAATAAGGGCTAACCAGCGTACACCTGCAGTTGGCTTCTCAGACCCATAAAACAAAATGATGAGTCCAAAGACAATTGGGGTCCAGATGGCGTAAGAAAGAATCATAGTGGCTACTTAAGTAACAAAGGCCTAGCGAACAAAAGGCAGATAAGCGTACAAAACCCAAGCTAACAATACCGCCAGGCCCGCAATCATTGCGAAAGCATAGTGATACAGATAACCGGATTGCAAATGGCGAATAACTCCAGCAAAGCGCCCTACTGCATGCGCACTACCGTTAACAAAGAAACCATCGATAACCTTTTGGTCACCGCGATGCCATAGGAAGCCACCGATCCAAATGAGGCCCTTAGCAAATACAGCTTGGTTGATTTCATCGAGATAATATTTGTTATCAAACAATTTCTTGATTGGTGCAAATGTTTCAGCAACTTTGCCAGGCAATTTTGGTGCCCACAAGTACCCAATTGCGGCAGTTAATACGCCCAAGACCACCAAGAGCAATACTGGAGAAGTGAACGCATGAATCGCCATAGCGATAGGGCCATGGAATTCATCTTCTAATTCTTTCATCACTGGATGACGCGCCAAATCAATAAAGATGGAATCGCCAAAGAATGTTCCAAACAACAATGGTGAGATTGTGTAAAAACCGATGATCACTGATGGAATAGCCAAGAGAATCAAAGGCAATGTCACCACAAACGGTGATTCATGCGGCTTTTGACCAGGTGCTAATCCGTGATGCGCGTGATCGTCACCCTGCTCTGCATGATCATGGTGATGGTCATGTGCGTGTGCGTCATCATGACCCCAGCGAGCTTTACCGTGGAATACATAGAAATACAAACGGAATGAATACAAGGCGGTTACAAATACGCTTGCCATGACAGCGAAGTATGCAAACCCAGATCCAGGGATATGACTTGCTGCTACTGCTTCAATAATCGAATCTTTTGAGTAGAAACCAGAGAAGAACGGCGTACCTACCAGTGCTAAGTTGCCAAGCAACATCATGAGGCAAGTAATCGGCATATATTTCCAGAGACCGCCCATCTTACGCATATCTTGTTCATGATGCATACCAAGAATCACACTACCAGCAGCAAGGAATAATAAGGCCTTAAAGAAAGCATGTGTCATCAAGTGGAAGATGGCTACCGGGTAAGCAGAAACACCCAGAGCAACAGTCATATAACCCAATTGAGACAAAGTGGAATATGCAACTACGCGCTTAATATCATTTTGGACAATACCAAGGAAGCCCATAAAGAGTGCTGTGATGGAACCGATCACTAAGATGAAGCTCAATGCAGCATCAGATAACTCAAACAATGGAGACATACGTGACACCATGAAGATGCCAGCAGTAACCATCGTTGCAGCGTGAATCAACGCAGAAATTGGGGTTGGACCTTCCATCGAATCTGGCAACCAAACGTGCAAAGGAAATTGAGCGGATTTACCCATCGCACCAATAAACAAACAAATACAGGCAACTGTCATCAAATTCCAGCTAGTACCTGGCAGTGTTTGCGCAGCCAATGCAGAGTTTTGAGCAAAGATGACGTCGTATTGCATCGAGCCAGTGCTGGCCAACAAAATACCGATACCAAGGATGAAGCCAAAGTCACCAACGCGGTTCACCAAGAAAGCCTTCATGTTGGCAAATACTGCAGATTGGCGCTCAAAGTAGAAGCCAATCAATAAATAGGAAACAACACCCACTGCTTCCCAACCGAAAAAGAGCTGTAACAGGTTATTACTCATCACCAACATCAACATGGCAAAGGTAAATAAGGAAATATAGGAGAAGAAACGGTTGTAACCCTCTTCACCATGCATATAGCCGATGGTGTAAATGTGAACCATTAGCGACACAAAGGTCACTACGCACATCATCGTTGCAGTTAGAGGATCAATTAAAAATCCGATGTCTAAATTGAGTTCACCTAATTGCATCCAGCGGTAAACGGTGCCATTGAAATAGAAACCGTCCATCACTTGAACCAAAACATTACAAGATAAAACAAATGCAATTGCGACGCCTAAGATAGTGACAAATTGACTTGCGCCATGGCCAATGCGATTACCGCCTAATTTAGTACCAAAAAAACCGGCAATGATGGAGCCAACCAATGGCGCCAAAGGAATTGCGCAGAGTACGGGGATATTTAAGGTCAATTGCATGACTAGCCTTTAAGGTGGTCAAGATCTTCGGCATTAATGGTGTCAACCTTACGGAAGAGCACAACCAAGATTGCCAAGCCGATAGCTGCTTCAGCAGCTGCCACAGTCAAAATAAAGAATACGAATACCTGACCTGCCATATCACCCAAGTAATGAGAGAAGGCAACAAAGTTCATGTTGACCGCAAGAAGCATCAATTCAATTGCCATCAGCAATACGATCACATTCTTGCGGTTTAAGAAAATTCCAATAACGCTAGTTGCAAACAAAATTGCACTAAGCACTAAATAATGAGCGAGAGTGATAGTCATTTCTTCTCCCCTCTTGTATCTTGTTTTGCGGCCATATCTGAACCCATTTTCACCACACGCATACGATCTGCGGCAACTACGTTTACTTGCTCGTGAATATTCTGTGACTTAGAGTCTTTGCGATTACGCAGTGTCAATGCAACAGCAGCAATAATCGCCACCAATAAGATCACTCCAGCCACTTCAAATGCATAGACGTAATCAACGAAGATCAACATACCTAAAGCTTGAGTGTTATTAGCCATCATCTCTTCTGGCATAGGCTGCACTGGGGCATTAGTACCGATGAAGCTGCGAATAATCACAATCGAAAGTTCTAAAACAATCACAGCACCCATTAAGAAGGCAACGGGTAGGAATTTTTTGAAATCACGACGCAGATGTTCTAAATCCAAATCGAGCATCATGACGACGAAAAGGAATAAAACCATTACGGCACCAACGTAAACCAAAATCAAAGCCAAACTCAAGAATTCGGCCTTGAGTAGCATCCATAAGCCAGAAGCACAGAAGAATGCCAATACTAAGAATAAAGCAGCATGGACTGGGTTACGGGCAGTAATCACACGCAAAGCAGATATGACTAGCAGGCCTGCAAAGCCGTAGAAGAAAACAGCAAATAAAGTAGATGGATCGAATGTCATATTTAGTTCAGCTCGATTCGATTAACGGTAAGGTGCATCAGCTGCACGGTTAGCGGCGATATCTTTTTCATACTTATCGCCAACAGCTAATAGCATGTCTTTAGTGAAGTACAAGTCACCACGCTTATCGCCAAAGTATTCAAAAATATTCGTCTCAACAATCGCATCTACTGGACACGCTTCTTCACAGAAGCCACAGAAAATACACTTTGTTAAGTCAATGTCATAACGGCTGGTACGACGGGTACCGTCATCACGCTCAGCAGTTTCGATAGTGATCGCATATGCTGGGCATACGGCCTCACAGAGTTTGCAACCAATACAGCGCTCTTCACCATTCTCATAACGACGCAACGCATGCAAACCACGGAAGCGATTAGACAATGGCGTCTTCTCATCTGGATACTGGACAGTAATTTTTGGCTTGAAAAGATAGCGGCCTGTAATCGACATGCCAGTAAGGATGTCTTTGAGCATCAAGCTATCGAGGAATTGGGAAATTTTCTTAAACATGATCGATCAACTTATTTCCAAATATTCCATGGGGATACAACCCACGCGCCAATGACAACCACCCAGAACACGGAGATGGGAATAAAAATTTTCCAGCCTAAACGCATGATTTGGTCATAGCGATAACGTGGCAATGTTGCACGTAACCAGATCACACAAGACAAGAGGAAGAATGTCTTACCGAACAACCAGAAGAAGCCTGGAATATCACGCAAGATTGGTAAATCAACAATGGGCAACCAGCCACCAAGGAACATGATGGATGCAACAGCAGCGATCAAAATCATATTGGCATATTCAGCCAAGAAGAACATGGCAAATGACATGCCTGAGTACTCAACCATGTGACCGGCAACGATCTCAGACTCGCCCTCAACAACGTCAAATGGATGGCGGTTTGTTTCGGCAACGCCTGAAATAAAGTAAATCAAGAACATCGGCAGTAATGGGAGCCAATTCCAAGACAGGAAATTAAGACCCATATCCGCAAACAATCCTTGTTCTTGTGAGGCAACAATTGCGCTTAAATTTAAAGAGCCGGAAGTCAGCAACACAGTAACTAAAGCAAAGCCCATTGCAATTTCATAAGAAATCATCTGGGCAGATGCACGCATTGCACCAAGGAATGGATATTTAGAGTTAGAAGACCAGCCGGCCAAGATAACGCCATACACACCAATGGATGAAATAGCCATGATGTACAAAAGACCAGCATTGACATCCGCTAACACCATCTTGGCTTGGAATGGAATCACAGCCCATGCAGCAAATGCCGGCATGATCACCATCACTGGCGCTATGAAATAAAGGACCTTGCTAGCTTGCGCTGGAGCAATGATTTCTTTTAGTAATAACTTCAGTGCATCAGCAATCGGCTGCAATAAACCTAGTGGACCAACACGATTAGGTCCAAGACGAATATGCATCCAACCAATCAGCTTTCTTTCCCACAATGTTAAGTAAGCTACGCAACCGAACATCGGTAATACGATAATCACAATTCGTACTAAAGCCCAGACGAGCGGCCACAGAGAACCAAAGATGGCTTCGCCTTGGGTAGTAACGAGGTTCAGGAAATTATCCATCTCTGACCTTATGCCTTACTAACAGTTACAGGGCCAAACATAGAACCCAATTTCGCACTAGCCATAGTTCCAGCAGAAATTCTGACGGCACCTGGCGCTAGATTTACTTCTAAAGTTGCTGGCATATCTACTGACTGGTTAGCTTGAGTAACGCGCACAGCATCACCCTCTTTCAAACCCAATTCAGTGAATGTTTTTTGATTTAAGCCCACTTGATTGCCACGTTTTGCATCGCGAGTAAGTTGCAATGCAGATGAACGGCGAACAATTGGATCGCCAGCATAAATATTGACATCCGCCAAACGCTCAAGACCATTCACAGGAGCTACATTTCCGTTAGATATGGAACTACATGCAGTCTTGTTGCTTAAATGAGTGCAATAGTTTTCTGGCAATGCCTCTCCGAGAACTTCCTCAGGAAGATTAAATAAGAAACCATCGAGACCCAAAAGACCACCAAGCACACGGATTACTTTCCATGCTGGACGAGAATCACCTAATGGCTTCACTGAAGGTTGAACCGTTTGCGCTCTACCCTCTAGGTTTACGAATGTAGAAACTGTTTCTGTGAATGGGGAGATTGGCAGAATGACATCAGCCACCTCTAGCAAGTCTGCACTCTTGTATGCGCTCAATGCAATCACTGTATTTGCTTTAGCCAAAGCAGCGCGTGCCGCAGCAGGATTTGGCAGGTCCGCATCAGGTTCGATATTCATCAATATCACAGCGCGACGATCGCCGGATAGGACAGATTCGACACCGACGCCGTTAGCGTTTACTAAGGAAGCGCCTACTGCATTGCCTCCCTCGGGCAAGAAACCTAAAGTTGCACCAGTTTGGTCAGCAATAAATTGGGCCAGCACATGCAAATCAGATGCATGTTGATGAGCGATGGCAGCAGAACCAAGGAGTACCGCTGCTGATTCACCAGAAAAAAGACTGTCTGCAATTTTTTGTGCCGCAGGAGAAACTGCTGAGTTAGCTGTTCCAGCTGGTGCGCTAACTGATTTGGCCTTAGCGACTGCCTGAGCCACTTCACTTAAGGCGCTTAACCATGCGCTTGGAGCTGCAGCAATTCCGCTACTTGGAATTAGCCAATCATCGCCACCCGCATCAATACGAGCAACTTGTAAACCACGCTTACTAGCAGTGCGAATACGAGCAGCCAACACCGGCTGATCTTTACGCAAGAAGCTACCAATAACTAAAACGCGATCTAATTCACTGACCTTTGCAATAGGCATACCGAGCCATGGTGCAGGTGCCGAAGACTTCACATCAGTTTGACGTAAACGAGTCTCCACTTGTTGAGAACCTAATCCGCGCACCATCTTTTGCAAGAGGTGCAATTCTTCTGAGCTAGAAATTGGGTGAGCCAAAGCGCCAATCGCTTCAGGGCCACTTTCAGCCGAGATTGTCTTTAAAGAATGTGCAACGTAATCAAGTGCTGACTGC
This sequence comes from Polynucleobacter sp. KF022, assembly GCF_027924105.1. Classification (NCBI taxonomy): domain Bacteria; kingdom Pseudomonadati; phylum Pseudomonadota; class Betaproteobacteria; order Burkholderiales; family Burkholderiaceae; genus Polynucleobacter; species Polynucleobacter sp. KF022. Next base: position 1,021,074 of record NZ_AP026972.1, read on the forward strand.
CAATCTGTTTCTAGCCACTGACCACCCTGCTTCACCATTGGTGTTGTGACTCGGTCAGCGCTATTTAAACCCTCATAAGAGAAGCGATCGCGATCGCTAATCCAACATTCATTAATTGCTTCATTTTCCAGCGCAACAACACGCATCACTTTATTGGCTTTAGTTTGAACGGTAGTGTTCGCACCCAAGCTGTCATGAGGACTTACGGAACGCTTGCGACCCAATTCCCACGTACGGGCTGCATAGCGGAATGGCTTGCTAGTTAATGCACCTACTGGGCATAAATCAATCATGTTTCCAGAAAGTTCTGAATCGACTGTCTGGCCAACGAAAGTAGTAATTTCTGAATGCTCACCACGATTCACCATGCCCAATTCCATTACACCAGCTACTTCTTGACCGAAACGAACGCAACGTGTGCAGTGAATGCAACGGGTCATTTCCTGCATAGAGATTAGTGGACCAACATTCTTATGGAAAACAACGCGCTTTTCTTCATCGTAGCGAGAATTAGATTTACCGTAACCTACAGCTAAATCTTGTAACTGGCACTCACCACCTTGATCGCAAATTGGGCAATCTAATGGGTGATTAATCAGCAAGAACTCCATTACCGAGCGCTGAGCTTCTACTGCTTTAGCAGAATGGGTAAATACCTTCATGCCCTGCGTCACAGGAGTTGCACAAGCTGGCAATGGTTTTGGTGCTTTTTCAACTTCAACTAAGCACATACGGCAGTTAGCAGCAATTGATAACTTCTTGTGATAGCAGAAGTGAGGAACATAAGTGCCGAGCTTATTCGCGGCGTGCATCACCATCGAACCTTGCGGAACTTCTACGGCCTTACCATCTAATTCGATTTCTACCATGCTCACTTTTAGATATCCCGTGCTCTAAATCTTTATAAAGGTTTCGCAGAATCTAAGCAGCGCTTATGCTCTACGTGATACGCAAACTCATCCATGTAATGCTTCAACATGCCGCGAACCGGCATCGCCGCTGCATCACCTAAAGCGCAAATCGTACGACCCTGAATATTGGCTGCTACGTCATTGAGCAAATCCAAATCTTCTGGACGGCCTTCACCGTGCTCAATACGGTGAACAATGCGCCATAACCAACCAGTACCCTCACGGCATGGGGTGCACTGACCACATGACTCTTCGTGATAGAAGTAAGACAAACGCTCCAATGCACGAACCATGCATCGGGTTTCATTCATCACAATGACGGCACCAGAGCCCAACATCGAACCAGCTTTAGCAATGCTGTCGTAGTCCATGGTGAGCTCCATCATTTGCGCGCCAGGCACAACTGGAGAAGATGAACCGCCAGGAATAACAGCCTTCAATGCTTTGCCATCACGCATACCGCCAGCAAGCTTCAATAGCTCTGCAAATGGAGTGCCTAAAGGAATCTCATAGTTACCCGGATGTACTACGTCGCCGGAGATGGAGAAGATTTTGGTTCCACCGTTATTTGGCTTGCCGAGATCCAAGTAGGCTTGACCACCAATTGCCAAAATGAATGGCACAGCAGCAAATGTTTCGGTGTTATTAATTGTCGTAGGTTTGCCATACAAACCAAAACTGGCAGGGAAAGGAGGCTTGAAGCGAGGCTGACCTTTTTTGCCCTCTAATGACTCAAGCAGAGCAGTTTCTTCGCCACAAATATAAGCACCCCAACCTGGAGAGGCATGTAATTGGAAAGAAAAATCGCTACCTAAAATTTTGTCGCCTAAATAACCTGCAGCGCGCGCTTCTTCCAAAGCTTCCTCAAAGCGTAAATATACTTCCCAGATCTCGCCATGGATATAGTTGTAGCCAGTTGTAATACCCATGGTGTACGCACCAATAATCATGCCTTCAATCAAAGCATGCGGGTTGTAGCGCATGATGTCGCGGTCTTTAAAAGTACCAGGCTCGCCTTCGTCGCTATTACAAACTAAATATTTTTGTCCTGGGAATTGACGTGGCATAAAGCTCCACTTCAAACCCGTTGGGAAGCCCGCACCACCACGTCCACGCAGTGATGAAGCTTTTAATTCAGCAATGATGGCATCTGGTGCAACTTTATCGTTGATTAAACGACGTAATTGCTGATAGCCGCCACGGCTTTCGTAATCTTTTAAACGCCAGTTATCACCATTTAATCCAGCTAGGATCAAGGGCTTGATATGGCGATCGTGCAAGCTGGTCATGCTGCTTTCCCTTCTGCACGCAATTCATTTAATAATGCATCAATCTTTTCTTTACTCATGAAGCTGCACATGCGTTTGTCATTCACGAGCATGACTGGTGAATCGCCACATGCACCCATGCACTCGCCCTCTTTCAAGGTAAAGGTTCCGCATGGAGTAGTTTCGTTATAGCCGATACCGAGTGTTTCTTTGAGGTATGTCGCTGCTGTTTCACCGTGTGTTAATTGGCAAGGCAAATTTGTGCAAATCACTAATTTGTATTTACCAATCTTTTTGGTGTTGTACATGTTGTAGAAAGTCGCCACTTCATCAACTGCAATGCTTGGCATCTCTAGAATTTGTGCAACAGTCTCGATCACTTCGGGCGAAACCCAACCCACTTCAGTTTGGGCGGCAATCAAACAAGCCATCACAGCAGATTGTTTGTGCTCTGGCGGATACTTGGCGATATTGCGACGAATATCAGCCATTGTTTTATCGGATAGTTGAAGGGTAGTAGTCATTAAGTAATCCTTGGCGCGCTAATTAGCGGTCAATCTCCCCGAACACGATATCTTGGGTACCGATGATGGTTACCGCATCAGCCAACATATGGCCACGTGACATCTCATCCATTGCAGATAAATGCACGAAACCTGGTGCACGAATCTTCATGCGGTATGGTTTATTGGCACCATCTGAAATCAAGTAAATACCAAACTCACCTTTTGGATGCTCAACAGCAGAGTAAGCCTCACCATCAGGAACGTGGATACCTTCAGTAAAGAGTTTGAAATGGTGAATCAATTCTTCCATATTGGTTTTCATATCCACACGCTTTGGTGGAGAAACCTTATGGTTATCGCTCATGACAGGACCTGGATTTGCTTTTAACCAAGCGACGCACTGTTTGATGATGCGATTGGATTGACGCATTTCTTCCATACGCACCAAATAACGATCATAAGAATCGCCATTCACGCCCACTGGAATATCAAAGTCGAGGCGATCATATACTTCATACGGTTGCTTTTTACGCAAATCCCACTCGATACCAGAGCCGCGCAACATTGGGCCAGTAAAGCCTAGTTGCAATGCACGCTCAGGCGTTACGATACCGATGTTCACTAAGCGTTGCTTCCAAATACGGTTATCTGTAAGGAGGTTGCAATACTCATCAACATTAGCATCAAAGCCATTGGTAAATTGCTCAATGAAATCCAATAATGTGCCGCTGCGGTTTTCATTCAACCGCTTTACTGCGGAAGCGCTGCGAATCTTAGATTTATCGTATTGAGCCATTTGATCTGGCAAATCACGATAGACCCCACCCGGACGGTAGTAAGCCGCGTGCATACGCGCACCAGAAACCGCTTCGTACATGTCAAAGATATCTTCACGATCACGGAAAGCATAAAGGAATACCGCCATCGCGCCAACGTCAAGACCGTGACAACCGATCCAAAGTAAGTGGTTCAATAAGCGAGTTAACTCGTCATACATCACACGAATGTACTGAGCACGCAAAGGAACATCTACTTGCAATAACTTTTCAATGGCCATGACATAGGCATGCTCATTGGACATCATCGAAACGTAATCCAAGCGATCCATGTAAGGAACGTTTTGAATCCAAGTACGCGTCTCAGCTAATTTTTCTGTAGCGCGATGCAATAAGCCAATATGGGGATCGGCGCGTTGGATTACTTCACCATCAAGCTCAAGCACTAAACGCAATACGCCGTGTGCTGCCGGATGTTGAGGACCGAAATTGAGGGTGTAGTTCTTAATTTGTGCCATAACTTAAACCGGACCTCCGTATTGCTCTTCACGAACAATGCGTGGGGTAATTTCGCGAGCCTCAATCGTGACAGGCTGGTAAACAACACGCTTTAGCTCTGGGTCATAGCGCATTTCTACATTACCGCTAATTGGGAAATCTTTTCTAAATGGATGGCCAATAAAACCATAGTCAGTCAAGATGCGACGTAAGTCGTCATGACCATCAAACAAAATACCGTAGAGATCGAACGCCTCACGTTCAAACCAGTTGGCGGAATTCCATACTGAAGTAACTGAGGCTACCATTGGATAGCTATCGTCTGGTGCAAACACACGCAAACGTAAGCGCCAGTTATGCTCCAAAGATAATAAGTGGCTTACAACACCAAAGCGCTGACCGCCCCACGCACCCTCACGGAAGTCTTGATAATCCACGCCACACAAATCAATCAATTGCTCAAAGGCAAGAGATGGATCATCACGCAACAACATGGCGGATTCAAAATAGGTATCTTCGTTAACAACAACAGTAACTTCACCTAATGCAATCTCAATTGATTGAACGCGCTTACCTAAAACTTTTTCTAAATTGGCGGCTAATTGATTTAAACGGTCTGACATGATTTAAGCCTTCCGCGCAATCGTGCTGGTACGTGCGATCTTGGATTGCAGCTGAATAATTCCATAGATCAATGCTTCCGCAGTTGGAGGGCAACCAGGAACATAAATATCAACTGGCACGATACGGTCACAACCGCGAACAACTGAATACGAGTTGTGGTAGTAGCCACCGCCATTCGCACAAGATCCCATTGAGATTACCCAACGTGGTTCAGGCATTTGGTCGTAAACCTTACGCAAAGCTGGAGCCATCTTGTTACATAAAGTACCGGCCACAATCATTAAATCTGATTGACGTGGTGATGGGCGAAATACCACGCCAAAACGGTCTAAGTCATAACGAGATGCGCCAGCATGCATCATTTCTACCGCGCAGCAGGCAAGACCGAAAGTCATGGGCCATAAAGAACCATTACGAGTCCAGTTAATCAACTGGTCTGCTGTAGTGGTAACAAAACCTTCTTTGAGAACGCCTTCTAATGCCATATCTATCACTCCCAGTCGAGAGCGCCCTTTTTCCAGATATATACGAATCCCACAATGAATTCCAATAAGAAAATCACCATAGAGGCGTAGCCAAGCCATCCAATATCACGTAGAGCTACACCCCATGGGAATAGGAATGCGGTTTCTAAGTCAAACAGGATGAAGAGAATGGCGATTAAGTAGTAGCGCACGTCGAACTTCATACGCGCATCTTCGAATGCTTCAAAACCGCACTCATATGGAGAGAGTTTTTCAGCGTCAGGCTTCGAAGGAGCCAAAATTTTTCCGAGGAACATGGGGACTAATCCCACCCCAATACCTACGAGGATAAAAAGCAGAACAGGAAAGTAATTAGCGAGATTCAAAATAGCCCTGATTCGTTTGTCTAGTAAATCCTAAAAGCAGCAAATTATTAATTATTCCACTACATAAAGTGTTGATTTAGAGCAAAAACCCTTATCAATACTCGTTTTTGGTGCCGACGGCGAGACTCGAACTCGCACAGCCTAAGCCACTACCCCCTCAAGATAGCGTGTCTACCAATTTCACCACGTCGGCATCTTGCAAAACCCATCAATTCTACTGCATTGCACCACTGCACTACCCCATTTTTTGGGCATTTAAATACGTAAAAACCTACTTTTTTACTTAGGAACTGCTGGCTTACTTGGGTCTTGAACTGGAGCAACAGGAGCAGCTGGAGCCACTACTGGGGCTACTGTTCCAGAAAGAACGCCGGGGCTCACTTCTTTCTTATTGCCAATCCAGGTAATACCCAGGGTGCTGATAAAGAAAACAGCAGCAAAAATAGCTGTCGCATGAGAAAGGAAGTTGGCTGAGCCACTAGCGCCAAAGAGGCTGCCAGAAGAGCCAGAACCAAAGGCTGCACCCATATCGGCGCCTTTGCCCTGCTGCAACAGAACCAAGAGAATCACAGCCAAAGCTGAGATTACCTGCAATACGATCAATAAAGTCTTAAACCATTCCACAGCTTATCTCCAAATAAAAAATCTATGCCTGACAGATGGCTAGAAAGTCCTGAGGATTCAGTGAAGCACCCCCAACCAATCCACCATCAATATCCGGCATGGCAAACAATTCAACGGCATTGTCAGGTTTGACACTACCGCCATACAAAATTCCTACATGCGAAGCGACGTCCTCATTAAATTCAGCTAACTGCTGACGAATAGCGTGATGCATATCCTGCGCTACCTGAGCGCTAGCAACCTTACCGGTACCAATTGCCCAAACTGGCTCATAAGCAATCAGGCAGTCAGCCAGTCGATCTTGAAGAACGCTAACCTGCTTGGCAACTTGTGAGCAAACAATCTCTTCTGCTCGACCAGAATTTCTTTCATCCGCCGTCTCACCAACACAAATGACTGGCGTCATACCGTTATCCAGAACTTGAAGCGCTTTAGCAGCAACTACCTCATCAACCTCTTGATGCAATTGACGACGTTCAGAGTGACCAACAATGACGTAAGTACAGCCAACTTCTTTGAGCATTGGCGCGGATACCTCACCGGTATATGCGCCAGAACTGTAAGCAGATGCATCTTGCGCTCCTAAGCTCAAAAACGCTAGAGAATGCGCTTTAATTAACTCAGCACATTGAGGCAAATATGGAAATGGTGGACATACGGCATATTTACGACCTGAGGGCATACCACTCTCCATGCCACGAGCAACGATCTTGACCCAGTCTTGATTACTTGCAAGACTGCCATTCATTTTCCAATTGCCGATAACGATGAGTGGTCGCATATGGGTATTGAATTTTCTAGACAGTTAAAACGATTTTGCCAACGTGCTCAGACGACTCCATCAATGCATGAGCATCAGCAGCCTGATCTAGCGTAAATGTCTTATAAATAACGGGCTTGAGTTTGCCCGCATTCAGCAAAGGCCAAACATGTTCAAAGAGCTGCTTGGTAATTTGCTTCTTAAAAGAAACGGGGCGCGGACGCAATGTTGAACCAGTAATAGTCAAGCGTCGACGCAAAATCTGATTGGTACTCACTTCAGCTTTAGAGCCACCCTGGATGGCAATGATCACGATGCGGCCATCATCAGCCAGGCAATCGATTTCTTTTTGCACGTAAGCGCCGGTAACCATATCCAGAATGACGTTTACACCCTTGCCATCTGTAGCTTTTTTGACTTCCTCAACAAAGTCTTGTGTCTTGTAATTGATGGCAAGATCAGCACCTAAAGCCACGCAAGCAGCACACTTTTCATCAGTACCGGCCGTTACAAATACTTTGTGCCCCAAGGCTTTTGCAATCAAGATCGCAGTAACACCAATGCCGCTAGAGCCGCCTTGAACCAGCAAAGTTTCGCCTTCAGCTAATTCACCACGCATGAAGACATTGCTCCAAACGGTGTAGAACGTTTCAGGTAAAGCTGCTGCCTCTTGGTCGCTAAAACCTTTAGGATATGGCAGGCACTGAGCAACAGGTGCGGTACATAGTTCTGCATAGCCACCACCTTGAACTAATGCACACACCTTATCGCCAAGCTTTAATCCAAATACATTGTCAGAGTGAGATAAATCACCACCGACAATCTCACCTGCAACTTCAAGACCGGGAATATCAGATGCACCTGCTGGAACTGGGTAATGCCCTTTGCGTTGTAAAACGTCTGGACGATTAATTCCAGCAGCTAAAACTTTGATCAAAATTTCACCAGTTCCAGCAGCCGGAGCTACTGGATCAGGGCGATTGGTTGGCACCAACATTTCTGGCGCACCAAATTCTTTGATTTCAATTACGCGCATAGATATTCCTACTAGCTAATGTAATTAAGCAGACTCGCCAGATGCAGGAGCAACTTCAGCCACTGCTTCAGTTGCGCCAGCTAAAGGAGCAATCGTGCCACCTTCATCAGCCATCGCAGCTTTCAATGACAAACGTAAACGGCCACGCTCATCAGCAGCCAATAATTTCACGCGAACAATTTGACCTTCAGCCAAATAGTCCTTCACTTCTTTTACGCGCTCATTTGAGATTTCAGAGATGTGCAAAAGGCCGTCTTTGCCTGGAAGAATATTGACCAAAGCGCCGAATTCAAGCAATTTCACAACTGGACCTTCGTAGATCTTGCCTACTTCTGCTTCAGCAGTAATGCCTTCAATGCGTGCTTTTGCTTCTGCCATGCCTTCAGCAGATGTAGAAGCAATAGTTACAGTGCCGTCATCTTTAATGTCGATGCTGCAACCAGTTTCTTTAGTCAACGCTTGAATTGTTGCGCCGCCTTTACCGATTACTTCACGAATCTTGTCTGGATGAATCTTGAAAGAAACCATACGTGGAGCATGTGCGGATAATTCTGTACGAACTGAACCCATCGCTTCTTGCATTTTGCTCAAGATGTGCAAGCGGCCTTCTTTAGCTTGCGCCAAAGCTACTTGCATAATTTCTTTAGTGATACCTTGTACTTTGATGTCCATCTGCAAAGCAGTAATACCATTCGCTGTACCAGCAACTTTAAAGTCCATATCACCTAAGTGATCTTCGTCACCCAAGATGTCTGTCAACACAGCAAAACGATTGCCATCAAGGATCAAGCCCATTGCTACGCCAGCAACGTGCGCTTTAACTGGAACACCAGCGTCCATCATTGCTAAACAGCCACCGCAAACAGAAGCCATTGAAGATGAGCCATTGGACTCAGTAATCTCTGAAACCACACGAATGCTGTATGCAAAATCTTCTGCACTTGGCAATACTGGAATCAATGCACGTTTAGCCAAACGACCGTGACCAATTTCACGACGCTTAGGGCTACCTACGCGACCTGTTTCGCCAGTAGCAAACGGAGGCATGTTGTAGTGGAACATGAAACGATCGCGGTATTCACCTTCGAGCGCATCAATAATTTGCTCGTCACGTGCAGTACCCAATGTTGCAACAACCAATGCTTGAGTTTCACCACGAGTAAACAATGCTGAACCGTGTGTACGTGGCAATACGCCGTTACGAATTTCAATCGGACGAACTGTACGTGTATCACGACCATCGATACGTGGCTCACCATTCAAAATCTGGCTACGAACAATCTTCGCTTCGATTTCAAACATGATGTCGCTCACAGCAACAGCATCAACATCACCCTCTTCGGATAACTTAGCCATTACTTCTTTAGAAATTTCTTTGAGCTTGTCTGAACGAGCGCCTTTTTGACGAATCTGATAAGCCTCACGCAATGGCGCTTCAGCCAATGCAGTTACCTTAGCGATGAATGGCTCATCTTTAGGAGCTGCAGTCCAATCCCACTCAGGTTTGCCAGCTTCACGTACTAAATCATTAATAGCGTTGATCGCTGTTTGCATTTGGTCATGACCATATACAACTGCGCCCAACATCACTTCTTCAGATAATTGATTTGCTTCAGACTCAACCATCAATACAGCTGCCTGTGTACCAGCAACGATTAAATCGAGTTCGCTAGTAGCTTGTTCTGTACGTGTCGGATTCAAGAGGTATTGGCCATTTGCATAACCAACACGTGCTGCACCAACTGGGCCGGCAAATGGGATGCCTGAAACAGCTAAGGCTGCAGATGCAGCGATCAAAGCAGGAATATCAGCAGGAACGTCTGGGTTGATCGACAACACGTGCACCACAACCTGAACTTCGTTCAAGAAACCTTCTGGGAATAAAGGACGCAATGGGCGGTCAATCAAACGGGAGATCAACGTCTCGCCTTCAGATGGACGACCTTCGCGGCGGAAGAATCCACCGGGGATCTTGCCTGCTGCGTAAGTTTTTTCTAGGTAATCAACAGTCAATGGGAAAAAAGACTGGCCTGGCTTTGCAGACTTAGAGGCAACAACTGTACCCATTACTACTGTGTCGTCTACGTTAACGATAACGGCACCACCGGATTGACGAGCAATCTCGCCTGTTTCCATAGTGACTTGATGATTGCCCCATTGAAAACTTTTAACTGCTTTTTTAAACATAGTCATTCTGATCTTCTCCAAATTGTTCACGCAAAACTCACATGAGCATTGCGCTTGTCGTGGGATAAAGCAGTGTCACGACAACACTGGAGCGATTTAAGATCACAAGGGATGCCATTCCAGGGAGACTCTGAACCTTCTTCAGAAGCTCATTGGAATGACACAATCCCCTACACAAATAATCTTGAAGCGCCCAAAAAACATGCCATCTGCTTAAGACTGATTCTGTGAAGAAACAACCCTAAGAAAGATGGCATTGCATACCGATAAGAATTACTTACGGAGACCTAATTTCTCAATCAATGCGCGATAGCGATCCAAATCTTTGCCTTTGAGGTAATCCAAGAGGCGACGGCGACGTGAAACCATCTTCAACAAACCACGACGGCTGTGATGATCTTTAGCGTTAGCCTTGAAATGGGGGGTTAATTCATTGATGCGGGCTGTAAGCAATGAAACTTGAACTTCAGGGCTACCCGTATCGTTTGCGCTGCGCGCGTTTTCTTTGACGATTTCCGCCGTTTTAATATCAGCAACTGCCATTTTTAATACTCCTAACTTGCGAACACGTGAGCTTTCACCCAATATGTGTCGTGCGTATTTAACAAAATAAAACAAAAAAAGCTTTACAAATCAAAGCCCTCGAATTGTAGCAGACAGCAGCCCAAAAGAAAGAATTGCCCCACAGATATTGTTATTCTCTAGGGGTAAATGAATCTTCTAATTATAAAATATCTATATTAATCAATAACTTACAAAAATGATCTCCATTTTCCGCGCTTTCAGCCCCCTCCTTTTCCTAGCTTTTTGCATGAACACCCCTGTTTTTGCCCAGTTTTCAAATCCCTTTGCTTCAGACAAGACGGTTGCCCAGCAACAACAGGACATTTTGACTAAGAACGAACAAACTCTAAAGCGGCTGTATTCCGTTGAGCCAAAAGCTAAAGAGTTAATCGAGAAATCTGCTGGATACGCGACGTTTAGTAATTTTGGAATGAAAATTTTGATTGCCGGCGGCGGCACGGGCAGCGGCGTAGTCATCAGCAAAGATAAAAAGCCGGTTTATATGAATATGGCTGAGGTCCAAGCAGGACTAGGCCTCGGCATCAAGTCCTTTCAGAACATTTTCATTTTTCAAAATGATGCAGCCATGAATGAATTCGTGAATTCAGGCTGGACTTTTGGTGGTCAAGTAACTGCTGCCGCCAAGTATGAAAAAGATGGTGGCGCTTATCAGGATGCAACGGTTGTTGCGCCTGGGGTCTTAATGTATCAACTCACTGACTCCGGCCTTGCCGCTGAAATCACCGGCAAGGGCACGAAGTACTATAAAAATACTGACCTAAATAAGTAATCTGATGATGACGTTTATGGCGTCATCTGCGCATTGAGCTTAGCCTGGCTTGGATCATGCAATTTATTCAAGGCTGATAAATACGCTTTCGCAGAAGCGGCAATGATGTCAGGGTCAGTACCAACACCATTCACAATACGGCCACCTTTTGCTAAACGCACGGTCACTTCGCCTTGCGATTGCGTTCCTGAAGTAATCGCATTAACCGAATAAAGCAACTGCTCTGCTCCACTCTTAGCAATGCCTTCAATAGCATTCAAGCTAGCATCAACTGGACCGTTACCTTCTGCTTCCGAGCTAATCTCTTTGTCACCCATGCGGAAAGTCACACGTGACTTAGGACGCTCACCAGTTTCAGAGTGTTGGCTCAATGAAATAAATTTGTAATGCTCGCCCTCTTCTGCCGCAGAAGAATCAGACATAATGGCAATAATATCTTCGTCAAAAATCTCTGACTTCTGATCCGCCAATGATTTAAAACGAGTAAATGCTTCGTTCAAATCAGCTTCAGCTTCAACCGTAATACCCAATTCTTGTAAGCGTTGCTTAAAGGCATTGCGGCCCGACAATTTACCCAAAACAATTTTATTTGCAGACCAACCCACATCTTCCGCACGCATAATTTCATAGGTGTCGCGGTTTTTTAAGATGCCATCCTGATGGATGCCTGAAGTATGTGCAAAAGCATTTGCACCAACCACCGCCTTATTAGGCTGCACAACAAAGCCGGTAATTTGAGAAACTAATTTAGATGCTGGGACAATTTGTGTAGCATCAATACCGCAAACCATATCAAAATAGTCTTTACGAGTGCGCAATGACATCACAATTTCTTCTAATGCAGTATTGCCTGCACGTTCACCCAAGCCGTTAATCGTGCACTCGATTTGACGAGCTCCACCAATCTTGACGCCAGCCAAAGAGTTAGCCACCGCCATACCTAAGTCGTTATGGCAATGCACAGACCACACTGCTTTATCTGAGTTTGGAACTCGAGTACGCAAGGTCTTAATAAACTCTCCATACAACTCAGGAGTTGCGTAACCTACGGTATCCGGAATATTGATTGTTGATGCGCCTTCATTAATGACCGCCTCAACTACTCTGCATAAGAAATCCATTTCTGAACGATAGCCATCCTCAGCAGAGAATTCAATATCGGAAGCCAAATTACGTGCAAAACGAATAGAACGTTTCGCTTGCTCCAATACCTCTTCTGGAGACATGCGCAACTTCACAGCCATATGCAGAGGGCTGGTTGCCAAGAATGCATGAATTCGTTTGGCATTGGCGGCTTGCAATGCGTCAGCGGCACGAGTGATGTCCTTATCATTTGCTCTGGCTAAAGAGCACACAATAGAGTCCTTAACGGCAGCAGCAACAGCAGATATCGCCTGGAAATCACCTTCAGAGCTTGCTGCAAAGCCAGCCTCGATTACATCAACCTTAAGACGCTCTAACTGACGGGCAATCCGTACTTTTTCGTCTTTAGTCATTGATGCGCCAGGTGACTGTTCGCCATCACGCAAGGTGGTATCAAAAATGATTACTTTGTCGCTCATAACTACTCTCCGGTTTTAAATACTTCTGAACTCATGAATTCAATCTTATAAAACAAAAACCCCAGCAATTTGCTGGGGCTGGTATGTGTTGGCTAATGAATTTTTTTTATCTCATTAACTCAGGCCTTACCCGCCCCAAGCTTTAGGCTTAGTGCTAGCAGAAGAAGGCTAGATAAAAGTGAGAAATTCGTAGTCATGGAATTACTATACCCCAAAATGATGGAATTAGCTAAAACGCTTTCCACTGAGTCGTTCCCAGGCCCAAATCACATAGCCGGATATGGAATACACCACAAACAAACCAAATAGGGTTAATGGCGGGTTAGATGAGATTAGAACAAAGGTCAAAATCATCAAAACCATCACACCAAAAGGCACGCGGTAGCGAACGTCTAAGGCTTTGCCACTATAAAAACGGGCATTGGAAACCATCGTTAAACCGGCATAGACCGCAATGAAGAAAGTTACCCAAGGAATCGCAGTGTCACGCACCGGAATCTTGTTGTCATCAGCCAACCAGATAAAGCCGGCCATTAAAGCCCCAGCTGCTGGGCTTGGCAAACCTTGGAAAAACTTCTTATCCACGACGCCTGTGTTCACATTAAAACGCGCTAAACGTAAAGCAGCGCCAGCGCAGTATGTAAATGCAGCCAACCAGCCCCATTTACCCAAATCTTTTAAGGCCCACTCATATGCAACCAATGCAGGTGCAACACCAAAGGAAACCATATCTGCCAAAGAGTCGTACTGCTCGCCAAAAGCACTCTGAGTATTAGTCATACGCGCTACACGGCCATCCATGCCATCCAAGACTAAAGATGCAAAGATCGCGATTGCCGCCATCTCAAATTGATGGTTCATCGCATTCACAATAGCAAAGAAACCGCAAAACAAAGCTGCGGTGGTGAATGCGTTTGGTAGGAGGTAAATCCCCTTGCTGCGTAAGCGGGGCTTTTGAGGGTGCAACTCTTCTACTTCGTAATCAATTCCATCACCCAACTCCTCTGCCCATTCCTCGTTGGAAATGGGTGTATGTTTATGGGAGAGACGGCTACGGTCTATGCGACCACGACGGCGAAATGTTGTCAAAAAATATCCTAGTGAATAATATTTCGAATCAATCTAAACCAGGCAAACGCGCCAAAGCGGTATTTGTTGCAAATACTTTATCACCAACACTCACTAATGGTTCGGCTGTTAGAGGTAAATACACATCAACACGCGAACCAAAGCGAATAAAACCATAGCGCTCACCGGCTTTAAGGCGGTCGCCAACATGTATATAACAAAGAATACGGCGTGCAATTAAGCCGGCAACCTGAACCAAAGTCACGATTTGACCATTGGCATCAATTACTACGGCATTACGCTCATTCTCTGTAGACGCCTTATCTAAATCAGCATTGACGAACTTGCCAGGGAAATATTGCACTTCCTTCACCAAGCCATTCACCGCGCTGCGATTAGAGTGGACATTGAATACGTTCATGAATACGCTAATTTTCAGCGCTTCACGACCAGCATAAGGATCATTGGTTTTTTCAACCACCACAATGCGACCATCAGCCGGGGACAAAACAAGATCGCGGCCCATTGCAGGAATACGTTGTGGGTCGCGGAAGAACTGCAGAACAAAGATAAAGATAATCCACAGAGGCCATGACCACGCTATGCCACCGAGATAGTGAACAAGTAAAGTCACTGCCCCCACTAACGCTAAATACGGCCAACCTTCTTTCGCAATAATGGGGTGCGGATACATCATCTTTGTTTTGAGCCTTTTTATTTACTGCTATTGGTTAATTGCTTTGCTTTTTAGCTTAGTTCTTAGTTTGGTCAACCAATTTGTTCTTCGCAATCCAAGGCATCATAGCGCGCAATTTAGCGCCAACCACTTCGATGTCATGCTCTGCATTCAAACGACGACGTGAAATCAAAGTAGGCGCACCTGCTTTGTTTTCCAAGATGAAGCTCTTTGCGTACTCACCAGTTTGAATATCTTTCAAGCACTGACGCATTGCATTCTTAGTGTCTTCTGTAACAACGCGTGGGCCAGTGACATACTCACCGTACTCAGCATTATTAGAGATTGAATAGTTCATGTTGGCGATACCACCTTCGTAGATCAAGTCAACGATCAACTTGAGCTCATGCAAGCACTCGAAGTAAGCCATCTCAGGAGCGTAACCAGCCTCAACCAAAGTTTCAAAACCAGCCTTGATCAACTCAACAGCGCCACCACAAAGAACAGCCTGTTCACCGAACAAGTCAGTTTCAGTTTCTTCGCGGAAGTTGGTTTCGATGATGCCAGCACGGCCACCGCCGTTAGCAGTTGCATATGACAAAGCAACATCGCGCGCTGAACCAGATTTATCTTGGTAAACGGCGATCAAATGAGGAACACCGCCACCTTGTGCGTATGTGCCACGAACAGTGTGACCAGGCGCTTTCGGAGCGATCATGATGACATCCAAATCAGCACGTGGCTGAACTTGACCGTAGTGAACGTTAAAGCCGTGAGCAAAAGCAAGGGCAGCGCCCTGCTTGATATTGCCGTGAACTTCCTTGTTGTAAACATCAGCGATTTGCTCATCAGGCAACAACATCATAACTACGTCTGCGTCTTTAACAGCTTCGCCAACTTCTTTTACTGTCAAGCCAGCATTTGCGGCTTTGCTCCAGGAAGCGCCATCTTTACGCAAACCAACGGTAACGTTAACGCCAGAATCTTTGAGGTTCAATGCGTGCGCGTGACCTTGTGAACCATAACCAATGATGGTGACTTTCTTGCCCTTAATAAGGGACAAATCAGCGTCTTTATCGTAAAAAACTTTCATGCTCTTTCCTTGTATTGAAAATGTAATTAATGCAGTAATTAGTTAAAAAATTAAACCTTGAGGATGCGTTCTCCGCGACCAATTCCGGAACCGCCAGAGCGGACAGTTTCCAAAATCGATGCGCGATCGATCGAATCAATAAAGGCATCCAACTTGGCACCATCACCCGTTAACTCAATGGTGTAACTCTTGTCTGTCACATCAATAATGCGACCACGGAAGATATCGGTTGTACGCTTAAGCTCTTCACGCTCTTTACCTACAGCGCGCACCTTGATCATCATGAGCTCGCGCTCAATATGAGGACCTTCACTCAAATCAAATACCTTAACAACCTCAACCAAGCGGTTTAAGTGTTTAGTGATTTGCTCAATGACATCGTCGGAACCAAAGGTAACGATAGTCATACGGGACAAAGATGGATCTTCAGTTGGCGCCACACTTAAAGTATCAATGTTGTAACCGCGCGCAGAAAAAAGACCTACAACGCGTGACAATGCGCCCGGCTCGTTCTCAATCAGTACAGAAATAATATGGCGCATTAGAGATCCTCACTACCCAAAAGCATTTCAGTAATACCCTTACCTGCTTGAACCATAGGCCAAACGTTTTCTTCTGGGTCAGTCTGGAAATCCATAAATACAGTGCGATCTTTTAAGCGAATGGCTTCTTTGAGCGCGCCCTCTACATCGGATTTCTTTTCGATGCGCATACCAACGTGCCCATAGGCCTCAGCCAACTTCACAAAGTCAGGTAATGAATCCATATAAGAGCTGGAATAACGCTTGTTATAAGTCAGTTCTTGCCATTGACGAACCATGCCGAGATAACGGTTGTTCAGTGATACGATCTTGACCGGGGTGTTGTATTGCTTACAGGTTGATAGCTCCTGGATACACATCTGAATAGAGCCTTCGCCAGTAATAGCAAATACATCCTTATCAGGGAAAGCCTTCTTGATGCCCATAGCGTATGGCAAGCCCACGCCCATAGTTCCTAATCCACCAGAGTTAATCCAACGCCGTGGTTTATCAAACTTATAGAACTGAGCAGCCCACATTTGATGCTGACCTACGTCAGATGTAATGAATGCATCGCCACCGGTGAGCTCCCATAATTTCTGAACAACGTATTGCGGCTTCACAATCTGGGAAGCTTCGTCGTATTTCAAGCAATCTTTTTTACGCCACTCATTGATCTGATCCCACCAGGCGGCAACTTTGTCACCATTCTTGCGTGGACCTGCTGCCTTAATTTGCGCAGTCATCTCAACTAATACTTCTTTGAGATTGCCAACAATAGGAACATCCACCTTAACGCGCTTAGAAATCACGGAAGGATCGATATCAATATGAATGATTTTGCGTGGATGGCTAGCAAAGTGTGATGTATTTCCAATCACGCGGTCATCAAAGCGCGCACCAATGGCAATCAATACATCGCTATGTTGCATTGCCATGTTTGCTTCATATGTTCCATGCATACCGAGCATGCCCACAAACTGTGGGCTGGTGCCAGGGAATCCACCCAAGCCCATCAAGGTATTGGTCACTGGATAGCCCAAAAGATCAGCGAACTCTTTTAACTCAGCAGCAGCATCGGACAGGATCACGCCACCACCGGTGTAGATGTATGGACGCTCTGCCTCTTGCAACAAAGCAACTGCTTTGCGAATCTGGCCGCTATGACCCTTGATAACGGGGTTGTAAGAGCGCATCTCCAGTGTTTCTGGATAAACGAACGGGCCTTTAGCCGCTGAGACATCCTTAGGGATATCAATCAACACTGGGCCTGGACGGCCAGTCTGCGCAATATGGAAAGCCTTCTTCAAGACCAAAGGAAGATCCTTCACGTCTTTCACTAAGAAGTTGTGCTTAACAACTGGACGAGTAATACCTACGGTGTCTGCTTCTTGGAAAGCATCTTCACCAATTGCATATGTAGGCACGTTACCGCTGATGATCACCATAGGGATTGAATCGGTATACGCAGTAGCAATACCAGTCACCGCATTGGTTACACCGGGACCTGAAGTGACCAGCGCTACACCAACCTTACCGGTTGCGCGCGCATAGCCATCGGCCGCATGAACCGCCGCTTGCTCATGGCGAACAAGAATGTGCTCAAACTTGTCTTGCTTAAAAATTTCGTCATAAATGAAGAGAACGGAACCGCCTGGGTAACCCCATACGTATTCAACACCCTCTTTGTGCAATGCATGAACGAGCATCTCTGCGCCAATCATTTCTGGAGGCGCTGCATCATTATTTGTATTTGTTGAGTCTTTGTTAGCTTTGCTAGCTAAAAATTCGGCGCTGCTTGTATTCATTTTCTTTCGTCCTTTGCAATTTTCGGCAAAAAATTGATTGGTCTGTTCTGTCTCCTGCTTATGGCCTGAGTTCGAACGGCGCTGCTACCGGAAAAAACCACTTCTTGAATGAGATTCTAGGTAGTAAGCCCTTTATTCTATAGCAATCCCCTAAAATGGCTGAATTCTTACAGATTTAGGTCTAATCCATTGCATGGCATCAGCCAAAGAACTATCTGACTTTCTGAGCAGTGTTGAGCAGCGCGCCTTTAAGCAGGCGGTCTACGCTGTGCGTGACGACGATGCTGCGTTAGATATCGTTCAAGATGCCATGATCAAGTTGGCCGAAAAATATGGGGATAGACCTGCTGCAGAGCTACCCCTGGTTTTCACCAGAATTTTGCAAAATCGCATTCATGATTGGTTTAGAAGGCAAAAGGTAAGAAATACCTGGGTCACCCTTTTTTCCAATATGGGCAAAAAAGCCGATGAAAGCGATGATTTTGACCCCCTGGAGTCCCTATCAGCTCCCGATGACAGTGAAATTCACCAAGATGGGGCTCAAAAGCTTGAAAATAGTCAGCTGTTACAGGCTCTGGAGTCAGAAATATCTAAATTGCCTGTACGTCAACGAGAAGCCTTCCTGATGCGTTATTGGGATGAGCTAAGTATTACTGAGACGGCACTGGCAATGCATTGTAGTGAAGGTAGCGTCAAAACCCACTGTTCTAGGGCCACCCAGACATTAGCTAAAGCATTGAAATTAAAAGGAATTACGCTGTGAAACACTTTGATGACCAATTTACCCAGACTGAAGTCGACCAATTTGGCCAGGCTAGCGCTGCCCTGCTTCGTCAAAGCACTCAGAACATTCCGCAGAGTATTAAGGATCGCCTGTATTCAGCGCGAATGAAGGCTCTATCCGTCAAAAAACCAGAAAAAGTACGTATTCAGAAACAGGTGTTGGCTGGCACCTCTCGGAACTGGACTTCTGGATCCAATGGGGTTTGGGATACCGTAGGTTGGATGGCCCCCCTCGTGGTTTTAGTGTTTGGTCTGATTGGTATTGCCCAGTGGCAAGATGACTCCCGCATTAATGACATCGCCGAAGTTGATGCCGCTTTGTTATCCGATGACGTTCCACCAGATGCCTATGCTGACAGTGGCTTTATGGCGTTTCTTAAAAATGGTCCTTTATCTGAGTCAGATAACTCATCAGACTCTATCCAAAGCAAATAATCCTGACTCATTTGACGTCATCAATAATGAGAACGAATGCGGTTGGCAACCTTGCGCTAATAGTCGCCTTGCTGGTCACTCCAGTGAGTTATGTACTTGCGCAAGCTCAACCCAATAGTCCACCCGGCAAAGTTGCAGCCCTCCCTGAAAAAAAGCCTGACGGCACATGGGAAGGCTTAAAGCCGGCTCAACAGAAAATACTTGCGCCACTTGAAAGCGATTGGGATTACATGCTTCCCGAAAGCCGTAAAAGATGGACGTATATTGCAAATATCTACCCAAAAATGAGTGCTCAAGATCAAGAACGTCTTCAGTCTCGCATGGCTAGCTGGTCTAATCTCTCCCAGAAGGAGCGACGTATTGCGCGTGAAAATTATCTTGCTAGCTTGAAGTTTCCGGCCGAGAAAAAAGCAGAGGCATGGAGCGCTTACCAAAAGCTTAGTGATGAGCAAAAAAAGAAGCTTGCTGAATCAGTCACCAAAAAAAGGCAAACCGCTGTCAGTGCGCCAACCCTTCAGCAACATCCCATCTCTTCAACCGTTACGCTACCTGCTCCAGCGGTAGCGACTCCCACCACACCCATACCATTAGCCTTACCAGCAGAAGAGTCAATACCTGATGCCGAAAGCAATCAGCCTAACAATTGATTTGCTCATATGACGCCAGCTGAACTGAACGCATTACCCTCCCCTCAATTTTGGCGTCGAGTTTCATGCTGCCTCTATGAACAGCTCGTTTTACTGGGTGTCATTGCTTTTACTTTTTTATTACCCAACCTTGGGTTAGGCATTCTTTTTGGCATTTCATTGCCTAGCTGGCTGACTTTTCTTTACCTCTATGCAGTCTTAGGAATTTATTTTGTTTGGTATTGGACCAAGTCTGGTCAGACGCTTGCCATGCAAACATGGCGTGTTCGTATCATTGGTCGCGGTGGTTACACCCTCACCAAACGACAAGCCTTCTGGCGTTACATCTATGGCTCTCTATGGTTAATTCCTTGCGTGATATTGCAATGGGCATTTCATTTGGAGAAGTGGCAAATTATCGAGATGCTCTTTGCGGTAGCCCTATTTATTTGGCCATTGAGTATTTATTTAGACCGTCAAAATAAATTACTTCGACAAAGTCTGCCAGATCGATTGGCTGGTACGCGCTTAGTTGAGCTTCCTAAGAACCTAGTAACCTTGACCTAAGAACTTGGTCTTAGGCTTCACGTAAACATTCAATCGCGGTTGCCTTCTGAATCCTCTTCTGGAAGCGATATCCAGAAGCTAGGCAGGAGATGATTCCAAAGCCAATCCCCATCAATAGAGCCTCGCCAAATGCATTGAATTGGATCTCCACCACATAACGGCCCAAGGCCCAAGCAGCCATTCCAGCGGCAAGACCAGCCAACGCACCAGATAAAAGACCAATCATGAGCAACTCAATATTGGCAATATTAGATAAGGTAATTCGAGAAGCTCCTAAAGCTTTTAATAAGGCAGCGTTTTTATAGCGCTCATCTTGGGTGGCTGCAATGGCAGACATTAAAACCAAAATTGCAGCAATGACAGTGAATGCCAATAGCAATCCTAAGACGGAAGAGAGTTTATTCAGTACTTCCTGAATTTGCTGCAAGGAAGCCGATACGTCCACAATCGTTAGGTTGGGATAAGCTTGGCTCAACTGAAAATCCAGAGACTCTTGTTTGGGTGCTTGATAGTAGGAAGTAATCCATGACTGCGGTAATGCCTGTAACTGAGCGGCAGGCATGATGACAAAGAAGTTCACCCGCATGGAGCCCCAATCCAATTTGCGCAATGAGGTAATCGGGGCAGTTATTTTTTCTCCTGCCACCTCAAACGTGAGCTGGTCGCCCAATTTCAATTTCAAGGTCTTGGCTATACCTGTTTCCATCGAAATCTGTGGTGCATCACCCTCTATCCATTTACCAGTCAACAGTTGATTTCCTGGTGGCATTTGATCCGTGTAAGACAAATTGAACTCGCGATCTACAAGACGCCTTGCATTTTCTTCTGTGTAACTGTTTGGCGTAACGTCTTTGCCATTGATCTCCGTTAAGCGACCTCTCACCATTGGATAAAACTGGGGAGCTAATACACCTGCGTCTTGCAAAGATTGTGTAAGGCCTCGCTTTTGATCTTCTTGCACGTTAATCATGAAGCGATTCGGTGCGTCGGCAGGAATATTGCCTTGCCATGCACTCAAGAAATCTGCGCGCAATAAAAGAACCAATAGAAGCGCCATCAAAGCTATTCCAAGGGCGGTAATTTGGACGACTGCTAATCCCGTTCTACGACCCTGGGAGAGAATGACAAAGCTCAAAGCAAAGCGTTTAGTAGGTATTGAGCAAATCAGCCTTAAAATGCCCCAAGAGACAAAACTGAAGATCACAATGGCAGCAGCAAAGCTCAGGCTAGTCCATAAGGCCAACTTCCAATCACGCGCTGCCATCATAATCAGCACAGCTGCTGCTGCCAATCCAAAAGTCGCCGTCCAAAATGTGGAGACATCAACACCATCAAATTCCTTTCGAATCAAACGAATTGGCGAAACCTTGACCAGGCGAAATATAGCGGGACCCGCAAAGCCAAACAGTAAACACCAGGCAACCAGAATGCTCCAAAAGACAGGCCATAGTGATACCTGCGGCAATTCTGATATGACCAAGTTACCCAAGAGCAACGTTAAGACGTATTGACCGAAATAGCCCAGCAGCGAACCCAAAATAGCCGCAATCAGACCCAGAGTTAAAAGTGTTTGGCCCTGACGCATCAGGATGGCATTGGACTTGGCTCCTAAGCATTTGAGAACCGCACATGCATCCGCTTGTTTACGCGTGTAGCGATGCGCAGATAAGGCAATAGCAACGGCAGCTACCATCGCTGTCAGTAAGGCGATCAAGGATAGAAAACGATCGGCACGTTCCAGTGTTTTGCGCATCATGGGCTGAGCGTTCTCTAAGGTTTCAATACGCACACCCTTTAGCGCTTCTTTCTCAATATATTGAGTTGCCCATGCTCCATACGCAGCAATTTGCCCGTCTGATCCAGCAAGCAATAATCGATAAGTCACCCGACTACCAAGACCAATCAAACCAGTTGAGCTTAAATCAGTCAGCGACATCATCACTCGAGGAGCAAAATTCATAAAGCCTGCACCTCGATCAAGCTCACGCTCTATGACTCCGCCAATGACAAAAATTTTGTCGCCAAGCCGGATGGAGTCACCTTCTTTTGCAGCTAAGCTAGCTAACATGGCAGGATCAACCCATACAACACCTTGTTGGGGCCCAGAGCTGAGTGTGTTGCTGCTGGCTACCGACTGAACACGCAATGATCCGCGTAAGGGGTATTGAGGACTAACCGCTTTTAGGGATGCGAGTTTGCTATTTGCACCAACAGTAGCCATGCTGGGAAACACCACTGTTTGCGCAATCTTTAAATTCTTGCTTTGGGCTTCCTCTAGAAACAAGCTAGGTAAAGGCTGATCAGAAACTATCAGCAAGTCTGATGCCAAGAGTTGACGAGCGTCGAATGCAAACGCTCTTTGCATGCGATCCGCCAAAAAACTCACACTAGAAAGTGCTGTAACGGATAGTGTTAACGCGACAAACAACCAAGCTAATTCAGTTGAGCGCAAAGCACGCTTCAGATCACTGAAGAAGCGAAGTATCAATTGACTCAAATCGCCTGAATTTGACCGCCATCAACACGCATGACAGTGCCTGTAATAAAGGATGCGTTTTGACTAGCTAAAAATGCCGCGGTATCGCCGTATTCCTTAGGGTCTCCATAACGTCCCATCGGAATCTGACTCAAGCTGAGCTTCACCACATCCTCGTAGCTTCTGTTCTCCCGTTTTGCTCGAGCTTCATCGAGCTGACGCAGGCGATCTGTCGCCACCCTGCCCGGCATGATGATGTTGACAGTAATGCCATCGGCGGCTACTTCAGCTGCTAAGGTCTTGGACCAAGCTAGGAGAGCGGCACGCAATGTATTGGAGATAGCTAAATTTTTGATAGGTGCAATCGCGCCTGAAGTGGTGCTGGTAATAATGCGACCCCATTTACGTTGGCGCATACCAGGCAATACTCGATCTGTAATGGCGATTAACGAAAGCACCATATCGTTAAAGCTCTTTTGCCATAGTGCCGGATCTTGGCCGGCCGCTGGTGTTGGTGGCGGACCACCAGTGTTGTTAATAAGGATGTCAATTGGCCCTAATTCTTTTTCTACCTTGGTGATCAAAGAATCAATGACTGATAAATCCGACAAATCCCAGTTAAGTGCCAATGCTTTACCGCCAGCAGCCTCAATTAACTTAACAGACTCCTGTAAGCCTTCAGCATTGCGTCCAGTGACAGCCACTTTCACGCCCTCACGTGCCAGCGATACTGCCATGGCTTGACCTAAGCCACGACTTGATGCCATCACTAAGGCGACCTTCCCCTGAATTCCTAAATCCATGTTGTCTCCAAAAACTAATTTTTATATTTTTTAGTCAATCTGTAATTTTTGCTTTGCAACCACTTCTTTATAAACGGTGTACTCCGCTTTAATTTCTTTTGCAAAGGCATCAGGACCATTCACATTAATAATGGATCCGGTATCTTCAATGCGCTTCTTCACCGCTGGATCTGCAACCACTTTTTGGAGTGCTGCCGTATATTTATCCACGATCTCTTTTGGAATACCGGCCGGCCCCAAAAGTCCATAGTAGGCCATGCGATTCACTGGTGCTAAACCCACTTCAGCAAAGGTGGGAACATTGGGCAACTGAGCTAAACGCTTGGGTGCGGCTATCACAATCGGTACTAGCTTGCCATCTTTGATAAATGGCAAAGAGGAAGGCAGGTTATCAAAAATCATTGACACTTGGCCACCAACAGTGTCGGCCAATGCAGGACCAGCACCACGATAAGGAATATGCACAATAAATACACCCGTCAAACTTTTAAATAATTCAGTTTGCAAATGCCCAATGCCACCGGTACCAGAACTAGAGTATGAATATTTACCTGGGTTCGCCTTTAAGACCTCCATAAACGTTTTAAAGTCTTTGGCTGGAAATGACGGATTCACCGCGATGATGTTGGGTGTCGCAGCAATATTACTAATGGCCGTGAAATCAGTAATGGGATCGTAGCCAATCTTGGGGTTGATCGCTGGATTGGCTGCCGTAGTCGATACCGTTGCCATGCCAATGGTATAGCCATCTTTAGGTGCTCGCATCACCTCTAATGCACCAATAGAGCCGCCACCGCCTGCCTTGTTCTCAACAATGACTGGCTGTCCTAATTGACGCCCTAAGGCATCTCCTACCGCACGCGCAATGATATCGGTGCTTCCACCTGGCGCAAACGGCACTACTAAGCGAATTGGTTTAACTGGGAAATTTTGAACTTGAGCAACAGAAACTGAACTTGCAGCTAAAAGAACAGCTGCACTGAAAAGTTTAGTGAGGACAAAAGATGAGATTTTCATAAGCTTACTGACCCAAAGGTTTTGGTAAATTGGCCGCATACTTGGAAAGCTGAACTTCATACTCACGGAAGATTTCAGCTAAGGCTTGTTGCTGGCCTAAAACAAGTGCCTCAGGGGTATTGTCTTTAAGTGCTACGCGTTTTGTATATCGATTTGCACCAATCAAGGGATTGGTTTTTCCTGCGGTAGCTGCAGATAGGAAAAACTCCACACTGACTACTGCCTCAGGCTTAATGCGGTAATCCCCATAAAACTCATTCACTGTTAGCTGCAAGGTATAAAAAGGGAAAAAGGTATTGCCTTGACCAACCGTCGCAGAAAAGATGTTGGCTTGGTTAAACCATTTGCGCTCCGCATTAGAGATCATCTCCGAAGGGATCACGGTGTAGATGTTATAAAAATCCTTCTCATACCGTTGATCGCCTAGACGGTATACCAAAGACTTTGCATCAAATGGCGGCGCTACCGTGACTGGCCCAATCTTGAGCCAGAGATCCGAACGTGTTGGTAGCGCAGCTCCGGTTCGCTCAGGGGCTACCATCCAACTCGTTGGCGCTACTGGCGCTCTAGTAGGCAAAGAGCATGAGACTAATCCCAGAATTGCTGCAATAAAGAGAATTCGTTTCATCATTTTTGTACTCCTGAAGCGCCTGTGCCATTCAGCGGTGGTGTAATTTTTGCGGGAGGCTCACCCCAAATTAAGCTTGACGGCGATTGGCTAGCAATTCGACTAAATTCGTTGAGATTTTCGCTAACCTGCTTCAGGTTCTCAATTGTGACACTCGTATCGCCTTGAATGCTAGAGACTGTTTGACGTAAGGTCACCATCGTGCCCACAAGCTCACGCATCAGAATGCCCAGCTCATCTTTGTCAGTTACCTTGGCAATCCGAGCCATGATGAGGTTTAATTGTTTGACTGACTCAATCATGCCATCATTGCTTTTGCCATCACCAGCCATCATGACATTCAGATTACCCAACAAAGCATCTAGCTTCTTCTGGGTACCATCGATATTCATATCATTAAGAGCTCCGATGAGCTTTTGAATTCCGGAGATGATTTCATCAGCCTGATTAGGTAAAGATGGAATGACTGGGTAGTCAGGCTTCCAGCTATAAGGCAGTGCCTCAGTATGGTTGGCGCCAGAGACAAAATCAAACTCTACGTAATTGACGCCGGTAATACCCATGGACTTAACACGTGCCCGTAAATTATTTTTCACGAAGTCATTAAGATGATCCATATCCACTTGTTCGCCATAAATTTGCATACGCACAATCACATACTGACGACGCTTTTCAAAGGGAACATCTTTTTCATAAATATCTCCCGTTAAACCAATCATGCTGACTTGGCCCACCTTTACACCCCTAAAACGCACTGCAGCACCAGTATCTAGGCCAGTTACAGACTGTTTAATATAGGTTTCAATATAGAAAGATTTTTTAAAAAACTGTCCGGATCCAAAGATCAGTATCACTGCCAATAGCACCCCTATTCCAGCCAGAACAAAAATGCCTAAGCGGAAATAATTCGGATTTGAGTTATTGCTCATGCTGCGTCCTTACTCATAATGCGATTGAAAAATTGATGCACTCTAGGATCCTTGCTGGTATCTCTTAATACTTTTGGATCGCCCTCAGCAATGATGCCTTTTGCGCCCTTATCCAACATGATGACTTTGTCAGCAATAGCATAAATACTTGCCAACTCGTGAGATACGATTACAAAGGTAATGCCGAGGTTTTTTGATAGATCCTGGATGGTGCTGTCAAGATCTGCTGAGGTGATTGGATCAAGGCCTGCAGAAGGTTCATCCAAAAACAATATTTTAGGATCCAGTGCCATTGCTCTTGCAATCGCAGCACGCTTTTGCATGCCACCACTGATTTCGCTCGGCATATAAGTCTCGTAAGGCAAGAGGCCAACCAAGTCGAGCTTACAGCGCGCTAGAAGATCCATTTGTGCCTGCGTGAGCTGGGTGTACTCCTGCATAAACAGTGTGACGTTGTCCAGCAGATTCATTGATCCAAATAGAGCGCCCTGCTGATACATCACTCCAAAACTAGTCATGATCTTTTGACGTTCAGCTCCAGTAGCCGTGGTGATATTTTGTCCTTCAATCAGGACATTACCCGCCAATGGCTGATATAAACCAAATAGGTTTTTAAGAAGGCTCGATTTACCGCAACCTGAGCCCCCTAGAATGACAAAAATTTCACCATTATTGACGGTGAAGTTAAGGTTCTGCATCAAAACCTTGGAGCCGTACCCGACTGTCAAGTTCTGTACGTCGATGGCGTAAGGTGAATTATTAGGAGTAGTCGGCGCGTCCATCAGAAACCTGTTTTATAGGAAATGAAGGCAAAAATACCGTCAACGATGACAATCATGACGATACTACTGACCACTGCACGGGTAGCAGAGATGCCCACCGCTGCTGCGCCATTACCGGTTTGCATGCCGCGCAAACAACCCATTGCCGAGATAACCACGCCAAAGAGAGTTGCCTTTAATAATCCAGAAAGAATATCTTCAACATCTACAGCAGACAACATTCCATTGTAAAAATTGATAAATGGAATGCCATAGATCAACATTGTCAACATCGAAGAAAAAATACTGACGATGTCGGCAAATAAAGTCAAAATCGGCGCAACTAGAATGCCTGCAAGAACACGCGGCACAACCAAGAAACGCATGGGGCTTAAGCCGCCTGAAACTAAAGCATCTACTTCGCTATTTACCGTCATCGTGCCAATCTCGGCTGCAAAGGCTGCTGATGAACGACCGGCCAACAAAATAGCGGTAATTAAGGGGCCCATTTCGCGAACAATGCCTAGCGCTGCCAGCGGGCCTACAAAAGATACTGCGCCAAACTGTTTCATACCAATTGCAGCCTGGAAAGATAAGATCACACCAATCAAGAAAGCTACCAATCCAACGATTGGCAATGCCGCTATACCTGCCTCGACAGCAGCATTGATAAAGTCACCCCATCGAACGTGCTTTGGGTTTCTGACAGACCACACTAAATCCGAAAACAGATGACCCATGAATTCAATTAAACCTACGGTGTCATCAATGATGTTTTGAACTGCCATCCCCAGGCTAACCACAAAACTTCTTTTGGGTTTTTCCAATGGCGTCGGAAATAAATTATTGATGGGATCAAACTCTTTTAATAGAGGTTGATAACGTGAGTTCAATCCTGTTAATTCATATTTGCCGCCCGCAACAGTCTGCGCTTCTTCTATTGCGATCAAAAATGCGATGCCAGCACCATCTAAAGAAGCGACGCCTGAAGAATCGACGCTGAGTGATTTCGCCTTGCTATCGCCTTGCTTTAGCCAAGCATCTTGAGAATCGCGAATTTGAGTCCAGACTCCACCTAGGGAGTAAGCGTTGATAACACCCGAAAGTGACACCTTCGCAGAGGCAGCGCTTATTTGCGACCAAACAGCAACTGGGGCCTCAGAAACGGCAGAAATGGTGTCAGAATTGCTCATAACCCAACTATAAGGGATACAGGTTTAAGTGATGTAAAAGGCTTAAAAATGAAAAGGGCCCAGTTTTGCAACTAGGCCCTCATATAAGTTGGTGCGGCTGGCAGGAATTGAACCCACGACCCCTTGGTTCGTAGCCAAGTACTCTATCCAGCTGAGCTACAGCCGCAACAGCCATAATTATGCCATGGAAGAGAAGAACTACATCACCCCCGCTGGTCACGAGCGCATCAAAAACGAGCTCCTACAGCTCTTAAACCTTGATAGACCGGAGGTTGTCAAGGTGGTGCACTGGGCCGCTAGCAATGGTGACCGATCGGAAAATGGCGACTATATCTACGGGAAAAAGCGTCTCAGAGAGATCGACAGGCGTATTCGCTTTCTCAATAAACGCCTCGAATTTGCGGTAGTTGTCGATAATTCCGCCCGAAAATCCGGGGAAAATGACGCCGACCAGGTCTTCTTTGGGGCAACTGTCACCTACTCCGCGCTAGAGGGTGCTCAATCCGGCAAAGAGACTGTTATCACGATTGTGGGGGTGGATGAAGTCGACTTGGATAAAGGGCATGTCAGCTGGGTATCACCGATTGCAAAAGCACTTATTAAGGCGCGCATTGGTGATTGTGTTTTCATTCAGACGCCAACCGGTCCTGCTGAAATTGAAATCTTAGACGTTCAATATTTGTAAAACTAAACAGCGCGCGTTCTCGTGACTCGCATCACATCAGGATTGGCCCGCAAACTACGCATCACTCTAGAGAGATGCAAGCGATCATAGACTTGGATCGTAAAGCGAATGGTTACAGAATCCTCTTTAAAGCGGTCTTCCATAGAAACATTCATGATGTTGGAATCGGCTGCAGTCACACTACTGGCAACTCTAGCCAAAACACCTTTACCTTGGCGTGTATCAATGGCCAAATCAAGCTCAAACTCGCGATTGAGTTCTTTGCCCCACTCCACCTCCACCCACTTATCGCTATCTTTGGAGAGCATGCGTAAGGCTATAGGACAGTCATTGGTATGAACTTGTAATCCCTCACCCTTGCCGAGATAACCAATGATGTTATCGCCTGGAATTGGATGGCAACAAGTTTGAAAGTGAATCGAATTACCTTCACGGCCATCCACCAAAATCGCTTGACGTTGATGGTGATTGATTTCTTGATTTGGCGCAACCCAATCAGTGGCGCCCAAGCGCATCTGCTCTGATCCGCCTTCATCATCAATCAAAATTTTGAGGCGTATGGCCAACTCTTGCGGCGATCGTCTACCCAAAGCAATATTGACGCAAGCCTCTTCTCTGTTTTTGTCGCCCGTCCAATGGGTAAGCTTTTCCCAAATCTCGGGACTCAGCAATGCAGCATCTACACCTTGCTGGCGCAATGCATTTGCTAATAGGCGTTCACCCAGTTGTAGAGATTCGGAATAATGTTTGGTCTTTAAAGAATGACGTATAGAAGCGCGGGCTTTGCCAGTTCGCACAAAAGCGAGCCAACCGGGATTAGGCTGTGAGCTTGCAGAAGTAATGACTTCAACAATGTCACTATTTTTAAGCTCGCTACGCAAGGGCAATTGCAGACCATTAATCTTTACTGCCACACAAGTATTACCAAGATCACTATGAATGGAGTAAGCAAAATCGAGAGCAGTAGCACCTCTTGGTAGCGCCCTAATCTGTCCAGTAGGTGTAAATACATACACAGCATCTGGGAACAAATCAATTTTGACGTGCTCTAAAAATTCTTGTGAATCGCCACTACTATCTTGAATATCAATCAAAGACTGGAGCCATTGATGAGCGCGGTTTTGTACCTCGCTCATATCGGGCGAACCATCTTTATAGGCCCAATGTGCTGCTACCCCTGCCTCAGCAACGGCATGCATATCAGTTGTGCGAATCTGAAACTCAACCGGCACGCCCGATGGGCCTAATAAGGTAGTGTGTAAGGATTGATAGCCGTTCAACTTAGGGATGGCAATGTAATCTTTAAACTTGCCAGGCATTGGCTTATATAAAGAATGCAAAATACCTAGCGCGCGATAGCATTCGTCGATCGAATGAACGGTAACGCGAAATGCATACACATCCAATACCTGCGAAAAGCTTAAATGCTTAGAGCGCATCTTGTTATAGATGCTAAAGAGCGTCTTTTCACGACCGCGAAGATCGACTTCTAAATTGGCTTTAGCGAATGCCATACGAGAAGCTTGCAAAATCTTCTCAACCATTTCTTTGCGATTGCCTCGCGCCCGCTTTACAGCTCCTTCAATCACTCTAAAACGCATCGGCATCGAGTAACGGAAGCTTAGATCCTGGAGATCGCGGTAAATGACGTTCAGGCCGAGACGGTGAGCAATGGGTGCATAGATTTCAATGGTTTCCGCTGCTACACGACGACGCTTCTCCATCGGCACTGCATCAAGAGTGCGCATATTGTGCGTACGATCAGCCAGCTTGACTAAGATAACGCGAACATCGCGTGCCATCGCCATGAACATCTTGCGAAAGCTCTCCGCTTGCGCCTCAGCATGACTCTGAAACTCTAATTTATCGAGTTTAGTTAGGCCTTCAACCAACTCTGCCACTTTATTGCCAAACTTTTCAACTAAATCTGCCTTTGTGCAGCCGGTATCCTCAATCACATCGTGCATTAATGCCGCCATGATGGAAGGTGCATCTAAGCGCCAGGTAGCGCAAAGCTCTGCAACAGCAACTGGATGGGTGATGTACGGTTCACCGCTATGGCGGTATTGACCTAAATGCGCCGCATCCGAAAACTGAAAAGCTTTTTTGATTTGCGCAATTTCTTCTGGTTTGAGATAGGTCAACTTTGATAGCAACCCCTCTATCGAAACTACCTGATGCTTGAGAGGTAGATTGGGTGCTGAGGTAGGCCCAAACAAATGACGACTCGATTGCGCTAACAAACTCGCAATGATCGATTTTTTACCGCTTTGAGATGTGTTGGATTCGATATCCAACAATTGCGCTTGAGCTGAGTCAAGTGCAGCATCTTTAGGCAAGATGCTTCCTACGTTTTCCGATGTTTTGACTTGTCCAAGAGGGAGCTCCACACCGGAACTCCTAAATTACAGAGGTACTTTGGTCAACATGTCACGGTCGGTTACACCAGCGGCTACTTCGCGCAATGCAACTACCGTAGCTTTATCTCTGGACTCAACACGTGGGGAGTGACCTTGCACCAATTGGCGCGCACGATAAGTGGCAGCCAAAACCAATTCAAATCGGTTTGGAATCGTTTTAAGGCAATCTTCTACAGTAATACGGGCCATGCTGAACTCACTTAATTTAGCTTCAATACCTATAGGATAACTGATTAGACCCCGAGACGCTTCAAAAGCGCTGGATTTCTGGCCATACTGGGCCCAGAACGCAGGCGGCTAGAAGCCAAAATATGCTTCAAATCCACTAAAGCCTGATCAAAGGAATCGTTCACAACGATGTAATCCGCCTCATGGGCATGCGTGAGCTCGATATGAGCAGCTGCTAAGCGCCGCTCAATGGTGGCCTCATCATCTTGACCCCGTTTACGTAAGCGCTCCTCTAAAGCCTCAATAGACGGCGGGAATATGAAGATCCACTGCACGGAAGGAATTAATTTACGAATCTGTTGGGCGCCCTGCCAATCGATTTCCAACATAACATCGCTACCTGCTTGCATTTGCGATTCAATCCACGGCTTGGATGTACCGTAGAAATGACCATGTACTTCTGCCCACTCCAAAAAATGGCCTTGATCACGTTCTTGCAAAAAATCTTCTTTGGTCAAAAAACGATAGTCTTTGCCATCCACCTCTCCAGGCCTTGGAGCGCGAGTGGTAGTCGATAAAGAAAGTTTTAATCCCTGGTCATCTTTTAATAAAGCATTCACTAAAGATGATTTACCGGCGCCGGATGGTGCCACAATCATCAACATGCTGCCTTGATAGGATGGAGTTGAAATAGCGTTAGTCATGATTAATTATTTACTCAAGAATTACTCAAGATTTTGAACTTGCTCACGCATTTGCTCAATAAACAGTTTGAGCTCTAGCGCTGCTTGGGTGCACTCTTCCGATACAGATTTGGAACTTAAGGTATTGGCTTCGCGATTGAGTTCTTGCATCAGAAAATCCAAACGCTTGCCTACTGGGCCTTTACCTGTGAGCGCAGTATCTACAGCCTGCAGGTGGGTTTTTAAACGTGCGAACTCTTCAGCGACATCAATCCGTACTGCGTACAAGACAACCTCTTGACGAATACGTTCCATGAGTTCAGCCCCTGCCTTAGCCTGCTCTTGTGCAGCCAAAGCTTCAGCCAATCGCTCAGTCAACTTCTCCTGGTACTGCGCTACATATTCAGGAACCTTGGGTTCAATCACCTTAACAATGTCACGCATCTTACCGGTAATGTTAGTGAGAACACCAACTAAGGCCTTGCCTTCCGCGTGACGACTTTCCATCAGCGCTGCAAGAGCTGCACGCCCTGCTTCAACAGCGGCAGTAATCCAACTATCTTCTTCGCCCCGCGGCTCAGAAACAACACCAGGCCAACGCAATACTTCAGCAATACTCAGTTCTTGCGCTTTAGGAAAGGCGTCTTGGGCTTTTTCTTGTAGGGTATATAAAGCGTCTAAACGGTCTTTGTTAATAGCGCCTAGTGCATGTGGATTGGATTTAGCCGAGCTAGCTGCCCCAGCATTGACTCGCCAAGCAGCGCGGAACTCTACCTTGCCACGAGAGAGGCTTTGAGTGGCCATTTCCCGCAAGGCAGGCTCAGCCCCTCGACATTCGTCCGGAAGACGAAATCCCAAATCCAGAAAGCGGCTATTTACAGCCCGACATTCCACCTGCAGATCAGCAACTACACCCGCTCCTAAGGAGACTTGGCGAGAAGCGCTGCCATAACCAGTCATGCTCGATATCATATGGACATTGTAGATTCATTATTGAACAAGACCCGATTCAGACCCTAACCCCACAGGACCCCCTTTTATGAGCGCCACCAGCCCAGCTAATATTGCCCGCCCAAGCGGCCGTCAGCCAAAAGATTTGCGCCCAGTTACCATCTCTAGAGCCTTTACCAAGCATGCGGAAGGTTCGGTATTAATTGCCTTTGGGGATACCAAAGTGCTCTGCACCGCCAGCATCCTGGAAAAAGTACCACCCCATAAAAAGGGCTCTGGCGAGGGTTGGGTAACCGCCGAGTACGGCATGCTCCCCCGCTCTACGCACACCCGCAGCGATCGTGAAGCTGCGCGCGGCAAACAATCAGGACGTACCCAAGAAATTCAGCGCCTCATTGGCCGAGCGATGCGTAGCGTTTTTGACTTGAAAGTGTTGGGCGAGAGAACCATTCATCTGGATTGCGATGTATTACAAGCCGACGGTGGCACACGTACGGCATCTATTACTGGAGCCTATGTAGCAGCAAGAGATGCTGTTAACCAGCTTCTAAAGAGCGGTGCTCTCACCAAGGATCCAATCATTGATAGCGTAGCCGCTATTTCTGTTGGCATCTATGAAGGCACGCCAGTGCTTGATTTGGATTACCCAGAAGACTCTTCTTGCGATACCGATATGAACGTGGTCATGACTGGTAAAGGCGGCATGATTGAAGTACAAGGCACTGCTGAAGGCGCAGCCTTCTCTAGAGCTGAGTTAAATGCGCTGCTGGATCTTGCGGAACAAGGCATTCGTGAGCTCACCCAAATGCAAATGGATGCATTGAAATAAAGATCCAGATGCAAAAGCTCGTTCTCGCTTCTAATAACACTGGCAAGGTAAAGGAATTTCAGGCGCTTTTAGCTCCTCTGAATTTTCAGGTTATTCCCCAAGGTGAATTAGGCATTCCGTCCGCAGAAGAACCTCACTGTACTTTTGTAGAAAACGCACTAGCCAAAGCACGCCACGCTAGCGCTGTATCTGGTTTGCCTGCTTTGGCTGACGATTCTGGAATTTGTGCGCATGCCTTAAATGGTAAGCCCGGGGTTTTATCCGCTCGCTTTGCAGGAGAGCAAGGCGATGATGCAGCGAACAATGAAAAACTCATTGATGAATTAAAGGCTCACGCTGATCGGGGTGCGCATTATGTATGTGCGCTGGTATTCGTCAATAGCGCAGATGACCCAGAGCCCATCATTGTTCAAACACGTTGGTATGGGCAAATTGTGGATAAAGCATCGGGTGGCAATGGTTTTGGGTATGACCCTCACTTTTTCCTACAGGAACATGGCTGCACTGCTGCAGAGCTAGAGCCTGCAAAAAAGAACTTGATTAGCCATCGCGGTCAAGCCTTACGCAAACTCATTACCCTACTTAAAGCGCGTGCTTAACTCCAACCCTAACAAAGTAAGTCTCAGTGCATTGCCACCTCTGGCTTTGTATATTCACTTTCCTTGGTGTGAAAAGAAATGTCCTTATTGCGATTTCAATTCGCATCAAATTAAAGAGGGCAAAGCAGGTTTTGATGAGGCGCGGTATATCCATGCGCTGATTGCCGATCTGGAAACAGAATTGCCCAATACTTGGGGGCGCCAAGTCCACAGTATTTTTATTGGTGGCGGAACTCCAAGCCTGCTTTCCGCCGAAGGCATGGATCAACTTTTATGCGCAATACGCGCCAGAGTGAACCTAGAGCCAGATGCCGAAATCACGATGGAAGCAAATCCCGGGTCAGTTGAGACTGAAAAATTTGCTGGTTTTGCAAAGGCCGGAATTAACCGCGTTTCCCTTGGAATTCAGAGCTTTCAAGATGAATACCTTAAAGCCTTGGGTCGTATACATAATGGTGAGGAAGCCAAGCGAGCCGTTGGAATTGCACTAAAACACTTTAAGTCCGTAAATTTAGACCTCATGTACGGCCTGCCAAATCAAACGCTAGCGATGGCGAAAGCAGATGTAGAAACTGCCTTGTCATTTAAGACGCCCCACCTCTCTTTCTACAACCTTACCCTTGAGCCCAATACGTACTTTGCTAGCTTTCCACCATCTCTTCCGAATGAAGATGCAATTGATGCGATCTATGAGCAGAATTTAGATCTACTCACCAAGGCCGGCTATCAACGCTATGAAGTCTCCGCTTACGCCAAAAAGCATCAGGAGTGCAAACACAACCTAAACTACTGGCGCTTTGGAGATTACATTGGCATTGGTGCAGGGGCACATGGCAAAGTTTCCTACCCAGACCGAATCACACGACAAGTTCGAGAACGTCAACCCGAGGCCTATATGACTGCGATGGAAACCAAAGGTAATGCACTCATTGAAAATCGCGAGATTGCAGCCAAAGATCTTCCATTTGAATTTATGCTCAATACCTTAAGGCTCACAGATGGCGTTGACACTAGCACCTTTACCGAGCGTACTGGCTTGCCTTTAAGCACCATTAGCAAAAGCTTGGATGAAGCTAGCAAAAAAGGTTTGTTAGACGAAAACCCTCGCAGACTGAAAGCGACTGAATTAGGTATTCGTTACCTCAATAACTTACAAGAGATGTTTTTGGATTAACTCTATAGCGTTAGATTTCTACTTGCCAATCCAAACTGGTGGCTCGCTTTTTAAAAATGCTGCAACACCATTCTTAAAGTCTGCACTTCCATACGTTTCACTAATCAGATCGTTGCAATCAGGCAGATGATTTTTGATCAGCCTTGCAAGAACAAGCTTGCTTGATTTTTGCGTAATCGGCGCTAATTTACTGAGGCGCTCAGCTAAGAAATCAGCCTCTTGACTGAGTTGGTCTTGATTATGAATAGCAAAGACATAGCCTTGCTTTGCTAACTCTTCAGCAGAAATCATTTCTGCCAGTAACAGCATCCGTTTCACTATATTGATATCTAGATGCGCCACAAGCCAAGCGATATTGCCGGCTGATAAACAGTTGCCCAGTGTTTTGGCAATAGGAACACCAAATTTTGCGCCTGGAGTGGCAAGTCGAAAATCACAACAGCTCGCAATCGCTAATCCACCACCTACTGCCATGCCGTCAATCACCGCAATGGTTGGGATGGGTAAGGTAGCAAGTGGAGCAAGATAACTATCGATGCCCTCTTCATAGCGCACACCATCTTCACCACTCTCAAAACTAGCAAATTGGGCGATATCACTACCGGATACAAAAGACTTGCCTCCAGCCCCCCTAAAGAGAGCAACCCGCACCTGTGGATTTTTAGCAAGATCCTCGCAAATTGTCTTGAGGCTTTGATACATAGCGACGGTCATCGCATTGCGAGCCGCCACATGATCAAAGGTAATGCGGGCAATGTTGTCGCGTATCTCTAATACAACTTGCGCAACATTACCCTCTTTACCGTACTCAGCCATGCAATTTATTCGGCCTTGATGTTGAGGCTCTTTACAAGACGCTGATATTTAGCAAGTTCAGCTGCCAAGAACAAACTAAAGGCTGCTGGTGTTGCAGGGCCTTCTGGTTGCAATCCTTGGGCATCCAATGTCTTTTTGATTTCAGGATCATTCATCGCGGCTTTTACTGCTTGATCAATTTTGTTTACTACTGCTGGATCCATCGCTTTTGGCCCCATCACAGAGTACCAATTGGTCACATCAAAACCAACAATACCGACTTCTGCAAATGTTGGCACATTAGGCAAGAGTGATAAACGTTTTGGTGTTGAGATCGCCAATGCCTTGAGATTGCCTTGACGAATCTGCTGCAAGTTTGGAGGCAAGGTATCAAAGTTCATTGTGATTTGACCGCCTAGCAAGTCCACAATTGCCTGGCCACTACCTTTGTATGGCACATGGTTCATCTGGATGCCAGCAATCTTGGAGAACAAAGCACCAGCCAAATGCTGAGTACTACCAATGCCTGAAGATCCATAGGTCATTTGGCCTGGATTTGCTTTAGCTAAAGAAATCAACTGAGCTACTGAGTTCACAGGCAGTGAAGACTTCACAACCAATACGTTTGGCACGTAACCCAAATAGGTAATTGGGGTGAAATCCGTTGCAGGGTTGTATGGCACGTTCGTTAATACAAATGGAGAAATCGCATTGGAATTGGAATGCCCCATCAATAAGGTGTAGCCATCAGGATTAGACTTTGCTACCAAATCCGCACCAATCGTGCCAGCTGCGCCAGACTTATTTTCAATAATGATGCTTTGACCGAGAATTTCACTCATCTTCGGTGCAATTGCACGCGCAACAATGTCAGTACCGCCACCCGGTGCGAAACCAACAATTAAACGAATCGGTTTTGATGGGTAGGCTTGCTGACCCATGGCAAAAAATGAACTAGTGGCCAACGTGATTGCGAGCAAGCTACGCATAGCCCATTTAGGCGTTTTAACCAACATAAAGTCTCCAAAATTGTTTTAATTGTGTTTGTTACTATTACAGGGTAATTCTAAACATATAAAAACAATTGAGACAATGACGAAAACACCTATAAATGGCACTTTAGATACCGCGCATCATGGCTTCACCAAGCCATTACCCCTATCGGGAGTACGTGTTCTTGATGTGAGTCAAGTGATGGCCGGCCCCTACTGCTGCATGCTCTTAGCTGACCTGGGTGCCGATGTCATCAAAATTGAGCCACCTGGCACTGGAGATCAAACTCGAGGTGCTATGGGATTCAAGATGAAAGGTTCAGACAGCATGGGCTTTCTGAATATGAATCGTAATAAACGTAGTCTCACTCTTAATCTCAAAACGGAAGCCGGTAAAAAGGTATTTTTTGAGCTGGTCAAAACAGCCGATATCTTGGTTGAAAACTACCGACCAGGTGTAATGAAAAAACTTGGCATTGACTACCCATCTTTGCAAGCGATTAATCCAGGCCTGGTCTATGCCAGCATCTCCGGTTTTGGTCAAACAGGTCCATGGGCAGATCGCCCTGGCTTTGATTTAATGGCCCAAGCCATGTCTGGCGTGATGAG
The DNA here is from genome assembly GCF_027924105.1 of Polynucleobacter sp. KF022. Lineage (NCBI taxonomy): Bacteria > Pseudomonadati > Pseudomonadota > Betaproteobacteria > Burkholderiales > Burkholderiaceae > Polynucleobacter > Polynucleobacter sp. KF022. Next base: position 1,059,319 of record NZ_AP026972.1, read on the forward strand.
TGTCACAGGCTACCCTGATGGTCCACCAGTGAAAGCGGGCGTTCCAGTAGCTGACATCGGCTGCGCCCTATTCGCCGTATACGGAATTTTGTCTGCTTATATTGGTAAATCTAAAACTGGTGAAGGTCAGTTTATTGATGCCTCTCTCTTTGACTCTGCTTTAGCGTTCTCCATCTGGGATACCGCACAGTATTGGGGTACTGGAGTTGAGCCCTACAAACTGGGCACAGCTAATCATATGAGTGCACCCTATCAAGCTATGAAGGCTTCCGATGGATACTTTGTGATGGGCGCTACGAATCAAAAACTATGGAAACTGCTCTGCGACAAAATTGAACGTCCTGAATTATTTGAAGATGCCCGTTTTAAAACTAATCCACTCCGTTTAGCTAACCGGCTAGAACTTGCAGCCGAATTAGAAACATCATTCGCCAAGAAAACCAGTGATGAATGGGTTGACGCATTACTAGCCGCTGGAATACCAGCCGGTCCCATCAATACGTATCCGGAAGCATTCGATAGTGAACATGGGCGTCATCGCAAGATGCGCATGGAAATCGATCACCCCATTGAAGGTAAAGTCCCGAATATTGGCTTTGCCGTCAAAATGAATGGCACCCCACAACAGGTATACCGCCATCCACCTCTATTGGGCGAACATACCCGTGAGCTGCTTGCTGAATTAGGCATTGCCGGCGATGAACTCAAATCCTTAGAAGCTGGTGGCGCTTTTAAGGCCTAAGAAATGAATCTTTTAGGCAATAGTGAAATTGCCAGATGATGAGCATGCCACTTGCGTTGGCAATACAATAGCCATAAATACTAGATTACTAGTCTTTAAACATTACCGCATCACCACTTAATGGTGGTGCAATTTGATTATCTAAGGAATAAACCATTATGAAAAAAATTATTATTGCTATCGTTATTGCCGCTATCGCGGTTGGCGCTTACATGATGCTCACTAAACCAAAGGCTCCTATTGCTGGCGTAGCTGCGCAAGAAGCAGCGCTTCTTTATGACGGTGAAGTAACTAAAGTTGATGCTGCAACCCGTACTGTTACCCTCAAAAATAGTGATGGCGAAACATCTATCGTTGCCGGCCCTGAAGTGAAGAACTTTGCTGAAATTAAGGTAGGTGACCGTTTTGATGTTGTTTACGAACTCGCTGTAGCTGTTGAGTTGGTTAAGGTAAAAAATCCAGGCGCAGTTGGTGAGCAAGTTAGCACTAGTACTGTCACTGCCCCACAAGGCGACAAGCCAGGCATGATCACTACCAATACTGTTACTGCAACTGCTAATGTTGAAGCGATTGATACAGCTAAAAATACTGTTTCTTTGAAAAGTCCACAGGGAAATATTTTCAAGGTTAAGGTTAAGAATCCTGACTTGATGAAGGATATCGCTGTAAACGATCAAGTAAAAGTGGTTTATACAGAAGCAATCGCTGCAGTAGTAAGCGCGCCAGCTGCGAAGAAGTAAAGTCACAAACTTTCTAGTAGTTAGAAAGATAAAAGCCCGCTATGAGCGGGCTTTTTCATTTGACTTGGCGGAAGAGGTGAGATTCGAACTCACGGAGGACTTTCATCCTCGCCAGTTTTCAAGACTGGTGCATTCAACCGCTCTGCCACTCTTCCTTTGCGAATTGAGTCCTAGATTATAAGGAATTCGGTGAACCCCTACGTAAAAATGCAATATGCCCCCTTCTAAAGATAGCCTCCATTGACTTAAATACTCTATGTGCGCCAACCAATATAGCCTTTTCTCTGATAAACTAGTCAGATAACTAGTCAGGAGTACAAGCGATGAATAAGCACTGGGCAGTTCAAGATGCCAAAGCAAAATTTAGCGAGCTACTAAATGCCTGCCTTGAAGAAGGACCTCAAGTGGTTACTAAGCGCGGACATGAAGCAGCCGTATTAATCACCATCCAGGAGTGGAATACATTGAAAAAGTTAGCCAAGCCTTCTCTTAAATCGCTTTTGCTTTCAGAGCAAGCAAAGGGCGAGCTAGTACTGCCCAAGCGTGGCCAAGGTGCATTTCGAAAACCTATCAAACTGTAAGACAACTAATGTACTTACTAGACACCAATATTATTTCGGAACTGCGCAAACCAAAACCGCATGGCGCAGTATTAGAGTGGTATGGCAATATTTCAGATAATGATCTTTATATTTCCACGGTCTCGATCGGTGAAATTCAAGCGGGTATTGAGCTGACTCGCGATCAAGATAAAAATAAAGCAGCGTCTTTAGAGAGTTGGTTACAACTAGTTTCAAATGCACATCATGTCTTACCGATGACAGGATCAACCTTTAGGTTGTGGGCAAAGCTCATGCATAAAGAAAGCAATACCGTTTGGGAAGATGCCATGATTGCAGCGACAGCTATTGATCAGAAACTCATCGTAGTTAGTAGAAATATAAAAGACTTCAAGCGATTCAAGGTTAATTTACTGAACCCATTCGAATATCAGGCCTAAGCGGATTAAGATCCCTTAATTAAGCCTTCTAAATACTTGGCAATTGCAAGGCTAGAGGTTAATCCTGGGGACTCAAAGCCATATAGATTAAAGAGTCCTTCTAAGCCATGATCCTTGGGCGCATTAAAGCAAAAGTCGCCTGCAGGTGCATTGGGCGGGACAATTTTTGCCCTCACGCCTGAATAATCTGGCTGCAACGCATTGTCTTTCAGGCCGGGCCAATACTTTCTAACCGCTTCATAGAAGCCCTCGCCTCGCTTTGGGTTCACTGTGTAATCAATTTGATTTTCTTCATCGATTTCGAGCCACTCCACATCGGGGCCAAATTTAGCTTGGCCACCCATGTCCAGAGTTAAGTGCACGCCTAAGCCACCAGGTTCTGGAATGGGATAAATCAAATGCTTAAACGGTGATTTACCTGAAAGTGAAAAGTAATTCCCTTTAGCAAAATAGGCTTTCGGAATTTGCTCTTTACTTAAAGATTCAATTTTTCTCGCAATAGCTGGCGCGCTCATACCCGCACAATTAATCAGAAGCTTTGTATGAATCTTCATGCCATCTGCGCCACCGATTTCTAATTCAAATCCGTCTTGAGCCTTTGATCCTATTGGCTTAGCGCTGATCAGCGGGGATTGATAGGCGATCATGCCACCAGCATCCTCAAAGCCACCGAGCAAGGACAGCATGAAACCATGGCTATCTACGATGCCGGTTGAGGCTGAAAGTACGGCAGCAGAGCATTGGAGCTCAGGCTCCATAGATTTAGCTTGCTCTCCAGTAATCATTTTGATTTCTGGGACGTTGTTTTGCTGTGCTTTGTATAGGATTGCTTGCAAGTCATCCAATTGAGAATCATCGCTGGCTACGATGAGTTTGCCGTACGGTTGAGTAGCAACGTGATGAGTGCGGCAGTACTCGTAGAGCATACGATTACCCTCTACGCATAACTTCGCCTTTAGGGAATCCTTGGGGTAATAAATGCCAGCATGGATTACCTCGCTATTGCGGGCACTACTAATCGTGCCAAAAGCACTTTCCCGCTCGAGCAAAATCGTTTCGCGGCCTTGCAAGGCCATTTCTCTGGCAACGGCTAGGCCAATGACCCCAGCCCCAATAACGACACAGTCAACGCGGTCCATTTACTCGTTCCCGCATCTAAATTTGCTTGTATTCATCATGAAATCGTAACATTTTCAGTGGTTTAAGGTGATTTTTGGGGTTTTTGAGGGGTAGTTATTGATAAAATTCATAGATGTCTTTAAAACCCGCTGCACAGAACTCGCAACCCCTCCATCTAACTAACGGCATCGTTTTAGATAGCGCTTATCAAGGCATTGATGCGGCTGGTTGGACTTCTCTTTTTCACCAAGCCAGAAACGCGCACTTAGAGCAATTTATTGCCGACCTGTTTAGCGGTAAGCACATTAATAACTCCGAGGATCGCCCCGCCCTGCACTCGGCCCTGCGCAATCTTGATAAATCACCAGTTTTGGTAGACGGAAAAGATGTCATGCCTGACGTTGCAGAGGTTTGGCACCGAATCGAAGCCTTATGCAATAAATGGGTCGGTGTGACCGATGTCATTCATATTGGTATTGGCGGATCTGATTTTGGTCCACGCCTTGCAATCGAAGCTTTAGCCCATGTTCCCGATATCGAGAGCCGTGGCATGCGAATGCATTTTTTGGCCAATATCGATACGGCAGAACTCAATCGTATTTTGCAACGCGCTTTACCGCACAGCACTAAAGTCATTATTGTTTCCAAGTCCTTTACGACGCTGGAAACAACTATGAATGCCAAGGCAGTGGTGAAGTGGCTCAAAAATAACGGCCTGACTGATAGTCAAGTTAGTAAATCCCTCTTTGCAGTTACGGCCAATGTCCCAGCCGCTGAGGCGTTTGGTATAGAGCAAGACCACATCTACCCCTTCTGGGATTGGGTTGGCGGTCGTTATTCTGTTTGGTCAGCAGTGGGCCTACCCATTGCCTTGCAGTATGGATTTGATACTTTTAAAGAATTCTTATCCGGCGCGCAAGCCATTGATCAGCACTTTAAAACCGCCCCGCTTGAAGAGAATCTCCCGGTCATCATGGCCTTGAGCTTGCTGTACCAGCAAGAAAAACACCACATTAAGTCTTATGCAGTCATTCCATATGCAGATGCTTTGGATTGGTTTCCGAAGTGGTTGCAACAGCTGGATATGGAAAGTAATGGTAAGAGTGTCGATCGCGATGGCAAGCCAGTGAAGTTTTCTTGCCCGGTGGTATTTGGTAGTTCTGGTAGTAATGCTCAGCATTCTTACTTCCAGCTATTGCACCAGGGTACAGAAATTATCCCGATTGATTTTATTGCGGTACGTGAGCCGATGAGCCATTTGCCAGAAGCAAAGGCCCATCACCGTATCCTGCTATCAAACTGCTTAGCTCAAGCCCAGGCCCTGGCTAACGGTAAGAAGACGGATAACCCGAACAATACCTATCCGGGTAAGCGTCCTAGTAACTTGCTGATCCTGCCCAAGCTCAATGCGTTTTACTTAGGCGCCCTGTTGGCACTCTATGAGAGTCGCACAGCTGCCTTAGGCGCCCTATGGAATATCAATAGCTTTGATCAACCTGGCGTTGAGCTTGGTAAAGTTCTAGCCAAGCCGATAGAGGCTGCTTTAAAAGATGGTGGCACTGTGCAAGCCAATGCTGGCATTGATGAAGTGACTGCTGCACGTATTAATTTATTTAATCAATAGCTTATTGTTAGCCCTATAGCTCTAGCATTAGTCTAGACATCGAAAGAACGCTCATGCAACTCTCTCCTTCCATTTTCAAAGCCTATGACATTCGCGGCATTATTGATGAGACTGTAGATCCATCGATTGCCAAACTGATTGGTCAAGCCTTTGGCACCGAGATGCGTGAATTGGGCGAGACTGAGATTGTGATTGGTCGTGATGGACGCTTATCGGGTCCTAGCCTGATCGAGGCTTTAACTGAAGGCCTGCTCTCCACCGGCATTAATGTGATTGACTTAGGAATGGTTGCCACTCCGATGGTGTACTTTGGCGCCAATCAGACGTTGAATGGCAAGAAACCAAAGTCCGGCATCATGATTACTGGTAGTCACAATCCGCCAAACTATAACGGCTTCAAGATGGTTCTGGGTGGCGCAGCAATTTACGGCGATCAAATTCAGGCGCTACGTAAACGCATTGAAGCGAAGCAATTTGCTAGTGGCCAAGGCACTCGCAGCACTTTTGATATTTTCCCAATGTACTTAGAGCGTATTGTGGGTGATGTGAAACTGGCTCGCCCGATGAAGATTGTGGTCGATTGCGGCAATGGTGTTGGCGGCGCATTTGCAGGCAAGCTGTTCAGGGCATTGGGCTGCGAAGTGCAAGAACTCTTCTGTGAGGTAGATGGCCATTTTCCGAATCACCATCCAGATCCAGCGCATATTGAGAACCTACAAGATCTCATCAAAAACTTACAGACTACTGATAACGAATTAGGGCTTGCCTTTGATGGTGATGCCGATCGTTTAGGTGTAGTCACTAAAGATGGTCAGGTGATCTTCCCGGATCGCCAAATGATGCTTTTTGCTAAAGATGTTCTTTCCAGAAATCCTGGTGGGCAGATTATTTATGACGTTAAATGCACCCGTAACCTAGCGAGCTATGTAAAGCAGCACGGTGGCGAGCCTTTGATGTGGAAAACGGGTCACTCTTTAGTTAAAGCCAAGCTGAAAGAAACTGGTGCTCCTCTCGCGGGCGAAATGTCAGGCCATATTTTCTTTAAGGACCGTTGGTTTGGCTTTGATGACGGTCTTTATACCGGCGCACGTTTGTTAGAGATTCTTTCCAAAGAGAAAGACCCCAATCAAACACTCAATGATTTACCCAATGCGATCTGCACCCCAGAATTACAACTCGCTTGTGCCGAAGGTGAGCCATTTGCTTTACTAGAAACCATCAAAGCCAATGCTAAGTTCCCCACCTCTGAATCCATCAACACGATTGATGGCGTGCGCGTGGAATATGCGGATGGCTTTGGTTTAGCAAGACCGTCTAATACGACTCCAGTAGTCGTGATACGCTTTGAAGCAGACAGCGAAGAGGCAATTGCTCGTATTCAGGCGGAATTTAAGGCGGTTTTGTTGGCTGCTAAGCCGGATGCCAAGCTGCCGTTCTAGCAATTTAGCCAAGATTACTAGGGTCAAGTAAGATTTCGTATGAATTCAACTGTTAGCACCCCCATTTCCTTTGATTACCCCCAGCAGGATGCTGCTGGCGCCACCTGCACCGCCCAAGCTTGGGCCAAGACACCCCCTCAATTGCATGGCACTGAAAAAGCGGATGTCATTGCGCGCATCAAGCAGCTCCTGGTTCAGAAAGACGCTACCTTAGTTGCCCACTACTACGTGGATGGCGATATTCAAGACTTAGCTTTATCTACTGGCGGTTATGTTGCTGACTCATTAGAGATGGCACGCTTTGGCAAAAACCATGCTGCTAAGAATTTAATTGTTGCTGGCGTGCGCTTCATGGGTGAATCCGCCAAGATCCTCAGCCCAGAAAAACGCGTCTTCATGCCAGACTTAGAAGCAACCTGTTCTCTCGATTTAGGTTGTGATGCTAGTGACTTTGCTCAATTTCGGGCATTGCATCCCGATCGCGTTGTCGTGGTTTATGCAAATACCTCGGCAGCAGTCAAAGCACAAGCTGATTGGATGGTGACCAGTTCTTGTGCTTTAGCGATTGTTCATCAACTCAAGGTTGAAGGTAAAAAGATTTTGTGGGCACCAGATCGCCACCTCGGTCGTTACATTCAAGATCAAACTGGCGCGGATATGTTGCTCTGGAATGGCGCTTGTATTGTTCATGACGAATTTAAAGCAGTTGAATTAGAGATGCTAAAAGCTGCTCACCCGAATGCCATGGTCTTAGTTCACCCTGAATCCCCACAAGCGGTGGTCGACATTGCAGACGTTGTGGGCTCAACCTCTGCCATGATTAAGGCGGTCGTAGAAGGCTCTGCTACTGAGTACATTGTTGCTACCGATAAGGGTATCTTGCATCGCATGCAACAACTAGCTCCGAACAAAATATTGATTGAAGCACCCACTGCTGGTAATAGCGCTACTTGCAAGAGCTGTGCTCACTGCCCTTGGATGGCTATGAATGGCTTACAAGGAATATTGAATTGTTTAGAAAATGCTTCTGGGGAAATCTTTGTTGATGAAGCTATTCGTGTAGAGGCATTGGGCTGCATCGAGCGTATGCTCGACTTCACCAAGAATCACCCTGACCTCTTAGCTAAAGCGCAACATGGTTTTGTAAAGAATATTGGCGCTGCTTAGTTTTTTAATTCTTTTCCTTTTTTGATTGATCTTCATGTTTGAATACAACGAAACGCTAGAGCAAGCCCGTCAACGAAATATCGCAGATGCATTGATGGAAGATATTGGTACTGGCGATTGGACTGCAAAGCTTGTTCCTAGTAAGCCGGTAAAGGCTCAGCTGATTGTTCGTCAAGAAGCAGTGCTTTGTGGCGTAGATTGGTTTGAAGGCACACTCAAAAAGCTTGATCCCAATGCCAAAATAACTTGGCATTACCTTGAAGGCGATCTCATGGAGCCTGACACCAAGGTTTGCGATATTGAAGCCGATTCTCAAGCTCTACTCTCCGCTGAACGTACCTGCATTAACTTCTTACAAACACTTTCATGGACGGCCAGCATTACCCGTCAGCACGTTGATGCGATTGCTGGTGCCAGCCCCAATCCTAAAGGCTGCGCTGTTTTAGACACTCGCAAAACGATCCCAGGATTACGTCAGGCTCAGAAATATGCCGTGCTCGTTGGTGGCGGCAAGAATCAACGCCTAGCACTCTGGCACGGCATCCTCATTAAAGAGAACCATATTGCTGCAGCTGGTAGCGTGACTGCAGCCCTTAAGAATGCTCAAGCACTCAATGCTGGAGTTGATATTCAGATTGAAGTAGAAAACTTTGCTGAACTCGAAGAGGCTTTAGCGGCTGGAGCAAAAAGTATCTTGATTGACAACTTTAATACTGATCAAATGAAGCAAGCGGTTGCAATCACTGCTGGACGTGCTTTATTAGAAGCCTCTGGTGGCATTAAATTAGATCAAATGCGCGCTATCGCCAGCACTGGCGTTGATCGCATCTCTCTTGGTAAGCTGACCAAAGATGTGAACGCAGTTGATTTCTCGATGCGCATTCTTTAATACTTTTCAGTAAATTCTTATCTAGATTATAGATTTTCTTACAGACTTAATGTATCCTATTGGCTACATTAATGAATGCTCAAAATAAGGAAAACAGAAGAATTTAAAGCCTGGTTAGATGCCCTGAATGACTTAATGGGAAGGGCAAAAAATTCAAGCAAAAATTAAACGGCTAGCTGAAGGCAACCAAGGAAATGTGAAATCCGTTGGAAGTAAAGTCTTTGAAATGAAAATTGATTTTGGACCGGGCTACAGGATTTATTACGCAAAACAAGAGAATAAGGTTTACCTTCTTCTTATCGGAGGTAGTAAAAGAACTCAGGCTAAGGATATACAGATCGCTAAACTTTTGGCTAAAAATTTGTAAAGAATGAAATGAAAAAAACGATTACCAGCCCCTATGATGTAGCAGAACATTTACGCACACCAAAAGAAATGGCACTTTATCTCCAGGCATGTATTGAGGAATCCAATGGAGATGCCGCATTTATTGCTAGAGCTCTTGGTGATATAGCGCGCGCTAAAGGAATGGCTCAAGTAGCGAAAGAATCCGGACTATCAAGAGAAAGTCTTTATAAAGCGCTTTCTGGTGATCGCATACCTGGCTTTGATACGGTCCTTAAAGTACTGGCAGCTCTTGGCCTATGTTTACATGCAAAGCCTATCAGCAAAATACGTGCTTAATTTACTCTTACCTACCCTTATAAATAACCTGCTTCTCAAGGGCATTACGAATAAATTCAATATTGTTTCGCAGGCTGTAGCAGTCGGCGGTTGCTAGCTTGGCAGCTTTGGAGTTAAGCACTCTGCGCTCCATCTCGTTGAGTACCTCAATATATTCGCCACGACGGTTGGGATCGAATGTCTGAATTGTATTTTGCTCAAATTTATCCAACTCTTTATAGATTGAATTAATTTGCTTCTTAGCCAAGTTCGTTCTGTAGCTTGGAATCGACTTAATAATCGGATAAGCAAAAGCAGCAAAAGGAAGTAAGAGGAAAAACATACGCTCGATAAACTCGGCCATCCAAAATGGCAAATACTTCATCAAGGTAGGCGTGCCTTTTTCATAATAAAACTTGGCCTCATCACTCAGCGGCGCCTCTGTATTCATATAAACCGGGAACTCTCCTGCCTTTGAAAAATACGACTTCACCCCATTAACCTCTTTAGCAGCCTCTAAGAAGAGCACCTGTATCGCTGGATGCAGACGATCATCAATTAAGAGATTGGTTGTAGTGGAAATGAGCTGAATAGGATGATCAGGATTATTTTTCCCCAAATCAAAGCCACCCATAGGCACAAGCAACTCCTCGAAATACGGCAATAAACGGGTATAGGCATCTGCCCGGCTAAATGTCACCAAACTGATATCAGGATTTTTGATGAGATTTTGAACATTGGGAGAATCATAGCCATCTACTAAAAATACGGCATCGATCGTTCCTTTGGCTATTGCATTAACCGCATCTGCATTATTCATACTTAACAAATTTGGAGCATCGGGATTGAGATGATTTAACTTGAAGAGGTTGACTGCCTGAGTATGAGTACCACTACCAACTTGTCCAATATTGATTTTGAGCTTGGCAATATCTCGATCAGAAATATGCTTATTCTCATTAAAGACATTCTTACGATAAAAAATCCATACTGGCTCGTAATCCACACTGCCTAGCGACTGAACACCAGATAGATTGTCGGTCGCGATCATGCCACCCTGCACAAATGCTGCTTGAATGGGGTCTTTGCGATCAATTAAATGTTGTAGGTTTTCTTTGGAGCCATGGGTCTCTACTAATTCGAGATGAATTCCTTTTTTCTCGAAATAGGCTTTATATTTTTCACCTAAGACCTTGTAGGAGCCACCCTTACCAGTGGCCATTAAGACTTTATCGGGTGGCGCGGGCTTGGCAAACCAAATCAGAATACTGAGTGCAAGCAGCAATAAGAAAATCAGAGGCCAGACCTCTTTTAGCAAGCTAAGAGCATTCTTGATTTCATCTGCGGCAGTTTGATATACCGCAGAGATATGTTCGTAGACTTCCTCTTTAAAGCTGGCCATGAAATTCCTCTTAAGATAGGGCTAGCTTATCACCAAATAACGCTGTTTTATAGATCTAGGTGAGATCTTTAAGGAGCTGAATCGCCCTCGGCACCTTCTGCCTGGGGGGTCAGGATGGTTGGATAAGAGACGGCCCAAGTACCCGGATAGTCGCGACTGTAATGCAAGCCACGGCTTTCTCTGCGCATCAGTGCTGAACGCACGATGAGTTCCGCGCACTCTAGAAGATTACGCAGTTCAATTAAATCACGCGTAACCTTGAAGTTGGCGTAATACTCTTGCACTTCATAGCGTAGCAACTTAATGCGATGCAGCGCTCGCTCAAGACGTCGATTAGTTCTCACGATGCCAACATAGTTCCACATCAATGAGCGGAGTTCATCCCAGTTATGAGCAATAACCACTTGCTCATCAGCGTCCTCAACTTGACTCTCATCCCACAAAGGCAAGTTCGGCATTACTGGAGTCTTTAGGCTAGAAATATCTTCTGCAGCGGCTTTACCAATCACCACACACTCTAATAAGGAGTTACTGGCTAAGCGGTTAGCGCCGTGTAAACCAGTGTAGGTCGCCTCCCCTACTGCATAAAGACCCGGTAAATCTGTACGGCCTTTGAGATCAGTGACTACGCCACCACAGGTGTAATGGGCTGCAGGCACCACCGGAATTGGATCTTTGGTGATGTCCAATCCCAGGGTTAAGCAACGGGCATAGATCATTGGGAAATGCTCTTTAATAAACGCTTCGCCTAGATGAGTGGCATCTAGATGAACATAATCTAGACCGTGTTTTTTCATTTCGAAGTCGATAGCTCTCGCGACAATGTCACGAGGGGCTAATTCATTACGCTCATCATGCTCTGGCATAAAGCGTTCGCCGTTGGGCAACTTCAATAAACCACCCTCACCACGCATCGCTTCAGTAATCAAGAAAGTGCGATCGCTGGGGTGATACAGACATGTCGGATGAAATTGAATAAATTCCATATTGCCTACACGGCAACCTGCCCGCCAAGCCATGGCAATACCGTCGCCGGTAGCAGTATCTGGATTGCTGGTATAGCGGTAGACCTTACCTACGCCACCCGTAGCTAGTACGACTGACTTTGCTTCAATGGTTTCTACACGGTTGTTTTTAATATCGAGTGCATAAACACCATAGCAGCGATTCGGCTTAGTGCGCTGTGTTTTGGCATCTAGCTGACGATTGGTGATGAGATCGAGTGCAATCCAATGCTCCAAGATTTGAATATTTTTGTGCGCTCTGGCTTTATCTAAGAGCACTTCATGAATGGCTTTACCAGTGGCATCTGCGGCATGCGCAATGCGACGGTGACTATGGCCACCTTCACGCGTTAAATGCAAACCCATCGGGCCAGTCTCATCGGTTGTGAATGGAACGCCCTGCTCTACTAACCACCGAATGGCTTCAGCACTCTCTTCCGCGATATAACGTGCAGTCGATTCCACTACAAGGCCTGCACCGGCATCTAAGGTATCCGCTACGTGCGAATCAATACTGTCATGCTCTTTATCTACCACCCCAACAATGCCGCCTTGCGCCCAAGCTGTCGCCGCTTCACCTAAGCCGCGCTTTGCCATCAAAATCACTGGCTGGGATTCAGCCATATGCAATGCAACGGTTAAGCCTGCTAACCCAGCCCCAATAATAAGGACCGGTAGTTCTGCTTTATCGCTGCTGTTTGGGGAAGGTTTTGAGCTAGCCATGGAGGTCTTATTCTAAAGGGCAATTACGTTCTTCGGTTTAAATACAAAAGGGCTCCTTGTGGGAGCCCTTTTTTGATTTACGACAATGTAAATTAAACGTTAGACATCACCTTAGAGCCGCCTGGGGCATTGGTACCGTATCCCATGATTTGGGCTACTTCACCACCTTTGGCCAGCTTGACAGCGCAATACTTAAACTCCGGAATCTTGCCAAATGGATCTAGCGCAGGATTCGTAATGAGGTTAGCAGCAGCCTCATAGTAAGCAAACGGAATGAAGATTACGCCTCTTGGTGTGCCGTCATCCCTTCTCACGTGAATACCTACTTCACCACGACGAGACTGAACAGTAATCACATCACCAGCGGATACACCCAACTGAGTCATGTCTTCACCATTCATAGACACAGTAGCCATAGGCTCAATTGCATCGAGCACGGTTGCACGGCGAGTCATACTGCCGGTGTGCCAATGTTCTAACTGACGACCCGTAATCAATACAAATGGGTACTCAGCATCTGGACGCTCATTTGCTGGAATGATGTCAGCAGGAACCAACTTCACCTTACCATCAGGTGTAGCGAACTCATCATCAAACACAATGGGGCGACCTGGATCTTCTGCTGATAAGCATGGATAAGTCACGCTAGACTCTTTCTCCAAACGCTCCCAAGTAATGCCTTTAATAGCGCCATGCATGGCTTGACGCATTTCATCATATACAGCTGCAACACCGGCGTCAGGACCTGGATAGTTCCAATTGAGACCCATACGCTTAGCAATCTCTTGAATGATCCACAAGTCTGGCTTTGCATCACCCGGAGGATTGATGGCTTTCTTGCCCATTTGCACCATACGGTCAGTATTGCTTGCCGTACCTACCTTCTCAGGCCAAGCGCTTGCTGGCAATACTACGTCAGCCAAGAGTGCTGTTTCTGTCATGAAGATATCTTGTACAACCAAATGCTCTAAAGATGCCAAAGCATGACGCGCATGATTTAAGTCAGGGTCACTCATCGCAGGATTCTCACCTTCGACATACATCCCACGAATCTTGTCCGGATCAGAATCAGGTGCAGTGATCTTATGCATGATCTCTACTACGGTATAGCCCGGCTTTTTATCTAAAGGCGTATCCCAGAACTTCTCAAACCAAGCATGGGCTTCTGGATTGTCCACACGCTGATAGTTCGGGAACATCATCGGAATCAAACCAGCATCACTGGCGCCCTGCACATTATTCTGACCGCGCAATGGGTGCAATCCTGAACCTGGCTTACCAATTTGACCGGTGATACTCACCAAAGCAATTAAGCAGCGTGCATTATCAGTGCCGTGAACGTGCTGGCTTACGCCCATGCCCCACAAAATCATCGCTGACTTGGTAGTCGCAAACTCACGAGCCACCTCACGCAGCGTCTCTGCTGGAATACCGCAGATTGGTGCCATTGCTTCAGGACTATAGCCCTTGATGTTTTCTTTTAAAGCTGCAAAGTTATTAGCACGATTTTCTACGAAGTCTTTATCAACCAAGCCTTCTTCAATAATCGTATAGATCATGGCGTTGAGCATTGCCACATCAGTATCTGGCTTGAACTGCATCGTACGCCAGGCATGCTTACTAATCTCTGTTGCACGAGGATCGCACAATACAATTTTTGCACCACGTTTAGCAGCATTCTTAAACCAAGTGGCTGCCACTGGGTGATTGGCCGTTGGATTAGATCCAATCAAGAAAATCATGCTGGAATGCTCAACGTCATTCACCTGATTGCTTACTGCACCTGAACCAACACCTTCTAGAAGCGCCGCAACTGATGAAGCATGACAAAGACGGGTGCAATGGTCTACGTTATTACTACCGAAACCGGTACGTACCAGTTTTTGGAATAAATAAGCTTCTTCATTGCTGCCCTTTGCCGAGCCAAAGCCTGCCAATACTTTATTGCCGTATTGATCTTTCAGTTTCTTGAGGCCGCCACCAGCCAATTCCAAGGCCTCTTCCCAAGTTGCTTCGCGGAAGATGTCTGACCAGTCTTGTTTGCCTTCCAGAATAGATTCATCCTTAGGAACACCTGCTTTACGAATAAGTGGCTTAGTCAGGCGTTGTGGGTTATGGATATAGTCCATACCAAAGCGACCTTTAACGCAAAGACGATTGTGATTGGCTGGACCATCACGACCTTCAACGCTGACAATTTTTTCATCTTTGACGTTATATGTGATTTGGCAACCCACGCCGCAGAATGGACAAACGGAATCCACCTTACGGTCGACTTTTTGCGAACCGATTAAACCTTTAGGCATCAATGCGCCAGTTGGGCAGGCTTGCACACATTCGCCACAAGCTACGCAGGTGCTATCGCCCATCGGATCATTTAAGTCAAAAACGATTTCGCTTTGAGCGCCACGCATCGCGTAGCCGATCACATCATTGACCTGCTCTTCACGACAAGCGCGTACGCAGCGATTACATTGAATACAGGCATCTAGATTGACCGCCATCGCCGGATGAGAAATATCGCTGCTGACTTTTTCACGGCGAATTGCTTTGAGCTCCGGGCGAACGGTAACATCCATGCGTGCTGCCCAGGTACTGAGTTCGCCATGTTGATTTTTTTGCTCTTCTTCCTTGGTATCGCCTACCCACTTAAAACCTTCATCAGGCATATCAGAGAGCAACATCTCCAAAACTAATTTTTGACTCTTGATTGCGCGTTCGCTATTCGCCTTTACTTCCATGCCAGGCGTTGCACTTCTGCAGCAACTTGGCGCTAATGTGCGCTCACCATTAATCTCCACCACGCAAGCACGGCAGTTGCCGTCTGGGCGGTAGCCATCTTTAAAACACAGATGTGGAATATCAATACCGTGACGTTTGGCAGCCTTGAGGATGGTTTCACCTTCATAGGATACGATCGTCTTGCCGTCTAGCTTGAACTCAACGGTTTGCAATTCAAGTTCTTTAGGATTTGTGGGTGCGTTCATATATGTCTCGTGATTCCCTATTTTTTATAAGTAGCTTATTTCACTTCTTCTGGGAAATATTTATGAATACAACGAATAGGGTTTGGTGCTGCTTGGCCAAGACCGCAAATAGAAGCATCCACCATTACTGTGGCTAAGTCTTCTAAAGTTTCCTGATCCCAAGACTTGGCTTGCATCAATTGAGCAGCTTTGCCTGTGCCTACACGGCAAGGAGTGCATTGACCGCAACTCTCATGCTCAAAGAAGTGCATGACGTTGAGCGCCATATCGCGTGCTTTGTCTTTATCGCTAAACACCATCACTGCAGCAGAACCAATGAAGCAGCCATAAGGTTGCAAGGTATCAAAGTCGAGTGGAATATCATTCATAGTGGCGGGCAAGATACCGCCTGATGCACCACCAGGTAAATAGCCGTAGAACTTATGGCCATCTTGCATGCCACCACAGTATTCATCAATCAATTCTTGAATGGTGATGCCAGCAGGAGCCAACTTCACGCCCGGCCTCTTCACGCGACCGCTCACGCTAAAGCTACGAAGGCCCTTGCGATCATGACGACCAAATGAACTAAACCACTCAGGGCCACGCTGAACAATATCGCGCACCCAGTACAAGGTTTCAAAGTTATGCTCGAGCGTTGGTCTACCAAACAAACCAACTTGTGCAATGTACGGAGGACGCATGCGTGGCTCACCACGTTTACCTTCGATACTTTCGATCATGGCGGACTCTTCACCGCAGATGTAGGCACCGGCACCACGACGCAATTCAATCGTAGGTAATTTAAACGGTGGATTGGCTTTGAGTTTTGCTAACTCAGCCTCAAGCAACTCTCTACAGCCATGGTACTCATCGCGCAAGTAGATATAGCAAGCATCGATACCGACTACATTGGCGGCAATTAATAAGCCTTCCAAGAAGCGATGTGGATCGCGCTCTAAATAAGTACGGTCCTTAAATGTTCCTGGCTCACCTTCGTCAATATTCACAGCCATTAATTTAGGAGCAACTTGATCCTTCACAATGCGCCATTTACGACCCGCCGGAAATCCTGCGCCACCCAATCCGCGTAGACCAGAGCTTTCCATCGCCTTGATGATGCTCTCAGCATCTTTCTTACCTTCATGGATCTCTTTAGCAAGTGCATAACCACCTTGCGCACGATATGACTCGTAACCAACATAGTCAGGGGAAACGGCTTGCATCTCACCTTGTGGTGATACGCCCTGCTCCGCTAAAGCTGCAGGCTCAAACACAGCATCATCTTTAGCCATTGGCTGTGTGGTCAACTTATTTTTGACAGCAGCAGAAACTTTATCGGTTGTAGCAAAAAGCACTGGGCATTGATGAACTACCGCTACAGGCGCCTGCTCGCAACGACCTACGCATGGGGCTGCAATGACTTTGATATTTGGATTACCCAAGATACCCGGCAATTTAGCCAATAGATTTTGCGCACCAGCTAGTTCGCAAGCGATGCCATCACAAACACGAATGGTGATGTCTGCAACTGGATCATTGCCGCGCACGACTTCAAAGTGGTGATAGAAAGTGGCAACCTCATATACCTCTGCCATTGGCAGATTCATTTCTTTTGCTAAGGCAACTAAATGACGATCATGCAAAGCGCGATATTCGTCATTGAGCTTATGTAGATTTTCAATAAGTAAGTCTCTGCGATGTGGGGCATCTCCAATGAGTTTGCGCACTTCCGCTATGGAGGCATCATCAGCTTGACGACCCTTCAACTTACTCTTACGACGAATGGTTTCCCTCAAATCATCTGCAGTTGCAACAGCAATTGCTTTGACTTCTCCAGAAGGCTTTGGATGATTCATATTTTGTAGTCTCTAATTTTTATATTTATTGCTTTGCATTGATGCAGCATTTTTAACACCTTGCCCACCAAAAGTCCTGCTAAGCCAAATACTTAGACGACTTGAGATGCGCAAAATAACGCTTTATTTTGGGTTATTTAATACCCCAAGTCCTTGACGGCGCTCAAGGACTTGAATCAAGGGTTTACCCTAATTAAATGAAGGATGGGGAGGGCTTGTCGCCTGGCGGAAGGGAGTAATCCAACTTGCGCTCATACAGTCTTGCTTTGTAGCAGTCCTGATAGCCCTTACTACCAATCTGCCAGCCAATCGAGGTGCAGTCGTCTTGGGCTGCTGATTCAATGGAACCGCAGCCAGTGAGGCCCAAAACAGCAAGTAGCGTGAAGATGGAGATAAAGCGCATTTTTGTTGAATTCATGACCTCAAGTCTACTTGATTCTGACTTCAACATCGAGTGGAATGCCCTCTTTTCCTGCCTCTACCGTTTTGACCTCGCCCAGCTGAATCCTGTCTTTGAGACTGGAATCGGATTTAATCATCAATTCGTAAGCAGCTTTCGCCCTACTTTGGGCTAATTCCTTCAGTTCGGCATCGGCAATCTCCATTCCCGCAATGAGCTCGGCATGTAATTGCTCATTACGCTGCTCACCATCAGGCAACATCAATAGGCGCTGCCCTAGCTTGATGCGACCAATATATTGCGCATACGCTGACTTCAGGCCTGACTGCACTCTAGGGTCCGATAAGCTTGGAATAGATATCGGCTCTCCTGGAATTAATTTAAATCCAGCATCTTTCAAAATGGCGGAGTCTGCTTTTGCCCTAGCAAGCTCCTTGCGGTCTTGGACAGGATCATAGGTACCGATAATTTCTAAACTGGAATTGGGTCTCTTGACGAGATACTCGCCAAACTTCTCTAAGCGATCTTGATCAACTGCTAGAAACACAGCCTCGCCTGGGACGGCATTTACACCCTCTTCATCGCCAATACCAATCAATGCCGCCAAGGCCCTGAATGGTGCAGTAGCAATATTACTTAGAACATTGCTGATGGCCTGCCATACCAAGCCACTAGCACTAAATTCTGGCGAATCCACGTTACCTGCAATTTTGATAGTGACATCGATGGTGTCATCAGAGTCTTCGAGCAAAGCAATGGCTAAACCTAAAGGCAATTTTTTACCGGTAAAGTCTGGCACTTCATCGCCAAGCACTACTTTCTTGATGATGATCTGATTGCTGCCGTTTAACTCGCCATCCTTTGCACGGTAATTTAAATTGAGATTCAGACGACCGCTTGCAATTTGATATCCAGCAAAAGTCATGACAGCAGGATTGAATGCAGTGAGCGGTAAATTGCGGAAAGTCATCAAGATGTCATGATTACGGCGTGGGTCATCGAAGGATGCCTGCCCTTTAGCTCGCATACTTCCGGAGCCTGCAACTACGCCATCCATTGCAACCGTAGCAAAACGCCCAGGTGTATTGCTAATACCCAAGAGCGTGGCATTGAATTTCTTAACATCTACCTTGAAATGGGGGCGCATTGCCAAGTCTGCGAAGAATACTTCGCCGTTCTTGAGGTTAGTGGAGCGAATATCAAGATTGAAGGTGGAGGCAGCGTTTGATTTAGGGGCGTCAGCAAGCTCAGCCCTCTGCTCGCTTGCAGGCTTGGAAAACAATCTTCTAAAATTTGAAAATCCATCTTCATTGATTTCAAATTGAAGCGTTGGTGAATCAACAATCAACTCATTAATTGAAAGACTATTGGTGGGAGCTTGCTTTGATTTCAGGCTTTTATATTCAAACTGACGAATATCGGCCATCTTCCAAACAATTAGCGGATATTTTTGATCTTTTTCTAGAACTGCCAAATCTGAAATATGAATGTCGCCCGCAAATATATCGGCATCAGGTCCAAATTTCATAGTGAGCGTCGAGTTCATAGCGCCGCTTTTACCGATTAACTCTTTATTGGCCGGCAAAAGTGCAATGAGTGGAGCGGTTGCTAGATTCTCAAGTTCCAGCTTGCCATCTACTGATTTTGAGTCGGTATTAAAGTCCCAGTGAGAGCGAATAGCGCCATCATCTAATTTCACATTCAATTGCACGCCCAACTTACCAGGCTGAGGATTATCCAATCCACCTGCAATGGCAACGCGCTGATAAGAAATGGTTTTGTTAATACCAGGTACCAATACTTGAAGCGCTCCAAGACTAAAGTCATATTGACCACGAATACCTGTTACCACCCCCTGCTTGTCATAGTTGGCTACATCAAGCAACTTCATCGTAAAGGGCTTAAGCTCCTCCTTCAACCTAGTGGAGTCATCTAGCAAGCTTAATGAGGCAGAACTCACCAGTAGCTCATCAATTGATATCTTGAGTGGTTTATTGGACTTACTGGGATCTGTTGGCGGCATTGCTTTCTCAATAGTAGAAATGAATTCCTGCCAATTCCAGCCTCCTGAATGCGCGCTCTTTGGCAGCCTTCTTTCCACCAACATTTTTGGCTCAACCAACAATATTTCATCAAAACCCAATTCACCTAGGACTAATTTTGTCCATTTGGCAGTAATAGCCAGCTTTTTAAATTCCAGTAATTTTGAACCGCCCGACTTCGCTATATGAAAGCCATCAAGCTCTATCTTCAGCCTTAATGGAGAAATGCTCAGGTCTTGGTAGCTAATGTCATAACCAATCTTGGCGCCAAATTCTGAAGCGGACTTTTTGATGAATCCAGGGACAAGGAGGTGGGCCCCCACCCAAAAGATGACGACACAGGAGAGCGCCAAGACGGTGAGCCTGATCAGCCATTTTTTGAAGCGAGGTAATTGAGTCAATACCATTTAATGCAATACAAAATTATTGTGCTGGTGGAAAGCCAACCTTTTGAGTCCACATATTGTTGAATACGTTGATGATCGGCTTCTCGTACACGCCTGCTTTTGTATAAGGCTCATCTTTCAACCATGCATCCACATCTGCCCTACTCGGGAAGTCGATAGCAATCAAGCTACCCAAAGTCGTCTTGCCATCTTCGGAGGTAAGGGGTCCAGCAAAAGCCATGCGGTCAGCCATTTTTGCCAAATAGGCGCGGTGCTCAGGGCGAACTTGTACGCGCAAGTCTGCAGTACCGGGACGATCCATTAATAACATTGTAAAAATCATGTTTTCTCCATTGTTCAGGTTGTTTTATTTCTGATTGCTAGGCTTACTCAATATCAGAAAGTTTTAAGTTAATTTGCGCCCAGCCTACATACTTTATTAAGTTGGTTGCAAATTTTCATAATGGAATTGACAGCCGAAGAAGTAGTCAAATCCTGGCCTTGTGAAAGTGGTGTAGCTGAAATCATGATTTCAGATGATTTTTCACTCAGCGGAACTACGCTTAGAGAAGCGCTTCCAGCACCCTCTGTTACTTTCAATTTTAAATTTTGTGAGTCTTGAGAAACAATGCTGATTGCTGAATTTTGACTGGCCACATTAACCGCAGTCGCATAAACCCTCTGTGCTGGAGCATCAATAATTACAGTTGCAAATTGAGAGACAGGATTTCCGCTCGAGTCCTCTTGCGTCATCTGATTGATGCGCCCGGCGACATGGCGAGCAGCAAAAATCCATTGAGCGTGGGCTACATCAAAAAATATTAGGCTAATAAAAATAGATTTTGCTAAAAAACGTAATAAATAGTCTGTATTGAGTTTCATATTTATTCCCTTAAAAGTATGTTGCCATAATAATCCCTCAGTTCTTGATCTTTTGAGGATTAAATACTGTTCTTAAAGAGCGTCATCTAATTTGTAGTAACACCTCAGAGATCCTCAAAGTCAAAAAGCAAAACAAAGAAGTAAATGAAAAAACTTACTCTTATTTGGTGTGGTTGGTTCTTATGAGGCAGCCAAGGAATATGAAGATAAGTTATCTTGAGCACTCAAGCACTCAATTCGCGAAAATTACATCTCGTAAGGCATATAAAAAACCACCCGAAGGTGGTTTGGTTACTACTTGGCGGAAGGGGCGGGATTCGAACCCGCGGTAGGCTATTAACCTACGCACGCTTTCCAGGCGTGTGACTTAAACCGCTCATCCACCCTTCCGTACAGCCGTCAATTATACGGTTGCCCGAAAGGGTTGCCTCTAAAAGCCTATTTAGACGCTTACAGAGACTCTTTGAGTTGGTCCAAGATGTGCGGATTTTCAAGGGTTGAGGTGTCTTGAGTAACCTCTTCGCCTTTAGCGATCACACGCAAGAGACGGCGCATGATCTTGCCAGAACGGGTCTTAGGCAAGTTATCACCGAAACGAACATCTTTAGGCTTAGCAATTGGGCCAATTTCTTTACCAACCCAGTTACGCAATTCAGTAGCGACTTTCTTAGCATCTTCACCGGTTGGACGACCACCTTTAAGCACTACGAATACGCAAATTGCTTCGCCAGTCAACTCATCTGGACGACCAACTACGGCAGCTTCAGCAACCAATGGATTTGCAACTAAGCAAGATTCAATTTCCATGGTTCCCATACGGTGACCGGAAACGTTCAAGACGTCATCGATACGGCCAGTAATAGTGAAGTAACCAGTATCTTTATTACGGATTGCGCCGTCACCAGCCAGATACAAAGTACCACCCAACTCTTCTGGGAAATAAGACTTCACGAAACGATCAGGATCATTCCAAATCGTACGAATCATAGAAGGCCATGGACGCTTCACAACCAAAATGCCGCCTTGACCGTTTGGAACATCAACGCCAGCTTCGTCAACGATTGCCGCCTGAATACCTGGCAATGGCAATGTGCATGAACCTGGAATCATTGGTGTTGCGCCTGGCAATGGAGAAATCATGTGGCCGCCAGTTTCTGTTTGCCAGAAAGTATCGGCGATTGGACACTTGGAGTTACCAACATTCTCGTAGTACCACATCCAAGCTTCTGGATTGATTGGCTCACCCACAGAACCCAAGAGACGCAGTGATGACAAATCGTAGCTCTTTGGATGTACGGCTTGATCGTTACTAGATGCCTTGATCAATGAACGAATTGCGGTTGGTGCTGTATAGAAAATAGATGCTTTGTGTTTTTGGATCATCTCCCAGAAACGGCCAGCATTTGGATATGTAGGAACGCCTTCAAACACAATTTCAGTAGCGCCTACTGCGAGTGGGCCATAAGTAATGTAAGAGTGACCTGTTACCCAACCAATGTCGGCAGTACACCAGAACACATCGTTTGGCTTAATGTCAAAAGTCCACTTCATTGTGAGAATTGCCCACAAGAGGTAACCACCAGTGGAGTGTTGCACACCCTTTGGTTTACCAGTTGAGCCTGATGTGTACAGAATAAATAATGGGTGCTCAGCACTTACCCACTCTGGTTCGCAAGTAGTTGCCTCATTAGCAACGATTTCTTGCATCCATACGTCGCGACCTGCTTGCATAGCAACGTCTGTGCCAGTGCGCTTGCTCACGATGACATGCTTAACCTTAGGGCACTCGCCTGTTGACAGGGCTTCGTCGCAAATAGCTTTGAGTGGCAATGCTTTGCCGCCACGGAACTGGCCATCAGCAGTAATCACTGCAACTGCGCCAACGTCCATAATGCGATCGCGCAATGCTTGGGCTGAGAAGCCGCCAAACACAACAGAGTGAATTGCACCAATACGAGCACATGCTTGCATTGCCACAATACCTTCGATGGTCATCGCCATGTAAATAATGACGCTATCGCCAGACTTGACGCCCATCTTACGTAGTGCATTTGCCATTTTGCAAACGCGCTCGAGCATTTCTTTATAAGTAACTTTAGTAACTGTGCCGTCATCGGCTTCAAAAATGATGGCAGTCTTATCACCAAGACCAGCATCAACTTGACGATCTAAACAGTTATAAGAAGCGTTGGTTGTGCCATCTTCAAACCATTTGTAAAAAGGTGCTTTGGATTCGTCCAAAACTTTCGTAAATGGTTTTTTCCAATAAAGATTCTCTTTAGCAAGACGACCCCAAAAACCGTTGTAATCTGTATTTGCTTCATCACAAAGCTTCTTATAGGCTTCCATGCCTGGAATAGCCGCACCCTTTACAAAGTCTGCAGGTGGGTTAAATACGCGGTTTTCTTGTTTTAATGGTTCCATGCTTCACAGCCCTCTATCAAATAATCAATAAACTAAAATCAACTACAAATGCGAAAAAATGTCGCAAAATGACAGGTTTACACCCTCAAGACCTTAGAAGATAAGTGAAAACACTGGGGATTTGCTCTATGGCAAACCCTTAAAATAGGGCAAACCTTACTAATAATGTGGAAATAAGCCTAAAACCATGACCAATATCAAACAAAACGACCTCATTCAAAGCGTTGCCGACGCATTTCAGTTCATCTCCTACTACCACCCTAAAGACTTTATTACTGCCATGGGGAGGGCTTATGAGCTTGAAAAAGGCGAGGCAGCAAAGGATGCGATCGCTCAAATCCTGACGAATAGCCGGATGTGCGCCGAAGGTCACCGTCCGATGTGCCAGGACACCGGTATTGCGGTGGTTTTTCTCAAAATTGGCATGAACGTCCAGTGGCCAGATGCCACCATGAGCGTGACTGAAATGGTCAATGAAGGGGTTCGTCGTGCTTACTTGAACCCAGACAATACGCTCCGCGCTTCGGTGTTAACCGACCCAGCAGGCAAACGCAAAAATACCGGCGATAACACTCCCGCTGTTGTTCATTACGAAATCGTCCCTGGTGATGATGTTGAGGTCATTTGCGCCGCTAAAGGTGGTGGCTCTGAAAATAAAGCAAAGATGGTAATGCTTAACCCTTCTGACTCGATCGTGGACTGGGTTCTGAAAACTGTTCCAACCATGGGTGCGGGCTGGTGTCCTCCTGGCATCCTCGGCATTGGTATTGGTGGCACACCAGAAAAAGCCATGCTCATGGCAAAAGAATCACTGATGGGCCCTGTTGATATTCAGGAACTCATTGCCCGTGGAGCTAAAACTCGCGCTGAAGAATTGCGCTTAGAGATCTACGACAAAGTAAACAAGCTAGGTATTGGTGCACAAGGCCTTGGTGGCTTGGCAACTGTGCTCGATATCAAGATTATGGAATATCCAACGCATGCTGCTTCATTGCCAGTAGCCATGATTCCAAACTGCGCGGCCACTCGTCACGTGCATTTCCATTTACATGGTGATGGTCCAGCTAAATTGGAAAAACCTTCTCTTTCAGATTGGCCAGACGTTACTTGGACACCAGATGTTCAAAAATCCAAGCGTGTGAATTTAGATACATTGACAGCTGCAGAAGTTGCCAGCTGGAAACCAGGCGAAACACTATTGTTGAACGGCAAAATTTTGACTGGCCGTGATGCAGCACATAAACGCATTCAAGATATGCTGGCTAAAGGTGAAGAACTACCGGTCAGCTTTAAGAATCGCGTCATTTATTACGTTGGCCCGGTAGATCCAGTACGCGATGAAGCTGTGGGCCCTGCTGGACCTACAACAGCAACACGCATGGATAAGTTCACCGAGATGATGCTATCGAAAACTGGCTTGATTTCGATGATTGGTAAAGCTGAACGCGGTCCTGTAGCAATTGAAGCAATCAAGAATCATAAGTCTGCATACCTCATGGCTGTTGGTGGTGCTGCTTATTTGGTATCCAAAGCAATCCAAACATCCAAAGTCGTTGGCTTTGCTGACTTGGGCATGGAAGCGATCTATGAGTTTGATGTTAAGGATATGCCGGTGACTGTTGCCGTGAATTCTGAAGGTATTTCTATGCACGAAACTGGTCCTAAAGAGTGGCAAGCTAAAATTGCTGGTATTCCCGTTAAGGTTGCTTAATTACTAAGTTAGTAATTAAAGAGCACGGTAAATCATTGGCACTCATCGGGGTATTTGATTCTGGCGTTGGAGGCTTATCCATTTTGGATGAGGCTCTGCGTCAGCTTCCAGAGCACGATTACATTTATCTAGCCGACTCTGAAAATGCGCCCTATGGTGAAAAATCAAGTGACTGGATTGCGCAACGTAGCTTAGTGTTATGTCGCCATTTAGCAGACAAAGGCTGCGACGCCATTGTGATTGCTTGCAATACTGCAACTGCAGAAGCGATCAAACAAATCCGCGAACAACTGTCTATTCCCATTATTGGTGTTGAGCCAGGTATTAAGCCAGCGGCAATGCAATCCCAAAATCATATCGTGGGCGTCTTAGCAACCGAAGCCACTCTGAAGAGCGATAAATTCAATGCGCTGTTGGCAACCCTGCCGAGTGATTGTCAGTTCATCAAACAGGCGGGCGCTGGGCTGGTACCACTCATAGAGTCTGGCAAGGCCGATGGCCAAGAAACCTTAGAGTTATTAGCTAAACATCTTGAGCCTATTCAGGATGCTGGTGCCGATACCATAGTGCTTGGTTGCACACACTACCCTTTCCTCAGGAAAGCAATTCGCAAGTTACTGGGTGAGTCCATCACATTAATTGACACCAGCGATGCCGTTGTGAGGCAATTAAAAAGACAACTGGATGCCCTTAAGCAAAGTAGCTCGAGTGCTGAGTTTGGTTCAGTATTATTGCTAAGCAGTAAGAATGAAAAATCATTGCTATCAATGGCGCAAGATTTAATGTCAGCTGACTTGGCGTCACATTCAGTGCAAGCGCAGAGCTTAGGTGAAGTCAGATGAGTACCTGGCTTCAAAAATTAGATGCTCGCCTACCGTTCAATAAAAGTGAACGCATCATCATCGGCATCGTATTACTCTTGCATGCCCTTCCTGCTCTGGAGTTCATTCACCTCAGTAAACGCCCTCCACAAATGGATGATGCACGTGTGATGGCAAACTTGGTTAGCCCAGAAGCGGCTAATAAGAGTCAGCAAGCACCAGCTGCTCCCGCACCGAAGCCCAAAGCTGAAAAAAAGGTAGTAAAAGAAAAGCCTCCAGAAAAACCAACTGAGAAGCCTAGCCCAAACCAGGCACAGCAAACGCCACCACAACAGCAACAACAGCAACAACAGCAACAAAACCAGTCTCAAAGTAAATCTGAAGCGCAAACACAAAATGCTGCTGTAGCCCCTGCCACTAGCGGAGGCGCCAGCGGGACCCCGATCCAAACCGACATTGGTAAACTGGTTGTGGTCTACCAGCCAGATGCCGATGCGTATTACCCATCCTTTTCGAAACGCTCTGGCGAGCAAGGCCCTGTTGTAGTCCGATTAATCATTGATGAAACGGGTAGCGTAGAAGATGTGGCATTGCTACAGTCCAGCACCTTTCCAAGACTGGATCGTGCCGCCACTGAAATTGGCAAACGCTATCGCTTTAAACCTTTTATAGTAAATGGCACACCCCAAAGAATTTCTACCAATCTTTTAATTAAATTTAACCTCAAGAATTAATCAATATGAATACACCATTTGGCATAGCAAATCTCTGGCTTGAAGGCGATGCGATTACCCGTTTTGTAGCCATCATCCTTCTCACCTGCTCCATTGTGACTTGGGTTATTTTGCTAACCCGTCTTTGGGACTTACGCAATCTGCGTAAACTCAAACCTGAGCTCGAGCAATTCTGGCGTGCCACTTCATTTGATCAAGGTTTACAGGCATTTAGCAACCATGCATCTAATCCCTATTATCAAATTGCTAAATCCGCCATTAAGGCGTCAGCGCATCACCAAAATCAATCTACCAATCATCGTGAATTACTGCAAACACTGAACTATTCAGAGTGGATGTCGCGAAGTGTAAAAAATAGCATTGATAGCATTGCTGCCGGACTACAAAAAGGACTTACCTTTCTGGGTTCTACAGGCGCAATCTCGCCATTTGTTGGTCTCTTTGGAACAGTGTGGGGTATTTACCATGCCCTCATCTCTATCAGCAGCTCTGGCAGCGCGCAGATTGACCAAGTCGCCGGCCCCATTGGTGAAGCGCTCATCATGACCGCCCTCGGACTTGCTGTGGCAATTCCGGCTGTTTTAGGTTTTAACGTACTCAACCGCGCAAATAAATTATTTGTTGCAGACCTCAATCGCTTTGGCAATGATCTATTAGCCTACTTTGTAACTGGTGCTCGCGTTAATTCCGGGGAATAGTGATGTCTTTTCATATTCAAGACGACCAAAACGACGACAGCATTATGTCGGAAATCAACATGACGCCGATGGTGGACGTCATGTTGGTACTGTTAATCATTTTCATCATCACGCTGCCCGTGATACAGCAGGCGGTAAAAGTCGAGTTACCCAAAGCCAATAGCGTTCGCAATGAAGTCAAGCCCGAGTCAGTTCAGCTTTCGATTGATGCGAATGGCCAAATCTTTTGGAATAGCACAGCGATTGATCTCAAAACATTTGATGGCTATGCAGAGAAAGCCGCTCAGAAAGAGCCGCAGCCAGAAATTAACCTGCGCGCTGATAAGTCAGTGAAGTATGAGTATGTAGCGCAAGTATTGGCTGCTTCTCGCCGTGCTGGCCTAACTAAATTGGGGTTTGTGACCGAGCCAAACTAAGTGCTGCTTGCTGCTGCTTGCTGCCGATTGGCTCTATTTGGCCTTATTTAATCTTGTAAGGCAGTTTAGATACCTGGCAAGTCTCATCGCTGATGTGGGTGCCGTTGCCGATTGTTGCACCCAAAATACCGCCCTGTATTTTTTCTACTTTCCTGAACTTGCCTGTGATGGGATCAAGAGTAATGTTGGTCACAACACTACCAGCGGGATAAGAAACCCCCATCAGCTCTTCAGGCTGAAACTTTGCCTCAATCAATATCAGAATATTAGGTCGCGCAAGAGTGACGCTCTTGACGACTTGAGATCCAAAATTATCGGACTGATCTAAGTCACGACCATCTAAAAATACCTTGGCTTTTTGAGTGCCTGACGCAAGCATGATTTTCATCTCATACTCTTCGGTATAGCCCTTTTCCGAGCGTTTGCAATTAAATTCCATCACATCAACGCCCCATGCGAGCGCAGATGACAAGGTCAAGCAAGAACAAAGTAAGAGTTTTGGTAAGTTCATAAGTGAGGTATGAGTGTCTTTGGTGCCCGAGGCCGGAATCGAACCGGCACGACTTTTTTGAGTCGGCAGATTTTAAATCTGCTGTGTCTACCGATTTCACCACTCGGGCTCGCACTAACAATACAGCCGTGCTAAATAAATCAAGACAGACCAAATTTTAGCATGCAAGCCCCTGGAGCTTCGATTGGCCGGCTAACCAAGGCTAGACCTAGCAAAACCACTAAAATATCTAAATGAAATTACCGGGCAAATCTACTGGATTAAGCAAGCTTTTGCGAGTCGCCCTATGGGTGACTGGACTGTGCCTGATAGTGCTTATAGCGGCAGCTATTGCCTATTTATATTCTGCGCAATCTAACATCTCCGGTAAGCGCACCATTAAAAGCTTGGGCGATTCCATTGTCATCACATTTGATGATGTTGAGATTCCGCACATCAAAGCCAAAAGTCAGGCGGATGCCTACTTTGCATTAGGTTACCTTCATGCCAACCAGCGCTCTTGGCAGATGGAAATGAATCGGCGCATTGCAAGCGGTCGCCTCTCAGAAATACTTGGCAACGACACTGTCAAGATTGATCGCTTTGTGCGCACTCTCGGAATCAAGCGTGCAGCTGAACGCCAATTTGATCGCTACCCCGTTTCTGCCAAGCGACTCTTGCAAGCATATGCAGATGGCGTCAATGCCGGCAATGCGCAGTTAGGATGGGCGCTTCCAATAGAGTATTTCTTAACAGGCTCTAAGCCAGGTCATTGGTCTCCTACCGATAGCGTTGCCTGGATGTTGATGATGGCGTATGACCTTGGCGGTAACTGGCATAGAGAATTACAAAGACTGGAGCTGTCTCAATACCTCAGCACCAAACAAGTATGGGATGTAACTCCACCAAATGAACCCGATGAACCCGTCAGCAATATGGATTTTGCCAAGCTCTATAAAGAGCTCAAAGTGTTTCATCCCACGCCCGGCCCAGGGGAAAGCAAACCTCAAAACTTACCCGCTACTGAATTGAGCCAATGGGATTACCTTGGCGGCAAAGATGGCATTGGCTCGAATAACTGGGCCCTCAGTGGAAAGCTGAGCAGTACTGGCAAACCATTGTTGGCGAATGACCCTCATCTAGGACTATCTGCCCCAGCTATTTGGTACTTTGCACATCTGGAAGCTCCAGGATTGAACGTGATTGGCGGAACACTCCCAGGAATTCCGGCTGTAGTTTTAGGAAGAACAGATAAGTTTGCTTGGAGCTTCACCAATACCGGACCCGATGTACAAGATTTGTATATTGAACAAATTGATTCTAAGAATCCGGGGATGTATCGTGGTCCGGACGGCCCACTTCCCTTCAAAGTGCATCAAGAGATCATCGACATCAAGGGCGCACCCTCTCTCACCTTCTTAGTCAAAGAAACTCGACATGGGCCTGTGATCTCAGACTCTTATGCGCGAGCGAAACGTGCAATTGATGTCAATCGTTATGCGCTGGCATTGCGCTGGACAGCGCTTGATGTAGAAAACCAATCTGTTGCAGGGCTGTTAGAAATCAATCGCGCTGCCGATCTCGATCAATTTAAGCAGGCACTACGAAAAAATTACGCTCCCATGCAAAATGTGGTGATGGCAGATACTGAAGGCAATATTGCCTATCAAGCAGCTGGTATTGCACCCAAAAGACAGTTGCATCAGGGCTTATATGGAGTAGCGCCCGCACTTGGTTGGGAGAAACAATATGACTGGAATGGCTATGTTCCTTTTGAGCAATTACCTGCTAGCAATAATCCTGAGCAAGGCTGGATTGCTACAGCCAATCAAAAAATAGTGGCCACCAATGATCCCAATCCTTTAACGGGTGATTGGGAATTGCCAACGCGCTATCACCGTATTGTCGATCTCATAAAGTCTAAAAATATTCATTCATTTGATGATATGAAAACAATGCAAGGCGATACGCTCTCGCTAGGCGCAACACCTCTACTCGAACTCTTTAAGACCAGTCAATCTTCTCACCCGCTCAGCACACAAGCGATGGAGATCGCTAGGAACTTTAATGGTGATATGAGGGTTGATAGCGCAGGCGCGCTGATCTTTAATGCATGGGCTGATCAACTGACGCGCAATCTTTTTTCACGCTTAGGTTATTTATTTACCGATAACTATGGTGCGCGCAACTATCGTGCGCCTCTGCTCAATCAAGTTCAAAACCCAAATAGCCCTTGGTGCGATGATCCAAAAACTGAATCCGTTGAATCCTGTTTAGAGTCATCCAATCTTGCCTTGGACAAAGCCCTGGACTACCTCAGTAAAGAGTATGGCAACGATCCTAAATCATGGGCCTGGGGAAAAGCACATATCGCCATATCTGAGCATCGCCCATTTAGCAAAGTACCAGTTTTAGGAAGTTTATTTAATATTAAAACGCCGTTTCCAGGAGATAGCTTTTCAGTCAATGTGGGCCGATTGGAGCTTTTACGGTCTAAAAATCCTTACGAGACTCTGCAAGCGCCAAGCTTACGAACAGTCTACGATTTATCAGACCTAGAAAAATCTGTCTTCATATATCAAACTGGTCAGTCTGGATGGGTGCAAAGCAAGCTGTACCGCAATATGAACTCATTATGGGCAAATACTGAATATCTCCCATTGCAAATGAAGTTCGAAAAGATCAGTCGCCAGCTAGAATTGAGCAATAAGTAAGCTTTTAAGCTGCTATTGGCACATCAACTAGAGCTAGTTAAAATGCTACATAAATGTCAACAGCCATTACTAAGGACTTAACACCCATGAAATCGATTATCACCCTGCTCACTATGTCTGCCGCATTACTCGTTAGCGCAAATGCTTCGGCTGCCTGGCAAGAGATTGGTAGCAATGATCAATCCGTCGTATTTGTGGATACCGCCACCCTTCAAACTCAAGGTAATTTAGCGCAGATTATGTCTATGCTGGATTTCAAAAAACCAGGTCAAGATCCGCAAACTAAAGAGAATGTGAACTCCATAATTGGTTTAAATGAATACGATTGCAGCACCGGCAAATATCGTCCGATTGAATTCAAGGTCTTTACTGGAAACCGCGGTAAAGGCAAAGTGATCGTAGATCAAAAAACTCCTGACAGCGTATTTGAAGCCATCCCCAATGGCCATTGGGCTGCTGGTGTATTTAATGTTGCTTGTCAGAGCAAATAAATTTCCTAGCCGGCAATTGAATGTCGGCCTCTGGTTTAGTTTAATTTGTGCGTTTGGTTTATTGACTGCTTGTGCTGCACCACTAGCGTTTTTAAGCAGTAGTGGTTCAGCCGCAGCAAGCACCGTTGGTACTGCTGCTGTTGCTAATCCTGGCACAGCAGCAAGTCTTGCCTCAACTGCAACCACCGGAAAATCCCCACTGGAACACGCTGCTTCTGCAGTCACTAAGAAGGAATGTAGCTTCTTTAATGTCATTGACTCTAAGCCCATCTGCATCGAAGTGGTCTTACCGACAGTGACAGATAAGAGTGAACCTCTAATGGGCCCTGCAGATGTCATTATTGAATTGCCCAAGCAGCAAGCAACTGGCTTAGCGCCAACCAAGGGAATTACAGACTAAAATTGAGGCATTAAAGATTCTCTCCAACTGCATTTGACGGATATCTAATAATTAAAATGGCTACAGAAAACTACTACCTGACGCTTACCTGCCCCAATAAACCGGGCATTGTTGCCGCAGTATCTACCTATATTTTTGAATTAGGTGGTGATATTGAAGAAGCCCAACAGTTTGATGACAAGGCTTCTAAACGTTTTTTTATGAGGGTGAGCTTTAGCTGCCCTGCAAATGCGGAGTCACTCAGAGCAGGCTTTCAAGATATTGCCAAACGCTTTGAACTCACTTGGGAATTGCGCGCAGTCAAAGATCTAAAGCGAGTTTTGATCATGGCCTCTAAGCTTGATCATTGCTTGGTTGACTTACTCTACCGCTGGCGCATTGGTGAATTGCCGATGATTATTTGCGGCATTGTTTCTAATCATCCTCGTGACGTGTATGCCAGCATCGATTTTGCGGACATTCCTTTTTATCACCTGCCTGTTACTGCAGAAACTAAGCCAGCCCAAGAAGCAAGACTTTTAGAAATCATTGCCGAGTCTAAAGTGGATATGGTGATCTTGGCCCGCTACATGCAAATCTTGTCTGATGATTTATCTACCAAGCTTTCTGGCCGCTGCATTAACGTACACCACTCATTCTTGCCAAGCTTTAAAGGTGCTAAACCCTACCATCAGGCTCATGCACGCGGTATCAAGTTGATTGGCGCAACCGCCCATTTCGTGACTAGTGATTTGGATGAGGGGCCGATTATTGAGCAAGACGTTACTCGCGTTACCCATGGTGATACGCCGGATGACTTAGTTCGCAAGGGGCGTGATTTAGAACGTACCGTACT
The DNA here is from genome assembly GCF_027924105.1 of Polynucleobacter sp. KF022. Classification (NCBI taxonomy): domain Bacteria; kingdom Pseudomonadati; phylum Pseudomonadota; class Betaproteobacteria; order Burkholderiales; family Burkholderiaceae; genus Polynucleobacter; species Polynucleobacter sp. KF022. The sequence goes on from NZ_AP026972.1 coordinate 1,092,100, forward strand.
TTCTAGAGCATTGCGCTACTACCTGCATGATCGCGTTCTGATTAATGGAGCGACTTCCGTAGTCTTCTCTGATTAATTAGTAGCGGCTATTTTTAGGGTCTAACCCCTGGAGATTCTAGGGGGAGACCTCTAGCACGCCACATGAGAAATAACTCTAGCTGAGCCATCTCAGGCGAACCATATTCAAACTGCTGGGCCCTGACACCACTCATACAGTTACGAAGGCGTCGCTGCACTAAACCCAAGGTTTGCCATTCCAAGCGATAGATAGGATAAGCATTCGGATGCCCTTGCGGAATGAGACTTCCACCCAACTTCAAGCCTGCTCTATCTTCATGGCATTGCGCACAAGATAAATTGAGTTGCCCCATGCGCTCATTAAATGTCTGACGCCCCTTCTTCATAAAAACTGCATTGGCTGGGCTTTCTTGAATGGCAATCGGCATCCCTTTAGATTGAAATGCAATCAAGGCTGTTAATGCCAAAAGATCCTTACTCTCATATGCCAGTGCAGGCATAGATTGGGTACCCACACGACACTGATTGATTTGCCCCTCTAGGGTCTGCAATTTACCCTTAATCACTTTGGGAAACCGCGTAGCAACGCCACGCATGGATTTTTTGACATCGCCATGGCATGAACCACATGATTTATTCTTTGGGCCCAATGGCTGTTGCCACAAAGTTTCACCATCGCCCACCCAAAACATCGCAGGATTTAACAAAGGGTCATCCTGCATTGCTTTGTTTTCAGCAGACATGAGTTCATAGCTAGACTGCTGAATAGGTGACGCACCCACCCCTACGGATGGGCTAAGAGAAAAATAAATGCTGCCGAGAAAAAGTAAGGTCAGCTTATTCACGAAACAGTAATGCGCGCCTGATTGACTGCCTCATATCCATCATCCCCCACCCACTTAAACTCAAGCATGCCAGACTCAACTGCCACCGTGGTGAAGATGATTAATGGATTTGCGCCAATACCAGAGAAAAAATCCGCCTTGAAGACTTCAACATTGTTATAAGTACAGGTAAAGGTGCGAATAATATCGCGAGGAATGCGCTTGCCCCCCTCGGTATAACGAAAACCCGATTCCATATCGTGTTGTGCGATGGCGCGAATCTCAATAATGGAATCTTTTTTTGCCGCTGTCGGCATGGTGATGGATGTGCGGGAAGTTTTACTCATACCATCTCCGTACAAGCAGAAAGTGTTACTAACGTTTCAGCTGAGCCCTGCCAAAAGCTACCATTACTCATCTGTGCAATTGCCCAGACCTTCTGACTATCAGCCAGACGCACGCGAGTGGTAACGTTTGCAGTCCCTGAACGTGGTGTTAAGAAAACAGTAAAGATATTCGGAGATGGATTGGCCTCTGCAATAACATGAATAGTCTTCACGTAATCGCTGGCAGTCATCGGACTATCGACACTTACTTTCAGAACGACTAGATTGCCATTTTCTACCAGGGGTGGAATGGTGAGCTTAACCTTACCTTCCAGAATAGCGGCGCCACCTGTAATTTTTTTGATCGCCTCATCAGCATCTTCTTTTTTCGCAAAGGCTGCGGATGGATTAAGGCAAATACCAAGGGCTAGTAGGCCAAGTCCTTTGACTTGCTTTAGCCAGTTTCGACGATGATGCTGAATGGTTTTATTCATCTGGGTTTGATAGGGTTCATTCATTATTTAATGTCACTAAAAACGCAATCACATCCTCAATTTCCTGGCCACTAAAGATAGTCTGCCCGGCAAATTTAGGGGCTACACGATTAAGATTATTTGTTTGGTAGTAAGACGGCATGATGGTTTGTGGGTTGAAGTATGATGCATTTACAATACGCGCCCTCAGTTGTGGCGCATTCAAGCGAGCAACGCTTGCCTTGAGTTCGGGTGCCAAGTTGCCTTGAAAGCGTTCTTCTGGAAAAGGGCCGCTATGGCATAACAAACACAATCCAGTTTGACGACTTGCCACAATGGCCCTACCACGCATTGGGTCGCCGGGCTCAACAGAAAGGGATTCGACAATCGAATCCCCCTTAATAATTTGAGCTTGCGCAACCTGGAGATTGAGGATGACTAGCAAAGATACTGCTAGTGCAATCCTCTTTCTCATGGACACAATTTCACTTTGAACTAACTATTAAACCAACTTGATACCGCTGTTTTTCAAAGGAACTGTGCGCAAACGCTTACCAGTTGCACGATAAATTGCATTCAGTACCGCTGGTGCAGCTACCGCAATCGTTGGCTCACCTACTCCGCCCCAGTCCTTGCCACCACCTTGAATGATGATAGTTTCTACTTTAGGCATTTGAGAGAGGCGAATCGATCCGAAGGTATCGAAGTTCTTTTGTACAACAGCCCCTTTTTCGATTGTGATCTCTTCTTCGAATAAGGCGGATAAGCCATATACAAAAGAGCCTGATACCTGACGAGCTACTTGCGCAGGATTAACGACATAACCAGGGTCCGTTGCCGCAACAATGCGATGAATCTTCACTTCATTACCGTTGGTCACTGATAATTCGCAGGCTGCAGCCACATAGCTTCCGAAGGAACGCATTTGAGCCACACCACGGAATACGCCTGGTTTAGCCGGTGTATTCCAACCAATACCATCAGCTACAGCATTTAGTACCGCTACCGCACGTGGAAACTTTTCCATATGCTTGCGACGGAACTCCACTGCATCAACACCAGTGGCTTCAGCCATTTCATCCATAAAGGTTTCAATAAAGATCGCATTCTGGTTTACGTTCACGCCGCGCCAAAATCCTGGAGGCACGGTTGTGTTACGCATCGCATAATCAATATTGAGATTGGGGAAGCTGTAGGTAATACCATGCTCACCCGTCGGATCAACGCCTTGGAATGCCAAAGGATCTTTACCTTTATTGGCCGCCACAACAGCTGGACGTACAGCAGCCAAAATAGACTGGCCTGATAAACGCATATTGACTGCAGTCACGTTCTTCTTGTCATCGATTGCAGCAGACATTTTGCACATCATTACTGGGTGGTAACGACCTTGCGTCATATCTTCTTCACGAGTCCAGATCAACTTAATAGGCGTTCCTGGCATTTGCTTTGCAATATTCACTGCTTGCGTTGTGTAATCCTGGAAGGCACCACGGCGACCAAAGCCACCACCCAAGTTCACTTTATAAACATTACATTTGTCAGCAGGCAATCCTGATGCAGCGATAACTGCAGCTAACGAGGCCTCACCGTCCTGAGTAGGCACCCAAGCCTCACAGGAATCTGCCGTCCATTTGGCAGTAGCTGTTTGTGGCTCAAGCGTTGCATGATTCAAAAATGGGTAGAAGTAAGTGGCTTCCAATGTTTTGGATGCGCTAGACATAGCCGCTTTCACATCACCATTTGTATTGTGAGCAAATGCATCATTTGCGCTAAGCCCCTCTTCCAACATCTTCTTGATACCAGCGCTAGAAAGATCACCGTTTGAACCGTTATCCCAAACAATATTGACTTGGTCTAAAGCGGTTTTAGCCTGCCAGAAAGTATCCGCAACCACTGCTACTGCGGAGTCGCCAACCTGCACAACCTTCTTAACGCCCTTCATGCTTTGAGCCTTGGTTGCATCGTAGCTCTTCACTTTGCCACCAAATACCGGAGATTCCTTGATGTTGGCTACCAACATGCCTGGCATCTTCAAATCGATTGCGTAGACTTGCTTTCCGGTAACCTTGTCAGCAACGCCGTCAATACGATTAACCGACTTGCCGATGAGCTTCCACTCTTTTGGATCCTTAAGCGGAACTTCCTTAGGCACCTCTAATTGAGATGCAGCAACAGATACTTTGCCGAAAGTGGTTTTCTTGCCAGATGGTGTGTGCGTAATCACACTGTCTTTAGCGACACATTCTGATGCAGGTACGTTCCATTGGTTGGCAGCAGCCTGAATTAACATCATGCGTGCTGCAGCACCGCCCTTACGAACATATTGCTCAGAAGTACGAATACCACGGCTACCACCCGTTGAATAACTTCCCCAAACTTTATTGCGTTTTAAATTCTCACCAGGCGATGGGTAATCATAAGAAACTTTTTTCCAATCGCATTGCAATTCTTCTGCAACCATCTGCGCCAAACCAGTGATCGTGCCTTGGCCCATTTCAGAGCGAACAATGCGCACGACAACATCATCATTTGGCTTCACCACAACCCACACACCAATTTCTGGGGTTGCTAATGGAGTCATTGCAGTAGTGCCTGTGCCCATAGCAGCATGAGCACTAGACATAAAGGAAAGATCAAAACCAATTGCTAGTCCTGTGGCAATAGCACTAGAACCGATAACAAAGTGGCGACGGGAAGTATTTGTATTTGTAGTCATATGTTTCCCCTTAAGCCTTGCTTACAGCATGAATCGCTGCACGCACTTCTTGGAAGGTGCCGCAACGACAGATATTAGTAATGGCCGCATCGATTTGCGCATCTGTAGGCTTTGGCGTGTTACGCAACAAAGCTGTAGTTGCCATCACCATGCCAGATTGACAGTAACCGCACTGAGGAACTTGGTTATCAACCCAAGCTTTTTGTACTTTAGACAACTGACCATTCTTTTCTAAACTTTCAATGGTCTCAATTTTTTTACCCTCTACAGCTGAGACGGGTATTGCGCAACTGCGAACAGCCTGACCATCGAAGAGAACTGTACAAGCACCACACGCACCAATACCGCAACCATACTTAGTGCCGGTTAATCCAACTTGTTCGCGGATTACCCAAAGTAAAGGGGTGTCTGGATCTACATCCAGCTTGTACTTTTTGCCATTCACATTTAGTTCGGCCATGCGTGCTCTCCTGTTAAGTCTTTTATCGTTCTTAGGGCATTAGAAATACCCCTGTTTTTTGTACGTTCATCTTAACCAAGAATTGATTTATTGCTTTGCAACATAAATTATTGCGCAGTAAGATCAAGACATGATCTCTGGCCTCGTACAAATCCTGCTCTTTCAAAGTCTTGGAGAGCTTGTCTCTAAGTTTTTACTGCCGACGTTACCTGGGCCAGTCATCGGCTTAGTTCTTCTGGTTCTATGGCTTGTTTTACGCAAAGGAATCAATTCCGACCTGGCAATGGTTGCCGATGCCTTCAGTCAATACCTTGGCCTACTTTTTGTACCGGCAGCCGTTGGTGTAGTTCTGTTTCTCCCCCAACTGCAAGCCAATGCATTGGCCATCATTAGCGCCCTCATTGGCAGCGTCATACTCACCATCGCCTCTAGTGCTTTTGTTGCACGCTTTCTAAGCAAGAAAGAATCCCATGAGTGAGAAGCACTCTATTGTTGAGATTTGGGTCTACCTATCTGGTAGCCCACTCTTTGCCCTATTTATTACCTTGGCCGCTTACCAAATTGGACTAACTATTTATAAGGCAACCCATCAGAATCCTCTAGCCAATCCAGTGGCCATTGCCATTCTGATTGTGGCGAGCATGATTCAATTTATTGAGATGCCCTACTCAACCTATTTTGAGGGTGCGCAGTTTATTCACTTCTTGCTGGGTTCGGCGACCGTCTCTTTGGCGATACCAATTTATCGAGGGCTCAGCAGCCTTAAAGGAAGATCCGCTCCTCTGATTGCATCGCTGTGTACTGGCGGCCTAGTGTCGATCGTTAGCGCAGTGGGCATTGCTACTTTGCTTGGGGCAGACTCCAGCATTACTGGGGCAATGTACCCCAAGTCAGTTACAGCGCCAATTGCGATGGGTATAGCAGAGCGTATTGGTGTCTCACCTACCCTTACTGCTATTTTTGCAGTGAGCACCGGAATCCTAGGGGCAATCTTGGCACCTTTTGTTCTCAATGCATTAGGAATGAAGGCTTGGTGGCAAAGAGGATTTGCGATTGGCATTGGAGCACACGGCATTGGAACCTCCCGCGCCTTTAGTATTCACCCTGAAGCAGGAACCTATGCCAGCCTTGCCATGGGAATGAACGGCGTAGTGAGCGCCGTTGCAATCCCTGTGATTTATCACTTATTTAATAAGTGATGGTTTGCTTGATCAGATTAATTAATCTGCATAGCAACATCAATCGCTTCGCCTAGAACGCTGCAGAGAAATTGCACTTCCTCTGGAGTCGAAATGAACGGAGGGCCTACAGCAATCGCATCGCCGGCCACACGAACTAATGCGCCCTTTTCGATACAAGCCTCTAGGACTTTCATGGAACGTAGGCCTGGCTTGCCTGGTACGGGATCCAACTCCACAGCACCTGACAAACCAAAATTACGAATATCCAAAATTCCGGACTTACCTTTTAGTGCATGCAACCCATCTTCTAATACAGGCTCCAGCGAACGCGCACGATTAACCAAATCATCGGATTCAAAAATATCTAGCACTGCGTGACCAGCTGCTGCAGGTATTGGATGACCTGAATAGGTATAGCCATGGAAGAATTCAATTGACTGCTCTTGACCACCATTAGTGATGATGCTTTCGTAAATATCACTACGGACAATGACACCGCCCATTGGAATGACGCCGTTTGTAATTCCCTTAGCAAAGGTAATCATGTCTGGCGTTACACCAAAACGATCGGCGCCAAAGTTGGCGCCTAGGCGGCCAAAACCAGTAATCACCTCATCAAAGATCAATAAGATGCCGTGCTTAGTACAGATCTCACGAATCTTTTGAAGATAGCCGTCCGGTGGAACAATGACCCCTGTAGAACCTTGCACGGGCTCCATAATCACTGCGGCAATCGTATTGGCATCATGCAATGTGACAATTTTTTCAAGCTCTTCAGCCAAATGTGCGCCCCACTTTGGCTGCCCTTTTGAAAAAGCCATTTGCGAGAGATTGAGCGTATGTGGCAAGTGATCGACACCTGGCATCATCATGCTGGCAAACATTTTGCGATTGGCAACCATACCACCTACAGAGATACCTGCAATACCAACGCCGTGATATGCGCGATCTCTGCCGATTAAACGTGTTCGAGAAGCATTGCCCATGACGCGGTGATAACCAATAGCAATTTTTAATGCGGTATCGACAGCCTCTGAACCGGAGTTCGTGAAAAAGACTTTATCTAATCCCGCAGGCGCCATTTTGGCAATTCGGGCCGCCAAGTTAAAGGCTGTTTCACTCGCCATCTGAAACGCTGGGCAATAGTCCATGGTTTCAAATTGTTTTTGGATAGCTGCACCAATACGCGGATCAGCATGCCCTAATGGGGAGCACCAAAGCCCTGAAAGACCATCAAACAGCTTACGTCCATGATCGTCATAGTAGTAAGCTCCTTTAGCGGACTGCATGATCTTCGGATGATGCTGAAAATAGCGATTCGGTGTAAATGGCAACCAATAGGCTGACATATCAACTTGCTTTACAGAAGTGTCCATGCTTGTCTCATATGTGTTTATTAGATTTATTCGATACTATAGCAACCAAACCGCATTTCATTGATCATCCTCATGAATTAAGCAATAAGCCCTATGTCAAACACTAAAGACCCAGTTACCGTTGCCACCTTAGCCGCTTTCAGCGCCGCCTGGAATCGTCACGATATCGATTCTCTGATGAGCTTTATGAGTGATGACTGCGTTTTTCAAACCGCTGCTGGCCCTGAATCCTACGGTGCACGCCATGAAGGCCCTTCAGCAGTCAAAGCAGCATTTGAGAGCGCTTGGATCAACTTCCCGGATGCTCAGTGGATTCATGATCGACATTTTGTGCATGAGAACTTTGGAGTCTCAGAGTGGACCTTTACCGGCACAGCAGCCGACGGATCACGCGTAGAAGCGGACGGGGTAGATGTTTTCACTTTCAAAGATGGCAAGATTCAATTAAAGAATGTCTTTCGCAAGAATCGCCCGAATTTACCGGCAGCAAAATAATTGGGAATGCCCTAGACTAATTCCTAATGAAATACGACCCGCTTTATGATCCCCTCACCTCCCAAAACCCAGGGACAGGTCGAGACTATGCGCCAAGTTACTGGGTAGCAAGCGCCGGCACACCTCCGCCTAATGATGGGCCCGTCACTCAAGACTTTGATACCGACGTTGTCGTAATTGGCTCAGGATCAACCGGGGTTTCAACTGCACTGTACTTAGCACAAGAGCATGGCATCAAGGCAGTCATTCTGGAAGCTAACCAAACTGCTTGGGGTTGCTCTAGCAGAAGCGGTGGTCAAGGACAAAATGCCAGCGGTCGTTTATCTCGCTCTCAATGGATTGAGCGCTGGGGTTTAGATACTGCTAAAAAACTTGATCGAGAGATTTACACCGGCTTTGAAAACTTCAAAGAGTTAGTGAGTCAAATTGATTGTGATGCCACTGATGGCGGTCACTTATACGTTGCCCATCGCCCAGAGAAAATGACTTACCTTCAGAATGAAGCGAAAGTTAGAAAAGAAGTGTTTGGCTACGATCCACTCCTCATGAGTGCGCAAGAGCTCAGAGAGCAATACTGCGACGATCGTGATGCTGCTGGAGCACTTCTAGAGCGTGAAGGTGTTGGCATTCATCCACTGAAATTTACCTATGGATTACTTCGGAAAGCGCAAAGCTTAGGTGTAAAGATCCATACCAGCAGCCCCGTTGAATCTTGGGAAACAATCAATGGCGTTCATCACCTCAGAACTCCCGGCGGGATTGTTCGCGCTAAGCGGATTGCCATCTGCACCGGCGGCTATGGCATGCAGGGATTAAAGCCCATCAAAAATCGCATCCTTCCTATTCTGTCAAATTCAGTAGTGACCAGACCGCTGACTGATGCAGAGATAGCAGCATGTAACTTTCGTTCGCACACTTTCTTAACGGATACACGAACACTGCGTTTTTATTACCGCCTTCTGAAAGATAATCGATTGCAATTAGGTAGTCGTAGCTCGATTAGCGGTGCCGATGCCAATGCCCCTGAACATCTCCAGCTATTAACAGATGCCATCGCCAGAAAGTTTCCACCACTTGCAGGTATTCAGATTGATTACTCCTGGTGGGGATGGGTTGATGTCAGCCATGACATGATGCCTCGCATTACTCAACCTGATCCAAAGCAAATGGTATGGCACGCTTTAGGCTATGGTGGTAATGGCGTCTCCTTCTCCACCTGGGCTGGCAAACGTTTGGCCGAACTAGTGGCTGGAAACAAAGTCAATTCTGAAGTGTTTAAGTTACCGATTTATAACTCCCCTCTCGAATTTCCTAATCTCTTTGGACAAGTACGCTCAGAGGCACTGGCTCCATTTAGAAGATTGGGGCAAAGTTTTCTCTATAAGTGGTATTGGCTCAAAGATGAAAAATAATCCTCTCACTCAAAAATTCAACTCACACTCTACAAAGGCACCCATGAATCTCATTCATCGCATCGTCTTCGGCATCACTGCTGCTCTTGGCTTAGTCAATGTCGGCATTGCAGCACCCGATACTGATTGGCCTAAAAAACCGATTCAAATGATTCTCTCTTTCCCTGCAGGAGGCTCAACCGATGTCTTTGCACGTAGCATCGCTGCCCCATTGGGAGATGCCTTAGGTCAGGCAGTAGTTATTGAAAATAAACCCGGCGGTGGCGGAATGATTGGCATGACTGCCGCAGCCAAAGCAAATCCAGACGGCTACACCGTTCACTTCAGTGCTTTAACAAATCAGGCAATTGCCCAAGCGCTTTTTGCTAACCCACCCTTTTCCTTGCAAAAAGACTTTGTTTCCGTTGCTTTAGTGGGTTCAGTACCTCACGTCTTAGAAGTAAACCCCAGCGTTCCTGCCAAAAATATGACCGAACTGATTGCGTTCATTAAATCTAAGAACGGCAACTTTAATTACGCATCACAAGGCAATGGCACCCTATCCCATCTAGAGTCCCAATTATTTATGCAGCGTATCGGCGCCACTGGAGTACATATTCCTTACAAAGGAAGCAGCTTTGCATTGCCTGATTTAATCGCTGGTAATACTTTGATGATGTTTGACAGCATCACAGCATCCCTGCCTCATATTCAAAGTGGCAAGCTAAGACCGATTGCAATTGCCTCTTCAGAGCGCTCACCTTTGATGCCAAACGTTCCTACGTTTGAGCAAGATGGTATGAAAAAATTTGATGTTGAGAATTTATTTGCTATCTACGCACCTAAGGGAACTTCACCTGCAATAGTTGACCGCCTAGAAAGAGAAATTCGCAAGATTCTGACAAACCCAGACTTTAAAACGAAGTTAGCCAATCAAGGTATCCACCCTCAGTTTGCTAATTCAGAAAAATTAGCTGAGATCACCATTGCTGAGCATGAAAAGTGGGCAAAGATTGTGAAGGCCTCTAATATTAAAATTGATTAATTGATTTATTCGTAACCGCATTGCATAACTAGAAGACTTACCATGTTGATTTCCCCTCCCTTTGGTGGTGGCCGCGCTCCGGTACTAGCCAGAAATACCGTTGCTAGCTCCCAACCGCTTGCAACCCAAGCTGGTATCGAAGCTTTGCAAAATGGTGGTAATGCAGTAGATGCTGCGTTGGCAACTGCCATCACCCTTACCGTTGTCGAACCTACGATGAATGGCTTAGGCGGTGATGGCTTTGCCATTCTGTGGGATGGAAAGAAGCTGCATGGCTTAAATGCTTCTGGTCGTGCTCCTGCCGCATGGAAGCCGGAGTATTTTGCTGGAAAATCCGCAATGGATTTAATTGGTTGGAATACCGTAACGATTCCAGGCATGGTGGCAGGTTGGATTGACTTGTCACGTAAGTTTGGCAAATTACCATTTGCTCAATTATTCAAACGAGCGATTGATTACGCTGAAAATGGTTTTCCGGTATCTCCGGTAATTGCGCGTCAATGGCGTGAAGCGATTCCGATCCTGAAGAATCAACCAGGCTTTTCTGACTCATTCTTGATTGATGGCAAATCACCACAGGCAGGTCAAATCTGGAAATATCCAGCACAAGCAAAAACCTTGAAAGAAATTGCTGCGACAGAGGGTGAATCCTTCTATAAAGGTCCGCTCGCTCAGAGCATGGTCGACTTTGCACAAGCTACTGGTGGCTGCTTCACCATGGAAGACTTTGCTGACAACCAATCAGAATGGGTTGAGCCCCTTGCCTTTGACTACGGTGACTACACCCTCCATGAAATTCCCCCGAATGGCTCTGGAATAGCAGCGCAAATCGCTTTAGGTATTTTGCAAGCAGCCAATGTGAAGCAATATCCCGCTAACTCTGCACAGCGTATCCATTTGCAGATTGAAGCGATGCGTATGGCTTTTGCTGATGTGTACGCCTACGTTTCTGATGCACGCTCAATGCAAATGCCAGTGACCTCATTATTGAATAGAGATTACCTAGCAAGCCGCGCAGCAATGATTGACCATAGCAAAGCAGGTAGCTATGGTGCTGGCGATCCCCACTCTGGTGGCACGGTGTATTTGTGCGCCGCCGATGAATCCGGCATGATGATTTCTTATATTCAGTCGAACTTTAAAGGCTTTGGATCTGGTATTGTTACGCCAGGCGGGATTGCTTTCCATAATCGCGGCATGAGCTTCAGATTAGAAGATGGGCACCCCAATCAAGTGGCGCCAGGTAAGCGTCCGTTCCATACCATTCTTCCCGCATTCCTAACCAAAGATGACAAGCCCACCATGGCATTTGGCGTGATGGGCGGCAACATGCAACCTCAAGGTCATATCCAGTTTGTGATGCGCTTTGTTGATGAATATCTCAACCCTCAAGCTTGTTCAGATGCGCCCCGCTGGCGCATTGATGATTTAGGTAAGCTCACGGTTGAAGCCTCAATGCCAGCAAGTGTTGTTGAGGGCTTAAAAGCCCTAGGCCATGAAGTAGCCGTACAGCCTGCTAACAGCCTTGATTTTGGTAGCGCACAAGCGATTGCTAAGTTAAGTGAAGACGCAAATTCAGCCTATATTGCCGGCAGCGATCATCGCCGTGACGGTTTGGCAGCTGGTTTTTAATTTCCTAAAGAGCAAAAGCTTCCTGTAAAACACTAAGACTTGCAGATAAAGTCTTGGGATTACTCTTCCCAATTTTCTTAACGAGGCGCAATTTATCTATGGATCTAATTTGATCCAAAAGAATCAGTCCTTTTTTTCCGTCATGTGTAATGGGAACTCGAAAGCCTGCGGGCCTACCCTTGGTGGTCATTGGCGCTACGATAACTGTTCGTAAATGGTCGTTTAACTCCTGCGGTGAAACCACAATACAGGGTCTTGTTTTTTTAATTTCACCACCAATTGTTGGATCCAAGTTGATAAGCCAGATCTCGCCGCGGGACACCATGCTTTTTACCAAACCCAGTCTCCATCTTCCTCGTTTGCAAAGTCACCGAGAACCAATTCATCCTCTCCTGCCTTGACAAGGTTTTGTGCATCCCGAGCCCAATGTTCACGCATTATATTTTTTGGCTTACTGAGGATAATTTTTTCGCCGTCAACTGCCATCTCAACAACCCCCTCAATCCCAGATTGCTCAAGAATAATCTTTGGAATAACCACACCCTTAGAGTTACCAACAGGTCTTATAGCTATTTGCAAAGGCGCGCTTGCTTGTTGAGGAGATTTATGACTTTTGTTCATAGTAATAACAATGTTATTACATTAAAAACGGCATGTCAAATAGACTCAAATACCCCTATTTGGCGGTAGGAAGGCAATTCATATAGAAGCGCTTGATCTCCTGATCGCAACTTACATCTCTAGGTTCAATTGGTCTTTGTAGAGAAATGCCTTCGATCGTTTTACAACGACTGAGGGCTACATAGACCTGTCCTGAGGCAAAAGCACCTGATGAGAGATCAACCTTTACCTTATCCAAGGTCTTGCCCTGACTCTTGTGAATTGTTACCGCCCAAGCCAACATTAATGGAATCTGTACGTAAGTGCCGATGATGCTCGGAGAGATCTTTCCTGACATCATGTCGTGATCATAGCGATAGGATTCCCACTGATGACCAGTTACCTCAACAGTATTAGAGTATGGGCCGTTTTGCACCATGACCTTTACCTTATCTGGCAGCATCTCACGCACGACTCCAATCGTGCCATTGACCCAGCGCTTTGGAAAGCCTGGATCCGTAGCTGTAAACATCACCTTAGCGCCAACTTTGAGCACTAAATTATTGGGCGATGGCAAATTACGTTCATCGACATTGAATTTTCCAGACGACTTGCCGGCATATACCTTGCCCTCAGTGGTAAGAGCTCGCAGCCCAGCACCATTGATTTGATCAGCGCGTGCATTGGTAGTGGTGAGAGTAATAGTCTGCTCATCAACTTGCTCGTCTTTGCGATAGCACTGCGCATTCAGAGTATCGATTGCCTCATCAACATCTTGATTAATTCGAATGCGGTTGAGTAGACCGGCAAAGTGTTCATCTTTTTGTCGGAATATTTTAGAAAGCTCAACCATCGTGACATCCTTACGATGCAATGCCATGGCGCAAAAGAAATAAGGCCCTTCATAACCACGATCAGATAGTACTTGTATATCCGAACTGGATACTACCGGTGGAAGTTGAAACAAATCCCCAACAAACATCACCTGAATGCCACCGAAAGGCTTGCCTTTTTGTGGGCCGTTCTCACGCAGAAATAAATCCATCGCATCGACTACATCAGCGCGGACCATCGAGATCTCATCAATAATGAGTAATCGAATGTCTTTGTAAAGCCGCTTGTCACGCAGCGGCTTGATATCCTCTTCAGGAAAGATGAGTCGCGGTGGCAGCCTAAAGAAGGAGTGAATCGTCACCCCTTTGACTTGTAGTGCGGCCACCCCTGTAGGGGCAACCACCACCACATTACCCGGAATAGCCTCACGCAGATAACCAATTAAAGTAGTTTTACCGGTACCTGCCTTGCCACTAACAAAGATATAAGGATCATGCCGCTCTATAGCCTCAATTACTGCCTCGTAATCAGGTGTGATTTCTATATCAGAGGATTGCGGGATTGGGGTAGACATCCCCTATTGTTTCACGGCATCAGCCACACATCGAAATCCGATGTAAACCACAGCGATATCGCCCGGTTTTGATTCCACATCAGACTCTTGCTGTCTTTCAGGGCCATACCACCATGAAGCGCCACGAGTAATGTAACCACCATTGCGCTCGGTTGCAGTCCACTCCCAGACATTGCCACCCATGTCATACATACCATTGACGCCAGGCTTAGTAGTATTGGTCGTCACGTGCCCAGTGCCGCGATTCAATGCCCCCGCTGGAGCCAAACCTTTGTAGTCACCACATCCACTCAGGCAGTGTGAAGGACTTGGATTAGTGCCACCAGGAAATGGATAGCGCTGACCCTTTGCAAACCCGGCCGGAGGATTGTTTCTTTGCTCCAGGAAAGCAGCGCTAGTCCATTCTGCATCCGTTGGCAAACGTTTGCCGTAATAACGACAAATCGCTTCTGCTTCTTTTTGGTTTAAGTGGGCTGCTGGCTCATTATCTTTTGCCGGGACACCATAAGGCGTCTTCCAGGTCCATCCTGGTTTTTGAACAAACCCTGCTTCATAGGATAAGCCACCGCCTTTCTTCTCAGCTGCGCTCACAAAACCTGTGGAGGATGCATAGACTTTGACATCCGCAATAGTCATCTCGGTTTGATCCCAGACAAGGCTTCCAATCTTCACGGTTGGAATTGTTGATGAAGGTGCGCTCTGAGCCGGAGTTGATCTGAGCATAAAGTACGCAGCAATGGCTGTAAGCAACAGTCCAAATAGGATGGTGGAGAAATCGAACTTTTTCATATCAGAGACTGTAATAGAAAAAGCTCCACTTGGGAGCTCTCGAGAAATTTAGTGGGGCGAACGACGGGGCTCGAACCCGCGACAACCAGAATCACAATCTGGGACTCTACCAACTGAGCTACGTCCGCCGTTGTAGAGGTCATATTATAGCTTTTCAGCCAAAAACCTGTCAAAAACACAGTATTTCAGGCTTATCTAGACGCTTTCGAACTCAAAAGCAGCCCAATCTCCAAGGCACAAGCTTGCATCGATAAAGAAGTCTGTGATTGCCACCTTACTCTGAACTTTAGCTAAGGCATGGTGATCTGAGAGTCGTTGACGCCAGTAGCGAGAACCCGCCCTGCCATGAGCAAGGCCCAAAATATGTCTAGTGAAAGCGCCTATATAGAAAGGCTTACCTTTAGCCTGGCATTCATCAAACCAGGCATGGACTTGCTTCACCAATGCAATTTGGATGCGGTGCCATTCGGTTTCACTAAAGAGGTATCCAGCAGCATCTCCATTGGTATTAATCATCTCATCCCAACCCAAGAGCAATGCCGGGAAATGATAGGCTGCCCTACCAACCATGAAGCCATCAAAGCTGTCCCAATGAGCGGCAATTTGTTCGTTAGTTTCTAGACCGCCATTGAGCAACACTTTTAAATTCGGAAACTGCTTCTGTGCATCGAGCCTGAGTTTGGCAGCCACTTCATAGCGCAGCGGTGGTTTACTTCGATTCTCTTTGGGAGATAAACCCTTGAGCACCGCATTACGCGCATGAATAGTCACTTGACTGGCGCCAGCATCGGCAACTGCCAGAATAAAGTTCAGAGCAAATTGATAATCGGCTACTGAGTTTGCAGCATCCATGGAATCTAAACCCAGGCGATGCTTTACTGAGATCGGAATGTCAACCGCTCCTTTCATAGAGCGCACGCACTCAGCAACCAAATTAGGCTCCGCCATAAGGCATGCTCCAAAAGCACCACGCTGCACACGTTCAGATGGGCAGCCACAGTTCAAGTCAATTTCATCGTAACCCCACTGTTGAGCTAACTCGGCTGACTGAGCCAGATCAGAAGGCTCAGAACCTCCAAGCTGAAGCACTACCGGATGCTGGTCATGTGAATAATCTAGATGACGTGGCACATCACCATGCATCAATGCACCAGTAGTAACCATCTCTGTATAGAGAACAGCTTCTTTAGTGAGCGTGCGATGAAATGAACGGCAATGACGATCGGTCCATTCCATCATGGGAGCAACAGCTAGACGTTTTTTATTGTTATTACTCATATTGATTTAGCGAAGCGATCTCTTACTAAAAAAGGATCTGCTTTCATTGCTAATCGGGTCTTTGAAATGAATTTCTTTTGCTAAGAGTTGTAGTGGGTTTGAAAAATCCAAATCATACTCTTGATAAGGAGTCAAAATTGGGTAGATCTGATCGCCCTTAATGGGAATGCCCAGACTATTAAGATGACAGCGCAACTGATGCTTTTTGCCACTGCCTGGGGTTAATCGATATTTTGCCCAGGGCTTTGAAACTTCCATGATTTCGATTTCTGTATCAGCATTAGGCGCGCCCTCCACTTCTCGCATTTGCAGAAAGTGCTCGGACTCCTCAAGCCTGCTTTGATAGATCATCGGTAGATTTTTTTCAAGCGCTGCTGAATATGGGGCTATTGCTTCGTAGACCTTCTTTACTACGCGATCTCGAAAGAGGTTTTGATATTGCGACCTCTCGCTTGGATTAACTGAAAAGATGACAAGGCCAGCCGTATCGCGATCGATTCGATGAATGGGGCTCAGAGTTTGAACTCCAGTTTTTTTCTTGAGGCGGTTAAGTAGGGTTTGATGTAAATATAGACCGCTTGGTGTAACTGGCAGGAAGTGCGGCTTATCAGCAACCACAATATGCGCATCCTGAAATAGAATTTCTTCTTCAAAGGGGATTTCCGGTTCCTTAGCCAATCGCCTGAAATAGATTAAGTGAGTATTGGGTTGATAGACATCTTGCGGGCTGACGGTCTGCCCATCGGGCATCATCACTAACCCTTCATTAAAGCGAGCTTCCCATTCGCTCTTTTCAATATGTGGAAATTGACTGACAAAGAAATCCAGGAGACTGGGGTAATGTTTATCTGCTGGCAGATAAACGCGAGATGAGGATACCCCCTCGGAATTAACTTTCATGTATCTAGCTTAAGATTTCAGTAAGTTAATTTTAAGGGATTTGGGTAACACCCAATAAAAAGGGTGGCCTAACCACCCTTTTCGCTTTCATTGCTCTTTACAAGCCGATGCTTATTAACTTCTCTTAGCTAACTTAGCCTCTAGCTCCACCGCGAGATCAAGTGCGCCCATATAACCAGATTTCAAATGATTCGGTAAATCCGGGTCACCAACCATGACACCCAATGTTTCCACCAGGCTGAAAACTATTCCTTTGGCTGCACTAATAGCAATAGTCTCGCTAGCGACAGCCTCATCAATATGATTGACGGCATCCAAAAAATAATCATGTCCTGGTAAGCCATCAGGCCCTAACGTTTCTTTAGTCATCATCTCCCCCTATTCAAGACGTAGATCGTAACTACTAATTTGTAGTTGGCCATTATGACCTAAACCCTTAAGAAGCTTCTTTTCTGCTGCAGATAAAAGGATTAACTGATGTTTTGAGAAATGCTCTAATGCATCACCAAAAACAGAGTCAGGATCCACATCTTCCAATGCCTCATAACTAAAGTGGCATTGCACATTCTTGCCATCAAGCTTGGCAATATAAATAACGCCACCATCAGCAGCTAAAATTGCGGGCCCTACAAACTCAATGCTCATAACATCTGATCCAATTTATAGAAGAACTTACGTGCGTACGCCAAAATTTCTTTATCACTTGGGTGATCAACCGTTTCAACACCAACAATCTTCTCTGCAACCTTAGGATCATGGTGATGGGCATGCTTGATTAACTCAAGCTTGGCTGATCCTGGGCCGATAACCAAAATCTCTTTAGATAGCGTAACCGCCTGAATGACTGAGTGAAGATATTTAGAATCTAACTCTAATCTTCCACTTCCAACAGCTCCGCCCTTGTGGTGTAAATGCGCATGGCTAGACTTAGTTCTGATAACTTCTGCTTCGCTAGCATCTGCGCTCAAAAACATCACATGGGCTTCTTTATGGTCAATCCAGATAACTGCGTGATTTAAAGACATTGTTTTCCTATTTTTATATCGATCAATCATCCACCATACTCCTTATTCCCGCATGAAACAGCTTTAGAGTTGATTTAAGTCAAAATCCTACATACTCCTGGGGGATTAGCGGTTAAATAGTCAATTTTGGATAAATCCTTATACTCAAGTGATGTCAATATGAGCGCGCTATGGCCAATCCACTCAGCAAAATAATTCCCCTCCGATACATCCCATTTACGCTTTGCATTTTTGGGACAATTTTTAGCTTTGCCACTTTAGAGCTTAATGAGAGTCCGTGGGATAGCCGAGCCTGGCGCTATTTCTTTATCTTTGGCACCTTAACCTTAGTTGGCATCTACGATCTTTTACAAACCAGAATGTCGATTTTGCGTAATTATCCGGTGATTGGTCATTTGCGCTTCATGCTCGAATTTATCCGCCCAGAGATTCGTCAATACTTTATTGAGGGTGACAATGACGAAGCTCCCTTCTCTAGGGAGCAAAGAACATTAGTTTATTCACGTGCTAAGGCAGTTTCAGACTCCATTCCGTTTGGCACTACGCTAGATGTCATGGCACCTGGATACCAGTGGATTAATCAATCTCTTATGCCCACGAAGATAGCTAGTCATGACTTTCGGGTAATGATTGGCGGCAAAGATTGCAAGCAACCCTACTCTGCCAGTATTTTTAATATTTCCGCCATGAGCTTTGGCTCCTTAAGCGCAAATGCTGTGATGGCACTTAATCTTGGCGCGTACAAAGGTCGCTTTGCTCATGACACTGGCGAAGGATCTATCTCCATCTATCACCGCGTGCATGGCGGCGACCTCATTTGGGAAATCGGCTCCGGTTATTTTGGTTGCCGCAATACTGATGGCAGTTTTAATGCCGACAAATATACTGAAAATGCATTAGATCCCCAGGTCAAAATGGTTGAGATAAAGCTGAGTCAAGGTGCTAAGCCTGGCCATGGCGGAATTCTGCCGGGATCGAAGGTTACTCCAGAGATTGCTGAAGCGCGCGGCGTCAAAGTAGGCGAAAGCTGCATTTCTCCAAACTCACACAGCGCATTCTCCTCCCCATTGGAACTCATGCACTTTGTGAAAAAACTACGCGATCTATCTGGTGGAAAGCCAGTAGGCTTTAAGCTTTGTATTGGCCATCCTTGGGAGTGGTTTGGCATTGTCAAAGCTATGCTAGAGACCAATATCACCCCAGACTTTATTGTGGTGGACGGTTCTGAAGGTGGCACCGGCGCCTCACCAGTCGAGTTCACCAACCATGTGGGCACTCCACTTCAAGAGGGTTTACGTCTCGTACACAATACGCTGGTTGGCGTGAACCTAAGAGACCAAATCAAAATCGGTTGCTCTGGAAAAATTATTAGCTCGTTTGACATGGCAGTAGCCTTTGCATTGGGGGCCGATTGGTGTAATAGCGCTAGGGGCTTTATGTTTTCCATTGGCTGTATTCAGGCACAAGTTTGTGACACCGGCTTTTGCCCTACAGGAGTGACAACTCAAGATCCTGGGCGCCAAAAGGCGCTAGTAGTTCCGAATAAAGCTGAGCGCGTTTATAACTTTCATAATGAAACCCTGAGAGCGCTTAAAG
Organism: Polynucleobacter sp. KF022; assembly: GCF_027924105.1. Classification (NCBI taxonomy): domain Bacteria; kingdom Pseudomonadati; phylum Pseudomonadota; class Betaproteobacteria; order Burkholderiales; family Burkholderiaceae; genus Polynucleobacter; species Polynucleobacter sp. KF022. The sequence goes on from NZ_AP026972.1 coordinate 1,111,636, forward strand.
AATTAGTTGAGGCTGCAGGCTTAAATCACCCAAGCGAAATTGATGCGCCTCATATCGTTCGTCGCATCAACAAGAATGAGATACGCTTGCTCTCGGTCCTGCTTCCGGAGATGCCAGCTGGCCAATTGCTTAAGGATGAGCCTATTAGTGAGTCCTTAAACTTACCTAGGGTCTATAACCTCTATTGGAATAAATCTCAGGCTAGTAGCTTTACTGCACTGAAGAGTTAGATCAGCAATAGAGATGTCAGGAAAATTCGGCTTAATAAAAAACCGCCCTCATGCGGTTTTTTATTGGTAAATCCCTAATCTACACTGAAGTAACGATCTTTTATCCAAAGGGCAACTGCAACCAAACCAATCATGATGGGTACCTCAACCAAAGGACCAATCACTGCAGCAAATGCTGCCCCAGAATTAATACCAAATACAGCTATGGCAACCGCTATAGCCAACTCAAAGTTATTGCTCGAAGCAGTAAAGGAAAGTGTGCAGCAGCGCTTGTAATCCATCCCCATCTTGGTTGTTATGACAAAGGTAATCACAAACATCACACCAAAGTAAATGAGCAATGGGATAGAAATAGTCAATACATCGCCAGGCAGCTGCAGGATTAACTTGCCCTTCAAGCTAAACATCACCACGATAGTGAATAACAACGCAATTAAAGTGATCTTCCCAATTTTTGGCACAAAGTGTTCGTGATACCACTCTTTAGAAACAAATTTAAGTGCGATATATCTAGTGAGCAAGCCAGCAATACAAGGGATGCCCAAATAGATAAAGACAGTTTTGGCAATTTCTGCAATCGTAATGCTGACGTTGGAGCCGGCCAAGCCGAAGAATGGTGGCAATACCGTTAAAAAGAAATAGGCATACAAGCTAAAGAACAGAACTTGAAAAATGGCATTGAATGCGACTAAGCCAGCGGCATATTCAGTCGAGCCTTTGGCGATGTCATTCCAGACAATCACCATGGCGATACATGGAGCAATACCTATCAAGATCAGACCAGCCATGTACTCTGGTTGGTTAGAAACAAAGGTAATCGCCAGAATAAACATGAATGCAGGTGCAATGATCCAATTCATTAAGAAGGCAATAGCAAAAATCTTTTTATCCCGAAATACATCGGGCAAGTCTTCGTAGCGCACCTTGGCAAACGGTGGATACATCATCAAAATCAAGCCAATGGCAATGGGGTAATTGGTGCTACCCACCTGAAATGAATTGATAAAGCCCTCTACTCCGGGGAAAAAGTATCCCCAGCCAATTCCCAGCGCCATCGCAGCAAAAATCCAGACCGTTAAGTAGCGATCTAGAAAAGACAGTTTTTTAGTTAGTGAAGTCATGATGCCGCTTATATTTGAGTGTGGATGTTCTTCAGACTCATGGAGTCCAATTTATCTAATGGCATTGCAGCCAAGATATCGATGCGCTTTTTGAGGCCATTCATGACCTCATTAAAAGCAGCCCTCTTTTCTATATCAGTGCCCTGTACTCGGGATGGATCTGGAAAGCCCCAGTGTGCGGTGACTGGATTACCAGGCCAGAACGGGCAGACCTCACCCGCAGCGTTATCGCAAACGGTAACAATAAAGTCCATCTTTGGAGCATTGGGCTCACCAAATACGTCCCAGCTTTTGGATTTTAGTAATGCGCGATCCATACCAAGCTCTACAGCGATATCTGCCGCAATCGGATTAACACTGGTTCCAGGTGTAGAGCCTGCCGAGAAACCCCTCAATTTACCACTCGGATGAGTAGAAGCTAAAGCCTCTCCCAAAATTGAGCGTGCAGAATTATGGGTGCAGAGAAAAAGAATGTTGTATTGCTTCATACCGATTTAGACCTTTTGACTACTTTGACAGTGCCGCAATCTTTCCCACCACAGCAGTTTTCTAATAAAAATTCACTGAGATTCTGTACAAGCTTGGCATTCGGTCGATAAATCAAATTACGACTTTGTCTCTCAACTAATAAAAGATTCGCATGCACCAGCTCCTTGAGGTGAAAACTCAAAGTAGCGTTCGGAATACCCAACTTCTCAATAATTTGACTTGGCGTTAGGCCAACATCTCCTCGCTGCACAATCAAACGAAAGACATTGAGTCTAGATTCTTGGCCTAAAGCCAAAAAAGCCTGAACTGCATCTGTATTTTTCATATTTCCAATTATATAGAAATATATGACAGAAATATTACAGGCCGCTAGGGCCTGTAAATACTTTGATACTTAGTTTGAGCTTGGTTCGCTCTTTACTTTTTGAGCTTGCCAAATGCCGCTGCCATCGCATTATTGATGGGTGGCGCCTGCCTTCTATCCTCTTGGGGCTTTCTAGGTTCGGCTGTTCTGGGACGATTTGACGATCTTTGTTCGGGCTTAGCACCTGCCTTAGAACTCTCTCTTGGCACTTCATCAGATAGGCGCATTGTTAAAGCAATGCGTTTGCGCTTTTCATCTACCTCAAGTACTTTAACCTTCACGACCTGCCCTGCTTTAACAACACTATGCGGATCTTTAACAAAGGTATTGGATAACGCAGAAATATGCACCAAACCATCTTGATGTACGCCAATATCAACAAAGGCACCAAAGGCTGCTACGTTAGTAACAACACCTTCAAGAATCATGTCTGCCTTCAGATCGCTAATCTTTTCTACGCCATCTTTAAAAGTTGCAGTAGTAAATTCAGGACGCGGATCGCGACCTGGCTTTTCCAACTCTTTAATGATGTCGGTTACTGTCGGTACACCAAATTGACCATCGGCATACTTTTCTGGTGAGAGTGATTTCAATAAACTTGCATCACCAATCACTTCTTTTACACCCTTTTTTATATCTTTCAGAATCTTTTCAACCAGTGGATAGGATTCTGGATGGACTGCAGATGCATCCAATGGATCATCGCCATTCATGATGCGCAAGAAACCTGCAGCCTGCTCATAGGTTTTATCACCAAGTCGCGGAACGCTCTTGAGATCCGCTCTCGATTTAAATGCACCCTTACTGTCACGATAAGCAACAATACCTTCAGCCACAGTTGAGCTCAACCCTGAAACCCTTGCCAGCAATGGTGCAGAGGCTGTGTTCACATCAACACCAACCGCGTTCACGCAATCCTCCACAACCGCAACCAATGATTTGGCCAATTGGGTTTGCATCACATCATGCTGATACTGACCAACACCAATCGATTTCGGATCGATCTTGACCAATTCTGCAAGTGGGTCTTGTAAGCGTCGAGCAATAGATACCGCACCACGCAATGAAACATCCATACCTGGTAATTCTTTTGAAGCGTACTCTGATGCCGAATAAACAGATGCACCTGCTTCAGACACAACAATCTTGGTCAGCTTTAACTCAGGCTTTGCCTTAATGAGCTCTTGAGCCAATTTATCGGTCTCGCGCGATGCCGTGCCATTACCAATAGAGATTAAAGTCGCATTGTGTTTCTCAGCCAATTGAGCCAAGGTATGCAATGAACCCACCCAATCATTCTTGGGCTGGTGAGGGTAAATCACATCCGTATCAACCACTTTGCCTGTAGCATCAACGACTGCCACCTTCACACCAGTTCGCATCCCAGGATCAAGACCAATCGTCACCCTAGGTCCAGCTGGAGCAGCCAAGAGCAGGTCTTTGAGGTTACGGGCAAAAACGTTAATTGCCTCAGTTTCAGAACGTTCACGCAAGGCAGTCATTAACTCTGACTCCAAATGCAGTGAGCACTTGATGCGCCAAGTCCAGCGCACGGTATCTGCTAACCATGCATCAGCTGGACGACCTTCATTTTTAATCTTGAAGTGATTAGCAATCCGGTTCTCGCAAGGATTATGTGGTGAATCCCATTTTGGCTTCTCTTCTTCGGAGTCTAGGCGCAAGTTCACCATCAGCATTTGCTCACGGCGACCTCTAAATAAAGCCAAGGCGCGATGCGAAGGAATGGCTTTAATGGGTTCGGAGTAATCAAAGTAGTCTGCAAACTTTTCACCCTCTTGCTCTTTGCCAGCAATCACTTTGGACTCTACTACTCCGTGGTCTTGTAAATACTCTCTAAGTGACTGAACTAGCGCGGCGTCTTCAGCAAAACGCTCCATCAAAATTTGACGAGCACCCTCGAGAGCAGCCTTCGTATCAGGTACCCCAGGGTTATTAGTCCCATCTACGTCAAATGCTTCTTTAATGTATTTAGCAGCTTCTGTTTCAGGATCTAAACTGGGGTTGGCGAGCAAATCATTCGCTAGAGACTCTAAGCCAGCTTCCAAAGCAATCTGCGCCTTAGTTCTGCGCTTTGGCTTGTAAGGGAGATACAGATCCTCTAAACGCGTCTTATCTTCTGCCAGCATGATGGCCTTGAGTAACTCTGGTGTCATCTTGCCCTGCTCTTCAATTGAGGCAACGATCGTTTTACGACGATCTTCTAATTCACGAAGGTAGCTCAGACGCTCTTCCAATAGGCGTAACTGAGCATCATCTAGACCCCCAGTTGCTTCCTTGCGGTACCGGGCAATAAAAGGCACAGTTGCACCCTCATCCATCAAAGCGATAGCAGAAGCTACTTGAGCAGGTTTAGCGGAAAGTTCTTGGGCAAGACGTTGTTCGATTGATGGCAGCATTTATTTTATTTTCTGACTCTGATGCGTTTCTATTTTTGGAATATTGGTATTGATTGAAGAACAAAAGCCACCCGGAGGTGACTTTTGTTGTGCAGCTTGAGCTTGCTTACTCGCGTGACGCTTTTTTACGCTCATGCTCCTTGAGATAGCGCTTACGAATACGAATACTCTTAGGCGTTACCTCAACCAACTCATCATCATCAATAAATTCAACTGCGTATTCCAAGTTCATAGCGATTGGAGTAACTAAGCGAACCGCTTCGTCAGTACCAGATGCACGAACGTTGGTTAATTGCTTGCCCTTAATAGGGTTCACAACCAAGTCGTTATCGCGACTATGAATACCAATGACCATACCTTCATACAAAGGATCGCCAGGGCTTACGAACATACGACCACGGTCTTGTAACTTCCACAATGCGTATGCAACTGCTTCACCATCATCTTGGCTAATCAATACGCCATTATGGCGCTCACCCAAGATGCCGTCTTTAGCTGGTGCATATGAATCAAATGTATGACTCATCAAACCATTACCACGAGTCATGGTCATGAAATCGCCTTGGAAGCCGATCAAGCCACGTGCAGGAATACGATACTCGAGACGTGTACGCCCTTTACCATCACTCACCATATCGAGCAATTCACCCTTACGCTTGCCCAAGTCTTCCATCACAGCGCCTTGAGTTGTATCTTCAACGTCAACCGTTAAGTTCTCGTACGGCTCCATCTTCACGCCATCTTCCTCATGGAACACAACGCGTGGACGAGAAACTGCTAATTCGTAACCTTCACGACGCATTGTTTCTACCAGGATGGTGAGATGCAATTCGCCACGACCTGACACTTCAAATACAGTGTCATCATCAGTTTCTTTAACGCGCAAAGCCATATTTGACTTCAATTCGCGGTCAAGACGCTCACGAATCTGACGGCTAGTAACGAACTTACCTTCACGACCAGCCAATGGGCTAGTGTTCACCATGAAGTTCATGGTCAATGTTGGTTCGTCAATCTTGAGCATTGGCAATGCTTCTGGCACATCTGGCGCGCAGATTGTTGTTCCGATAGCCAAATCTTCAATACCGTTTACCAATACGATGTCGCCAGCTTGCGCTTCGTCAACGATTTCGCGCTCTAAGCCACGGAATTTCAATACTTGGTTAATACGGCCTTTGCGTTGAACGCCGTCAGGGCCATCCATAAACACAACATCCATTAATGGCTTAACAGTTCCGCGGTTAACACGGCCAACACCAATCTTGCCTACGTATGTGCTGTACTCAATCGAAGTAATCTGCAACTGCAAAGGACCTTCTGGATTGTCATCACGCACTGGAACGTGCTTTAACACGGTGTCAAACAATGGGCGCATATCGCCTTCACGAACATCATCAGTCAAGCCAGCATAGCCATTCAAGCCTGAAGCGTAGACAACCGGGAAGTCTAACTGCTCTTCAGTAGCGCCTAATTTGTCAAACAACTCAAAAGTTGCATTGATAACGTAATCAGTACGTGCACCTGGGCGGTCTACTTTGTTAATAACAACGATTGGCTTCAAACCTAAAGCCAAGGCTTTCTTAGTTACGAAACGGGTTTGTGGCATTGGGCCTTCAACCGCATCAACCAAGAGCAATACACCGTCAACCATAGAAAGTACGCGCTCTACTTCACCACCGAAGTCCGCGTGTCCTGGGGTATCAACGATGTTGATATGTGTGCCGTCATATTCAACCGCACAGTTCTTAGACAAAATAGTAATACCACGCTCTTTTTCCAAGTCGTTTGAGTCCATGACGCGTTCGGTCATTTTTTCATTAGAGCGGAATGTGCCAGATTGGCGCAAGAGTTGGTCAACCAAAGTAGTTTTACCGTGGTCAACGTGGGCGATGATGGCGATGTTACGAAGTGCGCGTTTAGTCATGTGAAGCTTCTAAAGTTAAAGATAAGTAAAAAGGTTATGAATAATGATTGTTTAATGTGCCTGGGAAATTAAGCGTTTCGGATGTAAAACTCCAGAGCGCCAATCAGCAGTACCAATAAAGTTATGGGGAGCAGCAGTTGCGCGATAGATGCGAACTAATGCCTCGATTGAAGGTAAATTGAGTGGAACACGTTGCCCCATCTCCAGACGCTTGGCTTGTTGCTCATCTACCGTGAGGTGTGGCAATGTTTGCAAGAGCGCGTCTACTGGCAATATATAGTCAGCAGTATTTTGTAGGCCGCTTTGAATTGATTCGATCGTAAAAGACTGTTCGAGAGTTAGGTGTCCTACTTCAGTACGGCGCAAGCCAACTAAATGAGCGCCACAACCCAGGGCGTTACCAATATCTTCAGCCAGCACACGAATATAGGTGCCCTTGCTGCAACTCACTTCTAGAGTAGCTTCTGGCCAGTTGATATTAGTCCAACGAATGGAATGAATAATGATGTCACGTGGTGCACGTTCTAACTCAACACCAGCACGAGCATATTCGTAAAGAGGTTTGCCATCACGCTTCAAAGCCGAATACATTGGCGGCACTTGAGAAATGGCGCCAGTAAATTTAGGTAGCAGCGCATCTAAGGCTGCCTTCATTTCCGCATCACTTGCGAATGCTGGTAACGGCAATTCTTCAATAATTTGGCCTTCTGCATCACCAGTATCAGTGCGTGAACCAAATTTCACCTGAGCGATATAAGTTTTATCTGCTTCGAGCAAATCTTGCGAATACTTAGTAGCCTCACCCAAGCAGATCGGTAATAGGCCGGTAGCCATTGGATCTAAAGTACCAGTATGACCTGCTTTATCCGCGTTGAAAGCACGCTTGACCGCAGTCACTGCACCCTGTGAACTCATTCCAGCGGGTTTATCTAGCAGCACTACGCCGTCGATTCTGATAGCCATGAATTACTTTGTCTCGTCTTTATGATCGCTCTCTACAGCTTGGTCGATCAGTCGAGACATTTCTATGCCATGCTCTACTGAGCTGTCATAGTGAAAATGCAATGTAGGCACTGTGTGAATGTGCAAACGTTTAAACAATAAAGAATGTAAATAGCCTGCTTTTTCCTGGAGCGCTTTTAAGGCATGCTCAGGCTCTGCACCCAACACAGTGAAAAATACTTTGGCATGCGCCAAGTCAGGAGTGAGTTCAATACTTTGTAAAGTAATCAAACCCAAACTTGGACTGCGTAATTCACGGGGAATGAGCTCGGCCAGGTCTCGCTGAATTTGATCAGCAAGACGCTGGTTACGATGAGGACTAGTCTTATGCATATTGCTTAGAGTGAACGAGCAACTTCAGTAACTTCGAACACCTCAAGCTGATCGCCTTCTTTAATGTCGTTGTAGCCTTTTAATGACAGGCCACACTCAACACCGGCACGAACTTCTTTAGCATCATCTTTGAAGCGCTTGAGTGAGTCCAGCTCACCAGTCCAAACAACCACGTTGTCACGCAAGAGACGAACGCTTGAAGTACGTTTAACGATACCGTCAACAACCAAGCAACCCGCAATTGCGCCAACTTTAGATACCAAGAAGACTTGACGAATCTCAACGAGACCAGTGATTTCTTCTTTCTTATCTGGAGTCAACATACCGCTCAGAGCTAACTTCACTTCGTCAACTGCGTCATAAATGATGTTGTGATAACGAATATCTACACCATTGTTTTCAGCCAACTTACGTGCTGCCGCATCTGCGCGTGAGTTAAAGCCAATAACAACCGCCTTCGAAGCAACCGCTAAGTTCACGTCAGTTTCAGTAATACCACCCACAGCAGCGTGAACGATTTGCACCTTCACCTCTGGTGTAGAGAGCTTCATTAATGACTGAGCCAAAGCTTCTTGTGAGCCTTGCACGTCTGCCTTGATGATGAGTGGCAACAACTTAGCTTCAATTGCGCCTTCTTCCATGTTTTCCATCATGGTTTCAAGCTTGAATGCCTGCTGTTTAGCCAACTTCACATCGCGGAACTTGCCTTGACGGAACAATGCAATCTCACGAGCCTTACGCTCGTCTGGAACTACTTGCACTGATTCACCTGCCGCAGGAACTTCTGCCAAACCTTGAATCTCAACAGGAATAGACGGTCCAGCTTCATTACATGGCTTGCCGTTCTCATCCATCATGGCGCGAACGCGACCAAATGTAGAGCCAGCCAACAGCATATCGCCACGCTTGAGCGTACCGGATTGAACGAGCACAGTTGCAACTGGGCCCTTACCTTTATCCAAGCGCGCCTCAATGACCAAACCTTGAGCTGGTGCATCTTTAGGCGCTTTGAGCTCCAGAATTTCTGCTTGCAAGAGAACGTTCTCTAATAAAGCATCAATACCTTCACCTGTTTTAGCGGACACTGGAATAAATGGCACATCGCCACCATATTCCTCAGGAACAACCTGCTCTGCAACCAATTCTGTTTTAACGCGCTCAGAATTCGCCTCAGGTTTATCGATCTTGTTAATTGCAACTACCAAAGGTACGCCACCCGCAACTGCATGGTGAATCGCCTCTTTGGTTTGCGGCATTACACCGTCATCAGCCGCCACCACCAAGATCACGATATCGGTTGCTTTAGCACCGCGAGCACGCATTGCCGTAAAGGCTTCGTGCCCCGGGGTATCCAAGAACGTAATCATGCCGCGTGGAGTTTCAACGTGGTAAGCACCAATGTGCTGGGTAATACCACCAGCTTCACCAGTAGCCACTTTTGCTGCACGAATCTTATCGAGCAAAGAAGTTTTGCCGTGGTCAACGTGACCCATCACAGTGACAACTGGTGGACGTGGCAACAACTCTGCATCATGACCATCGGTGCCGAGATCTAAATCAGGATCATCCAATTTAGCTGCATGGGCTTTATGACCCATTTCTTCAACAATGATCATTGCAGTATCTTGATCAAGCACTTGGTTGATGGTGACCATTTGACCCATACCCATCAATAGCTTAATCACTTCTGCACTCTTCACTGCCATTGCATGAGCTAACTCAGCAACAGTAATCGTTTCTGGCACATGAACATCGCGTACTACTGGCTCAGTAGGCACTTGGAAGTTTGTGTCGACGTTTGCTTCAGCGATTTGACGCTGCTTCTTACGACCGCCACCTGAACGCCAACCACCAACACCACCAGAGGTATCTCCGCGAGTCTTTAAGCCACCAGGTTTCTTGGCACCTTCTTCTTGCCAAGTAGATGATGTTTCAGAAGACTTAATGGTTTTGCCGCCAACTTTGGCAACCGCCTTCTTCTTATCATCAGCACCTTCAGCTTTTGCAGGCTTATGCAAAGTACCTTTTTTCGCTTCTTCAGCAGCGATTTCACTCGGCGCCTTTAGAACACGAGCTGGAGCACTCATCATGTCGCGAATTGCTAAAGCTTCTGCCTCGGCAGCTGCACGACGTACACGAATATCTGCCAGTTCTTTTTCTTTGCTTGCCGCTAAATCTTTAGCTGCTTTATCTGCTTTTGCTTTTTTCTCTGCAGCTGCGGCAGCTGCTGCAGGGGCTTCATCTATCGGAGCGGCTTCTTCTTTTGCTACAGGAGCAGCCACTTCTTTTTGACGCGCCTCTTCAGCTGCCTTCATTTCTGCTTCTTGACGAGCTAGTAACTCAGCTTGACGAGTTGCCTCGGCTGCACGTTTTTCTAATTCTTCCTCAGAAATAACGGGTTTAGCTGGCGCAGCTTTAGCTGCTGCTTTCGCTGGAGCCGCTTCTGCTGCCGGCTCAGGAGCTTTATCACCCGCTTTAACGAGCACACGCTTTTTACGAACCTCCACCTGCACAGTACGCGTACGTCCAGCAGAGTCTGCCTGACGAATTTCAGAGCTCTCGCGCTTGATTAAAGTAATCTTTTTGCGCGCCCCTGTATCTGCACTGCCATGCGCTTTTTGCAAATGCTCGAGCAGGACTGTTTTGTCCTTTTCGGTAATGCTGTCGTCCTCAGAACCTTTTTCGATACCGGCCGCCTTCAACTGCTCCAAGAGGTCTGGCGCGGTACGTTTTAATTCTTTAGCAAGTACTTTTACTGTTGTTGCCATGCACTACTTCCTCTCATGAAGTAAACCAATGTTCGCGCGCTTTCATGATGAGCGTTTTCGCAGTTTCTTCGTCAATTTGTGTCGCCTCAACCAGCTCATCAACAGCCAGTTCAGCGAGGTCGTCACGGGTATGTACTTGATTGTCAGCAAGCTTCGCAATCAACTCTGTGGTCATTCCCTCTAGGGAACGTAAGTCTTGTGAAACCTCGCCAATACGCTCTTCTTTTGCTAACTCCATTGTCAACAAAGAATCACGAGCACGAGTACGTAACTCATTCACAGTGTCTTCATCGAATGAATCGATTTCTAACATTTCAGACAATGGCACATAAGCCACTTCTTCCAATGTGTTGAAACCTTCTTCAATCAAGATGTCAGCTACTTCTTGGTCTACATCCAACTTGTCCATAAACAATTGACGTACAGAAGAGGCTTCTTTTTCAGTTTTCTCAGCAGACTCTTCAGGAGTCATGATGTTGATCTGCCAACCAGTCAAATCGCTCGCCAAACGAACGTTTTGTCCGCTGCGGCCAATCGCGATTGCCAAGTTCTCTTCATCAACCACTACGTCCATGGCGTGACGCTCTTCGTCAACCACGATAGAAGAAACTTGGGCTGGAGCCAAAGCACCAATCACGAACTGCGCTGGGTCTTCAGACCACAACACGATATCTACCGCTTCGCCAGCTACTTCGTTACGCACCGCAGTAACGCGTGTGCCACGAACACCAACACAAGTACCGATTGGGTCGATACGCTTGTCATAAGTAATGACGGCAATCTTTGCGCGGATACCAGGATCACGGGCAGCGCCTTTGATCTCTAACAAGCCCTGCTCCATCTCTGGAACTTCGTTCTCAAACAACTTGATCAAGAAATCTGGACAAGTACGTGAGAGTTCAATTTGTGGGCCACGAGCTTCACGATCCACTTTAAGGATATAAGCACGTACACGGTCACCAGAACGTAAGTTCTCTTTTGGAATCATTTGATCGCGACGGAGCAATGCTTCTACACGACCAGATTCAATAATGAGGCCATTCTTGTCAGCACGCTTGACAGTACCGGTCATGACTTTTTCGCCACGCTCAAGGTAGTCGTTCAAAATCTGCTCGCGCTCAGCATCACGAATGCGTTGCAAGATCACTTGCTTAGCAGCTTGCGCGCCGATACGGCCGAAAGCTAAGGATTCGATTTGCTCTTCGATATAGTCGCCAACTTCCATGTCAGCAAGTTGCTCTTGAGCTTCAAATTGCAGAATCTCTTTATCAGGCTCTTGTAAACCAGCTTCGTTCGGAACAACCAACCAACGACGGAAGGTTTCGTATTCACCAGTTTCGCGATCAATTGAAACGCGGATATCCACGTCTTCTGTGGCATAACGCTTCTTGGTTGCAGAGGCCAAAGCCATCTCCAACGCCTCGAATACGATAGCTTGATCAACGTTCTTTTCACGCGCTAGCGCGTCTGCCAACATGAGAACTTCTCGGCTCATGACTTTCTTCCTTTGAAATCAATAACAGGGACCAACCGAGTCTTATCGACCTCGGCTAAAGAGAACTCCAATTGAGAAGGCTGACCATCAGCTCCCTCAAATACCAAACCAAACTTTGCATCCGGCGAATTCAATTCACCACTCAGCAAACCTTGCAACTCACCACGAAAATTCTTGCGATTGCCAACAGCAACACGCAACTTCAAATCCACTTGCATTCCAGCGAAGCGCTCATAATCAGCAGCACTTTTCACTGGACGATCCAATCCTGGAGACGAAATCTCCAAACGCTCATACGGAATGTTTTCAACTGGCAAGGTGTAGCTCAACTGATGACTTACCTTTTCGCAATCTAATACCGTAATCAAGCGCTCGTAATCTGGGTTTTCAATCGTGACGCGTAGCAAACCTCCGGCTTCACGCTCAATCTCAACTAGCGTGTAACCTAAGTTTTCCAGCTCTGCAGAAATAACCTGCTGATCCTTCACGACACCCCTTCATACCAAAATGGCAAAAAAAAATGGGCTTCAAAGCCCATATTCTCGAAATTCAGAACAGGCCGACTTACGTTGATCGCAACATCAGTCGGTAATAACTAAAAACAGCAGAATCCTGCTGTAAGACCATAATTATAGCCTATTTGGCAGAAAACCGATACAAATCAGAAGCTTTCGCCCGGATTTCGCGGTTTTCTTGGTCCCTTATTGAAGGGTTTGCGCCCTTTTGGTGCGCTACGTTTAGATCCATTTCCAGGGGTTTGTGGGTTACCAGTCACAAAAGCGGACTGGCCATGGTGAACTTTGCCACCTTTACTGCGGTTTTGGCCTTGACCGCCGCCTTGCCCACCCTGAGCATTGCGACCGCCTTGACCACCTTGGCCAGGTCTACCACCTTGGGTGCGTCCACGGAAAGGCCCGCGCCCTTCTCCAGAACCGCCGCCGCCAGGTTTGCCGCCTCTGCCCTGATGCGTTAAGCCGTTATGGCCGCTAGCAAGGGTTAAGGCATCACGTGAACCCCAGTAAGAAACGGAGGTTTGCATTGGGTCTGGCTGGAAATCCTCCCCCAGAGGGCGACGATCACGGTTATTTGGATTGGGGTTGCGGCCCTTGTCTTGTGGCTGCGGCATTTTTAAGCCTGCAGACTTCATCAAGTTGTAGATGCCACCGGCCTCAATCTCCTCCCATTTGCCACGACGTAAGCGTGGGGGCAATAAGAAAATGCCGTAACGAGTTCGGATTAGGCGAGATACCGTATGTCCCACCGCTTCAAACATGCGACGTACTTCGCGATTACGGCCTTCACTTAATGCAACGTGGTACCAACGGTTTGCGCCTTCACCGCCGCCCATTGCTAGGCGTAAGAATTTTGCTTGGCCATCATCAAGCGTAATACCGCTCTTTAATAGCGCTGTGTTTTCTTGACTCAAATCACCCAAAATACGAACAGCGTATTCACGCTCAACACCATATCGCGGATGCATCAAACGATTCGCTAATTCACCAGAAGTAGTAAACAACAACAGTCCTTCAGTATTGAAGTCCAAGCGACCTACCGCAATCCAACGTCCTTGACGTGGCTTTGGTAATCGGTCAAACACAGTCGGACGACCTTCAGGATCAGATTGACTAACGATCTCGCCTGCAGGCTTGTGATACATGATCACGCGTGGCGGCTTAGTCTGAATCTTGCGATGAACTGGCTTGCCATTAATGCGTACTTGATCGGTTGGTCCAATACGCTGACCGATATGTGCAGGCAATCCGTTTACAGAAACGCGCCCTTGAATAATCAAGTCTTCCATATCGCGACGTGAACCCATGCCAACGTCAGCTAAAACCTTATGCAACTTAACGGTATCTTCATCATCAGCGTCGTCATCTAAACCATCGAGGTCTGACCATACTTCATCACGCAAACTGAGTGGTAAATCATCGACGTTCGCAAATTGCAAACTGCTGACTTCATCCTCTGTTGGCACATCTGAGTCTTCGTCTTCACGCGAACGTTGTGCGCGTTGTGCGCGGCGCTCAGCACCAGTTTGATGAGAGATCTCACTCTCATTTACACCATCAGGATTTTTAACCTCTTGAACTTCAGGAGCATCCAAGGCTGCATCAAACTCACCAGATACCACTGAAGCAAATAATGCTTCGCTTTCAGCGGGGTTCGGTGCTAACTTTGATAATTGGTTATTGCCTTGATTATTGCCGCCCTCACGTGGGCCATTTGCTTCGCCACCTTCGCGACGTGGCCGGTCTTTATTGAATGGGCGCTTCTTATTAAACGGGTGCTTGCCTGAACTCTGGCGGCGTGGGCGACGCTCTCCACGTTCACCGCGCTCCCCACCCTCAGTCTTCTGACCATCAGGGTTAGATGGTGCAGCATCTGAATTTGAAGGGTTTGCCGATGGATTTACTACCGGGGATGAATCGTTTTCGTTGGAGCTTGTCATTAATCGTTATTTTGTTTCGTCTGATTTGTCTTCAGACTCAGGGATATCTTCTTCAGTAATTTCTTCGGTCACTTCGATGACTGTTTCTTCTACAGTGATTTCTGTGATCTCTTCTGTCTCGTTCACTTCTTGTGCATCCGTATCAATGATGACCGTTTCTACGGTTGCAGATGGATCAAATTCCATAACTGCTTGACCTAATTGTTCTGCAGCAGCCATTGGCGCTGCATCTTCCAAAATCGGCAAGCTTTGCAGATTCGTCAAACTCAGGTCATCCAAGAATTGCTTGGTAGTTGCGTACAAACCAGGACGTCCAATTGTTTCTTTATGTCCAATCACCTCTACCCAACCACGATCTTCTAACTGCTTCATCACGTTACTACTCACTGCCACACCGCGAATCTCTTCTATCTCACCACGAGTAACCGGCTGACGGTAAGCGATGATCGCCAATGTCTCCATCACTGCGCGCGAATACTTTGGCGGCTTCTCTGGAGTCAGGCGGTCAAGATACTCACGCATCGAAAGACGGCTCTGAAAACGCCATCCAGTTGCAATGTGCACCAATTCCATACCCTTGTCGTCCCAGGCTCGTTGCAGCTCGACCAATGCTTCATCGATATCTGCCGTAGTGATGTCTTCTACAAACAAGCGAGACAAATCAGCAACGGTGAGTGGCTCCTGCGCACATAGGAGGGCTGTTTCAATTACGCGCTTATTGTGATCGTCCATAAAATTCAGGCTACCAGGAATCATCCTGATGAGGCTTTAAAAATGTATTTAGTAATGGGTTTTGGTGTTCTCTAGCGACTACGGACAATCCATCTCATCAGTTCTTATTGGGATATGCCCGCGCTGAAACGAAGTCCTTTTCGTTCACCTTGCGCCCATTATAAGGTAGGCTCAATACAATAGCCACATGCATAAGAAATACACCAAACCCCCTTTTCTCACATCTGATGCCCCTATCTATATGGAGCGTCGCAAGCTACTGAGCCTTGGGGTTGGTGTGGGCACCCTTCTTGGGGGCGCAGGCTTGAGCTCCTGCAGTCTGATGAGCAGCAAAAAACCGGTTGTTGGCTTGGTTTTGGGGGCCGGAGCAGCCCGCGGCTTTGCTCACGTGGGCGTTATTAAAGCTTTAGAAGCCCAAGGCATTAGACCCGACATTGTTGTTGGCAGCAGCGCTGGCAGCGTGATTGCCGCCCTTTTAGCTTCTGGGGCCAATGGCAACGAACTCAATCGTTTAGCCCTAAATCTAGACGAAGCCACTATTGCCGACTGGGGGGTTCCTTTTGGCGGTCGATTTGGTGGCCTCATCAAAGGTGACGCCCTACAAAATATGGTGAACCGAGAAGTACAAAACAAGTCCATTGAACAAATGCGCATTCCCCTCGGTATCGTTGCCACTGAACTGCAGTCGGGCAAAGGGGTTCTATTTCGCACAGGTAATACAGGCTTAGCAGTGCGCGCCTCTTGCAGCGTACCTGGTGTTTTTCAGCCAGCAGTGATTAGCGGTAAAGAATATGTAGATGGTGGTTTAGTTGCGCCAGTACCAGTTAGCTATGCAAGACAAATGGGTGCCACCCTAGTCATTGCAGTCAATATTTCTTCTGAGCCAGTGCATCAAGATGCCAGCGGAACCTTAGGCGTCTTACAGCAAACCATTTCTATCATGCAACGAAGTATTAATCAGTACGAATTAAAAAGTGCCGACATTATTATTCAGCCTCAACTTAAACAAATGAGTAGTGGCGATTTTAAGTCCAGAAATGCCGCTATTTTGGCTGGCGAAGTTGCAGCGCAAGAACAAATGGCGCTGATTAAAGAAAAGCTGAAAGGCTGATATCTATTGGGCTTGTAGCCCTATAGCCCTAGAGACTGCGTGATTTACGCTTGAGATTTTTGACTTCGTTCAAAAGCTCTTGACGCTCTGAATCGTTGAGGTTGTCGCTACCATCTAAACGACGTGCACCATCAAAACGCTTATCCCAGTAGAGGCTTCCGAGATCATCCACTCTGACGGATGTACCTTTGGAAGGTGAATGAATAAATTTGTTATCACCCACGTAAATGCCAACGTGAGAAAAAGTTAAACGCATCGTGTTAAAGAATACGAGATCACCTGGTTGCAATTCTTCACGAGTAATCGGCTTACCAACGCGACTCATCTGAGTCGATTTGCGTGGCAATAAAAATCCAAGTTTGTCTTTGAAGACATAACCAACAAAACTGCTGCCATCCAAACCAGATTGTGGCAATTCGGTATCCCAGCGGTAACGCACGCCAATAACTTCCATCGCACGATTAATCAACTCTTCGGATTTGCCGGTAACGGTGTCTGCCAGTCGATCTGAAACACGGGCAATATAAGAGCGACCTGCCTGGAACATACTTTCTTTAGGCACAGCCGCATCTGCATTTGCCTCGACCGCAGGGTCTGCCGCATAAGCGGATAGACAAATGAATGCGCCTAGACCGAAGCCTAGGAATTTAGAAAGCATTGTTTTTTTCAATGACATCGAATCAGTTTAACAAAGAACCCTTAATTAACCAAGTCTTCAATTTAGATCCAAGTCCTTGTTTATAAACATGAATTTTCACTAAATGAGGGCAAATGCACCAATTTAGCCCATTTTGCGGGGATTTGGACCCCCGCCCCAAACCCTCTTAAGTCAGCTCTGCGGCCGCAAAAAGCTCTTTGGTATAGGTTTGACGGGGATGCTTGATCAGGGTTTCAGTATCACCAAACTCCACCACTTTCCCGCCTTTGAGAACCATAACCTCGTGAGACATGGCCCTAATAACCGCTAAGTCATGACTAATCATCAGATAGGCCAAGTTGTATTTCTTTTGCAGCTCAGTCAATAAAGCTAGCACCTGCTTCTGAATAGAAACATCCAATGCGGAGGTTGGTTCGTCTAATACCAAAATTTGGGGACGCAAAATTAGTGCACGCGCAATTGCAATGCGTTGGCGTTGACCACCAGAAAACTCATGGGGATAACGCAGTAGGGCTGAGCGGTCTAAGCCTACCTCTTTCAGCATATCCACTACGCGAGTCTCACGTTCTGCTGTCGACAGCTTTGGAAAATGCACATCCAAACCTTCAGAAACAATTTGCAAGACATTCATGCGCGGTGACAGCGATCCAAAAGGATCCTGAAAGATTACTTGCAAGCTGGAGCGCAGCGCTCTTCTCTCGACTGGCTTAAGTTTCTGCCAGTCATTACCAAGAACATCAACTTCGCCAGATACTTCTGCTGCTGAGTCGCCAAGCAATCCGAGCACAGCCATCCCCAAAGTCGTCTTGCCAGAACCAGACTCGCCAATCACACCAATGGTTTGACCTTGCTTAAGCGAGAAGCTGACTTTTTTCAAAACCTTATGAGGTGGCGCTTTTTTAAACCAAGATACTGATTCTGAGCTTGGGTAGGCTACTGACAAGTCTTCAGTTTTTAATAACACTGGCGCTAAAGGCATCAGTGGTGCCAAGTCACGCACAGGCTCACTGTTTACCAAAGCGCGAGTATATGGATCTTCGGGATGTTCAAACACTTGCTTTGTTGATCCAGACTCCATCAGATTGCCTTGGTTTAAGACGGCTACACGCTGCGCAAAGTGTTTCACTAAATTGAGGTCATGGGTAATCAATAAAATTCCCATGCCGCCATCATCTTTAGATTCTTCTTGCAATTCTTTGAGCAAATCCAAAATCTGCAAACGTAAACTCACATCCAATGCTGTTGTTGGTTCATCAGCAATGAGAAGTCGCGGCTTACACGCCAAAGCCATCGCAATCATGGCGCGCTGTCTCTGACCACCAGAGAGCTGGTGTGGGTAAGAATGAAAACGGCGCTCAGGTTCAGGAATGCCGGTTTTTCGGAGCAAATCAACCGCAGCATCCATCGCATCTGTTTTAGAGATCAATGGCTGATAGATCTGCACTGCTTCAATAATTTGATTGCCTACAGTAAACAATGGATTCAAAGCCGTCATCGGCTCCTGAAACACCATGGCAATCTCGCGGCCACGAATCTCCCGAATATCTTGAATCGACATAGACAGCAAATCGACTTCACCCTTTCCATCTTTTCTATTCCAGAGAATCTTTCCGGAAACTTTTGCACCCTCTGGCTCAAGTCTTAGCGGTGCGAGTGCAGTCAGGGTCTTACCAGAGCCCGACTCACCCACGAGGGCAACTCGCTCACCTATACCGATTTCTAAATCAAGATGATTAACGGCAAACTTCTCGCGACGACCTGTTCCAAAAGAAATACTGAGATCTTCGTAGCGCAGCAAACTCATGAGCGACCTCCACTCATCAGACCAGCTTTGCGGGAGTCAAATGCATTACGCAATGCCTCGCCCATAAAGGTCAATAGCAGCAAAGTTACTACCAAGACCACAAAGGTTGATAAGGAGATCCACCAGGCATCGAGATTACTCTTGCCCTGTGACAACAACTCACCCAAGCTTGGCGTACCCGGAGGCACACCTAAGCCCAAGAAGTCCAAACTCGTCAGAGAAAGAATGGCTGCACTCATACGGAATGGCAAAAAGGTAATTACCGGCGTCAAACTATTGGGCAAAATATGGCGCCACATAATCTGAACATTGGTAAGGCCAAGTGCGCGTGCTGCACGCACGTACTCCAAGGCGCGGTTACGGAAAAATTCTGCACGGACATAATCTGATAGGCCCATCCATCCAAAAGCTGCTAACAAAATAATCAATAAGGAAACGCTGGGATTAAAGATCGAAGCAAAAATAATCAGCAAGTACAACTCCGGCATAGCAGACCAGATTTCAATTAACCGCTGAGATATCAAATCAAACTTGCCCCCAAAGAATCCCATCAGGGATCCAGTGATGATGCCCACGCTGACACCAACAATGGTGAGAGCCAGACCAAAAAGAATGGATAAGCGAAAGCCATAGATGAGTCGCGCCAAAACATCACGCCCACGATCGTCAGTGCCTAACCAGTTCTCCAAAGATGGTGGCGCTGGGTTAGGCACTTTGGAGAAGTAATTGAGCGTCTCATAGCTATAGTGAATCGGCGGGTAGATTGCCCAATTGCCGTTACTTGTAATGTTTTGACGAATGTCTGGATCCAAGAAATCAGTCGGCGTGGCAAAGTCTCCACCAAAGACGGTTTCTGGCTGACTCTTGACGATGGGGAAATAGAAATGCCCTTCATAACGCACCACTAAAGGCTTGTCATTGGCAATCAACTCTGCGCACATCGATAAACCGAAGAGCACCATGAAGATCCACAGACTGGTGTAGCCCATGCGGCTATTTTTAAAACGTTGCCAACGAGTCATGAACCGCCTCCCGCACCAAACTGAATGCGTGGGTCGATGTATACATAGCAAAGGTCAGAAATCAACTTCGTAAATAAACCAATTAAGGTAAATAAATACAGAGTTCCAAACACCACTGGATAGTCACGGCGCATCACTGAC
Organism: Polynucleobacter sp. KF022; assembly: GCF_027924105.1. Classification (NCBI taxonomy): domain Bacteria; kingdom Pseudomonadati; phylum Pseudomonadota; class Betaproteobacteria; order Burkholderiales; family Burkholderiaceae; genus Polynucleobacter; species Polynucleobacter sp. KF022. The sequence goes on from NZ_AP026972.1 coordinate 1,131,699, forward strand.
TCGTACGAAAGCAAGCCAAGCCCGTCTAGCGAGAACAAGGTCTCTATCAACAAGGAGCCCGTAAAGAAAGCACCAATAAACGCTGCAGGGAAACCGGTTACTAGTGGCAAGAGCGCATTGCGGAAGACATGCTTCCAAAGAACTTGCTTTTCTGTAAGGCCTTTTGCACGTGCAGTCAGAACGTATTGCTTACGAATCTCTTCCAGGAATGAATTCTTGGTCAACATAGTAACTACTGCAAAGCTTCCTAGAACGGATGCAGTAATTGGCAATACCAAATGCCATAAGTAATCCATGACCTTGCCAATCAAGCTGAGATCACTCCAGTTATCAGAAGTGAGGCCTCTTAGCGGGAAGATCTGCAAAAAACTTCCTCCACCAAAGATAACAAGCAATAGGACGCCAAGCACAAATCCTGGGATCGCATAACCCACCAGAATCATGCTGCTAGTGATCGCATCAAAACGTGAGCCGTCACGCACTGCCTTCGCGATACCCAAAGGAATCGAGACTAAATAGGTAATAAAGAAAGTCCATAAACCGATACTGATCGATACCGGCAATTTTGAGACTACTAAACGCCAAACGCTTTCATGTTGGTAATAACTTTGACCTAAATCGAATCTAGCAAAGCGCCCCAACATCATGAAATAGCGCTCAAGCGGCGGCTTATCAAAACCATACAAGGCTTTGACTTCTTCCAGACGTTGCGCGTCGACACCTTGACGACCACGATAAGTTGCACCAGAACCCGAAGACTCTGAACCACCCGTGGCTGCACTTCCTTTGCCTTTTAATTCCAATACCATTTGCTCTACTGGGCCACCCGGAACAAATTGCACCACGGCAAAGGTTAGAGTCAATACACCCAAGATGGTTGGGATCATCAAGAGCAAACGCTTGAAGATGTAGGCGCGCATTTGACCTTGCATTATTTAGACTCCTCTTTCCACCAATTTTGCATGATCCACAGTTCAGCTGAATAGTACAAAGGTGGCTCTGGGTAGCGCATCTCGTGACGGAAGGCAACGCGATGAGTTGGGTTATACCACTGAGGAACTACGTAATAACTATTCCATAAGACACGATCAAGCGCTCTAGTAGCAGTTCTTAACTGCTCACGATTTTGCGCCTTGGTAATTTCATCAATTAAGGCATCGACTACAGGTGATTGCACGCCAATCACGTTATCGGAACCTTTTTCTTTGGCGGCTTGACTACCAAAGCGATCCCAGAGCTCATTGCCTGGATTTTGAGAATCCTGGAAACGTACCGTAGTCATATCAAAGTCATACTCGTTCATACGCTTTTGATGTAATGCAAAGTCGCTAGTACGAATATCTACCTGCACTCCCAACTTCTCTAAGTTACGAACATACGCAGAAATAACTCTTAAGAAAAAGCCGCCATCTTCCACAATCTCAAAACGAAATGGCTCGCCCTTTTCATTGCGCAATGCGCCATCACGATATTGCCAGCCAGCATGCATGAGGAGTTCGCGCGCTTTCCTCAAGTTCTGACGCAAACTTCCAGGCGGCTTAGTTGATGGTGCCGCCGGCATTGGCTCAAAGACAGCATCTGGAACCCACTGCGGATATTTTGCCTTCAAGGGCTTGAGTAATTTCAATTCAGCTTCGGTGGGTTTACGTGGCCCATCAAAATTGGCGCTTAAGTCACTATTTGTAAAGTAACTATTAATGCGACCGTATTGATCAAAAAATATCTGTCGATTGAGCCACTCAAAATCTAACGCATATCCCAATGCTTCACGAACGCGCGCATCTTTAAAAATGGGACGACGTACATTCATCGCAAAACCTTGCATGCCAGCGCCGTTGTGATTGAGGAATGCTTTCTTTAGCAAGATTCCCTTATCAAACTTGGAACCGACATAACCTTTAGCCCAAATCTTTGCGCGATACTCGACTAGGGCATCAAACTCCCCAGCTTTAAAGGCCTCCAGCCTAACAGCATCATCACTGTAGAGTTTGTACAGTACTCGATCAAAGTTATAAAAACCAACGCGCACATTTAGTGGTTTATTGAGCTGATCAGCCCAATAGTTTGGATTCTTTTTGTAAACAATCGACTTACCCGCTTTAAATGACTCAATCAAATAAGGACCGCTTGCAAGCGGTGCCTCAAAGGCGAGCTTCTCAAATGGAATCATCGATCCATCGGGTCGCTTACCCCAGTTACGTGAAAAGATAGGAAAAGTGCCCGCCAAGATTGGTAACTCTGCGTTGTCATTTTTAAAGTCAAAGCGAATCGAGCGATCAGACAAAACTACCGCTTCTTTAATATCAGCAAAAGTTGTCTTGTAGCGTGGGTGAGCTTTTCCACTCATTAAAGTATCAAAGCTATGTTTAACGTCAGCTGCTAAAACAGAACTACCATCAGAGAATTTGGCTTCTGTACGAATATGAAACGTTACTGATTTGCGATCTTTAGCTACTTGAATATCATCAGCCAATAATCCGTAAATACTAGATACCTCGTCAGCACTACCCTCCGCTAAAGACTCAAACATCAAATCAATACCAGGGGCAGTAATACCGCGCAGAGTAAACGGATTAAATTTATCGAAACTGGTTCTTTGTCCCGGATTTGGCAAGACCAGGGTTCCACCCCTAGGAGCATTCGGATTCACGTAATCAAAATGGGTAAATCCATCGGGATACTTCGGTTTACCGTATTGCGCAATCCCCTGTCCTGCCATGGCTGAATTGGCACCAAGCGCCACTAGCAGGGCTAGCAGCAGGAAACGGGCAATTTGGCGAATAGGTTTTAAGGTGGGCATATATGCAACAATTGTAGATAGCTAATCATATTTGAAGCAAAGGACACAACATGGGCTTTCTCTCCGGCAAAAAAATCCTCATTACCGGCCTCCTCTCCAACCGCTCCATTGCCTATGGCATTGCCAAGGCCTGCCACCGCGAAGGTGCTGAACTAGCCTTTACCTACGTGGGTGAGCGCTTTAAGGACCGCATCGTTGATTTTGCAAAAGAATTCAATACCGATCTGATTTTTGACTGTGATGTGGGCAGCGACGAGCAAATTAGCGCCCTTTTTAAGGATTTAGCTAAATCCTGGCCGCAGTTTGACGGCTTTGTTCACGCTATTGGCTTTGCACCGCGCGAAGCAATTGCTGGTGATTTCTTGGATGGTCTCTCTCGTGAAGGCTTCAAGATTGCTCACGACATTTCAGCATATAGCTTCCCAGCAATGGCAAAAGAAGCTTTGCCAATGTTGCGCGACAAATCCTCGTTACTCACCCTAACGTACTTGGGCTCAATGAAAAATGTTCCCAACTACAACACTATGGGCTTAGCAAAAGCATCTCTTGAGGCTTCTGTACGCTATCTCGCTGGTTCAGTGGGCCCTAAAGGTATTCGTGCCAACGGTATTTCTGCCGGCCCGATTAAAACCTTGGCAGCCTCTGGCATCAAAGGCTTTAGCAAGATCTTGGAAGCGGTTGAACAAACTGCGCCATTACGTCGTAACGTCACCATTGATGATGTAGGCAACACTGCAGCATTTTTGTTGTCTGATTTAGCAAATGGCATTACTGCTGAAATCATCTATGTTGATAACGGCTTTAGCCAAGTGGTTGGCGGAATGGATGAAGTTTGAGTGTTCCACTGCGCGAGGCCCTGAAATTTTGGGCTAAGCTTGGCTTCATTAGTTTTGGTGGGCCGGCAGGGCAAATCGCTGTTCTGCACCAAGAGTTAGTTGAAAAGCGTCGCTGGATTTCTGAGCGGCGCTTTTTACATGCACTGAACTATTGCATGCTTCTTCCTGGGCCCGAAGCTCAGCAACTAGTTACCTACATTGGCTGGCTAATGCACCGTAGTTGGGGTGGCATTCTAGCGGGAACACTTTTTGTATTGCCATCACTTTTCATTTTGATTGGCTTGTCCTGGGTGTATTTAACTTATGGACAGGTCCCATGGATTGCCGCCATCTTTTTTGGTATCAAACCTGCAGTCACTGCGATCGTATTGCATGCTGCAGTGCGCATCGGTAAGCGCACGATTCATAATCAGGCGCTGCAATGGATTGCTTTAGGTTCTTTCCTAGCAATCTTTATTTTAAATCTTGCCTTTCCAATCATCGTAGCCATTGCTGCTGCCATTGGTTACTGGGGTGGCAAACGCTATCCAGAATATTTTCAGCAAAAAAATAGTCATGGCAGCAAAGAATCTAGCGGGCTTGGCAGCGCGGTCATTGGCGATCACACCCCCACCCCTCTTCACGCTCAATTTAGCTATCAAAAAACAATTCGCCATTCTGTAATTGCTCTAGGTTTTTGGCTGCTACCAATGGGTGCATTGATTGTACTTTTTGGTTGGAAGACTTTATATCCACAGATAGCCTGGTTCTTTACCAAAGCCGCCTTCCTTACCTTTGGTGGTGCGTATGCGGTTCTTCCTTATGTTTATCAAGGCGCTGTTGATCACTTCCATTGGCTCAGTGCGAATCAAATGATTGATGGCTTAGCTCTTGGTGAAACAACACCAGGGCCACTCATCATGGTGGTTGCTTTTGTTGGTTACCTTGCAGGGCATATTCAACACTTGATTGGCGCTAGCAGTCCTTTTTGGTTTGGTGTACTGGGCGCATGCGTTGCCACTTGGTTTACTTTCTTACCTTCCTTCTTTTTTATCTTGGTTGGCGGCCCACTAATTGAGTCAACCCATGGCAAGCTTGGGTTTACAGCTCCACTGACTGCTATCACCGCAGCAGTTGTTGGCGTCATCGCTAATCTTGGGCTATTTTTTGCTTACCATGTCTTCCTGCCTAGAGGTTTTGGGGGATCTATCTCCTGGATCTCCATCATCATCTGCGCCCTAGCGGGATTGGCCTTGTTTAAATTTCAAAAGGGTGTTCTGACAGTCTTGGGTGGCTCAGCCTTAGCTGGATTACTCTTCTATTGCATCTCTATCTTGCTAGGGTGAGTTTTTCCCTAAGATTGGCATAATGGAAGTTATGCGAATCGAACCTCAAACCATCACCCACCTTCAAGAATGGCTCGGTAAAACAGAGTCATTACAAGACACAGTCACTGCAGCGCCGGTGCGTGCCCTCTCAGCCACTTTAGACCGGGAAGATCCTGCGCCAAGTAAAGGCACGTTTTTACCTGAGCTATGGCACTGGCTGTACTTTCTACCGCATGCACGTGAATCTGAAATTGGCCCTGATGGTCATCCAAAGCGCGGTGGTTTTTTACCTCCCGTTCCATTGCCACGCCGCATGTGGGCAGGTAGCCGAATTGAATGGCTAAAACCATTAGCTGTTGGCGATGAAATTGAACGAGTTTCTACGATCGAATCAGTAACTCACAAGGCTGGTCGCACTGGTGATTTGATTTTCGTTTTGGTCAATCACAAAATCTCCAATCAAAATGGCTTAGCAATCATAGAAGAACATGACATCGTGTATCGCGATGCTCCTGGACCAGACGACAAACCTGTTGCTCCCACCCCTGCTCCAACAGATGCTCAATGGAGTAAAACAATTACGCCGGATGATGTGCTGCTCTTTCGCTACTCAGCATTAACCTTTAATGGTCACCGCATTCACTACGATCGTAAGTACGTTACCGAGGTAGAAGGCTATCCCGGCTTAATTGTGCATGGGCCTTTGATTGCAACCTTGCTAGTAGATCTAGTGCGTCAAAGCATTCCCGGCTGCAAGCTCAAGAGTTTTGAGTTCCGCGCGATTCGCCCGACTTTTGACATCAATATTTTTAAAGTGAATGCCAAGCCAGATTTGGAAAAAGATCCCAGCGGAAAAACGATTTCGATTTGGGCGCAAGATCATGAAGGTTGGCTCACGATGCAAGCCACTGCCGTACTAGCTTAATCAAACACTATTTATTTATGACTACTCAACACCTCTCTCGTGAGCTCGCCAGCTTTGCAGCAAATCTCAAGGCTGCAGACATCCCTAACGATGTCATGAACCGTGCCGAAGATTTATTGGTAGATTGGTTTGGTTCTGCTATCGCCGGCAAAGGCTCACGCCCGGTTGAGCTTATTACCCAATTTGCGCAGAACATGGGTGGGTTTGATGCGGCACACGCTGGCCCATCTGAGATTCTGGTTTCACGCAAAACCTCCAGCCCCTTTTTGGCGGCAATGGCAAATGCTGCTGCATCACATGTAGCAGAGCAAGACGATGTTCATAATGGCTCCGTCTTTCATCCGGCGACAGTAGTCTTTCCTCCTGCACTGGCTTGCGCACAAGCGCTGGGCTCCTCTGGAGAAGAATTATTGGTTGCTGCAGTAGCGGGCTATGAAGTAGGTATCCGTGTTGGCGAATTTCTAGGTCGCTCTCATTACAAAGTGTTTCACACTACTGGCACCGCTGGCACTCTAGCGGCGGCTGCAGCAGTTGGAAGACTTCTGAAATTGTCTCCAGAGCAAATGCTCAACGCCTTTGGTTCAGCGGGCACACAGTCAGCTGGTCTTTGGGAATTTCTGCGCGATGCGGCCGACTCAAAGCAACTCCATACTGCACATGCCGCATCTACCGGCTTGATGTCTGCTTATATTGCACAAGCTGGTTTTACAGGTGCGCAGCATATTCTGGAAGGCAAGCAAGGTCTTGCAGCTGGCATGTCTAGCGATAGCGATCCAAGTAAGCTCGTAGATCGTTTGGGTAGTCGCTGGGCTTTAGCGGAAACCAGTTTTAAGTATTACGCCTCATGTCGCCATACCCACCCTGCTGCTGATGCTTTGTTGCAAGTGATGCTAACGAATAAGTTAACGCCCAACGATATCGCCAAAGTGGAAACTTTAGTTCATCAGGGCGCTGTTGATGTTTTAGGTCCAGTCACTGATCCGGCCACCGTCCATCAATCGAAGTTTTCTATGGGCACAGTCTTGGCTTTAGTTGCTCACTATCAATTTGCCGGCCTTCAAGAGTTCGACAAGCACTTTCATGATGATGAGATCTGCGCATTCCGCGAGCGCGTTTCTATGACCTTAGATCCTGAAGTCGATGGCGCTTATCCACAACGCTGGATCGGCAAAGTCAAAGTGCATTTAAATAACGGGCAAGTCTTGGATGGACGCGTAGACGAACCTAAGGGTGATCCTGGCAACACCCTGTCTCGCGCAGAAATTACCGACAAAGCGATGCGTCTAGCAGCCTTCAGCGGTGGCGCTAACCCAGCCGATATGAATAAAGCAATTGATCTCTTGTGGAATATCCGCAAACAAGCCAAGATAGGCTCTCTACTTCCCTCGAATTAAGCGCATACCTCTTTATGAATCCACTTGATACACCATTAGGCTATAGCACCAACTTTCTATTCGTCCCAGGTACTCGCCCTGAACGCTTTGCAAAAGCCCTTGATAGCGGTGCTAGCGGCGTCGTACTGGATCTTGAGGATGCCGTTGCTGAGGAAGATAAAGTTAGCGCACGGGATGCTATCCGCGCTGCCTGGCCAAGCTTTAGTGCTGAGCAAAAGAAAAGATTGGTGATTCGTACGAACTCTCCCGGCAGCAAGTTCTATTCCGCTGATTTAATCTTGGCTCAAGAACTTCAGGTTGCCTGCCTACTCATTCCCAAAAGCGAATCACTCGATCAAATTAATGGCGCTGCTTTGATACTTCCCAATACAGCAATCATCCCGATGATTGAGACTGCAATTGGCTTGGATCAACTCAAAGAAATCGCTAACTCTAATCAGGTTATTCGACTTGCTTTAGGTAACCTAGATTTACAAGCTGATCTTGGGATGGTTTGCGACCGTCAAGAGACTGAACTGCAAACTGCTCGCTACCAAATCGTTTTAGCCTCTCGCCTGGCACAAATTGCCCCTCCAATTGATGGGGTTACGCCCTCTACCGATGATGTTGAGCGCATTGCAGAAGATGCAGAACGCGCAAAACGCATGGGTTTTGGTGGAAAGCTCTGCATTCATCCCAAACAGGTAGGAATCGTCATTGCAGCATTTACGCCTACCGAAGAAGAGTTGGCATGGGCCCAACGGGTAATTGAAGCAGATCAAGCCTCCAAGGGGGGTGCCGTGAAATTGGATGGCCGCATGATTGACAGGCCAGTAGTGTTATTAGCCCAAAGAGCCCTGGCAATTACTGGTAAACACTAGGGTCTTTCAACACAAATAGGCTTTAAAACTGGCAAAATTGACACACATAACAACAACATGGAGATCAAATTGAAAGTGAAGAAATTTTTATTTTCAGGAATTGCTGCAGCATTAACTGCTGGCGCATTTCTAAGCACTAGCGCTGTTGCGCAAAAAGACTGGCCTACTAAATCCATTCAGTTGGTCGTTCCCTTTGCTGCTGGCGGCCCTACCGACTCTATCGCCCGCTTGATCGCCGTACCAATGGGTCAAGCCCTTGGTCAAACTGTGGTTGTTGAGAACGTTCCAGGTGCTGGCGGCACAATCGCTTCTACTAAGGTAGCGCGCGCTGCACCAGATGGCTACACCATCTATATTCATCACATGGGCATGGCTACTGCGCAAGCTTTGTATGACAAGCTCCCATACGATCCTATGACTAGCTTTGAATACATCGGCCAAGTTGCTGACGTACCAATGGTGTTGTTGGGTAAAAAAGATTTGCCAGCAAACAACTTTAAAGAACTTGAAGCCTACATCCGCGCTAATGGTTCTAAAGTCACAATGGCTAACGCTGGCCCTGGCGCTGTGTCACAACTTTGCGGCCTCTTGTTCCAAAGCCGTTTGGGCGTGAAACTAACCAACATTCCTTACAAAGGAACTGGCCCTGCGTTAACAGACCTATTGGGCGGTCAAGTTGACCTCTTGTGTGACCAAACAACGCAGACTATTCCTTACATCAAGGATGGTCGTGTGAAGGCATATGGCACAACCACCATGAAACGTTTGCCAGCTATTCCAAACGTTCCAACTTTGAACGAACAAGGTCTCAAAGGCTTCGAAGTTAAAGTTTGGCACGGTGTATATGCTCCAAAAGGAACTCCACAACCAATTCTGGATAAGATCAATGCTGCTCTGAAGAAAGCATTGAACAATCCTGATGTGAAGAAGCGCTTGGAAGATGCCAATATTGATATCGTTCCAGCAGAGAAGGTTTCTGCCAAAGGATTAAAAGATCATCTCGATAAAGAGATCAACGTTTGGGGTCCAGTCATTCGTAAAGCGAATATTCCAGACTAAGCATTAACTGCAATAAATAAAAAAGCCAGCGCAATGCTGGCTTTTTTATTGAGCTGAATACTTATTTACATGGGTACTGATCAGTAAAGAAGCGCATTAAGGTTTTGGCTGCGCGATCTTGATTGAACTGAGGGTTTGCCTTAGTCCACACCAAGAACTTTTGCAGGATCACACTGCGGGTCTCGCTCTTATTTGTAAAGCAGACAGCTAACTTCGCATCCACAGGGCGATTCGCCAAGTAACCTTGATATACACCCTCCCCGAAACCAAAACAAAAACTGCGGCCCTGCTCATCATTAGGGTTTTTGCAGAGCTCAACAAATGCAGCGGTACTAGCATCATCTGCTGGGAGATCTTTTTGCGCAAATGCACTAGGCGCAACAGAAAGAGTGGATGCAATAAATAGGAATGTGACAGCTAAAGTTTTCATGATTCATTTCTCTAAAAATAGATTAACGTCTAAAGCCACCCATATGGCCACCGCCAAATCCACCCATATGGCCACCGCCCCCACCGCCAAATCCTCCTGGACGACTAGCGCCAAAGTTGCGTGAATGATCTTGATTGCCATCAAAGCGCGCTTGATCCCGCAGCGCGTTCTCTTGAGCTGCCTCGCGATACATATTTGGGTTCGCTCTATCCATCTGAGCATCATTACGCGCTTCTTGGTTTAGACGTGCCGCTTGATTTCTTTCTTCAGGAGTCGCGTCTCTCTGAAAAGCGTTATTGACGCGCTGACCATCGGCTCTAGCCGCTGCCCTCTCCCCTGGAGTTGCATTATTTTTCCAATCGTTTAGCAAACGTTGCTGGTTGGCAATATTTGCCGGTCCGATAATTGGTCGAGAAGGTACGCGCCCGGATGGATTGATGGTCGTAGAGTTAATCGTGCCGTTATTCCAATTGGGGTAAGTCCAAAAATCATTGCCGATCATAAAACCCAAACCAAAAGTCATCAAACCCCAGGCTGGGTCATAGATGGGGTATGGCGGATAGTCTGGATAAGGCCATGGCCCATAAACCACTGTGGGGTTATAGCTTGGGATATAAACCACTTTTGTATTGGCTGGGCTAATCAAAACATTGCCATCTGCATCAGTAGTGACAGTAATTTGCTGATTAGATTTCAGGGTGCCAGCCTTTACAGCCATTTTTCTGAGGGCTTGCACTGCCTTCATGGTGTCTGCGGCTTGAAGCTTATAAGCATTCCCCAGATTCTGGGTCCACTGTAATTTTCTGCCCATCATGTTGAATGCTTTTGGAAACGACATGAGAGATTTCACGCTGTCGTTCCAAGATTGCGCCTTCAGTGCATTTTGTAGGTCATCACCCTTTAGCTCAGCATTGTCGGTTCGCCAGTTATAGGCTTCTGCTACTTCTAGTGGATAGGTTGAGGCCAGGAGCATCAGCGAGAGCAATGAATCGGGGTATAGCGCTATGGTTGAGACCAATGACTGCAATTGCTCTGAAGAAATGGTTTGTGGGCCAGCGTTATAGCTTGTATCTTGAGCATAGCCTTGACTCTGCTCATAAGACTGAGGGTAATAGGATCCACTGGATTGATATGGGCCGGGGTTCATCACACACCCGTTGAGAAGGGACCCACAAGCAATTGTTAATATGGCGAGGAATCTTGCTGATTTACCCAATACGGGAATACTTTGTTGACTTGTCTGTTTCATATCTGCCTCAGCATTGACCTCAATAAATAGATCGCTTTACTCATCTCAAATCACTACTTTGCGTTTCAATGATTATTAACCCGGTCTAAATAAATATCCAGAGCGGGCTTTATCGCGGCGCATTCTATAAAGCATTCCAATAAAGGCAACTAGCGCCCAAATAGCTAAGAACGGATCAAGCAAATAATCCCAAAGGTTGGTGGACTCATGCCAATGAGCCGCCCAAGCAATGATGGCTATCGCAATAATCCACACGCCCTTGGTGCAATTGGCCAAAGCACAAACCACCGCAAATACAAGCACTGCTAATAAGAATGCCATTGATCCATAGCCCCATGCGTAGGGGTCAAGCATTCCTAAACCTAGCGCAAATGGATAAAAACCAATTGCGATGATGGCAATCGCGAATTTAAAGGCGATGGGTGTTGGTTTGCTTGAAGGCAGCAAAGAACTCCATAGCAGTAAAGTTAAAACGATACTCAGATCACCAGTAACGCCACGAACGTAGGCCACTAGAGGTAATTCCATACCTAGACCTAGCGGCCAGAACACTACATTGCCGATTAATAGAACCAAGAAAAGCTTTACGGCGAATGGAAAAGGATTTGGGGAGAATTTTTGCAATGCCCAAATACAAATAACTGAGGTTGTGATGGATAGCTCAATCAAAGCCAAGATTTGCATTAATGAATTCATTGCTGAACCTCCTGGCCTTTAGTTTCTAGATCCTGTGACTCAATCTTGCTGAAAGCATGCTTTAACCAAGCAGCAGAAAAATAACGATGGCGAATTTTTTTACGATCCCAGGTATAAACCAAATGGGCGTCGTCGCCATTAACGGTAATTAAGTATGGATAGGAAAATTCTTTTCGCTGCGCATCCGCTAAGGACTCGTCGTCCTCCAGCACCTCAATGACTTGCCACTGCCCTGACTGTGGGTTGCTCATCATCAAAACCAATCGATGGCGACCAGTTTCAATATTATTTAAAGCCAGGATACGAGCGCCACTCTTCAGAGCTACTCCAGCAACCGCAGAATTTGGATTGGCGATTGCTAAATCCTCAGACCATTGCCAGGTTTGGCCAGCATTTTGCGTCTTACTCACTGGTATTTGCTTTGGCAGGCCTGCGCTGCGAGCTTGTCGAAAATAGGCGCTAGCATCTTGAGCGTCGCTCACAAACACCAGCGGCTGAATTGCACTGCGACCAGAGCTCATACGACGCTTATCAATCACCTGACCGGCATCGATTCTTAAAAACTCCCCAAAGCGCCCTATCCACTCGTGATAAGCAGGTACACCCAACAATCCATCAGTGAATGAGATGCTCGGGGATTTCACAAGCGTACTTAAGTTCAATAAGGGTGAGCTAATCAGGCGCTGTGGATTACTCCATGTCAATCCCTCGTCATCAGATGTGATTGCCGAGATAGAGCTACCAGCCCACCCGCCAATCGAAACCGTCACGAAGAACAATTGGAGACGTCCATCCGCCAATCTACTCGGCACAGGATTGCCGAGTTTGGCGATATAGCGTGATAGACCCTTCTCCGCACTGATGCGATCCATTACAACCGTAGGCGCACTCCAATTGGCAGAATGCGAGTCGTATACCGAGCTATAAATCGAAACATCTGCAGCGCCTTCACGACTACCTGCAAACCAAAATGCCCGAACCGCGCCATCCTTCAAGGCAATCAGGGATGCTGCATGCACCGATGGAGCACCAGTGTCTGGTAACCAGTTAGATTGGGGCGTTGGGATAACAACCTTAGGCAGAGCTTTATTTTTACTTACTACAGGCTCATCCACCTGATCTTCCACTGGAGAAACAGAGGGCAGTGCAAAAGGTGTCCATACAGGTCGACTATCAATATGCAGAAAGCCCAAGACAGCGGCAAGCAACAAAAAACAGAGTGCAACAATCCGACTCATCTACAAACATCCTTCAAATTTGATACATCTGGCATAGCAGCTGGAGTGGCAATTAAATACTCATTTACAAACAGATGTTTACCAATATTTCCAGCCAACATCTCTGCAATCTCTTCGTTAGAGTGGCGCGCCCTCATCTCCATTCGCTTCCCAACAATCTGACAGGATTCACATAGCGTAGGCGCAATACCAAGAGGCGACTGTACCGCAACCAGAGGATAAGCGGCGGATAGGCCTGAAACATCTCCAGCATCTTTGGCTAAGTAGCCATGCAATTTAGCGCCTGGCAAGAGCAGACGGTACTCTTCGTCCTTGGCGCGGTAATCACAAGGAATCCAAACATCCTTGCCTTGTAACTGGGCGATGGTCTCAGTGGAATAGCGCCCTAGACGCCCCTCTAAGGGAGCAAGACTACTGGTCAACGCGCAATAGACTAGAAAACAGGCGGCCAATGCCAGTGTTTTAGTTTGGCTACATTTAAACAAACCAACCAATATTGCCAGCAAACTCGCTGCCATCAAAATCCAATGGGAATAGGAGTAAGTCCACTGACCTGCATCACCCATGAAATTGGAAAACTGCAGATTGCCACCAATCCAGAGCAAAAGTGATATCACCAGCAATTGCAAGAGCAAGGCAATCCGAAATCCCCACAAGGGCAACTTATCCCAATACAAAGCAATCAATGCAGCGAATGCTGGCATCACAGGCAGGAGATAGCGACCTGAGCGCTGACTAGGCAAACTAAACACAATCAAGAATGCCACAACCAATAACAACAAGAGAACTTCTTCCAGACTGAGAAAACGACGCGTACGCCAGCATTGCATCAAAGTAGATATCAGAACAAAGCTGAATAAACCAGCATTTGCAATAGTAGTCAGTAATAGCAACCAGATGCTGTCGCCACCACGAAGTAAATCCATGATGTAGCTCGATTGACGGGCAGCAAACTTGCCTGCGTTTTCTCCAAGGACAAACTCCTTCCAGATCGCCTCAGGGTATGAGTCCAGGGCAAACCATAAGGCGAATACTCCCAAGGCAAGTACAGCCATGAGGATTAACTTATAGAGATCTCGTATTAATACTTGAGGAATACTCCACTGCCGCCAACGCCAGTAGTAAAGACCCATGGCAAATGAAGCAGGAACAATATACGCAAACGACTTTGCAAATAATGCCAAACCAAAACACACCCCCGCCATCAGCGGAAAAAAGAATCTCGATTCAAAAGTGCTCTTACCCCAATATAAGATTGCCAAAAATGGGAGCGATATCCAAAATACTTCAGGCGGGTCAGCTAGGAATGGGCGGCCATAGCGATACGTCGCAAAAAAAGAGAGCCAAACGATTGAGGCCAATAATCCCGTTTGTGTTTTGCCACTAAACCGACGCACTGCCAAAAACAGGAAGAAAGCAGTTAAGCCGGTATATAAAACGCTAGGCCAACGCAAATTAGCTAAAGTCCAATCAGATGCCCAATAGGTACTGACAATCCCCTGCCAAAAAATGAGTGGGGGCTTAGTATTTTTAATGCCGTCCATTTCAGACTGCAGCGGTAACCAATGGCCCGCATCAGCTGTCATCCGCACAATATGCATGTAGGGATATTCGTCACCATTTTTAGGGGCAAAACGACTATCTAAGCCGTAAAGATAGGTAAATACACCTAAAAGCAGGATTAATACGGCAGAACGGTATGAAAATGAGGCACGCATAGCTATAGTTTATAGGGCTTATAGGAAAGCCCTATAAAACTGCTGATGCCTGTATTTTTGAATGAGCTTATGAAAAACGAATCTGATGTGAATATCCATTTACAAGAGTTTCTTGATTAAGATACCTACAAACGAATTTGCAATTTATTACTTAGAAATAATCCGAACGGAGAACTACTATATGCGAGCAAGGTATTTAAAACCCGCAATCCTAGCATCTATTTATATTGGCATTAGCCATTGGAGTGGCGCTGCCCTTGCGCAGAATGCCGATGCCAGCAATCTATATAAACGTGGCCTTGCAGCCACCTGCGCCAATTGCCATGGAACCGATGGCAAGGGTGTCGTTGACGGCGGAATGCCGCTAATTAACAACCTCACTAGCGAACAAATTCTGACTCAAATGAAAGCATTTAAGTCTGGCACACGTGAAGGTACCATCATGCCGCAGTTAGCTAAAGGCTATACCGACGAGCAACTCGAAACCATCGCCAATCAACTTGGCAAGAAATAATAAGGAAGCCCATCATGGATCGTAGACACTTTATTGGCCAAGGCGCAGCAGCAATTGGCTTATTGGCTGGCTTCTCTGGACAAGCGCGTGCTAATTTACAAAAAGCAGAAATTCTGGTGATTGGTGGCGGATATGGCGGTGCTACTGCCGCTAAATATCTTCGCCTGTTTTCTAACAACACAGCTAAGGTCACATTAATTGAGCCTAATACCTCTTTCATTTCTTGCCCAATGTCCAACCTAGTGATTGGTGGTTCACGCACTCTGGCTGAAATCACCTCACCATATGACACACTCAGCAAGCGTCATGGCATCAAGATTATTCAAGATAGCGTGAGCAGCATTGATCCAGATAAGAAAATCGTAAAACTGGCTTCTGGTAAGACATTACGCTACGACAAAGCTGTGGTATCTCCAGGTGTATCACTCAACTTCAAAAGTATTGAAGGCCTTGCTCAAGCGAATAAAGATGGTGTCACTCTGCAAGCTTGGAAAGCCGGTCCAGAAACAGTCGCACTTCATAAGCAAATTGCAGCAATGCGTGAAGGCGGTACTTTTGCTATTAGCATTCCAGAAGCCCCGTATCGCTGCCCTCCTGGACCGTACGAGCGCGCTTGCCAAGTTGCCAACTACCTTAAGCAGAACAACCCTCGAGGCAAGGTGCTCATTTTGGATGCTAACCAAGACGTTACCTCTAAGGGCGCCTTGTTCAAAAAAGTTTGGGCTGAGCAGTACGCTGGAATCATTGAGTACCGACCAAAGAGCAATGTGGTTGGCGTAGATGCCAAAACCAGAACACTCAAACTCGAAGTTGAGGATGATGTGAAGGCGGATGTACTTAATGTCTTGCCACAAATGGCCGCTGGTGAAATCGCCATCAAAACTGGCTTAGCAAACTCTAATGGTCGCTGGGCTAATGTGAACTTCCTCAATTTTGAATCTACTGCGCGTAAAGATATTCACGTCTTAGGCGACGCTATTCAGATTGCGCCACTCATGCCAAAGTCTGGTCATATGGCGAACCAACATGCCAAAGTAGCTGCTGCAGCGATCGTGGCAGAACTCAGTGGTTGGGAAGTGAACCCTGCGCCAGTGTTAACCAATACTTGCTACAGCTTTGTGAATTCCAAGGAAGTGGTTCACGTTGCCAGCGTCCACCAATACAACGCAGCTGAGAAGACCTTTAAAACAGTCCCAGGGTCTGGAGGTCTTTCTCCGGCACCTTCAACATTAGAAGGCGTTTATGCTTGGGGTTGGGCGCACAATATCTGGGCTGATAGCTTAGGTTAATAACCTTTGCAGTCAATAAAAAAGAGACCTTCGGGTCTCTTTTTTATTTCGTCAGCGCATTTAAACTTTCAGCCTACGCCGTCTACGCCGACTAATAATTAAGAATGTAATAGCGATGATAGGAGCAGCTATAGCGGCAACAATCTCAGGATGAATAGCAAGACCTACTTCTTTTCCACCCTTCATGATGTAAACCAATAAACCGACAGCATAGTAAGTCAACACCAGCACCGACAAGCTCTCCACTGTTTCCTGAAGTCTGAGCTGCAGTCTAGCGCGCTGATCCATACTAGCCAGTAATTTTTGTGTCTGCTGCTCATTAACAAACTCAATACGAGTTCTCAGAGTTTGGGTTGTTCTAGAAATACGGTCCGACAATTCGCGCAAACGTCTTTGAGTCCAAATGCAAGTACCCATTGCAGGTTGGAAACGTCGATCCATAAACTCAGATAATGTTTGCACCCCAGGAATGGATGCCTCATTTAGCTCAAGTAAATTTTTTGAGAGTAATTGGCTATAAGCCTCAGCAGCAGTAAAGCGCAGCCCATATCCCGAGATCCATTGCTCAATGCGGGAAGCCAGTCGGGAGAGCTCCTCTAGAAATAAGCCATCTTTTTCGGTATTAACGCCAGACTCAGCCTGTAGCTGAGAGATTTTTTCAGATAAAGCGGCTAACTCGGACTCCGCCTCTCTTAGTGGTAGAGAAAGACTTTTAGCCACAGGGAATGAAACCATGGCAACCATGCGATAGGTTTCAGCCTCTGCTAAACCTCTGGCTATACGACCTAATTGTCTTGAACCTAATACATCATGCGGAATAAAGAAGGAAATAAAGCCGTCCTGCTCTAGCTGCAAGTCAGTCCATAACTGCGCTTTTTTGCTCGACAGAATGTAACTACCCAGTACAGTGTTACCGCTAAAGATTTCAGAAACTTCTAGCGCCTCAGCAAATAAAGGGCGATGTTCAAAAACCAAATCTAAGGCAGAAATTCGTTGGCCACCAGACTCAGAAATAGTCGGACATCCCAAATTTTTAAAGAGTAAATCGAGATCCCGCTCAATTTCTAATCTTGACTTGAGCAAGGGCCCCTTAACCTTAGTCTGATTATGAACAATCACTGCAATGGTCGCGAATTCACCATGCAACTCCCACTTTACCAATACTCTTTCGGGCTCTGGCGCTAAATGGAGCGTCATAAAAGAGTGGTCATCACGACTGGGAGTGCATCCCAAGGCGCTACTGAGTTTTTGTACCCATGCTATCTGCTGTTGACGAGAAGTGGCATCCAATAAGAAGGATTGAGAAATCACCCTCTCATTTGGCCACAATGGAATGGGAGGTCGCGCATGAACCTCTTCATGCAATAACGCTCTGGAGGGGTGATCGTATGGTCTCATAGTTTATGTAATTTTTTATTTCTATAGATCATATACCCAAGCTATATCGAAACATACCTATGAGCCTAAATAGGATCGTTATTGCCACCTAAATCCTCGTAACCATAGGGATGTTCGCCCCTATTCAAGCAATTGCGCACGTAATCAATGCTGGTACGCAAGGTGTAGTAGTCGCTTGACATACGTTTCGAGATTTTGATTCTGAGTGCCTGGTACTCAAGTAAGTTCAGTCTTTGCAGATATTCATCGCGCTGCTCATCATTAAAACCATCAAGCAACTCTTGCTCCAAGGCTTTGAGGGCACCATATAAACGATGAATCTTGTTTTGCATCCGCTTCGTACGATATCCAGGCAGCGATTGCAGGATCGGGTACGCAAGAGCACAAAATGGCAACAGAATAAAGACTAGTCGATTAATCAGTTCAGCCAACCAAAACGGCACGTAGGTCGACAACAATGGGTAATGATTATTTTCGTAATGTACTGCTATAGGACTATCGGGCAATATCGAATCCTTGAACGAAGGAAATTCTCCGCGCTCTGAGAAAAATGAGCCACGACCATTAATTTCTCTAGCAGCCTCCAGAAAGAGGAATTGAATCGCTGGATGCATCCGATCATCTACCAATAGATTAGTAGTGGTAGCAAGTAACTTCATATCCTGCGGGGGGAAATTACGTTCTAGATTAAAAGATCCCTGAGGTACGTCCAAAATATGAAGATAGGGAATGAGTTTGACATAGGCCTCAGCGCGCTTAAAGGTGACAATATGCACAGATGGGTCATTAAGTAGCGCCTGTACATTTGGAGCTTCAAAAGCATCAACGATAAAAGCACCGTCAATTTTTCCTGCTTGTAGAGCCTTAACTGCTTCTCCTCCAGGTAAATACACGAACTGTGGGAGGTGCTCAAATCCTGATATTTTCAAAATCTTAGAAGCTTGTGCGTAAGTGCCACTACCCTTCACGCCAATAGATAGAGTCTTAGACGAGAAATATTTGAAATTTCCTCTGTGCGCCTCTAGATCGCTATTCTTCACTTCTGGGCCACGATAAAAAAACCATACTGGATCGTAGGCGATTGCTCCTAGTGATTGGACTCCCTTAACTTCTTTAGCATGAGCCACCCCTGCTTGCACAAAGGCAGCCTGAACAGGATCATTGCGATCCGCTAAGCGTTCAATATTTTCTTGCGCCCCTAAGGTCGGCACAAGCTCCAGAGTGACGCCCTTCTTTGCAAAATATTCTTGGTACTTTTTGCCTAAGGCCTCATAGGATCCGCCGGCAGATCCTGTAGCCAATTGAACATGATTGGGCGGCGGAGGATCAGCATACAACCAGATACCCATCAATATTGCTAGTAAGAGAAGTAATAGTGGCCAAGCCTCTTGTAAGAATTGGGTGAAGTCACTCCACTTCTCCTGAGCGCTCTCAGAAAGACCTAAAAATGTTTCCCTAATGTCTTGTTTAAAACTTCCCATGCGCTACCGATCAGCAAAATTCATTAAAGCTAATGATAATGTCCTTATACAGATTCTTTCAATTTGCTTTTGGATACCCTAAAACCATGATAAATCTCAGAAAATCCCAAGATCGTGGCTATGCAGACCACGGCTGGCTTAAAAGCTTTCACTCCTTTTCATTCGCTGGCTACCATGACCCTCGCTTTATGGGCTGGGGAAACTTGCGCGTGATTAATGAGGATCGTGTTGCAGCCGGAATGGGCTTTGGTAAACACGGCCATCGCAATATGGAAATTATTAGTTATGTTCTTTCGGGAGAATTGGCGCATCAGGACAGCATGGGCAATATTGAGTCCATACCTCCAGGTGATGTTCAGCGCATGAGTGCTGGCAGCGGAGTAACCCATAGCGAATTCAATCACGCCAAAGATCAAACTACCCATTTTTTGCAAATCTGGATAGAACCCAATGTTTCTGAGATTGAGCCTAGCTATGAACAAAAAACAATTCCAGCAATTGAAAAAGAGGGCAAGCTTCGCATCATCGCCTCCCCCACCGGAAATGATGGCGCCGTGAAACTTCATGCAGATGCCACCATCTATGCGGGACTTTTCAATGGCCCTCAATCAGCAACACTCAAACTAGATCCCAAGAGAAAATCTTACGCTCATCTCATCCGCGGAATGCTCACCATTAATGGTCAAAAATTAGTCGGTGGCGATGCCCTGTTTATTGAGAATGAATCTTCCCTGGTAATCAGTGATGGTGTTGATGCAGAAGTGCTGATATTTGACTTGAGTCATTAAATATCTGACTACTTCGTCATACGATCAGCTCATCCTATTGAAAAGCTTATAGATCATGATTGAAACCTCTGGAAAGAAACTGGCTGGCCCCATTATTCGCCTACATCCCAATGACAATATTGTCGTTGCGCGAGTAGATATTGGCATTGGTACCGAGGTACCTAGCGAGAACTTCACAAGCCGCAGCCAAGTGCCAGCAGGTTACAAAATCGCCTCTCAGAAAATACTGAAGGGTGAACCCATTCTCAAGTACAACGTCACCGTAGGATTTGCTAATACCGATATTGAAGCCGGTACTATGGTTCATAGCCACAACACTGAGTTTCGTGAGTTTGATCGTGACTATGCTTACGCCAGCGAATACAAGCCTACAACTCTCTTGCCCGAATCTGAACGCGCTACTTTTCAAGGCTATGTCAGACCCAATGGCAAAGTAGGAACGCGCAATTTCATCGGCATTCTTTCTACCGTTAATTGCTCAGCAACAGTTGTGAACAAAATTGCAGATTGGTTTACACCAGAGCGCCTCAAAGAGTTTCCCAACGTAGATGGTGTGGTGGCTTTTAGTCATGATATTGGCTGCGGCATGGAGATGAGTGGCGAGCCTATGGAACTTCTACGCCGCACGATGGCCGGGTATGCACGGCACCCTAACCTAGCTGCGGCACTCATCGTAGGTCTTGGCTGTGAACGCAATCAACTGAAAGGCTTGATGGAGCAAGAAGACCTTACTGAGAATGCTAACTTGCACACTTTTATCATGCAAGAAACAGGCGGCACTCGCAAAACGATCGAAGCCGGCATTGAAGCAGTAAAAGCATTACTACCTGAGGCAAATAAAGCCAAGCGTGAGACTGTATCCGCAAGTCATTTATGCGTTGGTCTGCAATGTGGCGGCTCGGATGGCTTTTCTTCCATCACAGCTAACCCAGCTTTAGGTGCTGCGATTGATATTTTGTCCCGTCATGGTGGCACTGGAATTCTTTCGGAGACGCCAGAAATTTATGGCGTTGAACATACCCTCACCCGCCGTGCAGTTAGCAAAGCTGTAGGCGAAAAACTGATTCAACGAATTCGCTGGTGGAAAGATGAGTACTCTGTTGGTAGAGACGTACAAATTAATGGACAAGTAAGTCCAGGCAACCAAATTGGCGGTTTAGCCAATATCTTTGAAAAATCACTAGGCTCATCTATGAAGGGCGGTACCGGTCCGCTGATGGAAGTCTATAAGTATGCTGAACCAGTCAAAGCTAAAGGCTTCGTATTTATGGATACCCCTGGATTTGACCCAGTTTCTGCGACTGGGCAAATTGCTGGCGGCGCTAACCTGATTGCCTTCACTACAGGTCGCGGGTCTATGTTTGGCTCTAAGCCTGCACCCTGCATCAAATTAGCCACCAATACCCCGATGTATCAGCGCCTCACCGAGGATATGGATATCAACTGCGGGGAGATTTTGGACGGCACCGTCTCCGTCCAGGAAATGGGGCGACGGATATTTGAGTTATTCCTCAGGACCGCCTCAGGTGAACCCTCTAAGAGTGAGCTTCTTGGCCTGGGCGACTATGAATTTGTTCCCTGGCAAATTGGGGTAATGAGCTAAGAGAACTGTAGAATAAATCCTATTAGCTCAACCCAGATAGAAACGACACTGAAACAAGCTTATGAAATTTAGGGATTACTACGAAACTCTTGGCGTTGCTCGCAGCGCTACCGAAGCTGAAATCAAATCAGCTTATCGCAAACTAGCGCGCAAATATCATCCAGACGTCAACAAAGAAGCTGGAGCTGAAGAACAGTTCAAACAAATCGGTGAAGCCTACGCCGTTTTAAAGGACACCGAAAAACGTGCGGCCTATGATCGCTTTGGCGAGAATTGGAAAAACGGTCAAGACTTCACACCCCCTCCTAATTGGAATGAAGGTTTTGAATATTCTGATGCTGGCTTTGGTGGCGGTCATCCTGGCTATGGTGGCGGCTTCGAGGGTGATCAAAGTGAATTCTTTGAATCTCTTTTTGGTAGAGGTAAGCATCGCCAAGGTGGACGCAGTAGCAACAGTCGTCAGGGCATGAACTTTAAAGGGCAAGATCATCACGCCAAAATTTTGATTGATCTCGCAGACGCATACAACGGCGCTAAGCGCACCATTGCATTGCATATGCCTACACAAGATGCGAGTGGTCATGTCAGCACCCAAGAGCGCAAGCTAGACGTCAGCATCCCTAAAGGTATCAAGGCCGGACAAAACCTACGTCTTTCCGGCCAAGGCGGCCCTGGCATGGGCGAAGGACCTGCTGGCGATCTCTATTTGGAAATCGACTTTCATCCAAACGCTATCTACCGCGTAGAAGGTAAGGATGTATTTATTGATATTCCACTGGCCCCATGGGAAGCTGCTTTAGGTACGACAGTCAATGTGCCTACACCAGCAGGCAGCACTCTGGAATTAAAAATCCCAGCAGGAACAGTAGCAGGTCGCAAGATGCGCCTCAAAGGCAAAGGCATCCCTAGCTCTGAGCCGGGTGATTTATATGTGGTTCCTAGCATTGCCCTGCCACCAGCACAAACCGATGCTCAGAAAGAGGCCTACCAAAACTTTGAGAAGGCTTTTGATTTCAACCCCAGATCTCACTTGAAGGGATGATGGATATGACGCAAACAAATATCACTTGGATTGAAGGTGAAGTAGTTGAGAACGAAGTTCACATGACGATTGTTGAGCTCTCACACGCATCGCGCACACCAGAAGATCTCATCATGACCTGGGTTTCTGAAGGTGTACTAAGTCCAGCAGGATCCTCACCTGAAGATTGGCGCTTCAGCGGTGACTCATTGAGAAGGGCCAAAACTGCAGCGCATCTCACACACGATCTAGAGTTGAATGTGCCTGGTGTCGCCCTGGCGCTCGACCTGCTTGATGAAATTGCTCAACTGCGCGCGCGTTTAAAGTAAGACTCTAAGCTAGTGATAGCCTAGGATTCGGAGCGACTTAAAAGTTGCTCCCAACGCTGCAGCTTCTGATCTAAATCAGCAGTAATTTCACTCAAACGAGCTTGCATGCTGGCTGCCAGCTCAGGTTCGTTCTTATATAAATCTGGATTGCTCATAGCAATACCAATATCTGCCTGCTCTGTTTCCAATTCTTCAATTTGCAAAGGTAATGCCTCTAACTCTTGACGCTCTTTGCCATTGAGTTTTTGAACGCCGCTTTTTGGCGCTGGCTTAGTGTCTACTTTAGGCTCTGCCCTGGCCTCTACTTTGCTCTCTACCTTCTCTGTTGACTTAGAGTTTGTATTAGATGCGCGGATCTTGTCTGAACGGGCTTTTTGAATCTTCCAGTCCTCGTAACCACCTTCATATTCGCGCCAGAAGCCATCGCCCTCATTCGCAATAATGCTCGTCACTACGTTATCCAAGAAATAACGATCATGGCTAACTAAGAAGACAGTACCTTTGTAATCTTGTAAGAGTTGCTCAAGTAAATCTAAGGTATCAATATCTAAGTCGTTGGTTGGCTCGTCTAGAACCAATACATTAGCTGGTCTAGCAAACAAGCGGGCCAGCAATAGACGGTTACGCTCACCACCAGATAAGGTGCTTACTGGTGAATTGGTTCTCTCTGGCGCAAATAAGAAATCACTCAAGTAACTCTTGACGTGCTTTTTATTGCCATTGATTTCAATCCACTCGCTACCTGGACTGATGTAATCCTCTAGTGAAGCATTGAGATCTAAGCCTTCACGCATTTGATCAAAATAGGCAACTTCAATTCGGGTTCCCATGGTTGCAGTACCCGAGTCAGGTGCAATGGTTCCTAGAATCAATTTAAGTAAAGTAGTCTTACCAGCGCCATTGGGGCCTAACAAGCCAACCTTATCGCCACGCAAAATAGTTGCCGTGAAATCTTTCACGATTGGACGATCGTAAGTTTTGCTGACATTTTGTAGGTCAGCCACAATTTTGCCACTACGATCACCAGCAGATACCGCCAACTTCACCTGCCCCATAGCATCTCGACGCTCAGCACGACTGGTGCGCAACTTTTCAAGGCGAGCAATACGGGCTACGCTTCGAGTACGGCGCGCCTCCACCCCTTTGCGGATCCAAACCTCTTCTTGAGCCAGTAATTTATCTGCCCGAGCATTTGCTAAAGTCTCCGCATTGAGCTCTTGTTCTTTTAAAACCTCATATTGAGTGAAGTTTCCGGGATAGCTTCGCAGAATACCGCGATCAAGCTCAACAATTTGTGTGCAGACGTTGTCTAAGAAGGCGCGATCATGGGTAATCAAAATGACAGAGCCTTGATATTCCTTAAGCAACTCCTCCAACCATGCTATTGAATCTAAATCCAAATGGTTGGTTGGCTCATCTAATAAGAGTACGTCAGGCATCTCTACTAAAGCACGTGCTAAGGCTACCCGCTTCTTCGTGCCGCCGGAAAGTGTATTGATTTTGAGCTCAGCTTCTAGATGAAGACGATCTAAAGTTTCATGAACGCGCTGCTCCCAATTCCAACCACTCAGTGCTTCCAATTGAGACTGCACTTCATCTAACCGGTGATGAGATGCATCATCCCATTCGCCAACGCTCAGTGCCTCATACTCTTCTCGCAGGGCTTTTGCTTGCGCCACGCCTTTGGATACCGCATCAAACACCGTTTCTTCAGCCTCAAAAATAGGTTCCTGAGGAACATATGCAATGCGTAGACCCTGTTGATACTGCAGGAGTCCATCATCCATTTTTTCGATACCGGCCAAGATCTTCAACAAAGAAGATTTGCCAGTGCCATTTCGGCCAATTAAGCCAACACGCTCCCCTGATTCCAGAGAAAAAGCCGTGTTTGCGAGGAGGTCAACGTGGCCAAAAGCCAGTTTTGCATCAGTGAGTACGATTAAAGCCATGGCGACATTATCGTCACTTCCCCAAAACACGAGATATTTCCCCCGATTTCTGCGAGACTAGCTCCATATGGTCTGCAAATTAACCCCTTCCGCGCCCCGTCTCATCCTATTCGCTGGTCATGCGGGGACTGGCAAATCTACTTTGGCCAAAAAAGCGTTGCCTTTGATTATTGAAAAGACTGGGGAGGATTTCTTCTTTCTAGACAAAGACACAGCATACGGCGCCTTTAGCGCCCAGGTCATGAAGCTCACTACTCAAAACCCAAATGATCGTGATAGCCCCTACTACCTTGCAAACTTACGAGATTGGGAATACCAAGGACTCATTGATATTGCTAGAGAGAACTTAATACTGGGTGTCAATGTCATCTTAGTTGGGCCGTTTTCAAAAGAGATTCAGAGCGGCAGAATGTTTGATGCAGTTGCGCTTGGTGTGCCGCCACAAACCACCATTCAAATTGCCTGGATTGATTTGGATGAGGCTGAAGCCAAACAACGAATGAAGAAGCGCGCCGATCCTCGGGACGAATGGAAAATAGCCCACTGGGATCAATATGCCAAGCGCAGAACAGAGCCACCTACCCACTCTTTATTACATCGATTCAATAATCGATTCTTTGATGAAACTGCTTTTGAGAAGCTTATTCAAGATTTAATTTAAGAATCATTCGATAAAAAAATAGGGCCCCTGAAGGGCCCTATCTCAAGATCTAAGAACTGAATCCTTAAAACTTGTAAGTCACACCAATAGCTGGCATTAATGGATTCAAAGTCAATTTACCGAGGTCTTGACCTGGCGCAACATTTTGACCAGTAACAGTAGTACTCATTGTGGCGTATTTCAAATCAACGTTTACACCCCAATTTTTGTCAATCATATAATCTGCGCCGATTTGACCGACAAATCCAACGCTATTTTGACTAACTGTAAGAGCATTATTCACGCCACCAAGCGAGAAATTATTACGATTTCCGAAAATAGTGTAGTTGATACCTGCACCAATGTAAGGCTTAAAAGCACCTAAGTCAGTGAAGTGATATTGCAGTAAGAGCGATGGTGGCAACGCATTAACCGTACCTGTAGGGCCTGATGTCAAATTGGAATTAATATTCACAGGCTGGGGATAGCTCAACACTAATTCTGTTGCAATATTTTTAGTGAAGAAATAAGAAACATCAAATTCAGGAAGCCATTGATTTGAAGCATTAATGTTATTGGTTTGTACGCCTGCAGCTGTAGAAGAACCGTTTGCCTGACCATTTTGCCAGTCTACATATACTGCGCGCACACGCAACATCCAAGGATTTTCTTCCGCTTGAGCTTGAGCCGCGATTGGGGCTAAAGATGCAACTGCAGCCATGGCTGCTACGAGTGACTTAATACGCATGATGGTTTCCCTTTTTGTTATCAATTTCGATGAAACTATTTTCAAATTGATACCCATACGGGAATTTGATGTAAATCAAATGGAAAGTACTTGAGAATTTTTTGAGTGCTTAAAAGCAACACTGTTTTAGAGCTTATTTGATCTAGATCAAATGACTAGTGAATTACCCTATAAAACCTTGGAGTAAGTACCTTTTGCTTGAGACTCTCTGAGATGTCGATCAAAGGTCATGGCAACTCGGCGCGCTAAGAGGCGACCCTTCGTGGGTACTAAGATTGTTTCACCCTGCCAATCTAAAAGGCCTGCATCTCGAAGGTGTTTTAACTCTTCAATCTCAGCTTTAAAGTAAGCCTGGAAATCAATCTGATGTGATTGAGCAAAAGACTTTGTATCTAATTCGAATTGACACATCAATTCGCCGATCAACTCTCGACGTAACAGATCGTCCTGATCAAGACGCAAACCTCTCAGTACTGGCAAGTGTCCTTGATCTAGCGCCTCGTAATACTCATCCAAGGTTCGCACATTCTGGGAGTAACAATCATCTACCTTGCCAATAGAAGAAATACCAAAGGCCAGTAGATCGCACTCAGCTTGTGTCGAATAACCTTGGAAATTTCGATGGAGTTTGCCCTCTGTTTGAGCAATCGCTAATTCGTCATCGGGTTTAGAAAAATGGTCCATCCCAATAAAGACATAGCCAGCCTCACCGAGGCGCTCGATCGTATTGGAAAGAATATCCAACTTATCAGCGGCGGGCGGTAAATCTGCTTCAGCTATCCGGCGTTGTGGCTTAAAGATATGTGGCAGATGGGCATAGTTATAGACCGATAGACGATCAGGATTCATTGCTAATACTGCATCTACAGTTTCTTTAAAGGTGGCTGGCGTTTGCTTTGGAAGCCCATAGATTAAATCAACGCTTCTTGATTTAAACCCATACTTTCGGGACCAGTCCATGACTGCCTGGGTCTCTTCAATCGTTTGCACGCGATGGACTGCCTCTTGCACAGTGAGATTGAAATCCTGCACACCCAAACTGATGCGATTAAAGCCCAACTCCGCCAAGAGTGCGATATCTTTTTCAGTAACGCGTCTAGGATCGATCTCAATGGAATATTCACCGCCAGGCAATAAATCAAAATGCTCACGGGTGTGATGCATGAGCTCGATCATCTCTTCGTGAGATAAGAAGGTAGGTGTGCCGCCACCCCAATGTAATTGCGTAATGGAAATCTTCTTATGTATACCCATCGCCTTAGTGACCATCGCCATTTCCTTAGCGAGGTACTTAATATATTTGGCGCTACGCCCATGATCTTTGGTGATGATTTTGTTGCAGCCACAGTAGTAACAAATATTGGGGCAGAACGGTAAATGGAAATAAAGTGAAAGGGGCTCATCCACTTTAGCCACTCGCTCTAGAGCCGCCAAATAATCTGCTTCAGAAAAATCATTATGAAAACGATCGGCACTGGGATAAGACGTATAGCGTGGACCATTGATATCAAACTTTTTCAGCAGCTCAGGATGAAATAAGACATCTTTTTCTTGTGCTGTTGATGAATTTGCTACAGAGGTCATAGAAGGCTTATGTGAAAGTTACTTTGCTAAATAGTCTAGCGCTACTGCTTCTGCTACTTTAATCCCATCGACACCTGCAGACAAGATTCCTCCCGCATAACCTGCGCCCTCGCCTGCTGGATAAAGCCCCTTGACGTTGAGACTTTGATAGTTGGTGCCGCGTGTAATTCTCAATGGCGAGGATGTGCGCGTCTCAACCCCAGTTAAGACGGCATCTTTCATGGAGAAGCCTTTAATTTGCTTCTCAAATGCTGGTATTGCTTCTCGAATGGCCTCGATAGCATAGGCGGGTAAGCTGTCAGCAAGATCCGTTAGGTGAACACCTGGCTTATATGAAGGCAAAACACTACCGAATTCAGTAGAAGGCTTACCCTCTAAAAAATCACCTATGAGCTGACCCGGCGCCTCATAAGTGCCGCCGCCTAATTCAAATGCTTTGGACTCGATCGCCCTCTGAAACTCAATACCCGCAAGCGGACCACCCGGATAATCTTCTGGAGTAATGCCCACCACGATGCCAGCATTGGCATTACGTTCATTGCGCGAGTATTGACTCATACCATTCGTAACAACTCGGTTGGGCTCTGATGTCGCAGCCACGACAGTGCCACCAGGGCACATGCAAAAGCTATAGACCGAGCGGCCATTTTTAGCGTGATGCACTAACTTGTAATCCGCGGCACCAATGAGCTCATTACCTGCATGTGGACCGAGACGCGCTCGATCAATCAGCGACTGGGGATGTTCAATACGAAATCCTACCGAAAATGGTTTGGCTTCCATATAGACCCCAGCATGGTGCAGCGCTTCAAAGGTGTCCCTTGCGCTATGCCCTAAAGCCAAGATGACATGGCTAGCGGGTAAGTCTGGCTGCCCTTCTATTTTGACTCCAGTGATTTGCTCATTCTGAATATCAAAGCCAACCACCTTTTGAGTAAACCGTATCTCACCGCCTAGCTCAATGATTTCTTGGCGCATCTTTTCCACCACACCAACCAAGCGGAAGGTGCCGATGTGCGGCTTGGCTACATAGGTAATTTCTTCTGGTGCCCCAGCTTTCACAAACTCATGAATGACTTTGCGTCCGTAAAACTTGGGGTCTTTGATTTGGCTATACAACTTGCCGTCTGAAAACGTACCCGCTCCACCCTCGCCAAACTGAACATTCGATTCTGGATTAAGTGTATTTTTACGCCATAAGCCCCAAGTATCTTGAGTGCGTTCACGCACTTTCTTACCGCGCTCCAAAACAATTGGCTTAAAGCCCATTTGTGCCAACACCAAGGCAGCAAAAATTCCGCAAGGGCCAAAACCAATAACGACTGGACGTAGTACTTTTCCAGATTGGATAGAGTCAGGTGCTTTTGCTACAAAGTGGTAGCTTGTGTCTGGCGATGGCCTAATATGAATATCGCCCGCGAATTTCTTCAGCAGATCATCTTCATTCTTGACCGATAAATCTACGGTGTAGATAAAAGATAAGGCAACGTTTTTTCGGGCATCGTAACTTCGCTTGAAAACCTCAAAGCCCATTAAATCTTTGGCGTTTAAACCCAAGCGTTTCAGAATCGCCTGCAACACAGCTTCTGGAGCATGGTCAATAGGTAGACGCAATTCAGTAATACGGATCATGGAGTTTTACGATACACAGTGATTTAAGGCCTTTTTAGCCCCCGAAGAAGCCATAAGCCAAATAATACTGGTTATAGGCTCACTCAGGCCAGGAGATCGCACATAAAGGCGATAATGCTTTATGGCTCTACGCGCAACTATCCACAAAGCCGACCTTCATGTCGCAGATTCTGACCGTCATTACTACGGCAGTCACTCCTTAACCATTGCCAAGCACCCCTCAGAGACTGAGCAGCGAATGATGATCCGGATCATCGCTTTTGCATTGCAGGCTCACGAAGACTTGGTATTCACAAAAGGTCTTAGCGATACCGATGAACCTGACCTCTGGATTAAAGACCTGACCGATGCCATTCAGTTGTGGATTGAGATTGGCCAGCCAGACGAGCGGCGCATTTTGAAGGCTTGTGGTCGCTCAGATCAGGTGATTGTGTATTGCTATGGCGGACACACAAGCAAAATCTGGTGGGATGGTATTGCCAATAAACTAACTCGCGCACGCAATTTACAAGTGATTTCGATTCCAGCTGAACAGGCTGAAGATTTAAATAAATTGGTTGAGCGTAGTATGGTCATTCACGTCAATATTCAAGATGGTGAGGCTTATGTTTCTTCTGACCAAGGGCAAGTCACCATTACCCCCGAAGTTTGGCGTAGCAATCAATAGGCCTCAGATATGAAGGTGGTAGTTTTTGATACCAATGTCTTGTTAGATCTATTTGTCTTTAATGACTTTCGTGCACTTCACTTAAAGCAAGCACTCATTGATGGAAAAATAGATGCGCTGGCTACTCATGCCACTCTAGAAGAATTCGCTGACGTGGTTGCACGTCCTTTATTTTTTTTAGACCAAGCCCAACAAGAGCAGATCACCCTTCAATGGCAGGGATTGGCGAGAATATTGAATGACAATGACCTACTGAAGGCGCCTTGGTTCTGCCAAGATCCCGATGATCAGGTCTTTTTAGACTTAGCCTTTACCGCAAAGCCGTGTACCCTTATGAGTAAAGACAATGAAGTACTTCGATTTACAAGTAAAGCAGCGGCTGAACTAGTTCTCATTACCTCTGATTACACAGCATTTGATTGATAATATCGACATGAGCAAACCAAAAATGGCTGATCCTGATGACGGCCTATTTAAACCAGGTAGCAAACTCAGACACATCAAGACTGGCGGCTTTTATAGAGTTGTCTTTCTTGCGAATGTAGAGGCCACCCTCGAGCCTGCCTATGTTTATGAATCGATGCAATCACATGATTTTTGGATTAGACCTAAAACAGAAATGGAAGATGGTCGCTTTGAACTCATCTCTGAATAAGAAGGCGACTTGAATATGTCTGAAGAAAGAATCACCAATTTAGAGATCAAGCTGAGCTTTACCGAAGATCTCATCGAGAAACTGAACGAAACAATTTACAAACAGCAGCAACAAATTGAGTTTCTGTATCGCGAACTCAAAGCCATCAAAGAGCAAGCTAGCAGCGGTGGTGGCGGAGGCGGCAGCCTGAAGGATGAAATTCCTCCTCACTATTAATACAAATCCACAAAAATACCCCTTGATTTCTTAAGTCTCATGTAATATCATTTTTGATATATATCATTATTGATATAATCTATTGATGAGCGAATGGATTGTAGAAACACTAAATACTGATGTAGATAAGGAGTTAGAGATACTTCCAAGCGATATACGCAGTCGCATTGTGAGGGTTTGTAATTTATTAGAAGCTTTTGGCCCTAGACAGGTTGGTATGCCCCACATCAAAAGTCTGGGAGATAAATTATGGGAAATTAGAGCCTCGGGGAGAGATGGTATAGCTAGGGGAATTTATATTTATGCGACGGGCAAAAGAATTGTGATCTTGCATGCATTTATTAAGAAATCACAAAAAACACCACCGCAAGCCATTCTTACCGCAACACAGAGAGCGAAAATCGCCAAATTACTATGACTAAGATATCAACCCTACATAAGCGCTGGCTAAAAGAACCGGCATATAAAAAAGCATTTGAAGAAACTCAAATTGAATTTGAGATCGCAAAAGAAATCATAGAAGCCAGGATGAAAAGTGGTCTTTCCCAGGAAGAATTAGCAACCCTAATGGAAACCTCTCAATCCGCAATTGCAAGACTGGAAAGTGGCACCAGCCTACCCTCCATGCGCACTTTAGCCAAGTTCGCAAAAGCGACTAACTCTCAAATTCAAGTTCACTTCAAGCAGATTAAACCTATAAAACACAAGGCTGCAGCTTAAGTTGCTGATAATATATATTCCAACATAGGCTCAATTTAAAAAGGAAATGATGAGTAACTTAACGCTATTTTTAGTCCAATGGGGCTTAACCTCTCTATCCCTTTGGGTTGCTAGCTACATTTTTAGTGGCTTACGCTTTGCAGACGGTGGCTCTTTAATTATTGCTGCCCTGCTTCTGGGTTTTGCCAACGCCATTGTGAAACCATTATTAATTCTTTTTACACTACCGCTAACAGTAGTCACTATGGGCCTCTTCCTGCTCGTGATTAATGCTTTGGTATTAATGCTTGTTTCTGCAGTAGTGAGTGGCTTTACGATCTCCAGCTTCTGGACCGCATTCTTTGCTAGCATCTTTATTTCTTTATTTAGCCTCTTTGTTAGCGGCCTGGTCTTTTAAGAAATACCTTATCGAGCTTAGCTTTTCCTATTTGCTTACTGAATAGATATCCGACCAAGAGTGCAGCGCTGTTTTGCAAGGCTGCGACTTGGTTGCCAAAGATTTAGCATTTTCGGCAGCGATACTAATTCCCCCAGTCAAGAAGCCTAGACCGATCGAGACAGCGCTATTGACTACTCCCGCCTTATTTACGCCAGCCTGAGGGTTTTGCAATGTCCCCTCAATCTTAACAAGGCCCCCTAGATCAACACCGGTGGTCAAGCCTGACTTTTCTTTTGGATTGATATTGAGATTTAAGGCTTCGCTCGCGAGATTTATTGAGCCAGATAGAGTGATGTTGAGTCGGTCTGTTTCTGCGCCAATGGAATCTTGAATATTAATCATCCCGTTATTGACCGGCAAATAGGCAACAGCACATTCCAAAATAGTTTGGGTAGAATTTTTCCGCATTGGGTTAACTGCATCCAATACTGTAACGACAAAGTCTCCGCCTTTATTAATCAGCTTTGAATCTATTTTCCCCTGCCCTACTGAAATCTGAAGTGCGCCAGTGGCACTGCTAGCGAGTTGATGGGGGCTTACGCCACTTCCTCGTAAATTCCAGGCTATACGAGTATCGCCTCCTGAAACTTTGGCACTCGAATCCGTAGTCGCAATAATTTGCTCCAAGTTAAAGTCTTTAGCGAGGCCCTTAAGAGATACCTTGGGAGCTGATCCATCAAAACCACCAATGGAGATTTGTGCATGAGCACTGCCCTTACCAAGATTAAAACTGACGTCATTTGCATCGATACTGTTTTTCTTAAATTGCAGTGTCGTTTTAAAGTTCGTAAATGGGACTTGTCCTGGTATACCTAGCTCAGCAATATTAATATTGATAGACCCATCAGCCAAAGGCAATACATCAAATGGCAGCGACTCGTCTGAGAAGAAATATTTACCTTGGGCTTTATGCGTACTTGAAGAGGTAGAACTTCCAGCTTTGCCAGCAATGGCAGCGGACCCAGCCAATGGGGCTAAATCAAAGGATTTGGAATTTAAATCAATCCTAAATTGTGGCAAAACCTGAGGCTTCTTATCAATTTCTCCCTTAATGGCAAGCGATTTTCCATTGAGGGTGAGAGATAAATCCAGATCCATCTTTACCGGAGACTGATCCCAGGCAAAGTATGCGTTACGTATCGAACCCGTTGAACCTTTTAGATTCAGACTATATTTTTCGTACTGAACATCCAACAGAATCGTGGATCTTCCATCTCTACTACCCAAAGTTAGCCTCGGGAGACGAATGACTTTTGCGGCCTGATTGCCGTCTTGATAACGGATGATGGCATCAACAATGTCCAGCGTCTTAATAGAAACAAAGGTGCTATCTGCAGAATCATTGCCTGCTGCATTACTTAGGGTTTGGGTTGCTGAACCATTGCTAGTCAAGACTGGCGGGGTGAAATTCCAATTACCCTCTCCGGCTTTATTGGTTTGCAGGTTGGCTTCTAATCCTTTGACGCCTATTCTGCTGATCTCAACACTACCCTTCAGTAAAGGGAGAGTTCTGATATCTAACTCAATTTGCTGGAATGTCAGCATATCGGGATTACTTGCCCAAGAGGTATTACTTAAAGATACCTGCTCTGCCTTCACGCTGATCACTGGAAACAGATTTAGACTCACAGACCCACTGATTTTGAGATCACGGCCAGTAGCGTCTTTGACCGAGGAGCTGAGAAGCTTCGTGAGTTGCGTGGGATTAATGAAGGATGCTGCATACCAAGCACCTAAGCCCGCCAACAAAAGGAAGGCGATAAAGGCAATCAGGGAAATCTTTAGAACTTTGTTCACCCGACCATTCTAAAGCGATACAGGCAATCGATCGCCCCCAACCACCCCTAGACTAAAATACGCCTATGAGTACAGATAATTTACCGAAGTGCCCTGTCTGCCAGGAAGATATGACCTACCCCGATGGGGAGAATTACGTTTGCGCCCAATGTGGCCATGAATGGCCTATAGCTGCAGCCACAGAAGAAATTGAGGCTGGATTGATCGTGAAGGATGCCAATGGCAACCTCTTAGCAGACGGCGATACCGTGACCCTGATTAAAGACCTCAAAGTGAAGGGTTCATCTACAACACTAAAGGTAGGAACCAAAATTAAAGGTATTCGATTGGTTTCTGGTGACCACGAGGTAGATTGCAAAACCGAGGCTGGCAATATGTTGCTTAAGGCCTGCTTTCTGAAGAAAGCCTAGATTAAAACGATATCTAGGCTTTTCTCACCAGATTGACTTAAGCGCTCGCCTTTTTGAGAACTGCGTAGATCTGGTCCTTCAATAAAAGCTTTTCCTTCTTCAAAATCTCAATTTCTTCAGGAGTGCTTGGCTCAGTATGAGCCTCCATGCGCAGGATCTTCTGATCTAAATTATTGTGTTTATCAAATAAATGCGAAAAGTGACGATCTGACGTTTTCAACTTAGTAATGAGTTCGCGATATTCAGGAAACATAGACCCTCTTCATATTTGGTTTATCAAAACTTCTCAAACTTAGTTTAGCAACCCTCTATTCCAAGAACAATCTTTTTTGACATCTTTTTGTTTACTCCGCCCCCTTGTAATTCGCCGGAAAAACCCCATATAGCAAAGGCGAATTCCTTAGGGAAATTGCAGTAATATCAGCTAGTGCATTAAGCACAATAACTACCAAAAGAAGGGTAATAGACCATGGCTACAAAGAAGTCTCCAGCAAAAAAGAAAGTAGCTACCAAGGTGGTAACAAAAGCCCCTGCAAAAAAAGCTGTCAAGAAAGTTGCTACTAAGAAAGTCGCAAGCAAAAAGACAGTAAAAAAGGTAGTAAAAAAACCAGCAGCGAAGAAAGTTGCCAAGAAGGCGGTAAAACCAACTTCATCTAAATCACCAAAAGTAGACCAATATGGTCTTGAGCAAGATGACGAGTTTTATGGTTTGTATTTTGCGAAGTCCACTAAAAAGGGACTGGTTGAAGTGAAGCCTTGCACCTTCTCATTAATGTATTGGTGGAAAGGCTTGCTTGGCTACCCTGACATGATCGAGATCTCCAAAGGAAGCAATACTGCGATGTTGCAGTTTGAGTCTACTTTTGGTGGTGGCGATTCTGGCGAGACTGAATTAACTGAAAAAGATGTGCTGGATATTGATCACATCATTGAAGTAGATGAAGAAGAAATGATGATCTCCCTCTATTCTTATGTGCCTATCCCAGTTCCTGAGAAATTAGTTGGTGCTGTTAGCTTGGCTATCTTGAACATCAACCCAGAAACTCGCTATGGTAGCTTAGAGCTTTGCTCTACCGAGAATGAAGAAGGCGAAACAGAGCACTTCTTGCGCTATCGTGCAGCAACCTATTTGCGTGGCATCAAGTCAGGCAAAGTGGAAGCGATTGAGAGCATGGTAACTAATGGATCCGAGTTCTTTGGTCTTGCTTTAGACGCGATGTGCGTAAACAAATCGATTAAGAAGTGGCTGCTAAGCTAATTTAATCAAAAAGACGGCGGAGTAACTGTCCGCCACTATCTGCAAAGATAGATATAAGTAAAGGGAAAACGGTCATTGACCGTTTTTCTGCTTTCTAGAATCGTCACTGTTCTTTTGCCCTGCTTTTTACATTCTATGAGAGCAGCTTCTTGAGCGTCAGTCTCTTTTGAATTTTTGGGTGCATGCACTCCAATCGTGCCATCTGACTGTTGATAGACACCAAACTCACTTTGTGGCGTTGAGCAAGCTACCAATAGCAGAGCGATGCTAATAAGGGCGTAATGACTTGTCATTTATAGAGAAACCTTTAGGGTAGAAAGTATAGATATTCTAGGTCACTATGCATTAGAGCCTCTTACACGGTAGATAGCCGTCACAAAAGTGTCATATACGCTTGAAATTGATAGGTTTAAAACGTAGGATGAGCCTGACAGTGAAGATTTACTAATAGTCCATAAATAATTACAAGGAAAATCATGAGCCAAAAGAAACTAGTGAAGCAACTATTAAAAAAACTCGATAAATTAGAGTCCGATAGAGAAAAACTCATTGATAAGCTAGCAAAAGCTTTGGATAAGTTGGATAAAAAGGTAGCCGACAAAAAGACCCCCACCAAGAAATCAGCGGCAGCCAAAAAAGCACCTACTAAGAAGGCTGCAGTTAAGAAAGTCACCGCAAAGAAGACCCCTACTAAAAAAGCGCCGGCTAAAAGAGCTGCCGCTAAAAAACCTGCAGCCAATAGTGAAGCAAGTTAATGGGTCATAAAAATAAAGATAAGCCTGAGGAGTCTAGTTACGACTCCGCACTTCGCTTATTGCAAATAGAGTTAGTGAAGCTGCAAAACAGCCTCATCAAAAATGGTGATCAGATCCTGGTCATACTAGAAGGTCGAGATACAGCGGGTAAAGATGGGACCATTAAAGCCATCACAGAACATCTGAGCCCACGTGAAACCCGTATTGTTGCGCTTGGTAAACCATCGGATAGCGAATCTGCTGAGTGGTACTTTCAGAGATATGTGGCACAACTACCCAAACAAGGTGAGTTTGTCCTATTCAACCGCAGCTGGTACAACCGAGCTGGCGTTGAACGGGTTATGAATTTCTGCACCAAAGCTCAATACGTTAATTTTATTGAAACCGTAAATGACTTTGAATCCATTTTAGCGCGCTCAGACATCACTATCCTAAAATACTATTTAGATATCTCCAAGAAAGAGCAGGCTTTGCGTCTTAAGGATAGGGAAAATAATCCTCTAAAGCAGTGGAAGATCAGCCCTATCGACCAGCAAGCGCAGAAAAATTGGAATGCCTACAGTAAATGTAGAAATGAAATGCTGGAGAGAACCAGTCCTAAAGATGCGCCTTGGACAATTGTTAAGGCTAACGACAAGAAGCTGGCTCACTTAAATTTAATTCGAGATTTACTCTCTAGAGTGTCCTACCCCGGAAAAGATAAGCCACTAC
The DNA here is from genome assembly GCF_027924105.1 of Polynucleobacter sp. KF022. Lineage (NCBI taxonomy): Bacteria > Pseudomonadati > Pseudomonadota > Betaproteobacteria > Burkholderiales > Burkholderiaceae > Polynucleobacter > Polynucleobacter sp. KF022. The sequence goes on from NZ_AP026972.1 coordinate 1,168,815, forward strand.
TGAAGACGGATAGAGATGTCGTCTTTAAATGGGATGGCGATTTATCTAAACTTGAAAAATAAAATTCTTCAGAAGACTTCAGGCACGTACATTTCAGGAGGTACTGGGCCCCTTAAATAATCTGGATTGTGTACGCGTGCAGGCAATGTAATCAGAGGATGATCAATTTCTTGATAAGGAATCTGACTCAGCAGGTGCGTTATACAGTTTAAGCGCGCCTTTTTCTTGTCATTGGCGGCTACAACCCACCATGGCGCCTCTGGAATATGCGTACGCTCAAGCATGGTTTCTTTTGCCTTGGTATAAGCCTCCCAAAGCCTTCTAGCCTCTAAATCCATTGGACTCAATTTCCACTGCTTTAATGGATCATGAATGCGCATCATGAAGCGGTTGTACTGTTCATCATCAGAAATAGAAAACCAGTATTTAATTAAGATAATGCCGGAGCTAATCATCATTCGCTCAAGATCAGGAACGGTTCTTAAAAACTCCTCGTATTCGTAATCAGTACAAAACCCCATCACTCTCTCAACACCAGCACGGTTGTACCAACTGCGATCGAATAAAACGATCTCACCGCCTGCGGGCAAATGAGAAATATATCTTTGAAAGTACCACTGTGTCTTTTCACGTTCGTTAGGTGCCGGCAAAGCAACTACCTTGCAAACGCGTGGATTAAGACGCTGGGTAATGCGTTTGATGGCGCCACCCTTACCCGCAGAATCACGACCTTCAAATAAGACTGCCACCTTGAGCTTATTTGCCACCACCCAGTCTTGGAGCTTTACCAGCTCGCCCTGAAGTCTAAAAAGCTCCTTGAAGTAAACATTGCGGGGGATTTGGGAACTTTCACTACCATCAGGCGATAGGCGATCATCATCAAGCTCCATTTCAAGCTCTTCATCCATGCTATCAAGAATCTCTTCTTGAGCACGGCGATACCACTCGGCCATCTCTTTATGCTTCGATGTCATTAGCTTTCGCTCCCTTTAGTACATTCTTTATAGTGAGAAATGATGACATATTTATTACATCAAGCGCAGTTCAGCCTTTAAATGATCAGAAATAGCCTCCTGGCTATGCAAGGCTAGCCACTTGCGATCTCTGGATGCTTCTGGATGCCCTCCAGAGGGAGGTAAAAAGGTTAATTCGACGATCAACTGACGATCATGCAAAATCTTAGCCATAGATTCAAGCAGCCCCATTTCCCCAACAAAGGCTGCCACATCGCTTCTTTCGCCAGACGCTGATGACCAATAGGAGATTGCTAAGGAATAGACGGGGACGCCAGCAATCACAGCAGATTCAAATAAATTTGGCCTGAATGGCAACACGGTCTCCCCTAGCGTGGAGGTGCCTTCAGGAAAAATGCAGACAGAATGAGATGCAAGAACTCTGCTTACATCCTCCGCAACCTTCTTCCCATGACGAGCATTGTCTCGCTTAATAAATACAGTACCTAACTGCTTTGCCATCCAACCAAAAATCGGCCACCCCTCTACATCTGACTTTGCAACAAAACAAATGGGGTTAAAAGCATTGATTGCATGGATATCCATCCAAGAAATATGGTTCGAAGCAAGCAGGAATGGAGTATTTGGAAGAATTGCTTGATTTTTTAACCTTAGCTCGATGCCAAAAATATTTAGCAATCTTTTTGACCAAGCCTGAATCAGCTTATTTTTTCTTTGTGGATCCGCAAAGGGAAACTGAAAAGACAAAGTAGCCAAGCCAGCGATCACGTGAGCCCATACCAGAACCCAACACCAAGCTACTGATGTATTTCTCGATTGAATTAGGGAATGCTTCTTGCTCATATGGATTAGCAATATAAATCAAATTCCAATAATTATTGCATCGTCATAAAACTGACTTAGAACTGTCATGCTGCTTTCATACTCCATTGGCTTAATACTGTTTCATGATGTATTACAAAGCGATCTGGATTTCAGATGTACACCTGGGAACATCAGGGTGTCAGGCAAACTACCTTCTCGATTTTCTTAAGCATAACGAAGCTGAGAAATTCTATCTGGTAGGCGACATTATTGATGGCTGGAGACTTAAGAAGTCATTCTACTGGCCCCAATCACACAATGACGTAGTGCAAAAACTCCTGCGCAAGGCTCGTAAAGGCAGCGAAGTTATCTATGTCCCCGGCAATCATGATGAAAGTGCCAGACAATTCTTTGGGCTTTCGTTTGGTGATGTCAAGGTAGTGGAAGAGGTAATCCATACAACGGTCGATGGCAGAAAGCTATGGGTAACTCATGGCGATCAATTTGATGGAGTGATGCAATACGCCAAGTGGCTTGCCTATGTTGGCGACACTATGTATTCATTCATTCTTTACGTCAACCGCTACTTCAATATGCTCCGCGCCAAGATGGGCTTGCAGTATTGGTCTCTATCTCAATACCTCAAGCACCAGGTAAAAAACGCAGTCAGCTATATCGCAGATTTTGAGCACATTATGGCTAGAGAAGCACGTCTAAGGGGCTGTGATGGCGTTGTTTGCGGACATATTCACAAGGCAGAAATCCGTGAGATCGATGGCTTGTTGTACTGCAACGATGGCGATTGGGTCGAAAGCCTCACTGCCTTGGTTGAAACACAAACTGGTGAACTCAAAATCATTCACTGGACGCACATCAAAGGCGAGCCAGTAGAAGCCATTCAAGCTTCCCTTCCAACCGCTATTGAATCACTTATTAAAGAGGCTGCGCTATGAAAATTATGATCATTACCGATGCATGGGATCCGCAGGTGAACGGTGTTGTCCGCACTCTTAAGCAAACCCGCGCGGAATTAATTGCCATGGGTCATGAGGTGGAGATGATCACCCCAACCGGTTTTAAATCCATTCCATGCCCAACCTATCCTGATATCGCCTTATCCCTCTTTCCAGGCAAAGAGGTGGCACGTCGAATTAAAGAATTTGCGCCTGATGCCATGCACATCGCCACCGAAGGTCCATTAGGATTATCTGCTCGCGCCTATGCAGTAAAAAATCACCTCCCCTTTTCTACCGCATATCACACCCGCTTTCCCGAGTACGTCAAGGCACGTACAGGCATTCCATTGGGCATTACCTATGCATTTATTCGCTGGTTTCATGGTCCATCTATGGCAGTCATGGCACCAACCATTGTGGTTAAAGACGATCTCGAAAAATTTGGTCTCAAGAATGTGGTTCTGTGGTCACGTGGTGTGGATCTCGACATTTTTAAGATGCAGGATTCAAAGGCGCTTAATACCGCTCACCCTATCTTCTTATATGTAGGGCGTGTAGCTGTTGAAAAAAATATCAATGCATTTTTAGAAATTGATTTACCAGGTTCGAAGTGGGTGGTAGGAGATGGACCGGCTCTGGCTGGAATAAAAGAAAAATATCCAGAAGTGAACTATCTAGGCGTCTTACAGCAACATGAGTTAGCCAAAGTGTATGCAGCTGCAGATGTATTTGTATTTCCAAGTAAAACCGATACATTTGGACTTGTTTTATTAGAAGCAATGGCATGCGGCACGCCTGTGGCAGCATATCCAGTCACAGGCCCTATTGATGTACTAGGAAATTCAAACTCAGGGGCAATGAATGAAGATTTAAGAGAGGCCTGTATGCAAGCTCTCAAGATCCCACGCGAGGTAGCACGTGCTCATGCTGAGAAATTCTCTTGGCGTGCGGCTTCCGAGCAATTTGCACAACATCTGAAGCCTGTGCCAACGCCAGAAGTTCACGTCACCGCTTTAGCTTAAAGAAAGTTATTCGTGAACTTTCCCTACCACGTTGACCAGAACCCACATAAGGGCAACCGAGGTCTTACTAGAGCATGGCATGCGGCCAAGAACTCTTGGTGCGGATTGGTATATGCCTTCCGAGAAGAAAGCGCTTTTCGACAAGAGCTTACCCTGCTTGTATTACTAATGCCCATTGCATTTGCATTACCAATATCGCTTTTAGAAAAGTCGCTTCTAGTCTCTTCTCTGGTAATGGTGCTCGTCATTGAACTACTGAATTCCAGTGTAGAGGCGGCGATAGATCGAATTTCTTTTGAGCACCACGATCTTTCCAAGCGCGCAAAAGATTTTGGTAGCGCTGCCGTCATGCTTGCCCTCGTTGTGGCAGCGCTACTTTGGATTGCAGTCTGCAGTCCTTTGATTCTTAGTCTCTAAATGAGCTATCTACCCAACTATTTAATTAATAAGGCCAGCCATGTCTGATATTCCCAACCCAATCGGCTCATTTGAGATTTTCGCCCCTAAGAAAATTAAAGCGCTCAAAAGAAAAAAGCCCAATGCATTCACAAAACTTTCTAAAAAAATTGCTAAGAAACTATTTGGAAAGAAGTTTGTTACCAAGACTAGGGCTGAACTTAGAGAGCCGATAATAACCCCTGCGGCACAGCTTGATAAGCCTAAAAAACCTGCATTTCAGATTGTTTGGGCAAGTACTCTAGGCGAAATTAAAGAGGCGCAAAGATTACGCTACAAAGTATTTGCCGAAGAGATGGGAGCGAACCTGGCGATGAATGCAGAAGGTCTCGATGTTGATGAATTTGATACTTATTGCGACCATCTATTAATTCGTGATCAAGATACTCTAAAGGTCGTAGGCACCTACCGCGTCCTGCCACCACATAAGGCCCAAGAAATAGGACGTCTCTATTCTGATTCTGAGTTTGACTTATCTCGCATCAATCACCTACGCCCTAAATTAGTTGAGCTAGGAAGATCCTGTGTTCATCAAGACTACCGCTCCGGCGCCGTGATTATGGCCCTGTGGAGTGGCTTGGCTCAGTACATGCAAAAGAATGGCTACGAAATTATGTTGGGATGCGCCAGCATCCCCATGGCTGATGGCGGACACTTTGCAGCGAGCCTTTATAACTCACTCGGCAATGATCAAATGGCGCCTACAGAGTTCCACGCCTTTCCACGCTTGCCTTTGCCTTTAGATAAGCTTAATGGTGGCCTGGATGTGCAGCCTCCCCCCTTGATTAAGGGCTACCTCAAGCTCGGAGCCAAAATTTGCAGTGCCCCTGCTTGGGATCCAGACTTTAATACTGCTGATCTATTAACAATGCTGCGACTGTCTGAAATTAATCCGCGTTACGCAAAGCATTTCTTAGGTCTCTAGTTTTAAGGAATGAACTTCTCAGTAAAAAGCTTACTTAAAGCTCACTTGATAAGAACGACCAACTCTCTCCCACTCTGCAGCCTCTTTTAAAAGACTAAATTCTGTCAAAGGGTGTTCATCAGCCCACTCTTTTGACAGACTTACCAAATACGAGCCATCATGCTCAGAAACTTTTACTTTAGGGAGGCTGATATCACTTCGTCCACGGCAGAGTACTTGAGCCAAGCGTAAACAAAAAAGCATGCGCCAGTCTTCAAAGCCGTGATTATTGGCTAACTTGCCAAGCTTACCGGTATGACCGATCAATAGCGCAGCAAGCCTTGCCTGGTCGTTCTTAGAGAATCCAGGCATATCTGCATTACCCGCTATATAGGCAGAGTGCTTGTGATACCCGTTATGGGAGATTGACAATCCAATCTCATGGAGATTAGCGGCCCATTGTAATAGTGCAACATTATCAGCCCTACTTTCAGATTGAGGTTTAGGTAATTGCTGGAGAAAATCTGCTGCTAACTTACCCACTCTGTCTGCTTGCTCACGATCAACTGCATATCGTTGCATAAATTGCTCTACAGTGACATAGCGCATGTCATGATGTTGAGAACGGCCAAGTAAGTCATATAAAACACCACTTCGTAAAGCGGCATCTGTCACTTCCATTTCTTCAATACCTAATTCATCGAAGGCGGCCAGCATAATCGCTAAACCTCCGGGCCATACGGCTCTTCTATCATCCTTCAATCCCTCAAGTTCAACTTGATTTACATGTTCATACTTCAGGAGATGCTTTTTAAGATTCTTCAAGCCTTCGCGAGTGATAAGTCCGCTTGTGCCATTGACGCGACCCATGGTTAAACCATCATCATGTCTATTGAAATTATTAGTCGCAATTAGATCTGCTAAAGCCCTGGCAGTTCCAGAGGATCCAATGACTTGCTTCCAGCCGCTTTTTAAATAAGCGCCAGAAATGACTTGTATTTCACGACGAGCTGCCAACTCAGCCTCTTTAAAGGCATACGCATCGATATTCCCTTTAGGGAAAAAACGCAGACTATGTGATACACAGCCAATATAAAGACTCTCCATTAACTTTGGCTCATAGCCTTTGCCAATAATAAATTCGGTTGAACCTCCACCAATATCGATGACCAATCTATTGCCCTGAACAGCCTGAACCTCATGCGCAGCTCCGATATAAATCAGGCGCGCCTCTTCAACACCTGCAATCACTTCAATCGGAAATCCCAATGCCGCCTGTGCATCCTCCACAAATTGCGGGGCATTTTTTGCAACCCGCAAAGTATTGGTAGCAACTGCTCGAACATTAGAAGGATCAAACCCCCTAATTCGCTCTCCAAATCGCCTAACAGCAACTAAGCCGCGCTGGTAAGCATCGTTGCCAAGTAACTTATTTTCCGTCAGGCCGGCCGCCAAACGAACTGTTTCGCGAAGAGTATCTATGGGGCGCAACTGGGTACCCGAGGTAGTATTTACCGCCTGAGCGACTAACATACGAAAACTATTGGATCCTAAATCGACAGCAGCAACAAGCTCTGCGGAGTTTATTAAAGGATCTACGGGATTAATTGCCAAAATGTTCCTCAATATTGATTGCTGCGCTAATTATGTCTATTTTATGTAAAAACAATGACATATTCATGAAATGCACAGCAATGCCCTGTGTATAGGGCGCGGAACCTTGATCTAAGCTGCTAAATTTTGCTCTGAACTAGAACAGTCGCGGTTACCAAAGCTGCATAAAATACAGCAATCACCTGATTTAGGCTTCAAAATTGCACTGCAAGATCTGCAACGATAAAAATGCTGGGCACCCTCTTCAGAAGTAATGATCTCAGAGGTTTGGCAATTAGGGCAAGTCACAGTAGCTTGCGGATATTGGATAGTCTTATTCACTATCAAATATTGAAGCAAGATTGTGTCAATAGTGTGTCAAATTCAATTGAACCAAAGACCATTAATCTGTTGTGCTTGGGCTCCAGAAGGCCTGGGATACAAACTCTTGATCAGCAATTTTTGCAATTAGTCGATCCATTTCATCCCCATCTACGGCTGAGGCAGTTAATACCGCCTGAATTTCAACGTCATCGCTGCCAAATTGATGCACTTCAACATCTTGCGTTTGATAACCTGCCCCCTCTAAAGTCTTGATGAATTGCTTTAGCGCCTGTTTTTGCGCATGCTTTGGGGTAATGATGTAAACCGAGTTTGTCACTTCAACGGAGATGGTGTCTAGAGGTTGGCGGTTAATAAAGGTCACCACAGGTCGCAAAAGAGTATTGGCCGCTAATACGAATATGGTTGCCAACCCAGCTTCCAAAATCAAGTCGGCGCCAGCACAAGCGCCTACCGCACCGGAGGCCCATAAAGTAGCTGCCGTATTAATCCCTCGGACATTCCCCTCTTCGCGCATGATAACGCCCGCCCCCAGAAAGCCGATACCCGAAACCACATAGGCCATGACATGGACGGCACCTTCATGACCGGTAAGTCTATTGGCCGCATCCACAAAGATCGCCGCCCCGATAGCCACCAAAATATTCGTTCTTAAACCTGCAGTTCGTTGGCGATATTGACGCTCTAGCCCAATTAATCCACCAAAGAAAAATGCAGCCGTAAGGCTGATTGCAGTATCGGCTAACGATACATAGTTAATATTGTTCGTAAATTCCATAGAGCGATTTATTGTTTTGAGCTAAGACCCAATGACTCTACCATCACCTTAAATACCTCAGTGTTATCCATGAAACCTTTAAACTTCTCTGATCCAGGGCCGATTGCATTTAACACGGCATCATCGGCAGTATGCACTCCTACCTCCTGATGTGATGGCAAGTTTCCACCCACATGAATTGCATCTTCCTGCAATTGAATATATTTAGGATTCGCCACAAATTTTCCAGAATCATCTTTTACTGCAGGCACAAACGTACCATCCAGCTTTGGGTGCAAAGTCTCGTAGTGATCCGGATAGTTGCCATAAAAGAATGCGAGGCGCTTAGAAACATCAATTTGACTTGGGTACCCTTGCACATCAGCCTTAGGATAATTAGGGTATCCGGCAGCTGCATAGACGCCCACTTTTTCACGTAATGGCCCAGGCTTATCATCATGCACTACCCCGCTGATAGAGCCACTATGAGTGTGATCAGGCGTCACAATAATTAATGTATCTGGATTCTTTTTCGCAAAGTCTTTGGCTATTTGCACTGCATTACTTAGCATGATGGTGTCAAATGCCGCTCTCTCCCAATCAAGTGGATGGTTGAACTTGTCAATTAAAGCAGCCTCCACCATCAAGAAAAATCCATTAGGGTTTCGAGATAACACTTCAATTGCAGATTGAGTCATCTCAGTGAGATCAGGCTGATTTGGGTATAGAGCAACAGTATTCTTTTTGAGAAAGAGACGATCCAAGGACCCATCCATATTGTCTGGATGAAAAACACCAAACAACTTTTTAGTGCTCTTATTTTCAGCGGCAGCTACCAACTCTTGCTTTGTAAAAGCGAGCTGATATCCATCAGCTTTAAATGTATCCACTAAATTCTTATCGTCTTTACGTTTTGAACCTTTAATCGATTGCGGATAAAAATAAGCTGACCCACCACCAAGAATGACTTCTGCGCCACTTTTTAGCAGTTGATCGGCAATGTACTGCTTGTCAGCTCGACGGCGTGTATGCGCAACCATTGCTCCAGGAGTAGCATCCTGCAATTCCGCGTCTGACACGATACCAACTGACATTTTGGTATTACGCTTTATAAGTTCAGAAATGGTTTCTACTTTAGGATGCGATAAGTTATCACTAGCACGAGATACATAGACACCCATTGCATTAACAGCAGTCTTATGCCCAGTGGTGTATGCGCTCATGGAGTTAGCAGAATCAGTGATTAAAGAATCTGAGCCAGAGGTTCCAATCATTGCAGTATTAGGCATATTATCAAAAGCCAATCTACCCTGGTATTTTCCTTCGTTGATACCTTTTGATAAAACGCGGGCAGCGGTTCGATTGGCAATCGTCATCCCATCACCAATAAATAAGATCACGTTCCTTACTTTTCGCGGACCGCTAAAGTAAACATCCCAAGTCACTTTTAACTTTTCTTGCGCAGTACGCGCCACCAGCTCGTACTTGCCTGCCTTTGCCAACTGCACATCCCGATAAATTACCGCACTACCTTTGCCATTTTCATCTGAGATAAATTCAGATTTACTGGAGACTAATTTATTAATTGGGAGTCCATTTAATTCAATGATGACATCGCTAGGGCTAGCAACCTGATTGAACTCAATCTTGATATCGAATTTTGAACCCGCCAAAATACTCGCTTGATCGATTGGATAGATAGCTGCAGCATGCGCAAAGCCAGTAATTGATACCAGCAGAATCAGAGCTAACGATTTAAAGGAATGGAGGCTTGTCATGAAGTAAAAATAATCAAAAGGTTTGGGCAGATTACAATATCTTCCAAAATCATGACATTCTGATGACCTTCGGCATTACAAATCCTACAAAGCTGTTTTTTTCTTTGCTGCTTTCAATTTTCCAGATTTGACAGCTTTACAAAACTGCTCATAATCTTTCATATTCTGCTTTGCATATGACTTTGCGAATGCATATAAAGCCTCATTCAACCCATCAGATTGGCCGCAATATCCTGCGATCATGGCAGCATCACCGGAACGAGCATGACCTAATGCCAGGGCCCAGCCAAATAACTTTGCATAGTCCGGAAATGTTTTTAAAGTCACTCCGCCAGTGCCGACTCCGATGCCACCCTTCATATCTCGCAATTGACGCAGATAGAAGCCCTGGCTTCTATTTATATCGTACTGAACTGCCCCGTAGTTTAAAAAGATATCGGGCGCACCCTGCAAGAGTCTCTGGCCTGCGACTACCCGCCTCCCCATATCTCGATAAATTGACTCCCCTAAATAGGGACTTAAGACGGATCGTTGAGCTTCCTTGTATTGAAGAAATAAAGGATCCTGCCCACTATCACCCTCAAAATATAAAACCATGCAATTAGTTCCGACGCTACCAACCCCCACAACCTTTCGGGCAAAATCTTTTAAGGAATAGCGCTGAAATAGTATTTGCCTATCAGCCAGCAAAGTGCTGGCGTAATTCAATAATGCTTTATCAATCAATGGCAATAATGGGGTACCGTAGGCATCCTTTTTAAAATGCTCAATCAAAGGAGGTCTGTTGATAATTTTTCGATTCTTACCCACCAAGGTCGTCAAGCTCTCCAGTACTTGAATATTGCCCTGCCCTTTAGTTTCCTTTAAATAAACATCCAATTTCCTCTGATGCTCTTTACTAAAGTGCTTGCGAATATCTTTTTCGCCGATAAACTCCTGCGCCAAATCTAAATAAGGCATTTTTGCGTATTGCTCAATACGCTTTTGATATTCAGATGTAATCTGATAAACCAATTTTTTACCCAATGCTTTATCGCCACCCATGCTATCTGAGGCAATTAACGCACTAGCAACCAAACGCTTGATATCCCACTCCCAGCTTCCTGGCAAAGTCTCATCAAAATCATTAATACCAAATACTAAGCGGTGCTCAGCGGTACCAAATAATCCAAAATTGGATACGTGCATATCACCACAAAGCTGTACAGTGATATTGGTGGACGGCTGATTAGCAAGATCTTGCGCCATGATGGCAGCACCGCCACGATAAAAAGCAAAAGGCGATTGCAACATGCGTTCATAACGAATCGGAATTAAAGATTCGATACGTTGTTTAGCTTGCGCCTCCAATATCTGTATAGGATCAATGCGATTTTTAGGGGGCGTATATACCCCTTGGTCTGCAATACTCACCACCTTGCGTAAATCCTTGCCATCTGCCATGCGCTTCTTGATACTTGGGCGTGGGTCCTTAAAGGTCTCTACTGATCTCAAAACAGCAAATTGTGGTTTCTTCTGGGAGGACATGGGTTACCTAGCTAATGAGTATACCCAACGATATTAACGCCTATATAAAAAATGGCCTCAAATTAAGGAAATACTAAAGGCTGAGGCGGTCTATTCCGAGTTAAATCGATGATGAATAGAATGTAATTCATCTTTAATCTGCAAATGATCCAACTTTTCTACTGGAAGATCAATCAGTAGTTCAATGCGATTACGTAAACCCATTTCAACTTTTCTAAAAGCTTCCCACATATCATGCTCGCTACCAACGACCGCAGCTGGGTCCATAAACCCCCAATGAGCAGTTGCAGGATGGCCAGGCCAATATGGGCATTCTTCCCCAGCAGCAGAATCGCAAACGGTGATGATGAAATCCATATGAGGAGCGTCTTGTCGGCCAAACTCATCCCATGTTTTGCTTCTCAGCAATTCAAGCGGATAACCCATCTCCCTTGCAAGTTTTAATGCGATTGGATGTACAAATAATTTTGGCTGCGAGCCTGCAGAATATCCAATAAAGCGCCCATGACTGAGGGTGGTGGCAAGTGCCTCCCCTAAAATTGAACGAGCTGAATTACCCGTGCAGAGAAAGAGAATGTTATAGGGTCGAGTCATCAGCTGGTGATTTCAAATGATTTCATCAAGTCGCAATGTATATTTTCTATCCAGTAGAAAATGATTTATTTTTGGATCTCTTATTGAAGTGTCCTTAGATTCATGTTCTTTTGAGCCCATGGAGGATTTCTCTTGCACTTCATTTCTAAATACATCAGATAAATATTTAGTGAGTTGGTGATTCATGATATTTTCTTTCTAAGAAGTAATGAATATCGACATCCTAGGCTTTATATATTTCACTTTTATTAACCACCTAGGCAAGAAAAAACCCAGCACATGCTGGGTTATGAAGGAAACATACACTTTATCTTGGCCGGATACTCCCCGACAATTCAATGTAATCTCAGATCATGACACTACGATGACTAACTTCCTAGTTGATGTCTTGCATAACGATTGACATAAGCAGCTTTCGCTTCATTCCATGCTTGCCACATACGTAATATCAATTTTTTCATGTTGCATCCTTATGGTGAAAGATTTTTGTGCACAACTCTGTCTTGTAGAGATGTGATGCCTACTGTAAGTCAATTATTCATGCGGCAAATGACAAAGTGAAGACGCTTTTGTGACCAAATGATGTGGCTGAGATACACTGAGTGAAACATCAATGCATATCCAATAAGGAAATGACATGCTCGATTGGAATCTCTACGGAACCATTGCACTTCGCCTGGCTTTAGCTTTATTAGTCGGAGCTATTCTTGGGCTCAATCGCTGGTTGCACCATAAATCAGCTGGAATTCGTACACACTCTTTGGTGGCCATTGGCGCTGCAACTGCCGTAATGCTCATCAGCGATTTTGTACAAGATGATGCCCAGGCAGTCAGTCGGGTTCTTCAAGGCCTGATTACTGGATTGGGGTTTTTGGGTGCCGGTGTCATTATTCATGAGCAGCGGTCTCAGAGGGTCCACGGCCTCACTACTGCGGCCAGCCTTTGGGCGTGCGCCCTGATTGGGGCAGCCTTTGGAGCCGGACAATTTATCCTTGGGGGGATCTCTTTAGGGGCTATTTTGGTTACTTTAGCCCTTGGTGGACCACTGGAAAGGCTGGTTGCCCAGCTCAATGGAGTCAAAAGAGGCTCCGAAATTTCGGGGGATCCTGACTAAAACCCACTTAAACAGTCAAAAAATGCAGTTTTGTCATATTACTTTGCTAGCATTAGCCATCCCAATAATGACAATCAAATGCCATGAGTGAATATAGATACGCAGATGCAGTAAAGCAGCTACAGGAAAGTGGTGCTATTGGCCTAGTGGACCTGAAAAGTCTTCCTCACGAGGATCTTGTAGAGCTTTTTGAAGAAATCAAAGTTTGGTGCCTATACGCAGGTGGCAAAACTGAAAAACTGCCTAAAGAGTCTAAAAAGAAGAAAAAGAAGAAGAAAGATTAAATCTTAGGGTGCAATTCGCTCTTTTGGAAAGCGCAGTATGAAAGTGCTACCCTTGCCTGGCGTACTTTCAATAATGAGTTGAGCTTGATGGCGGCTTGCAATATGTTTAACAATTGCCAAACCCAATCCTGTCCCACCTGTATCCCTTGAACGACTTCTATCGACACGATAAAAACGCTCAGTAAGTCTTGAGAGATGCTCAGAGGCGATACCAGGACCGGTATCTGTCACAGAAAATTCTCCATACCCTTCAGCATTAATTTCCCACTTCACATTGATCGAACCAATGTCTGGGGTATAACGAATTGCATTTGAAACTAAATTACTAAATGCAGAGAGTATTTCTCTTTCATCTCCTAATATGGAGCATTGATTGAGAACGTCAAAATTAAAACTGTGTCTACCCTGAGACAATGCCTCAGCATCATTTCTAATTAAAGCCATCAACATTTCAGGATTAATGGCCTTGCTCGCCGCAGGTAATGAATTAGCCTCTAAATTGGCAAGTGTTAATAAATCCTCAACCAAACTTTTCATGCGCTGAGCTTGAGACATCATCATGTCAAAGTATTGATCACGTTGACCCTTCTCAAGATCTAAGGTTTGGACTGTCTCCAAAAATCCCATGAGTACAGTGATAGGCGTTCTCATCTCATGCGAAACGTTAGCAACGAAATCTCGTCGCATTGCATCTGCTTTTTGTAGGTCGGTGACGTTTTGAACTAGCAATAAGTGGCGCTGGTTTCCGAATGGAAATAATTGCAACATGAGACTCAGGCTACTACTAGGGCCCATTCTTTCGAGAAGTAAAGGTTCATCAAAGTTACGCTTATTAATATATTGAATGAACTCTGGACGTCGAATGAGGAAGTTAATTCGCTGCATTACATCGCGCTTAAAGTTCAGCCCAAAAAAACGCTCTGAAATCGCATTACACCATTCAATTTGATCGTTTTCATCCAACATCAAAATGCCGTTAGGAGACGCCTGGAAAGCCTCAATAAAGCGATTATGCTGCTGCTCAACAGTTCGCATCTTTTGCTTCAAAGCTTTGACTAATCGTTGCAACCTAAATAAAACCTCTTCCCAGAAACCGCTGGGTAAAGACATACTCTCCAGTGAGTCCGATTGAATACTTTTTTCCAGGCGGGCTAGATTGATGTAGGAGTACACCAGAGGGATAGAAAGTAGCGCAATCGCCGAGAAGATAGCCCATTGTGCGCCCCAGTTATAAAGGACTATTAATGCGACTATAAATGCTAGGCAAATAAGAAAGAAAAAGCGGGTTAAGGCGGAAATCATATTGCAATGTTAGACCATCTCAAGGGCGACCCTGAAATGGCCATAAAAAACCTGAAAAATCGGCTTTAGACTTCGGTTGGAATTTTTGTGATGCGGTACCCACTACCCCGAACCGTCTCAATGAAGCGGTCACAATCTACAGAACTTAATGCAGCTCTCAAGCGCTTGATATGAACATCTACAGTGCGCTCTTCAATATAAACCTCGTTACCCCAAACATTATCTAGCAGGCTTGTTCGTGAATGAACTCGCTCTGGGTTGGCCATGAAATATTGCAGAAGTCTATATTCCGTAGGACCTAGGGAGATTGGCTTAGGGTCTGAATTAGGCCAGATTGCTAAGACCCTGTGGGAACTTGGGTCCAGTTTCAATGGGCCAACCGTAAGGGGTCCAGTATCTTCAGTTGGGGTCTGTCTACGCAGTAGCGCTTTAACCCGAGCAATTAACTCTTTGGGCGAAAAAGGCTTGGTGACATAGTCATCCGCCCCCGAGTCTAGGCCCATTACCTTATCAGCCTCTTCGCTTTTAGCCGTCAACATCAAAATAGGCAAGCCTCTTGTGCGCTCATTTGCCCTGAGCTCTTTGGCAAACTGCACGCCTGACTTACCGGGTAGCATCCAGTCCAAAATAATCAGACTTGGTAGGCGATCCTTCAGAATGCCTTGAGCAATGTCAGTTTGCATTGCACGTTCGACCTCATAACCAGCATGAGTCAAATTAATTGCAATTAGCTCCGCAATCGATGGCTCATCTTCAACTATTAGTATGCGGTGAGTCATTTGGATAGGTCGATTTATTCTTTAGTAGCTTCGCGCACTAAATCTGCGTGCGGAATGTGACGAACATCAGAACCTTTTGCAATGTAGATTACAAATTCGGCAATATTCTTAGCATGATCACCAATACGCTCGATTGCCTTAGCAATAGTTAGCATATCTAGGCCGGTAGTAATCGTATGCGGATCTTCAGACATGTAAGTAATGAGTTTACGAACGAAGCCTCTGAATTCTTCATCAATCTGACGATCCTCAGCCACAACCTCTGCTGCTGCAACCGTATCAAGTCTGGCAAATGCATCTAAGCTACGGCGCAATAAATTAATCGCCATTTGTCCCGACAGACGAATTTCGGCAACATTAATATTGTGTGGCGCGCCAGACTCAATCAAGCATTTTGTTCGCTTAGCAACGCGTTCTGCCTCATCACCTGCTCGCTCTAAATTAGTAATTGCTTTGGATACCGCCATCACCAAACGAAGATCACGGGCCGTAGGTTGACGACGTGCAATGACTTCGGTGCAGGCTAAATCAATCTGAATCTCAAGATCATTAACTAGCTTTTCGTTATCGATTACGATGTTGCAAGTATCAATGTCCATTTGCGTAAAAGCACGCATCGCTGTAGCAATTTGTGACTCAACCAATCCACCCATTTCAAGCAGACGGCTTGAAAGTGAATTGAGATCAGCGTCAAATTGTGATGATAAGTGTTTATCTGGCATTTAGTGTCTCCAATTAACCAAAGCGGCCGGTTATATAGTCTTCTGTTTCTTTGCGCTTAGGCTTAATAAATATTTCATCAGTTTTACCATACTCAACCAAGCTACCAAGATACATATAGGCGGTATAGTCAGATACACGGGCAGCCTGTTGCATGTTGTGCGTAACGATTGCAATCGTGTACTCATGCTTAAGCTCATTAATCAACTCTTCAATTTTTCCAGTAGAAATAGGATCCAAAGCAGAGGTTGGTTCGTCTAGCAAAATGACAGAAGGCTTTACTGCAACACCGCGCGCAATACATAAGCGCTGCTGTTGACCGCCAGATAGAGATAGACCGCTTTGATTGAGCTTATCCTTAGCCTCATTCCATAATGCGGCCTTGTTCAATGCCCACTCAACACGCTCATCCATTTCAGAGCGAGAGAGCTTTTCATATAAGCGCACACCAAATGCAATATTCTCATAGATTGACATTGGGAATGGGGTTGGCTTTTGAAAAACCATACCAATACGTGAACGTAGCAGGTTTAAATCCTGCCCTGGCTCAAGAATGTTCTGGCCATAGAAATTAATTTCACCTTCAGCACGCTGACCAGGGTAGAGATCGTACATACGATTCAAGGTGCGTAACAAAGTAGACTTGCCGCAACCTGAAGGGCCAATGAATGCAGTGACCTTGCCCTGCTCAATATCAAGGTTAATTTTTTTGAGTCCCTGGAAAGCGCCATAAAAGAAATTCAGATTTCTAACTTCGAGCGCATTAATTGTTGCCTGCACTGGTTGTTGATTGGTTGTATCCACCCTACCTCCTTGACTATCGATCTTATTTAAGTCAAACATTGTGTTCATATTACTCATCATGCTTGCACCTTCTCACGAAATACGACTCGCGCTAATATATTTAAGCCAAGAACGGCAAATGTAATTAATAACGCTGCTGCCCATGCCAAATCAACCCAATTGTCATATGGACTCATCGCAAACTGGAAAATCACCACAGGCAAGTTTGCCATTGGTGCATTCATATTAGTTGAGAAAAATTGGTTGTTTAACGCTGTAAATAATAAGGGCGCTGTTTCACCGCTAACGCGTGCAAGCGCTAATAAGATTCCGGTGATAACACCACTTTGAGCCGCTCTTAAAGTGATCATGAATGCTACTTTCCATTTAGGCGTACCAAGGGCATAAGCTGCCTCACGAAGACTTCCAGGAACTAAACGCAGCATGTTTTCAGTAGTACGAACTACCACTGGAATTGCAATTAAAGCCAAGGCAATAGTACCTGCCCAGCCTGAGAAGTGACGAACCTGGGCTACCACGATTGCATACACAAATAGACCGATCACAATGGAAGGGGCGGAAAGCATGATGTCTGTAACAAAGCGTGTGATCGAAGCAACTTTACTTCTATCGCCATACTCAGAAAGGTACAAGCCAGCCAGTACACCAATAGGAGTGCTAATAAGGGTACAACTTGCCACAATCATGAGACTTCCAACGATGGCATTAGCTAAGCCACCACCCTCGGATCCAGGTGCAGGTGTACTGTTCAGAAATACACCTAAATTAATTGACGAAAATCCTTTAATAAATAGAACACTCAAGATCCATAGCAAGAAAATCATACCGAGAGCCATAGCCCCAGTAGAGAGCACTAAGCCAATTTTGTTTTCACGCTTACGTTTGGCAAAAATTGAGGGATTAATATTTGAAATACCGTTCATGTTTTAAGTCCTTGCTTTTTCTCCATATTCATCAACATCCACTTAGCGATTGCTAAAACGACGAATGTAATCATGAATAGAGCAAGGCCAAGAGCAAATAAGGAAGAGTAATGTGGGCCAAGCTCAGCCTCACCAAACTCGTTTGCTAATGTCGATGCAATTGAATTTCCAGGGGCAAATAAAGATGCTGAAAGGCGATGAGCATTACCGATTACAAAGGTGACGGCCATTGTTTCCCCAAGTGCCCTACCCAACCCGAGCATCACGCCACCAATAACACCAGCCTTGGTGTACGGAAGCACAACATTCTTAACCACTTCCCAGGTAGTGCAGCCAATTCCGTAAGCAGACTCCTTTAGAACTGGTGGAACGATTTCAAATACATCGCGCATGACAGATGCAATGAAAGGCAGAATCATCATCGCCAAAATAAGGCCTGCACACAAGATGCCAATACCATTAAATGCGCCTGAAAACAAAATTCCTAAGCCAGGAATCTGCCCAAGGGTGGCTGCCAAAGCTGGCTGAATATATTCCCCGAAAAGCGGCGCAAATATAAAAAGACCAAACATTCCATAAATAATCGAAGGTACAGCAGCGAGCAACTCAACCGCAGTACCTAGTGGCCTGCGTAATGGGCCTGGACACAACTCCGTTAAGAAAACTGCAATACCAAAACTTAATGGGACTGCGATCAGAAGCGCAATTAGAGATGTAACTATGGTACCGTAAATTGCAATTAATCCGCCAAACTCACCATTAACAATGTCCCACTCTTTGGTAAAGAAAAATCCAACTCCAAATTTGTCTAGCGCTGGCCAAGCATTAATAATCAATGAAATGATGATGCCTACCAGAGCAATCAGTACTGACAGCGCAAAAAATTGTGTAATGCCGTGGAATAAAAAGTCTTGAATACGTTGTAACTTAGCAATCCGAAGGGCCTGCGGCGTTGGCGCTGAGTGCGACTGAGATGTTTCAATCATATTTGAGCTTATTTAAATTAAAAGCAGCCCCACACTTGGTGGAGCCGCTGTGTAAGAAACCAAAAATATCAGTTCCAAATATTACTTGGTGACCACTTTTGAAAATACGTTCTTACGAATAAAGTCAGTAGTAACATCCGGCATTGGTACGTAGTCCAACTCTTCAGCCATTTTCTTGCCATCTTTGAATGCGAAGTCGAAGAATTTGATTACTTCAGCTGCATTAGCTTTGTTCTCAGGATTCTTGTAAAGCAAGATGAAAGATGCACCAGTAATTGGCCATGATTTAGCACCTGGGGCGTTAGTAATAAATGTTCCCATGCCTGGAATCTTTGACCAATCAGTACCGGCAGCAGCGGCGGCGAAAGTAACATCATCAGGCTGCACAAATTGACCATCTTTATTCTTCAAAGATACGCTAGTCATTTTATTTTTCTTGGCATATGCATATTCAACGTAGCCAATTGCACCTTTAACACGTGATACGTTTGCAGCAACACCTTCGTTACCTTTACCGCCAACAGAAGAAGCCGCAGGCCACTTAACTGCAGCACCTTCACCAACAGCATCTTTCCAGTTCTGACTTACTTTAGCTAAGTAGTTAGTAAAAATTGCAGTAGTTCCAGAACCATCAGCGCGATGAACTACAGTAATTGCCAAGTCAGGCATCTTCATACCTGGGTTGTTCAAGACAATACGTTTGTCGTTCCAATTAGTAATAACGCCCTGGAAAATATCAGACAAAGTATCAGGTGATAACTTGAGTTCATAAGGCTTTACGCCTTCAACGTTAATCACTGGAACCACACCACCGATGATGGCAGGGAACTGAACCATGCCGTCTTTTTCTAAGTCATCAAATTTCACTGGATTGTCTGTTGCACCGAAATCCACAGTTTTCGCTTTGATTTGCTTAATACCACCAGATGAACCGATAGACTGATAGTTCAAGTTAGAACCAGTCTTAGCTTTGAAGGCTTCAGCCCACTTTGCGTAAATTGGGTATGGGAATGTTGCGCCTGCACCTGTCATATCCACAGCAAAAGCTGCTGGAGCAAGTGAAATAGCGCTAATAACTAGTGCTTTTTTCAAAAAAGATTTCATGTGATTGTTCCTAATATTGAAATAACGCAACATTGCGATAGTAGGAAGATACGTTTTCACTATGACGGTTTCATGACATAGGCAAAATATAGATAATTATCTATATAAATCAGTAAGTTAAGCAGTAGGAGCAAATTGCGAAGGAAGCCACTTCAACTTCTGGGGAAATTCTGAATAGGGCGAATTAAATGATTCTTTTTAACTTCAAAGACGCATAGACTGCAGCGCCAGCGATAGACATAACAATCATCACCTCATAGAAGGATCCTTTTAAACCAGGCAAATCCTCCATATTCATTCCCATAATCCCTGAGATCAAGGTCATTGGCAGGAAAATGACCGTCATCACAGAGAGGACTTGTAAATTTTTGGCGTTAAATTCAGCGACATGGGCGGCTTGCTCATCTTGAAGCACCTTTGCCCGGTCATAAAGACTGGAAATTTCCTGCACTAAATAAGTTAGTAAATCTAAATCATCGTTTAGGCCATTCTTATCCTCATCACTAAACCAATACGGCAAACGCTTGAGCAAGCGGTGTAATGCGATTAATTCTGGTGAAAATTGCCTGCGCAAACGGCTACATTGAATGCGAATTCTGCCTAAACTTTCATGCTCAGGAAACTCCCTACCCTTTAGCAGATTCTCTTCGAGCTCATCCATGTCGGCTGAAAGATGCGTTAATAAAGTACGCAATTGTTCTGCGCGCAAATCAAGCAACTCATGGAATAACTCAATAGCAGAGACCGGATTTAGTTGGCCGCTTCTGAGGTCATATCGTAATTTGTCGGTCGTTCTCAGGGGGTTGTTACGCAATGAGATCATTAATCTTGGTGTAACAATTGCCCAAAGGGTTCCCAAGCTAGAGTCACGCCCCTCATCACCAAACTCTTGCTGAAAGTCATTCATCACCATCAAGAGACAGTCATTCAGCTTTTCAATGCGCTCTAAGCGGCTGAGGTTGACGCCCTCTTGAATCATCTCTACTACACGCTCAGGAATTAGCGGTGTATTTTCAAGCCATCTCTGTATCTGCGAGTTAGATAGATTGAGATGTAGCCATATAGAAATATCAGGGTTTTCGAGCGCATCAGTAATCCCAAACAATGGAATTTCATAGCCGTTGCCAGATGAAGGCATTGCCCAAGCAAATACAACGCCAGCAACAGGAAAGGGTTTTGAAATTACTTCTGTAGTCATCGCGAAAGTGTAAGGCACCTACGTGACATCAAAATGACATGAAATTACTCTATATAAATGGTTTCTTTTGTCGATAGACCAGCAAGATTCTCATGAAAAGTTTAGGCCTTGCTCTCCTGCTGATTCCAGCATTAGCCTTTGCATTTGAGCCCTTAAATACGGATGATGCAGGTACGGTTAGGTCGGGCGGCAATCAGATAGAGCAATATTTTTTCTCTATTAATCGGCGTGGCGGGTCTCAACAGTCGGATATTGTTACGCCTGGCGAAGAGTACACGGGCAACGCAGATGCAAAAGCCTTTCCATTTACGTATACGAGAGGTCTAAGCGACACAGTTGAGGCATCTATATCCACAACCTATTACAGTAGTCCTAGTGGAAATTACTCAAGGCTTTCAAATTATGTATTCGCTAGTAAGTGGCGTTTTTTTGAAGACGAACAGCTTGGTTATGCTCTTGCTATCAAACCTACGGTAGTTTTGCCTGCGAGCAAACAACAGCAAGTAGAGGGTCTTGGTTTGGCTGCATTTAATTATGGAGCTAACTTTATTGCCTCAAAATACTGGGATGGCATAGAACTCCACTTAAATGCCATGTACATGCGATCACCATACAACACGAATTACAGCATTGGGCACGCAGCCGACAACAGCAGAACAGACATCTTTCTTTTATCACTAGCACCCGTTTGGACAGTAGCCCCAAATATACGCATAGCATTGGATTTGGGCGCCACAACAAATCCACCGGCCAATGACCAATACCTAAGCTACTACTCCTTGGTAGCTGCTATTTTTTCAATCAATGAGAGTGTTGATTTAGGGCTTTCATATATGAGGACCGCTCAAAGCATGGGGGCTACTATGGGCGCTCAAGAGGCTGGCGCAACGCGCACTGAAGTGGGCATTACCTGGAGATTCTAGATGCTTACTTTTCATGAAAAATCAAATTGTCACAATATCGTAGCAAACTTGGGATAACTCATAATGCAGCTCAATTGGAGTCAACCATGCACTATCAAATCATTCCTCTGGAGATGGGCTCGTTAGTAGAGCGCAATATTTTCCAGCAAGAAAAGAAAGAAATTAAATGCGGCACAGTCTGGAAACTAGGATCAGTTATCACCACAATCAAACCAGTCTTCCTAAAGTATTATGACCCCAATATTGGTATTTGTATAAAAGATATCGCTGGAGGAACATTAGAAAAAACTTATGGGGAAGAAAAAGTCATTTACTTCTCCGATACCATCGAAGAAGATGAGCAAGACGAATTAACAGACATCTTTTGTCAAAGCAGCCGTAAGTTTTCTAAAAGCTATGAAGATGTTTACCATGATCTAGGTTGGAGAAAAACTAGCTCTGAGTCCTATATATTTGGGGAGCTCGAAATTAAGGAATTAGATGAGGCTCCAACTTCGTATAAATGAATATTTACAACATTAAGACACTTATCGTTAGCACTCTCCTGGCCTGCTCTTTTGGGGTTTTAGCTCAATCATCTGAGCCCTTCAAGTTCATAGCCCTTGGTGATATGCCCTACAAACTCCCAGATGATTACGTTCGTTACGAAAGACTGATTTCTGAAATCAATAAGAAGAATCCGAGTTTTAGCATTTTTATTGGTGATACAAAATCAGGATCCACTCCTTGTAGCGATGAATACAATCAAACAGTCAAGGGCTACTTCAATCAATTTACTTCTCCACTGATCTACAGCATTGGCGACAATGAATGGACCGATTGCCATCGGATGCTAGCTGGGTCTTACGATCCAATTGAACGCTTAGACAATCTCAGAAGCACCTTCTTTACTACTAATAAGAGTTTTGGCAGACGTCAGACCCAACTTACTAGACAAGCAGATATAGACTCTCGTTATCAGAAGTTTGTTGAGAATTCATATTGGGTAAAGAATCAATTTTTATTTGTGAGCCTTCATATTCCTGGCTCTAACAATAACTTCGAGCGCGATGAGCGTGCAAAGAGTGAGTACTACGAGCGCAACCAGGCCAACCTAAATTGGATACAAAGCGCCTTTACACTTGCCTCGAGCAAAGGCTATCTAGGAATCATTTTTGGTTACCAGGCAGATATGTTTTATACACCGGCACAGGCAATTAATGAAGATAGCGGCTATCGCGACACATTACACGCTCTTAGCAAAAGCGCGCAAGAGTTCAAAAAGCCCGTACTATTAATTCATGGCGACAGTCATCGCCTCATTCTTGATCAACCTTTAAAAACATTAGATCAAAAATACGCCCTAGAGAATGTGCTCCGCCTGCAGATTATGGGCGCTGAACAAGTGCAAGCAGTAGAGATAAAAGTAGACCCCAAGGCTGAGCAGCCCTTTAGCTTTATCCCCATCCTACTAAGACAGAATATGAATCAGCCTTAACCTTATTAGCGTCAACCCAATAAATAGAAAAAATTACCCAATTATGAAGCGCTCATGCTTTAAGAAAGTCCTCGGTAGGGAATTTCAACGAACACATGAAATGCCGCTCTCTGACTGACTCAAATCTTGTGAATTCTTCAGTCTTTCGTTATTGCCTGGGTGAGTTGATAGGAAAGCAAATGCGGGCCCTTGCCCCAAGTCATTCATTTTTTCTGCAAAACGATAGCTTCCACAGGGAGAATATCCTGCCTTGAGGGCTAACCTCATACCAAATTTATCCGCATCACGCTCGTCATCCCTACTATAGGAAAGACCAACCCCCTTCACGGCGTTGCCAACCAGGAGTCCGCTAAAGGGAATGAAATAACTGGAAATAGCGCCCAAGGTTTGGCTAGCCACCCCAATGGCAACATCCCTATTCTTGGCGTAATCGGGCTGAGTATGGCCCAAATAATGGTGCCCCAACTCATGACCAAATACTGCGGCAAGCACATCAGGATCATTGCCAAACTGACGCATAAACCCATTGGTAAAAACAATGAAATATTGTCCGTTTTGCAGACTAGCGAAAGCATTAATATCTTCGCTTTCAGAAAAGCCCACAGTAAAGCTCGCCGGACTTACCTTGGTCATTTTTTCGCGTACGACCGCTAAATTTCGCTGAGCGCTTGGATCAACCCCCTTCAACACATTACTTGAGGTTGATCGTCCGGGATCTTGCTTGGCTGCCAAACTCCACCACACCTCATTAGGCACCTGAATAGCACTTTCACGATCGGACTTTGTGCTTGAGCATGCAAATAAACAGGTGCTTAAGAGCACCAATATAAATTTTTTAAAATAGTTATCTAATTTGATCAATGCACATATCCAAAAGCGTGTTTGATGGCATCCATCCAATAAACTCTCTAGCCTTAGTGCAATCTGCATAGCTCATTGCTACATCTCCCGCTCTTTTTGCAGCAACCTTAATCGGTCACGACCCAAAGCAGACATCCAAAGAAAAAACCACCTGAAGATGGTTTTGGTGTTTCTTGGTGACCCGTGGCGGAATCGAACCAGGGTTGAGGATGCCTGACTCTACTTACAGTTTTTCTTGTCCATCAAATCAGAAAGTCTCATCATTCTTCCATCTGCAGCTGCTATAGCTTCATTGGCATTGCTATATGTGGCAATTATTCCAACTGGGAAGAAAATTGCGGCGGCAGTATTAGTTCCATTTACACCTTTTACATCTTCAGCATCTTTTTTAGCTTGCTCAGCATATCGATACTCCTCTTTAAGGGATTCACAAGATAGATCTTTGTCTGAGAGCCTTGTAACCTCTATTACTTTTGGCGTAGAGCAGCCAACCAAAATAGAGGCGAAAAACAATATCGGGAGTAAACGAGTAAACATCTTTATTGGGATCTTTAAATAGAAAAAGTAATTTTAATAGAGAAAATGATCAAAATTGGCTGGAGATGTCCACCCAAATGAAAAAAGCCACCCAGCAGGATGGCTTTGTTAACGATTTTGGAACAAGGGTATTGTATTGCCACAAACCCTTGTAATACCTATTGACATGGCGGAGAGGGAGACGAAAAATTCACCCTCCGCGCAAGTCTACCATCACCCATCAAACCCATGTAATACAAGGGTTACAGGGCAATCTCACTTCAATCCAACCCATTCAAGTTCACTAAAATCTATGTTTAACTGGTGGGTACAGTGGTGGGTAGATTAGGTCGTGAGAAGTGAATGGATTCAATATGTAATATTTCTCCAAGGGATAGCTCACCTCATCAGAAATCAAGCAGTGTTTTAGTGGTGGGTAGGCTGGTGGGTAGATAGAATTGTAGGGAAAGAAAAGTCCCTTTTAGGGGCTCTATCCCTCGAAATATGTAGCAAAAACAATATAAGTGCCAAAAGTGCTGGCGGAGAGGGAGGGATTCGAACCCTCGGTAGGTTTGACCCTACGCCTGATTTCGAGTCAGGTACATTCGACCACTCTGCCACCTCTCCTAACAGATAAATCATTATAGCCATCGATACATTAAGCCATGCGGGCGATAGTGGCTAAAGTTTGAGCTAGGCAAGCTGGATGAGTTCCGTTAAGGTAGAGATACATTTATGCATATCTATTCAAGGACTAACTCATGAAAATTAAAATTTCTAAATGGGGTAATAGCATAGCGCTACGTATTCCCACTGCATTCATCAAGGATATGCGATTGAAATGTAGCGATAGAGTTGAGGCGACCCTATCTAGCGACGGCGCATTAATCATCAGGGCTCAAAAACTTGATCGTAAAACCTTATCTAAAATGGCTAGAGAGTTAAGGGCCTCAATGAAAATGGGCACATCGGTAATAGATCAGATTCGCTCTGGCGCTCGCTACTAACAATCTATGTATTAAAAGCATATTTCGAAATGACCCAAATACCTTTGGGATAAAGCCATGCGGTGATTCAGGCGAGTGGTGGCGCCATTACTCGCAACTGCCTGTCATTAGCAGTGCGCCAGAGAAGAATCCAAACGGCTTCTTACCGTCTTTTGCAAACCCTTCGATGCTGAGATAGTCCACAAAGGCACCATTCTTACCTGCAGACTTTTGCGTCCAAATAACTTTGTAAGCATTGCCGTTGCTTCCTGATGCGATGACTTTGGGCTTTCCTAAAGAATCCATCACATCGCCAACCACTTCCCCAGTTTTTTTGACCACTGCAAATTCTTGGCCAATTCTGGGACTGTCTTTAACGATATCTAGCTCTCCATTGCTTTTAATGTAAGCGTCACTCAAAACCTCGCATCGATAGGTTTTTTCAGTTGCCAAAATAGCTGGAGAAACCAATGCCGCACAGATGAGGGTTAGAAATAATGAGAGCTTATTCATTTGCTCAAACTTTAAATAGGCTTAAGTACTTCTAAGCCGCCTAAGTATGGCTGCAGCGCTTTCGGAATGGCAATACTGCCATCGACTTGTTGCTTGTTCTCAAGCAACGCAACCAAAGCCCTACCCACCGCTAAGCCTGAGCCATTTAAGGTATGCACCAATTCTGGTTTGCCTTGGCCAGCTTTGAATCTAGCTTGCATGCGTCGCGCTTGGAAATCACCCATGCTGGAGCATGAGCTAATTTCTCTGTATGCATTTTGTGAAGGCACCCACACTTCTAAATCGTAAGTCTTGGTGCTACCAAAGCCCATATCGCCAGTGCAGAGCAATACTTTTCTGTAAGGCAATTCAAGCAACTCCAAAATACGCTCTGCATGACCAGTCAGATCCTCTAGAGCCTGCATTGAATCTTCTGGCTTAGTAATTTGCACCAACTCTACTTTGTCAAACTGATGCTGACGGATCATGCCGCGGACATCACGACCATAGCTACCCGCTTCTGAGCGAAAGCATGGTGTGTGAGCTACAAACTTCATTGGCAAGTTATCGGCGTTGACGATTTCATCGCGAACTAAATTGGTCACTGGCACTTCTGCTGTTGGAATAAGATAGAAGTTCTCAGTCTTCGCTTCACCATTGCCGTCTTCACCGCCCATTTGGCGGGGAACCTTGAATAAGTCTTCTTCAAATTTGGGCAACTGGCCTGTGCCGCGCATAGATGCAGCGTTCACCATATAAGGTGCGTAGACTTCTTGATACTCATGCTTTGTGGCATGAGTATCGATCATGAACTGCGCTAAGGCGCGGTGCAATCTGGCGATTGGTCCTTTGAGTACTGCAAAGCGTGAACCGCTGATTTTTGCCGCCACTTCAAAGTCAAGACCTAATGGGCCGCCAAGGTCCACGTGATCTTTAATCTCAAAATCAAAAATCGGTTGCTCACCCCAACGCTTTACTTCTTTGTTTTCGGTTTCGTCTTTACCTGTTGGCACAGACTCATCTGGCAGATTCGGAATACCCATTAAGAAATCAGAAATTTCTGCCTGAAGCACTACTAAGCGGGCAGAACCAGATTCCATGTCGGTGTTTACTTGTGCAACTTCCGCCATCTCAGCAGAAGCGTCCTCACCCTTACCTTTTTTCATACCAATCGCTTTAGACAATTGATTGCGCTTAGCTTGCAATTCTTCGGTACGGGTTTGTAAAGATTTGCGCTCCGATTCTAGGGCATTGAATTTATCAACATCCAACTGGAACTTACGAGCAGCTAAACGTGCAGCAACTGCGGCGATATCTTTACGGAGTAATTGCGGATCAATCATATGTTGCTCTGGTTTGGTTTGTTCTGTTTTAGTACTTAGTGAATATTGTGGCTCTAGTTTAAGCGCAAGACTTCAGCGCCTGCTGGCGGAATAAAAGTGAAGCGATTAGCAGGCAAATTGATGTTCAATTGGATCTTATCCAGGGTTACCAAAACCACACTTCCAAGCCCATCAGTTAATTCAAGAGCCCTAGGCAAGTTATTGGCCATGCCAATAGAGATCTTCGTATAAGGAAGATCATTTTTATTCTTTGCGTTGGAGTCCTTTTTAGGCGTTAGAGAAACCCACTTCATGCCCAAGCGCTCTTCGCCTTCAATCAAGTCAAAGTGCTGCTCAAGAGATGTTTCACCAAACAAGATTGCTGCTGGAGTGGATGCCAAAGCCTGGCCTGCCGGACGAAAGGTTGCCTGATTTAAATCCTTGTCCCACAGAATCAACTGCTTGCCATCAGCAATCAACTTTTGCTCGTAAGGTTTTTGGGTATCCCAGATAAAACGGCCTGGACGCTGAAATACAAAATGTCCTTGCGTTTGACGTAGAACTTTCAAGCCCTTGTCTTGCGGCTCATTCGCCTTAGGCGCACGCAACTGCTGTTGCACAAAATCACCTTCGGCAGTTTTGGAGTTACGCACAAATTGACGTAATTGCTCAGCACCACTCTCAGATTGTGAGAACGCTGTGCCTGCAAACAGAATGCTTGCAATTCCAAGAATTGCTGAAATTAGAAATCTTGACATGGATTCTTACTCTGAAGGACGGTGCAAAATCTCGCGATTACCACCGTTACCCATCTTTGATACGAGGCCGGCTTTTTCCATATCCTCTAGGAGGCGTGCAGCTCGGTTATAACCAATACGCAGATGACGTTGTACTAATGAGATAGATGGGCGTTTATTTTCGAGAACGATAGCTACAGCTTGATCGTAGAGCGGGTCGGCTTCGCCACCGCTCTCACCGGTCAATGCATCAACATTAGATTCATCCGCGCCTTCGAGGACGCCATCAATATAATTCGCTTCGCCCTTCTCTTTGAGCCATTCCACCACACGATGAACTTCATCGTCAGACACAAAGGCGCCGTGTACACGCACTGGTAAGCCGGTGCCTGGTGCCATGTAAAGCATGTCACCCATACCAAGCAATGCCTCCGCGCCCTGCTGATCCAAAATCGTACGGCTGTCGATCTTCGAGCTCACCTGGAATGAAATACGGGTAGGAACGTTAGCTTTAATCAAACCAGTAATAACGTCAACGCTTGGACGTTGTGTTGCTAGAACCAAATGAATGCCAGCAGCACGTGCCTTTTGTGCAATACGCGCAATCAACTCTTCAATCTTCTTACCAGAGACCATCATCAAGTCAGCCAACTCATCGATCACAATGACGATGACTGGTGCTTTATAAATTGGCTCTGGATCATCCGGCGTCAAGCTAAATGGATTGGTGAGCTTCTCACCTTTTTCTTCTGCTTCCAAAATCTTCTTGTTAAAGCCAGCTAAGTTACGTACGCCAAACTTACTCATCAGTTTGTAGCGGCGCTCCATCTCGTTCACAGCCCAATTGAGCGCGTTATACGCCTGCTTCATATCCGTGACGACTGGGCATAACAAATGTGGAATCTTGTCGTAGATTGCCATCTCTAGCATCTTCGGATCAATCATGATCAAACGTACTTCATCAGGCTTAGCCTTAAAAAGTAGCGACAAAATCATGGCATTGATACCAACAGACTTACCGGCACCGGTAGTACCTGCAACTAGGCAATGCGGCATCTTCGCCAAGTCAGCCACCATTGGGCTACCGGAAATATCTTTACCTAAGGCTAGGGTCAGCAATGAATGGTTGTCGTTGTATACCTGTGAGGTCAGAATCTCTGACAAGTACACAGACTGACGTGTTGGATTTGGTAATTCCAATGCCATACAGGTCTTACCCGGAATAGTTTCTACTACACGCATACTCACTACGCCCAATGAGCGGGCCAAGTCACGTGAGAGGTTCACAATCTGACTACCCTTCACGCCCACTGCTGGATCAATCTCGTAGCGTGTTACCACTGGGCCGGGGTATGCAGCAATGACGGTTACCTGTACATTAAATTCAGCTAACTTACGTTCGATTAAACGAGAGGTAAATTCCAATACTTCAGCAGAGATAGTTTCTTTTGCTTCTGGTACCGGATCAAGCAAAGCGAGTGGTGGTAACTCTGAATCTGGAATATCCACAAACAGAGGTTGTTGTTTCTCGCGCTCAACTCGAGCACTCTTTGGAATCTCTACCGGTGCACGCACAATCTGTACTGGCGCAGCTACTTCAACACGACCGCGGAATTCTTCTACAAATTCTTCGCGCTCTTCTGCCGCAACTTCGCCTAACTTGCGATCTTCTTCGCTATCGCGACGTTCACGAATACGGTGAAAAGATACCTCCAGGAAACGTCCTACTTTTTCAGCAACGTCCAACCAGGAGAAATGCAGAAATAGGGAGAGGCCGGCACACAACCCAAAGAGCAAAACCAAGGTGGCGCCAGTAAAACCAAGGGACATTTGCAATGGGTCACCGATCAGCTCACCCAAAATGCCTCCAGGCGGCCTAGGAAGCTGCCAGGACAGCGAATGCATCCGAATAGACTCAAGACCCATACTGCAGGCTAAGGTCAGGCCAAAGCCCAACCAGCGCATTAACAAGGAATCTGGTTTAGCCTCTGGATCCGGTGGCAAGGGGATGCTCCAAAGCTCACGCCAGCCATTAAGGACACGGCGCCCAAATAAAGCCACCCACCAAAAGGCAGAAATACCAAAGACATAGAGCATTAAATCGGCTAAATAAGCCCCAAAACGACCGCCTAGGTTCTTAGGATCCTCGAAACTGGCGTGGGACCAGGCTGGGTCAGCCTTGGAATAGGTCAGCAAAATGGCAAATAAGCCCAAGCAAAGGCCTAGGGAGATGAACCAGCGGGCCTCCAATAAAAGGCGGGGCATCCTGCCCTGCCCGCCAGTATTAGGGGGCTCGGGACTCAATGGAGTCTTGGACTTCGGATATGCGGTTCTTGCCATGTTCTACCGATTGTAATCAAGCAAATCTATAATTTGAATATGACTACAAATACCCCAAAACACTCTAAAGTTCTCATCCTTGGATCAGGCCCTGCTGGCTACACAGCCGCTGTCTACGCAGCCCGAGCCAATTTGAACCCCACCCTCATTACTGGGCTGGCTCAAGGCGGTCAATTAATGACCACAACCGACGTGGAAAACTGGCCTGCGGATGCCGATGGCGTTCAAGGCCCGGAGCTCATGGATCGCTTTTTAAAGCATGCTGAGCGCTTTAATACTGAAATCATTTTTGATCACATCCATACAGCAGCCCTTAAAGAGAAACCGATTCGCCTGGTTGGCGATTCTGGAACTTACACCTGCGATGCCTTAATCATTTGCACAGGCGCTTCTGCTCAATACATCGGCCTACCAAGTGAAGAAGCATTCATGGGTCGCGGTGTTTCTGGTTGCGCAACTTGTGATGGTTTCTTCTACCGCAATCAAGATGTTTGCGTAGTGGGTGGTGGTAACACTGCTGTTGAAGAAGCGCTCTATCTCACAGGTATTGCCAAAAAAGTAACTGTGATTCATCGTCGCGATAAATTCCGCGCTGAGCCAATCTTGAACGA